>JASCOH010000039.1 GCA_029959295.1 Flavobacteriaceae bacterium PS02334 | reverse complement strand
CATCGCGGCCATGCATTTCCCTGTCCAAGCCGATAAAGGCACCCAGTATGAAGGAAAGGATCAATTTTAATAGTATTGGTAATTCTGTGGCTATGTCCATCTTATGTTTTTTTTTTTATTGATTGAGGTCGGCAATTGTATTTATTGTCAAGGCAACTATGATCGTGTTGAACATAAAGGAAAGCAGACTGTGCATCAGCACGTAGCGCCTGACCATTGGAGAGGTCACGCAAACATCCGATACCTGGAATGTCGTTCCGATGACAAACGAAAAATAGGCAAAATCAAGATAGTCAGGCCTTGCTTTATCGGGAAACTCAATGCCGCCGACATCGCTTCCCGTATGC
>JASCOH010000038.1 GCA_029959295.1 Flavobacteriaceae bacterium PS02334 | reverse complement strand
ATGAACAGGGCTTGCAATGCTGCGGTTTATGCAAACATGGCTGTTTCTTTCCAAAACGGAGCTCCTGCAATAGTTTGTTCAAGCCCGCTGTCAGGAACTTACCGTGCTTCTGGTACATTGGCTAACTTGAATGGAAAATCAGTTACAGGAAACTGGATACTTAGATTGCAAGACTTCAGCGCAGGAAATACAGGAACTCTTGATTCTTGGTCATTAAACCTTGGCTGTACTTTAGGAAATGAAGAAGTTGCAGGTCTTGCAGATTTCAAAATTTATCCAAATCCAAACAAAGGAAGCTTTACCGTTCAGTTTGATTCAAAATCAGGAAATGAAATCAAGGTTGGTGTAAATGACATCAGCGGAAGACAAATCTTCAACCGTTCATACCAAAA
>JASCOH010000037.1 GCA_029959295.1 Flavobacteriaceae bacterium PS02334 | reverse complement strand
AAATCAAAGCTTTGCAGAACATCAAAAGAATGATGCTCGAAAAAAACGCAGAATTAAATCAGCAAATTTTACTTGAAAATGGCCTGCACTTAAAAAGGATCAGTACGCTAGAAGAAAAAGCCTTAAAGGAATTAACTGCCAAAGAAAAAGAAGAATATGAACTCCGAAAAACACAGCGCGAAACCATTTTTAATAATGAATACGCTGCGCTTGGAGTAAATGAAAAGGCGAAAGCGAGATTAAAAAAACTATTCGATGAAGAAAGTTTAAAAGAAGATGAAGAATTTCTTCTTACTCAAATCGAAAAACTGAAAAAAATAATTTCTGGAGGCGAAATTCCGGGATTTGATTTTTCACTTTTAACCGATGAGCAAAAAGAAAAAATTAAAGCTGATATCGCCGTGCTTGAAAATGC
>JASCOH010000036.1 GCA_029959295.1 Flavobacteriaceae bacterium PS02334 | reverse complement strand
GGAGGAACTGCGGCAACTGCTACAGGACTTGCAGCGGGAACATACACCGTTACGGTTACAGACGCTAACGGATGTACGGCAACGAGATCATACACCGTAACACAGCCTGCTGCATTCACAGTAGGAACATCACAGACAAACGTGGCCTGCAACGGAGGAACTAACGGATCAGCTTCTGTATCAGTAAGCGGAGCGACAGGGCCTTACACCTATTCTTGGTCTCCATCTGGAGGAACTGCGGCTACGGCATCTGGACTTGCACCGGGAGCCTATACCGTAACCATTACGGACGCAAACTCCTGCCAGACTACAAGAAACTTCACCATTACGCAGCCTACTGCTATCAGCACCGCTACCGGAGCGCAGACAAACGTATCCTGCAACGGAGGGTCTAACGGAACGGCTTCGGTTACTCCATCTGGAGGCGCAGGAGCATACACCTAT
>JASCOH010000035.1 GCA_029959295.1 Flavobacteriaceae bacterium PS02334 | reverse complement strand
AAAATGAAAAAACAATTTTACACCCTCGCAGCCCTTTTGTTTATGGGAATCGCAGCCAACGCACAAGTAGGTATCGGCACTACAACGCCTGCCACTTCATCAATGCTAGACGTTGCCAGCACGACAAAAGGTTTCTTAATGCCACGAATGACAACTGCCAACAGAACAGCAATTGCATCTCCTGCGGCAGGACTTCAGGTTTATGACACTACAACAAACAGCATCTGGTTTT
The DNA here is from genome assembly GCA_029959295.1 of Flavobacteriaceae bacterium PS02334. GTDB lineage: Bacteria > Bacteroidota > Bacteroidia > Flavobacteriales > Flavobacteriaceae > Flavobacterium. The sequence goes on along the minus strand of JASCOH010000035.1, from coordinate 226 downwards.
TTGACGGCAGCGTTTGGAAAAACGGCGGCTTGAACATTTACAACAGCAATGGCTCATTAACAGGAGACCGTACAATAGGCTATGGCGGTAAAAACCTGACCTTTTCAGGGGGTTCAGGATCTACATTTTTTACGAGCAACAACGCGCTTCCTATGCAAATCACAGGGCCTTTGAGCACAACTGCAAATAGCATGCTGCGCATTGGCGGTGCATCGGGCACGGCAGC
>JASCOH010000034.1 GCA_029959295.1 Flavobacteriaceae bacterium PS02334 | reverse complement strand
GCTTCGAGTTCAGCATGTTCGGAACCGAAAGCGCGATGTAGTAGTTGTTGGTATAGTAGAAGAAGCCGGTACCTATGTTGAAGTAGGTATTGCTGCTGTTCTGCGAGAACGCCTCGTCGGCAGGGTTTCTCAGGCTCCCGTTGATGTCAGAGAAAAGGCCTATCTTCTGGAAGGTAGCCCCGGCCTTGATACCGAGCGCCAGGCGGTGCTCACCGCCAAGGTTAAGCGTATAGGAGAAATCCCCGTACACGTTCTGCTCCTTTACCGGACCGATCTCGTCGGCGATCATCGAAAGGCCGAGCCCGACGTTCTTTCCTGCAGGCGTGTGGCCAGAGAAGGTGAAGGTCTTGGGTGCGTCCTCGATGCCTTCCCACTGGTGCCTGTACAGGAGCCCGAAGGAAAGGTTCTCCTTCGATCCCGCGTAGGCCGGGTTGATGACGTTCATGTTGTACATGTACTGCGTATAGTGGGGATCCTGCTGGGCATGCGCGCCAGAGATGCCTGCCATGGCAATCAGTGCGGTGAAAAATATTT
>JASCOH010000033.1 GCA_029959295.1 Flavobacteriaceae bacterium PS02334 | reverse complement strand
AAATATTTTTCACCGCACTGATTGCCATGGCAGGCATCTCTGGCGCGCATGCCCAGCAGGATCCCCACTATACGCAGTACATGTACAACATGAACGTCATCAACCCGGCCTACGCGGGATCGAAGGAAAACCTTTCCTTCGGGCTCCTGTACAGGCACCAGTGGGAAGGCATCGAGGACGCACCAAAGACCTTTACCTTCTCTGGCCACACGCCTGCAGGAAAGAACGTCGGGCTCGGCCTTTCGATGATCGCCGACGAGATCGGTCCGGTAAAGGAGCAGAACGTGTACGGGGATTTCTCCTACACGCTCAACTTGGGCGGGGAGCACCGCCTGGCACTCGGTATCAAGGCCGGGGCTACCTTCCAGAAGATCGGCCTTTTCTCTGACATCAACGGGAGCCTGAGGAACCCTGCCGACGAGGCGTTCTCGCAGAACAGCAGCAATACCTACTTCAACATAGGTACCGGCTTCTTCTACTATACCAACAACTACTACATCGCGCTTTCGGTTCCGAACATGCTGAACTCGAAGC
>JASCOH010000032.1 GCA_029959295.1 Flavobacteriaceae bacterium PS02334 | reverse complement strand
CTGTATTAATTACAAACGTACCCGTTGTAGAATTAAACTGAAGATTCTTGTCATTCATATTTACCGAACGTCCGCTAGTAAGCGTACCATTACTAGTATATAAATTTGAAGCATCTACCACATAAGGCGCAGCCGTAGTTCCAGAACCTGTAACGGTTGTGTTGGTTCCTGCCTGTACTTTAGTTTCAGAACCATCACCTGTAGAACCTGCCGCCACTGTCTGCCAGCTAGCCAAACCGTTGGCATCTGAAGTCAATACTTTTCCTGCAGCCTGAGAGCCGTCAGTGATTTTTATCGTACCGTTAACATCTAGTTTTGCGCCAGGGGTTGTTGTTCCAACACCCACGTTACCAGCGTTTTGTACTACAAATCTAGTTGTTGCTCCGCCACCGTTAGACGTTTTAACTACAAAGTCAGCAGCGCCTTGGTTGGCCGCTCCATTTACATACTCAGCACCAATGCCTATTGGGTAAGATCCGTCAACGAAGTTAGGGTTGAAGCCGATAAGCGCCTGCTGTCCTACGGCTGCCGTGCCCGATGCACCGCCAATGCGCAGCATGCTATTTGCAGTTGTGCTCAAAGGCCCTGTGATTTGCATAGGAAGCGCGTTGTTGCTCGTAAAAAATGTAGATCCTGAACCCCCTGAAAAGG
>JASCOH010000031.1 GCA_029959295.1 Flavobacteriaceae bacterium PS02334 | reverse complement strand
TATGTCGCCGCCTTTCTTTGAGAATCCCTTCAGTAATGAAGGGATTTTTTTTTTGGATATATGGTGAAAAAATTTACCGAAGGCATCAGGTCTGATATGAAAAAGCCACGCAGGATAGCAATCTGCGTGGCTTTTTTTGTTCAAATGCCAGGCTGTCATCAAGTATTTACCTCCAAGTCCTCAATATAATCGCGATACTCGTAAAAGAATCTTTCAAAGGAATCCATGTTCTCGTTGAAGAAAATATTTTACTTAAATTATAGCTTTCTACTGATCCCTTCTTTATATAGTAACCAAAATTTCACCCGTAAAAGCCATCCGTTTCGAATAGCGTTTTCCTTCAGCGAATCACCGTCGTATTTGGGCAAAAGCTCGCTCCCGCCTTACCTCCAAAGCTTTTTGTGTCGCTGAAGAAACACCGCAAAAGGCTTTTCCCTCCTGCCGTGGCAGTTGAGGGAGCTGCTACTTATTTGGAATCTCCACCAGCATTGCGCGCCAGCCTTCGCGGTCAAGCCGGGCTTAAATGCCCTTTTGTGCCTTATATGGTAAAAAAAAAAGTGCCGAGCTTCCGTTTCTGCAAAAAACATCCAAAAAAAACTTTCGCTTCCAAAAAGCTATTTCCCAGCGAGTTAAAAGAAATGCGTGAAAAAAATCAAAAAAAGTCGGCGGAAAAGCTTGCACAAGAAGAAAAGTTGCCTACTTTTGCACCCGCAATAACGGCGAAGTTCTTAAGGTATTGGAGGCAGGGAAGGAGATAAAAAAAGATTCAAAATTTTTCATCAAAAAGCTTGCCAAG
>JASCOH010000030.1 GCA_029959295.1 Flavobacteriaceae bacterium PS02334 | reverse complement strand
ACTCAAAATCTTTTCAAAAATCTAGAAGAAATTTTGGTTAAGATCCAAAGCAAAAAAATTTCAAAACTGACAATCAATACTGGTTTTATTTCTGAAAGCGATATTATTTCTATAGAAGATCTTATGCTTTCTAAAAGAGCATGGCTGAAGCTTGCTAATGGCGATTTATTAGATATCGTTCCTATTGCAAAAACGCTCGTAGAAAATGACAGTGATCGCGACTTGATTTCATTTGATATAGAATTCCAAATTAACAGAAAATACAATGAGAAAATTTATTCATTCTGATTTCGAGATTGATTTATCGAAACTTAAGATATCAACTCAAGAAGAAAATCATTGGTTTTCTGATAGCTTTTTTGCAAAGTTTTCTTTGCCTTTTGAAATTGATTTAGATAGTGAGCTTGACGAAACGTTCGGCTTCATCAGTTTTTATAACTCACAGATAATTGAAACGCAATTCGAAGGGCATTACTTTGAAAACGGCGAATATTATACTGCGATTTTTGAAATTGAAGAAGCCGAAAACCGTCTGCAGTGTTCAGTAAGATTTGGTCTCGAAGAATTTCCAAATTTTGATAAAAGTTTAACCGAATTAAATCTTGACAAATTTGAGGTTGAAAACATTTATGATCATGCAGCTGAAGTAATAACCAAAACTTGGCCAGAAGTCAATTATAATTTCCCTCAGATACATACCGACAAAATCGATACAGATTCTGATATATGGTTTGCTTTCGAGAAAATAATTAATAATTATAAAGATGGCCAGTTTTTAAGAAACGAATTAGATCTGGTTGAGAATATATCTTACAATAGAAATATAATGCAACCAATGCCATATCTTCTTCATGTTTTTATTACTGCGTTTGCTGATGCAGGCTATGAACTTCAAGGCGATATTCTTTCAGATGAATTTTTGAAAAAGATAATTCTTTATTCGAGCGTAGATTACCAAACTACTTTCGAACAGCAAAGTATCAATATTTTTCAAATGTCTGAAGATAATGCGGGAGAATTTGTTGAACCTGCAGTACAAATAGCGTTTGGGCAAATTAGACCAGCATATACCTATACTTACTATTACTCAAGAAAAGTTATAGAATTTCCTGGAATGTATAGAATAATAGGAAAGATTAGGTTAGCAAGATTTCTATTGACTTCTATTCCGAGAACAATTAAAATAAAGTACAGAACTCAAATTTTATTTGAATTTTCCGGAGCAATAACTGGTCCTTTGGCAACTCAACCTATTATTACATTTAACATTGACGTTACTTTTGAAACGATATCTGATCTTGATGAAAATTTTATTACAATTGAAAG
>JASCOH010000002.1 GCA_029959295.1 Flavobacteriaceae bacterium PS02334 | reverse complement strand
CTTCACCATTACGCAGCCTACTGCTATCAGCACCGCTACCGGAGCGCAGACAAACGTATCCTGCAACGGAGGGTCTAACGGAACGGCTTCGGTTACTCCATCTGGAGGCGCAGGAGCATACACCTATGCTTGGTCTCCGTCTGGAGGAACTGCGGCAACTGCTACAGGACTTGCAGCGGGAACATACACCGTTACGGTTACAGACGCTAACGGATGTACGGCAACGAGATCATACACCGTAACACAGCCTGCTGCAGCAGTAGCAGGAACCACGGTAGTAACAAATATTTCTTGTAACGGAGGCTCAAATGGAGCTATCAACCTTACGCCAACAGGTGGAACTTCTCCATATACTTTCAACTGGGGCGGAGGCATCACAACTGAAGACAGAACAGGGCTTGCGGCCGGAAACTATTCGGTAACGATAACTGACGCAAACGGATGTACTGGAACGGTAAACGCAACGGTTACACAGCCTACTGCAATCACAGCTACGATGGCACAGACAAACGTTTCCTGCAATGGGGGCTCTAACGGAACGGCTACGGTTACTCCATCTGGAGGTGCGGGAGCATACACCTATTCTTGGTCTCCATCAGGAGGAACTGGAGCTACGGCATCAGGACTGGCATCAGGAACCTACACGGTGACAATCACCGATGCAAATTCATGCCAGATTACAAGAACCTTTACAATAACGCAGCCTGCTGCGCTTGTAGCATCGCCAGCTGCACAGACAAATATTTCCTGCAACGGAGGAAGCAACGGATCTGCAACGGTTAATGTAACAGGAGGAACTCCAGGATACACTTATTCTTGGGCACCGACTGGTGGAACTGCAGCAACAGCGACAGGACTGACTTCTGGAACCTACACGGTAACAGCAACAGACGCTAACGGATGTACTGCAACGCAAAGCTTTACGATCACGCAGCCTGCTGCGCTTGTAGCATCGCCAGCTTCACAGACAAACGTTTCCTGCAACGGAGGAACAAACGGATCTGCTACGGTTAACGTAACAGGCGGAACTCCAGGATATACTTATGCTTGGGCACCGACCGGAGGAACTGCAGCGACAGCGACGGGGCTTGCAGCAGGAACCTACACGGTAACAGCAACAGACGCTAACGGATGTACGGCAACGCAGAGCTTTACGATCACGCAGCCTGCAGCGCTTGTAGCATCGCCAGCTTCACAGACCAATGTTTCCTGCAACGGAGCAACCAACGGATCTGCTACGGTTAACGTAACTGGAGGAACTGGAGCTTACACTTACGCATGGTCTCCATCAGGAGGAACTGCAGCGACTGCTTCAGGACTGGCTTCTGGAACCTACACGGTAACAGCAACAGACGCTAACGGATGTACGGCAACACAAAGCTTTACGATCACGCAGCCTGCAGCGCTTGTAGCATCGCCAGCTTCACAGACAAACGTTTCCTGCAACGGAGGAACAAACGGATCTGCTACGGTTAACGTAACTGGAGGAACTCCAGGATACACTTACTCTTGGTCTCCATCTGGTGGAACTGCGGCTACGGCATCAGGACTGACTTCTGGGACTTACACGGTAACAGCAACAGACGCTAACGGATGTACTGCAACGCAAAGCTTTACAATCACGCAGCCTGCTGCGCTTGTAGCATCGCCAGCTGCACAGACAAACATTTCCTGCAACGGAGGAAGCAACGGATCTGCTACGGTTAGCGTAACAGGAGGAACTCCAGGATATACTTATTCTTGGGCACCGACTGGAGGAACTGCAGCGACAGCGACAGGACTGGCTTCTGGAACCTACACGGTAACAGCAACTGACGCTAACGGATGTACTGCAACGCAAAGTTTTACGATCACGCAGCCATCAGCAATTACCGCTACGACTTCGCAAGTTAATATTGCGTGTAATGGTGCTGCAACTGGTAGTGCAAGCGTAACTGCAACTGGAGGAACCGGTGCATATACCTATTCTTGGTCTCCTTCAGGAGGAACTACAGCTACTGCTACAGGGCTTCTTGCCGGAACTTATAATGTGACTATTACTGATGCAAACGGATGTTCTATCATTAAGACTATCGTTATCACGCAAGCAGCTGCAATAAGCATAACGTCGCAACCAGTTGCTACTTCTGTTACAGCAGGAACAAATGCAACTTTTAGCGCAACAGCAACTAATGCTACAGGTTATCAATGGCAAGTTAGCACGAACGGAACTTTATGGACAGACGTTGCTAATGGAGGTACAAATCCGGTTTATTCTGGAGCGACTACCAATACATTAACTTTGACAAATGTACCTGAAACTTTTAACGGATATTTGTATAGAGTTATAGTATCAAGCGGTTCAACTTGTTCAGTGAATTCAAATTCAGCAATGCTGACAGTTACGCCAGATTTGAAAGTGGAAGATTTTAGCCGTATTGGAGTTACTATCTACCCTAACCCTGCTTCGTCTCAAGTATCAATCAAAATTCCTGAGATTTCAATCCACAGAAATTGCGCTGTTGCAGTTTATGATTTGAACGGAAGATTAGTAATCCAAAAAAGGCTTACTTCTGAAACTGAAAAAATCGACATTGCAAACTTACAATCAGGAGTTTATATTTTCAATATTACCTCTGATAGTGCAAAAACTACAAAAAGAGTAGTTAAATATTAAAAATAAAATACTGCTGGTGCTTTAATAATAAGCATCAGCAGTTATTTTTCTTAAAAAAAACAATAAAAAAAACACTGCTTTCATCTCATGATGTAAGCAGTGTTTTTTAATTTATAGAAACTCTAAAAATATTTAAATCGCAGGCAGATCTTCTATCCTGATAATATTGTGCTGGATTGAATAGATTACCAATCCTGCAATGTTTTTAGCGCCTGTTTTTACGAAGAGATTATTCTTGTGGCCTTCCACGGTTCTTTGTGTTATAAAGAGCAATTCGCCAATTTCTTTAGCTGTTTTTTGCTTGCAGAGAAGCCGAAGCACATCAATTTCACGATTTGATAGTACGTTTCCCTGTTCTAAAATATGTTTTGGAGATTTAATTGACAAATGTTCTCTGATGACATCCATTTGGTCTTCCATGAAATAGAAGCCTTTTTCGTTGACAATTCTTATGATTTGCACTAATTCATTTGGAGAAACGCCTTTTGGTAAAAATGCGGCAACTCCAGTTTTTAGCATAAATCCCAAGAAGGAAAGCTGGTAATGCGACGAAATGACGATTACTTTTATGGAAGGATAATGTGTCTTTAAATATTGCGAGACTTCGATTCCGTCCATGCCTTGCATTTTCATGTCTAGCAAAAGTATGTCTGGAATTTTGTCTGTATTTTGTAATAAACCTAAAAATTCTTTTCCGCCTTGTGCAGTTAGAATCACGTCAATCGATTCTTGACCGCTGATGAAACTTTGCAAAAGGTTTACAATTAATGAATCATCATCAACTATTGCTACGTTTATATTGCTCATATTTCTCCAAATTCAGATTGATTGAGGGTAAAAAGGTAAGATGTTCCTCTCCCCTTTTTTGATTTTTGTTTGTATTTTCCTTTGATATATTGCATTCTAAATTCTATGTTTTTTAAGCCAAGTCCTTTAGAATTTTCCTGCATGTCAAAGCCTTTTCCGTTGTCTTTTATAAATAAAAAGAGCCATTTATCTGTATGTCTTAACTGAATGTCAATTGTAGTTGCTTCTGCATGTTTGACTATGTTCATAATCAATTCTTGCAAAATTCGGGTCAGCTGAATTTTTACATTGTCAGAAAATAATGATTTTGATCGATTATCGCGCTTCAAATTTATATTGAAAACGATTTTCCAAGGCTTGATTAATTCTGAGATCAATTGGTCTAAGTCAGTGTATTGCAACATCGGAAGGCTCAAGTCGTGCGAAATCCTTCGGGCCACTGCGATGCTGTCTTTTATCAGCTCGTCGGTTTCTTTTTGATCGTATGCAATTTCGTTTTTGATCTTTAAAACGGTCAGTTTTCCGATGAGAATGTCATGAATGTCGGCGGCGATTCTGGTTCTTTCTCTTTCCTGTACTAAAATATTGGTTTCTAGTAATTTTTGCTGGTGTTCAAGCTTTACTTTTTCTTCTTCAAGTTTTACCCTTGTTATTCTTTGAAAATTTTCACGAACGAGCAGCACGATTGAAAAAGCCAAAATGAAGACGAATATGAGAATTATCCATATTCCTTGTGCAATCATTCCTGAGTTTTCCCATTTCTCCATATTGACAGAATTAAAAAGATATAAAATACAAGCATAAAGATAATATTCGCAAACCAGAAATAAAATTTTAGTCCTGTATTATCCTGAATTAGGAAGTCAATTGGCAAGAAAATGATAAGTGTAAGGGAATAATAGATAAGAATTCCTGAATTTAAGAGAAAAAGGTCTGACGAAATATCTTTTTTCTTCAAAATATTCTCTAAGAAAAATCCGAGGGAAAGTAAAACAAGCAAAAGCGTGGAAATCACTTTTGAATAAGATTGAAATTCTTCAATTGGCGCGTTGCAGACTTTATTGATTTCCCAAATCGTAAATAAAAATGCAGCAGCAATTATTATGATCAATGAGATTTTTTTTCCGGCTGTATCTTTAATTCCTAAAAAATAATACAATAAAGAAAATATAAAAAGTTCTAAAAAGCCCCAGATGGGAATAAAAAACAGATTGTTTTCATAGATTCTTCCTATAATGCGTGATAAAACATCGACTGCAAACATGGCCAGCAGATAAAATGTCACTATTTTTCGCAGGATATCCAATCTTTTAAAATAATAAATTCCTATACCTACTCCTCCCAAAACAACTATCGGAGAAAAGTAAGTACAGAAATTTACTAAATCGTAGAAATCCATATATTATGAAATTGACAGCAGATAAAAATCTGATTGCTGCAAACCTCCATCAGGACGGAAAGGCGGCACCGGACGAGCCATGTCATAATAACGATTTGGCGTCAATCCTCCATCATCAGATTTTTCATAGACAACCAAATCTGCAGTAGCAACATTGGCGGCATTTAGTTTCAAGGCAAAAAATATTTTTAATTTGCGCCCTAATTCCACGTCTCCAGAAGGAATTGCGAAAGCTTGGAAAATATTTTCTTTAGTATCTACTTGATTTTCAATCCAGGTTACATGGTCCTTTTCCCAAGCTTCGATTCTCAACAGAGCTTCTTGTTCTGGAATTTCAGAACCCAAATTTGACGGCTCAAGCAAAGGGCTGACAGTGATGTAAGGCAAAATACCTTCTGAAGATAAATCTTGCAGTTCATTATCTCTGTTGGCAGAGATTATAAAAAGCATAAGTTTGTTGTCAGTCACTCCAGGATAAACATGAATGTAAGCGCTTCTAGAAGCTCCTCCTCCTTCTTCTTCTTCTCCCAGAACATTTCTTTGATAATAAAAACTGTTTCCATCGGCAAAAAGTGCATTTAATTTATCCGCATCTTTTTGATCGCGCAATGCGTTCCATCTACCGATACTTTCACGAATTTGATCTAAAGTCATAATTTAAGATTTTGTAGGTTATTAAAAAAAACGAATAAAATTGGTGGCTAGTAATCGTTTTCGTACATATCAAAGATAGAGTTTTGCTTACAAAAAACAAATTATATTTTTGTTTTTGAGAAAAAAAATTATAAAAATTTTAAGATTTTGATTTAGAGAACTATTCGTTTTTTCTTACATATAAAGCATAGAAGATTCCTAAAATAGATAGCATGAAAAAAGATGCGAAAAATAGCGCCCAAATTGGCATTTTCACATCGTTAACTATATGATTATAAACTCCGTAAACTAATCCAAAGAATAATAAAATCATGCTTATTGGCAATCCCGCTAAAAAAGCCATTGCAAAGATGTCTTTGAACCTTGTCATTGCATTTCCGAAGGAATAACTGATTAAAGCGGTCGTGAGAAAGCCAAAAATGATTGCAAAGACAAAGGCAATTACGATTAAAAAGTAAGTTCCGAAGGTGTTTTCAAGAACATTTTCGCCACCTTCTAGATAAGAAATACTCACGTTTTCCCCTACATTGGGCACTTCTCCAGAATGTGTTGAAGATTCTAATTTGATCTGTTTTCCGTGCTTATCTTTAAATTCAAATAGCGGAATGTGCATCGTTCTTGTCCGCGAGCGATTGTCAGAATCTTTATATTTTTCTTCGTAGGTTTTATAGCTTATGATTTTTGCCGAATATTTGTCGCCGTTCCAATAAATATAGGAAGAACTCAACGACATATAAGTGGTAGAAATAAAAATAGCTATGGTGCTCAAAAACAGAACAAAAGTAAATCCAATAGAAAGACAGCCAGAATCTTTGAGCCTTTTTGAAATTTTAAAAGTAAAAAATACGGAAATCAACAGCACAGCAAGCGCTAAATATCCCGTATTGGTAATCATCAAAGCTTTGGGCATAAACTATTTATTAAAGAAATCTTCAATATTTAGATTCACAGGAAGGTCTATTTCTCTCTTATTTGCATCGTCGATTTTAAGCAAAATCTTAATTTTACCAGTTAATTTCGCATACTTTTTATCTGTAGGAATACTAATTGAAAAGTAGCTGTAAGTCTTATTTCCTTCATCAAAAAAGGGTGATTTCATAATCGAAATTTGCTTTTTATCCAAAGAAATTGTTTCGTTTTTCTCTGTTTTTAATGAATAATCTAAGATTTCTACTTGAATCAAATCTTCCAATTCGCCATCTTTATTTTCTACCCAGCCCTCTTTTTCATTTTTTTCTGCAGTAGCTTTATCCAAAAGAAATGCGCTGGAAAGAAACAAAACATCTGTCGGCATTTTATCGCTTTCGACCTCGTCTTCCACTTCTACTTTCATCCTAGATTTGATGGTATCTAAAATTGCTGATTTTTCTGCAGCCGAAAATCTATCGTTCGCTTTTTCTTGGCAACTGGCGGTAAAAACAATCATCATTGCGATTGCAAAAAAGCTTTTAAATTTTATATGATACATAATTCTTCGTTTTCTTTTTTCATGTGTAATTTTACTTCTAGCTCAACGTTGCTCTGGGTTTCAGGATTAGGACTTAAAAATTGCAATGCCGCGCTTCCATCGATTCTGGTTAAAGTTACCAATCTTCCATAACCCCAGAATTCTAATTTTAATTTTGATTCATCTAAAGGCATTACTTCTAAATTTTCCGCAAAAAGTCCGATGATGCTTTGCCTGATTCCTTCTCTTTTTGCTTCATCATAATAAAAAGCTGTTGCTTGCAATTTCTCTTTTTCAGCCGATAATTCTAAAAACTTTTGGGCATCGTGATTCCTTAAAATGTCATACAGTTTTCTAAAATAAAGAATTGTGGTTTGCCAAATGTCTTTTACTTCTCTCAAATCTACCGAATTTTGCCAGCCGTCTAGCACAAACGGAAGCTCGACTTCAATTTTTGTCGCAATTTCAAAAGCCGGATATTCAATATTTTCGCTCAAGCCATGCCAAGGCGTTTCAATCGACGGACTGAATTCATGGTCGGTTTCTTTCCAATTTAAGCCAGCATCAAACATCTCTAAATCAATCATAAAGCTTTCTTTTTCAGTAATCGCTTTTTCGCCTGAGCGCGGAAACATTTTGCCAACGACATCATATTTTCCGCTTTGCAATAAAACGTGATTGATCGGCATTTGGCCAGAAATCATTCCGGTTTTAGACTTTTCTCCAATATTTGACATGACAGGAACATCGTTCACATAAACAACGCCGCCTGAATTAATCGTAGGATAAACATAATAATAAGGACGCTTAAATTTCTTTTTTTCCATGGTCAGTTTTTCTTTTTTTTGGCTATTTGTTAATGTATCTTTTCTTTAAAGGAATTTTATCTTCAGGCAGAATATCGTCTGAAACAGAGAAACTTCGGGTAAACCAGCCTACTTCCATCTTGATATCAAGCGAAACTTTTACACCTGAAAATTTGAGTGTCGGTTCAATGAAAATACCTTTATCATCAGAATCAATTTTTAAATCTCCACCGAAATAGGCATTCGCCGTGGCTTCTGCAGTAAATTTAAATTTGATTTCTAACTGTTTTATATTCAAGTCATTTCCTGCGGCGACTTTGATTTTTATCTTGATGCCCATTTTCCCGCCAATTGTCACGCTTCCGCCCGTAATTCCTGTAATGCTGTTGATTTTCAAGGCTTCCAGCATCACTTCAAGTTCTCCCGAAAATTTTGCTTCTGCAGAAATTTCAGCTCCGACGACTTTTCCGTAGCTTCTAATTTTGTCAACAATCTTAGCAATTGCAGGACTTCCTGTTGTTCCATAAGAAACTACTGCGACAGCCGCAGCAATTAAATCGATCGTAGTATTTACTCCTATTAAAGGTTTGGCCGCAAAATTTACTTCGCCGACTACGGCTATTCTCAAACTGCCTTCTTCTTTTTTCAAATACCAAGATCCGACAACTTCAAATTTTGGATATTCAACGCCAAAACTAACCGGAATGCTTGTTGCTTTCATCACGCCACGGCAAACATTGATTGCGTTTTGGGCAATTTCTACGGTTTTGGAAAGTATTTTTGCCGTGGCTTCAATTTTTGATTCAAAATCTTTATTGACGCCAACTTTCTGCTTTCCTTCGTTCCATTCGGCTTTTATTCCCAATCCGATTTTTATCGGAACTTCGCCGTTTTTATTCATCAGCCAGTTTTTATAACCTGCTTCCCTAGCCTTTTTTTGGTGTTCTGCAAAAATGCTCATCTGCGCAGGCATGTTCGTGTGCGAGTAGTTTTCTACATTAATTTGCAGTTCAAAAGCAAGCTCCCATTTGATGTCAGGAAAAGCGTGAATTCTCACCGTGGCATTTCCTGGATTGGAATAATACCTGCAAGAATTGAAATAAATATTATACAAATTAGCCGAACTCAGCTGTTTTCCAGAAGCAAAATCAAGCATATTCCATGTTGGCCAAATGTATTGAATCGGCGCCGGATTGGCTTTTGAAAGACTAGAACGAATGGGAATCGACACTGAAAGGCCTTCTTTTTCAATAGGCTTGCTGAATTCTGTAGAAGTCACCCTGATCTTTTTCTGATGCTTGTTTTTTTCCTTGAAACAGGCTTTCGTTTGATAATCAGTGATGTCTAAAACAACATTTTTATCTTCGCTTGAAGCAACCGTTTCATAAATAATTGTTTGAGCATCATGTCCATAGAATTTAAAAGAGACATCAACTCTTCTTGCTTCCATGTATTGTTTTTCATCTTTGTATTTGATATTGTCGCCCGCTTTTTTATCGTCTGTAGCGTTTATTTCGCCTTTTCCGCTCGATATGATTCTCTGCGGATCTAATTTTCCATCGACAAAGAATTTCTTTACGATATCGCTTCTTTTCTGCGAAAGGCTTTTGTTATATTTCTCTTTTCCGATCACGCAGGCATATCCGTCGATGTAAATTTTTGAATATTCGTGTTCTAGCAAAAATCCCAAAACATTGCTTAATTTTTTGTTTCCGTCTGCATTGATCACATGGCTGTCGAAATCGAAAAAAATGGTTTTTGTAATATCTTCCTTCGGATGCTCGATGTTTATGAGCTTCATTCCTTTCTTAAAAATATCCTGCTTTTTAGTTTCCGTAATCGAGACTTCCTCAAATTTACAAGGATCATATCGCTCTGGCTTCAACTCTAATTCCCCAACTTTTACCGGCGTATTATTTACTGGAGGTTCCGGATGGCGGGCAATTTCTTCATTTTTGATTCTTAAGAAACGTGCATGTTCGCTGTCTTTATTCGAATCTAAAACATAATTTCCGTTGGCAATAACTTTTACATAAAACTTCTCAGTTCCTACACCGAGACGCAATTTTGCACGCCATGTAGACGTATTTTTTATTTGCAGATTTACTTCTCCATCAATTATTTTTACCTTCGGATAAGTGTCTACCAATCGGTCATCTCCGGCTTGCGTATTGTAAATTTCGATAGTGACCAAGCTTCCGTTCAAACCTTCCGTTTCTAAATTCAGATGCACAATATTTCCATACGAAAATACCTGGCTTTGCCTCACATCGATGCCGTCATTTGTCGTGCTCCATTTGCTTTTTGAAACTAACGGATTGCAGTGTCCCCTGAATTGCAGTCCAATTTCTTTGGAAGTATTTGGCTTTCCGGTAATGCTCGCATCCAAGAAATAAGTGTAAGGACCGCATAATTTTCTTGGTATAAAAACGCCATAAATATAAGTCGGACCAAGCGTTTTTTGGAGCATAATGACGTCCTTTTCCTTGTCAAACCACATCCAGGTTACTTGTTTTTCTTTGTCAGCTTTGGTCGTTTGCGGAAACCACTCGCCTACCTCAAAAAACACGTCTTTGCTTGGATGAATTGTGACTAACTTATTAGGAATAGACAGATTAGCAATCACAGAATGTTCTTCCTTGCCTGTCCATTTTATCTTTTTTATTCCTCTCGCCATCTTAAAATGATTAAATAAATTGCTTGAATTTTTCGATTACGCCTGGATTCGAAGGCTGTTTTTCTAACATTTTTTCATTATTAGCAAGGGGGTTCAGCTGGCTTTGTACCTCAGCATTTGCATTTTTAGTATTTTGGCTGCTTCCTTCTGTTTTTTGTCCGTTTTTGTCTATAAAAATACAATCCGGACCGCCAATCGGGCAGGTGGCTTTGCTGTCTTCGAGCAAAATCTTGCCGCCGTTTGACATCGTCACTTTTTCATAAAAAGCGCTCCATTTTGTAATCACCGCTTTGCACGGAAGATAACCGCCCGGGGTCGGCTGCAATTTGCATTTCCCGAAAGTATTTTTCTCTAAAGTCTGGCCCAATTCTTTATCAGTCGCAATCAGTTTTTTAGAACCGTCTTTGTCGTTTGCATATTCTTTTTCATGCGTTTTCACCATTAGTTTGTCAATTAATGGCTCTACGCTGAACTTGCATTTGCAGTCTGCTCCTTGAACAACAATATATTTCTCACTCATGGTTTTTATTTTTTCGGATGCTATATAAGCGATATCACAATTTCAACTTTTCTCGGAATTTCAAGATCAATCGAGCATTCAAAAAACATAGATTCGACAAGATTTGTTTTAGAATCTAAGAAATATTTTGCCCTGAAATTTCCCGTCGCTTTTTCTGCTTCCGGATTTAGCATCGCATGATATTGGTAATCTAAATTTTCTTCAAAATCTGCTTTTGCCCTGTCGTCATTTAAAATTCCCTGCTGTTCGATATTTATTAATTTATAGTCATCTATATATTTTTCAATTTTTTGTTCCGTTGCATAAACCGGCGCTTTGCAGTTTATCAAAAGCGGAAAAGCAACATTTCTTTTGCTCGAATATTTTGTATAATGGACGTAAATTCCGTTGAAATAAGCGTTTAAAAACCAATCTTTTGAAAGTGATTCATTTAATTTTTCTTCACTTTGCAAGGTTTTTTCATTCAAATCGAGGTATTTTTCAACCCATTCACCTTCATATTCTTCTAAAATCTTCTCTTTTACTTTTTCCCAGCGATTGTTTATTTCATGGAAATTATAAACCGAATTCCACTTTCCTTCCTCATCCACAATTATTTGCAAAGGATAAATTACACTGGCAACTTTTTCAGCCAATTCATCTGCAATCGTAGATGTTTCCTCATTATTTATAAATGTTTTAGAAATTCTGTCTACTTCAAAAACACTATTTTGATTGTCGATTTTACCTTTGAAATAAATGCTTGCTTCAAATTTCATCGTATTTATTTCTTCGCCCTTGACAATTTTGTATTCAACGCCGTAATTAATTTTCTGCTGAATCGGAATGAAAAGCAACTTGTTTCCGGCATTAAAAAATACTTCCGGAATCACGTACAAATCCACTTCATTATATTCTGGATAAATAAAAAGTTCCTTTAAATCTTTTGGAAAATCGAGAACTATGAAATTGTCGTGATCGCAAAAAATATTATGGAAATTTTTCACTTCCAATGTCGGTTTTCCTAGAATTTTAGAAATACTTTCAAGGGAATCTCCTTCTTTTATTTTATATTTTTTATATTTTGGCTTCAAAAAAATTTATTTTTTTATATCAATTAATAGAATTTGAACTTCGCTTTCCGCTTATTTTTCTTGCCAGAAATCAAAATCTGGAAAAACCAAAGCAACCTTTCCTTCCCATTTTGGAAAAGCGAAATTTTTAGGCAATGAATATTTTGACACTTTATAATCTCGCTTGACATAATCTAATTTGGCGGCTCGAAATCTCATGATTTCCTGTTTTCCTTGCGGATTCTGAAGCCAGATCTTACCAAAAGAAAAATCATTTCCTTCTTGCCTTTTTTCCATTCCAAGAATTATTCTCGCTCCTTTTCCATACTTATTTTCAAAATCTAGAAATTGCTTTTCAAAATCATTCGGAAACACAATTTGCGCTTCATACCATTCTTTTTGGTCTCTTGAAATCCATTGCATATAAAACTGGACAGGCAATTTTTTGTTGGAAATTTTACTGTCTAAAGCTGGATTTCCATCCCATTCTAAAAATTTTAAATCGCCGTCGGCATAAACTACGCTTCCGTCTTTTGACAAACCGCTGATTGCCATGCTGAAATTTTTCGTAGCTTCCTCTTCTGTGGTGTAAGCAATGTCATATTTATAAGTAGGATTTCCTTTTTCCCACGAATCATACGGAATTCCGTGAATTTTCCAATACGTAAGGTAATTTCCCCAAGATTTTACATCTTTTTTCTTGTAATCGGCATCAATATTCGGATCTTCAACTCCTTCTTTTACTTTGAATTTCCCGACTTGAGTTATGGATTGTCCGGCTTTCAGCCAAACGCAGACATTTCCTCCCGGAGCTGTTCCTGTAACTATTTCAGTATATTCTACCTGGTTTCCAAAAGAATCTACAATTCCTTTTTTGAAAAAAGCCAAGATATTTTCACGATCTAATTTAAATCCAGATTTATAAACCAAATTATCGACACTGCAAACCCATTTTACCGCCATGCTATCCGGAACCGGCTTTAAAACTTCACCGCCCACAAAACCGCCACTGGTTTCCCCCCAGCCTTGATTGGCGCCTGTTCCAAGCGAAGCTGCCGCAATTTTTTCTTTTTTATAGAAATATTGAACTGAAGGCGCTCCAGACGGATAATTTTTTGGTGCCGACAAACCTGCATTCCAGTTAAAAGTGTCGCTGTTATCACTTCCTTTCTGACTATAAACGCATCTTGAAAAAAGCAATAAGGATAAAAAAAGCAAAAAACAGCTTAAATATCTTGTCATAATTTTATTGGTAAATCAATTATTTTGGTTGGTAAATTTCTCGTTCATATTTTATAGTTCCGTCACTCATCGTGTAAGGAACTGGCTGGTTTACAAAGCCTAATTTTCCTAAAATGTGATGGTCTCCTGATTTTAAATTGATAGCCTCCAAGCCTCCATAATTAGCAGAAAGATGTACGTAATTATTCAAAACATGCCTGTATATTTCCCCTGGAATCGTATATTTCCCATTCGATTTATTCTTGACAACTTCCTTCATAAATTCAAGATATTCATTCAACAGTTTGTATTTTTCTGTATTCGGAATTTCATATTCAAATTTATAAGGCGGTTTCGTTTCTGCCGCGTCATAACTTTCATAAAACGGAACTCCGTCTTCAATCGCTTTTTGCAGCATCAAATACATCGGCACAAGCGAATATTTATTTGAAATCTTGCGTTCGTCAACCAGCATATAGTGATCAGAAAGCTTTTTTTCATTGATAATGTGCGTCTTCGTAGGATCATAAATCGTCGACTCCGGAATTTGATAATCGCCCGTTCTTTCTACTTCTTTGGTAACAAAAATGGGTAAATATTTATCGACAAGCGGTGTCGCCGTCGTCTGCATGTAATGATCATGCGTGTTTTTCAATACAATTTGAGAATCGGTGCAAAAGCCAGAATTTATAAAATATTGACGCACTTTCTGCTTTTCTTCCCACAAAGCGGTGTCGCCTTCTCTTAAATCAAAGAAATCTAGAATCGTGACATTTTTGTCTAAGCTCGCATAACCGCCGCCGATGTCAGAATGCGCGCCCAGCATTCCCAAAGTATAGCCTGCATTTGTCGGCGTAGAAGCAAAATTCTTGCGCCATTCATTGTCAGCTTTGATGTGAAAAACACTTTTTATGTCGAGATTGCTAATATTAGTCTTTATATCTTGCAAGGCTTCCTGAAAAATAATAGTGGAAACTCCGAAAACCAAACTTGCCTTGTAGCCTAAATTTTCTTTAGTAATTCCGTCTGAAATTACGGTATCGAATAATCCTAAAAAGCGAATTTCTATATTGAAAGTATCTCCTACAGTCTTATGCCCTTTCTTCTTTAATTCAGCGCCAAGCAAGCCTCCGGCCTGTTTCGTGATATATTTTTGAGGCGGAACTCCCCTTTTTATATCCATTTCGTCACGCATCATGTTGGTGTAAATCGGCTTTTTCTTGACTTCATTGCAAAAATGCCTTGCCGCAGCCGCACCTCTGCTAAATCCAAAAACGTCGAAAACTATCTTATTTATTTTTTGCCCTTGAACCGTACTGAATTGATTGGCCACGACTGCTTTTATTCCTTCTTCCACCCTTCCGATTACGCCCCAAGAACTTCTTCCCAAAGCAGAACCCAGAATGTCATCTTCTTTCCCTTGTTTTGTTCCGATTCCTTCGATATATTGCTTTAAGATAACGTGTTTGCCATATTCTGGATGCTGGTCGTCAGAATAGTTTTTAGTCTTTACTTCTTTATATAAATCAAAGAGTTTTACCACATTAGAATAAGGATTCCAATAGCTGTCTCTGTCTGTAATCTTTATTTTTTCCTCTTCACCGTTCTCTTCCCTGATCACTTCATATTTCGACGGAATCGTGTCAGCCACAATATTTACCTCGCTAGAAGTCACATGGCTGTAATAAGTTTCTTCGGAATTGAAACGATTGTTTCCAGTTCCGTCAAAAAACATTCCTACATACACATTCACCGTCTCTTCAACTGGTGGCGGTGCTGGAGGCGTGTAATTTCCGAATAAGTTATTTGTTGCCATGCGATACGATTTTCTTATTGCTTGCCAAAATCAAATTTTCAGCCATTGCTTCCACATTGAGCTTGCCCGCAATTTTTTCTATTTTTTTCTCAACGACCAGATTATAATCATTCGCAACAGTAATGATCATATTTTTTGCTGTTTTTGTAATTGCCATCTTAGAATAATTTAGATTTCTCTGCACTATTGAATTCAACGGTTTTGCCGCTTTGCATCGTCATGTTCTCATTTTGGCTGAACATCGAAATTTCTCCGGCAATTTCATTAGATGTTTCTGATTCTCGCTTAAAATCTTTTGCAACAATTTCAGTTCTAGAATCAGAAGTTTCTCGAATATCTCCAGAAGCATTTTGTATAATATCTACGCCTGCAATCGACGTAATATTGTCATTTGCAGAATTATCTATATTTTCTCCGGCTCTCACAGAAATATTTTTTCCTGCCGTAATATTTACATTTTCGCCTGCATTCAGGTTGAAATTCTTTGGCGCATTTACCGAAATGTTTCCTTCACCGTCCATCATCCAGGTATTGCCACTCGGATCTTCGATGAAAACGCTTCCTTTTGCGTCGTTAAAAATCATCTTAGTTCCTGAACGCGTGTGGATTACCTTTTGGTCATTTCCTTGGGTGTAATAATTGCTTGAAGCGCTTCCGTTGTACATTGCTCCCAAAACAAAAGGCTTTTCAGCATTTCCTCCTTCAAAAGCGACCAAAACTTCTTCGCCTTCTTCCGGAATAAAATAAAAGCCTTTTCCACCGCCAGAATGCGGATTTATCATCCTGATCCAAGGCGTGTGCGTGCCTTGTGCTTTCTGCCAGGCAAAAGCTACTTGAACTCTTCCCAAACCTGCGGGATCTTGATTTGAAATTATAGTTGCTGGCTGTGATTCTGCCGAAGGAAAACTGTGCACATTTCCATAAGGAGGCGACAAAACGCTTTCCGGAACGGCATCAAAACTGTTGTGGTAAGTTCCGGATTCATCGCAAATGTGCATGATGTCAGTCAGAATATAATTGCCGAAATTTTGCTCTTTTAGTCCGTCAAGCGGATTCCCGGTAAGTGAAAAAGCGGGTTCTTTAATTTGAATTACGTCGCCAATTCGGAGTCCTGTTTCATCAGAATCTCCTTTGGCCGTAACCAAATCTGCAGTCCGCGATTGAAGCTGTGTCGAAACTCTTTCAATCAAGTGCGTTCTTGAATTTCCTTCCTCCAGAGCATGGGAATACAGCATTGTCGAAGTATTCGGAAACATTTTCTTTGACGATTCAAAGATTGATTTTGAATAGCCGTCAGGCTGGTAATTTACTTCTCCTGAATTCGCTTTTTGCGTATCTCCGTTGGAAGGATCATAGCCCAAATATTCAAAACCGAGTGATTTTGCACGCATTTCTATGTTGAAAGAATGCAGCGTTCGTCCGTATTCTAAAGTAAAATTTTTAGCTTTTGGCTTCCCAAATATAAGTTCTTCGCCATTGAAATAAAACCATTCTCCTTTTTTTTGCGCAATTCTGCATAAGAAAGCAAAATCACTCTCGCCATATTGAACCGTGTAAGGCAAAGTCGAATCTTTGGCTACTGAAATTGACGATTTTAGATTTTCATTAGAGTAATTTCCAACCACATCTTGAACAATATCTGCTAAAGATTTATCGCTGAAAGAACGAATATTTGGCGGACCTTCCATTAAAATTGTGGGACTGTAGCCGTTGATAATTATTCCTCCAGAAGCTCCAGAAGTTCTGACCACTTGCGCTTCTGTAATCACTCCGACAAAATTCAACGGCGATGAAGTCATCATGCTCGTCGGATTTATGGTGATTTTCACGGTCTGCCCGACATAATTTTGAGCTTTGTCAATTGCTTCTGCTACAAATTCTTTCGGCAGTGGCTGTAAAATAGAAAAACGATGGTGCGTGTGAACCTTCTGGTTGATTACGAGTTTTGAAAAACGCGTAAGTTGTTCTCCTCCAATTTGAATCTGGATTTGCGTGCTTATTGGCATGGCAGTAGATTTTAAAAAGTTTAGTAGATCTTGGGGGAGATACTGAAATAATATGGTAGTGAAATTACAAATATTGTCTTTTAAAAAAGCAGTTTTTAACTTTTAATTTAGATAATTTTAAGAGTAGTTTTTTGATATATTTTATCAATCTATCAATAAATTGTGATATTATAAACAAAAAACGGAGCCAAATGGCTCCGTTTTCAATCACAAAAAATCAATAATCTACTTTGCAATCGGGGTAAATTTTATTGCAGTTCCGCCACCAGAAGCTAAATTTAAATTTAGAATCGTAGTGCTGTCAACCGTCTTGCTAGAAATTTCTACAGGATAAGGATTTGTTTTGTAGTCTGCTCCTTTTCCATCCGTATAGATTTCAGCTTTATATGATTTTCCTTTTTCTAAAAATGTCAGCGGAATATTCAACTGTCTCGCTTCTCTGTTTGTAAGCGAGCCCAAATACCAATTTTCACTGTTCCAATCTTTACGAACAACGGTCGTGTATTCGCCGATTTTTGAATCTAAGAACTTTGTCTCTGACCAAATGCACGGAACTTCTTTCACAAACTTAAATTCAGGCTTGCCTTCATAATTTTCTGGCAAATCTGAAGCCATCTGCAACGGACTGAAAATAGCCACATACAAAGCCAATTGCGCCGCCAAAGTCGTTTGCACTTTTGCGCCTTGAGGCAATTTATAATCAAAGTCAAAATTTCCAGGCGTATAATCCATCGGGCCTGAAAGCATTCTGGTAAAAGGCAAAGTCACGGTGTGTTCTGGCGTATTTCCTCCGTCAACTGACCATGCGTTATATTCTTGCCCTCTTCCGCCTTCTTGCGACATCAAATTTGGATACGTGCGTTGCAATCCCGTTCCTTTTACCGGTTCGTGGTTGTCAATCATGATTTTATATTTCGCCGCCGTTTCGATTACTTTTCTGTAATGGCGCACTCCATACTGGCTGTCGTGCCATTCTTTTTTGTCTAGATATTTATTTACATAGCCAGTTTTTACAGTATTTACGCCAATTTTATTATACAATTTAAAAGCTTCTTCTAATTGGCTTTCGTAATTTTTAGTAGCGCCGGCAGTTTCATGATGCCCGATTAAGCGAACATTTTTCTTTGCTGCGTATTTCCCGATTTCAACAATGTCAAAATCTGGATAAGCTTTTGTGAAACTGAAAGCATTTCCGTCCGCCGTCCAATCGCCGTCCCAGCCTACATTCCACCCTTCAACCAAAACTCCGTTTAAGCCGTTTTTTGAAGCAAAATCAATATATTCTTTCGTAATTTTAGTCGTTGCGCCATGTTTTGGCCCTTGTCCCCAAGTGTATTTTTCCAAGTGCATTCCCCACCAAATTCCGATATATTTTGAAGGTTCGATCCAAGAAACATCCTTGATTTTTGAAGGTTCGTTTAAGTTCAGCATCAAAGTTGAAACTGCCAAATCTCCAGGTTTTTCTCCGACGATAATAGTTCTCCAAGGCGTTTGGAACGGTGCTTCAGCATATACTTTTACACCATCCGCCCACGGAACCAATTCGCTTTTGTATTGATTATTTCCTGATTTCTTTAAAGTCATCGATGCAAAATCTGTCAAATCAGCTTCGTGAACTGCTACGAATAAATTATTTTTAGTTTCAAAAGTAGCCGGCGTATTTATCGTATCGGTTTTGCTGATTGCTGTTTTTCTATAAAAGCTTTCATAATAGCTATTTTCAGAATGCACCGGAATCCACCATACATCATGGTCAGCAGAAAAAGTAAACTGCGTGATTTCGTTAGCGATTTTCACTTTGCCCAAATTTGGCTGTTTCGGGAAAGAATATCTAAAGCCCAAACCATCGTTAAAAACTCTGAAAATGATATCTACCAAACGCTTTTCGCCTTTAGTTTCCTGCAAATGAACTAATAATTCGTTGTGGTTGTCCTTCACTTTCTTGAATTCTCCCCAAGGCTGTTCCCAAGTTTCGTTGACTGATTTTTCTTCCGTGGAAACTACTTTGAAACCTTCGGTCATTTTTTTTATTTCTTGGAATTCAAATCCTAATAATGAAGGTTCGATTACTGATTTTCCGTTAGAAGTAAATTTGTATTGTGGCTGTCCCGATTTTGTAAGTTCAAAAACTAGCTCATTGTTTTTTGCTGGCGATTTAACTTTGTAGGCATTTTTTTGTGCATTAGCCGAAAACAGCGCAAGGCAAGCAAACGCAGTCAGGAAAGGCTTTTTTAGTAATTTTTTCATTCTATTTTTTGGTTTATTATTATTGTATTTCGTTGAGCAACTGAACGGCTTTGTCTCCTTGCATCGAAACGAAATAATTGAAAGCCTTGTCCAGTTTAGTTTGAACGGAAGCATTTCCTTTAAATTGCTTTCTCAAATTAAAAAGCTTGCTGATTTGAGGAAAGAAATTCCCTGAATCCTGAACTCCGGCGAAAGTCTTTACTTTTTCAATATAAGAATACTGGAATTCAACCGTAGGCTCAAACATCGTTCCCTCTCCAAAATCATTCCAAGTAATTAATTGCAGGTAATTCAAATTCGCATTTCTTGCCAAAGCCAAAGTTTCGTCAAGCGTAGCTCCGTTATTGTGCTCAATTGTCCATCCAATTGCCGAACCGCCACCGCCTTGAGCATAATAATCTTTAAAACCTGGATAAGCGCTTCCCATCGCAACTGGAAGGTTTGGCAGATTATTGGCATAAAAATTTGTCAAATGCGTATTGTCTTGATACACCCAAGAATATTCCCCGGAAGCATTATTTCCAGCTTCTGAAGATTCGTGCCATAGCGTCAAAAAGGCAGGCTTTACATCTAAATTTGCAAAAGCGCTTGTCCATTGGGCTGGCGTTGTCAAAGTTATAGGCCCGAAATTTAATAACAAAGGCTTATTGTTGATTTTTATGTAATTTGGCATATTGAAATAATGGCTTTGCAAATAAGCGAAATCTGTTTTTGCGGCGCTGATAACGGTTGGCGATTTTCCCGCTTGGACAATATTTGGCAAAAATCGATCTTCATAAACAATTGCATATTCCAAGCCAACTTCATCAAGCATTGCGATAAGCTGTTCAGTATTATCCCTGATCATTCGGTAATCATTTACGTCGAAAGTTCCATACCAATCGATTAAAATTCCGTCAATTCCTGCATATTTCATCAGCAGCAAATGGTTTTCAATCACTTCTTTATCGCCAGAATGATAAGGCCCGATTAGTGGATAATAATGCGACGCGATTTCCCTTTTTCCGTTGGTAATAATGTCTGGATTTTTGTTCGCCATCTTCCAATGATAGCCCCACTGCCCGTCGCCACTGCTTTCTTTGGTTTCAAACCAAGGCATGTAGTGCATGTAAATTTTAGTGGAATTTGTTTTTTGGACAGCTACCGGAGCCAAAATTTCTGATGAATTTTCGGCAGGCGACGAATCATCCTTACTGCAGCTTTGTGCAATAGAAACGCTCATCACGGCAAAAATCAAAGGCAGGATATATTTTTTCATAGTTACTTCAAATTAATGATTGACAATAAAAATGCCAGCCTTCCAAGACTAACTCAACAGGGAAGGCCGGCATCAACAATTAAAAGTATCCGAAATTTTGATCCAAGTTGGTGTTTGTTGTTAAAACGGCTGTTGGTATCGGATATATTTTTCTGTAATTCGGAGTCGCTCCTTTTTCCCACCAAGGCTGGAAGAATGTTCCAAATCGGATGTTGTCAGTTCTCCTTCTTCCTTCAAAAACAAATTCGCGAAGCAATTCCTTATCAATAAAATTAAGATCGATAACTGCCGGCATATCAGTTCCTGCGCGCGATGTAATTTGCTGTACAAAAGGCGCTGCAAGACCAGGCGAACCTAGGCGAACATAACATTCAGCCTGCATCATCAAAATTTCAGAATACCTGATCAAAACCCAGTCATGGCTGCGTTCCCATTGCTCGCCGGCTTTCATTTCATATTTTCCTAATCTTACACCTTCGTTTTGTTTTGCATTTGTAAAATCTACAATATTTTCAGTATATGTCAACGGTTCACCGCTATCCATTACAATTACAGAACCCGTTGAAAGATTGATTTGGTCGCCTTCAATCATTGATTTTTTTCTTTTGTCATTATCTGCAAAAGTCGAATACACGCCTGGCTGTGCTGAGATTCCGTTTGCGCTCCAAGGATAATCTCCTGTTGGAGAAACGGCAAATCGCTGTAAATAATGACAGCTCATTGACGAAAGATAATTTCCGACAGTTCCTGCTTTTGAATCATAAGGAATCGACAGTACGATTTCATTAGAACCTTGATTTTCTGTAGCAAAATTTGCGAAATAGTCATTGTTTATTGAATGTCCGGTAACATTTTGGCACATATCAATACAGTCTTGCCAACGCGCTCTTCCTACAT
This sequence comes from Flavobacteriaceae bacterium PS02334, assembly GCA_029959295.1. GTDB lineage: Bacteria > Bacteroidota > Bacteroidia > Flavobacteriales > Flavobacteriaceae > Flavobacterium. The sequence continues at coordinate 560,533 of JASCOH010000002.1, read as the reverse complement.
AAACCTCAGAATTCAGGTATAATCTTGCTAATAAAGAGTAAGCTACATTTTTAGTAAATTTTGAATATACTACGTTTGGACGCAAATGCGGCACTGCTGCCAACAATTCAGATTCCACGAAATTATACACTTCCTCACGAGTTGAATTCGATGGAAGCGACTGATCTTCAAAGCTTGTCACAATCGGCACATTGCCAAACATATCCAAAAGAAGATAATAATAGTAAGCTCTGATCGATTTCAATTCTGCATAAATCGGTGCTTTTGCCTCGTTGCTCAATCCTGATTTGTCGATTTGGTAAATGATTGAATTTACCTTTGCAATTCCGGCATAGCAATAACGCCAAGCAGACAAAATCATTCCGTTGTCGGCTCTCCAAACGTGTCTTTGCACGTCTTGATAGCGTCCGCCGTCATACCAGTCAGTTCCTCTTGTTGGAATTGTAGCCTCGTCAGAAGCCACTTCATTCAAAAAGAAAACATATTCACAAGTCGGATAAGAATTTGAAATTCCGTCAGCAAAACCTCTAAGCGAAGAATAAGCGCCTCCGACAAGAGCTTCAATTTCATTTGGCGTATTTCCAAAATTTCCGTCTTCTACTTTGTCATATAATTCTTCGTTCAAATCGGTACATGAAAAAGTAAAAAGTGCGCTTACAATTATCGCAGCTATTATTTTGACTTTCATTTTTTTTATTTTATAAGTTATCATTTTAGTTTCCTAGTGTGAAATTCAATCCGAATGAGATTGTTCTTGGTCTTGGATAATTGTTAAATCTGTCGATTCCAGGATTTGCCAATCCGCTCATGTCTACTTCTGGATCAACACCGTTGTAATTTGTAATTACTGCTAAGTTTTGTCCCAAAGCATACAATCTCAGTTTTGATTTTGTGTTTTTCAACGGAACTGTGTATCCAATCGTCACCGTTTGCAATCTGAAGAAAGAAGCGTCTTCAATCCAGTGGCTTGAAAATGTCGGAGGCGAAGTGATTCCAGTGTTCAAAGCATCATCTGGAACATTGTAAGCCGGAAGCCTTTTTGTGTCGTAAAGCATCATGTTTGTTGCGTTCAAGACATCTTGGCCAAACATTCCGTATCCTGTAAATCCGAAATCAAAATCGCTGTAGGTAAAATTCATCCCTAAACCTAGGCTGAAGTCAGGCTGCACGTTTCCGATTGCTCTGTCGTCTTCGCTCAAGATAAATTTTCCGTCTTCATCGGTTCCATAACTTTCTTTACCCCAGAAAGTTCCAACTGGATATCCTTCTGCAATAACTTGTGAAAATTGGTTTGACATTCCTGAAAGTCCGTGTAAAGAACCGCTGTAGATTACATCTGTTTTATAAGCTTTGTTTGATAATTTTTCAATTTTCTGCTTGTTTTTTGCAAAAGTAAAATTGGCATCCCAAGAGAATTTTTCAGTGTCGATGATTTTTGCATTCAACGTAAGCTCGATACCTTTGTTAGACAATTCACCAACGTTCGCAAGCATTGTTCCCACCAAATAAGGAGGCTGAGGTACCTGATAAGTGTATAATAAATCTTTTGTAGTTTTAGAATACACCTCCAAAGATCCTGTAATTCTGTTAAAAAGGCTGAAATCTAAACCTAAGTTTAATTGCTCTGTAGATTCCCATTTCAAGTCTGGATTTGGGTTTTGCGTCGGCGAATAAGCCAAACTCCAAGTTCCCGTCGCTGGATCATAATAGCTATCTTGGCCAACTCCTAAAATTGATAACGATTTGTATTCACCGATTCCGTCTTGGTTACCCGTAACTCCATAACCAGCTCTCAATTTTAAATTTGTAAGCCAGTTGTCAGTAGATTTCATGAATTCTTCACCTGAAATTTTCCAAGCTACAGAAGCCGATGGAAAATATCCCCATTTGTTATTGTCTCCAAAACGGCTTGAACCGTCTCTTCTGATTGTTCCTGTGAACATGTATTTTCCATCGTAAGAATAATTTGCTCTAGCATAGAAAGAAGCCAAATTTGATTTTCCTTTATACGAATAAACATCTCCAAGTCGGTATAAATAACCAGCTCCCAAATTGTTGTATCCAAAAAGATCTGTTTCAAAACCGCTTCTTTGCGCTCCAAATCCTTCGTAAATATTTTCTAGGTAAGAATACCCTAACAAACCGTTAACTGTATGTTTTCCAAAGGTTTTCGTATAATTCAAATACGCTTCGATTTGTGCATTTGTATATTCTGCGTAGGTTTTTTGGGCATATCCGTTTTCCGTTCTTCCTTCCATAACTGCGTAAGAAGGCTTGTATGTATTTCCTTGCATTGCATTGTGTTCCAAAGATAAATTCACGACAGCTTGAAGATCTGTGAAGATTTTAGCTTCTGTTTTAAAATATCCCAAAACACGATTTCTTTTGTTGTCCGCTTGTCTGTTGGTCAAAATCTCAACCGGATTTTCATTCAAAGTTCCTCCTACTTCCGTAAATTTTCCATTAGCATCATAAACTGGAATTGTCGGATTCAAGTTAAAAGCACGCTCAAAAATTCTGTAATCCAACGGATTCCATTTGTCGATATTGGCAAAAAGTCCCATGTCAAATTTCACCGCTTTGTCTAAACCATATTGGTAACCGCTCAAGTTAGCGCTCAAACGCTCAAGACCTGTAGTTTTCACGATTCCTTCGTTTTTCAAATAAGACAAAGAAGAACGCAAACCGCCTTGCTCGCCACTTGAAGAAATGCTGATTGTGTGCGATTGCGTGAATGCTTTTCGCTCTAATTCTTTCTGCCAGTTTGTATTTCCACCATAATCAATGGCATCTGTAATTCCGTTTTGGCGCACATAACCTCTCCATTGGTCTGCAGAAAGCATGTCTAAATGATTTGAAGATTCGCTTACGCCCATATATCCGTTGTAAACGATTGATGTTGCTGCTTTCAAACCGCCTTTTGTCGTGATGATGATAACTCCGTTTGCTCCTCTTGAACCATAAATAGCTGTTGCAGAAGCATCTTTCAAGATATCAATTGTTTTAATATCAGAAGGTTGCACGATATTGATATCCACTCCGGCAATTCCATCAACAACAATAAGCGGATTATTGCTTGCCGTCAACGAAGTTCCACCGCGAAGTCTTAAAGTCGCTCCGCTGCTTGGATCTCCCGTACTTTGAACTACGGTCAAACCTGCTACTTTTCCTTGCAGAGCTTGTTCAGTTGAAGAAATTACTCCTTTAACCAAATCTTCTCCTTTTACGGTAGAAATTGCTCCGGTCAAATCTGATTTTTTCATAGTTCCATAACCAATAGAAACTAGTTCAACAGCTTCAAGCATCTGCGCATTTTCTTCCAAACGAATATCTAGATTTGAGCTTGTGGAAGCGTCAACAACGATAGTTTGGTTTGTATATCCTACATAAGAAATTATGATTGAATTGCCTGTAGTTACTTGCAAAGCGAATTTTCCGTCTAAATCTGTGGAAGTTCCGTTTGAGGTTCCAGATTCTAAAACAGAAACGCTTGGCAAAGTATTTCCTGCATTGTCATAAACGATACCTGAAATCAGCTTTTTTTGCTGTGCAGCCATTCCTGCGGAAAGAAAAAGCATGAAAATCAGGAACAACAGCGATGAGTTGGCCCACTTTTTATGTTGGACTGTTTTTATATTTTTATTATTCATTGAATTGAATTTTTAGTTGCTAATTTTAGTCTACCGTTTTAAGGGGAATTGTAGTATCAGAAATAGTCCTGTTGTTATTATCCTTAACCAAAACATGAATTTCAGTCACATTTGGCACATCTTTCAAAGCTGTCACCAAATTCACAAATCCTTTGATTTCAGAAACGCCTCCTGTAAATTCTCCATTCAAAATCACCGAATTTGCAGTAATTGTGTAAAGAAGCTTTGTAACTCCAGGCTCATTATTTTTTCTGATAATTCCTAAAAAGTCTCTCTTGCTGATATTCAAAGGAAAAAATCTGAAATCTGGCGGCGGCGGCGCAACATATTCTCCGGCATGAATAATTTGATCAGGAGTAGTTGCCGCCCAATTGTCAGCAACCATCAAAAAGACAATATTTTCCATGACATAGCCGTCAACTGTGGCATAATATTCTGACGGAACTAAATCCATTTTATAGAAGCCGTTTCCAAGGTTTTTCATCTTCGTTTTTTGAACGCTTTCTGGAATCCAAGCTTGGTATTCCACTTTGACATCCCAATTATTTAGTCCGCTGTGGAAATGCACTTCTGAAGCACTTTGGAATCCTGCAACTAAATTTGAGTTGAACAAAATACTTACGCCTTGATTGATAACGGGCTGTGCAGGATAAGATTTGATCATCTCATTAGCCGTGTAAAAAGAAGAAAAATCGGTGTAGGCAATTTGTGCAACGCCGGTTTGTTTTGTTCCCGTCTTGTCTTTCAATCGGTACCAAAAACCTGCGCTAGAAGCGATTGCTTCTTGAGTCATTGAAAAATAAGTCGTTGGCGTCAAGGTCATTTTCCAAGTCATTCCTTCAACGAAAGTCAGTTTTGCAAATTCAGAAGAATTGTCAAAATGACCTGCATCTGGCTCAGATGGCGACCAAATCCAAAGGTAGACATTATCATTTGGAGCAAAAGTGGTTCCTGTTAAATCGAAGTACCAAGTAACTTCTTCGTTATATTTGTAAACTACTGGAAAAGACCATGTTTTGCTAATCGTTCCAGCGTCTTGCTGTGCCATAATCAGGTTTGGAACCATCATTAGCACCAATAAAATTGTATGTAGAATTTTTTTCATATCGCTGAATTAGTTGATTGCACTTAATTTAAATACATAAGAAACAAAAGCAGTTCCGCCAGAAACTCTTGTCAATTGAATCTCCATTTCTTCGTTGCTTCCCGGAACAGATGTCAAGCGCAATTGATCAGTAAGCTGCGTTTTTTGGGCATCGCTATACAGATAAATTATTGCCGCGCCGCCATTTGTCTGCTGAAAAGGAGCGTTTAGTTCCCAATAGCCGTTTGGAGCAAATAAAGGCGGTACATCGCCTAAAACTTGATAAGTTGTCGGTTGCATTTTATCGTCAACATTAAAGCTGATTTTAAAATCCTCAAAATTGAATAAAGTACTTAAGTTTTGTTCAGCTGGTTCAATCGCATTTGTCTTTGCAAATTCATCAACCATTTTCAAATTCATCAATCCCCATTGCCCATTTATTTTTTCATAAATAGTTATTGGTTCTACATGACCGCCGTCGTCTTGCTCATTGCACCCTACTGCAAGCAAACTGATGATGGCAAACAAATAAATAATTTTACATCTCATAAATTTTTGTGTTTTTTGTTAGTTTGAATATTCTTTGTGAAGAACAAGACGAAATTAAACGTTAAAGAATTCTAAAAAAAAACATATACTAAAAATCAAGATACTACAACGTTTGAATTAAGGCTAATTAATTGATTTTAAAATAAATACATTTAAGTTATACTTAAGAAAATCAAGGCTTTGTTTAGATGATTTTTTGATTTTTTTAAGTTCAAATTATGATAATATGCAAAAAAAATGATGCTATTTTTCACGATTGCATATTTATACTTACAAAATTTATTGGAATGTATAATTTTACATTATATTTAACATCTTGAAACTTTAGGCGTTCCAATTTCCCCTTCTCTTAATAGTCAATTAATAATGAAGCAGATAATGCCAAGAAGATTTTATGAATTATTAATATGAAAGAAGATTATACGTCTGATTTCAAAAATTAAAAAGATTTTTAAACCAAAAACGATGCGTAGCTTATTAGTATTTTTCTTTTTTATATCAAACTTTACGCTCTTTGCAAACGATATAAATCCTGTACTTGACAGCTTGGAAAAAGCGCTGCAAAACAAGCAGATTTATGTCAAACAGAAATATGCCCGAATAAATGAGCTGAAAAAAGGCATCCATAAATCAACTTTGAGCAAAGATAATTACAGCCTTTTTAATCAAAATATGTCCCTGTTTGAAGAGTATAAATCTTTCAAATATGATTCTGCTTATTATTATCTGGAGGTTGCAAAATCGAAGGCAATTACTTTAAAAGATCCGCAATTATTAGCAAAAGCAAGAATAAAAGAAGGTTTTGTTTTGCTTTCTTCCGGACTTTTTAAGGAAGCAATTGATACTTTAAATAGCATTGAACCTTCAAAACTAATATTAAAAAGCCAATATGAATATTATGCCATAAAAGCACGTGCTTACTACGATTTGGCTGATTACACCAGAGATCAGCGCTACAATATAAATTACATCCAAAAAGGAAATGAATATCTTGAAAAAGCGCTTTCGTTAATTGAGAAAAACACCAATGAATACTGGGCTACAGAAAGTTTAAAGCGATTAAAACAGCAAGATTTTAAAGGCGCTGAAAAAGCTTTCAGCTATTGGATTAATAATTTCAAGCTTCCTGTAGAATATTATGGAATAGCAACTTCAAGCCTAGGCTATATTTATTCAGAAAAAGGCGAAACCAAAAAAGCCGTTTATTATTTGACACTCGCCGCGATTGCCGACGTGAAAAATGCTACAAAAGAAACCGTCGCTCTACGAAATTTAGCCAACGAACTCTTTAAAATGGGCTATTTGGAAAGAGCCAACAAGTATATCAATCTCGCCATGGACGATGCAACTTTTTATGACGCCAGGCATCGGAAAATAGAAATTTCGTCCATTCTGCCGATTATTGAAAAAGCGCAGCTTAATAAGGTCAATGAAAAAAATGACATGCTTGAGAAAATCGTAATCCTTTTGACGGTTTTGGCTCTTATTATTATTCTTTTTCTGGTCGTAATTTTTAAACAATTGAAGGAAAAAAATGCGGCGAAGAAAGTAATGGCTACGTCTTTTGAAAAGCTACAGGAAATGAATTTCAGCCTGAGTGAAGCCAATTCGATCAAGGAAGAATATATTACTTATTTTATAAAAGCGACTTCTGATTTAATCAACAAAATTGACCATATTCAGAAAAGTACGATTCAAAAAATTATTTCTAAAAAGACGGATGAAGTTATTTCAAGCTTGAAAAAATACGATGTGAAAAAAGAGCGCGAGACTTTATTTCACCAGTTTGATATGATTTTCTTGAAGTTATTTCCTACATTTATTACCGATTTCAATGCGCTTTTTCCTCCTGATCATAAAAGCATTATTAAAAAAGGAGAACTTTTGAATACCGAATTGCGAATTTTTGCGCTTCACAGATTGGGAATTCAGGATTCGAATCAAATAGCAGACTTCTTAGAGCTTTCTGTTTCAACTATTTATACTTACAAAACAAGAATCAAAAGCAAATCAGATTTTAAGGAAGTCTTTGAAGAAAAAATAATGGCGATCAAAACTATTTAGGAATTTTCAGATATTATATAAAAAAAATTAAAAATGCTGTAATGTAATTTTTGTCTATAAAATGCAATTTTGCTCAAAAAGAAAAGAGTAAAATGAAAAAGACAAAAACAAAAGCCTTAAAAATAAAATGGCACAGTTATATTGACTATGCTTTGGCACTATTATTAATTGCTTCGCCGTGGATTTTCAACTTAGAAACCAGCGCTATGGAAAGCAAAATCATGGTAACCATCGGAATGGCAATTTTGTGCCTGAATTTGATAACACACCACAAATTTGGCTTAGCGAAAATGATAAACATAAATTCTCACTTCAAAATTGATTTATTTTTTGGATGGTTCTTAATCGTTTCTCCTTTGCTTTATGGCTTTTTTGCTGAAGTATTGTTTCCACATTTACTCTTTGGCGCCATCATAATTGCAAATACATTTCTGCTAAAATTTCCTCTAAAAAGAATAAGAAAAATTCAATTTATAGAAAACAGAAACGCTACATCTTAATAATGTAGCGTTTTTTTATAGCTACTATTTTTTTTTGTTAATTTGCCTAACAAAATAAATCTGTATGCGCTTTAAATTTTTCTTGAAACTGATTATTACTTGCCTCCTATTTCTTGCAAATATTGCCACTGCACAAAATACAGATGCCGCACGGGAAAAAAGACAGCAGGCGCTTTTTTCAGATAAGGATGCGCTGACTTCAAGTGACTACATGGCTTCGATCGAGAAGACTGCAGAAATCTTAAATGCTGCCAAAAACGATGGGAAATTCGAATCCAGAACCATGTTTGCTTTTGGAGAAATCAAGAAAACAAAACAGGCTTTAGCACTGATTATTTCGAATATTAATGGCGAAAATAATAACAATCTCCGCAATCAGCAGATGTACAAAAAAGTGCTGGTTGAACTTCAGGAAGAATTGGAAGCTTATCGTAAAATTCTAAATGAAAACGACGAAAAAATAACGCTTACCAAGAAAAATTTAAAGGTAATTATTAAAGATACTGTCTTTAAAAAGCTAATCAGCGATACTTTATTAATCAAAGAATTTCGTCCGGAATTATTAGAATTGAAAGCTAAATGGCTGAGTACAGACAGTCTTTTGAAAAAAAATCTGGGCATTTTAAATAAGATAACTGCCGAAACTACCGAAAAGAAAATGGAAATTTCCGATGCTTTGATCTTGGTCAATAATCGCTTGGACAAATCAGGAAGTTCGATGTTTGGGAATGAATATCCTAAGCTTTGGAGCACTGAAAAAACTTTGACCAAAGAGAAAGCAAAATCTTTTTTGCAGGCAAAATTTGGCGTGGAAATAAAGGTATTCAGCTATTATTTTTCATATAGTTTAGGAAGCACGATTTTGCTACTAATTTGCATGGGACTTCTTTTTTGGTGGATTATTTCAAATATCCGATTTCTCAAAAAAACAGAACGGTTTGAAACTTTAGCTGAATTCAAATTTAAATACCTGAATAACAGCATAGTATTCCCTTTAATGATTGTGATTTTAAATATTGCAATTTCTCTAAATTTATATGCGCCAGCACTTTATATAGAAGTTCTGCATTTATTTCTTTTGATCGTATTGACATTTACATTCAAGAAAATATGGTCGCCAAAATCATTCAGAAACTGGATTTTACTCGTAGTCCTTTTTGTGCTTTTCAGCTTCTTTGACTTATTTTTAGAAGTAAGCTTTTTACAGCGATGTGCTTTTATCTGCATCAATATTCTTTCAATTCGCTTTGGAATCTTACAGCTTAGATCAATCAAAGAAGAAATGTACATCCAAGGATTTTTCAAATGGGGAAATTTTATTTTCATCAGTTTTAATGTTCTTGCCATACTTTTCAATCTCTTTGGACGCGTAACTGTGGCGCACACTTTAAGCTTGACAGCAGTAATTTCGCTTACACAAATCATTGCGCTTTCCGTATTTTTGAAAATCATCCTTGAAATAATCACCTTGCAGATTTACACAATCCGTGTGCGCCGTGGCATTGACAAGCTTTTTGATTTTGAGAATCTTACGAACAATCTAAAAAAGCCATTTTTGATCGTAATTACTTATTTGTGGATTATTGTCATTGCTTCCAACTTAAATCTTTCTGATTCTTTGTATAATTTGCTAAGCCTGATTTATCATAAGGAAAACAAAATCGGCAGTTTCAGTTTCACTTTAGGAAGCCTTTTGCTGTTTTTTGTCATCATTTGGGTAGCACATTTGCTTCAAAAATATGTAGCTTACTTTTTTGGAGAAATTGATGAAGAAAATGAAGAAAGCGTCAACAAACGCCAGCATTCACGACTATTGATAACTAGGCTCAGCGTCTTAATTTTGGGCTATCTTTTGGCTATTTCTGCTTCTGGAATGCCTTTAGATAAAATCACGATTGTTTTGGGTGCGCTTGGTGTCGGTGTCGGTTTGGGATTGCAGAATATTGTCAGCAATTTTGTTTCTGGAGTAATTTTGATTTTTGACAAGCCGATACAAATTGGCGACGTAATTGAAGTCAGTTCGCAGTCTGGGCGCGTGAAAGCAATCGGATTAAGGACTACGAAAATTGATACTGCAAACGGTGCCGAAGTGATTATTCCGAATGGAAATATGCTTTCGCAGAATATCGTAAACTGGACAAACACAAACAATCACAAGCTCATGGAACTTTCTTTCACGATTGTTGGAGAAATTACGCGTGAAGAGATTGGAGAAATTATTGTAAGCTGCCTGAACACGGTTCCTGTAATTTTTATGGAAAAAGAACCTCAGATTTTTTACAATCCTGTTAATGACAATACGTTTCAACTGAAAGTCCAATTTTGGTGTAATATTTTCAGGACAGAACAAGCCATCAGCGAAGCTCGAGTTTCACTATTTGACGGTTTTAAAAGACGAGGCGTTGTCTTAAACGGATAAATTATATAGAAAGATTGCTCAAAAGGCAGTCTTTTTTTATTCAAAGAAAACTTTACAATTCGGCAATGCCTTTGTAATTCTAGTTTTTTCAGAACTGCTCAACGGATTTCCTAAAAGGATGAGCGTTTTCAATTTATCTAGCTTTTCAATGCCTTCTGGAAGCTTTTCAATTTTATTATTTGACAAGGAAAGAAGCTCTAAATTTTGCAATTCAACGATTCTATTTGGAAGTTTTTGCAGTTTGTTATCATTCAGCATCAATATTTTAAGATTTTTAAGCGAACCAATTTCTTCTGGAAATTCTTGCAATTGATTGTATTCTAAACTTAAATCTTCTAAAGAATTCAGCCGCGTCAGTTGCTGTTCAAATTCGTTAAACTGATTGTATCCCAAATGTAATGTTTTTAAATTTTTTAAGTTGGAAACAGCTTCCGGCAAAGAACTCAACTGATTGTTATCTAATTCTAAAACTTCCAAGCTTTTGCAATTGCTAATAATTTCAGGAATCGAAGTTATCGAATTTAAGGAAAGATGCAGAAATCGAAGTTTTTTGAGCTTGATAATTTCCTCTGGAAGATAAGAAATGCTATTATTTGATAAATCAAGACGAATCAGTTTTTCAAGATTTCCAATGTTTTTTGGTACATATTTCATTGAATTCAGCTTCAAAATAAGCACTTCTAGCTTTTTTAGGTCAAAAATAGCATCATCCCATTTTTCTAAATTGTTTCGCATCAGATTTAAAAAGCGAAGGTTTTGGAGCTGGCTGATATTTTCTTCTACATAAAAAATATGCTGGTCTCTAAGATTTAATTGCGTCGCATTTTTATCAGAATTCAAAGCTTCTGAAACGCTGTAATACACTTTTTCCTTTAACGGATTCGCATTTTGCGCCTGGCCTAAAAGTCCAGAAAATAATAATGATAAGAGTATAGTTTTTTTCATAGTTTACTTCTAAAATTAAAAAAAGGATCGGTAAATGAATACCGATCCTTATAAAAATTAGGCTTATATTATTTTACTTTTAGCATTTTGAAAGTTCCTGATTTTCCATCCACTTGAATTTTGATAAAGAAAACTTGGTCGCTCACAATTTGCGAAAGGTTTAGAACAATCTTTTGATCAGGTCCGGTAGTTTGATTTGTAAGTTGAGAAATTTCTCTTCCGACAAAATCATACACTTTGATTGACACTTTTTTACCCGCTTCCTCATTCAATTCAACGGTCACTAAACCAGTTGTTGGATTTGGATACACGCTCACTTTGTCACCTAATCCGTTTGGATTGTTTACGCCTAAAGCTTCTTCTACTAAAATATATTCTGCTTTTGTAGCCGTCGCGCTTCTTCCCGCAACGTTTGTAGCCACAAGGCTTACATCATAAACTCCGGCAGTATTGTAAGTAACTGTTGGAGAAGCTTGTGTTGAAGTTGCAGGAGTTCCGCCTTCAAAAGTCCATTCCCAACCGCTTGGCGTATTGGTACTCAAGTCAGTAAATGTTACTGTTTCGCCTTCATTTACACGAACCTCATCAGCAACAAAATTTGCCAAAGGCGCTTGAATTCCAAGATTTTCATCTAAAGAAAATACAACCGTTGCCGAACCATTAAAAGTCACATTGTTAAATGTTGCGTCTAATTGTGCAGCGTTATTTCCATTTGGATGCTGTACTGAAAAGAATCCATATTTGTAATCTGGCGTGAAAGTCAAACCTGTCGGCTCAGAACCAGCTGGCATCGAAGCGAAGATTTTCACTTTTGGATTATTCTGCGTATGATTTGGATCAATTACCCAAATGTACATCAATCCGCCATCTTGACAAACCCAAAGATTTCCTTTGTTGTCAAAAACAAGATTGTCATTTCCGTCAGCCCAAGGCTCGTTTACGACACCATTTGCCGTTTGAATTGGATAAGAAACACCTCCAGCAAAAGTTTCAAATTCAGAAACTCCTGTTCCGTCATCTTTAAATCGGTAGATTCTGTTTTTACCTTTAGAAGTAAAATAGATTTTTCCGTCAAGCGGACTGATTTCGCAGTCTTCTACTCCATTAAAGTTAGTTCCTCCAAGTGCAGATGCAACTGTATTCAGATTATTTCTGTCTGACTGCGTTGCATTTGGAACTAAAATCCATTTTGCAGTGCTTGAACTTGGCTCGTCGCTTGACATTGGCAAGTCTAATTTCAAGACATACACTTTACCTGAATAAAGATTTCCTGGCGTATCGGCTACGAATTTATAAACACAATGTGTTCCTCCGTCTTCGCCATAATAAGCTGTTTTTCTGTCAGAAGCAACCACTACGTTTTCGTGATTCATTCTTCCCATAGCCCACAATTTCTCTTGTTTGCCATTTCCGTATTCTTTTACCAAACCTGTAGCTGGATCAATTTCTACCAACCAGCCCACATCTTGATAACCGTCACCGTTAACGTCTCCAGCATCAGTAGCTTCTTCAGAAGTAACTACAGTTCCCCAAGGAGTGGTACCGCCAGAACAGTTTCTGTTTGTAGTAACCAAGTTATTATTGTAAAAATCAACCGGTTTGCTAGCGTCAACATTCCATAGATTTTGAGTCGTGTCTAAATGAAGGTCGATCATTGAAACTCCGCCTGGATTGTTTTCGTGATTTACAGATAAATGACCTAGCGTACTGCTTCCTGAAATTGGAACGTAAGCCGTGTAATCATGATTTCCTGGTACGTTTCCTGCTCCATTCGTATAAGCAATTCCTTGCTTGAAAATCAATTGGAAACGGTGTTCTTGAGGAATAATCATCTTATTCGTTTGGCCTGTCGGCATAATCGACGTGAAACATGAAATATGCGGCTCATCGCAAGTTATCGGAATAACTGCCGGCTTATTTTTCACATACATATCAAATTTCAAGTCAGAACTTGATGCGTCACGGTTGTGAACTTCCACGGCAATTCTGTTGATTCCGTTTTGGAAAGCCGTTTTTGGAACGTCTTGCGTGAAATATCTGTTTTCATTCAATCCGTCAACTATAGTCGCTGAATTTGTAGTGTAAGTGATTTCGCCGGCAGGCATATTTTCCCTTAAAACTTCAACTCCGTTTACATAAACCACAGCTCCGTCATCTCTTTTTACTCCAAATTCAACCAAGTCTGAAACCGTGTTCAAATCAACCTGAATGTCTTTGTAGAAGTAAGTCGTAATGTATTTGCTAGAAGAATTTGGACCGTAAGAAACTGTAGTCGCAACTGGATCTCCATATCCAAAAGGACCGAAACCTCTAGACCAGTTTTCATTTACGTGTCCCGTTTCATTCCAAGGATTTGCATCTAAATTAGAACCGTTATCCAAATAATACCATTGCGATTCTTGTGCCAAAGGATAATTTGTCGTTGGAATCGGAGGCAATCCAGCCGTCACTTCCATCTCAAATCCGGTGTCAGAACTTGTAGCATTTACTTGGTGAAGTTCCACCGCAATTACGTTGGAACCATTTTGCAATAAATTCGCAGTTTCGATCAATTCAAAAGCAGTTTCGTTGCTTCCGTCGATTGCTGTTGATGCAAAAGTTCCGTAATTAACTTGTCCTTCCGGCATATTTCTTCTGAAAGCTTCCACTCCATTTACATAAACGACAACACCGTCATCTTTCATGATATTGAAGCGTAAATTTCCATATTGAGAAGCATCAGCTACATTAAAAGTATGTCTCAAATAATAAGTCGGACGCTTGTTTTGCGCATTTCCTCCATAATTAAGTGTCGTACTTTCTCTGTTGTCTCCATAACCAAGGATCGCGTTTCCGAAAGCCCAAGTTGTGTCGTTGTAAGCGTTTGTTTTCCAATCTGTACCTAAATCAACGCCAGTATCGTTGTATTTCCACAAGCTTTGCAAAGCAATCGGGAAAGTTCCTTCTGGATAAGTTGCTACGTTTTTCCAAGCCAAATAAACTGGCATTGAATCAAGCTCCATTTCAGCGAAGGTCACGATGTTGTTTGATTTTGTTCCCGTTGCCAAGATTTCAACATCTTGCGCTGGATTTCCTTTCAATAAGAAATATTGGCTCGCTAAAAGTCTTACGTCATTTAAGTTTGTAAAAATTTTAGACAAATCCACTTTCAGGCTTCCTCTTTCTAAAAATCTTGGGTCAAGCATGAAACGGCTGTTCAAATAAAGCGTGTCATTTGCTGTTGAAGCCAAAGCTTGAAGAATTTCCTGACCAGATTGTCTTCCAACCACAAGATTGCTGTTGAAATTTGTAATTGCATTTTGCAACGAAACTCCGTTTTTAGCGTCATTTTTCACGCTCCAGTTTCCTGCCACATTATTTCTATACGAAGCTTCCATTGCTCGAACTGGCGTCGTTGCTGGAATAATATTCGCATTTGTGTAAGGAACTTCTACGTTTTGAGAACCGCTGTTTAGCAAAAATCCGTTATTGTCTTGGTTAAAAGTATAATTGTAAACCAAGTTTGGAGTTGCATCAGTAATCGTCAAGTACATATCTGCACGAATTTCTTCGATCGATTTCGCCTTGCTCCAGATTCTGAATTCGTCAATATTATTTTGCGTCGGCGCATTATTTGCCAAGTTTTTACCCAAAGCCAAATTATACGTATTTGGAATAAAAGCCTGTGCTTGCGAACTGCTTACCAATTCTCCGTTGATGTAAAATTTGAATTCACCGTTTGGCGTAAAGGTTACTGCCGTGTGGTTCCATTCGTTTAATTTCCATACGTAAGAAGAACTCAGTGAATTCCAGCCTGCGTCGTTTGAACCTTTTCCTGTGATGGTTTGCAAGGTTTGGTTACCCAAAAATTCCATTTCCCAACCTCTGAAAGTACCACCGCCATAACTGCTGAAACCAACTAATTTTGTATTGCTTCCTGCTGGCTGTGTCAAACGCGCCCAAAGTTCAATCGTGAATGGTCCAGCCAAAGCCGCGTTCACACCTTCTTTTGGAATTTCAACAGAATGACCATTAGCCAAATCTAAAGCACCGCCTTGCAACGCAATTGCAGCGTTTTCATCAGTTCTGTAAGCCAAATAGTAATTTCCTAAAGTCAAAGAAAGATTTTCGAAATCAACTTTTCTATTAACCGCATTTCCTGTTGCAACTAATTGGTAATTTCCTGTTGGATCACCTTTTAAAAGCAAATAATTTTGAACTGTTGCGTTAATTCCGTCAGTCTCTGTTCCGAAAACTTTTTCAAGATCGATTTGAACTGTCGCTGTTTCTAGATTCAAAGCGTTCAAATGCCATCCGCCGGCAACATAAGAAGTATCTCTGCTAGTTCCTAAAAGACGGCGCTCGTTATTTAATTTACGGCTTATAACGACGTTTTGCGTAAAACCTGTAATAGGATTTTTTACATATAAGCCATTGTCCGTTTCATTTTTAACGCTCCAGTTTCCTGCAACTTTATCAGGAAAATCTAGATTCACGCCATTCACCGGAGTTGTCGCAGGAATAATTGTTGCATTTTGATATGGAATCGTGTTTGCAAGCGTTCCTGAGTTTACTAAAGTTCCGTTGTTCTCTTGGTTGAAAGTATAGTTGAAAACCAAATTTTCGTTTGCAGTCGTAATAATCGAGTGCATTTCAGCCTTGATTTCCTCTTGCGTTTTCACTTTATTCCAAACACGGAATTCATCCATCAAAGTTTTAGATTCTGCACCATAATTGATGCTTTTTCCTAAAGATAAATCCCAAACGTCATTGATGGCAAAAGTCGTAAAAGGATTTGACGCTTTCAATTCGCCATTTACATATAATTTGATCGTTTGGTTTGGCGCCACAGTCAAAGCGATGTGGTTCCATTCTCCGATTCTCAAAGGAGTTCCTGAATTGATCGCATTCCATCCAGAACCGTCAGTTCCAAAAGTAGCCGTAATCGAACGGTTTGCCGGAATTTCAATAGCAAAACCTTTAGTATTGTTATTTACTCTACCATTATTAGAAATCAATTTCGGATTTTCACCTGAAGCTTCTATAATGTTCGTCCAGAATTCTACCGTAAATCCACTGCTCAAAACTGGATTAATCGTTGCACGAGGAATTTTCACATCATGGCCTCCAGCCAATGAAAGTGAACCGCCTCTTCCTGCTTCGATGCTTGCCTCTGACCAAGCCAAGAAATAAATCCCGTCTTGTAGATTTGCATTGTAAAAAGTAGCACTTTGTCCGTCAAAATTTCCGTCAGCTACACTTGAAAATTGTGTATCAGATTCTTTTTTAAGCAAGAAATATTCTCTTGCCGTGCTTGTGATTGAATCAAATTGCGTTTGCGTAAAGCTTTCCTGCAAATTAATTTTCAAAGTTGCAAAAGGATTGTTTACCGGATCAATTCTCCAGCCTCCTTTTAAATAAAATAAGCTATTGTTATTTGGAACATTTGCCATTGTAGCATCTGCGCTTTTTCCAATAACTACGTTGCTTGTATACGCTGTAATTGCTTCTGGCATTGTCAATCCGGCAACATTTACCGCATTGTTTTTGCTCCATTTTCCTTTTACGATACTTTGGAATTCTGGTGCAATATCTCCCACTGGAGAACTTGCTCCGGCCAAAACGCCTCCATTATTTAGCGTAATTTCATGTTGGAATCTTCCTTTGCTTACAAATCCAGTTCCGTTTGCATTTGGACTGAAATCATAGTAAACTGCTAAATCTTGCTCGTTTCCAATTAAAGGATAGTGCATGTGCTGTTTGATTTCAGCTTCCGTCAGGGCTTTTTCCCAAAGACGAACATCATCAAGTTCAGCGGCGATTAATCCGGCTCCATAATTTGGGCTGTTTCCTAAACCAAGGCCAAAATTATTAGTAATATATTGCGAAAAAGGCGCTTGAGCTACCAAAATTCCGTTTACATAATATTTAATCGTTCCGTTTTTCGTAGCCGTAACTGCAACGTGATTCCATTCGCCCACATTCCAAGCATCACCTTGGTTTGAAAGCGCCGTGTTCCATGAAGAAGTATTATTTCCTAAAACAACATTCAATTTATTTGAATCTGGATATTCGAAAGAAAATCCGGTCGTATTATTGTTGATTCTTCCGTGGCTTCCAAAAATCGTATAATTTGTTCCTGGATCTGCATTTAATTTTCCCCAAAATTCAATAGAAAAATTATCACTGAAAACATCATTCACAATCGAAGCAGGAATTGTCAATTGCTGACCGCCGCTTACTTTTAAAACCTCACCGCGATTTGTTTCAAAATCAGCTTCGTTGGCAATCGTTTGGTCAGAAACCAATCTTCCGTGAAGTGTAAGCGCGTCTAAAAGTCCTGCGAATTTTTTTCCTTCGAAGTTATTTCCGATTTTCACATAACCTGTAGATTCGATTGGAGAAACTACGTTAGACCAGCTTTGAATTAAAAATCCGTTGTAATAAAGCGATAATTTTCTTCTTACGTTGTCATATTTCCAAACTACATGCGACCAGCTGTTTGGCAAGAGGCTGTATTGGCTTGTTTGCGTAATTCCGGTTGCGTAGTCTTTGTAAGTTAGTTTTCCGTTTCCGTCAATTCCAAAAGAAACGCCTTTTCCTGCAACTGCATTTGAAAAAATTGTCGAACCGTTTGCTGCAATAGTTTCTGGATTTACCCAAAATGCAAGCGTGTAAGGACGATCGTGCAGGTGAAGCGAAGTGTGGTTTGAAATTTGAATTTCTGTAGCCGTAGTCAATTTTAATGCTCCATTTGGCACATTATTTCTATCAACATCATATGCAACGTTTGAAGATTGCGCCGTGTTGTGAAATGACGAAGCGTCAGCCAGCGAATTGTTCATGTTCATGTCAAGCTTTTTCGCATCTGCGTCTTGGCTTGTCAACATGTCTTCGTGGATGATCTCTTGAAAATAAGGCTGCCCGTTTAAGCCAACATATTCTACTTTCATTCTTCGGTCATTTTCTTCCCCAAAAACATTTATTCTTAAATAAGTCTGCTTTACACCATTAAGAATACTGCTGTTATTGTAATCTACCGTGTAATTCCCGCTTCCGATATCAGAATTCAAATTACCCGATAAAAGGTCATAAAGAGGATATTTTGTATCTCCATCACGCACCATAAATCTTTGCTCGTGGATATCTGCGCTTAATGAAAGTACGCCGTTGATATTATTATCTTGGATAAATTTTAAAAATTCAGGAGCCTGATGGCTTACACTGAAATTTCTTCCGCCATAAGGCGTAAACGTTGGCGTACCGTTAATAATAACTTTAAAGGTCGCCGTTGAATTTAAAAGCCCTTGTTTTAGCCAGTCTAATTGTTCAGCTCCAAAATGGTCTGCGGTTCCATCTCTGAAACTACGATTATCTGTTAAAAAATATTCTACATCTTTATATTTATACGAAGAAAAAAGACCTTGCCCTTCAGGCGTCCTTTTATATTCAGGATTAGGCCACCAATCCATGAAAATTTCACGCATTTGTGCGATAGTCGGCATGTTTTTGTCAAACTCATTCGGACCCAAATCATGATTGTCAGGAATTGCCAATTGAGGCATCGCCTTGGTCAAATTATCATGAAACTTTCTGTAAAACATATAGCGGTCAAACGCCATATCTTTATTTGCCCAGTCATCAACGCCGTCAGGACATTGACCCATGGCGTGCTGTAATCCTAATAAATAGGTAGCATCTCCAAGCCAAACCATCATGTCGCTGCCTTCGTTGGCCATGACATTGTACATCTGCGGATCACCATTGGTGTGCGTCACAGATTCTGGAAGATCAATACAGCGTGTCAAGTCATAAATTCGACCGCAACCTCCTGATAAAAACTCGAAATCGTCAATGGTATTTTGACCATTTTTAATAGTTGATACTCGCGCAGAAGGAACTCCATTAACGAGTACTTTTGCCGTGTAAGTCACGTTCGGCTGCAAGTTTGTGTATTTGAATGATCGCAGGCTGTAGCCCAAACGGTCATCAGAATTATACACTGTTCCTGCAAGTGGCGTGGCATTTGCGCCTGTTAAGGAAAGGGAAAGCGTATTTCCTGTTCCCGTACCATTTTTTGTCAGCACCCAAACCCGGACAGAATTGTCATAAACGGGGCTGAACATAGGGCCATAAACAATCGAATCTCCCGGAATCGCCTGACCGCGGACGGTAAAGCTCCAACTGAGAGAAAAAAGCAATGCTAAAAAAAGTAGACTTTTTTTCATGATTAATAGAATAGATTTTAATAGGTTATTGCATGCAAATGTAGTCTTGCTAAGCTGCCTCTTAGTCAATGACTTTTTAAGATAAGTTTAAAAAAATGTAACGCAGATTACCTTAAAATTAACCCTCAAAATCTTCTTAACACATTGTTATTACTGGCATTACCAACTAGCAGCATGAAAATTTAGGTTTCTGAATAAATTCAAAAAATTCTGTCAGAAGAATTAATTTTTACTTTTGAAATTTAGCTGGATTATCCGTCAAGGATTCCATGAAAGCAATGATGGAAGCTATTTCTTTTTTGGTAAGATTTAAAGGCTGGTCTGATAAAGTCTGATTTGGAATTTCATAAGACAGTCCCATTCCAGCGCCACCGCCTTTATTATAAAAATCAAGCACTTCTTCAAGTGAAGAATAAGCACCGTTGTGAAAATAAGGCGCTGTCAATTTGATATTTCTTACGGTGGAAGTTTTAAAAGAATGCCTGTAAATTTCCTCTTTGTCTTCTATTGTTTTATTCGCAATTCGGCCTAAATCGGAATCAATTTTCAATACATTCGGAGATTCAAGAACACCTAAAACTTCGCTTTCATTTTCATGAAATAAAGGCGGAACCAATCCTGAAAAAGTGGGCATAAAATGGCAAGTTGCACAATTGGCTTTCCCGGCAAATAAATTAAATCCGCGGCGAACTTCTTTAGAAATTTTTGTCGTTTTTCCTTTAACAAATTGATCAAACGGACTATTGTAAGATCGCAAAGAAGCCACATAAGAAGATAATGCCAATGAAAAATTATAGCGCGTAATTTCTTTTTCTTTGCTAAAAACAGCACGGAAAAGCTCGGCATATTTTTCATCAGAATTAATCTTTTTCATCAATTCTGGAAAGCTGGTATTAAACTCTAAATGATTTTCAATGACATGCTCGCCTTGCTCTTCTAAATCAAAAGCTCGCAAATCATAGAAATATTTATCCGAAAAAATAGCGTTGATCAAAGTAGGAGAATTTCGCAAAACATATTGCCCTTGAACGCTAGCCAACGACGTTTTTTCTCCGTCTGTAAAAGCAAATTCAGGCTTGTGACAAGTCGCACAGCTCATTTCTCTATTCTTGCTTAAATTTTTATCATAAAAAAGAAGCTTGCCCAATTTACGAAGGTTTTCGCTATCTTCCTCTTTCTTAAGCAAAGTGTAATAATAAGGGTTGATGAAATCTTCTGCAAAAATATTTTCGCTGTAGGCATTCCAGCTCGGGACTTTATTGTTGATTTCAGCCACCGATTTTATACCTAAATCTTTCTGAACTTCAAGCATTTTTTTATACAACGGATTTATAAATTCCGTTAGAAATTCAAGTCGGTCAAAAGTGTCGAAATTCTGATTTTTGTTCAAATAAGAAACTGATTTTTTAAAAAGCTGGTTGATTTCTTCGCGTTGTTTTTCAGTGGATTTCAATAAAATCGGATGCATTATCTGCTGTAAGCTTTGCAACGAAACACTCGCCTCTTCTATTGCATTTAATGAACCTGGCGTATCAAAACCAGTAATTCCGAGCGTAAAAATTCGAACCAATTCAACTCTTGAAGCTTCCATGATTTCATAGTCATAAAAGAAATTTCTCCTTTTTACGCCAGTTTCCAAAACCTGAAATGATTCTTTTAATTCAAAAGTCAGCTTTTGGATTTCTTCTCGGCTGGAAATCGCTTCATCAGAAAAAACCAATTCATCCAAAACCTGAAGCCCAACCGGATTGACAACGCGCTGATCGCCTTTGTAATGGTCGGTATCTAAATGATCTAAAGGCAAACTTTTGCTGTATTCTTTCGGACTTATTCCGTAATAATTTTCACTTTCTGCTTTTATCGGAAACGGGTCAAGATGTTTCAACGGCGCTCCGTTGATGTAGTATTTTATATGTTTAGGAAAATAATATTCTAAAATAAATTCTACTTTTTTATATGATTTTCGAGTATTTTCAAGCTGATTTCTCAATTGATTCAAACTTGCATGATCCTGCTTAAAATCGAAAGCAATTTGATTTAAAGAATCAATTTCCTTACTTAAATCTTGTACGTTCTTAGCAATTATCTGACGGAAATCATCCTGAAAATAATCATCTTTCGTGCTAAAATGTAAATTGAAAAACAACAGCGCTGGTGCTAAAAACAACAGTAGAAAAGCTTTTTTGAAGTTCATTTTTATAAGAATCTATTCAATTACAGACAAATCATTTAAGGATTTCATAAACGCAATCAATTCTTTTTTTTCTTTTTCCGTAAGATTCAACGGATCTGGAGATAGTGTTTGATTGTAAACCGAAAGCCCCATTCCCTCGCCACCTCCTTTATTGTAAAATTCGATGACTTCTTCTAAAGTTTGGTATTCTCCATTATGAAAATAGGGAGCCGTCAATCCTACATTTCTGGTTGTTGACGTCTTGAAAGAATGTTCATAAATTGGCGCTTTTTCACTTAGAATTTGATTGGCATAACGTCCCTTGTCTAAATCAATTTTAGAAATCGCCTCCTTTGGATTTGCCAAAACTCCCAAAATTTCGCTTTCATTTTCACTATAAAATGGCGGAACCAATCCGGAGAAAGTTGGTGCAAAATGGCAAGTACCGCAATTGGCTTTTCCCATAAAAAGATTGAATCCATTTTTAACTTCCTGCGTGATTTCAGAAGTTTCATTTCGTACAAATTTATCAAACGGACTGTTGAAAGAATTCAAGGAAAGTACATAAGAAGCGAGCGCTTTTGAAAATTTATCGCGCGTAATTTCTTTGTTTTTAAAAAGCTTCTTGAACTTTTTTGTATAATCCGCATTTTGATTCAATTTCTTTAAAATTTCTGTGTAAGCGGTATTAAACTCGCTCGTATTGAAAATAACATGTTCTGCTTGCTGTTCTAAAGTAAAAGCTCTCAAATCATAGAAAAATCGGTCGGCATAAACTGCGTTTAATAATGTCGGCGCATTTCTGAGAACTGTTTTTCCTTGCAAATTGCTAAACGATCTCGCGTTTCCATCCGTAAATGCTTTTTTGGGATCATGACAAGTCGCACAGCTCATTTTTTGGTCGCCACTGATAATCGGATCATAAAATAATTGCTTTCCCAAAGCCTTTAATTCCTCACTATCTTCTTCTTTTTTTAAATCCGTAAAAAAATAAGGATTCAGAAAATCATTGGAAAAAATCGAAGTACTTTTCGGATTCCAAGAAGTCATGTGCTGCAAAAATTCTGGATTTGTTGCCGCTTGAATTGCTCCCAGCTTCTTATAAATCGGATCGATATACATTTTCAAAAAAGACAAACGATCAAAATTTTCAAAAGAATCAGATTTTTTCAAAACTTCAATAGCTTCCCGAAAAAGTTTTTGGCAGTCATTAATTTCTGCCTTTTTTGCTTGGTTTTGGTTTAAAAAATCGAGCATTCCTTCCATGGAAGAAGTCGCTTCGGGCAAAGCATTTAAAGATCCAGGCGTGTCAAAACTAGTAATTCCAAGCGTAAAAATTCGAACTAATTGCAAGCGCATTGCTTCTAGCTGCAAATTCCCTGAAGGTATTTTTTTCTGCAAACTTTCATATAACATTCCGTAATTTGCAGCTAGTTTTTTCGCTAGAGATGCTATTTTTACTTTTTCAGCTTCTGCTTCCTCTGAAAAAATCAATTCATCTAAAACTTGAAGTCCTTCTGGCTCTAAAACAACTGGCCTCGTTCCTCTTTCAATAAAAAGCAAAGGCGCACCGTTAATATGTTCTTTTACATATTCTGGAAAATGAAATGCCAGCAAAAATTCAATTTTTTTATAGCTTATTCTAGTATTTGCTAAGGTTTTCTGCAAAGAATCAGTCGTGATTTTACCAAACTTATATTCATTCGATACTTTATCTAAAGAAGTGACAGCAGTATTTAATTCAGAAGTATATTTTTCAAAAAGTGGCTGGTCGATTTTTAAGGGCAAGTCATAATAAGAATCTTCCGAAGAGAAAGAAAAAGAAGCTAAAATAGCGATGAAGCCTGCTAATCCTAAAAACAAGAATTTAATTTTTCGGTAAAAACGGAACATTTGGGGTTGAAAGATATTTATTAATATCCCGCAAACTTAAAGCGGCAAAAAACGATAATGATTAAGTCTAGATTAAGAAATAATTAAAATTCTGACAGAATAATTTGCAAAAAAAAAGCCTTACTAAAAATAGTAAAGCTTTTTTTGTGACCTCGACTGGATTCAAACCAGTAACCTCTTGAGCCGTAATCAAGTGCGCTATTCAGTTGCGCCACGAGGCCTTAATGCGGGTGCAAATATAAGGAAATATGTTTATCTTGCAAGTCAAAATTAAAAATAAATTCAATAAAAATGTCAATAGAAAACTACATACGTGATATTCAGGATTTTCCGAAACCTGGAATCGGATTTAAAGATATAACGCCACTTTTGGCAAATCCTGAAGCTTCAAAAGAATGCCTTCAACTCTTGCTCAGCGGGTTAAAGGGTCAAAAAGTCGATAAAGTCATTGGCGTGGAAAGCAGAGGCTTCTTTTTCGGAACGCTTTTGGCCAATAGATTGGATGCAGGATTTATTCCGGTAAGGAAACCAAAAAAACTTCCTTTTTCTACAATTTCGGCAACTTATGAGCTAGAATATGGAACTGACACTTTAGAAATTCACACCGATGCTATCAAAAAAGGCGATAAAGTTTTAATTCACGATGATGTTTTGGCAACTGGCGGCACGGCAAAAGCAGTTTGTGAATTAGTAGAAAAACTAGGCGGTGAAATTGTTCAAGTAAATTTTATAATGGAATTGACTTTCTTAAACGGAAGAGAAAAAATAAAGCAATATGATATTTTTTCACCTTTGAAATATTAATCTAAAGCGCGTGTCGTCACGAAATATTTCCAAGCTATAATTGCCTTTTGAAACTTTGTTGCTTTTGCTAAATCCAAGCCATCTTTGGTAAAATTAGGCAAAAGCCATTTGTTTAGTTTTGCTAATAATTTGAACATAATCACTACTTTTTATTTTAAAGATACAAAAAAAAGGCTGTCTTTTTCGACAGCCTTTTGATTTATAAATATATTAATTATATCCCTGCGCTTGCATTTTTTCTTGGTAAGCTTCCATTTCAGCTTCAAATTTTTCCATTTTTTTCTCAAATTCTGCCATCTGCTTCTCAAATTCTGGAGAAAAAGCTTTTTCCATTTGCTCTCCATATTTTTCCATTTCTTTTTCGAATCTGGCGAATTCACCTTCCTTAGCTTTCATTTGAATTTCAAACTGCTTCATTTGTTCTTCAAATTTTTTCCAATCTTTATTATTTTCGTCATAAACTACGTTTGGCGCAATTGGAGCCGGTGGCATTACTGGAGCAACTGGAGCCGGAATATTTCCGATGTTTGGCATCGCAGGCATTTCTGGCATCGCAGGAGGAACGGGAGCTATAGGCATATTTAAATCTGCAATTCTAACAGTTGATGAACTTTTGCTTTTGGAATTTTGAAGGGTTGAAGAATTGACACTTCCAATCATCACTTCATTGTCATTTGAAACAATTTTAAAAGGCTGAATTGGTGAATCACTTTTCAGGAAATTGTTGGCAGAATTTCCTTTTTTGTCTTTGTAAGAAGTTTTTATCGCAACGATTTCATTATTAGAATTTCTTTTCACTTTTGAAAATTTCAAAGTAACTCCTTCTTTTTTAAGTGTTTCTGACTGTTCCTTTAAATAATCATCAGATGAATTTTTATCCACGACGATTTCGATTTCTTTGTAAGTCGTTTCTTGTCCGTTTCTAGGCTTTTCTTGAGCAACAGTTTTCACTTGGAATTGCAACATAAAGACAGTTAGCAAAGGCAAAACTGCCAAATACTTCAATGAATTTCTTCTCTTAGATTGATTTTTGTTTAACATAACGATTCGTTTTTTGATTAATGATTGAAAAAAATGATTAGTGATTGGAATGCATTGATGAGATGCACTTACTTTTAAGAGTGTTTTCTGATAAATTATTCGATCCGGAACAGATTTTAAAGCTTGAGAATCTGCTATAAATTCTAAGTTTTGAGCAATTGCTTTTCTGTGAAGCCATGCAAATGGATTGAACCAAAATACAATGCAGAATAATTGACTCAAGATCATATCAACTGAATGATATTGCGAACTGTGAACTTTTTCATGCTCTAAAATATTTTCTAATTCCACTTGTTTAAATTGACTCGAGTTGAAAACGATATAATTAAAGAATGAAAAAGGCAATTGTATTTTATTGGTATCTAAAAGTTTAAATCTTTCAATTTCCTGTATTTTCTGATTTTTTAAAATTTTTGACAATGCCCACAAATCTTTTATAAATTTTAATAAAAAGAAAAGCATTCCAGCAGCATAAATTCCAACGGCGACATAAAACCAATTGATTTCAAAAATAGGTTCTGGCGAAGCAATATTGGGTTGATACACTATATTTTTTTGTATTGGAACAAATTGCCTAACGACTGGTTCTATTAAAATCACTTTCTTGAATAAAATAAATGGCAAGGCAATCGAGGTTAAAATTCCTGACAAAAGATACCATCTGTTGGCATTGAAAAACGTTTCCTTTCGTAGTAAAATAAAATAAGCCAAAAAGAAAATGGTCAGTAAAACAGATACTTTTCCTAAATACAGTGCAAAATTTTCCATATTATTTTTTGTTTTCGATCATATCTAAAATCTCTCTCAATTCGTCGGCAGATATTTTTTCTTCTTTGGCAAAAAAGGATACTAAATTTTTATAAGAACTGTCAAAATAATTATTAATGGCGGTAGTCATAAAGCGTTTTCGATAATCTTCCATCGCTACAATCGGGTAATATTGATGTGAATTTCCAAAGGCATTATGCGCCACAAAACCTTTTTCTTCCAAAATCCTTACGATTGTAGAAAGCGTGTTATAGTGCGGTTGGTCTTCTTTAATTTCGGCCATAATTTCTTTCACAAAAGCTTTTTCAAGCTTCCATAAAATCTGCATAATCTCTTCTTCCTTGTTGGTTAACTTTTGCATTTTTATTTTTTTGATTTTAATAGAAAAACTTCAGAATAATTTGTCATTTCCCGAAGCTTTTCTATAGGAACTAACTTTAACATTACAAACCTACAACTAAAAATTTAGTTTGCAAACTATTTTCATAGTTTAACAACTATTTTTTTAGTTTTAAATAACACGAAGAATATAAATAACTAATATACAGTGATTTAAATAATCACTTAGGAAAGAGAATTTTTCTAAGATATAGAAAACAAGCACACGCGACCAAACCAAAAATTCCCATAACCAGCCAATTAATTTGGTAGCCAAAAGAAGCGATAATTCCCATTCCGAGTTTTGCGCTCGTAATATGCGCCAAGCTGAAACTCATAGTGTAAAGCGCCATATATCGGCCTTCATGCCCTTTTGGTGCGCGACTCATGGCAAAAGTATTTGAAAAAGGAAAGTTCAGCATTTCTCCAAAAGTGATTAAAAACATACTGACAACTAAAATTCCGACCCACATATTAATAAGCAAGGCAAAGAAGCTCAAGCTTACCAAAAAAGTTCCCCAGATGATAATTTTTAATTTATTAACGCCTTTTCTTTCGAAATAATTCACCATCGGCATTTCTAAAAAGAAAATCAAGAGTCCGTTGAAAGACATTAATAAACCGATTTCAAATTCTGTAATATGGTACCATTCTGTCTGATACAAAGGCAATGTCGTAAATAATTGAAAGAAAACCATAGCCGTCAAATAGCTTCCCAAAAGGAAAATCCAAAATGGCGCATCTTTGAAAACTGATTTTACAATAGCTTCTTCAACATTTTTATGATCTTCATATGGCAATTTTTTCTTTTCCTTCACCAAAAGTGCAAAAAGCAGAATGGCAGTTACGCAAGAAGCGCCATCAATCCAAAATAGACCTTTGTAGCCTATTCCCATGATAATCAAGCCTCCCAAAGCCGGACCTGCAGCAAAACCAAGATTCACAGCCAAGCGAACAAGCGTAAATGCGCGCGTTCTATTTTCAGGTTTTGCATAAGCGCCAAGGGAAACATACATCGCCGGACGAAACATATCGGCGATGGCCATAACCAAAAACATCGCGGCGCACAAACCTATGAATGAAGTAATAAATTGTACGCAGAAAATCAGAATTCCGCTTGTAAACAAACTGAAAATCATTATTTTATAAAAACCAACTTTATCAGAAAGTTTGCCACCCAGCCAAGAACCAATCATGGATCCGGAACCAAAAAAGACCATTACCCAGCCCACTTCTCCATATGAAAAGTGCAAATCTTCTTTCAAATATTTTGACAGGAAAGGCAAAACCATCGTTCCTGCGCGATTGATGAAAGTAACGATGGTAAGTATCCAGATTTCTCTAGAAAATCCTTTGAAGGAATTGATATATCGGGAAAAAGCTTGCTGAAGCATTTGAGTTTTATAAATTTTAAGGCAAAATTACGAAGAATGCAAGGTCTTTTTAGGAATACACAATCGATAATTTTACGTAATTTTGCAAAAAATAAAAATGCTATGAAAAACATTCTGAATATTCTGTTTTTGCTAATTGTGACGGCTTCTTTTGGGCAACAGAAACAGCTGAGAGATTCAATTATAGCATTTCAAAAGCATATAAATGAGGAATATGCAGATGCAAAAACAAGTCCCTTGCTTCCAAAAGATTTGAAAAAATTTAAGTCTTTGGAGTTTTATCCGATCAATGAAAAGCTGATTATCAAGGCGAAATTCGTAAGAACTCCTGACGAAAAACCTTTTGAAATGCCTACTTCTACTGATAGAAAACCAATTTATGTGAAATATGGCGAAGCACATTTTTCTATTGCCGGAAAGCCTTACAAATTAAATATTTTCCAAAGCCAAGATCTGAAAAAAATAGAAAAATATAAAAACAGCTTGTTTTTGCCTTTTACAGATTTGACTTCTGGAGTAGAAAGCTATGGCGGTGGCAGATATATTGACTTGCAGATTCCAGCTGGCGATGAAATATTAATTGATTTCAACCAATCTTATAATCCGTATTGCGCTTACAACCACAAATATTCTTGCCCAATTCCGCCACAAGAAAATGACTTGAAAGTGGAAATTATTGCGGGCGTGAAAAAATTTAAAAAGTAATTTTGTACTATAATCTTCATACACATAAAGCCACGAATCAGCCCGATATTTTTGAATTAGTGAATCAATATCCGAAAGATTTTGACGCTTCAATTCCAAATTATTCTATGGGAATTCATCCATGGTATATTGTGGAGGAAAAAATTGAAGACGAATTAGCTTTTTTAGAATCGAAATTAAGCGATAAAAATTGCTTGGCGATTGGCGAATGCGGTTTGGACAAAAGGATTGAAATTCCATTCGAATTGCAGCAAAAAGTCTTTGAAAAACAGCTTGATTTAGCTGAAAAATTTAAAAAACCAGTAATTATCCATTGCGTGGCTTCTTTTCAGGAATTGATAAAAATTAAGAAAGATAAAAATATATCAGTCCCAATGATTATTCACGGATTTTCAAAAAACGAACAGCTCGCAAAACAATTAATTGACAACGGATTTTATCTTTCCTTCGGGAAATATTTATTGCGGAATCCTGAATTAGAATCAGCTTTTTCATCAGTTCAAAATGATCGATTTTTCTTAGAAACCGACACCATTGAAGAGCAAATACAAGAGGTTTATGAAATCGCTTCAAAATATAAAAACATAGAAATCCCTACATTAAAAAACATTGTTGAAACAAATTTCAGAAGAATTTTTATCTGAAAAATAAATTAAGATTTATGGCAGAATGGACAGAAAGAGCTGAATTGCTATTCAAAAAAGAAGGTTTAGAAAAACTTAAAAATGCTAACATTTTAATTGTCGGCGTTGGTGGCGTTGGTTCATTTGCAGCAGAATTTATTGCAAGAGCTGGCGTTGGAAAAATAACAATTGTTGATGGCGATGTCGTTGATATTACCAACATTAACCGACAATTACCCGCATTGCATTCCACCGTTGGAGAACCAAAAATTGACGTTGTTGGAAATCGTCTTTTAGACATAAATCCAGAATTGCAATTGACAAAAATTAAAGAATTTCTTTCTCCAGAAAGAGCTTTTGAGATTGTTTCTAACGAATATGATTACGTCATGGATTGCATCGACAGCGTAACTCCAAAGCTGAATTTGATTATTGCCGCAAAGCGTAAGAAAGTAAAAATCATCAGCAGTATGGGTGCCGGTGGAAAAATGGAAGCTTCAAAAGTGAAGGTTGCAGATATCAGCAATACTCAAAATTGTTTCTTGGCAAAAGCCATAAAAAAGCGCTTGAAAGAAGTAAAAATTGATAAAGGCGTAAAAGTGGTTTTTTCTTCAGAAATTCAAGACGAATCAAGTTTGAAAACTACGGACGGCAAGAATTATAAAAAATCTTTTTATGGCACAAACAGCTATATGCCTGGGCTTTTTGGGTTATATGCTGCAGAAACTGTAATCAGGCACATCCTTAAAAAAGAAGAAAACAGCAATGATTAAGACAGTAATTTTTGATATGGACGGCGTAATTGTAGACACAGAACCCGTTCACAGATATGCTTATTTCCATCATTTTGACGAATTGAATATTCCTGTGACTGACGAAATGTTTGCCACTTTTACAGGAAATTCTACACGAAATGTTTTCCAAAAACTGAAAGATATTTTCAATTTGGATCATGAAGTGGAAAATCTGATCCAGAGAAAAAGAAACATTTTCAACGATGCTTTTGACACCAAAGAAGATTTGCATTTGCTTGAAGGCGTTGAAGATCTGATCAAAGATTTATACAATAACGGAATTCAATTGATCGTAGCTTCTTCGGCTTCAAAAGTGACAATTGACAGAGTTTTCAAGCGTTTTCACCTGCACCAATATTTTTCAGATATTGTCAGCGGTGAAGATTTTCCTAAGTCAAAACCGCATCCGGCAATTTTTGAACATGCGGCTTCACTGTCAATGGCGCCAAAAAATAAATGCATCGTGATTGAAGATTCTTCCAATGGAATTCAGGCTTCAGTCGCTGCCGGAATTTTCTGCGTAGGCTACAACAGCGAACATTCAAAACTGCAAGATTTATCAAAAGCCGATTTGATTATCAATCATTTCAACGAATTATCTGCCGAAAAAATTAAGAATCTAAAATAAAAAATAATGATTAAAACCGTGATTTTTGACATGGACGGCGTTCTGGTAAATAGCGAGCCGTTGCATCACGAAGTAAGTTCAATACAATTTAAAGATTTGAATATTGATGTAACTGAAGATATATATTCCACATTTACAGGCAATTCCAATAAAATGATTTATAAAAAGCTGAAAGATAGATTTCAGCTTTCGCATGAAATTGACGATTTGATTTTAGCCAAAAACAATCTTTTTATCGAAGCTTTTGACAAAAAAGAAGATCTGCATTTGATGCCTGGCGTAAAAGATTTGATTATTGATTTGCACAAAAACGGAATGCAGTTAGTCGTAGCTTCTTCTTCAGAAATGGCAATTATCAATAAAGTTTTTGAGCGTTTTAACTTGAACCAATATTTCACGCATAAAGTCAGCGGCGAAGATTTTCCGGAATCAAAACCAAATCCTGCAATTTTCTTAAAAGCAGCGTCGCTTTCTAAAACTCCAATTGAGCAGTGTATTGTAATTGAAGACAGTACGAACGGAATCAAAGCAGCAAATGCAGCGGGAATATTCTGCATCGCTTATAAAAGTGAAGGCGTTGACAGTCAAGATCAATCTTTGGCTGACATAATTGTATATGATTTCAAGGATTTAGATTTCGAAATAATCAAGAATATAAATTAGAAAAACTTCCTAAAAATTAAAAGCTTCCAAAATTGGGAGCTTTTAATTTTTAGGAAGTTTTCAATTTTATGAAAGAATTTTATTGCAATACAATACTTTGAAATCTTATACGTTTCAAAAACAGTGTTTTCCCATTTTATAAAAATTAAATCATAAATATTACAGAAAATTCGCCTATAAATTTTGTCGCCAATAATAATTATAGGATTTTTGGACGCAAATAAATACTACTGATTCCCTAAAATTAATTTATATGAAAAAATAGAAACAGCTTTATCATAAACTTCAACAATCAAAATCAATCAAAAAATGTTCAAATTACAGATTACAATCTTATTGTTTTTTGCCCTAATTGTCTCGGGATTTTCCCAGCAAAAATTTGCAATCAGTGGCACAATTTCTGACTCAAGTAGCAATGAAACATTAATCGGAGTCAATGTTTACGTCCCTTCCCTCAAAATAGGAACAACAACAAATGAATATGGGTTCTACTCTATTTCACTTCCAAAAGGCGATTATGAAATCGAAATCAGCTACATCGGATTTCAGACGATCAAACAAAATATTTCGCTTACTCAAAACACAAAAATCAACCATTCTCTTACTGGAAATAGTGAAAATCTAGAAGAAGTGGTCATTACTGAAAAGAGCAAAAGCAACATCCGAAAGGCAGAAATGAGCGTCAACAGGCTTTCAATCGAAACAATCAAAAAGATGCCTGTTGTTTTAGGAGAAGTTGATGTTTTAAAATCAATTTTATTGCTTCCAGGTGTTACAAATGCTGGAGAAGGCGCTTCTGGATTTAATGTCAGAGGCGGTGGCGCAGATCAAAATTTGATTCTTTTGGATGAAGCCACGATTTATAATTCTTCGCATGTTTTTGGCTTTTTCTCCGTATTTAATTCGGATGCAATTAAGGATTTGAAATTGTACAAAGGAGGAATTCCTGCACGCTATGGAGGTCGAGTTTCCTCTGTTTTAGATGTTTACCAGAAAGATGGAAACTCCAAAAATTTTCACATGAATGGTGGAATTGGCTTGATTTCGAGCCGGCTTCTGGCTGAAGGCCCGATTGTGAAAGACAAAGGTTCTTTTTTAGTTGCGGGTCGTGGTTCTTATGCGCACTTATTTTTAAAGCTTTCAGACAATGACAACACCGCTTATTTTTATGATTTAAATGCCAAATTGAATTATAAACTAAACGACAACAATAACTTATATTTTTCAGGTTATTTCGGAAGAGATGTTTTTGGAATTGCTGACAGTTTTGAAAATACTTATGGGAATTCTACCTTAAATCTTCGCTGGAATCACTTATTTTCAGATCAATTGTTTACGAATTTATCCTTGATTTACAGCGATTATTATTACGGATTGAAGCTTGATTTGGTTGGATTTGATTTCGACTTAGGTATCAAAAACTACAATTTGAAATATGATTTCAAGCATTATGTTTCTGATAAATTTAAGCTGAATTATGGCGTAAATGCAATTTATTACGATTTCAATCCAGGAACAATTCAACCGACTGGAAATTCTTCTGGAATAAATTACCGACAATTTGAGAAAAAATATGCCTTAGAACCCGCCACTTACATCGAAGCAGAACATCAAATTTCAGATAAAATATCTTTAATGTATGGCATGAGATACAGCCTTTTTTATAGATTGGGAGATTCAAATATAAACTCTTATGCAAACAATCAGGCAGTTGTTTTCAACCAAGATTTTCAAATTTATGAAAAGGGAACACCGATAGATTCACGTCATTATGGTAAAAATGAAACCGTTGCTTCTTTCAATAATTTTGAACCAAGAGCAGCCGTTTCATTTGTGGTCAACGAAAACGA
The DNA here is from genome assembly GCA_029959295.1 of Flavobacteriaceae bacterium PS02334. Classification (GTDB taxonomy): domain Bacteria; phylum Bacteroidota; class Bacteroidia; order Flavobacteriales; family Flavobacteriaceae; genus Flavobacterium. Next base: position 527,401 of record JASCOH010000002.1, on the reverse strand, counting down.
GTCGTTAAAAGCGAGTTATAATCGAATGACGCAATATTTGCAACTAATTTCAAACACGTCTTCCCCTACTCCGTTAGATATTTGGACGCCGAGCGATCAATTTATCAAACCGCAAATCGCTGACCAGTTTGCTTTCGGCTACTTCCGAAATTTCAAAAATGATGATTATTCTTTGGAAGTTGAAACTTTTTACAAAGACATAAAAAACCGCCTTGATTATATTGACGGAGCCGATTTAATTGCAAATGAAAATATTGAACAAATCATTTTAAACGGAAAAATGCGCGCTTACGGACTTGAAGTAATGTTTAAGAAAAATACAGGCAAATTCAACGGCTGGATTTCTTATACTTTATCAAGATCTGAACAGCAGACACCAGGAAGAAATGCCGGCGAACCTGGAATAAATGGCGGAAAATGGTACCGTTCTGCATATGACAAAACGCATAATTTAGCTATCACAAGTGCTTATGATTTAAATCAGAAATGGTCATTTGGAGCCAATTTCGCCTTGCAATCTGGCCAGCCGGTTACCTATCCGAATGGGCAATATCAATACCAAGGAATTACGATTCCAAGTTACGGCTTGCGTAATGAAGACAGGCTTCCAGCATATCATCACTTAGATATTTCTGCAACTTACACTCCAAAACCAGACAAGAAAAAAGGCTGGCAAGGCGAATGGGTTTTCAGTATTTACAACCTTTATGGAAGAGCAAACGCAGCTTCAATTAACTTCAGGCAGGATGAACTTACAGGAAAAAATGAGGCCGTAAGGCTTTCGATATTTGGAATCGTTCCAGGAATCAGTTATAATTTCAAATTTTAATTATAAAAATACGATGAAAAATTTAAGATATATAGTACTAATATTGATCGCTATTTTTACAGCTTCCTGCGAAGATGTTGTTGATGTCGATCTAAATACTGCACCGCCAAAACTTGTGATTGACGCTTCGATTATTTGGCAAAAAGGCACTCTTGGCAATGAACAAAAAATAAAACTGACTACTACAACTGGTTATTATGAAACTGCGATTCCGCCTGCTTCTGGCGCTACCGTTTTTATTACTGATAGCAACAATACTGTTTTTACTTTCACAGAATATCAGCAAAGCGGCGAGTATTTTTGCGCTAATTTCCTTCCGGTTTTGAATACTGATTATGTTTTGACTGTAGTTTATAAAAATGAAACTTATACCGCAAAGGAAACCCTGAAACCTGCGCCCCGAATTGAAAGATTTGAGCAAAAAAATGATGGCGGATTTTCAGGAGATGAAATCGAAATAAAGATATTTTACACTGATAACGGAGCTACAGAAGATTATTACCTGACAAGATACAAGCCAAGTTTTACCGTAATTCCGAGTTTTGATTCTGTGAGTGACGAGTTTTTTCAAGGAAATCAGATCTTTGCTTTTTACAGCCACGAAGATTTAAAATCTGGCGACACATTGGATTTTTCCATTTTAGGAATTTCAAAAACATATTACAATTATATGAATGTTTTGGCAGGAATCGTCGGCGGTGGCGGGCCTTTTCAAACGCCTCCCGCGACTTTGCGCGGCAATGTTGTGAACACTACGAACTTTGAAAATTATTCCTTGGGCTATTTTAATGTCTCCGAAATGGATTCTAAGCAATATTTAGTAGAATAATTTTTCGTGTTATTTCATAAAAACCCTTGAGAAATCAAGGGTTTTCTTTTTGCAAAATATTTCATGCACATGATATTTATCAGTTTTTTAGTCTGCCCATTTTCCAATATTTGCAGGCTAATCTCTAAAAAATCAGCATGAATAATTCGCAACTTCATACTTTTCATATTCCTGTAATGGGACTCGCCTACACGATCGACAGTCCGATTCGTGTCGCGCAATACGGAATTTCCTCAGTAATTTCAATCATGGACGACGATCTTATGGAAAAGCTAAATGCTTTTTACAGCAAGAAATTTAATTTTCAATATGAGGAAATTACGCAGAAAATACACGATTTCAGAGCCAAGCGAATTACATCCTATTTAAATCTTGTAGACAAAATTGTAAAAGAAAAATTTGAGAAATTTAAAACTGAAATTCTGGAAAGCAAAACGGTTTTAGATAATTATATTGCCATTCTTCCAAACCAGTCAGAAATCAAATTGAAGTTTCAGGAAATATTGCAAAATGGCGCTTCCGCGAAAGAAACGCTGTTGCAATTCATCGAAAAAAATCTTGTTGCCGGCGATATCGACGTAAATATTATGACGAAAGTCGACAAGGAAAATTTCAGCCAAGGAAAACTGCTTCCGTCAATTTTCAATGATGCGCATGCCGCTTTAAGAGGTTTTGCCAATAGCAATTTAGAATCTTCTGTAGTTTTTTCTGCCGGAATGAATCCGTCTTTATATGGCTATTTAGAAGATTTCAGTGATTTTTTTCCAGATGAAAATTATAAATTGAAAAAGAAAATCATCTTGAAAGTAAGCGATTTCAGGTCAGCGATGATTCAAGGAAATTATCTGGCCAAAAAAGGACTTTGGGTTTCTGAATACCGCATAGAATCTGGGTTAAACTGCGGTGGACATGCTTTTGCAACTGACGGTTTTTTATTAGGATTTATTTTGGAGGAATTTAAAAACAAGAAATCAGAATTGGTAAATTCCGCACATGAATTGATGACAAAAGCTTTAATTCAAAAAGGATTTTCAGTGCCAAATTCTCCTTTGGAACTTAAAATTACGGTTCAAGGCGGTGTTGGAACTTCTGAAGAACATGAATTTTTATTAAAACAATATAATGTAGATTCTGTGGGTTGGGGTTCGCCGTTTTTATTAGTTCCAGAAGCGACTTCTGTAGATCCAGAAACTCGAAAATTACTTAGCAAAGCAACCGAAAGCGACTTATTCTTGAGCCATATTTCTCCATTGGGAATTCCTTTCAACAGTGTGAAAGGAACTACGAATGAAGCTTTAAAACAGCACAGAATTTCACACGGAAAATTCGGAAGTTCTTGTCCGAAAAAATATCTAGAACTCAATAAGGAATTCGCCGGAAAAGCAATTTGCACGGCTTCCAAAAAATACCAAGAACAGAAATTACACGAATTGGAACAAGAAAAAAAAGTTATTTCTGAAAGCGAATTCATCCAAAAAAGAGAAAAAATACTAGAAAAATCATGCCTTTGCGTAGGTCTTTCAAACGCTTCCTTATTGGAAAATAATTTACCCGTAAAAGGCGAAGCGCAAGGAATTGTAGTTTGCCCAGGACCAAATATGGCTTACTTTACCGAAGAAATTTCGCTTTTGAGAATGGTCAAGCACATTTATGGAAACGACAATGTGATTTCAGTAAAAAACAGGCCTCACTTTTTTATGAAAGAATTAAAAATGTATGCCGATTATCTGAAAAAAGAAATTGAAAATTCAGTTCTAGAAACTTCAAAGATGGCTTGGAAAAAAATTGAAAAATTCCGCCAGAATCTTTTGGAAGGCATTGAATATTATGAAAACCTTTTTGCTGAAACAACTTATTTTCAAGCAGAAAAAGAAATGATTTTGCTTGAATTACAAAAAATAAAAACTTCGGTTGAAAGTTTTGAAGCTGCAGTTTTATAGAATTTCCAGAATAAAAACTAAAGGCAAAAATAAGAAGCGCTTTATCAAAGCAATTACTATTTTTGCCTAAGTTTAATTTCTATAATTTCCTAAAATGAGCGCGCTAAAAGATATTTATTCTCCAGAATTTTATAATCGTTTTTCGAATACTTTACTGCAAGTTCTTCCTGATTTTGATAAAAAACTTTTTACGGAAAAGATTTTTACGCCCGCATTTTTAGCTATGGAATTAAAGGAAAGAATGCGCCACACAACAAAAGTTTTGCATGAATTTCTACCCGAAAATTTTAATGACGCGTTTTCAATTATCGAAAAACTGATTGCAAAACTTCGAGAAAATTATGGCACTGGAGAAAGTCTCGCTTATATTTTTCTTCCCGATTATATTGAAATTTATGGCATCGACGATTATGAAAACTCGGTGAAAGCACTTGAATTTACTACACAATTTATTAGTTGTGAATTCGGAATCCGTCCTTTTCTTATCAAATATCCTGAAATGTTGGCGCAGATGAAAGTTTGGTCAAAACACGAAAGCCCTAAAGTTAGGCGTTTGGCAAGTGAAGGAAGTCGTTCGAAATTGCCTTGGGCGATGGCGGTTCCTGAATTGAAGAAAAATCCTGATTTGGTGATTGAAATCTTAGAAAATTTAAAAGCCGATTCCTCTGAATATGTACGCAGAAGCGTTGCCAATAATTTAAACGATATTGCTAAAGACCATCCTGAAAAAGTACTGGAAATTGCTCGAAATTGGAAAGGAATTTCTAAAGAAACCGATGCAATTGTAAAACACGGCGCACGGACTTTATTAAAACAAGGCCATCCAGAAATATTAAAGATTTATGGTTTGGACAGCAAAAACATTGACGTTTCAAACTTTGAGATTCATACGCCAAAAGTAAAAATCGGAGACAGTCTGGAATTTTCTTTTACAGTAAAAAATGACAACAACAATAACCAGATCGTGAGGCTTGAATACGGAATTTACTATAAAAAATCAAAAGGGCATCTAGCTAAGAAAGTGTTCAAGATCAGTGAAAAAGAATATTTTCCGAATGAAATTATAAACATCCGAAGAAAACAATCCTTCAAAATTATCACGACGCGGGTTTTTTACGCCGGAATGCACCAGCTTTCGATAATTGTAAATGGCGAGGAAAAAGTGCTGAAAGATTTCGAAATTGAATTTTAGCTAAAAGAATTTTCCATCTACATAAAACCACTTTCCGTTCTCGAATTTGAAAGCTGATTTTTCATGATGAATATTTGCCTGAAGCTGATTATCTAGAAAATAAGCCTTGAATTCTACGCTATTTTCAGACGCACTTAAAACTTCCAGACGAAGCCAATTATTCGATTTTGACCATTCTAAAATATCGCTTTTTTTGTGGTATTTTCTTGTAGAAATGTGCGTAGTTGCTACTAAATAATCGGCTTCTTGAGTTGCATAAGCGCTATATCTTGAGCGCATTAATTTTTCAGCAGTTGGCGCATTTTCAATACCTTTGATATAAGGTTCGCAACAATCTGAAAAAGAATTTCCAGAACTGCAATAGCAAGATTTTCGGGAATTATTCTGCATTAATTTTTTGATATAATTGATTTAAAAGCACTTGATAACGGCTGATTTCAATCAATTCTTCGTCTTCTTCGGCATGGTCTAAAAGCTCATCCAAAATTTCACTAACCGATGTCAGCTTGTTGTTCGCCTCTTTATTATCTTTTGTTGCAATCAAATCAATGATTTCTTGCACGCTATTTTTTAATTCTTCGTAACGTTTAATGTCCATAAATTAGTCGTTTGGTTCTTTTTCAGAAGCGTTAAATTTATTCGTAATTTCTTTTAACTTTTGCTTTCTAAGTTGTTCAGCTTCCTTGTCCCTACTCTTTTTTTGATCTGCTTTTTTCTTGTGTGCCAAACGGTTGGCTTCAGTTCTTCGTCCCATATTTATAAGGAGTTTCAGCAAAGATAATCAATTTCAGGTTCTTGGTATTGTTACAAATATGGCAGAAGTTTGTCAGATGTATTTCAAAATAAATTATTTTTACAGAAATATTCCGCATGAAACAACAAACTATTTTCAGAATCGTCCTGCCCCTGCTATTTTTTTCTTTTTCTAATATAAAAGCACAAGATACCATCTACAAAAAGACCGTATTTATTGATTCTACGGCCATCGACAATGCTTTTTCTGACAGAGATACGATTGCCAAGAAGAAAACTATCTGGCAAAATCTAAAATATGATGGACTGAGCGTTCTTGGCGGTATAAAATACAGCTATCTTCGTCCTTTTGACTGGAAGAAGAAAGATTATCTGACTGCTGGAGGCGTAGTTTTGGGTACGGCTGCACTATTTCTTGTTGATGAAGAAGCCAGTGTCTATTTTAGAAAACAGAGCAAAGATATTCCGCAGGGAGTTCGTGATTTTGGGTGGTATTTTGGAAGTCCTCAAAATAATTACGGAATTACGGGCGGCGTTTATCTTTTTGGATTGCTTACGGATAATGAAAAAGTTAGAAAAACCGGAGTCTTGATGATTGCATCGGCAACTTCCGCAGGAATTATCCAATCCATAAGCAAAACTATTGTGGGACGAGCCAGGCCAGATGTAGGAAAAGGAAATCACCATTTTAAGCCTTTTGCCAATAATTCTTCTTATAGCTCTTTTCCTTCGGGGCATACGGTTTTAAGCTTTACGACTGCATATGCTATTGGAAAGCAGTTTAAAAATCCGTGGGTAAAATCAGGAATTTATGCTGTTGGAATGATTGCGCCAGTTTCTCGCCTTTGGGAAGGAAAACATTGGATTACCGATGTTGGATTGAGCATGGCTTTGAGCGTTGCCGTTGTTGATGGAATTGATAATTATCTCAAAAAAGAGAAAAAATATACCTACGCAGACAAGGATAAAATCCACTGGAATTTAAACATGGGGATAAGCACAATTGGCGTTGTCGGAAGTTTTTAAATTTACAAATCAGATTTCAGCTTGCCTAAAAAGAGATTGTCTTTAAAAGCTTGATTTTTTGAATAGATTCACAAAATCTCCTTTTAATTTTAGAAAAAAATAAAAGAATTGAAATTTTTTAAATATCTTTTACATTTTTAACATTTTTGTCATTTTAGTATTATTCAAATTGGATTTCATATCGTAAATTTACCCAATAATTCTACTCTTATTTTATTAAGTATATAGCTATAAGCAAATTTATGAGTAATCCTTTTTTTCTACGAACTGTCAATGTTACTCGGTATATTACGCCATTAAGAGAAGGCGGCTCACTTCCTGCATTGGCTGAAGCTGATGATGATTTTAAATATGTTTTAAAATTTAAAGGCGCCGGGCATGGCGTCAAAGCATTGATTGCAGAACTTTTGGGCGGTGAGATTGCCCGAGTTTTAAACCTTCAAATTCCTGAATTAGTATTTGCAAATCTTGACGAAGCTTTTGGGCGAACTGAAGCTGATGAAGAAATTCAAGATTTGCTGCAAGGAAGCCAAGGAAAAAATCTAGCGCTGCATTTTCTTTCCGGCGCTATCAATTTTGATCCAGCAGTTACAATTGTAGATGCTGATCTAGCTTCAAAAATTGTTTGGCTCGACGCTTTTATTACAAACGTTGACCGAACTTTCAGGAATACAAATATGCTGATTTGGCATAAAGAATTATGGCTTATCGACCACGGCGCTTCCTTTTATTTCCACCATTCCTGGACCAATTGGGAATCGCATGCCAAAAGTCCGTTTGCTTTGGTTAAAGACCACGTTCTTTTGCCTCAAGCGTCAAATTTGACTGAAGTTGACAAAGCTTTCAAAGAAATTCTTACCGAAGAAATTATCCAAAAAATAACAGCGCTCATCCCCGATGAATGGTTGCAATGGGAAGAAACTGACGAAACATCCGACCAAATTAGAGAAGTTTATACCAAATTTCTGCTGACACGATTAGCCAATTCAGAAAATTTTATAAAAGAAGCACAAAATGCAAGACAGACACTTATATGAATATGCCGTAATCCGAGTGGTTCCAAGGGTTGAGCGTGAAGAGTTTGTAAATGCTGGCGTTATTGTTTTTTGCAAAAAAGCTAAGTTTATCAAAATGCTTTACGCACTTGATAAGCAAAAATTGAACTTCTTTTCAGAAGAACTAGATTTTGAGCAGCTGCAACTAAATTTAGAAGCTTTTAAAAACATCAGCGACGGAAAAAAAGAAGGCGGGCCCATTGCATGCCTAGACATTCCTTCGCGATTCAGATGGCTGACGGCTGTGAGAAGTTCTGTTATACAAACTTCGCGACCGCATCCTGGGCTAAGTTTGGATTTAGATAAAACTGCTCAACGGTTATTTTCAGAATTAGTTTTGTAAATAATTGAGCCTTACTATAAAACTTAAAGAATATAAATATATTTTTGTTAATTAATGGTATTATTTTCATACTTTCATATTGAAAAATTTAAGCCACACAAATGAAAAATAAAAAACGTCCACAGGCAATCACGTGGTTTATATCCCATTATAAAATTAGTGGCTTCATAGCTTCTGTGCTTCTGCTTGTTGGCATTAGCTACATACTCTTTCAGCGGTACCATATTCTAAAAGAAAATGAGAACCGCGAAATGGCTGCAATTCTTTTGACAGTCGAGCAAAATATCAATCAAACAATTAAAAATAGCTATGCGACTACGCTGTCTTTGGCACTGACAATCAACGATAATGGAAACCCTGTAGATTTTGAAAATATCAGCAGAAAACTAATCGAAACGAATCCAAATATTGATATCCTGCAGTTATTGCCAAAGGGAATCATAAAATACATCTACCCCGTAGAAGGAAATGAAAAAGCACTAAACATCAATGTTTTAGAATATCCAACAACCAAACAAGATGCACAAACCGCCATAAAAAGCAAAAAAATGTTTTTTTCAGGTCCTACAAAATTAAGGCAAGGCGGCATTGGTTTCATTGGTAGGCTTCCTGTTTTTAAGCATGATAAATTTTGGGGATTTTCGGGAATTGTTATCAAATTAGATAAAATGGTCAAAGTATCAGGAATACAAAATTTCGATGCTTCCAAATATTATTTTCAATTTTCAAAAACCAATCCTAAAACTGGAAAAGAAAATTATTATTTGCCTAATAAGGAAGGATTTTTAGACAAAAACTTCCAAAGAATTAAGATTATTGATGGCGACTGGAAGGTTTACATTGTCAATAAAAATAAATATACGGTATTCTACGAATTGGCTCCTTTAGCTTTGCTTGGAATTTTATTTTCGGGTGTTTTTGGAATCTTTATCGGATTGATTTTAAAAAAACCATCTGAATTGCAAGAAGTTGTAACTACTCAGGCAAACAAAATCTTAAAATCGAAAATTGAATTCAATACAATTTTTGAACAGGCATCTGTAGGAATTACTCACATTGACGATTGTGGAAAATTTATAGCTACGAATCAGCGGTTTTGCAAAATATTAGGCTATACATTAGAAGAAATGAAGGCTTCAAATTTTACAGCATTAACGCATCCCGATGATATTGAAGGAAATTTAATACAACTTGCAGATTTAAGAACTGGCCGAATTTCAGACTTCACATTAGAGAAAAGATATTTTCACAAAAACGGAAGCATAATTTGGGCGAAAGTTCACGTCTATCCTTTGATAGATGCTGACGATAACAAAAAATCATATATCACGATAATTGAAGATATTACCGATAAAAAATTAGCAGAAGAAAATATAACCAAAAGCGAAACCCGATTCAAAAGCCTCTTTGAAGATTCGCCAGTCGCTCTCTGGGAAGAAGATTTTTCATCAGTTAAAAAACATCTGGAAAGCTTGGGCTTGATTGGCAAAAATAAGGAAGAGGTACTGGCTTTTCTAAATTCAAATCCAGATCAGATAAGTCATTGCATTTCATTGGTAAAAATCATAAATATCAACAATGAATGCCTCACCCTTCATTATCCAAAGACGAAAGAAGAATTGATGGATAATCTTGAAAATCTGCTAGACAGTGAAATTCGAGATACTTTTATTGCGCAGCTTGTCGCTATTTCTCAAGGGCAGAAATACATTTCCATGGATTCAAAAGTTATTAAATCTGATGGCGAATTAAGAGACATAAGCTTGCGCTGGAGCGTGATGAGAGGTTATGAAGAAAGTCTGGAAAGAGTCATTATTTCTACCGAAGATATCACGGTCAGAAAAGCTACCGAAGAAATAATTATCAATTCTCAAAGAAAAATCGAGTCGCTTGTAAATGCCATTGACGGAATCGTTTGGGAATGCGATTATGATACCTACCTTTTCACTTACGTTAATAAAAAAGCAGAAGAAATTACCGGATATTCTTTAGAAGAATGGCTTTCTGACCTAGAATTTTGGCGCAATACAATTCACCCTGAAGATAAGGATGAAGTCGTTAAATATTGCTATGAACAGTCAAGAATAAACAAGCAATACGATTTTGAATATCGAATGATTGCAAAAAATGGAGCCGTAATTTGGATTCGCGACATTGTGAATGTCATCCATGAAAATGGAAAACCAATAAGCTTGAAAGGCATCATGATTGATATTACAAATAAAAAAAGAGCTGAAAAAGAACTCAGCGATTCGTTTGATTTGGTAACAGAACAGAACAAAAGGCTATTGAATTTTTCCTACATCGTTTCTCACAATTTAAGGTCGCATGCCAGCAATATCCAGGCAATTTCTAACTTGATTGAAACCGTCGAAAGCGATGATGAACGCATGGAAATGATTGAAATGCTTCAAAAAGTTTCCAGCGCGCTTAACGAAAGCATGACGAATTTAAACGAAGTCGTCAATATACAAACCAACATGAATTTGGTTAAAAAAAGCTTGAATCTGAGAGAAAATATTGAAAAGATTATTGATATTTTATCTGAACAGGTAAGCTTGAAAAAAGCTGAAATTCAAAATAATGTAGACCCAGATATTTTTGTGACCTATAATCCCGCTTATTTGGAAAGCGTGCTCTTAAACTTCCTGTCAAATGCTCTGCGCTATTCACATCCGGATAGAACTCCAATAATAATTTTAGATTGCAAAAAAGCAAACGGCAATTTAAAGCTAATAATTTCTGATAACGGAATGGGAATTGACTTGCAAAGAGACGGAAGCAAGCTTTTTGGCATGTACAAAACCTTTCACAAAAACCCTGATTCTAAAGGAATTGGACTTTTTATAAGTAAAAATCAAATTGACGCTATGGGCGGTTCCGTGGTTGCAGAAAGCGAACCAAATGTTGGAACCACCTTTATCATTAGCTTCAAATAATTTATTTTATAACAATCTTTCTGATCGTAGATTTTTCTCCAGAAGTAATTTTGGCCAGATACAATCCAGAAGCTAAATCTACGTGAAGCGTTGTGCTTCCGCTAAATTGTTTTTCCAAAAGCTGTTGGCCTGAAATTGAATAAATTTCTAAAATTCCATCTTCCTGAATTCCTGAAACAGTAATATAATTTGTTGCTGGATTTGGATAAATTGCTACTTTCAACGGCGTATTTTCTTCGACTGAAAGCGTGTAGACTTGACCAACATTTGCTCCAAAAATATAATCTGCCAAGTTTGGAAGGTCTATAAACGGATTCCTATTATATTGCCAAGTATAAATATAATTGTTGCGGTTCATTTCAAAATCATCTGCCGGATCGTTTTGGTTCCATTGCAATAAAGTCGCCAAATCGCCCAATTGTCCAACAGTTGTGTCCGGCGGATTTCCATTTACAACACTTAAAGCATTGTATCGAACTGACATATAAAAAACGGCGCGGGCCACGTCGCCTTTCCAACTTCCCGCATTTCCTGCAAAACCGTTGTAATCGCCAAGACCATAATCTCTATTATTTCTTGAACTATTTTCAGGTCCGTCTTCAGCTCTCAAATGATGCGCATCGGCGTGGCCGTGTTGCAAAGAATCTGCATTTGAAGAAACCCAAACATCAATTCCGTCAGCGGTCGCCGAAGTTCCGTCGGTAAAACCACCGCGAGATTGCGGATAAATATGCTCGCGATTCCATCTGCCCGTTCCGTCTCCGGTATCTTGAAACAAATATTTTGCACGGCTGGTTTCCTTATACATCAACCAAACCTGATTGCTATTCAATGGATTTTGGTCTGCTTTTTTCAAAATATCTGTAATATCACCATAATTATGCGCTCTCACCACAGCTGGATTTGCAATAATATCTTGAACTGCCTGCTTTAATTGCGCGCCAGATTTTCCATTTAAAGAAGTGTAATATCCATTCGGAACAGTACTTGCCACATTTCCATACGTAGGATTTAGCGGCGTTCCCCAATTGGAAGTCGTAAAATCATTGTCAATCACAACAATTTCGATATTGTCATTCATTCGGATAAATCCGCTCGGCAAATTCCCGAATTTGATTTTTATAAATTCGTCGCCTTCATCAATATTATCGTCAACAATTTGAATATTCGTTGTAAAAGTTGTCGAACCAGCCGGAATTAAAACGGTAGTATTTCCTGTGAAATCAGCATTATTAAAAGTTCCGTTGGAAAGTGCATATGTAAAAGTCAGATTGCTCGTTACTGGCGTCTGTGTCGTAAAAGTAACATTGAAATTGTCGCCTTCATTGTATTGCAAAGCAGGAACGCTGATTCTGATTCCGTTAAAAATCACACCGCTTCCATCATTATTGGCTCCTGGAGTTGGCAATTTTGCTTCATAAGTTCCGTCGGCTTTCCTTTGGATAGATTGCGACTGCGTCAAAGTGCTAGTACTTCCTTCGCTCAAAAAAAAAGGATTTCCCAAAAGCGTCATCAATCCGTTTGGCGCAGTGTCTGTTGTCGTTCCGTGGCCAAAAGCGTGGATTAAATTGGCTGTTGTTGCTAAAGTTCCAATCGGAAAATCGGCATAACTACCTTGGTAAATTGCCACAGCATCCGGACCATTTTGTATAGAAGAATTTGAAAATATTTTTTGCGGTACTGGAGAAACTTCCGTGTTTCCAATTAAAGCCAAACCGTTTACATCAGTCGTCAAGCCATTTAAGGAAATAGCAAAATAACTTTTATTGCTCGTACTTCCGGTCGGATTTCCATTGTAAAAAACGAGTACATAACCATCAAGCGAAAAGTTAGGCGTCTGTGATTTTATTTCTACAAATTCTTTGGTATCAATGCCTGGCGTATCAGAATCGATTTCATTGATTACAAGAACTTGTCCGTAAGAAAAAGACACAAAAACGAGCAGAAATAAATGGAGAAAGTATTTTTTTATCATTAGTGGTGGTAATTTGATTTTTCAAAAATAAGGATTTAAAGCTATTTCAATTATTATTTAACATTAACAACACATTATATTCTAATAATCAGACTTTTATGCGATTTCAAATAATACTGTTTTCATCTCTTCAATTTTAATATCTTTACGGTATCGAAAAAACCGCATGATCGAATATTTTGGATATTTTGCAGCCTTCATTATCGGATTAGTTTTAGGACTAATTGGCGGTGGTGGTTCGATATTGACCGTTCCTGTTTTGGTTTATCTGTTAGGAATAAATCCAGTAATTGCAACAGCTTACTCTTTATTCATCGTAGGAATGACTTCGGCTTTTGGAACAATCCTGAATTATAAAAAAGGATTGGTCGAAATAAAAACTGGCTTAAAATTCGCCATTCCTTCACTTGCAGCCATTTATCTGACTAGGAAATTCTTGGTTCATCTTCTTCCTGAAAAACTTTTGACCGTCGGAGAAATTACGATTACAAAAGAATTTTTCTTGATGGCACTTTTTGCAATCGTCATGATGCTTGCTTCTTTTTCAATGATTTATGATAAAAAAGTAAAGAAAAATCCTGAAGCTAATCCTAATATCTACATCACTTTTTTTCAAATGTTTTTGGTCGGCATCATCATCGGATTAATTGGCGCCGGCGGTGGCTTTTTGTTCATTCCAGCATTGATTTACATTGCCAAGCTTCCTATAAAAAAGGCAGTCGGCACTTCAATATTCATCATCGCCATTAATTCACTAGTAGGTTTTTCAGGTGATATCTGCAATATTAATCCCGATTGGTATTTTTTATTAATCTTTACATTTATCTCTATTTTAGGTATCTTTGTGGGGATTTACGTCAATAAATTTATCAACGAAAAAAGTCTCAAAAAAAGCTTTGGATGGTTCGTGCTTTTCATGTCCGTCTTCATTCTAGTCAAAGAGATTCTTTTTTAATTACAATAGAATATGAAAATTGAACAAATTTATACCGGTTGCATTGCGCAGGCGGCCTATTATTTAGAAAGCAACGGCGAAGTGGCGATTTTTGATCCGTTGCGCGAAGTACAGCCTTATTTAGATCGTGCAAAAAAAGACAATGCGACAATAAAATATATTTTTGAAACGCATTTCCACGCTGATTTTGTTTCTGGACATTTAGATTTGGCAAAAAAATCTGGCGGGCAAATCGTTTACGGACCGACTGCAAATCCAAAATTTGAAGCAATTATTGCAACAGACGGACAAGAATTTACGGTTGGAAATTATACCGTAAAAGCAATTCACACGCCTGGGCATACGATGGAAAGCACGTGCTATCTTTTATTGGATGAAAATAAAAAGCCACACGGAATTATTACTGGAGACACCTTATTTATAGGCGATGTTGGCCGTCCTGACTTGGCGCAAGCATTATCAAGCGATTTGACGCAAGAAAAATTGGCTTCTTATTTGTTTGATTCGCTTCGCAATAAAATCATGACTTTGCCAGATGATTTGACTGTTTATCCGAGTCATGGTGCAGGAAGTGCTTGCGGAAAAAATATGAGCAAGGAAACGACAGATCTTTTAGGAAACCAGAAAAAAACCAATTATGCGCTTCGTTCTGACATGACACGCGAGGAATTTATTTCTGAATTACTAAGTGGTTTGGGCGCTCCTCCAGCCTATTTTCCTCAAAACGTAATGATGAATATTGAAGGCTATGAAAGTCTTGATGATGTCATTGAAAAATCGTTCAAGCCTTTGACTCCGCAAGAATTTAAAGCTGTCGCAAGCCAATCTGAAGCTTTGATTTTAGATGTAAGGCACGAAGATGATTATGTAAAAAATCATATTCCTGGATCAATTTTTATCGGAATTCAAGGAAATTTTGCTCCTTGGGTTGGTGCTTTGATTCGCGATGTAAAACAGCCTTTGCTTTTGATTACGCCAGAAGGTCGTGAAGAAGAAACAATTACAAGATTATCTAGAGTTGGTTTTGACAATGCCCTTGGATACTTGAAAGGTGGCATTGAAGCTTGGGAAAATGCAGGTTTTGAAACGGATAACATCGAGTCAGTTTCTCCTGAAAAATTTGCAGAAGAAGTTACTGAGAACAGTATTATCGTAGACGCAAGAAAACCAGGAGAATTCAATCCGGAACACTTAGAAAATGCTTTAAATATTCCTTTGGACGATGTAAATGAGCGTTTTTCTGAAGTGCCGAAAGAAGAAAAATTCTATTTGCATTGCGCCGGCGGTTATCGTTCTGTAATCATGGCTTCCATCTTAAAATCAAGAGGTTACCACAATATAATTAATATAGAAAAAGGAATAGCTGGCATCAGAACAACAAATTTAAATTTGTGCAGCGTGGCTTGCTCTTCTTCAAATTAATAAATTATTAAAATTAAGCTTAATTTAGGTATAAAAATCAGAATTATAAATACTTTTGCAAAACTAAAATCAAAAATGAAATTAAAAATGAAAAAAATCTTTTTATTCGTTTCGGCTGCAGCTCTATTTGCTTCATGCAGTAAAACTGGAGACAATGAATACATTATCAGCGGAACTGTTGAAGGTGCTGACGGAAAAAACGTAATCCTTGAAAGACAAGACGAAAACACGCCTGGAAATCTTGTTGCAATTGATACTGTAAAAGTTGAAAACGGAAAATTTGAAATAAAAGGTACTGCTACTGAACCAGCAATCCACACTTTGAGAATTGACACAAAAGAAGGAATGGTTGATTTTATCCTTGAAGAAGGAGAAATTAGAGTGGCTGTTGACAAAGATACAATCGCAAAAACTAAAGTTTCTGGAACTTACAACAATGAAGAACTTTCTAAATTTAAAGAAGATTTGAAAGTTACACAAAAAGATGTTCAGAAAAAATCTATGGCTTTTCAGCAAGCGAACATGCAGAAAATGAATCAAGCACAGCAATCAAAAGATACTGCTGTTGTTAATCAATTGATGAATGAGTACAAAAAGATTCAAGAGCCATTGAATAACAAATACACAAATTATGCTGAAAACAATCCAAAATCGTTCTTGAGCGTTTTGATTACAGAAAGCCTTTTCAATTTTCCAGAGCCAGATATTGCTAAGATCAAAAAAATCTACAATAGCCTTACTTCTGAATTGAAAAACACAAAACCTGGAAAATCTGTAAAAGAAAAACTTGACAATCTTGATGCAGTTGAAATCGGAAAAGTAGCTCCAGATTTTACAGCTCCAAATCCAGAAGGTAAAAATGTTTCACTGAAACAATCTTTAGGAAAAGTGACAATCATTGATTTCTGGGCTTCTTGGTGCGCTCCTTGCCGTCAAGAAAATCCAAATGTTGTAGCCTTATACAATGAATTTCATGACAAAGGTTTGAATATTATCGGAGTTTCACTTGACCAGCCAGACGGTGCTACTAAATGGAAAGAAGCAATTGCTGCAGATAAATTGGCTTGGACTCACGTTTCAAACTTGAAATTCTGGCAAGATCCGATTGCTAAAAAATACAACGTAAGATCAATTCCTGCGACTTTTATTCTTGATGCTTCTGGTAAAATCGTTGCAAAAGATTTAAGAGGAGAAGAATTAAAAGCTAAAGTAAAAGAACTTTTGGGAGCATAATTGCTTTTGAATCCTATTTTATAAAAAAATCTCCCTAGCGGAGATTTTTTTATTTTATTCAATACCAATAGTTTAAAAATAACTTAGAAATTATCTTTAGAAAACGTTTGCACAAATAAAAAACAGTACTATATTTGCACCCGTAAGAAGGAAACGCTTATGGGGAGATACTCAAGCGGCCAACGAGGGCAGACTGTAAATCTGCTGTGAAAACTTCGCAGGTTCGAATCCTGCTCTCCCCACGAAACCTATAAATTGTAAAGATTTATAGGTTTTTTTATTTTAGAGCATTTGCATCATTTCTTTTTTCTTCGGATAATATACAAATCCTCGCTTCCGCTTAAAAATACATTTGACGGAGCCCTGAAATCTAAAAATCGTACTTCTGTCTGATTTCTGAATTTAGCCGGAATTTCAAAAAAATATAAATTAGAATTTAAGCTGCTCGCTAATCCTGAATCTTTTGAGGCATTTTCCTTGAAATAAAGCGATTCCTTGCCCAAAGAAAGTTCATAATAGGCAATTCCTCCAAAAGCTAAAGGAATGCTCGTGTAAGCCGCTTCTGAATAAACATTTTGTTTCTGGAAAAAGAGTGTTTTAAGTTTGTCTTCAGATTCATATTTAAAATTTTCTTCCTTCATATGAACTGTATAATATGTTTTCAAAAATTCATCGCTAGTATTCATTTTGTCTGAATACATTTTATGAGAATTATCTCTTAAAGCAATCAGTCCGTTGTATTTTGGCAGATATTCTTTAAAATCAGCCCTTCCAATATAACTTTCCATGTCAATGTCAGTAAGTGTTGATCTGAAGTCATTTTTATCGGTATACATAAGCGTCCATTTTTCACCTATTTTAAAGTAAATCGGATAACAGTTGCATTTTTCATAGGTGTAGCGGTCGCTTTCATAAATAACAACTTGTGCTTCGGCATAAAGTTTTGCGAAAGTACTTTCCCATTCTTCTGGCGCCATATCATTATTTTCATTGACAATTGAAGCCATCTTTTCAGGACGAACTTCCTTTTGGGAATAATCATAAACCGCATCTTTCGTAAAAACGTAATAGGAATGATTTGCAAAATCTACCAAAGAATTGGCTTCGTCTTTAAATATCGAATCGCGTAAGATAATATTTCCGTCGCCGTCGATTTTGCAAATTCCGTTGCCACAATTTACATAAAAAGTATTCTGAATCGTATCATACAAAATAGGATATCTTGCCTTTTCAAGCCTTATGGTTTCATAATTTTCTGAAGAAACTCCATCCTTCAAATACTTAAAACTATTGTATTTTGGATTTTTAAATAGCGGAGAAGTAGAAATATTTACCGAAGTGCATCTGTCTAAAAATAAAAAAGTCAAAACAATAAGCACCAATAAAATTATTTGGTAGGTCTTCATGGCTTGGCTTTAATTATCCTTTTTTCAGAGAATTTGAATTCATTTTTTCTGCTCTTCGGTCAATCATTTCCTTTAGCATTTCGGTCAATTCTGAAAATTCGGTAGGTTTTATAAAAAACTCAAAAGTGCCTAACGACATCATTGCCTGTTTGTCTTTTTCACTAATGTGTGCCGTGTAAATGACCGCTTCCATACAGTCAAACCTTGAATTTTCACGAAGTTGCTTAATCAAATCTTTTCCACTGATTTCAGGCATGCTCATATCAACAAAAATAATATCCGGCAAGATTGTTTCTTCATTCTCAACGTAAGAAACAAAATCCTTGGCATTTCCAAAAAATCGAAATTGATAGTCAATTCCTAAAAAGTCTAAAGCAATCTGAAAGAAATCGCTTTCATCTTTATCATCATCAACGAGCGCGATGCTCATTTTTTTAGTATTACTCATCTGGCAGGATTTTGGGTATTAACAAATATAAATATTTAAAATCTAAAAAACGTCGAATTGTTGGGCTTCCCTATTAGTTTCTTGCTCGAAGGATAAAAAATTTAATATTATTGCTAACTTTGGATAGTTAATTTATTCAAATGCTGTCTAGAAAAGTAAAATATGCCATTAAAGCATTGCTGTATTTATATCAAAACAGCGATAAAATTCCAATTTCTGCTAAGAAAATTTCTGAAGCAGAAAGAATTCCGTATAAATTTTTAGAAGCTATCATGAATGATTTAAAGCTAAATAAAATTGTAAAAAGCCAGCGTGGGCCACAAGGAGGCTATAGTTTTTCCAAAGATCCCGAAGAAATCAGCGTGGCTTCAATCATGCGAATTATTGACGGACCGATTGCCCTAACCTCTTGTACTTCAGAAAATTTCTATGAAAAATGTGACACCTGCATTGATGAAAACTCCTGTCAAATAAGGAAATTATTCTTGCATCTTCGCATTGAAATGATTCCGATACTTGAAAAATCGATCGCATCATTGTCAATTTCTTAATTGAAAGATAATAAAAATATAATTCCTATAGGATTAGTATGAATTAGTAAAACTTTTTATATTTGCCTCACATTTATAAAAAGTTCAAACTTCGAATGCTTTATTTTCAACAAAAGCTTTCTGAATTAATCTAAATATGGAAAATATTAATTTTTTGGCTTTTGCAATGCCTGCTTTTTTTCTTTTCGTCTGGCTAGAATACAAGCTTGCGCAGAAGAAAAAACGTCCTGAAATTTTTAATTATGAAAGTTCTGTTTCCAACATAAGTATTGGTCTTGCTGAACGCTTAATCAATCTTTTCATAGCCGGAAGTTTTTACCAGCTTTTTTACTACATCTACGAAAACTATAGAATTTTCAATATTCCGAGTAACTTTTTAATTTGGATCGGATTGATTTTAGCAACCGATTTTGTTTGGTATTGGTATCACAGAATGGGACATGAAATCAACTTTTTTTGGGCGGCGCATATTGTCCACCACCACAGCGAAGAATTTAATTTTACCGCAGCGGCGAGAATTACGACTTTTCAAGCTATTATAAGAACCGGATTTTGGTGCATTCTTCCATTTTTCGGATTTCATCCAAATATGGTTATCACAATGCTCGTCGTTCACGGCGCCTATTCTTTCTTCACGCACACAGAAGTAATTGGGCGCATAAAATGGATTGAATATGTATTTGTAACGCCTTCTGTTCACGGAGTTCATCATGCTTCAGATGAAAAATATCTAGATAAAAATTATGGCGACATGTTTACTTTTTGGGATCGAATTTTTGGAACTTTTCAGGAAGAAGAAGAAAAACCAAAATATGGACTGACACATCCTTTGAAAAGCTACAGTTTTTTGTGGCAGCATTTTCATTATTATTTTGAAATTTATGAATTATGGAAACGCTCCAAAGGTTTCAAATCAAGATGGAGAGCCGTTTTTGGAAGTCCGGCAGAAATGGATCAAGACATTCGCCCGATGCTAGAAAAACGTTTTTTACAAGACAAAACTGATCGAAGCCATCGCTTAAAATTCAGAAATTATCTTTACATCCAATTAGCAATCAGCACTTTGCTCTTAACCGCATTCACTTATTATTTTGACAGCTTAAATTCATACGATAAAACATTTGTGCTCGCTTTCATCTTGATAACGCTGATCAACTGTGGCGCACTTTTAGAACAGCGAAAATGGATTTATTACTTAGAATACCTACGCCTTTTTATTCTTTCACTATATATTTTACAACTTGAGAATCTAGCAGAATATTTTATTATTCCGATAATGATAATGGTTCTTGCCGAAAAATTATTTTCATTAAGCAGTCGCTATCAAAATCTCGTGCTTCAGCTGGAAACCATAAAAAGGTAGAATGTTTGTTTTTTTGTTTTGTTTGTTTTACAAAAAAAGTCCTGCGCAATGCAGGACTTTTTGATTTTATGTTTGAGTAATTTTTATTCTAAAACAAAGCTGATTGTAACGTTTGCAGTGATTTCGATTTCACCAATTGCCAATGTTTCTTTAGGCATTCCAGCATCTGCAGAAGTTTTCATTTCCATAGCATACATTCTTGGCATTGGGTAATTCGTTTGAGAATTATCAGAAACTAAGATTGCTTTTCCAACTTTTTGGCTTAATGCAGAAGCATAATCTAATGCTTTAGCTTTTGCGTCAACAACTGCCGCTTTTCTAGCTTCAGACTCGTATTGTGCTAATTTTGTAGACTTAAATTCCACGCCTTGAATATTATTGATTCCGGTATCAACCAATCCCATCATTAAAGTGTCATATTTAGAAAGATCTCTCAATGTCACAGAAATTTGCTGTGAAGCCACAAAAGTGTTTTTCTTTTTGTTGTAATCATAATTTTTCTGCAAGAAAACTTGTTTGGTCTGGTAATCTGCAGGAGCCAATTTGAAACTTTTAAGATATTTGATCACTGCGTCAACAGTAGCGTCATTTTTCTTTTTCACTTCAGCAGCATCAGCGCCAGTGTTTTCAACTCCGATAGAAATAATTGCATAATCAGGAGTTACTTTGATCTTGCCTTCTCCGGCAACATTAATTTGTGGAATCTGTTTGATTTCTTGCGCTTGAGTTGCTACAGCGAAAAGGGTCATCAAAATTAAAATAGTCTTTTTCATAGTGTTTAAAATATTTGTTTTATGATACTTTTCAAATTGCGTGCCAATATCAATTCCTACAAAAAATAAAATTATTTTCAGAGCTTTTCGATACCTTAAATCTTTCCCATTTTTGCCATAACAAACAGAATAACAATCGGAACCGCAAGCAAAACTACCGTCATAGTATTTTCAGTAAACATTTGAGGTACCTGGCAAAGCGTAATTACATAACCGCCGATTGCACCGCCAAAATGGGCAGTGTGGCCAATATTGTCGCTTTTGGCTTTCATTCCATAAATAGAATAAAACAAATAAATTATTCCAAAAATATAGCCTGGCATAAAATAAATTTCCAAATTGGGCTGTACTAAAATTGCAGCATATACAATTCCCATAACTGCTCCCGAAGCACCAACTGCACGATAATTATAATCGTTTTTATGTAAAAGCATCGTCAATAAATTTCCGAAAACGAGACTCGCTAAATACGTAATTACAAAAGATTGATTTCCTAAAGAATAAATAACATAAGGAGCAAAAAGATAGAGCGTCAGCATGTTAAAAGCCAAATGTGCAATATCTACGTGCAAAAAAGCAGACGAAAACATTCGGATTTGATCTCCGGCACGAATGCTTCCTACATGAAATTCATATTTTCTGAAAAATGACAAATCGTTGAATCCTTTAAAACTGACAATGCAATTTATAGCGATAAGAACAATAAGAATGATGCTCATAAAAGATATTTTGGTGGTAAAAATACAAACACTTTTTCTGATTTGTAGTCCATTTAACCATTATAAATAGCAATAGCTTATATTTGCAAAAACTTTGGTTCATGCAGTTATTACTTTTTATTGTCGTTTATCCTATTCTGTGGCTGATTTCGATGTTGCCTTTCCGCGTTCTTTATTTTTTTTCAGATTGCACTTATGTATTGGTTTACAGAATAATAGGCTATAGAAAAAAAACGGTTCGTGAAAATCTTGCGATTGCATTGCCGCATTTGTCAGATAAAGAAAGGCATGCAATAGAGAAAAAATTCTTCCATCATTTTGTGGATGGTTTTTTTGAAATGATCAAAACCATGACAATTTCTGACAAGGAAGTTATAAAACGCTTCAAGTTTACCAACCTTGAAGTTTATCAGGCAATGGAAAAAAGAGGCAAAAGTATTGCTTTGCTTTGCGCCCATTATTCAAGTTATGAATGGCTTGTTTCGATGAACAAACATATAGAATTCAAGGGCTACGGAATTTACAAAAAAATAAAAAACAAATATTTTGACCGCCTGGTTCATGATATTCGCGGGAAATTTGAAGCGCATTTAATTGATACGAAAGAAACAATCAGTGTGATTCATGACAACCAAAAGAATGGCGTTTTAGGAGTTTATGGTTTTGCAAGCGACCAATCGCCAAAAGCATCCAAAGCATATCATTGGGGTGAATTTTTCGGAATTCGAGTTCCTGTTCACACTGGCGCTGAGATGATTGCAAAAAGAATGGACATGAACGTAATTTTTGTAAAAGGAAGAAAAATAAAACGAGGCTATTATGAAGCTACTTTCGTGGAAATGGCTGACAATCCAAAAGAAGTTCCTAACTATAAAATCACCGAAATGTTTCTTCGCTTAGTGGAAGAACAAATTTTGGAAGCGCCAGAATATTACCTTTGGACGCACAAAAGATGGAAACACCGCTATGAAGAATTTGCGGAAGGAAACAAGAAAAAAATCGACGTAATTAGCTAAAATTAAACCATTTTTCTACTAATTCTTTCTCAGAATGCAAGGCATTTTTATGCGTAAATTCATTTGAACATTTGTCATATTCGTAGTCAAAAGCCCACTCTTTATGGTTTTCTGCCAACGATTTTATACTGTCGCAAACAAATTGAATTTCAGCATTTGTAGTCGTCGGATGAATCGACATTCTGATCCAGCCCGGTTTTCTGATCAAATCTCCAGCGGTAATTAGATTGGTCAAATCGTTGGAAGTTTCCTGGTCAACGTGAAGCAGATAATGCCCGTAAGTTCCGGCGCAACTGCAACCTCCACGAGTTTGGATTCCGAATTTGTCGTTTAATAATTTTACTCCTAAATTAAAATGTAGATTGTCGATATAGAAAGAAATTACCCCTAGCCTATTTTTATGCTGGTCTGCTAAAATATTGATATTCGAAATATTCCCAAGTTCAGAAAATACGTAGTCAATAATTTCATGTTCTCTTTCCAAGATATTATCGACACCCATTTTTTCCTTCAACTGAACAGCCAAAGCCGTTTTAATTACTTGCAAAAAACCCGGGGTGCCACCGTCTTCTCTCTCTTCAATATTATCCAAATATTTGTGTTCGCCCCAAGGATTTGTCCAAGAAACCGTGCCACCGCCTGGATGATCCGGAATCATATTTTTGTACAATTTCTTATTGAAAATCAAAACGCCCGAAGTTCCAGGCCCGCCAAGAAATTTATGCGGCGAAAAGAAAATCGCGTCTAAATAAGCTTCACTGTCTTCGGGGTGCATATTTATTTCTACATAAGGTGCCGAACACGCAAAATCCACAAAACAGACCCCATTATTTTGGTGCATCAATTTGGCTACTTCATAATAAGGAGTCTTGATTCCCGTCACATTGGAACACGAAGTTATCGAAGCTATTTTAATCGTATGATTTTTATATTTTTCTAATAAATCTTTAAAGCTATCTAAGCACAACAGACCTTGCGGGCAAGCAGGAATTACTTCCACTTTTGCAATAGTTTCCAGCCAAGAAGTTTGATTGGAATGATGTTCCATGTGGGAAATAAAAACTACTGGTCTTTTCTCGTCTGGAATTTTTGTGAATTCTCGAAGATTCTCAGGCAATTTCAAGCCCAAAATTCGTTGGAATTTGTTGATGACGCCTGTCATTCCAGTTCCATCTGTAATTAGAACGTCGTCAGAATTTGCATTGACATGTTTTTTTATGATATTTCTGGCGTGGTGATAAGCCATCGTCATCGCTGTTCCAGAAACCGTAGTTTCAGTATGCGTGTTAGCTACAAAAGGTCCTAATTCGTTCATCAATTTTTCTTCAATCGGGCGGTAAAGTCGTCCGCTTGCTGTCCAATCGGTATAGATGATTTTCTTTTTTCCAAAAGGCGAAACAAATTCTTGGTCAATCCCGATGATATTGCTTCGGAATTGTTGAAAATAGTGCTCTAATTGAGTTGAAAGTTCGGTTGTAGTCATTGCAATCTTGTTTGGTTTCAAAGATAACGTTTTTGTTTGAAAAAAAATATCTGGAAAATTCGGAAAGATTGTAAACTTGCTGAGCACGTAATGGTCTAAAAGCTTACAAAAATTCAAATGGTTTCTCAAATAGCCCCGATGGGTGGCTTTGTTTGAGCTCTTTCACGGCTGACTAAAGCCGTGAAAAGCGAGTGCCATCCAGCGGGAATTGCCTTTGCTGAAAATGCCTGACGATTCGCTTCAAATAAAAAATTATTGTCTTTTCAAGCGCTTTTCTAAGTATAGATTTACTTCGTTATTGATTAGTGAAACTTCGATTTTCTCTTGTTCTTTCATTCGGTCGGTGAACAAAATTCCGTTCAAATGGTCGGTTTCGTGCTGGAAAATTACGGCTGTGAAACCTTCTATTAATTCTTCGAATGATTTTCCTGTTTTGTCTTGATATGCTAATTTTATTGTATAATTTCTCAAGACATCACCCGTAATATCTGGAATTGAAAGGCATCCTTCTTTGCCTTTTCGGAGCAATTCAGAGCGCCAGATTATTTTAGGATTCAAGTATAATTCAAAAGGCTCGCCTTCTTTGTCAAAGCGCTGCACCCAAATAATATTTCTGTTTATGCCGATTTGCGGTGCGGCAATTCCGATTCCTGGATTGGCCGGATCGCGCATTGACAAGTACATTCTTTCTGCCAATATCGGCAATAAATCGTCTTTTGTATCAATATCTTTGGAAACCGATTTTAAGATCTTAAGTTCTTTTTCATCAGTGATTTCAATGACTTTCAGCATCGATTTTTTATCGCCAGATTCGATAATTTTCCGCTCTTCTTTGGTGAATTTTTGAGCAGAAACAGAAAAGGCAATAAACAGAAATATAATTTGGATCGCGTTTTTCATAGATTTAATTTGCAAAAGGTAATGCTGAAAATAACATTGTGAAGGCAAAAAAGATGTACATTAAAAGCAACAGAAATATAAGAGATCCAATTGATAACCCAATGATTGCACAAATTCTTCCAATATTCAAATTATCATAACCATCAAATTCATCTGGATATTGTTTGTGCAATTTCAAATCTTTTTTTGCCAGCACAAGAGCAACAATTCCCAATGTAATTCCGATAAATCCATAGCAAAAACTTGTGGGAATTGAGATGATTCCTAAAACTAAAACCGCCGTTGAATTTGGCAATTGTTTTCGGCGAACTGGCTGATAATATTCTCTTTTGTAAGATTCTGGTTCTTGATTTTCCATATTAAATTCCGGCAACGGCTTTGATTTCGTCGATGATTCTCAAGGCTAAAGCATCTGCTTCTTCTTGTGATTTTGCTTCTGTATAAATTCTAATAATCGGTTCTGTGTTTGACTTTCTCAAGTGTACCCAGTTTTCTGCGAAGTCGATTTTTACGCCGTCGATCGTAGAAATATTCTCAGATTTATATTTGTCTGTCATGGCAACTAAAATTGCGTCAACGTCAATCTGTGGCGTCAATTCAATTTTATTCTTGCTCATAAAATATTGGGAATAAGTCGCTCTCAATTCAGAAACTTTCATCTTTTTATATGCCAAATGCGTCAAGAATAAAGCCACGCCAACGATAGAATCTCTTCCATAATGCGAGGCTGGATAAATGATGCCTCCGTTTCCTTCGCCGCCGATAATCGCGTTGTTTTTCTTCATCAATTCCACCACGTTTACTTCGCCGACAGCACTTGCTTCATAAGTTCCTCCGTGAAGATTCGTGACATCGCGCAACGCACGCGAAGACGACATATTTGAAACCGTATTTCCTGGTGTTTTGCTCAAGACATAATCTGCAATTGCCACCAAAGTATATTCTTCGCCAAACATTTCTCCGTCTTCAGAAATGAACGCCAAACGATCCACATCTGGATCAACCACGATTCCTAAATCGGCTTTTTCTTTTACAACCAATTCTGAAATATCCGTCAAATGTTCTTTCAAAGGCTCTGGATTGTGTGGGAAATGTCCGTTTGGTTCGCAGTATAATTTCACGCATTCCACGCCCATTAATTCTAAAATTTTTGGGATAATAATTCCTCCAGAAGAATTTACGCCGTCAACAACAACCTTGAATTTAGCATTTTTTACCGCTTCAATATCTACCAAAGGTAAATCTAAAACTTCATCGATATGAATGTCCATATACGCATCATTTTGAGTGATTTCTCCCAAATTATCTACGTCAGAAAAATCAAAAGCTTCTCTTTCAGCTATATCTAAAATGATTGCACCCGCTTCTCCACTTAAAAATTCTCCTTTTTCATTCAGCAATTTCAAGGCATTCCATTGTTTTGGATTGTGGCTTGCCGTCAAAATAATTCCGCCATCCGCTTTTTCTAACGGAACAGCAATTTCCACAGTCGGAGTTGTAGAAAGTCCTAAATCAATCACGTCAATTCCGAGTCCTATTAATGTATTGACTACCAAATTGTGAATCATCGGGCCAGAAATTCTAGCGTCACGACCGATTACAACCGTCAATTTTTCTTTTTTTGAATGCTGTTTCAGCCAAGTTCCATACGCCGAAGCGAATTTTACAGCGTCAACTGGAGTCAGGTTATCTCCTACTTTTCCGCCAATCGTGCCGCGAATTCCTGATATTGATTTTATTAAGGTCATCTTTATTTTAGATTTATGATTTTAGATTTAAGTTTCAAAGATACAAAGTTGGGAAGTTTCAAAGTAAAAATTTTATAATAAGTTAAAATTTATGTTCCAAAACTAACTCGGAAACTTTGTATCTTTGAGAATAATCAACTTACAAAAATGAATTTTCTAGCCCATATTTATCTTTCTGGAAACAATGATTTTATAAAAATTGGCAACTTGATGGCCGACGGAATCCGTGGAAAAGAATATGAAAAATTTCCGCTAGATATTCAGAAGGGAATTATTTTGCATAGAGCAATTGACACTTTTACGGATGCACATTCCATCTTCAGAATCAGCAAACACAGGCTTCACGAAAAATACGGACATTATTCTGGCGTAATTATTGACGTTTTTTATGACCATTTCTTGGCTAAAAACTGGAATAATTATTCTAATGAAAAACTTTCTGATTTTGTAAATCGTTTTTACAAATCACTCGATGACAATTTTGAAATGCTGAATTTGAAAACCCAGAACATGCTTCCTCACATGAAAAGAGGAAATTGGCTTTATAATTATCAATTCATAGAAGAAATTGAAAGAGTGCTTTTTCAAATGGATCACAGGACGAAACACCAATCACAGATGGGCTTTTCAGTAAAAGAATTAAAAGAATATTATATCGAATTCGAACAAGAATTTACGCAGTTCTTTAAAGAATTAAGAGAATATGTAACCGAAAAACTCCAAACTTTATAGAAATTTTATCTCATAAATTTTAACAAAAAGCGTATTTTAGCACTTTATCTTAACGTTTTCAAATGCTATAATGTCCCACAAAAAGCCATCTCGTTTACAAGTACTCTTTAAAAAAATAGCTAAAAAATTTGAAGCTTTATTTTTTATTGCGAAAGATTTTCTTTCAGAAAGACACTTTTTATATCTTTCTTGTGTTGCTGTTGCGATTTCTTGCGCTTTTGCCGTAATTGTGCTCAAAGCGTTTGCGCATTACGTTTTTGTATTCGCAACTTACATAAACGGCTATTTAAAACTTCCTTTCATCAACAGTATTTTCCCGATTATCGGAATTTTGCTGACCGTTTTTGTCATAAGAAATGTCTTAAACGGAAAGCTGGAAAAAGGAAGTTCTAGAATTTTATATGCCGTGGCAAGAAAAGGCGGAATTCTTCCAAGAAAACAAATGTATGCCCAAATTATAACCAGTTCCTTAACTGTCGGGCTTGGAGGTTCAGCAGGGTTAGAATCACCGATTACGATTACTGGCGCCGCTTTTGGATCAAATTTTGCGCAAAAATATCGACTCTCACAAAAGGATAGAATTCTGCTATTGGCTTGCGGTGTCGCAGCCGGAATCGCAGCCGCCTTTAACGCACCAATTGCGGGAGTTTTATTCGCCATTGAAGTTGTCTTGACCGATGTTGCCATTACGGCTTTTATCCCGATTATGATTTCAGCGGCAACAGGGGCTTTGGTTTCCACAATTGTTTTGAACGAAGACGTACTTCTGTCTTTCAAAACGCAACAAACATTTGATTTTCATAACATTCCGTTTTATATAATTTTAGGAATTTTAGCCGGATTTGTTTCTGTTTATCATGCCAGAAATTTCCAGAAAATCGAAGGTTTTTTCAAAAAATTTAAAAATAGCCCTTACAGAAAAGCTTTATTTGGAGCTTCTATTTTGGCTGTTTTAATTTTTCTTTTTCCAACGCTTTTTGGCGAAGGTTATGAAAGTATAAAAACTTTAGCCAATGCAAATCCGCAGACAATTTTAGAAAATACTTTGCTCGACAATTATAAAAGCAATGAATGGGTTTTATTATTTTTCGTAGGAATTACAATGCTTTTGAAGGTTTATGCCACAGGTTTGACTTTAGGAAGCGGTGGAAACGGAGGCAACTTTGCTCCTTCCCTTTTTGTAGGTTCTTATCTCGGATTTTTTGTCGCCAAATTTTTCAATCTTTTAGGATTAACAAAACAGTTACCTGTCGGAAATTTCACGATTGTAGGAATGGCCGGAATCTTGAGCGGTTTGTTTCACGCACCTTTGACCGCAATATTCCTTATCGGAGAAATTACTGGCGGCTATGGCTTGATGGTTCCGCTGATGATTGTGTCTTCCATAAGTTTTGCCGTTTCTAAACAATTAGAACCACATTCGATGGATGTCAAACATTTGGCAGACAAAGGCGATGTTTTTACCAGCGATAAAGACAAGAATATACTTTCAAATATTGACATTTTAAGTCATATAAATTCAGAATATAAAACTGTTGCGCTGGAAGATAAATTAGAAAATTTGGTAGAGCTGTTGACCACTTCAAGACAGCAAGTTTATCCTGTTGTAAATGCTAAAAACCAACTTTTAGGCGTTATCGAATTTGAAAAATTGCGTCCAATAGTTTTTAATCCTTTTCGTATAAAATATACTACGATTCAAGAAGTCATGACGATTCCAAAGGAAGTAATTTCTTATGAAGAAGGAATGGAAACCGTGATGGAGAAATTTGAAACTTGCCACTGCGAATTTCTTCCCGTTTTAAAAGATGACAAATATTTCGGATTTATTTCAAAAATCGAAGTCTTGGAATCATATAGAAAACGACTGAAAGAAATGGTTATTGAGTAAAGTAACCGCAGATTCACAGATTATCATTTTGTAAATTGTTGATAAGAAAAAATCTGCGAATCTGTGGTAAACCTTTGACACAAATTTAAGTTTTTGGACAATCATCTTTAACTAAAAATAAATTACAAAGCTGTACCTTTGCGTTTTGCAAAAAAATCTATGCTAGACTCTGAAAATAACATTGAAGTTTTGGGCGCTCGCGTCCATAATCTTAAAAATATAGACGTTACCATTCCTCGTGAAAAACTTGTTGTAATTACCGGACTTTCGGGTTCTGGTAAGTCTTCGCTCGCTTTCGACACGATTTATGCCGAAGGCCAGCGCCGTTACATCGAGACTTTTTCTGCGTATGCGCGACAATTTCTCGGCGGTTTAGAACGTCCTGATGTGGATAAAATCGACGGACTTTCTCCCGTAATTGCCATTGAACAGAAAACAACAAGCAAAAGCCCGCGATCGACTGTTGGAACCATCACAGAAATTTATGATTTCCTGCGTTTGCTTTACGCAAGAGCTGGCGACGCTTACAGCTATGTGACTGGCGAAAAAATGGTCAGTTATAGCGACGAGCAAATCAAACAGCTTATTTTTGAAAATTTCGAGGGAAAAAGAATCAATATTCTAGCTCCAATAATTCGTTCCCGTAAAGGACATTACCGTGAGTTATTTGAACAAATTTCGAAACAAGGATTTTTGAAAGTGAGAATCAATGGCGAAATCAAAGATATTACGGCCGGAATGAAATTGGACCGTTATAAAACGCACGATATTGAAACGGTTATCGACAGAATGCTGATTGAAAATACGCCGGAAAACGACAAACGTCTGACGGAAAGTATCAAAACAGCGATGTATCACGGCGATGACATTTTGATGATTATTGACCAAGATACTCAGGAAGCCAGATACTTCAGCCGTAATTTGATGTGCCCGACTTCAGGTATTTCGTATCCAAATCCAGAGCCGAATAATTTTTCGTTCAACTCTCCAAAAGGTGCATGCGACAGTTGCAACGGACTTGGAACGGTGAACGAAATTAATATGAAAAAAATTGTCCCAAATCCAAAATTGTCAATAAAACAAGGCGGTTTTGCACCTTTGGGAGAATACAAAAGTTCTTGGATTTTCAAGCAATTGGAAATTATCGGAGAGAAATTCGGGTTCAAATTGACCGACCCGGTCGAGAAAATTTCCGCGGAAGCGATGGAAGTGATTATGCACGGCGGAAAGGAAAAATTTGAGGTTTCTTCCAAAACTTTAGGCGTTACCAAAGATTATAAAATTGACTTTGAAGGAATTTCTAGCTTTATCAAAAATCAATTTGATGAAAGCGGTTCTACTTCCATAAAACGCTGGGCAAAAGAATTTATGGACGAAGTAAAATGTCCGGTTTGTGAAGGTTCACGTTTGAAAAAAGAATCGTTGTATTTTAAAGTCAATGGCAAAAGTATTGCTGATTTGACTGATATGGATATTTCTGATTTGGCTGTTTGGTTTGAAGAATTAGACCGAGATTTGAATGAAAAACAGAAAAAAATTGCTTCTGAAGTTGTCAAGGAAATCAAGTCGAGATTGAGCTTTTTGGTGAATGTTGGTTTGAATTATCTGTCGTTGAGCCGAAGTTCAAAATCACTTTCTGGCGGTGAAGCACAGCGTATTCGTTTGGCCACGCAAATTGGTTCGCAGTTGGTTGGAGTGCTTTATATTTTGGACGAACCAAGTATCGGTTTGCACCAAAGAGATAATGAAAAACTGATTCATTCTTTGGAACAATTACGAGACATCGGAAATTCTGTAATCGTGGTGGAACATGATAAAGATATGATTGAACGTGCTGATTATGTAATTGATATCGGACCAAAAGCAGGAAAATATGGCGGACAAATCATCAGCAAAGGAACGCCTGCAGAATTATTGAAAGAACATACTTTGACGGCTTCGTATTTGAATGGCGAAATGGAAATTGCTGTTCCGAAAACACGTCGTGAAGGTAACGGAAAGCTCTTGAAATTGACTGGAGCAACTGGAAATAACTTGAAAAATGTTTCAATCGAACTTCCGTTAGGGAAATTAATCTGCGTTACCGGAGTTTCCGGAAGTGGGAAATCTACATTGATTAATGAAACGCTCTATCCTATTTTAAATGCACATTTTTTCAATGGCGTTAAAAAACCACAGCCTTACAAAAAGATTGAAGGTTTGGAACACATTGACAAAATTATTGATATTGACCAATCGCCAATTGGAAGAACACCGCGTTCCAATCCAGCGACTTATACTGAAGTTTTTTCGGAAATTAGAAGCTTGTTCACGCAGACTTCTGAAGCAATGATCCGTGGTTATAAACCGGGTCGTTTCAGCTTTAACGTGAACGGCGGAAGATGTGAAACCTGTGAAGGTTCTGGCGTGAGAACAATTGAAATGAGCTTTCTTCCAGACGTTTATGTGGAATGTGAAACCTGCCAAGGAAAGCGTTTTAACAGAGAAACTTTGGAAATTAGATACAAAGGAAAATCGATTTCTGATGTACTAAATATGACAGTTGCGGAAGCAGTTCCTTTCTTTGAAAATATACCTAAAATTTATCGAAAAGTAAAAGCTTTGGAAGATGTTGGTTTGGGTTATATCACTCTTGGTCAACAAAGTACGACACTTTCTGGAGGAGAAGCGCAACGAATTAAATTGGCAGGAGAATTATCCAAAAAAGATACTGGAAATACGTTTTATATTTTGGATGAACCAACAACAGGTTTGCATTTTGAAGACATTCGTGTTTTGATGGAAGTCATTGAAAAACTAGTTGATAAAGGAAATACGGTCTTAATTATTGAACACAATATGGACGTAATTAAATTGGCCGATTACATTATCGACATTGGTCCAGAAGGAGGAAAAGGTGGCGGACAGCTGATTGCCAAAGGAACTCCGGAAGAAGTTGCCAAAAATAAAAAAAGCTACACAGCCAAATTCTTGAAAAAAGAATTACTTTAGCAGGCTGAAAAAATTTAAGAAAGATGAAAAAAGAGATTTTCGACAACGAAGACGATTTAATAAAAGATAAATTACAACAAAAGACTTGGAACGAAATTCGAAGCAATGACTCGTGGGCCATTTTTAAAATTATGTCCGAGTTTGTGAACGGTTACGAAAACATGGGAAGAATCGGTCCGTGTGTTTCTATTTTTGGCTCTGCAAGGACAAAACCAGACGATCCGCAATATTTATTGGCAGAAAAAATCGCTTATAAAATCAGTAAAGCGGGCTACGGAGTGATAACTGGCGGCGGTCCTGGAATTATGGAAGCTGGAAATAAAGGTGCGCATTTAGGTGGCGGCACTTCCGTTGGCTTGAACATCGATTTGCCTTTTGAACAGCATTACAATCCTTATATTGACAAGGACAAAAATTTGAATTTCGATTATTTCTTCGTTAGAAAAGTAATGTTCGTGAAATATTCTCAAGGTTTCGTGGTTATGCCGGGAGGTTTTGGAACTTTAGATGAATTGTTTGAAGCGATTACGTTGATCCAAACTAAGAAAATCGGGAAATTTCCAATCATTTTGGTAGGAAGAGATTTTTGGTCAGGTCTTATGGAATGGGTTAAAACAGTACTTATTGAAAAATATGCAAACGTTTCTCCTGGAGATTTAGATTTGATTAAAATAGTTGATAATGAGGATGAAGTTTTAACTGTTTTGGATAATTTCTACAAAAAATATAACTTGAGTCCGAATTTTTAGAAATAGCTTGCAAAGGCAGAAAGACACAAAGTTGCTTGACTTTGAACATTTGACTTTAAGACTTTTGACAAAATAAAAAAGCAGATGAAATTTGAAAAACATTTTCCGGCAGAAAGGCTGAAACCCTACATCAAATATTTTGTAGTGTCGGAAAATGAATTTGAAAATGAATACAAAGTTTTTCCGTCATCAGGCCTGGTTATCGGTTTTCAATATAAAGGACAGCTTGCCACTATAAATAACAGTATAGAAAACAAGTTGAATTCGGCAGGAATCACAGGAATTACTGACGGTTATAAAATCTTCAAAAACGTTGCTGACACAGGAACGATACTGGTTTATTTTACTGAAATTGGCTTTACTCATTTCGCCTCACATCCCGCCAACGAATTATTCAATTTAAGCCTTTCGCTTGATGATATTTTTGATAAAAGTGATGTAGACGAAGTAGAAGAAAAGCTGACAATTGCTACTGCCGACAAACAGAGAATCAAAATAATTGAACAGTTTTTAGTATCGCAACTCAAAGACATCAAAACTGACAAATTGATTGTTGAAGCAGTAAAACTCATTTACCAGACTAATGGGACAATCCGTATAAAAGAGCTCAACGAGAAACTATTTATCAGCCAAAGCCCGTTTGAAAAGCGATTTAGAAAAGTAGTTGGAACGACAGCCAAAAAGTTTGCGTCAATAGTTCGTTTCAACACAGTTCTTGACAATCTAAGCAACACCAAATCTTTAACCGAAATCTGCTATGAAAACAATTTCTTCGACCAAGCTCATTTCATCAAAGATTTTAAACAGTTTACGGGCGACACACCTGAAAATTTTAAGCGTTTCTTGTAGAAAAACGATTTTTTACAATTACAAAAATTCTATCTATTGCAATTTTGCAATGTAATTCACAAATCGTTTAACAATTAAAAACAAAGAAAATGTTTACAGCAGAACAAATCAAAACGGCTCACGCCAAAGTAAAATCAGGCGCAGACTTTCCTTCTTACGTCAAAGAAATTAAGGAATTAGGCGTTACGCATTATGAAGCTTATGTTACAGACGGACACATTAACTATCACGGCGCAAATAATTATACAGCAAAAGTGCCTGCAAAGTATGACCCTTTAGTAATTGCCGACATATCAAAAGGCGAAGAATTTAAGGCCGAGTTAGTTGCTCATCAACAAGGCAAAACAGATTTTCTGACTTTCATTAAAATGTGTGCCGCTTTTGGCATCGAAAAATGGGAAATCTATATGGATAAAATGACCTGCACTTATTTTGACAAGGCTGGAAACGAAATTTTAGTCGAACAAATCCCGGAATAAAACATAAAAAGCTGCCTTAATCGACAGCTTTTTCTTTTTAAGTGAATCTTAAGCAACCTTTATTAGGAATTGAATCTAATAATAATTAAACTTGTCTAGCGTTTTCTACGTAACTTTAAAAAATAGCTTGAAATATTAATATCTGATTCCTAACAATTGAATAATTTCCTCAAAATTGCTTTTTGTTTTTCCCTAATCTTCCTAAATTTTAAAGGAAATGCGCAACATCACATCAAGATGAACGCAACGATAAGCTATGAAGAAAAATCTGTTTTTGTACAGCAAGAAATTACGTTTTACAATCAATCTGGCGACACGCTTTCTTCCCTGATTTTGAATGACTGGAATAATGCTTTTTCCAATAAAAATACGCCTTTGGCAGAACGTTTTTCAGATGAATTTGTCAGAAGCTTTCACTTGGCAGACGATAGTGAAAGAGGAAAAACAGAAAATATTACGATTCTAGACCTAGAAAATACTTTTTTAAAATGGTCGCGATTTGAAAAGCATCCGGATGTGATTGAAGTAAATTTGGCAAGGAAGATTTTGCCCTATGAAAAAGCAACTTTGAAGCTGACTTATGTCGTAAAAATTCCAAAAGATCGTTTTACAAAATACGGCTGGGACGATAATGGAAACATGAATCTCAAAAATTGGTTCCTCACGCCCGCCCGATTTGAAAATCATGAATTTGTAAAATACAGCAATTATAATTTAGAGGATATTTCTAACGGAATTGCTGATTTTGATGTTTCCTTGAAAGTTCCTTCGAATTCGCAAATTACTTCTGACCTGAATGAAATAAGCGTCTCACAACAGGATTCGACTTCAACATATGAATTATCGGGAAAAAACAGAACCGATTTCAATTTGTTTTTTGAACCAAAAACTACTTTTTACAGTTATAAAAACAGTGTTGTAAATGTGGAAACTAATCTGCGCGAAACAAGGCTGAATGATATCCAAAAAGCTTTGATTATTGATAAAATCGTAAATTATGTCAATGAAAACATAGGCAAATATCCGCATGAAAAAATCACGGTTTCACAGACAGATTATGAGCGTAGTCCGTTTTATGGATTGAACCAGCTTCCGGCATTTTTAAGTCCGTTTCCGGATGAGTTTTTATTTGAAATTAAGTTCTTGAAAACCTATCTGAATAATTACTTGAAAACGAGCTTACGCCTAAACCTGCGCGACGACAACTGGGTTTATGACGGAATCCAGATTTATACGATGATGAAATATATAGACGAATTTCATCCAAACAGCAAAATGATGGGAAGCGTTTCGCAATGGTGGCTTTTGCGAGGCTATAATCTGACGACGATTGATTTCAATGAGCAATACAGCTATTTTTATATGCTGATGGCTAGAAAAAATTTAGACCAGCCTTTGGGCGATCCAAAAAATACCTTGATCAAATTTAACGAGCAGATTGCAAGTAAATACAGAGCCGGACTGAGCTTAAAATACCTAGATAATTACTTAGAAAATGACGTCGTAAAAAAGAGCATAAATGAATTTTATACTATGAATTCATTAAAAATGACGACTCGAAATGACTTTGAAAACACGCTGAAATCGAACTCTAAAAAAGATATTAATTGGTTTTTCAAGACTATAATTGATTCCCGAGATATAATTGATTATAAATTTACAGACGTTTCAAAAACTAAGGACAGCGTCACTTTTACAATACGAAATAAGACTGATGTTACAGTTCCGATTCCAGTTTATGGCGTTAAAAAAGACAAAGTTGTATTTAAGGAATGGCTTGAAAACATTCATGCTGACAGCACTTTCACATTGCCTAGAAAAGATGCAGATAAAATTGTATTGAATTATAAAAACGAAGTTCCTGAATATAATTTAAGGAACAATTGGAAATCACTCGGAGGTTTTTTCTCTAAAAATCGTCCTATAAAATTCAATTTTATGAAGGATTTGGAAGATCCTTATTACAACCAAATTTTGTATGTCCCGACGGTAACTTATAATTTTTATGACGGAATTTCTCCTGGAATCCGATTTCACAACAAAACGATTTTAGACAAACCTTTTGTTTTTGACATCAATCCGATTTATTCGGTAAAAACAGAATCTTTAACAGGCTCTCTTTCCTTCGCAGTCAATCAATACAATCGCGATTCTAACCTTTATAATGTTCGTTATTTTTTCAGCAGTTCTTATTTTCATTACGAACCAGACGCAGCTTATTTGAGGTTAAACCCGTCGGTTGTGTTGCAAATTCGCGAAAGAAATTTTCGTGATAATAGAAAGCAATCCATTGTATTTCGACAAGTTATAGTAAATCGCGACGAAACGAAATATGAAACTGATGAAAAAGAAAATTATTCGGTTTTTAATGCGAGATATACCAATTCTAAGAACGAAATCACGAATCATTTCAATTTTAATACTGATTTGCAATTGTCAAGTCAATTCGGAAAATTTGCTACTGAACTTTCTTTCCGAAAATTATACGAAGACAACCGCCAGCTGAATCTTAGAATCTATGCGGGAACATTTTTATACAATAAATCCGATAACGATTATTTCAGTTTTGCATTAGACCGCCCAACCGACTATCTTTTCGACTATAATTATTTGGGACGTTCAGAAAGCACGGGGATTTACAGCCAGCAATATATCATTGCCGAAGGAGGTTTCAAGTCGAAATTGAATGAGCAATTTGCCAGCCAATGGATGACGACGTTCAATGCAGGTTACAGCATTTGGAACTGGGTTGAAGCTTATGGCGATGTCGGTTTTTTGAAAAGCAAATACAATAATGCTGATTTTGTGTATGATAGTGGGATTCGCTTGAATTTGGTTCAAGATTATTTTGAATTGTATTTTCCAGTATATTCCAATAATGGCTGGGAAATTGCACAGCCGAACTACAACGAAAAAATACGATTCATCATTACTTTGAGTCCAAAAACATTGACAAATTTATTTACAAGAAAATGGTTGTAAACAAACCGAAAACTTACTTAAAATTACACAAAACACATTTATTACTTCGATTTACCTTTTATATTTCATTCAAACAGGCTAACAATGCAAATTGATTGCAGATAATTAAATCATAGCTTTTTTGTTTTATAAGGATATTTCCCTAAATTTGTTTTTTACAAGAAATTCCACTTATGACACAGATAGCTTCCAAAAAAGAACTTTCGTTTGAAGATTTCAAAACAGAAATAATAAATGACTTTAAAATTGCCGTAACCAGCCGAGAATGCAGTCTTTTAGGAAGGCGCGAAGTCTTGACAGGAAAGGCGAAATTCGGAATTTTCGGCGACGGAAAAGAAGTACCGCAATTGGCAATGGCAAAAGCTTTCAAAAACGGTGATTTTCGTTCAGGATATTACCGCGACCAGACTTTTATGATGGCAATTGGCCAGATGAACATTCAGCAATTTTTTGCAGGTTTGTATGGCCATACTGATATCGAGCACGATCCAATGTCTGCTGGACGCCAAATGGGAAGCCATTTCGCAACACACAGTCTGAATGAAGACGGTTCTTGGAAAAATCTTGTGATGCAGAAAAATTCTAGCGCTGACATCTCTCCTACTGCTGGGCAAATGCCGAGATTATTAGGATTGGCGCAGGCTTCAAAAATATACAGAAACGTTACCGGAATCAACAATAAAACGAATTTCTCCATCAACGGAAATGAAATCGCTTGGGGAACAATCGGAAATGCAAGTACTTCTGAAGGCTTGTTTTTTGAAACCATAAACGCTGCCGGAGTTTTGCAAGTACCGATGGTAATGAGTGTTTGGGATGATGAATATGGAATTTCTGTTCATGCCAAGCACCAGACTACAAAAGAAAATATCTCGGAAATCTTAAAAGGTTTTCAAAGAGATAATGACAATAAAGGTTATGAAATCATTCGCGTGAAAGGTTGGGACTATCCTGCTCTGATCACGGCGTATGAACAAGCTGCGCAAATTGCAAGAGAAGAACACGTACCGGTTTTGATTCACGTTCAAGAATTGACGCAGCCGCAAGGACATTCGACTTCAGGTTCTCACGAACGCTACAAAAACGAAGCAAGATTGGCTTGGGAAGCTGATTTTGACTGTCTTCGCCAAATGAAATTGTGGATGATTGCCACCAATATGGCTTCACAGGAAGAATTGGACGAAATGGAAACAGTCATCAAAAAAGAAGTTTTAGAAGGTAAAAAAGCCGCTTGGAATGCCTTTGCAGAACCAATCAAAAACGAGCAAAAAGAATTGCTTTCTGTTTTAGAATCTATTGCAAAATCAAGCGACAACGAAGTTTTTATCAAAAAATATATTGCTGATTTGTCTTCTATAAAAGAGCCGATCAGAAAAGACATTTTGCTAGCGGCACGAAAAGTTTTACGAATTATCGTAAAAGAAAACGGCAGAAATGAACTGGCAAAATGGATTACAAATTATACAGAAAAAATACAGCCAAAATTTAGTTCTAACCTATTTTCAGAATCAGATAAAAATGTGTTTTCTGTAAAAGAAGTACTTCCAACATATGATGAAAATGCCGAGCAAGTGGACGCAAGATTGGTCATTCGTGATAATTTTGATGCGATTTTCAGCAAATATCCAGAAACTTTAATTTTTGGAGAAGATGCCGGAAACATTGGCGACGTGAACCAAGGTTTGGAAGGAATGCAGGAAAAATATGGCGAAGAAAGAGTTGCCGATGTTGGAATTCGTGAAGCTACAATTTTAGGCCAAGGAATTGGGATGGCTTTGAGAGGCCTTCGCCCGATTGCTGAAATTCAATATTTAGATTACCTTTTATATGCAATCCAAATCATGAGCGATGATTTGGCGACTTTGCAATATAGAACGCGCGGGAAACAAAAAGCACCGCTGATAATCAGAACGCGCGGTCACCGTTTGGAAGGAATCTGGCATTCAGGTTCACCAATGGGGATGATCATCAATGCGATTCGTGGCATCCACGTTTTGGTTCCGAGAAATATGACAAAAGCGGCAGGTTTTTACAATACTTTGCTAGAAACTGACGAGCCGGCTTTGGTTATAGAATGTTTGAACGGATACCGTTTAAAAGAAAAAATACCTACAAACATAGGCGAATTCAAGACTCCGATTGGCGTTGTAGAAACTATTAAGGAAGGAAAAGATATTACATTGGTCTCTTACGGATCGACTTTGCGTTTGGTAGAACAAGCGGCAAAAGAATTACTTGAAGTTGGAATCGATACTGAAATTATCGACATCCAATCGTTATTGCCTTTTGACGTAAATCATGATATCGTAAAATCTCTGGCGAAAACCAATAGGCTTTTGGTCATCGACGAAGACGTTCCGGGTGGTGCATCTGCTTATATTTTACAGCAGATTTTAGACGAACAAAACGGGTACAAACATTTAGACAGCAAGCCTGAAACTTTGGCAGCAAAAGCACACCGACCAGCTTATGGAACTGACGGCGATTATTTTTCAAAACCTTCTGCTGAAGATATTTACGAAAAAGTGTATGCTATTATGAGCGAAGTAAATCCGGCGAAATATCCTAGTTTATTTTAAACATAGATTTCAAAGATTTACACAGATTATAAATCCCAGTCAATTCGATTGGGATTTTTTTTGCTTTGTTTAAAAAATGAACGCGGATAACATGGAGCTTCGCTCGCTGATTTTCAAAGAATTCCTTAATAACCGTAATCGAAACTCTGCGGAAAATCTTTGTGCTTCTTTGCGTTAAAATCACATCACATTAAAATAAAAAGAACATTCTTCACGAAAACGGTTGCGTAAAAAACATCCCTTCCTCCAAAATTTAATAAACCTTTCTGAAAACTAAATATTATATTTGCTTATCTTAAAAAAGAACAAAATGAGAAAAATATTTTTATCACTTCTGATAATCTTGGGAACAATTTCTTGCTCTCAAGCTCAAAAAACAGAATTTTCTCCAGAAGCGCTTGCTGAAAAATTACAAACTTTAGACGGAAAAGAAATTTCTTTCCAAGATATTTTAGCAAAGCATAAAGGAAAAACCATTGTCATTGATGTCTGGGCTTCTTGGTGCAGCGACTGCATCAAAGCAATGCCAAAGGTAAAAGACATGCACAAAAAAAATCCAAAAGCAGATTACGTTTATATTTCTATGGATAAAACTGCTGAAAAATGGAAAACAGGAATCGAGAAATATGAACTTGATGGAGAACACTATCTTGCACCTGACGGCATGAAAGGAAAATTCGGAAAAGCGATTGACTTAGATTGGATTCCGAGATATATTGTGATCGACAAAAAAGGGAAAATCGCTATCTACAGAGCCATTGAAACCGATTTTGATAAAATAAACGCTACATTAAAAAAACTAAACTAATGAGAACAAAGATTGTCGCAGGAAACTGGAAAATGCATAAAAATGCGGAAGAAACTGAAGATTTATTAAACGATTTGATTGACAAATTGCCAAACGATGTTGAAGCTAGAGTAATCGTGGCGCCAACTTTCGTGAATTTATCTTCGGCTGTTGAGCATTTGCAGTTTACAAACATTGGTGTTGCTGCACAAAATATGCACCAATCTGAAGCTGGCGCTTTCACAGGAGAAATTTCTGCTGACATGTTGAAAAGCATCGGTGTGAACATCGTGATTTTAGGACATTCTGAAAGAAGAGCTTACTTCCACGAAACGGATGCGCTTTTGGCTGAAAAAGTAAACACGGCTTTGAAACATGAATTAGAAGTAATTTTCTGTTTTGGAGAAGAGCTGAAAGATAGACAATCTGAGCAACATTTCAATTTGGTGGAAAACCAATTAAAAGACGCTCTGTTCCATTTAGAAGCTAAAGATTGGGAAAATATCATCTTGGCTTACGAACCAGTTTGGGCTATCGGAACAGGTGAAACAGCTTCACCAGAACAAGCGCAAGAAATGCACAAATTCATCAGAGAAACAATCGCTGCAAAATTTGGAGCTGACGTTGCTGACAATGTTTCTATCCTTTATGGAGGAAGTGTTAAGCCAGAAAACGCTAAAGAAATTTTCTCTAAACCAGATGTTGACGGTGGTTTGATTGGCGGAGCAGCTTTAAAAGCAGCTGATTTTTCTGCTATCGTCGCTGGAGTTTAAATAAAATAACCGCAGATTCACAGATTTTCTTTTCAAAAAGTGAATTCCTTATTATTTTATAATAAAAAAATCTGCGAATCTGCGGTAAAAAACCAAGCCTAGAATTTACTTCTAGGCTTTTTTATTTCCTAAATATTAAGCTAACATTACGCCATAACTTTAGCGAAACATCTCTCCTTCTTATCTTAATCTTTGTTTTATTTGTTATTAATCTTGAAATAACATTGCAGCTTGACTTTTGCGGTTAAATTAATCAACCACAACTATGTCAAAAAATTACTTCAATTTAGAAAGAATACTACTCCTCACGACAGTATTTCTTTCCTCTCAATTATCATCGGCGCAAGAGCTGATGCACTATTGGAATTTCAACAACAATGCTTCTGTTGCAACAATAACAACGCCTTCACAAACTTTGGGCGGTGCTTCGATTGTTGCCAACATTCAAGGAATAACGGCTATCGATTTTGTCGGAGGCGTAAACCAAAACTTCAACGTCTTAAATTTAAATGCGCAGAACAACGATCCTTCTGGGACGCACTTGCGTTTTAATGATCCAATCGGGAGCGCTTTAATATTTGCTTTGCCGACAACTGGCCATGAAAACACGATCGTGAAATTTGCCACGCGCCGTTCTGGTTCTGGGGCAGGATTGCAGAAATGGTCATATTCTGTTGACGGAACAACTTTCCTTCCCTTTGCGACAGTTACTCCTGTTGATGGAAATCCGGTATTGGAAACTTTAGACTTCAGTGCAATTACAACTACCGATAACAATGCTAACTTTAAATTAAAGGTAGAATTCGAGCAAGGAACTGCTGGAACTGTCGGAAACAATCGCTTTGACAATTTTACCGCTTCAGGAACTGTGATTCCAGTGCCTGTTTTGATTCACTATTGGAATTTCAACACAAATACTTCTGTTGCGACAATCACAACGCCAACACAATCTGCAGTTAGCGGTGCTTCCTTATC
The DNA here is from genome assembly GCA_029959295.1 of Flavobacteriaceae bacterium PS02334. GTDB lineage: Bacteria > Bacteroidota > Bacteroidia > Flavobacteriales > Flavobacteriaceae > Flavobacterium. The sequence continues at coordinate 484,716 of JASCOH010000002.1, read as the reverse complement.
CGCAAGTACAAATACTGCCGGCACGAGCCAAATTGATTTTGTTGGTGGAACCGGACAAAATTATGATATAGATAATCTAAACGCCAGAAACGGCGACGCTTCAGGAACACACCTGCGTTTTAATTTCCCAATCGGCGGTGCTTTGCAATTTGCCTTGCCTACGACAGGTTTTGAAAATATTATCGTGAAATTTGCAACGCGCCGTTCTGGTTCAGGAGCTGGCTTGCAAAAATGGTCTTATTCTGTAGACGGAACAACTTTCGTCCCTTTTTCTACGGTAACGCCTGTTGATGGAAATCCTGTATTGGAAACTTTAGATTTTAGCGCAATTGCAACGATTGACAACAATCCAAACTTTAAATTAAAAGTAGAATTCGAGCAAGGAACTGCTGGAACTGTTGGAAATAACCGTTTTGACAATTTTACAGCAGACGGAAATGCAATCGGCGGTACAGATATCACGGCTCCAAACGTAGCTTTCTCTCCTGCGAATGCCAGCACAAACATTGCAGTTACAGCAAATCCAACATTGACTTTCAACGAAAGCGTTAGACTTTTAAATGACAGCGCGATTACAAACACAAATGTAGCTTCTCTTGTAGAACTACGCTTGAATAATGCTACTGGTGCTTTGGTTCCGTTTACGGCAACTTTTGCTTCAAATGTGATTACGATCGTTCCGACTTCCGCATTAGCAAACAGCCAGAATTATTACGTAGCACTTTTGCCTAATTTGGTAGAAGACGCCAATAACAACGCAATTACAGCTTTAAAATCGGCTACGTTCACGACGGTTTCTTTTGAAGCAAAAATTGCGATGGCTTCTAATTTCGTAACCGTAAATGAAAACGCAGGAACGCTAAATTTTGTATTGAATTTGGTTAGCCCAACAACAGGTTCTGTAAATTTGGTTGTAAAAGGTGCTCCTTTTAGTACAGCTGATGCCAATGATTTTACTTTGGCTACGCAAACTTTAAATTTTACGGCTGGAAGTCCGTTGACACATACAATTCAAATTCCGATTATTGATGACACTTTGGAAGAACAGCAGGCTGAATATTTTGTTTTAAGCCTAGAAAATCCTGTGAATTTTACCATTACTGGAAATCCTCAAGCTACTATTTACATCAAGGACAATGACAGATTGGCTCCAGTTCCGAACCAAGATATTACATTGAATTATGTAAGAAGTTTTGATCCTTCAGGAAATAATGCAAGTACTTGCGAGATTGTGGTTCATGATCCTGCTTCGCAAAGATTGTTCACAACCAGCGCTGTTGCAGGCTTTTTAGATGTCATAAATTTCTCAAATCCTGAAGCTCCGGTAACTATAAATTCAATTGACATGAATCCTTACGGAGGCGTGACGAGCGTTGCCGTAAAAAACGGAATCGTTGCCGTAGCTTCTCCAAACACAGATGAAGCTTTGGACGGTTCAGTAGTATTTTTCAATACTGACGGTGTTTTCCAAAAGCAAGTTACTGTTGGCGCTTTGCCTGACATGATTACCTTCACGCCTGACGGAACAAAAGTCATGACCGCAAATGAAGGCCAGCCAAATGCAAATTACACAGTTGATCCTGAAGGTTCGGTGAGCGTAATCAATATCGCTGGAGGCATTGCCAACTTGACGCAGTCGAATGTAACGACGATGTATTTTACGCAGTTTAATACTCAGGAAGCTTCTCTTATCGCAAGCGGCGTTAGGAAATTAAAAGCATCAAGCACTTTGTCACAAGATTTTGAACCAGAATACATTACCATCAGTCCTGATTCTCAAAAAGCTTGGATTGCCTTGCAAGAAAACAATGCGATTGCTGAAATCAACTTGGCAAACAACACCTATACTTCCCTTTGGGCTTTAGGCACAAAAGACATGAGCATACCAGGAAATGGAGCCGATATTTCTGACAACAACGGAGAAATCTTGATTGCCAACTGGCCTATAAAATCATTCTACCAGCCTGACGGAATCGCAAATTATTCTGCTGGAGGTTCTAATTTTATCGTGACTGCAAACGAAGGAGATGAAAAAGAATATACTGGTTTTGTAGAAAGAATCGTGGTTGGCGCGGCTACTTATCCTTTAGATGCCGCAAGTTATCCGCAAGCTTCTATGCTGAAAGAAACCTACAACGCAGGAAGATTCAGAGCTTCTGCTTTCTCAGGAAACACAGATGCTGACAGCGATTTTGAGCAAATTTATGCGCTTGGAGGACGTTCTTTCTCGATCTTCAATACCGATACCAAACAAATCGTTTTTGACAGCGGGGATGACTTTGAAATGTATACGGCTTTCACGCCATCAATTGCTCCATTGTTCAATTCAGACCACGAAGAAAACGGCAAAAAAGTAAGAAGCCGTGCTAAAGGTCCAGAACCAGAAGGCGTTACTTTAGCTACAATTGCAGGAAAAACTTTTGCTTTTATCGGTTTAGAAAGAGTTGGCGGCGTAATGGTTTATGACGTGACAAATCCAAACGATGTTAAGTTTGTAGACTATAAAAATAACAGAAGCGTTTCTGCTTACGCAGGCGATCACGGTCCGGAAGGCATCACTTACATCAGCGCTGCAAACAGCCCTACGAATAAACCTTACATCATTGTAGCAAACGAAATCAGCGGTACCCTGACCATTTTTGAAGTGAATACGGAAAGCCTTTCTACACCAGAATATGGTTCAGAGCCAAAGACTTTTGTGTTGTTCCCAAATCCTGCGGTGGACGGAATTGTTTATTTCAACAGAGTTGCCAATATCGAAGTCTTTGATTATAGCGGAAAATTAATTCATACAGCCAAAGAAGCCTTGACAATCGACACTTCGTCCCTAGCTTCTGGAATATACTTAGTGAAGACTTCTGAAGGAATCACTAAAAAATTAGTTGTTAAGTAGTTGTAATTTCAATTGATACTTCATGTTCTTTAATTTTTACATCAATTGAGAAATTAATCCCGCTGTTCACGCGGGATTTTTTTTTTGCTAGATATTTTTGATGTCTTAATCTCTAATTCTGATGCTTTAAACTCTGAATTTGATACTAAATCCCGATTTCCACCTGAAATCTCAAGTACCAATTTTGCTTTGAAGTTCCGTCAAAATAATTCAAATCGTCAAGAGTTAATTCGCCCTGTAATTTAAAAGCATGTTCCCAGATATATTTGGTCACGCCAATGCTGTATTCCTTTGTGTGAGGCGCGAATTGGTGAATATCTTTATTGACTTTTTGCGTAGAAAACCTTCCGATGATTTCATAATTTGAAGGAAAAAGATAGCTCGCCTGATAGTCAAAACCGCTTCCCGTGTAAACAAAATTTGTCTCTGAAATATCTTCTGGATTTACCGTAATCGGGTCTTTAGCCGTTCTTGACATATAGCTTGACATGAACGCCCAGCCATTGTATTTTAACATCGCATCTAACAAGACTGATTTCATGGTGCGCTGTTCAAAAAGGTCATCACCCAGCTGTCCCTGCGTTCTTCGAGCATGGTTATTTTGCTGAAAGGCTCCCGAAAGCATTAATTTTGGAGTCACTTCTCTGGCAATATCACCTTCAAAATTAGTTCCGTCTTTCTTGAAAGATCCTAGCGGGTAAAGTTCTCCTTTGGCAGTCAAAGCGACGCCATTGTCATTGCTTTTTGTCCAGTTTCTGCCTTCCCCTGTGGAAACGGCCGTCTTTATAGTATAAGAGAATTTCTGCAGGTCTTCATGCAGATAATGCGCTTGAAAACCAAAATCACGGTCAATCGTAAATTTTGCATTGTTGATTGTTCTGTCAGTTAGCTGCAAGCCTCCGGAAGAATTCACGCGCTGGCGGTTTCCGGGAAGTTTTGTTTGCCCAAAGCCAAAATTCCAGTTTTTATTCGGGCGATAAAATACAATCGCATCGCGAATAATATTGATATTTTCGCCTTCCTCAATTTCGCCCACATCTCCCGGCGCAAAAGAAAGCTGCAGGGCGTATAAAAATTTTGGATTGCCGACATAACCGTCAAAACGCAATCTCAATCTTCTGATTTGTCCGTCATAAGCTGATTCTTCGCCTTCATTTTCAATATAAGTGACACGATTTTGCATTCTGAAGCGAATATTAAGCTGAAAAAGGCTGTCGGGCGAAGTCAGGCCCAGCCCTTTTCCATAGCTGTAATAAGGCAGCGCCGAGAGTTTTAAATCATTATCTTTTGTGGTAACCTTAATATCTTGCGCATTTGAAAACGCAGCAAAAAGAAGTAAACATAATAGAAAAAGTCTTTTCATTTCAAAAGTTGTGTTAGTTTTTGATTCGGCAAAGTTTACTTTACAATTTAGAAACATTTAGGAAAAATTAGTTTCTTAAATTTGCAGAAATATTCGCTTAGGTTATCATTGTGCAAACTTAATATTAATTTTAGTCGCCGTATGTTATGATAATATTACCTTTGCAAAAAATTAATGTTATGGCAATTACCTATCTGGGATATCATTTTAAAGTAGAACCAAAAGAACTGGGTTCAGAAATTTTAGTAGCTGAATTGGGCGAAAAGCCTTTTGAAAGCTTCATAGAAACTGAAACTGGCGTTTCTGCCTATATCCAAAAATCACTTTGGAGCGAAGATGTTCTGGAAGATATTTTTATCTTAAATTCTCCTGAATTCACAGTAAGCTACACCGTTGAAGAAATCGAGCAGGTCAACTGGAATGAGGAATGGGAGAAGAATTTTGAAGCCATCGACGTGGATGGAATTTGCCATGTTCGTGCTCCTTTTCATGAAAAAACAGAAGCACAATATGACATCGTGATTGAGCCAAAAATGTCTTTTGGAACAGGCCATCACGAAACGACTCACATGATGATTCAGCACATTTTAGAGAATGATTTCGAAGGAAAAAAGACTCTAGACATGGGTTGCGGCACTGCAATTTTAGCGATTTTAGCAGAAATGAAAGGCGCACAGCCAATTGATGCTATTGATATTGACAATTGGTGTTATTTGAATTCTATTGAAAATGCGGAACGTAATAATTGCGAACACATTTCAGTTTATGAAGGAGACGCTTCTTTATTGGAAGGAAAAAAATATGACACGATTATTGCTAACATTAATCGAAATATTTTGTTGAATGACATGCAGCAATACGTAGATTGTTTAAATGAAAATGGGACGTTGTTTTTGAGCGGTTTTTATGAAGAAGATATTCCTGCGATCGATGCTTCTTGCACTGAAAAAGGATTGACTTATGTTAAAAAGCAACAAAGAAACAATTGGGTTGCCCTAAAATATGTAAATTTAGCATAAACTTTTGATTATGAGTACGAAAGAGCAAGTTTTAGAAGAAGTTTTAGTGGAAGAACAAGTTGGTTTAAACAACGAAATCATAGTTTATAATGACGACGTGAATACTTTTGACCACGTTATTGAAACCTTGATTCGTGTTTGCAATCACACAGCTGAACAAGCCGAACAGTGTTCAATAATTATCCATTACAAAGGAAAATGCACGGTTAAGACTGGCATTCTGAAGGAGCTTAAACCGCAATGTTCGAGTCTTTTAGAAGCTGGATTAAGCGCAGAAATCGTTTAAGAATATTTTTTATTTTTATTAAACCCGCAAGATTTGATTCTTGCGGGTTTTCTTTTTTATAATAAATCTAGCCTGATTCAAAAAAATTGGAGTCAGAAAATCATATTTTGCTTGGTAATCGTATATTCGTGATTCCAAAATTAATCTTTCCTGCTTTGCTGAAAAAAATTACCCTGCTCCTGCTTTTGTGTTCTGTCTTGGGATTTTCTCAAGAGTTGCCTCCTATTTTAAAATTTTCTTCTCAAAATTATGGCGCCGGAAACCAAAACTGGATGATTTCTCAAGATGAAAATCAATACGTTTATTTTGCAAACAACGAGGGATTATTAGAATTTAACGGTGCTAACTGGCAACTTTATCCTTCGCCAAACGAAACTATCATACGTTCTGTAAAAAGTATTGACGACAGAATTTACACCGGCTGTTACATGGAATTTGGGTATTGGAAACGCCAAGAAAACGGAATCCTGAAATATTATTCGTTAAGCAAATCGATCAAAAACAAATTGGTTGACGACGAACAGATTTGGAACATCATCGATTTTGACCAGTGGGTGGTTTTTCAATCGCTGAACCAGATTTTTTTATATGATACAAAGACAGAAAAGTTCAAGATAATTTCAGCAAAATCAAGCATTAACAGAGCTTTCAAAGCTAATAGTTCTATTTATTTCCAGACGTATGGCGAAGGGCTTTTTGAAATAGAAAACGGTGTCGGAAAGCTGATTTCAAACGATGCTGTCATCATGAAAAATAAAATCGTAAATATTTTTTCAAAAGACGGCAGTTTGCTAGTCCAAACGCAATTCAACGGTTTTTTCAATATAAATAACGGCATAATTTCAAAATGGCATATTGAAGCAGATGCTGAGCTTGCAGTAGGAAATATTTATAGCAGTCAAATTCTTTCGGATGGAAGTTTTGCTGTTGGAACAGTTTCTAACGGAATTTTTCTGCTTTCAAAAGAAGGAAAAGTGGTCTATCATATAACTCAGAATAAAGGCTTGAGCAATAATACGGCACTTTCCATTTTTGAAGATGTTGACAAAAATCTTTGGATTGGGCTTGATAACGGCATCAATTGCATCAACTTAAAATCTCCTGTTCGCTCTTTTGCTGATGACACCGGAATTCTTGGAACGGTTTATACTTCGATTCTCCATAACGGAAATTTATATGTAGGCACAAATCAGGGATTATTTTATAAAAAATATGGTTCATCTGAAGATTTTAAATTCATAAGAGACACGAAAGGCCAGGTTTGGTCGCTATTTTCACATGATGGAACACTTTTCTGCGGTCACGATTCTGGAACTTATATTATCAATGAAAATTCGGTAAATCACCTCTTTGCGACTTCCGGAACTTGGAAATTTGAAAATGTTCCGGGGAAATCTAATTTTTTATTGCAAGGGAATTATTATGGGATTTCTGTTTTGGAAAAAGTAAACAACCAATGGATTTTCAGAAATAAAATCTCTGGATTTGATTATTCTTCGAAGTATTTTGAAATTACGAATAGCAATGAAATCTACGTAAGCCATGAATATAAAGGTGTTTTCAGGTTTCAATTAGACAAAGAATTTCGCACCACAAGAGGTTTTGAGACCTATAAAAGTCCGATGAAAGGAAAAAATGCGGGTCTGACAAAATTCAATAACAACATTTATTATTCTTATAAGGAAGGAATTTTCAAGCTCAATCTAAAAACCAAGAAATTTGAGAAAGATAGTATTTTGAGCAAAGTTTTTGAAAAAGACAGCTATACTTCTGGAAAACTGATGGTTGACAATTCGAATCGACTTTGGTTTTTCACTAAAAATTATATCAATTATTTTTCCTTCGGAAAATTAAGCTCGCAGTTGAAACACAATATTATTCCGATTCCTTCAAGCTTGACAAATTCAATGCTTGGGTATGAAAATATTACGCAACTTTCGAATTCACTTTATTTAATTGGTACTACGGATGGATATTATACAATCAATTTAGATGATTTAGACTTTAATACCTATAAAATTTCGATGTCGACAATTACGGTAAATCGTTCCAATGAAAACATTCGATATGCTTCAATTTTAAATGCTTCAGAATTCAAATTTGCCGAAAATAATATCACTTTTACGTATACTGTTCCTGAATTCAACAAATATATAAATGCGGAATATCAGTTTCTTTTGGAAGGATTTCAAGACGAATGGAGCGAATGGAGTACAAAACCTACAATTAATTTCAAAAATCTTTCGCCAGGAGATTACGTTTTCAAAGTTCGAGCAAAAATTGGGAACACCCTTTCAGAAAACACAATTTCATATTCTTTTACAATCTTAAAACCTTGGTATCAAACCAATATTGCTATTTTCATCTACTTAATCATTTTTATTGTAATAGCTTATTTTGTGAACCGAACTTATAAAAACTATTACCAAAGCCAAAACGAAAAGTTAATCGAAGAAAATAACCGTCTTCTTGAAATCAAGGAATTGGAAACAGAACAACAGCTTATGAAAATCAAAAACCAGCAACTGGAACAAGACTTTGAAAGTAAAAATCGTGAGTTGGCCGCTTCCACAATGAGCTTGATTAAAAAGAACGAACTTTTGACAGAAATCAAGGAAGATTTGAAACGAAATTCTGAGGCTGGAAATACAAATGTCAAATCGGTAATCAGCACTATAAATAAAAATATCAGCGAGGAAGACACTTGGAATATTTTTAAAGATGCTTTTAACAATGCTGACAAAGATTTTCTTAAAAAAGTTAAGAATTTGCACTCATCATTAACTCCCAATGATTTGAGGCTATGTGCTTATCTGAGACTCAATTTATCTTCAAAGGAAATTGCTCCATTATTGAACATTTCTGTGCGAAGTGTAGAGATAAAACGATATCGTTTGCGTAAAAAAATGGATTTATCCCACGAACAAGGGCTTGTTGAGTACATACTTTCTATTTAGAACAACACAACATTGAGTCAGATTACCTATACAATACCACAACAACAACGTTGTAATTGGACATTTTGCAACTAAAACTAAACCGTTAAGAGAATATAAATTATATCTTAATTTACTGTTAACGCCTACACTTATTCAGAATATCAAAATTTTACATATATATTTTTAAAGTGTATATTTTTTGTTGTGGTTATTTTTATCATATTCTTAATATACTCCCCTAATTTTACTATATCACAAAAAAACAAATAACATGAAGTCAAACTTTTTTCTCTTTGCTTTCATTCTAATTTCATCATTCTGTTATTCTCAGGAATATGAAATTAGCGGAAAAGTAACAGAAGCTCAAACAGGTTTAGCATTGCCTGGAGCCAATGTATCGGTTAAAAACGGTACGAATCAAATTACTGCTGACTTAGACGGAAATTTTAAAATTTCGAAAGTTCCGTCGGGATCTACTTTAGTAGTTACTTATGTTGGATTTATTAATTATGAATTCAAAGTAACTAAAAATGAAACGGTTAATTTTAAACTCTCCCCTGACCAGAAATCTTTAGAAGAAGTAGTCGTAATTGGTTATGGCAGCCAAAAGAAAAGAGAAGTAACAGGAGCCGTTGGAATTGTTTCAAGCAAGACTTTAGAAGATCTTCGACCAGTTAAAATCGAGCAAGCCCTTCAAGGAACTGTTTCAGGAGTAAATGTTACTACGCAAGGCGGACGACCTGGTGCTGGACTCGACATTAGAATTAGGGGAATTGGAACTAATGGCAATAATGCGCCGACATTTATTGTGGATGGAACCATCATGGGGGATATCGGTCTGCTTAATCCAAATGATGTTGAAACAATTACGGTTTTAAAGGATGCTCAGGCAGCAATTTATGGTACGATTGGTGCGAATGGCGTTATTTTAATCACTACAAAAACAGGAAAAAAGAATTCTAAAACTAGAATTTCTTATAATACTTATTTTGGAACTCAAGAAACGAGCAGAAAATTGCCTCTTTTAAATGCTACAGAATATGCACTTCTTTTAAATGAAAGTTATGCAAATAATGGCAATGCAATTCCTTTCCCAAATGTGTCAAATTTAGGAAAAGGAACTGATTGGCAAGATCTCGTATTTGATTCTGGAGCTCCAATAGTTAGTCACGACATCAGCGCTTCTGGCGGTTCTGACAAAATTACTTACAGCGTCAGCGGCTCTCATTTAGATCAAGGAGGTATTGTTGGCGGAGATAAATCTAACTTCCTTAGAAATACTGCCCGCATAAGTTTAAACGCTGATCTTTCTGATAAGTTGAAAATACAAACTAATGCAATGTATATTTATACAAGTTCAAGAACTTTTAATGAAAACGCCCTTGGTTCTGTATTATTTAATGCAATCAATACGCCTGCAATTTACAAGCCATATGATGCAGATGGAAACTTTACACTTTTGCCAAGTGGCGATGTAAATGTTCCTGGAAGTAATCTAGGAAATGAAATCATTAATCCTTTGTCTCAATTAGATAATACTTATAATTCTTATAATTTAAAAAAGATAAACGGAAACTTTGCAGCAAATTATGAAGTCATCAAAGATTTAGTCATTACTGGAAAAATTGGTTTTGAGACTTCAAATAGCGAAGGAAGATCTTTCAACAAAATGGTTAGCTATGGCGGAAGTAAAGTTTTTAACAACGTAAGAAGTAGTGTAAATCAAAATGCAATCAATGATAACAGCTATACTTTTGACTTATATGCGACTTACACAAAATCTTTTGCAGAAAGTCACAACTTTAAATTGACTGCGGGTCAAACAGTTTATAAAGAATATGGCAATGGATTGTATGCTACAGGCTATGATGTTCCGAACAATTCTTGGGAAAATGCTGACATTAGCTTAACAACTGGCGCGCTTAATTCAAAAACAAATTCGAGTTATAGCTATGATGAAAGACGTCTTTCGCATTTTGCAAGATTGCAATATGATTTTAAAGGAAAATATTTAGTTTCAGGAATGATCAGACGTGACTTGTCAACCAAGTTTGGTCCTGAAAATCAAGTTGCCTACTTTCCATCAGTTACAGGTGGTTGGGTAATTTCTGATGAAAATTTCTTTGGTGAGTCTAAAACATTAAATTTCTTGAAACTTAGAGCCAGTTATGGTTCTTTAGGTAATGATAAAATTACGCAAGGTGCTTATTTTTCTGGTCTTGGAGGCGAAGCAACGTATATCTTTGATGGAAATTTAGTAAACGGTGCGGCAATGGGAATTTTAGCTAATCCAGATGTAAAATGGGAAGCTGCTAAAAAATTTGATGTCGGTTTCGATTTTAGGTTATTAAATGACAAAGTTGAGATCAATACTGATTATTTTATTGATACAAGAAAAGATCTGCTAGTTCCTGATGTACCTGTTTCTTCACTTACAGGAATTGCTGGACCTGGTGCTAAATTACCAGTAATCAATGCAGGAGACGTTACTAATAAAGGTTTCGAATTTGCAATTAACTATAAAGACAAGCTATCTGATAATTTTTCATTTAACATAAACTACAATGTTACTTTCTTAAAAAATGAGGTCACAAAAGTAAATAATGGAACAGGATTTCTAGAAGGAGGATTATTTGGAACTAGCACAATTACTTCAAGGATGCAAGGTGGCCATGCTCTTGGTTATTTCTACGGATATAAAACTGCTGGAATTTTCCAAAACCAAGCAGAAGTTGATGCACATCCTTCACAGTTAGCGTTAGGTGCTGAAGCAAAACCCGGAGATTTGCGTTTTGTTGATGTAAATGGCGACGGCAAATTAGATGCAAATGACAGAACTGATATCGGAGATCCTATTCCAAGTACAACAATGGGATTGAATATCAATTTAAATTACAAAGGTTTTGATTTTACAGCCTATGCGTTTGCTTCTATCGGAAATGATATGGTAAGAGCTTATGAAAGAACTTTAAACGATGTAAATCGTTCAAATTATTTATTAGGAAGATGGACTGGCGAAGGCTCAACAAACAGCATTCCAAGAGTTACTACCGGAACGACTTCTAATAATATTTTCTCTGATTACTTTGTTGAAGATGCTTCTTATTTGAGAATCCAAAATGTTCAATTAGGTTATACTTTAGATCCTTCTTTCACTGAAAAAGCAGGGATCAGCAAAGTAAGAATTTATACAGGCGTTAACAATCTTTACACTTTCACAAAATATATGGGTTATGATCCCGGAGCTTCAAGCGGAAGCCCAATTGGTGGCGGTGTTGACAACGGATTTTATCCAATTCCAAGAACTTATATGTTTGGTGTAAATGTTAATTTTTAATTTAAACAAGATGAAAAAGAATATAATTATGGCTGTAATGGCCTTAAGCATAATGTCAGGGGTTGCTACTTCTTGCAGTGATGATTTTGTTGACCGAGAAATTCCTTATTCTCTTGGTGCTGACAATTATTTTAACAACGAAGAAGAATATAACAAAGCGCTGATTGCCGCTTATGACATATTGCAATCTACTTATGTGAATGTATTATTAGGAGAAATTGCTTCTGACAATACTGCTGCAGGTGGTGAAAGTGCCAATGACGTTATCGGTTTCCAGCAAGTTGACGAAATGATTCATACTCCAGTCAATGCAAACGTAAAAAATGTTTGGGACTGGATGTTTGCTGGAGTCAACAGAGCAAGTTACATCTTAGAATTTAAAGATAAAACTGATTTTCCAAACAAACCGCAGGTTATTGCTGAAGCGCGTTTCTTAAAAGCTTATTATCAATTTGAATTGGTAAAATGGTTTGGAGGAATTCCTATGAAACAAGATGCTAGATTTGTTTTAGGAGACGAAAAAACGATTCCAAGATCTTCTGTTGAAGAAGTTTATGCTTCAATTGAAAATGACTTAATTCTTGCCATTGCTGACTTAAATCCAACTCCTGCACAAAAAGGAAGAGTGACAAAAGGAGCTGCTCAGGCTTTGCTTGGAAAAGTGTATTTGTATGATGAAAAATTTGATTTGGCGGCTCAAACTTTAGAAAATCTGATCACAGTTACTGGAGGCTATTCTTTAGTTCAAGATTATGATAGCCTTTTTGAAGAAGCCCAAGAAAATGGCCTAGAATCAGTTTTTGAAGTGCAATATACTGATATTGAAGGTGCTGGATTTGGATGTCTTCAATGTAGTGAAGGTAACGTAGCCGTAGGTTTCAACGGACCAAGAAATTATTCTGGACCAAAATTTTCTTCTGGATATAGCTTTAATGTTCCAACTCAAGAAGCTGTAAATACTTTTGAAGCTGGCGATAAAAGAAAAGATGTAGCTATTTTAGATATTGCGGCATGGGCTACTGCAACAGGTGCAACTTATGGCGTTGGCTACAAGCATACTGGATTTTTCAACAGAAAATATATCCCAAGAACACGTTCTGCAAATGCTGCGGGGGATTTAAACCTTACAAATCCTAATAATTACAGAGCTATTCGTTATGCAGATGTTTTGTTAATGGCTGCTGAAGCTTATAACAGAGGAAATATTGACGATGCAAAAGCAAGAGGTTATTTGAATGAAGTGAGAAGACGTGCTTTTGGCGATACAAATCATGATATCGCTGGAACCGGTTCTACTTTGACAAGTTTTATTTGGGCAGAAAGAAGAAGAGAACTTTTAGGCGAAGGCCATCGTTTCTTCGACTTGGTAAGAACCGGAAGAGCGTCAATTGAAATAGACGGATTCTCAAGCAATAAAAACGAAGTATTCCCAATTCCAATCGAAGAAATACAATTCTCTGCTGGAAACTGGAAACAAAATCCTGGATATTAAAATTTAGATTATGAAAAAAATTAAAATTATATATAGCTTATTCTTGGTAACATTGCTGATGGCATGTTCAGGAGACGATTCAAGCCTTGATTCGGTAACAGATGCGCCCGCACCAAGCAATCTTTCTGCTTTATTCACAATTACGCAAGATAATTCTGGAAAGGTAACCATAGCGCCAAGAGGTGACGGTTTGGTAAAATATGATGTATTCTTTGGTGATGCAACTGCTGAACCTGTGGAAGTAGGCGTTGGTCAAACCGTGGATCACGTTTATGCTGAAGGACAGTATAACGTAAAAATTATGGGAACTGGAGTTACCGGATTAACAAGCGAAACCATAGTTCCGTTAACTGTTTCTTTCAGAGCTCCTGAAAATGTAGAAGCTACCATAACACCTGTGACCGGAGATTCTTACTCTATAAATTTGACTGCTAAAGCAGATTTTGAGACTTTCTTTGAAGTAACTTTTGGAGATAATCCTTCACAATTGCCTGTTCAGTTTATGGAAGGCGGTCCTGCAATTTTACATACTTATGCGAACACAGGAACTTATACTGTGAAAATTGTCGCTTACAGCGGAGGTGCTGCTACAACAACGATAACAAAAACTGTAGTCATTTCAAATCCAATTCTATTGCCAATAACTTTCGAAAATTCTTTATTAAATTATTCTTTTGCAGATTTTGGAAATATAACAACGACACTTGCTAGCAATCCATCTATTTCTGGAATTAACTTGAGCTCAAAAGTAGGTAAAACAGTTAAAAATAACGGAGCTGAAACTTGGGGAGGAACAACAATGGTCCTTGACAATCCTATTGATTTCTCAACTTTGACAAAAATCAGAGTAAAAGTTTGGTCACCAGCAGTTGGCGCTATCGTAAAGCTGAAAATTGAAAACCTTACTGACGGTAATATTAACAAAGAAGTTGATATTGCTACAACAGTTGCCAATTCTTGGGAATATATGACCTTCGATTTCGCTGGAGCAGATTTTACAAAACAATATTCAAAAGTTATCATCTTCTTTGATTTTGGAAATCCAGGAAATGGCGCTTCTTACTATTTCGATGATATCAGACAGACAAATGGCGATGAACCAAAAATTCTGCCTTTGACATTTGAATCGTCTACAATTAATTATGGTTTTGGTGATTTCGGAAATGCTTTTGCCTCTAAAGTAGCAAATCCTGATCCAAGCGGAATTAATACTTCTGCAAATGTTGCAAAAGTAGTTAAAAATGCTGGTTCTGAAGTTTGGGCTGGAACAGCACTTACGCTTACTGAACCGATTGATTTCTCTGTTTACCAAAAGATTAAAATTAAAGTTTGGTCTCCGGCTGCAGGAATTCCAGTTCTATTAAAACTTGAAAATTCTGGAAATACAGGAATAAACACAGAATTATCAGTCACTACCACAACTTCAAATCAATGGGAAGAATTGACTTATAATTTATCAGGAATTAACAATAATAATGCGTATCAAAACGTAGTGCTTTTCTTTGATTTCGGAACAAGCGGAACCGGAGCAAGCTACTATTTTGACGATGTAAAACTTTCAAACTAATTGCTATGAAAAATCTATTAAAAAACTTCGGAAGACTGCTTCTGTTGCTAGTTTTAGTAACAAGTTGCCAAGACGACGATAAAACTTTTGGCAGTTTAGATGCGCCAAAAAACATTACGCTAGAATATGAAATTGTCGGTAAAAGCACAGCAAATCCTGATGGCGATGGTTCTGGAAAGGTAATTTTAAAAGCAAAAGCAGATAATGCGGTAAGCTTTAAATATATCTTCAGCGACGGTTCTGCTAATGCGCCTGGTGGCGTTTACACAAAAGCATTTACAAAGAATGGCCTAAATACTTACACTGTTACTGTAGTAGCGACTGGAAAAGGCGGCACTGCCAGCAATACTTCTTTTGAAGTAACTGTTTTCAGCAATTTCAATGATGACGAAGCGATTACACTTTTGACAAGTGGCGATTCAAAAATCTGGTATTGGGCTGCAGCTGTTCCTGGACATTTGGGCGTAGGTCAAAATGATGGCGACATTACGAAGAATTTCTATCCAAATTATTATGCAGCAGCTCCATTTGAAAAAGCAGGTTCTCCTACAAGCAGCTGTCTTTATGAAAATAAATTACGCTTTTTTGTGGAAGGCGGTGTTTTGAAATACCAATTAGATAATGGCGGAAAAACGTTCTTCAATGCTGATTTCTTAAGCGTAGGAAATGGTTCTGGAAGCGGTGACCAATGCTTATCTTATAGTACTTCTGGAGTAAAAACAGTAACATTAAGTCCTTCAGAATCGCTTGTCCCTGCTGACAAAACTCGCGGTACATCAATGACGTTTTCTGACAACGGTTTCATGGGCTATTATATCGGTCAAAGCACTTATGAAATCTTAGAATTGACAGAAAACAAAATGGTTGTCAGAGCTGTTATGGGCGGAAATCCAGCATTGGCATGGTACCACACTTTCAGCACGCAGCCTCCTGTTCAAGGTGAAAATCCAGATCCGACAGAAGATTATACAAACATAATCTGGCAAGATGAATTCAACGTTCAAGGCGCACCAAATCCAGCAAACTGGAGTTATAATCTTGGCAGAGGCGACAACGGCTGGGGAAATAACGAAGCGCAATATTATACTGACAGACCTGAAAACGTAAAAGTTGAAGGCGGAATGTTAAAAATTACAGCTAAAAAAGAAGAATTTAATGGTGCTTTTTATACTTCTGCAAGATTAGTAAGTGAAAACAAAGTAGCCTTCAAATATGGAAAAATTGAATTCAAAGCAAAACTTCCGGCCGGCGGAGGAACTTGGCCTGCCGTTTGGATGCTTGGTGCAAATTACCAGACAAATCCGTGGCCGGCTTGCGGTGAAATTGACATGATGGAACACAAAGGAAATGAGCAAAACAAAATCCACGGAACGCTTCATTATCCAGGTCGTTCAGCTGGAAATGCAAATACGGGATCAACAATAATTGCAAATGCGTCTTCTGAATTCCATGTTTATAAAGTGATTTGGAGTCCGACGAAAATTAGCTTTTATGTTGATGATCAGACAACTCCTTACCATTCTGTCGACAACAGCTCGACATTGCCTTTTAATGCAAATTTCTTCTTGATTATGAACTTTGCAATGGGCGGTACTTTCGGCGGAAATATCGATCCAGCGTTTACAACGTCAACAATGGAAGTAGATTACATCCGCGTTTACCAATAATTTTATACATTTTTTACTTAAATTTTAAGAAGGCTAGCACTCCTAGCCTTCTTATTTATTGAAGCTATATTCCCAAATTATAATGAAATACAACACCATAACAAAATACGGATTGTTCGCAGGCTTTTTGGCATTCGCCATAAGTTGCGGCTCTTCAAAACAAACTGCTTTTTCTGATAAAGTAAAATCACCAATCGACCGAAAAGTAGATTCTGTCTTAAAATTAATGACTTTGGAAGAAAAAGTCGGACAGATGAACCAATACAATGGTTTTTGGGATGTAACTGGTCCCGCTCCATCAGAAGGCGAAGCGTCCAAAAAATACGAAAATATTAAAAAAGGATTAGTAGGTTCAATGCTGAATATTCGCGGTGTTAAAGACGTGAAAGCCATGCAGAAAATCGCCGTGGAAGAAACTCGTTTGGGAATTCCATTGATTTTTGGTTTTGACGTCGTTCACGGATACAAAACCGTAAGCCCGATTCCTTTGGCGGAAGCTGCTTCTTGGGATTTAAAAGCAATGGAAAAATCAGCAGAAATTGCCGCTGCTGAAGCCGCAGTCGCAGGTTTAAACTGGACATTCGCACCAATGGTTGACATCACTCGTGATGCGCGCTGGGGAAGAGTTATGGAAGGCGCAGGCGAAGATCCTTACTTAGGAAGCCAAATCGCAATTGCCAGAGTTCGCGGTTTTCAAGGCGATAAATTTGATGCTTTTCACATCGCCGCTTGCACAAAACATTTCGCAGGGTATGGTTTTGCTGAATCGGGTCGCGATTACAATACGGTTGATGTCAGCGACAATACTTTGCACAACATCATCCTACCTCCTTTCAAGGCGACAGTTAACGCTGGCGTTTTGACTTTCATGAATTCGTTCAATGAATTGGAAGGAATTCCGGCAACGGGAAACAAATATCTACAGAGAGATGTATTAAAAGGAGAATGGAATTTCGAAGGTTTCATAGTTTCTGATTGGGGTTCGTTAGGCGAAATGATCAATCACGGCTACGCCAAAGATTTGAAAGAAGCGTCAATGTTCGCCGCAAACGCAGGTTCTGACATGGACATGGAATCCTACGGATATTTGAATTATTTAGCTGCTTTAGTTAAAGAAGGAAAAGTTTCTGAAGATAAAATCGATGACTCGGTAAGAAGGATTTTAAAAGTAAAATTCTTGTTGGGATTATTCGAAAATCCATATAAATATTGCGATGAAACTCGTGAGAAAGAAACAACTGGAAAGCAAGAATTCCAAGATGGAGTTTTAGATATGGCAAAGAAATCAATCGTGCTTTTGAAGAACGAAAATAATTTGCTGCCGCTAAAAAAATCAGGTCAAAAAATTGCAGTAATTGGAGCTTTGGCAAACGACAAAACCAGTCCGTTAGGAAGCTGGAGAATTGGTGCTGACGACAACACCGCTATTTCTTTCTTGGAAGGAATGGACGCTTACAAAGGAAATCAGATCACTTATGAAAAAGGTGCCGACGTAACTTTAGGAAGTCCAAAATTTATTGAAGAAACTAAAATCAATATGACTGACAAAAGCGGTTTCGACAAAGCAGTGGCTGTGGCAAAAAATGCGGACGTCGTAATCATGGTTTTAGGCGAACATGGATTGCAGTCTGGAGAAGGAAGAAGCCGTTCTGAAATCGGACTTCCAGGCGTGCAGCAAGAATTGTTGGAAGCCGTTTTCAAGGCAAATAAAAATATAGTTTTAGTGTTGCAAAATGGCCGTCCGTTGACAATTCCTTGGGCTGCAGAAAATATTCCTGCGATTGTAGAAGCTTGGCATTTAGGAACTCAAAGCGGTCATGCAATTGCGCAAGTTTTATATGGAGATTATAATCCAAGTGGAAAATTGCCAATGTCTTTCCCAAGAAATGTTGGACAGTTGCCAATTTATTACAACTATAAAAATACAGGAAGGCCTTCGACTGATAATCCGGAAAGCGTTTTTTGGTCACATTATGGCGATGTGGAAAAAACGCCTCAATATCCATTCGGATTTGGCTTGAGCTATTCTAAATTTGAATATTCGAACTTGAAATTAGATAAAAAATCTTTTGCCAAAGGCGGAAAAATCACGGTTTCTGTGGAGGTAAAAAACAACAGCAAAGTTGACGGAAAAGAAGTTGTTCAATTGTACATAAGAGATTTGGTTGCAAGCGTTACGCGTCCGGTTCGTGAACTTAAAGGTTTTGAATTGACCGAAATCAAGGCAGGAGAAACCAAAACTATTTCCTTCGAAATTGACGAAAAAACGATAGAATTTTATTCGGCAAACAAAAAATGGGAAGCAGAATCTGGCGATTTCAAAGTTTTTGTCGGAGGCGATTCTATGACAAAAAACGAAGCTGATTTTAATTTTTCAAACTAATATTTTATGAAGAAAATTGCACTATTATTTCTCCTGACAGGAACATTCGCTTTCGGTCAGTCCAAAAAAGGAAAACTGATTTGGGAAGAAAATTTCAAAGGAAAATCTTTAGATGAAAAAACTTGGAACTATGAATTAGGCGACGGATGCCCAAACATTTGCGGTTGGGGAAACAACGAACGCCAAGTTTATACGAAGGAAAATCATACGTTTTCAAATGGTAATTTAGTAATTACAGCCAAAAAAGAAGGCGACAAATACACTTCCACAAGAATTACAACTGCTGGCAAAAAAGAGTTTAAATATGGCTACATAGAAACGCGTGCAAAATTGCCTGTCGGACAAGGAATCTGGCCTGCTTTCTGGATGTTAGGCTCTAATATCAAGCAAGTTGGATGGCCAAAATCAGGCGAAATTGACATTTTAGAATACGTTGGAAAAGAACCTGGAATGGTTTTTACAACGCTTCATACCAAAGCTAATCACGGCGATAAAGGAAGCTCAAAAAAGACTTCTTTTCCAAAAATTGAAGAAGGTTTTCATACGTATGGAGTGGATTGGACTAAAGAAAAGATGGATTTTTATGTAGACGACAAATTGGTTTTTACTTTCAATCCAAAAGATAAAACCGGAGATGTTTGGCCTTTTGATCAGCCGTTTTATATCATCTTAAACGTGGCGATCGGTGGCAATTTTGGCGGTCCAGAAGTGGATGACAAAATCTTTCCGCAAGAATTTATTGTGGATTATGTAAAGGTTTATTCGAACTAATATTTATTATGTTTGAGTTAGTGGCAAGCGCTGGAAATTATTTTCCAGCGTTTTGTTTTTTATTAGGTTTTCATGTAAAATTTTCTTCGTAATTTGGAGCTTTACTTTGTTAGAATAATTTCGTTAAATAAATTCTCATGAGCAACACCAAAAATTTTGAAGAGAATTTGGAACATCTATTCGTAGAAGAAAGCCAAATTCCAGAACAGCATAGAATTGAAGAAATCCACCAAAAGCGCTACTTGAGCAACGGAGAAATGAAAAATTGGGACGGCGAAGTCCATGAAGTTTATTCTCCAGTTTATCTTAAAACGGCCGATGGTTTGAAGCAAAAATTGATAGGAAGTTATCCTGTCGGAACTGAAAAAGAAGCGCAAGAATCGTTGACGGCAGCCGTCGAAGCTTACAATGACGGACGCGGTGAATGGCCGACAATGAATGTTTCTGAAAGAATCAGCCACGTCGAACATTTCACAAGGAAAATGATTGCAAAAAAGGAAACCGTTGTCAAATTAATCATGTGGGAAATCGGAAAATCGTATGCCGATTCCATAAAAGAATTTGACAGAACTGTGGAATATATTTATGCCACAATCGACGCTTTGAAAGACATTGACAGAGATTCTTCAGGTTTCCAAATCGTGGAAGGAATTGCCGCGCAAGTCCGCCGTTCTCCATTGGGAGTCGTGCTTTGCATGGGACCTTTCAATTATCCTTTGAATGAAACTTTTACGACGCTGATTCCGGCGTTGATTATGGGAAATACCATACTTTTCAAACCGCCAAAATTCGGAACTTTATTGCATTATCCTTTGCAGGAAGCTTTTCAGGAAGCTTTTCCAAAAGGCGTGATCAACGTAATTTATGGCCGTGGAAACGTAATTATTCCTGGATTGATGCAATCTGGAAAAATAAATGTTTTGACTTTAATTGGTTCCAGCCGAGTGGCCAATGAATTGAAAAAACAACATCCGAAAGTAAATCAGCTTCGTGCGGTTTTAGGCTTGGATGCCAAAAATGCGTCTGTTATTACGGCAAAAGCAGATTTGGATCTGGCTGTAAAAGAAACACTTTCGGGTTCGCTTTCCTTTAACGGACAGCGTTGTACAGCTTTGAAAATCGTATTCGTACAGAGAAATATCGCAGATGAATTCTTGAAAAAATTCAATGAAGCCGTTTCTGGATTGAAATTCGGATTGCCTTGGGAAGAAGGCGTTAATTTGACACCGCTTCCGGAACCTTACAAAATTGATTATTTGAACGATTGTATTAAGGATGCCGAAGCCCACGGCGCCAAAGTTGTCAATGAAAATGGAGGAAAAACCAAAGCTTCGTTCTTTTATCCAGCAGTTGTCTATCCTGTAAATAAGGACATGAAATTGTATTATGAAGAGCAATTCGGACCTATAGTTCCGGTTGTTCCTTTTGATGATTTGGAAGAAATAATTCAGTTTTTGATCAATTCTACGCATGGACAGCAAGTGAGTATTTTTAGCCAAGATTCTGATGAATTGGCTTGGCTGATTGATCCGTTGGTAAATTTGGTAAGTCGTGTGAACGTGAACAGCCAATCGCAAAGAGGTCCAGACGTTCTGCCTTTTACAGGAAGAAAAGACAGCGCCGAGGGAACTTTGTCGGTTACTGACGCCATTCGCTCCTTCTCCATCCGATCTTTGGTCGCATTTAAGATGAATGAAAGTAATAATTCACTTATAAATGAGATTGTAAATTCAGATAAATCAAATTTCTTGAGCACTAAATTTATATTCTAAAGTCACTGAAATAAAGGCTTTTGTACTTTGCTTATCACAGCATAAGAAATAATTATGATAAAATTATTTTGCATGCTGTGATATAGTTGTACATTTGCCTAACAGTGTTAAACAATTTAATACTAAAACAAAATGGCAAGCAAAGATCGAATTTTAAGACAAAAAGAAGAGACCAGAAAAAACATTCTGGATGCTGCCTATTCCATAGCAAAAGAAGAAGGCTGGCAAGGTTTGAGTATGCGAAAAATCGCAGACCGAATAGAATATACGGCACCAATTATCTATGAATATTTTTCCAACAAGGAAGCAATTCTTTCAGAACTTACTGGAAGAGGTTTCAACATGTTGACAAAAGAACTTGAAAAAGTAAAAGCAAAATATGACAATCCCGAAGAACAATTAGAAGCCATGTGGATGGCTTATTGGGAATTTGCTTTTACAGATACAGAAATGTACCAAGTAATGTATGGCGTTCAAATCAACTGTTGTGCTGAAAAATGTACAGCTGCAGAAGCTCCTTATAAAGTATTCACGGGCGTTATTGCCGAAGTAATGAAAAACAACAATCCGTCAGATGAAGTTATTAAGCAAAAATATTTTACTTTTTTCTCTGTAATTCACGGACTGATTTCTATAAATATTGTTAATACAAGCCAAATTTTTGAAACTATTAATAGCCAAATTTTAAAAGATGCGATTGGCGGAATCATACAATCCATAAAGTAAAAAAATTTTCCAATTCACTTAACACTGTTAGATAATTTATACAAGTAAGAAAGATGCAAATCTTTTTTTTTGACTACTTACTTAACACCGTTAGATGATTTAATACTAAATATTGAAAGGTATTTTGGAGTAATAATTATATATATATTCGCAAAATCACTTAACAACGTTAGATAATTTAATACTTATAATATGAACCTGCAAATTTAGAATAGCCTCCCAAAAACTCAATTTTTTAATTAAATCAAATGTTCCACAAATTCAAAATCAATACTAAAATGAAAAATGTAATTTTAACCACAACCCTTTTTGCCTGGACAGTTATTTCATGTTCGCCAAAAGCTGAAGCGCCTGTTGCGGCGGCACCAAGCCTTCCAGTTTATGACATTCAAAGTGCGAATGCTACAACAGATTCTGAATATCCTGCGACAATTCAAGGAACTGTTGACGTGGAAATTCGTCCGCAAGTAAGTGGCAATCTTGACAAAGTTTTTGTCGATGAAGGCGCTTATGTTACAAAAGGACAGCCACTTTTTAAGATCAACGAACAGCCTTTCCGTGAGCAATTGAACAATGCCTTGGCAAATCTTCACGGTGCGGAAGCGGCTTTGATCAATGCGCAATTAGAAATCGATAAATTGACGCCGCTTGTTCAAAACAAAGTAGTTTCTGACTATCAATTAAAAACTGCAAAAGCCTCACACAGAATAGCTACTGCCAATTTAGATCAAGCAAAAGCTGTAGTCGGATCTGCGAAAATTAATTTAGGCTACACCACAATCACAGCACCAGTAAGCGGTTACATCGGAAGACTTCCAAAAAAACAAGGAAGTTTGGTTTCTGCAACTGACATTGAACCGTTGACTAAATTATCTGATGTTCACGAAGTTTACGCTTACTTCTCTCTTGGAGAAACTGATTTTATCAACTTTAAAGCGCAATATTCAGGAAATACAATTGATGACAAAATCAAAAAATTGCCTCCAGTTTCTTTAATATTAGCAGATAACAACGCTTATACTCAAACTGGAAAAATTGATATGGTTGACGGTCAATTTGATAAAAACACAGGAGCAATCACACTTCGTGCCACTTTTCCTAATGCAAACGGAACTTTACGTTCAGGAAATACAGGCAGAATCCGTTTAGGAATCCAGCATGCAGATGCGATTTTGGTACCACAATCTGCGACAATTGAAATGCAGGATAAAGTTTTCGTTTTTACGGTTGATAAGGAAAACAAAGTGACCAAAGCGCCAATTACAATTATTGGAAAAAGCGGCGCAAACTATTTAATAAAAGATGGCGTGAAATCAGGCGATCAGATCGTATTAAGCGGTATCGACAAACTTCAGGAAGGTCAAGCAATTCAGCCTGAAAAATCTACAAAGGTTGCCCAAGTAATTAACAAAAAATAATTTTTACGAAAATGTTCAAAAT
Organism: Flavobacteriaceae bacterium PS02334; assembly: GCA_029959295.1. Lineage (GTDB taxonomy): Bacteria > Bacteroidota > Bacteroidia > Flavobacteriales > Flavobacteriaceae > Flavobacterium. The sequence continues at coordinate 461,061 of JASCOH010000002.1, read as the reverse complement.
ATTCATACAAAGACCTGTACTCGCAACTGTTATCTCCATTTTATTGGTGATTTTAGGTGTACTTGGACTTACAAAATTACCCTTACAACAGTTTCCTGATATTGCGCCACCATCAGTTTTAGTAACGGCGGTTTATCCTGGAGCGAATGCTGAAACAGTGTTGCGTTCAGTGGCACCATCTCTTGAAGAATCTATAAATGGTGTTGAAAACATGACTTACATGAGTTCAACGGCCAGTAATGACGGTACTTTAGCCATTACAGTTTTCTTTAAATTAGGAACTGATGCCGATCAAGCTGCAGTTAACGTGCAGAACAGAGTTGCGCAAGCGACAAGCCAATTGCCTTCAGAAGTAGTACAGCAAGGTGTTACAACTGCAAAACAGCAAAACAGTTTTATCATGGCAATCGGTATGTTTACCGAAGACGAAGCAAAATACGACCAGACTTTTGTTGCCAATTATGCACAAATCAATATTATTCCAGAAATCAAGCGTATTCCTGGAGTTGGTTCGGCTGCGATTTTTGGTGGAACGAAAGATTATTCGATGCGTGTTTGGTTGAATCCTACGCAGATGGCGACTTACAATGTGACGCCAAACGAAGTTATGGCTGCGATTCAAGACAAAAGTTTGGAAGCCGCACCTGGTAAATTTGGAGAAAGAAGTGAAGAAGTTTTCGAATACGTAATCAAATACAAAGGAAAACTGACCAAACCAGAAGATTATCAAAATATTGCAATTCGCACAAATGCCGACGGTTCAATCCTTCGTGTAAAAGATGTAGCCAGAGTCGAGCTTGGTGCTTATTCTTATAATAGTTTAACGCGTTTAAATGGTAAAAAAGGCGTTGTAATTGGAATTATTCAATTGGCTGGTTCCAACTCAAATGACATCCAGGTTGCGATTAACAAATTGATGGTTAAGGCTTCGAAAGATTTTCCAAAAGATATCAAACACAATATATTTTACAGCACAAAAGTTTCTTTAGATCAATCTATCGAACAAGTAGAACACACTTTATTGGAAGCTTTTATCTTGGTATTTATCGTAGTATTTTTATTCCTTCAAGATTTCAGATCTACCTTGATTCCAGCAATTGCAGTTCCTGTAGCGATTTTAGGAACGTTCTTTTTCATGCAATTATTCGGATTCTCGATTAACTTATTGACACTTTTCGCCTTAATTCTAGCCATTGGTATTGTCGTCGATGATGCGATTGTCGTCGTCGAAGCCGTGCATGCCAAAATGGAGCACAAGCATTTGTCACCAAAAATAGCAACTAGCGAAGCCATGCACGAAATTACCGGAGCGATTATCTCGATTACCTTGGTAATGGCCGCGGTATTCTTGCCAGTTGGTTTTATGGAAGGTTCCACAGGAGTTTTCTACCGCCAGTTCGCCTTTACAATGGCAATTGCAATTGTAATTTCCGCCGTAAATGCTTTGACTTTAAGTCCTGCCCTAGCCGCTTTATTCTTAAAAGATAATCATGCAGCGCACGACGGAGAAAAACCATACGCTAAACCAGGATTTAAACAGCGATTCTTCAACGGATTCAATAGCAGCTTTAACTCTTTAACCAACCGCTATGTCGGCGGATTGAAATTTTTGATTCGTAATAAATGGGTTAGTTTGGGTGGTTTGGCTTTAATTACAGTAGCTACTGTCATAATGGTTAGAACGACTCCGGCCGGATTTATCCCGACAGAAGATCAAGGATTTATTGCAATTGCGGTAAACACGCCTTCTGGAACTTCGCTTGACGGAACCCAAAAAGTAATGACACAAGCCGAAAACATGCTTAGCAAACTGGATGCTTCAAGAGACGTAACCGCAATTTCAGGTTTCAACTTATTGACAAATTCCACAAGCCCGTCTGCAGCAGTTGTTTTCGTATTGCTTAAGCCGAATGAAGAACGTGGCGATGTGAAAGATATCAATGAAATAATGGCGCAGGTTCAAGGCAAATTAGGCGCTATTTCAGGAGGAAGTTTCTTCGTATTTAGTTTCCCGACTGTTCCAGGTTTCAGTAATGTCGAGGCTTTAGATGTAGTTTTGCAAGATAAAACCGGTGGCAAATTGGATAAATTCAGCGGTATTTCCCAAACTTTTATCGGAGAATTGATGAAACGTCCAGAAATTGCCGTAGCCTTTACTTCTTTCAAAGCCGATTATCCGCAATTGCAATTGGATATCAACGATGAAAAAGCAGATCAATTAGGCGTAAAAGTGAAAGATATTTTACAGACAATGCAAGCTTATTTTGGTAGCGCCCAAGCCTCTGATTTCAACAGATTCGGAAAATATTACAGAGTTGTTGTTCAAGCAGATATCGCCGATAGAGCAGATCCAACAGCGATTAATAATGTCTTTGTAAAAAACAAAAATGGCGAAATGGTTCCGATAAATACTATGGTAAAACTAAGCCGTATTTATGGTTCTGAAACGGCTTCTAGATACAATTTATTTAACTCGATTTCTATCAATGCGATTCCAAAACCAGGCTTTAGTTCGGGTGATGCCATCAAAGCAATCGAAGAAGTGGCCGAACAGCAATTGCCAGCCGGTTACAGTTATGAATTTTCAGGACAAACCCGTGAAGAAATTTCTTCTGGAGGACAATCTACAACTATTTTCCTACTGTGTTTAGTGTTCATTTATTTCTTGCTTGCCGCACAATATGAAAGTTATATTTTGCCTTTGGCTGTAATTTTGTCAATCCCAACAGGAATCTTCGGAGTGTTCGTAGCCATTGGTTTGACTGGAATTGAAAACAACATTTACGTACAAGTTGCCCTCGTCATGCTTATCGGATTGCTCGCCAAAAATGCGATTTTGATCGTAGAGTTTGCAGTACAAAAACGAAAATCTGGCCAATCCTTAGTCAAAGCTTCCATCGATGCAGCGAAATTACGTTTACGACCAATTATCATGACATCGTTAGCTTTCGTTGTGGGATTAATTCCAATGATGAGCGCCACGGGACCATCTGCTCAAGGTAACCATTCCATCAGTATTGGCGCTGCGGGAGGTATGATTTCAGGAGTAATTTTAGGTCTGTTCATCATTCCTGTTTTATTTATAATATTCCAATATTTACAAGAAAAAGTTAGCGGAAAACCAATCGCTGTCATTCACAACGAAGAAAAATTTGCGGCTTAATTATCCAAAAAAATGAAAAAATATATCAATAAATATGTAGCCGTCTTGGTACTTATTACCACATTGACAGCTTGTAAAGTCTCCAAAGATATTGAGGCACCAAAAGACGCATTCCCTGAAAATTTCAGGGATGTGACTTACAATGATTCCATAAGCGTAGGCGATTTAGGCTGGAAAGAATTCATCACTGAAACTTCCCTTCAAAAATTAATCGACAGCGCTGTTACTAGAAATTATGATTTGCTGATTGCCCAAAAAAATATCGAACAAGCGCAATGGCAGTTGACACAGGCAAAATGGGGAAATATTCCAGACTTGAATCTTCAAGTTGCCGCGACTTCAAACCGACCTTCAGACAATAGCTTGAATGGTTTGAGCACCAGCAGTTTCCTAGGAAAAAAGCACATCGAAGATTACAATGTGGTTCTCGGACTTTCTTGGGAAGCTGATATCTGGGGAAAAATCAGAAGCAGAAAACAAAGCGCTTTAGCCGAATACCTGCAATCTGAAGAAGCTAAAAAAGGTTTGCAGACTACGATTGTTGCGAATGTTTCAAAAGGCTATTACAACCTGCTGATGTTAGATGCGCAATTGGCTATCGCAAAGAAAAACTTGACATTAAATGACAGCACGATTTTCGTAATTAATTTGCAATATGAATCAGGCCAAGTAACTTCTTTAGCAAAACAGCAATCGGAAGCACAGCAAGCAGTTGCCGCACAATTAATTCCAGAATTGGAGCAAAATATTGCCATTCAAGAAAATGCTTTGAGCGTAATCACAGGAAGTTTTCCAAGCAAAAAAGAACGCAATACAACCTTAAATGCCATTGGTTTGCACGAAGATTTGAAAGCCGGAATTCCAGCTTCTTTGGTAAGCAGACGACCTGACGTAAAAAATGCAGAATTGGCTTTAAGAGCTTCCAACGCAAAAGTCGGAATCGCAAAAGCATCGATGTATCCAGCCTTAAATATTACAGCTTCCGGTGGTTTGAACTCCTTCGAATCAAGCAATTGGTTCAATATGCCGGCTTCCTTATTTGGAACCGTTGCCGGAAGCTTAACACAGCCATTATTTCAAAAAAGAAGATTGAAAAGCCAGTATGAAATTGCCAAAATCGAAAGAGAAAAAGCAGTGATCAGTTTCAGAAAGTCGGTATTAGTAGCCGTTGGCGAAGTTTCAGATGCGCTGGTTAGAATAGAAAAACTGAAAGAACAAAAAACTGTGGCTTCAAAAAGAGTAGCAATTTTACAAAAAGCTGTCAAAAATTCAGACATGCTTTTCAAAAACGGAATGGCAACTTATCTGGAAGTAATCGTAGCGCAGGGAAATTTATTGCAAAGCGAACTAGAATTGGCAACCCTAAAACGTTCTCAATTGGAATCAGACATTGAATTATACCGAGCTTTAGGCGGCGGCTGGAAATAACATTTTTCTAAATTCAAATCAACTGTCTGAAAATAAACACTCAGGCAGTTGATTTTTTATTTATAACAAAACAACATCTTTTAAAATAGCTTATTTTTATACACAAAATCACACTTATATGCAGGACACATTTTTCTTTCAAGCAATGATTTATCTTGCCGGAGCCGTAATTATGGTTCCCATCGCCAAACGTTTGGGACTTGGTTCCGTACTCGGATATTTGGTTGCAGGAGTTGTAATTGGACCCGCTTTTTTACAGCTTGTTGGTACTGAAAGTCACGATATCATGCACTTCGCAGAGTTTGGAGTAGTAATGATGTTATTCGTAATCGGACTCGAATTAGAACCTTCCCGACTTTGGCGCATGCGAAAAAGAATCGCTGGAATGGGCGGTTTGCAAGTTTTAGGAACAACTTTAATTGTATCAATCATTGCCATGATTTTAGGCCTAGACTGGAAAACTTCCTTAGTTTTAGGAATGATTATTTCCATGTCTTCCACGGCAATTGTCATGCAGACTTTGGCAGAAAAAGGCTGGATGAAAACTGTGGCTGGAAGAAGTTCTTTTGCCGTTTTATTGTTCCAAGATATTGCGATAATTCCAATGTTGGCGTTATTTCCTTTGTTAGCAAATCCAGAATTAAAAGCCGCTTCAACATCAATTGTGAACACTACTTTCATGGATAATTTCCCGCAGTGGATTCAAGCGATTTTGACTTTATCTTCGATTTTAATCGTAGTTCTTACCGGAAAATACCTCCTCCGTCCTATTTTTAATATGATGGCGAGAACCAAAATGAACGAAATGTTTACGGCAACGGCACTTTTATTGATTGTAGGAATTGCCGTTTTGATGACATCCGTAGGATTAAGCCCAGCTTTGGGAGCATTTTTGGCAGGCGTTTTGTTAGCAAATAGCGAATACAGACACCAACTTGAAATTGCCATCGACCCATTCAAAGGTTTGTTATTAGGATTATTTTTTATCTCCGTAGGAAGTTCCATCGACTTTGAATTATTGCTTTCAAAACCAATAATGATTTTAAGTCTGGTCATTGGATTAATGGCTATAAAAATCGCTGTCCTTTATACGTTAGGAAAATCATTCAAAGTAGGCTATTCCCAAAATTTTATCTTCAGTTTCGGGTTAAGCCAAGTCGGAGAATTTGCCTTCGTATTGCTAAGTTTTTCTTTCCAAGAAAATATTTTAAGTAAGGAAATTACCGATTTAATGATGGCTGTCACGGCAATAAGCATGGCTTTTACACCACTTTTAATGATGTTTAACGAGAAAGTTTTATTGACTTCAAAATGCTCGATGGCACCAGAAGACGACCGTGATGAAAATGACGTGGAAGAAGAACACAATCCAGTAATTATCGCGGGATATGGACATTTCGGAAACACAATCGGGCGTTTTTTAAGAGCCAATAACATCACTGCTACCGTTTTAGACAACAACAGCGACAGCGTAAATACATTAAGAAAATTAGGCTTTAAAGTTTATTATGGAGATGCGACAAGACATGATTTATTAGAAATTGCTGGTGCAAAAGAGGCAAAAATCGTAGTAATTGCAATCGGTGACAGAGACGAACGAATGCTGATGATTGAAATGGTCAAAAAACATTTTCCACATCTTTATATTTTGGTCCGTTCCGAAAATCGAGACGACGCTTATGACCAAATGAACGCAGGAATAATGCACATTTACAGAGAAACTTTAGATACAAGCCTGAGAGTCGGAATCGACGTGATGAAACTTTTGGGGCATGATAGTTATGAAGCTGCTAGATCAGCTACGACCTTTTTCCACCATGATGAAAAAACGCTGAAATATTTGGCCAGCATGAAAAATGATGATAATTATATTGAAGCTGTGAGGGAAAAAATTGAAGAATTAGAACAGCTGATTATTGCTGATAAAGAAGTAATTGCGATTGAAAACGGAGAGAATAATGCGGTGGCTTGAAATTAACTAATCCTTTTTAAGATTAGATTGTATCCACTTTTTTATTTCTTCAAATCGAAATTCTCCTTTACTCGCAGCAATTACAAAATTATACTTTTCATCTTGACTTGCCGAAATATCCAAGTTATTTTCTAAAAGCAAAAGTCTCATTAAGGTATATGCTGTTCTCTTATTTCCGTCTATAAATGGGTGATTGATAACAATACTTTCTAAAATTGCAGAAGCTTTTTCAATTGGATTTGGATACAAATCTTTATTATCAAAAGTTGCGAAAGGTCTTCCCAAAGCAGATTCAAGTAATCCGATGTCACGAATTCCTTTGCTTCCTCCAAATTTATCAATTAAGATATTATGAATAATCTCAACTTCTTTTATCGAAATCATTGAGCTAGTTTATGAAGCAAATCACTGTCCTCAGACAAAATTTTCTTTAAGTTTGAAGTCAATGTTGATTTTGAATTATCAGATTGAACTTCTTTAATTAGATCTAAAATGTCAACAAGAAGTTTTTCTGGAACTTGGTCCAAAGCCTTATTGATTTCTTTTTTTATTTCTATCGCTGTCATATTTCAAAGATAATAAAATTTTTAAAATAATCTTAACCTGCCTAATTAGGTAATTTATCCTTCAAAATTCCATATAAAAAAGTCCCAATCAAAGCACCAATTAAAACAATTCCGATGCCATAAAAACCAGCACCAATCAAGATAAAAATCGGTCCGGGACACGTTCCAATCATTCCCCAACCTAGACCGAAAATGGTTCCTCCAATAATATAGTTGGCAAAACCTTTTTCTTTGTCTGGGATTGAAATTGGCGTTCCATCAAAACCTTTCACGTTATTTCTTTTATAAATCTGGATTCCGATAACGCCGACGAAAATTGCGGTCATAATAATTCCAAACATATGAAACGACTGGAATTGGAACATTTCATAAATTCTGTACCAAGAAACTGCTTCTGATTTGGTCAAAACAATTCCGAAAACAATTCCGATAATCAAATATTTTATAAATTTCATAGCTTAAAAATTAGAGGTAAAAGAAAATGCGAAGCAATCAATCCACCAATAAAAAAACCTATCACGGAAATCAAAGATGGCAACTGAAGATTACTCATTCCGGTAATAGCGTGGCCTGAAGTACAGCCTCCAGCATATCTTGCACCAAAACCAACCAACAACCCTCCGAATAACATAAAGGCAAAAATCTTTGGCGTAAAGATATTTTCTGCGGAAGTAAATTTCTCAGGAAGCAAATTTCCATCAACCGGCGCATCAATTTTCATTTCTTGCAATTGCGCAATAGTCTGCGGATTAATCTGAACTCCGGAACCATCGCTTAAATAATTCACGGCAATGAAACCGCCAATCATCGCTCCTAAAACTACGACTAAATTCCAGCGCTGCGATTTCCAGTCAAAACGGAAAAAATCAGAGAATTTTCCTGCTCCTGAAATCGTGCAAAGCGTTCTCAAATTAGATGACATTCCGAAAGTTTTTCCGAAATAAATAAGTGCCAGCAGGATTGCGCCAAGCAAAAATCCTGAAATATACCAAGGCCAAGTGCCGTAAAAACTATACATAATTGCGAGTGTTTGCGCAAAAATAAGAATTCGGTTTCAGCTGACGGTATTTTCGGTCGTAAAAATTAAGACGTATAAAAATAAACCCTTATTTTTGGGCACAATTTAGAAGATACAATGAAAAAATTTGCAATTGAAATCAAGTGGGGAATTCGTTATACTTTTTGCTATTTAGCGTGGGCTATTTTTGAAAAAGTAATGGGCGTTTTTGGAAAAAATATTGACTATTACATGCTTTCTTCAGTGCTTTTTTATCTTTTCGCCAGCGTAATTTATACGGTTGCCCTAAAAGAGAAAAAAACAAATTATTTTCAAGGAAATATGGACTGGAAACAAGGCACCGCAACCGGACTTTATATGACAATCGTAATCGCGGTTTTGATGCCGTTGACGCAAGCATGTCTTCACAAAGTAATCGCTCCAGAGTTTTTTGAAAATATGATTGCATTGTCAAAAGACAAAGTTGCGGCCGAAAGTTATTTTAATTTGAAAAGCTATATAATGCAAACTATCTTTTTCACGTTATCTATCGGAATGGTGATTGCTGCGATTGTTTCGTATTTTATACAAACCAAAAAAGCTAAATAAAATCACCGCAGATTCACAGATTTTTAAATTTATTACACTAAAAAAATTTGAAAAATAAATAAGATTAAAAATCTGTGAATCTGCGGTAAAAAAAAATAAAATGAAAATAAAATCTTTGTTATTAGTTGTATTTGTAGCCGTTTTGGCTGTTTCTTGTATCAGTACAAAATCTACCTTGAAAAACGTGGACGACAATGCGCCAGAACCTGTATTGACTAAAAACGGCTGGTTTTTAATCACCGAATATGCAAAAGACAAAAAATACGGGTATGATAAAAATTATCCAATCAATATTTTTTACAAAAGCGTTGCCGACGAAGACATTAATCCGAAGCGTTTTTTGGATGCCTTGACGGGTCCAAAAGGAGAAGTAATTACCTATAAAAAACTAGAAAGCTGTTGCCCATTTCCTTCTAAAAGAGGTGATTCTGGGGCTGGATTTTTAGATATTTATGAGATTAATTATCCTGGATTAAAGAAGCCTTTGAAGTTGTATTTTAATATTTATGAAAAGGGATATTTGTTTGTTCCTAAGGGATTTGGATTAAAAAAGTAAGTTTTTTAGACAAAGCTTAGTCACCACAATCATTCCCAAGTTTAAAGAATGCCTAAAGTTTTTCCTCTAGCCCCGATGATGCCTTTGTTTGATCTCTTGCTTTTGCGACAGCTAAAGCAAAGCGAGTGGCTTCAGCGGGAAAATGGACTACTGATAAATCACTGTTAATTCGCTTCTTAAACTTTTCACAGAAAATATCTTTAGATTGAATTTATTCGTAAATTTGCAGCTTGAAAAACAACACTTATGAATTTACAAGATATTCCACAAATAAAACATTTAGACAGTAATAACTTTTTTCTTTTGGCGGGTCCGTGTGCGATTGAAGGCGAAGAAATGGCTTTGAGAATTGCAGAAAGATTGGTTGAAGTTACTGACAAATTACAAATTCCTTACGTTTTTAAAGGTTCATTCAAAAAAGCAAACCGTTCAAGAATCGACAGCTTTTCTGGAATTGGAGATGAAAAAGCATTGAAAATCTTAAGAAAAGTGTCTGAAACTTTTGGAGTTCCAACGGTTACTGACATTCACACGAACGAAGATGCACTAATGGCTGCAGAATATGTTGACGTGCTTCAGATTCCCGCGTTTTTGGTTCGCCAGACTGATTTGGTTGTTGCTGCGGCAAACACGGGAAAAGTCGTGAACTTAAAAAAAGGACAATTCATGAGTCCGGAAAGCATGAAACATGCAGTTCAAAAAGTTTTGGATTGCAACAATGAAAAAGTAATAATAACTGATAGAGGAACCATGTTTGGCTACCAAGATATGATCGTTGATTATAGAGGAATCCCGACAATGCAGCAATATGCTTCAACGGTTTTAGACGTGACGCATTCATTGCAACAGCCAAATCAATCGGCTGGCGTGACTGGCGGAAGACCTGATATGATTGAAACGGTAGCAAAAGCTGGAATTGCTGTTGGCGTGGACGGAATTTTTATTGAAACGCATTTTGATCCAGCAAATGCAAAAAGCGACGGTGCTAACATGCTTGACATCAAATATTTTGAAGGTTTGATGACGAAGTTAGTAGCAATCAGAAAAACCATAAATAATTTTTAATACTAAATAATCCCTCAGCTTTGAAACATCCATTTTTAATGGCTGTACTTACTTTTTGTGCTTTTTCACAGTACACCTTTGCCCAAGAATTGGCAACGACGCCTGAAAAATACACTGCCCACAACAAAGGAAAATTCTTTATTTATTGGGGCGGAAACAGAGAAACATACTCTAAATCTGATATTACCTTTAAGGGTGATGACTACAATTTCACGGTTGATAACGTGAAAGCGCATGACAAGCCAAAAGGCTATCATATTGATTATCTGAATCCTGCAAGAATGACAATTCCTCAAACGAATTTGAGAATTGGTTATTTTATTACTGACCATTACAACGTTTCGATTGGTGTTGACCACATGAAATATGTAATGACGCAAGACCAGACTGCAAATGTTACCGGACAAATCGATCTTCCTTTAGCGGACGCAGGTTCTATTCACAACGGATTTTATGACAATACGCCGACCGTGATGTCAAAAGATTTCTTGATGTTTGAGCATACTGACGGTTTGAATTACATCCATGCGCAAATCAACCGCGTCGATGATATTTCAAAATTATTCACAATTGGAAATACGGATATTTTTCAGGTGAATTTAACTGAAGGTATCGGTGGCGGATTTCTTTATCCAAAAACAAATGCAACACTTTTAAGCAAGCAAAGACATGATGATTTTCACGTTTCAGGATATGGCGTTTCTGCACAAGTCGGCTTAAACCTTACGTTCTTCAAGCACTTTTTTATTCAAGGAGAATTGAAAGGCGGTTATATCGACATGCAAGATATCAAAACGACTTCTAGCAATGCTGACAGCGCTTCACAGCATTTTGGATTCTTCCAGAGAATGATAACTGTTGGCGGAATTTTCAGAATATAAATAGAAAATATACTAAATAAAAAGGCCTGACAAATTAATCGTCAGGCCTTTTTTTATGTTATAAAGCAAGCCTTATTTCAACAATTCTCTAACAACAATGTAGTTATCGGCATCAGAAGCAAAAGACTCTCCTTTTACGCTGATTTTCTGTCCTACTTCAACAGAACGGTATTGTTTTGGATCTTTTAAATTCGGAATGCTGATTGTCGCATTGTATATTTTCCCTGCATCATCAGTGATTTTTGCAGTATATCCGTCTTTTCCTCTGTTGATTTCTTTAACAGTTCCAACAACAGCCACTTCAATTTTTTGTTCTTCTGCTGGAGCTACTTCTTCAACCGGAGCCGGCTCTTCTTTCACAACTTCTGTAGTTTCTTCTTTTGTAACTTCCTCAGTGCTTTTTTTGCTTGAATCACAGCTAGATAAAGCTACAACAGCCAATAACGCAAATAAACTTAATGTTTGTTTTTTCATAGTGCTTTTAATTTTTGACAAATATAAGTATAGAAATGTTAAAAAATATATAATTAGAATAACCTTTTCATTAATTTAAAAATTTCTTTAAAATAGTTTGGTCGTTAAAAATTTTATCTTTTACTTTGCTATTCAAAGTACTTTAAAATGGAAGCAAACAAATATCTTAATGACATTTCTGAAATAAAAAACATGATGAACAAATCATCGCGCTTTATTTCACTAAGCGGCTTATCCGGAATTTTGGCCGGAATCTATTCTTTGATTGGCGCTTTTTTAGCCTACCAAATAATTTATAGTAAAGAATATAGCTTTGGCACCTATCGAAATTTGATTGTCACAGAAGATTCGATGATCCAGCTTTTCAGCATTGCTTTTGGCGTAATTGTATTCTCGCTAATTACCGGAATTATTTTGAGCACGAAAAAAGCAAAAGGCCAAGGCGAAAAAATATGGGACGCTTCTTCAAAAAGGCTTCTGATTAATTTCATGATCCCGTTGGCGACTGGCGGTATTTTTATATTGTTCCTGATTGAAAAAGAAATTTATGGATATGTAGCGCCCCTGACTTTGATTTTCTATGGATTGGCTTGCGTGAATGCCAGCAAATATACGCTGGGCGATGTTCGCTATTTAGGAGTAACTTTACTCATTTTAGGATTGATTTCTGCTTATTTCATAGGTTTTGGATTACTGTTCTGGGCTTTGGGTTTTGGCCTTTGCCATTTGTTTTATGGTTCTGTAATGTATTTTAAATACGAAAGAAAATAAAATCCGCATCTTAAAAATCCATCATATAATGAAAAATATCCTAATCCTAATTTCTTCTTTTCTTTTAATTTCTTGCAGTTATTTCAAAACTGGAGTTGACGTCGAAATTATAAATACTACAGAAAAATCGATAAAAAATATAAAATTATATACCAGTGAAAATAAGGAAGTCCTTACTTTTGAAGAATTAAAATCTGGAGGAGAAATTAGTGATTTCTTGAAAATGAACGAAAATAAAACAGAGGGACATTATATTCTCGAATTCACGAATGAAAAAGGAGAAATCAAAAAGACCACCGCCGGCTACTACTCCAATGGAAAATCTTTAGATCAAAAAATTATCTTTGAGATTGAAAAAGATACAATAAAACTAAATAAAGCATAATGAAAAGCATCATTCAAAATATTAATAAAGCCTTTGACCACAGAATCAGACTAGGAATCATGTCTATTTTAATGGTCAATGAAAGTGCTGATTTTAATATGCTGAAAGAACTTTTAGGCGTTACTGACGGCAATCTTGCCAGCCACACAAAAGCTTTAGAAGCTGAAAATTATATCATGATCGAAAAGCAATTTATTGGTAAAAAACCAAACACAAGATACATCGCGACTAAAGAGGGCAAGAAAGCTTTCAAAGACCATATTGAAGCGCTTGAAAAATTGATCCAAAAACAATAGAAATTTTTTTATACCCAAACTTTGAAATTCAAAGTACTTTTAAAAAATAAAATATGAAAGATTTATTCATCGAAAAACTTTACGAAGTAAGTAAAAAACCTTACCAGAAATATTTCAAAAGCAACAAACCTTGGAATATCGATGCCAAAGATTTATTGCAATTCCCTGAGGAAAGCCTTGGTTTTCATTTGGGTTGGTTTTTATACAAATATAATTTTGAAATACAGCCAAAACTAGAAGACCACGATGTAATTCATGTTTTGACAAATACCGGAATCACTGTTCCTGAAGAAATCGGAATGCAATATTATCTCTTCGGAAATGGAAAGCGAAGCATCTATCTTTTTATGGTAATCTTGACCGGAACTCTCTTCTATCCTACCAAAATCAATTATTTCTTGAAACAATACCGCCGTGGAAATCGCGCACTTCGTTTTCATTACCTAGATTTTTCAAAAATGCTGCTCATCCCGGTAAAGACTATTCAACGTGCATTTCAAATTCAATAAAAAAGCCTATCCGAATGGATAGGCTCAAATATAAAAGAGTAATTTTTTTATGCTGTAGTTAAAATTTCATTGCCATCAACATAATTTTGAAGGTATTCAAATCTCGGAGTTAATTTTCCGTTTTCTGTAATTTTTGCGCGTGTTAAAATTCCGTCTTTATCATTATTGAAAAAGGCTGGAATTACGTGTTCCATAAACATTTCTCCAAAACCTTCGCTCGCATCTTTTGGAAGTTCGCAAGGCAAATTGTCAATCGACATCACCACAATCGCGGCAGGATGAAAAACATCTACTTCCTTATTCTCACCTGGATGGTAGCCAAAAAGCGGTTCGGCAATCGTAGAGGCTTTGATCGTGCAAGCAATCGGACCGTCAACATCGCAAGAAATATCGGCAACAATTTTAATTGCATTATCTTTTGACATAAGCATTTCACGAGTCAAAATTATGGGCGCATCGTTTCCATAAAAATGGGCTGCCATGAAAATATCAGAAACATTTGCAAAACGCTCAAAATCAGAAGTATATTCTTTTGGATTTTTATAGAAATCTTCCTTGTCAGAAGGCTTTCCATCGATGCGCTTGTTGTATTCTAAGACATCGATTTGGGTATAAACTGGCTCTGAATATTTTTTAGAAAGAAAATTTTCTGGTGAAACTTCCTTGATTTTTACTCCGTCCAAGATTTCTTTGGCGCCCATTCCTGCTTTTCCAGTTCCGGTAAGCACGATTTTTATTGGAGGAAGTACTTGTCTTTTTAATTTTGCAATCAATTCTTCCTTGTGAGCCAAAGTTTCCGCTTTTGGAAGATTGAAAAGCTCGAATTTAATTCCGAAAGCTCTTAATCCGTTGTAAGCACCAACAATTCCGGCATATCTTCCAAAGCCAATAAGACGTTTGAAATCTTTGTCAACAATTGTTTCATGATCGTATAAATCAATATTTTTCTCTAAAATTGCTTTCAACAGCTTTCTATTGTGAGGCTGTTTTTTGATCGTATGTGAAAAGAAAAAGTATTTTTTATTTGGAATGAGGCTGTCAATCGGCACTTCTTTTACGCCAAAAAGAACGTCGCAATCAGAAACATCTTTGACAACTTCAAAACCGTTGGCAATGTATTCTTCGTCATTAAAAATTCTGATATCAGAACTTTCGATGATGATTTCTGCTTCCGGAAACTTCTTTTTTATGTTTGCAGCTTCTTCTGGAGTAAAAACTACTCTCCTATCTGGAGGATTTTTTCTTTCCTTAATAATTCCGAATTTCATATTATTTTTTAAAAATTATAGACTGAGGCTTCAATCAAATTAATACAAATATTGCAATATTATCATTTTATTAACAAAACGACTGCATTTAATTTTACATTATAACTACATCGTTGTAATTTGTTTCAAATATAACACTAACTTTAAGAAATTCAAAAGGTTTTTGAAGATAAAAATTCATAAACTTTTGATTGTGAGTTTTAAATCTATTTAACTGAAAAAAAACTCAAATCTGGCACAATAAATTTAGTTTTTTATATGTTAAAGTATAGAGCAAACCTGTTTGTGATTTTTTATATTTGCTCCTTAACCACCAATTTTGCAATGACTATATCAAAATATATACTTGCTACTTCAATTCTGTTTACTGCATTAACACTAGGTTCTTGCCAAAATCAGGAGAAGCAGCTTGCCTCGAATGACACCACAAAAAATGAAAATGAGAACCTTTATGGATTACACGGAAAAAAATTAGATCCAGAATATATTACTTCAAAAAGAAGCTCACTTGAAAAATTCTATGAAAAAAATTGGCCGAACAATTCGATGAACGGCGGTTTTCTAGTAGCAAAAAATGGGCAGATTATTTTTGAAAAGTATGAAGGAAGTTCTGATTTTTCAAAAGGCAAAGAAATTGATGCCAAAACGCCTCTTCATATTGCTTCTGTTTCAAAAGTCTTGACTGCGACGGCTGTCTTGAAATTAATTAACAGCGAGAAATTAAATCTTGAAGACAAAGTTAATATGATTCTGCCGTCATTTCCTTATACTGACATCACGATTAAAATGCTTTTGAATCATCGAAGCGGCTTGCCAAATTATGCTTACTTTGCTGATGATACCAAAATTTGGAGCCGTTCAAAAATGCTTCACAATCAAGATATTTTAGATTTGCTAGCAAAGCATAAATTTGGATTGTATTTCAAGCCTGACAGAAAATTTGGATATTGCAATACGAATTATGCAATTCTGGCTTTGGTTATAGAAAAAATCACTGGAAAAAACTATCGCGATGCGATGCAGGAAATGATTTTTGATCCGATTGGCATGAAAGACACCTTTGTTTTTGACTATAATAAAGACAGAGAATCTGCAAGCCAGTCTTATAAAGGAAACAAGATCATTTATGAAAGCAATCATCTCGATGATGTTTATGGCGACAAGAATATTTATTCTACGCCTAGAGATTTGCTGAAATTTGATGTAGCTACTTATTCTAAAGATTTCTTGAATCCGGTTTTAGTGAGCGAAGCTTTTAAAGGCTACAGCTATGAGCATAGGGGAAATAAAAATTATGGATTGGGAATAAGAATGATGGAATGGGAAACCGGCGAACAGCTTTTTTACCACAATGGCTGGTGGCACGGAAATACCTCATCCTATGTGAAATTGAAAAAAGATACGGTTGCCATTTTTGCACTTTCAAATAAATATACGCTAAAAACCTATAAAGTATGGAAATTGGCTCCTTTATTCGGAACCTATCCAATAAAACTTAGCAAGGAAGACGCTTTAGAATAATTTAGAATTGCAAATCTGAATTATTTGACTACTTTTGTGGTATAATTTTTGCATTAAGGCAAATGTTCTTTTAAATATTGGGGTCGACTGGTTTTGACAGCAAGTCGAATTGAAAAGTAAGCACGTCGAGAACTGGGACAATTCTCGTAAATAAATGGTCCTAACACTTTTACACGGCGAAAATAACTACGCTCTAGCTGCATAATCTGAATTACAGTAAGATTAGCCTCGTCCCTACAAGGTAGGGAAGCAGGATTCCTCTTGAAAGCCTTGGTTTGTGGCGTTCTTTAAAGGGGAACCGTAAAAATAAACCTAGAAACAGTTAAGCTTTGGGACTGTTTTGACAACTAAGAAGATAAGTGTTGTGTGGCTGTTCTTGGCCTTGCACAATGACGAAAACCTAATCAAGAAATAAGCGCGTAGAAATCTTTTTAGTTGCTTGTTTGGACCCGAGTTCGACTCTCGGCGACTCCACAAATGCCAAATGGCGCCATCTGAAGACAGGTGGCGCCATTTTTTTTGCTAGAACTTAATTATTCTAAGAGAATAGTTCTATCAATATCGATATCCTCCATAAATAACAACTCATGCGAAACGACAATCAAAGTTCCTTGGTACTCTTTTACGGCGGCGGTTAGTATGGCAATGTTCTGCAGGTCAAGATTATTAGTCGGTTCATCCAGAATGATCACATCAGGCGGTGTGGCAGACATAGTAATACAGCACAAAACCAATCGCATGCGCTCGCCACCACTAAGCGCTTGGCACAGCTTGTCTGTATCCTTCGGTGCAAACAAGAAACGGTTCAGCCGCATTCGGACTTCATGCTCTTCTAATCCAGTGGTGTTTGATTTTTGTGCCTGTTCATAAATAGTCAAATGGTCATTCAGATAAGAATAATGCTGATCTACGTAAACGATAATCGGTTCAGAACGGTAGATATTGCCCTCAGACGGTTGCAATTCTCCTGTCAGCATTTTTAAAAAAGTCGTTTTTCCCGAGCCGTTTTTTCCTTCAAGGCCTATTCGCTGGCCGCTTGTAATTTCAAAGTTCAGGTTTTGTTTCCATAGTCGTAAATTTTCATAGGAATAATTTAAATTTTGTCCCTTGAAAAGGATCTTACCTTTGTGAAGAGACGAGTCTCCAATGCCCAACTTCATTTTGTCGATATCGGGAAGTTCCGATCGCAGCTGTCGCAATTCCTGTGAAATATCCTGCATCTTTTCGTTATGCACATTTTTAAGTTTTGCACTGCTGTTCTCGGCATTATTGCGCAGCGTATTCATCATGATGCGTGCCACCCCGGACTTTTCTTTTTTGCTTTTTCCCCGCGAATCTAATTTTTGCTGCCGTTCGTTGGTTTCGCGCTCTTTTGCCTTTGCTTTGCGTAATTCGCGCTCCTTATCATGGATATCTTGATTTAGGGCCTTCTCTTCGGTTTCCTTGTGGATAAGATAATCAGCATAATTTCCATTGTAATTGGTGATGCCCTTCTCATGAAGTGCTGCTATTTTTTGAACTAATCTCAGCAATTCTCTATCATGCGTAACCATTACAACAGTTGCGTTTGTGTTTTTAAGCCATTCGAACAGCTTCTGCCTTCCTGCACGATCAAGATGGTTGCTGGGTTCGTCAAGCAAAACCAAATCTGGATTGTGAATCAGCAGGCCTGCCAAAAATACTTTTGTCTGCTGGCCGCCGCTTAGCGATCCCATGTAATCATTAAGATTTAAGTCTTCAAGTTCCCAAAAATGCAGCGCCAAATGACAGCGCTCTTCAATATCCCAGTCATCGTCCAGCATTTCAAGGTTTGAATCCGTGACATTTCCTTCCAATATTTCTCTTAAGGCACTCAGTTTTTGTCCAACTGCAAGAACTTCGGCAACAGTTGAATTATCAAATTGTCCGAAGATTTGAGGGACATGGTACGGAACTGATTTGAAATTAACAGTTCCCGAGAAAGGCTCGATTTTTTTAGCAATAAGTTTAAGCAGGGTGGATTTCCCTGAACCATTTTTGCCAATCAGTGCGATCTTTTCGGCTTTGTTTGCAATGAAATTGATGTTATTGAACAACAGCTGCTTGTCAGCATGCTGATAGGTGATGTTTTGTAAGGTAACCATGATATATTCTTTCAAGATAGACGAATTCCACAAGGACAGTTGCCTGTGGTTTAAAATTTTGTCGGAAAGAAATATTTAATCACATAGTTCAGTAGTAATGGATTACAAAGATATTATTTTCTTGTTTAAAAAACAATTGTCAGATTCTTTGACAGGGATGCAAATGTCTCATTTTACAGCGTAAATAAATAATCTTTAAAAAATTGCTATACATTTGTAACCAGCATCTCATAATATACCAAAAACACTGAATTATGGAAAGAGACCAAACGGAAGAACTACGTTCGTTGCAGGACACGCTTTATTTCATCGGAGGAAAATGGAGGATTCCAATTATAAACTCTATCTGTAATGGAAACAAGCGTTTCAAGGAAATTGAGCGAAGCATACCGGGAATTACCACGAGAATGCTTTCAAAAGAACTGAAAGACATGGAAATCAACAAACTGCTCAAAAGAACGGTTTATCCCGATATTCCAGTCCTTATTGAGTATGAGCCTACAGAACATTGTCGTTCGTTTGGAAACGTGATCGCCGAGATGATCAATTGGGGACGAAGCCATAAAGATATCGTAATGGAAAGAAAAAAATAAAAGGCGGCATTTTTTGGATGTCGCCTTCTTATTTTTACAGCATCATGCCGCCATCTATCACAAACTCTGAGCCTGTTATAAAAGTTGCGGCTTCATCGCTCAAATAAACCACCAATTTGGCCACATCTTCTGCAGTTCCCATTTTAGCGAGTGGAATCTGGCTGATCATGCCTTCGTTTAACTGGTCAATTATCGCTTGTTCGAGGCCGAACTTGCTCATTATTTCTGTTTTCGTTGGACCCGGGCTCACTGAATTTACTCGGATTTTTCTAGGTGCTAATTCCAAGGCAGCTATTTTCATTACCGAATTCAGGGCAAGCTTGCTAGAAGAGTAGATCGAACTGTTGGGTACTGACATGCTTGCGCTGTTCGATGAAAGAAATACTACCGAAGCGCCATCATTCAAGTGGGGAATAAATTTGCTCAGCGTAAAATAAGCTCCTTTTAAATTTACATTCATCACGCTGTCAAACTGTTCTTCAATGGTCTGCTCAATTGGCGCAAAAGCTCCGATTCCTGCGTTTATAAAAAGAATATCTATCTTGCCGAATTTTTGGGAAACTTCATTTACCAAAGCATCGGTATCTTTCAGAATTGCCTGATCTGCAATAAGGCCTGTCACTTTCAATTCTGCGGATGCTTTTTCTACGGCGTCCTTTCTTCTTCCAGTAATAATCACAGTTGCTCCTTTTGCTGCTAATTCTTTAGCTGTTGCATATCCGATGCCGCTGTTTCCTCCTGTTACCAGCGCTATCTTTCCTTTAATTGTACTCATGATTTCTTTGTTTAAAATTTTAAGCAAAGTTATCGCATACTTGATATACTTTTGTAACTGATATACTCGAGTATACCAATAAATATTTTTATCTAGCTACGATTATTTATCAAATACCGCTCTGATTGTTAGCAAGTTACTGCTTTTTATTTAGCCGAAATAACTTTCAATTCTCCCATTGCCCTTTTCGGTGCAAAAATTGTCCGTTTCAACTTATTTCTCATTTCGAAATGATCGGGTTTGAACCAACTTTGCGGTATATAACTTAAAAAACATAAAAATCATGAATGCAAAAACAACAAAAATTATTTATTGGACCGGAGCAGTATTGACTTCATTATGGTTTGGGACGAGCGGCATATTTGAACTTACAAAAAATCCGTTGGTTTGGGAAATTACGCAACAGTTGGGCTATCCGGCACATTTCATTTACTTGCTTGGCGTACTGAAATTATCAGGTGTCATCACATTATTGATTCCGAATAAGCTCCTCCGGTTAAAGGAATGGGTATTCGCCGGAGTTTTCTTTGACATCATCTTCGCTTTTTTTTCAAAGCTTGCCGTTTTGGGATTTGCTGCAACACTCGATGCCATTATCGCTTTTGTAATGGTCAGCGTTACTTATGCAATGTTCCGAAAATTATACAGTGCAACCTATTCGGTCAATCAATTTTAGCGCAAAACTCCTTAAAATTTTAAAATACGGCCTCAAATTCCGCAGGCTGTATTTATTTTAAAACGATAATTTAAAAATAAATAGTATGAACAAAAACATCTTGATAACTGTGGCTTCAACCTTGGCACTCTTATTTTTTGTGGACTGCTTTATGTTTCCGCAAATCAAATTCCCAGATAAATCAAATCTTGAAAATAAAGGAGAAGGTTTTGCGGTCGTAGAGCTTTTTACTTCCGAAGGCTGTTCGAGCTGTCCTCCTGCAGACGAACTTTTGGCCAGCATGCAAAAGGAAACTAACGGTAAAAACGTCTTCCTGTTGGCATTCCATGTAGATTATTGGAATCGTTTGGGCTGGAAAGACCGATTCAGCAAAGAAGAATATACAGATCGCCAGCGCCAGTACAAACAATGGCTTGGTCTTAACGTAATGTACACCCCACAATTTGTAATCAACGGAACTAGCGAATTTGCAGGAAACAGTAAGCCTACATTATACAAAAAAGTATCGGAAGCACTAAACAACACCCCGGTTTCAAGTATAAATTTAGAGGCTAAAACTAGCGGAAATTCTCTAAAAGTGCATTACAAAACAGATCGCAAGATAGAAAACACCAGTTTGTTTTTGGCCACTGTTACCAAAAAAGCAAGCACAAAGGTGGAACGGGGCGAAAATACCGGAGCTCTTCTAAATCATGTGCAGATTGTGAGCAGTGCTTATACATTTCCATTAAAAGGAAAAGAAAATACAGTAGAAATTTCAAAGCCTTACAATCATGACGCTAAAGGTTATGAGCTTATTGGCCTTGTCCAGAATAATGCCACTGGCGAAATAATTGCAGCTGCAAGAGCCAGCTTTTAAGTAAAAACCTGAAAAGCAGCAGAATCTTTTCTGCTGTTTTTCAGGTTTTAAATTTTGATTTATCTGTTTTCCAGCCAGCTCAAAAAGGCGGTAGCTTTGTCTTTTCCCACCAATAATTTTTCTTCCGTAGGTACCGCTAGCTTTAAGAGAAGCTTGCGCGAAAAATAATGTTCTGCCTCTTTTATGGCTGAAAAATTGACCAAATACTGCCTGTTGATCCTAAAAAATTGCTGGGCCGACAACAGCTTTCCTACCTCATCAAGCGACTGCGCAATCTGGTACTCCCCTTTTTCAAATGTCATGATTGTGGGAGTTTCATTTTTTATAAAGAAATAAGCGATTTTCTCGGTCTGAACCGTCATGTACTTATTGTTTTTAAATACCAGGAAACTGCTCTTGCCCACATGTTCTCCAGTTCTGGTAAGCAGGTAGTCAAAATCGGGAAGGTTCTTTTTATTCCTTTGGAAAAAATTCTTCAGTTCCCCCGCTTTTTTTATTGCTTGCGCGATGCTTTCCCTTGAAAATGGCTTCAATACATAGTCAATTCCGTTGGATTTAAAAGCTTCGATGGCATAATCGTCAAAAGCAGTGCAGAATATTACGGGCGAAACCACTTCAACACTTTTGAAAATTTCAAAACAAAGACCATCAGCCAACTGGATATCCATAAAGATAAGATCAGGCTGGTCATTTTCAGACAGGTATTTTATCGCTCCCTCCACACTCTGAATATAGGAAAGTATCTGGATATCCGGCCGAATGCTAAGAATCAGCTGGCCAAGGGCTTTGGCCGTTTTTACTTCGTCTTCAATTAGTATTATATTCATGGATGATTGGTATTTTTACTTTAAAAGTCGTTTCGTTTTTGTCAATTTCAATTTCCTTATGGATGAGATGGCTGAATCGCTGGTTGATATTGTCAAGCCCGACGCCCGTAGACAATGCGCCTCTTTTCAACTGTATCTGGTTTTCCACCACCAAAAAGTCACCTTCATTATACAATCTTATTTCAAGCGGTTTTTCTAAGGAAACGATGTTGTGCTTGATGCAGTTTTCTATCAATAATTGCAAGGTAAATGGCGGAATTGCGGCATCATGGTATTTTGTTTCAATTTCGTCAAACAGCACGAATCCTTCTTCAAACCTGGCTTTTAGCAGATAGGTATAGGATTCCAATATTTGGAGCTCTTCCCGTAAAGGAATCAGATCTAGCTTTCTGCTTTCTAACGTAAATCTATAAAAATCAGACAGTTTCAAAATAAATTCTGCGCTCTGCGGATCTTGCATTTCTACCATTGATTTTAATGTATTTAAGCTATTAAATAGAAAATGCGGATTGACCTGCTGTTTTAAAAGCTCGTATTGTGCTCCAAGATTTACGGATATCGTGCGTTCTAATTCCACTCCCATCTGCTGGGTCTGGTAATTTTGAAACAGCAGGTGCAGAAACATATAGACAATTAAATTTATCAGAACGCCTCGCAGTTCAAACATGATCGGCGCATCCATTTTAGAAACCTGGAAAAGTTCTTGGTGCGCGAAAACCAAAATTACCATGATTACGATCCCTAAGATGACGCTCAATAAAAGCCTCCAATTTAAAAAACTTTTTGTATTGCCCTGCGATGTAAATTTGGGAAGGCTGTAAATATTGTAAAACCAGATAAAGAGCGAAAATAAAAACGTAATCGATGAATTTATCAAAATATCGCCTGTTGTGGAATCTGTATCAAATAATTTGGGAATCGAAGCCAGGATCGCCAGCGCCAGGGAACTTCCCCAGATAACCCGTCGCGATACTTGAAATCTTCTTTTTTCTTTTTCCATTTTTATTTTGGATTAAATTGCTGTTGTTAACTATAGCTTTTTTTAAATTGCAAGGCTATTCGCTTCAAACAAAACAGCTATAAAATTAATAAATATTTAGCCTCAAAAGCGTCGAACACTGAAAAGCTATCGCAAAATAGTAAAGAACAACTCTTCATTTCGCGATAGCTTCAAATAATTGATTTTATAACCTATTGGCTTATAACAAGCTAATCGTTACATTAATATTTCCTCTGCTCATTTTTGAATACGGACAAGTCTGGTGTGCGCCTTCAACGATAGTTTTTGCCACTTCCTTTTCTATTCCCGGAAGGCTGATATTCAATCGAGCTTGCAAAAAATATTGGTCGCCATTGAGGCACAAATCAACCTCGGCATCAACCGCAGTTTCTTCTGGCAGTTTAATTTTTAATTTGCCGGCGGCAAGGTTCATCGCACCGATAAAACAGGCTGACCAGCCCGCTGCGAAAAGTTGTTCCGGATTGGTTCCTTTGCCGTTTGTTCCCGGCGAAGAAAGCGATATGTCTAATTTGCCGTCTGAACTTTTTGAAACGCCTTCCCTTCCTCCTTTAGTCGTTGTTTTTCCTGTATACAATACTTTTTCTGCTTTTGTGATGTTGTTTTCCATTTTGATAAGTGTTTAAATTAATTTATAATATTTTTATTGTAGTTAATGCTTGTGCGAAGTTTTTACATCCGGAATTTCAAATGTCACCAGCTGGCTTTGGAGCACTTTGTGCGTAGGATCGGCCAGTTCAAAAAGAATGCTGTGCTTTCCTGGAGCCATTCCCACAATGATAAGCGGCTCGTTGCTGGCGTCTGCCCAATGCCATGGCAAATTATCCACCGTGATGTGCAGGTGGCCGATTCGCGGTGAAATTTTTAAGGCCTCTTGTCCGTAAACCGAAACTATCCGCAGATTTTCTGTTCGGTATTGGATAATGACTTTTGCTTTTGCAAGTTCCTCCGGAAGGGGTTCGTCAACGATCAACTTAGGAGCCGGTTCCGAAACAATCGGAATTATGGCTGGGGCTCCAATAAAATCTCTGGCAGATTGTGCATTGGCATTGAAAATAAAGCCTCCAAATAAGAAAGCTGTAAGTGCTATTTTTTTTAATGAATTTTTCATGTTTTTTACTTTTAGATTAGGATTGTTTACTAGGATATTGATTTAAAATGCTGTTGAAACTGAAACTTGGGTAATCTTCTTTATAAAATTATTTTCTATTTGAAACGTCCAGTATGGCTTGGGCAAAAGCCTTGGGATCTTCCTGTGGGACATTATGGCCTATGCCTTTCAAAATTCGGTGTGAGTAGCTGCCAGTAAATTTGTCTGCATAGGCTTTTCCGTCTGCGTTGGCACCGTCAAAATCACTTCCGATTGTAATTGTGGGAATGGAAATGGCAGGTCTTTCGGCAAGTCGCTTTTCAAGAGCGTCATATCTTGGCTCACCTTCGGCAAGCGATAGGCGCCATCTGTAATTTTGAATTACTATCGCCACATGATCTGGATTGTCAAATGACTTTGCCGTTTGTTCGTAAGTTGCAGTATCGAATTTCCATAATGGCGAGGCCAATTTCCAAATCTGTTTGTTGAATTCGTAGGTATTTTGCTCATAGCCGATTTTACCACGCTCGGTAGAAAAATAATATTGGTACCACCAGCCATATTCAGCCGCGGGAGGCAAAGGTTTTTTATTAGCTTCAAGATTTACGAGCAGATAGCCGCTTACTGAAACAAGTCCGTTTAGACGCTCTGGCCACAATGCTGCCATTACCACCGCAGTCCTGGCTCCCCAATCAAATCCTGCAATAGTGGCTTTCTCAATTTTCAAAGCGTCCATAAGAGCGATGATATCGCTTGCAATTGCGGCTTGCTGTCCATTTCTATAAGTCTTGTCCGAAAGAAATGAAGTCGTTCCCGAGCCTCTTAAAAAGGGAGCAATTACTCGATATCCTTGTGCTGTCAATAGAGGAACTACTTCTTGAAATGCATGAATATCATAAGGCCAGCCGTGCAGTAGAATTACAGCTGGGCCGTTTGCTGGCCCTGCTTCAGTGTAGCCTACATTTAAAAGTCCCGCATTGATTTGCTTTAGTTGGCCTAAGGAATTTGCGACAGAATATTTGCTAGCAGTCTTATATACTGGATTTCCATTTTCTGTTTGCTTCTGAGCAGATACGAAATTACTAAAGAAAACAAATACCAAAAGCATCATCGCTGCGAGAAGGCAATGAAGATCACGTTTTTGATTTTTTTTTACCATCGGTAAGGTAATTACAGCAACTAAATCCTTTGCTACTGTTGCTTTTTTTATGCTACTTGTTTCCATTATTTTAAATATTTAATGATTGATACTTGGTTAATTTCTGTATCAAAAGTAGCGCAGCTATAAAAGAAAGCGAATCAGAAAATACTCCAAGCGGACAAACTAATGGTTGAACAGGACTTTCTAAAAGGTGAGTTTTTTACAATTACATGAAAGCACTTAAAAAAGTAAATTTAAAATAACGATGCAGATTAAATATTTAGCCAAACCACAACCGATCAAAATTGCTGGATTTTAATCGTAGCCAATCACATGATCGCCCTAAACTCTCTAACTATAAATATCGATTGACAGTTCATCTTGGTAAACCGACAGTTCGGCAATTTAAAATTCAACAGCTCGTAATTCTCCGGTAGTTTTGCATACTATAAATCGCAAGCCAGAAACCATAGCTGTTTCAGGCACACAAATAACCCCTTATGAAAAAAATAACAATCCTGGTCCTGATTGCAATTACCGCTGCATCCTGCCAGAAAGGCGTACGGCTAAGCGCATCGGTACGCAATCCCAATTCGGACTCCCTTGTCATCCACAACAATGATTTCAAAATTACTCTTAAGGGCTCCGAGGGAAATTTTGCGGGAAATTTCGACGCTCCCCGTGGCTTTTACCAGCTTTTTGACGGTGCGGCATTTTCAACGCTCTATCTCAGTAAAGGCTCTGACCTAAAAATTATGGCAGACGGAAAGCGGTTTGCCGAGACGCTGGCTTTTTCCGGCAACGGATCTAAAGAAAATACCTTTCTGCTTATCAAGAAAAAGGAAGACCAGAAGCTAAAGGATCGCTTCAGAAGCGCTGTCCCAGACGACTCCCAGTTACAGGACATCCTAAAAAAGCGTCTGGAGGATGCGAAAATCCGGCTGGCATCCCAAAAATACGATCGGTACTTTCCGTCGCTGATGCTGGCAGAATACGAAAGAGAAAATCAAGAAATTATTGAGCAGCTGGCACTGTTCAAGGCTAAAGAAAACAGCGTTGCCGCACTGAAAAACACTCCTGCTCCAGACTTCAATTTTGAAAATCTCAATGGGGGAACTTCGAAACTTTCCTCCTTAAGGGGATCGGTCGTATATGTGGACATCTGGGCAACTTGGTGCGGCCCTTGCAAAAGCGAGATACCTCATCTTAAAAAACTTGAAGAAAATTTCATAGGAAAGCCGGTGCAATTTGTAAGCATTTCGATTGATGCGCCAAAAGACCGCGCTAAATGGCGAAAATTTGCGATAGCGAACAACTTGAAGGGAATGCAGCTACTGGCAAACGATGGTTGGAACTCAGAATGGATAAAGCATTTTAAGATTGCAGGCATTCCGAGGTTTGTCATTATTGGAAAAGATGGCCAAGTCGCCGATTCTAATGCACCAAGACCATCTTCATCTGAGTCTGCGACAACTTTAAATCATCTGATAAAGAATTAAAAACAACGAACCTACGGATACTGCTACTGTTACCGCAGCGTTCTCTAGGAACTATAAAGCAGAACTATCTTATGTCTTAGAATGCTTTTTACGCCGAACCTCTCCAACCATCTTCCTAACATAAGGAAAAGCTGTTTTTTTCAAAGACTCGTGAAGCTCCCTATAGTTACCGATGCATTCTTCCAATTCCTTAAGCAGGATATGGTAGTGGTCATGCGCATCTTTAAATTTAGATATTTTTGAACGGATAGCTTCGCTGTGAATTTCAGGAACAATATGCCCGCAGATAGCAGAATATTCTTCAAAGCGGCTTATGGTATTTACCATGTTTTCGTGTTTTTTCTGATCTAGTCCTATCATTTTATGGTAATTGTAAGATTCTAGCCTAATGGATAAATGTTTGCTGAAATCAAGGATTTACATACAGCAGAGGGTCAGCGTCGAAATTTATGGGTTGTTTTAGAAGCACTTGCATTTCAGGGGTGTTGCCGATGCGACCGTTCAAAGAAATTGCATTGAGAGCTCTGCTCAACAAAATTTCATTTGGATCGCCCAAAGGAAAAATCTCGGCCTGCTGCAATTCATCTAAGGTTATTGTTGGAACAATCCCTTCAGAATAGCCTCCGACATTGCTTGCGTTGTATAGCTTATAAATTGACGGGTACAAAATCCATCCTGGCTGACCCGGAATCCTGTCGTCTTCGATAGGAAAACCTGCAACATCCTTTCCTGTTGTTTTTTCTCCAATCGTAACCACATCCATGTATGGCTTGAGATTATTGATTATTATTTCAGATGCCGATGCAGTGTGCCTTCCACAAAGGATATATATCTTCCGGATTTCTGGATGCGCATTTCTGAGCTCTTGGAAGGTAACCTGCGATTCATTCATCTCTAAGGATTGCCTGAAAGATTGGGATATTGTTCCTCCATTGTTATTCCCTTTAAACTTGATAAACAAATCATCAGGCTGTATATTTGGCGCCAGCAGGATGCCAAGCGCTGTTGCAGAAGAAATGTCGCCACCGCCATTGTAGCGAAGATCCAAAACAACCTTATTTACAGACTGGCTTTTAAATTCTTGGAAAGCCTGAAGCAGCGAACGCGACAGTCCGACATCAAAATGCGGAATTTCGAGATAGCCAATCCTGTCATTCCCTTGCAAAATAATGCGTTTTATGACAGGTTGCAGTAGCGTAATCCCTTCGGGTATGCTGACACTGACAGGAGAAGAAAACATAGTTCCATTATATTCCACTACCTGCAATTCTGCTCGATTAGCAGTAGTCAGATCCTTATAGAGTCTCTCATAATTCTCATGGTTCAATGCAATACCGCTGATCGATTTTATAAATTTTCCTCTTTTAAGTCCATTCCGATAGGCGGGAGAATCAGAAAGTACATAAAGAATAGTGCCATAAACCTGTCCCTGATGCTCGACAAAGGTGATGTCAAACCCAAATGAGCCTCTGATACTTTTAGGAAATGTACCGGGCATGGAAGGCAGAAGCGCATATGAGAACCGGTCATTCGGATGCACCAAGCTTGAGAAATATTCTTTCGGATGCAGCGAAAGGTTTCCTTCGTCTGAAATATTCTCATTCCAATAGTAGTAACGCTTCATCTGCTGGTATATCCACTGATTTACATATTCATTAGTATCTTCCTTGTAGATTTCTGGGCTGTCATCACTGGTGCAACTGACAGCCAAAAATCCTAGGGCAAAAAAGGATATTATTATAGAAAATAAATGATACTTTTTCATTTGTACATTTTAAAAATATATAGTACTAAAAAGAATTACTAGACATTTCAGCTTCCTTAAAAGTCAAAATAGTCTGCCAAATTGATAGTGCCATCAACACCTGAGAAACTGCCATCAACATTTGCTTTCTCATCAAGAACGATCAGCCTCGACTTGTTATTTTGCATTACCATCTGTATGATTACCTGCTGTCCATTTATATAAGATTCCTGGGTGCCATGCTTTACCAATTCTACCTGCAATATCGGGGGAGCGCCATAGGCAAACTCAACAAAAGGGCTAAAATTTTCTTTTGTAATATTTTCTGCAATTCCCATTAATTGCCCGTTTACTTTTCTTATAATAGCATCAACAGGTCCGTCATACCCACTGTTGGAATACCTGTTCATTGTTGGAAAAATAAATCGGTAGCCTGTGCGGCCAGCAGCACTTAATGTTCCTGGCTTGCTGGCAAGGACATCGTCTATCCACATTCCATCCTTATGATAAAAAGAAAGAGTGTCTACTGGAAAATGCGGAGAAAAATTATAAGAATGCAATTTTTCTCGAGTCACCTTATTTATTATTTCTATATTCTTTTCTTGATTGTCGTAAAAGACAAATTCATAATCTTTTACAATTCTCTTTACAAATGCATCATGGTTGCCTATTTCGAGAGGTTTTCCATTTACTACAATTTGCAGGGAATCTTGAAGCGCATTATAGCTTCTTATTACTACTTTTCCTGCCTTCTGCTCGCCGTTTACAGGAATCATATCCTCATTAGAACAACTACCAGTAACGGCGAGAAGGGTAAAGAGAAACATAGTATTGAATATTTCTTTCATGTCAATATTTAAAATGTATTGCAACTATTTGCAGGTATTATTTTTATTATTTCTTAATGCTAAGAGGTATTATTTTTTGATAAACTTCAACCTTTCTATGGAAGCTCCGTCATTAAGCACTGCAAAATAGGCACCGGCTGACAGGTCACTTACAGAAATGCCCGCTTCGTCATACTTAGATTCCTTAACCATCATGCCGCTGAAATTGTACAGCTTTATGCTCAAGCCAGCAGCACTGACTGCATTGCCTAAATTAAATCGCAGCGTTTCTGAAACAGGATTTTGCTTAATTTTTGTATTTGTACGGACAGCTGCATCTTTTATGTCCAATACTTGGTCGGCTGTAATTGCAACTTTGGTTAATTCAAGTGCGGCACTTGGCGCTCCTTCTCCAGTTGGCGACCATTTATAAACTAGTGCAAAATGTACGTTTGCAACATTATACGTTGCTGGAATATTCACAACCAACGGCACTTCAAGCGGAGGATCATTAAAATCTCCAATCAAAGTTATTGTTGCTATTGGCGTGCTTGTCAGAAAATTTGCCACAGTAGGCGTGTTTTCGGAAACAAAAGCATAAAGCAAAAGCTGCATGTCAGATTCTGCCTCAAAAAAACCTTTTAGATAGTCTAGATTTAAGTGTGTTCCTGAATAAAAAGATAAATCTTGGACAGGCAATATCGCCCATTCATCTGCAAAACCAGGTCCTCCTAAATTATTTAAGCTTAAGACATTAATGGGTGCTGCGCCCATAATTGCAGAGTAGTAATTATCTCGCAAAGCCCAAGTTGATCCGTTTACAGCATCATTGTCTGCAATGGTCCATTCACTAATATCGCCGCCATTTTGAAAATCCCAAGAAGCAATTTCCAGTTGCGCCTGCGTGCAGACAGTAAAAAGTAAAAAGGTAAGAATGATAATTTTTTTCATGTTTAAAAAAGTTAAAAAGCTTGGCCGGATATTAATCTAGCCAAGCTGAATTTTTATTTTAGAAATTGTTGAATTTAGTCCAGTTGTCAATCCATGCTGTTCCATCTACAAATGCACCATTGGTAGCGCCAGCAAAATTTAGAGTTCCAACATTAAAAAATGGCTGTCCCATTCCGAAATTAGTACTAGTCGCTTCTGTTACATTCGTAATTGAACTTGGAAATGTAAAAGGAGATGTTCTATAAGAATTTACCCCAACATTGTTAAATGAGCTGTTTGCAGCTAACGAAGGGTTTTCTATATTAATAGCAAATCTGTTTGGAAGTGCGTCAACACCATAACCTGCAACTGTTGAGTTTAGCAATGTTATGCGTCCGTTTCTTCTTACGTGTATACCGTTTTCATACGAACCCGCATCTGCAGAACTTACGCCTATCACAGACAAGTGATTGATAATAGGTCTTGTAAATGGAGTGTTGCCAGAACCCGCAGCATCGTTATCCAATTCAATTCCATTTGAATCTGGATTACCGCCACTTAAGCTGTGCGTAGAATTTCTATCTGCCAAAGCCAAGGCATAATTGATAGAACCTGCAAAACCCCAGTCAAAATCAAAATTATCATCTTCTGGAGCAAATGAAACCAGATTTCTTGCATTTACAGTACCACCAAACCATTCATAAGAATCATCAGTACCATAAGTTACTTGGATATGGTGAATTTTAGTAGTATTTACATTCAAGCCTGCATTTCCTACTCCTCCAAATGTCAATCCGTTGATTTCTACGTCAGGAGTTAATTTTCTTCCGCCATATTCGATACGCACGTATTGCAAGCTACCGGCATCATGTCCAGAAGTAGAACCTCCGAAATAAAAATCTTCTGGATTCGGCTGGTCTCCTAATCCTTCAATTATATTAGTAACAGAACCTGTATTTACAGGAGCATTTCCTAGCAATACCACGCCACCAAAATCTCCTGGTGCAGGTGCGTTAGCAGCATTGCAATCTAAAAGTTTCCAGCTAGTAAAAACAATTGGCTCGGTTGGCGTTCCTACTGCGTTAATCTGAGCATCTTTAGTGATAACTAAAACTCCGTTTGCGCCTGTAGTAAGTGTTGGGTCTGCCTTTATAAATGTTCCTGGGTTGATTTTAAGCGTTGTTCCTTTTACGCGAAGTACGCCTCTGATTGTCCATACTCGGTCTTTGGTCCAAACGTGAGGGCCATTTGCAGCAGTAAGATCACCGCTCACGATAGTGTCAAGCAATGCTGGAGAACATACATTATAATCTGCTCCAGAAGCTTTCATCGCAAAAGAAGAATCAGTAGTAGCAACATCATCGTTTTGGCAGGAGTACAAACCAGCGGCTGCCATTACCAGCAAAAATATTTTTTTCATGATAATTAAATTTTAATTATATTGCTGCATTAATTTTAGAGGCCTTTGGGGAGAGCAGCAAATTTTCTTCCCTTGGGTCTTTCGCTTTTGGTAAAGTTTCCTAATTTGCTCCTCAGTTTACCGCATGAGTCGCAATCCCTGATTTCCTGCTTTCACTTTCAGGGTTAACTATGTGAAAGAGCAGTGTCTGGACATTTAAAATGCAAGCAAACACAAATGCCTCGGGACATGATAAATCTTGAGTTACCTTTTATATTCGTTCTTACGATGGTAGATTTGGAGAGAAGATTCCATAAGCCGGAGACATTTTATCGATTGCTTGCAGTTTTTCAAAGAACACAAATCTAAATTCACAAATTGTTTCCGGCCGCAAAACAGTTCATGATGTACTTCTATATCTATTAGATTTTTCTTTCAAAAAAAATCACGCTAGGGCTATAGTCTTAATGGTTTCTTAATTTTAAGAGTTGCTTTTGAAAGTAAAATTTACATTGACAAGCCCTTCATCAAATAGCAATTAAAAATTATAATTAACGGTCAGGCTTATCGTTCTGCCATTCCAAGCTTTGTATAAAACCCTGTCGATGCCTTCATCATAATGTTTGGTAGCGCCTGACACTAATGTATAGCGGTCTCGAGGATTGTCTCCATATTCATATCCTTCCTTCACTTTTCCCATATAGCTGTTAAAATTGTTATATGTTTCGATAGGAGTGTCAAAAAGATTTTTTATCCCGCACTTCAATTCGAAGTTCTTCTCCTTGAAAAATTTATAGCTTACTTGGGCGTCAGTAGTCGCATAAGGCATGCGGATTTCTTCTGCTATATAATCAAAGCCTACCTGTATATACTGGTCGCCAGAAGCATTATGGCGAATCCCGAAGCCCATGCGTTCGCCAGCATACTCTATACCTAAATTATAAGTATAAGCCGATTGCCCATAAAGTGGACGATCTGCTTTATAGAGCCCTCCCGAGCCGTCCAGATTGACGAAGGAAGTGACTTTAGTATCGTTAAAGGCTGCATTCCCC
Organism: Flavobacteriaceae bacterium PS02334; assembly: GCA_029959295.1. Classification (GTDB taxonomy): domain Bacteria; phylum Bacteroidota; class Bacteroidia; order Flavobacteriales; family Flavobacteriaceae; genus Flavobacterium. The sequence continues at coordinate 428,047 of JASCOH010000002.1, read as the reverse complement.
AAGACAAATAGGTGCTGCAAAATTTCACCTTCGCCAAGAAAAGATAAGTTTTTATAGACCTCGAGTTCAACACCGTTAAGCTTGGCACTGTGCGAGTTGGTATTAAAGATATAGCGGGTACCTTCGCTTTGTATTTGTGTCACCGCCTCAATCGGATCCATGATATTTTTGCTGTATATGCCAAAAGATAGAATCTCGCCCATTGAAGGAAACCATTCGAATTTAAAGTCATAATTTTCTGCTACAGAGGATACTATTCCATCTGTCCAATTCAATATATAGGCCGAACGGACAGGATCGAAATAAGGAATCTTCAGACGCTCAGAAAATTGGGGGCGCAATACCGACTTGCTATAACCAAGACGTATATTCATCTTTGAAGTGGGACTGACTATCAAGCTTGCCGACGGAAGATACTGCCACTTTTGGTCGTCCTTCTGTTCTGCTTCAAAATCTCCAGGATTGCTGGCCTGGCTTGAAACCTGCGTATAAACATAGCTTTCTGCTCTCATTCCCCAAACCAGGCGGACATAATCTGTTATCTTATTATCAAACATCAGGAAAGGCGCATGTGCCTTGACTATACCTGCATATTCATTGCCATAATATCCTAAATTCTGCCAGCCATAACCACCCCAATTATAGTGCGACCCGTCTAGCAATTGAGAAATAGGAATATTGATTTCCGTTTCATTGTGTCCGACTGACCGAAGCGAAGCATCTTCTTGGCGGTTGGATGCTTCTTTATAGCTGCCAAAATATCCTGCCTTGATGCTATTGCGAAAAATTCCAAAGTCAAAAGCATAGCTGGCATTGAAACCCCAATTATAGTCAGTCTCGTCATTGGTATAATAGCCACGGCTCATTGGATATTTTCCACCGTTGTTATATACCATGTTATACAGCAGAACATCATCTCCTACTTTTTTACGGTAAGACTGCAGAAAAGTGGCATCTTTGGTATCTTTAGAAATCAGATTGTAAGAAGCAAACCAATTGGCTTCCAATTTATTGAAACGGTGGTTGCCTTCTATCTTATTTTGCAGGAGGTTTTGGTAGATAGGATAGCTGGTTTCCTGCGTGAACGCAAGATCGCCTCCCTCAATTATAGAAGGAATAGAAGAGCCGTAATGATCCCATCCCGTAATCTGAGTAAGCTTGCTGTCATAAATGTGCATATAAGTATTTCGGACAGAAATGCGGTGGTTTCCTATTTGGATTCCTGCATTAAGCATACCTCCAAGCGTGGAATTAAAAGTATAGGAAGCGCCAGAATTTTTGAAGCCATATTGTTCCAAGACCGAATATTTGGTAATGCCTGTGCTTGCGCTGGTGCCTTCTGGAACAAAAAGAGTGTTTTCCATAAAGCGTCCCCTTTCCGTATGGTCTATCTTTAACTGCTCTTGGGTATTTTTAAATATCAATGAGCCTACGAAACCCCATCGACCGTTATTTTTCAAGTCATAGGAGCGCCCAAGGGCAAATTGCAGGGAGTTTCCTGGTGCGGTGTAGGTTTTATAGGTAGTAAAATTGTCTTGCGTAAACTTTTTAGACTGATCTAAAAAAGGCGCAGCTTCAGCTTCGGTGGCAGGCAGGCTGATGGCGGCCAATCCGGTCGGGTAATCTCTCGTACCGTCATCAAACCCGAGATAGTCATTGCTTCCCTCCTGTTTGGTGAGACGATCTTTGAAAGTGCTTCGGCTGTTGTGGGAAGTCCCTACAGAAAAAATTGTAAAGTTTTCCTTAGGTATGGCTTTCGTCCTAATCTCGACAGATCCTCCGACAAAATTGGCATTCATGTCTGGCGTAGCCGTCTTGCTTACTACAATGCTTTCCACCATCGCAGTCGGAATAATGTCAAAGGCAAAATTCTGCTGGTAAGCATCAGTACTGGGAAGATTTATCCCATCCATTACCGCCTGGTTCCATCGTTCTCCCATGGAACGGACAACTACGTATTTATCATCAACTGTAGTTACTCCTGTTATGCGTTTTAAAGATGCGCCAACATCCTTGTCTGGCGTGCGAGCAATCTGCTCGGCTGAGATTCCGTCAGAGAACTGGGCCGCTTTCTTTTGTTCCAGAAGCATTCCCTCTGTTGAAGCAGTGGCTTTTTGATAAGTCTGGGTAATTACTACTTCTTCCAGTGACTGAGCATCTTCCTTGAGAGCAATATTCAGTGGCGTGATGCTATTTTCTATAACCTTGACTCCGGTAATTTTTTGTGTCTGGTATGACATATAACTGGCTTCCACAGTGTAAATTCCAGGTTCTGTGGCCAAGGAATAATTCCCGTCACTGTCAGCAATTGCAGACAGGCCATTCTCAACCAGCTTAATAGTGGCGCCAGGCAAGGAAAGTCCGGTATTGTCAACCGTTTTTCCGCTTATCTTTCCCTTTTTTTTTACGCTTGGCTTATTAATGACGGCAATATTATTCTCATTTCTCATGAAATTGAGGTTTGTGAGGGATTGCATTTCCTTAAGCATCTCGTCTATGGAAACATTTTCCTTTTTAAGAGTAATTCTAGGCGAATCGAGATTTATATCTTTTTGGTATACAAATTTGTAAGGCGTACGGGATTCTAGATTTTCGATAATCTCTTTTGGAGAAGCATTTTTGAAATCTACCGAAACAGTTCCGGATTGTGCCCTTAAGATGGTTGTTCCGAAAAACAGGCAAAAGAATAAAATCCGGATAGCAATGGAGGATTGCTTAGAAAAAGCGTTGTTCATAATTGATAATTTGCAGTTATTGGGTTGAATATAAAATTGTAATTGTAGCGCCATATCAGGCATTTTTTTAGATCTTTAATTTACTTATGGAGTAGGTACCATTATCCACTGGGTTGATTTCTAATCCCAAGGCAAAGGATAATGTCTTCAGCACTTCTGCAAGTCCATGCCTGGTATCAAGAGTTCCTTTTATCCTTAGATTTTTTAAATTATCATCGGTATATTTTACAATAAATGGCTGTATTGGCTGAAGCTTTTCGATTACCTGCTCTAGCGTGATGCCGTCAACATCAAGCAGTGTTTTCTTCCATTCTGGCTCTAGAATGCCGCTTTTTTGCTTATTGATTTTTTTTGAGCCGGCATTAAATATTCCTGCAAAGCCTTTTTCCAGATACACGGTATTTTGGCTGCTTTCCACTTTTACCTTCCCGCTTCTTACATGCACTTCGGGCGCTATGCCTTTATAAGCCTTTACATTAAAAGAAGTTCCAAGAACTGTTGTCCTGATTTCACCAGAAGTTATAATAAATGGCCTTAAAGTATCTCTTGCAACTTCAAAAAAAGCTTCACCTTTAAGGCTTATTACCCTTTCATTACTTGCAAATTGTTCAGGATATTCAATTTCAGTATTCTGGTTTACCCAAATTCTCGAACCGTCAGGCAAACGAAGCAGGCGTATATCTTGTGGAAAAGTTTTAGTAGAAACTATAGTTTTGGAAGATGAAAAAGAAGTATAGAACAGCGACTGGTATCCTGCAACTGACAAAAGAAAAGCTATGCAGGCGGCAGCGATCCATCGGTAGGTGCGTTTCTTCCTGCGGATAGTGGCTTTTTCGATATTCTTCCACATTCTCAATCTAATTTCTTCTGAAAGTATTCCTTTGCCAGGCGTTTCATTCCAATTTTTCTTTATACTGTCCTCGATTTCTTTTTTAGACCTCATCCTACTATTTCTTTAATATTTTGGGAAATCCCCTATCATTCCCTTATATTACATTAGATTTTTTTTATCCGAGAAATCACGGGATGCAACAGTCTTAACGATTTGTTAATAAACAAGAAGAATATTATATAAATGAATCTTTTGCCTTTCCGGCATAAACGGAGCATATTAGATCCGTAGTCAATGGCGAAGCTAAAAGAAGGAGGCTTTGATGGAAAGCCCTATAAATAATTTTACAAAAATGAAATCAGCAATTGCTTCCGAGGAATGCGAAAGCAAACCAGTAAATTTCGTGGTGCTTTACTGAATTTTTTTTGAGAAACTGCAGCGTTTTCGAAATTTGGTTTGCTACAGCACTTGGGGACATATCCATTTTGGAAGCTATTTCCTTATGGCTAAGTTCTTCGAAGATATATAATGCGAAAATCTTTCTTCTCCGTTCTGGAATCTGCTTAAGCAAGAGCCCTATCTCTTCCATTTTAGAATCCAAAGATTCTCCATTTTCTTCAGCGCTGTCAAGATCTTTGATCAGCTGTTTTTCCTCTACTGAAAAAATAAGATTCTGCTTCTTGTACCATTTTGAGATTTCCTGCCTTGAAGTCTTGAACAGGATTGATTCCAGGTCAATAGAGGGATCTAATTTCGCTCTATAGTTCCACAGATGGATAAAAACATTTTGAGTCACGTCTTCTGCATCTGCCAGCTGGGCAGTATATTTTTTCACAAAGCTAAATACTTTGAAATGATGAAGATCATAGATTTTCCTAAAATAGGAATCATCTCCGTCACGCAAGCTTTTGACAAAATTAGTGTCCATGGTTTGTTTTTGGATTAGAAGAGAGGCGTAACAAATTTAATTGAAATGGACTTCGATAATTTTACATAAATATGATTTAATAATTTATTAATGTTCAGCTTGACGGGCTTTTTACATATCTTACGAAGTTGCTGAAGCGTCATGCCTGCACACGCCATCTTCCCAAATTTGGAATATGCAAAAAAATCCTATAAATTATTAATTATCGTTTTGATGTAGCTTTCATTATTTGATTTTCCAAAGACAATCTCCCTGCAGTTGTTGAATTCTGCAAACGCCTTTATGGCATCTGCAAACTTTTCCAAAATAGCTTTATCAATAGCAAAAGGCTCAAAATGAATATTATGAACAAGCAGTATCCTTTGCTTGCGGTCAGCTTTGGCATCCATTCTTGCAATAAAGGTATCGCCTGCAAGAATAGGTAATGAAAAATAGCCATAAATGCGCTTGGAAGCTGGCACGAAGCACTCGATCTGGTAATCAAAATTGAAAAAATCCTTCAGTCGGTAGCGGAAAACGTTGAGAACATCGAAAGGCGAAAGAATGAATACTTCGCTGGAAACCTCAACATTGATCTCCTGATCAGGCAGCATATAAAGCGGTCCTTTGATGCCTTCCACAATAACGGTCTTTATCTTTCCCGCCTTCGCCATTAATTCCACTTCATTTTTGACCAGATTGCTTTTTACGCGGCGGCTGCGCCATGACATTTCTTTAACTGATGCAATACCTAGCGCCTGAAGCGTACGGAGAATTATATAACGTGCATATTCTTCAGCTGTTGGCAGAACAAGGTCGGTTTCGCGCGGAACAGTATTGTGAGGCAGGTCATATACTTTCTGGAAAGATTTCGTTCGGCCAATTGTCAGGCTTCCTTCAAGATACAGCCTTTCCAGCGCCACTTTCGCCGGCCTCCAATCCCACCAACCCGAGCTGATTTCTAGACGGTCATTTTCAAAATCCGTAACCATGAGCGGCCCTTCCCGCTCTACTCTTTCTATGATCTGCTCCATCATTCGTATTTCAGGCTTAGTAAGGGGCTTGCGATTTTCTTCAAAAGATTTTTTTACAGGCAGTGAAAATCGGAAATCCTGCATCGGGATATAGCCTGCATCAGAGGCAAAATACTCAAAAATGCGCCCTTCTTCACAAAGTTCTGCCAGCCATTCAATTTCATAATCGGGTATGCGCGCAAAAAGGGCATGGTGATGGGCTCTTTCTACAACAAAATTTGTATCAAGCTGCAGGAAACCCAAGTGGTCTATTACACGATATACTGCCTCCTTGCCTTGACCGAACTGCCCTTTTCGGGCAAGTCCAGAAGCATTAAGAATGATTTTCCTGGCCTGCGCTGTAGTAATGACAATTGGTTGCATAATGCTAAAATAAATTATTTTTGGGAAAGGGAATTTATAAATACCATTTAGTTTTAGAAGGCGATTGCTTTATATTTGATGAAATTTATATAAGCCTCAGATTGTTCTCCAGACTCAAAAGAGTAATAGGTATTCATAAGAAATTGGTAATAATAGTTGATCTTGAAAATATCTGGAAAGCCAAAGCTAATAAGGATATATCACTTGAAAAAATTCAGCAAAATATCACTTATTCAAAATAATATGCAAAAAAAGCCAGACATATATCTAAATTATTTTATCAAATTAATTTAGAAAGTGGCAATCACCTTATTGATTTATTGGCTATTATTGTAAAGGATAAGTTAGCTGCTAAAGTGGAACCTATGGAGAAAAACCCACAGCAATATTTTAATCATGATCCGCTTTTGTACTTCTACTTCTGCCAAAACGCAAGTTCCAAAATGTTAGCAATAAATATAAAACGATAGCATTATGATAAAACAAACAGGCAAAAAACCAGCAAAAACCTGCTATACTCACATTGGCGGGAAGCTTGGGACACTTCTTTTCGAAAAATTTATTGGTGAAGGATGGATTACAAAAGAGAAATCTGGAGACAAGCATTTTTTTATCACTGACAAGGGGCAAGAAGAATTTACAAAACTTGGAATCGACCTTTCTCAAATAAAATCAGAAGAACTATGAATATCAAAGACTACGACAATTTCTTTCTGCCGGCCGACAATCTTGACACGGCAAAAGAATTTTATAAAAACAAACTTGGGCTTGAAATCAAATTTGACTTTGCCGACAAAGGAATGGCCGCTTTTAAAGTTGGCGACAGCGAACCCGCAATTATTCTCAGCACTATGCAAAATGCAAAACCTACAATTTGGTTTACTGTTGACAATGTCCGAGAGGCATATGAAGAGCTGAAACGAAAAGGCGTTGCATTTTTAAGCGAACCGTTTGAGATCATGACTGGGCTTTCCGTGGAGTTTACTGATCCTTTCGGAAATAAATTGGGACTTACCGATTATTCTAAAATGCCTCATCTGAGCGGACAAAAAAAGTAGCTTTGCTGATGGCAGAAAAACTGTTTTGAACAAGAATTTTGTAAAAAATGCAACTTGAATTCAGCTGTAATTTATACATAACCGCTTCCATCAGTTTTGCCTAATCTGCTAAAAGTAAGGCTTGAAAGAATGGTAAAAATCGCCAAACATATAAAAGTGTAATGAAAAGGCTGTGTAAGATTCATGTCAAAAGCATCAGACTGGAAGAAGGAAAGCACAAGACTGGCTACTGATACGCCAAAACTTACAGAAAGCTGCTGCATGATTACCAGCATAGTATTGCCGCCGCTTTTTGTGTTTTCATCCAAATCGACTAGAGTAATAGTGTTCATAGCCGACATTTGAATGGATGTGAAAAATCCGTAGAAAACCATCAATAAAATATAATAGGCCAATGGCGTGTCGCGCTCGACAAATCCTAATACAATCAATACCAATCCTAGTAAAATGGTGTTGCTTATAAGAACAGTTCTATATCCCAAAGCCTTAATAATGCGAACAATAAAAGGTTTTACTGCTACATTTGCCAATGCCGAGGGCAATAATAGCAAGCCAGCCGTTGATGCCGAATAGCCAAATCCGGTTTGCAACATAAGGGGCAATAATAACGGCAGGCCTCCGATTCCCAGCCTTGTAATAAGGCTGCCCGAAAGTCCGATTCTAAGTGTTTTTATGTTTAGAAGCCTGAGATCAATAATTGGCTTTTCCGTTTTTTTATAATGGACAAAATAAACTACAGCCAGAAGATTAAACAGCAACAAGCCTGCTAAAATTAACATCCAATGCGTAAGTCCTGTACTAATCAGCTCAAGGACCATCGTTATTACGATTAATGCGAGACTGAAATACATCAATCCCCTGAAATCAAACCTTCCAACAGCCTTTTTAAAATTAGGCATAATTCTTTTTGCCATCGAAATGCCAATCAGTCCGATGGGCACATTTACTAAAAAAATCCAGTGCCATGAAAAGTTATCGGATAAAAATCCTCCTAAACTTGGGCCTACTACCATTCCCAAAAGTCCAAAAACCGTTATGAAATTCATTGTTTTTAAAAGTTCGCTTTTCGGATATTGGTACAAAATAGCCAGCCTTGCGATGGGAACCATCATTGAAGCGCCGATGGCCTGCAACACTCGGGAAAGATTGAAAGTAAAAAGGTCTACAGAAAGAGCACAGCATAAAGAACCGGCAACAAACAGACCAACTGCAATCATGAACATGGTTCTTGTGCCAAATTTATCGGCCAGCCATCCGGAAAGCGGAATAAACAAAGCCAGCGTAAGCGCATAAGTAACAATAACAGAATGCATTTCGGTTGGAGAATATTCCATATCTCTAGCAATTACTGGCAAAGAGGTATTAAGAATTGTGCCATCTAAAGACTGGATAAACATGGCTACAGCTGTGACCCAGGGCAATAAATGCGTTGCTGTTCTCTCTTTCTTTTTTTTCTCTTCCTTTTTCTCCTTTTTGGTGCCAAGCATTATATTTTCTTATGGATGTGATTAACTTTTTACAAAATTAACCATTATTACATGGTCAAAGTAGGGCTTTAACGTACATTTATAAAGCAAAAACTGCCATAATAAATAATGAGCAAAATTGAAAAACCTGCGGGGCGATATGAATTCAGAACTTTCCTATTTATAAAATTAATTTTAAAACTCAATTAAAAAATCTCATTTTGCGAATATATAAATATTCATAATCTCTTTTTGAGAAAAAAAATAATGTAGTGCTGAGGTTGAGTTGCTTTATATGGAACGCTTGAAAAGTGCTTTCAAACTTTTAGCAGTCGTTTAATTAGTTGCTTTTTTAGATTTAACCACAGCGATTAGCTTTTTGACACCTGTTACAATTCCCACTACAAGCAGTCCTGCTATTAAACCAAGCGCGAATTCCTTGACAATGGAAGGAAAATTAGGAAGGATATGATGCAAGTATTCGATATTGTGTACAAAAATACCTCCAGAGACTAAAATCAAGGCAATTGTTCCGACTACTGCTAAAAATCTGATTACTATTGGCAAAGCTTTTACCAAGAAATGGCCCAGTGTTGCCAAAATCCCCTTATCATTCGAACGCTTAATAAGCTTGAAGCCAGCATCATCCATTCTAACGATAAGCGCAACTATTCCATAAACTCCGATTGTTGCCAAAAGGGCTACGACAGAAACCGTGATTATTTGTATAGTCAGGGTGCTGTCTAAAACGGTTCCCAAAGCAATGATCACAATCTCCACGGAAAGGATGAAATCAGTAGTTACGGCAGATTTAATTTTAGATTTTTCAGCTTCAGAATTGTCTTCAGTAGCTTCTTCAATAACTTCATGGCCTTCTGGAGCAGCATGAAAAAAGTATTCTACTATTTTTTCAACTCCTTCATAAGCCAGATAAAATCCGCCAAGCACAAGAATAACTTTAATAGCTACAGGAAAAAATACATTCAAAAGCAAGGCAATCGGAATAATAATTATCTTGTTAATGAGAGAACCTTTTGTAATTGCCCACAGCACAGGAAGTTCTCTCGAAGAAAGAAAGCCTGTAGCTTTTTCAGCATTAACAGCTAAATCGTCGCCTAATATTCCTGCGGTTTTTTGGGTTGCTATCTTGCTGGTTACCGCAACATCATCCATCAACGACGCTATATCATCTAAAATTGCAAAAAATCCTGATGCCATGTTTTGTTTTTGTTATTTAGCCGTAAAAATAGAAAATTAAATCTGAAGTTGCATTATAGGATTTCTCAGAGTATTACACTTTTAAGCCACTTGACAGTGAGATTTATAAATTATATTCTAAAAAAAAAGAGGACTTCAAATCCCCTTTTTATCTTTAATCTGCTATTTTTAGATTGCCTCTTCAACTTCAAGAAATTCGCCCGTGTCTTCTATTTCTTCTAAAACTGGCCTGGAAGCTTTCAGCGCATTGAATCTTTCCAATTGCTCTGCTTCGCCTTCTTCCCCACTGAAATAAGGAAAAACATCCATGATCGGAGACTCAGAAATTGCTGGAATAGTATAATCTCCCATGGTATTTTTCATTACCTGAACCGTATTGTCATAGGCTTCTTTTACGTCATTTCCCTGCACCAGCAAATACATGTTTGACTTTCTTTCCTTGCCACTTTCTTCATCAAAAGACACTAACGAAACTTTTGATTTAAACCAGCGGTCTGCATTTTCAAAAGGATGAATTTCTGCATAATTGCCTACTTTTATATTTGTGATTTTAAATTCTTCACTGACATAAGCGGCCATTTCTTCATTAATTCTTTTTTCGGCTTCTGTGTAAGATATTGCATCTACCAAATAAGGCTCTGTTGCAATCTTCTGTGCTCCAGTTTCATCTACTTTTCTATATTTTACCTTGCATTCATACCAAGTTGCGCTCATACTATATTTTTTTAAGGATGCCAAAGATAGATTTTACAAGGAAAAAACAACCGCAATTTCTAAAATAGATATTCACAATTTTATAAAAATTTGAGCCTTTGATAATTACTTTTAATATCAAAAAAAAGCCCCTTGATTTCTCAAAGGGCTTTTAAAGAGTATTATTTTTTTGACTCTTCAATAGAAACTTTTCTGTAATCTTTGAAAAGTTTTGTCAATTCCAATGTTGATTTACGAGCACGAGCTCCTGCAGCTTTTACGCCACCAAGGTGAGATGCTGATTCTTTCTTGAAAATTTCGATTTCTGCGTTGATTTTTTCCACTAATTCGTTCATAGTATTTTGTATTAAAATTTGCGAGCAAAAATAGCCTTTTTGCCTCAATCACGAAGAAATTTATCTAAAAATTGACGCAGATTGTGTTTTATAAAACTATAAAAAATCCAATAGCATTGGCTTTCAGAAGATTGGCATATTAAATGTAAAATTTCATCTTTTATATATAGTATTGCAAAACTGAAGCCCAACGGACTTCTCAAACAAAAATCACCACAATCAATTGATTGTAGCGCCTTTAAATTTTGATGTGAAAGCTTAAATTACTTTCCAGATTTAATCCTTATGCTTTTTTTACAGGAACATCTTCAACGTCATGGTTTGCATAAGTAAATCCTCCTTTTCCATCCCAATTGTCATCGATAGCCATGTGAGCTGAAAAGTTTGCTAGAAAAGATCCTATAGCTGGCGGGGAACCGACTGTACGTACTGACCTTCAAGTGAAACTACTTTAGTTATGTTTCCATAACCTGTAGAACGAATTACACCTTTTACGTTTTTAATGATAATATCACCAGAATGCGCAATTGCCTGAGTGATTTCAACAGTTCCTGAAACGGTATTTGCCGAAGGAACTACTACTAAAGAAAAGTGCATGATTGGAGCTCCTGGAGTTCCTACATTTCCCATTGTGCCATTTACAAGATACGCTCCGATTAAACGACTCGATTTTTTTTCTGCTGTTGTGCTCATTTTGTGTTTAATTTAAGTTTAATTCTTACTCGTTTGGCTTTTCAGATACCGCCCCTTTAGATAGTGGTTTGGTCCACATTAGATTTTATGTTCTTCAACTAATTTCCTTCCATTTAAAATTTATTAAGACGAAATTAGCACTTTAAAAAATTTCCGAAATACGCATAAATACCTGTTTTTCAAAATAATACGTTTTAAATTAAAAATAGATTTGATTTGAAATGGCTCTATGATAAGTTCTAAAAGAATGTCTTTGAAAAGCAAAAATGAACTAAAAGCACTATCGCTATAATTTTGGAATCGGTGGGTGTTTGAAAAAAGAACTATTGAAACGTCTCTTCGGGACTGGTAAAAAATCAGGTTCTGAAAAAGCTGTAATTCCTAAAATATAATATAAAAACTAGCTAAAATTAATAGCTGTTTTGCTTACTATACTTAAAAAAATGAGCTTTAAAACAAACGAAATTGAGCTTTACAGCAAAATCATCGCTTTATTAATATTCGAACTTTGTCCAATAAATAATTAAAACAAATTATATGAAAACGATCGACAAAATTTATATCGATGGAAGCTTTGTGACTCCAAAAGGAAGCCAAATGTTCGACCTGATAAATCCGACAACAAACCAACTAGCAGGGCAAGTACAGCTTGGAAATGAAGAAGATGCAGCAATTGCAATTGCTGCCGCGAAAAAAGCTTTCAAGACTTTTTCTAAGACTACAAAAGCAGAACGAATTGACTATTTAAGACGCCTTCACCAGGCTGTTTCCAAAAGAAAAGAAGAACTGATCAATGCTGTCGTAGAAGAATATGGAGGAACGCTGCGATTTGCAAAAATGAGCATGGAATTTTCTTTAAGTGCTTTTACCTCAGCAATTTCAACATTAGAAAAATATGAATTCATTAAAAAAATGGGCAATTCTGATGTTGTTTTAGAGCCAATCGGCGTAGTGGGAATCATCATTCCATGGAATTCAAGCAACGGTTTTGTCTGCGGAAAATTAGCTACAGCCATCGCCGCAGGTTGCACAGTCGTTATAAAACCAAGCGAAATGAGTGCCATGCAAACGCAGTTAATCACAGAATGTATTCATGAAGCCGGACTTCCTGATGGCGTTTTCAATATCGTAAATGGCTTGGGCGACGTTGTCGGAACTGCCATCAGCCGTCATCCGGATGTTGCAAAAATTTCTTTCACGGGTTCTACTTTTGTTGGAAAAACTATCGCCAGAGAAGCCGTCGACACCATGAAAAGAATCACGCTGGAACTTGGCGGAAAATCTCCGAATATTATCTTAGATGATGCCGATTTTTCAAAAGCAATTCCGATGGCTCTGATGGCGTCTTTCATGAATAGCGGCCAGGCTTGTGTTGCAGGAACGCGCCTTCTTATTCCAGAAAATCGTTTGGAAGAAGTGAAAGAAATTATAAAAACAGTGATTCCTCAATTTCCTGTCGGAAATCCCAAAAATGAAACTACGGCTGTTGGGCCAATGGTCAGCAAAAAACAATATGAGAGAGTTCAAAATTATATCAAATTGGGAATTGAAGAAGGCGCAGACATTCTTGTCGGAGGTCTTGGAAAACCGGAAGGCCTTGAAGATGGAAATTTTGTTAAGCCAACCGTTTTTTACAACGTAAGCAACAAGATGAGAATTGCCCAAGAAGAAATTTTTGGACCAGTACTTTCGATTATTACTTACAAAACTGAAGAAGAAGCTATTGAAATTGCCAACGACACTGTTTATGGCTTGCAGGCTTATGTGAGCGCGGGAACGAACGAAAGGGCAATGCATGTTGCTTCTAGAATCAACGCCGGACGTGTTTTGATTAACGGTTTGGGACACGATCCAGAGGCACCTTTCGGCGGTTTCAAGCAATCTGGAATTGGAAGAGAATTTGGAGTTTATGGATTAGAGGCTCATTTAGAACCGAAAGCTTTGATCAGCCAGTTTTAATCAATTCAGCAACAGAAATACAATCAATTTGGCATATTTCTGTTGCTATTTTTTTAAATTTACAATATGAACGAAAAAGAGGAAATTAAAAAACCGCAAATTCTCTATTCTTGTTATTTTTCAAAAAGCAGAGAAGGAGAAAATTTCATCCCTGAGCATGTTTTCAGCTACCAGATTGCTGGCACAGTCACGGCTTGGGATGCAAAAAACAGTTATCATTCTCAAGAAGGGGATTTTCGATTAAGCACTCGAAACCGATTGGCTAAATTTTTAAAATTGCCTCCAGAAAATGGCGATTACAAATCTATTTCGCTTTTTTTGAGCCAGGATATTTTGCGCGAAATCAGCCAAGAAATTAATTATACAGCCAACCGAAAAAAAACGGATGAAGCGATTGTAAATGTGCCACATAATCCGCTTTACAAGAGTTTTATGGAATCTTTACTGGTTTACTTTCAATTGCCACAAGAGAATAATGAAGAAATTTTTAGGCTGAAAATAAAAGAAGCTGTCTATCTTCTGATAAAAATAAATCCAGAATTAAAAGATATTTTATTCGATTTCAGCGAGCCTGGAAAGATTGATCTAGAAGCTTTCATGAATCGAAATTTTCATTTCAACGTACAGATGAAAAGATTTGCCTACTTGACCGGAAGAAGTTTGGCTACTTTCAAAAGAGATTTCCAGAAGACATTTCAAGACACGCCAAGTAGATGGCTTTTGCAAAGACGCTTGCAGGAAGCTTATTTTTTGATGAGTGAAAAAGCAAAATCTCCTTCAGAAGTTTATTTGGATGTAGGTTTTGAAGATTTGTCGCATTTTTCCTTTGCCTTTAAGAAAAAATATGGCGTTGCTCCTTCTAAAATTTCAATATTATGAGACAAAAATAAATACTACAAAGCTTAGATTTATATGATAAAAAATTTAGAAATTTAAAAGTAAAATTATTTCAAGCAAAAAAAGATGAGTTTATGAGCTCATCTTTTTTATTTAAAAAATAGTAACGTATTATTTTTTAAGCAGCTTTTCAATAGAAATTTGATCTTCAGAATTCTGAATTTCTACGAAATAAAGTCCCGTATGCAAAGAAGAAATATCCAATAATTCTTTTTGGTTAGCAAATTTTGCTACTTGTTTTCCGTTTGTGTCATATACAATTACAGACTTGATCTCATCATTTGACTTGATTGAAAAAGCATTATTAGCTGGATTTGGAAACAACGCAATTTTTGCTGCCTCAAATTCTCCAACTCCCAAAGCAGTTGTAATTGGCGCTCCGATCACGTACCCCCTGTTTCCGCCTCCATGATAAGCTAAAGAAAAACTCGCAGAACTCATTCTTGCATAAGCAAAATCAATTGTTCCGTTTGCATAAACAAAAGTATAGTCTCCTGATGATGATGTGTTAAATGCACGATTTGCTACGATAGTTCTAGTTCCTGAAGCTACTGTATTTGAAGCAACAGTCCAGTTGTTTGTGTCTGCAGAAGGCGCTGAACCAACTCCGTTGTGAACAGCATCGACCAAAGTTGTTCCGTTGAAATAAACTACGTCTTGGCCTGCTTCCATTCCTTGTCCTTCAGAAAATGATCCGAATTGTAATGCAAACCATCGATCAGACGGACCAGTAAGCGTCAATGTCGCCACAGAAGTTGCGCTGTTTAAATCTAATTTGGCCGTCATTCCTATCATTAAATTTACGACGCCGGTCGATTTAGTTTGGGCATGAGAACTCAGCGATGAAACGCTGAATAATAAAAATAGTAGTGTTTTTTTCATTGTGTTAGTTTTTAAAAAGGTTAATAATTTCTTGGTTTTTAGTAAAGATTGCATATTCAAATGGCGATTTGCCGCTGTTATCCGCTAGTTTTTTATCTGCCTTAAATTTTAGCAGAAGCTCGACTAATTCTTTATTCTTAAATTGAATTGCATAAAGTAAAGGCGTCATTCCAGAACCATCGGCAAGATTTGGATTTGCTTTGTTTTCTAGAAGCAATTTCGCTAAGGCAACATTTCCTTTCACAGAAGCCGCCGCAAGCGCAGAACCGCTTGAAGTATTAAAATTTATATCCTTTACTTTCGGAATCAAATAAGTCGCAACTGCCGTATTTCCTTTGTAGCAGGCTAAAATTAGCGGCGTGAATCCAGCAGGATTTGTTGCATTTATAGTATCTTGATTTTTGCTTTCTAAGAGTTTCATTTCTTCAACAGTTCCAAATCTCGCTACGTTGAAAACATCTTTATTTTCTTTTTCCTGAGCATTTGAAAACACAGAAACTAGCAGAAAAAATAGTATAATTCTTTTCATGATTATTTATTTGTTAATGATAAATTGTAAGTTATCTGGATTTTATCTGCCACTTTTTTACTTACTATTTTCGGAATTTCTATGGCAAAATCTGCTGGCATAACTTCAAAATTTCCTATCAATATTATTGCATTTCCTGACTTTGATATTTTTGCTGTGGACGTAATTTTTTTTGTTTTGCCATGAAGCGTCAAATCGCCAGAAATCTTGCAAGTCTTAGCGTTTATCGTCTTTTCTATATTGAAATCTTCAATTTTTCCTTTAAAAGTTGCCTTTGGAAATTTATCAGATTCCATATAATTTTCATTGAAATGCTCTTCCATCAAAGCCACTTTAAAACGGAAGCCTTTCATAAGCGCCAAAACGGCGAGTTCTCCAGTAGAAGCTTCCAAAACCGCAGAAGCACTTTTATTCTCGGCAGCGACTTCCTCAAAAGAAGCTACTGAAGCTTCAAATTTTAGATTTCCTGTTTTGGTAATGTACTTTTGTCCATAAAATGAAATGGATGTAAGTAATAAAAGTATTAAAAAAAAGTTCTTTTTCATGTTTCTTCGTAATTTAATTCTCTAGTAATCCGTCAGTTCCCCACTGAATTATGATATTTATTTTGTCTTGAGACATTCTTCCTGTTTGCGGCATTTGTCCAGATTCTCCGTTTTGTCTTTGGATTCTGCTGACCAAGTTTGTTTCTTCAAAAGCTGTTTTTACTTCCAAATAATTCGTCATTGGTCGAAAAGAAGCGCTTCCGGTAGCGGAATGGCAACTGACACAATTGGCATCGATTATCGCTTTGACTTGAGTCGTATAAGTAACTTTTCCAACAATTATCGTATCTTCCTGAATATCTTCATAAGTGCTCGAATCACAGCTGGCTAATGATAAGAGCAGAATAATTAAGAACAGTGCAATTTTTTTCATCCTAAAAAACTCTATATAAATTAAATCCAAAAAAGAAATCTCCCTTGCCCCAATCGCCAGCGGCATTTGTCAAATAGCCACTTTCAGTCATCGACTGTGAATTGGTAAACAATAATTGAAAAATGTGACCGCCGGTTTCAACATCCAAGCCCACTGACAGCGGATTATTGTAAAAACTAGGTTTGTCAAAATTGTAGGCATATTCTAAATTAAGAGAAAGCCTTTGGGTCAATTTCATTCTGCCTCCTGATGCGATTGAAAACTGGTTATCCCGCTCAATTTCTGGATTGTACAAATTTTTATGTATGAACGACGGCGCCAATTCAAGTGAAAGTTTTTCAGAAATTTTTCTCGAAATCAACAGCTGGTGGATAAATGCCAATCGATCAGAAAATCCGATTTTTGGATAATCCTCTTTTTTTAAGAAACTATTGATGTCAATCGTGCTATAGCCTACAATTTCAACTGGAAAAGTATCATTTTGCCTGAATAATCTATACTTCGCTCCTACTTCATACATTTTTGATAATGTATGGCGCGATCCGCTGACAGAAAGCCAATCTGTTACGCCATAAATTCCTCCTATTTTTGTTGTCGCGTGGTCAAATCCGAAGAACTCAGAAATTCCGTCCTTTACAGTTCCGAAACGATGCGCAACTACGAAATAAAATTCTTTTTTAGCCGCCAATTTTGTGGATTGGAGCGTGATAATCTGTAATCCTTTGAAAACCGCAGTTACATTTGTGTCCTCAACTTGGGTTGAATCTAAACTTGAAAGCAAATCTTCTTGAGCATTCGCCACAAAACCAGAAAAAAGGCATGTAAAAAGGAGAAATATATTTTTCATTATTCTAAAATTGTGCATTGGTCAAATTTTACTTCGTTAAACATTTCGTCAAAACCAATACATCTTCCTTTAATTCTTACCTTCTTATTTAGGTTCTCTTGGCCTATTTTTTTATCAAAACTGCAAAAAATGGTGCTGTCAAGTGTTATTGTCGATTCGGATATCTCTGTAATTTTTCCTTCAATTTCTATTGTCTTATTTAGGTATTTTTCATCCGATTTAGACAAATCTGATTTGTATTGCTTGATTAAATCAGCTGAAGTAAGAAGGAAAAACGACTCTTCTTTCTCAATATTTCGACTTTCTTTATACAATACATTATTGTATACATAAAATAATCCGAAACCCAATAAGAGGATTATTCCAAAAATTAAAAGCTTTTTTCTATTCATCTTTATTCGTAATTAAACTCCGAAATTTTGATTAATTCTTAAACAATTCAAAACAATTAATTGTATCAGAATAACATTATCAAAATTATAAGAAATAACTACAAAACCTTTAAAAATGAGGTAGACAAAAGGTAGACAAGCCTGTAAATACTCGTAGAAATAAGGTAGACAATTAGAATTTTATACCGAAAGAATGAAACTTGTCAGGTTATCATCGGCATTCATTTGGAGTTTTTTGCGGAGTCGGTAACGTGCCGTTTTTACGCTGTCAGGAGAAATATTTAAGATAGAAGCCATCTCTTTTATCGACAGATTTAGTTTGATCAGCGCGCAAATTTTTAGATCATTTGCACTAATTTCTGGGTAGATTTGCTTCAAGCGCGTGTAGAAATTTTTGTTGATGCTTTCGAAATAAAGATTGAAATCATCCCAATTATTTTTCTGCTCAAAATGGCGGTTTACCATTTTCACTAGTTGCTGTTCAGACAGAGGCTGCTGCTGTTCGATAGTTGTCTTAATTTCGCCCAGCAATTCATTTTTCTGAAGCATTTGCAGTGTGATCGCGCTCAGCTGGCTTTCTTTGTGGTCAAGATCATTCTTAAATTGAATTTCTTTCAATTCTTTTTGCTTTTCAAGCGCTTCAACCAAATCTCCTTTGGTTTTTAGCAATTGTTTATCGCGCTTGTTTATATTTTTTAGGTAGAAATATCCAGTTATAAAAATGATCAGAAGCACAACGATGCAAATCGCGAGCATATAATTTGTAAGCTTAGCAATCTCTCTTTCTTTTGACATCAATGCCAATTTTCTATTCTTTTCGGCTGTGTCAAATTGCACTTCGAGGCTTTTTCCGATTTTGGCTTTTTCCAAAGAATAAGATTCCTCCTTAATTTTCAGCAATCGCTTTTGGAGCGTTGAAACTTCCCTAAAATTCTGTTGCTTTTCATATAATTCAATAAGCTGTTCTAAAGTTTTTATTTCAAAAATCTTATCAGAAAGGCTTACCGCAATAGCATTTGCTTCCTGAAAATAATGCAGCGCTTCTTTTAAATTATTAGCAGTGAAATACCATTTACCCAATGCAATCAATGAAGATGCGTGCGCTTGGTCATTTTCAGAACTTATTGAAATAGCCAGCGCTTTTTTAAAATAACCCAAACTCGCTTCCTTATTTTGGGTTTTAAGCTCAAGCTCGCCCATTCTGATATAAGCGGTCGGCAAATAGGCAATATTATTTGATTTTTCGAAATCACTTAAGGCCAGTTTGTAGAAATAAGTTGCCGAATCTGAGATCTTTCTAGAATCATATAAATTTCCAAGAGTTGTATAAGCCAATCCTAAAGTGCCGCTTTTATCTTCTAAATCTTCAAGGATATTGACGACTTCACGGCTAAGCGGAATCGCTTCTTTAAATTTACCTTGGCGTGTATAAATTGTCCCGATTAATTGCAAACATTTGCTTCGTCCGATTTTAGACTTTTCCGGATTAATTTTCTCTAATTTCGTATAAATTTCTAAAGATTGCGTAGCATATTGGAGTCCCTTTTCAAGATTGGATCCAAATGTACAGATTCCTAAATACAGCAAAGATTCTGCTTTATCTTGCTCATTCTTATCATCTTTGGCTTTTTCATAGGCTTGAAAAAAATAGCGGAAAGCCTCATCTTCATGGTCTTTTATAAGTGCTGCCCAACCTTTTTGCAATAAAATATTTTCAGATGGCTGTGAAACCATACTGGCAGAAGACAGAAAAAATAAAAAAACCAAAAGAAGTTTTCGAACAGACATGAGAATTGTTAAAATTTTTCAGTAAAGATAGATATAATTGAAATAAAAAATTACCAAGATTGCCGTATTCACTTGGTTCTAAAATTTTTTTAAAAATTTTAGTGTTAAATATTAAAAAGTGACCGATAAGTCATTTAACTTTGTAGTGTTATTTATCGCAATTATGACAAAAGCAGAAAGAACGAGACAATTTATTATAGAAAAAGCAGCTCCAATTTTTAATACAAAAGGAGTTGCCGGAACAGCCATGAGTGATATTATGGAGGCTACAAAACTTGCAAAAGGTAGTCTTTATGTACATTTTGAAAATAAAGAAGACTTGTCTTATTGCACAGTAGACTATATTTTTAGCCAATTAAAAACTAAGATTTCTGCTTCAATTATAAATAAAAAAACGGCTAAGGAAAAATTATTTGCAATACTAAATTTTTATTGCAATTCATCAAATCCAGCGGTTGAAGGCGGTTGCCCAATGCTGAATTTTGGCATGGAAGCTGACGATACCAATCCAGTAATTTTGAATAAGGTAAATAAAGCCATGGAAAAATTTCAGGAAATGTTAATCACAATAATCAAAGACGGAATAAATGCCGGAGAATTTAATGCAGATTGGGATCCGAAAAAATTTGCGCTGAAAGCATTCGCAATGATTGAAGGCGGCATCATGATTTCAAGGATTTCATGTAAAAATGACCAGCTCAAAACAATTGCCTTAATTCTAAAGGAAGAAATAAAAAAAGAAAGCAATTAGCTTTTTTTTTAAACAAAAAATGACCGATTGGTCAATTATATAAATTTAAATACTTATTAAAATGAAAATTACAAACAAAACAATTTTGATCACAGGCGGAGGTTCAGGAATAGGACTTGAAATCGCAAAACTATTGAATGAGCAAGGAAATAAAATTTTAATTATTGGAAGAAACGGCGATAAATTAAAAACAGCTTCTGAAGGATTAAAAAATGTCAGCACTTTTGCCAGTGACATTACTAAAGCGGAAGATGTGAAAAAATTAGCAGCAAAAATTGCTTCAGATTTCAGCGATTTAAGCATCGTAATTAACAATGCGGCTTCAGCTTTTCCTTATTATCATGGCGAAAAGGCTGATGCTTTTGATAAAGCGAGTAATGAAATTTTGACAAATTATCTTTCTGTAATAAGATTGAACGAAGAATTATTGCCTCTCTTAAAAACACAAAAAGAAGCAGCAATTGTAAATACATCATCAATTGTAGCCTTTGCTCCAGACGCATTTTTGCCTTCTTACTCTGATTCAAAAGCAGCCTTGCATTCTTACACATTATCACTTCGCCATCAATTAGCGAAAGATACAAACATAAAAGTTTTCGAATTGATGCCGCCTTTGGTCAGCACAGAATTTTCAAAAGAAATCGGCGGATTAGAAAACGGAATGCCGGCAATTGATGTTGCAAAAGACCTAATTCACGGAATAGAAAATGATGTTTATGAAATTCTCGTAGGCCAGACAAAAGATTTTCGAGAATTGTTTTTCTCAGATCCGCTAAAAGCTTTTGAAGTCTTGAATCAAAAGTAATTTCCAAATTATAATTGCAAAAAATTAGGATAAATCGGCAGAAGCTAATTTATCCTAATTTTGTGTTTACTCGTAATTTATAATTAAGCTAAACGAATATAAAATTTCAAAATTGAAATTGAAAAAACAAGGAGAAAGTACTATATTTGAAACATGCTAGTACCCCAATGTCTATCAAAAAATATTTTTCTTGCAGATGACGATGAAGACGATCGCCTTTTCTTTGAAGAAGCTTTAAAAGAAGTATGCAATGATGCCATCTTAACGGTTGCCGAAAACGGTGATGAACTTATGGAAATTTTATACAGACCGCCGGTGCCGATGCCTGACGTCATTTTCTTAGATTTAAATATGCCTAAAAAAAATGGCTTTGAGTGTCTTGCCGAAATCAAAAATAATCGAAATCTTAAAAACCTTCCGATCATTATTTTTACTACAAGCCTTCAAGAAGAGAGTGTCAGGAAAGTTTATAACCAAGGAGCGAATTATTATGTCAGAAAACCAACAGACTATAAACAGTTGAAGTTAATAGTAAAAAAATTATTAGCAATTGACTGGCTTAAAGAAGCCTTACAGCCTGAAAAAGAACGTTTTATATTTACTGCGTAAGCAGAAAGAAAATCTTTTGTATGGATAAGAATACTACTGAAATTGATTTTAATAAAGCAAGAACCGAGAAGATTCTATATAAAACGAAGCTTCGTTCTTACTTGCTTGGTGCTGAAATCAATGAAGAAGAATTTCTTTTGGACATAGAAAAAACTTCCAATAACTGGATTGATTCCGTAGGGCTAAAAAAAATACAGCATATCCCTGAAGCTCAAGATTTATCAAATATTCATAATGCCATAAACGAAACTGCCCACGCGCTGATTTCACTCTACAAAAAAAATAAAATTGAAGAGGCTCAAAATGGCTTTCCAAATTTTGAACTTAAAGTTGACAATTTTCTGTTATTGCTCCAAATTATAGAATTAAAATTGCAATCAGGTACTTCTTTTCAGCACATAGAAAATAATGAACTGCATGAAAAAGAGGAATTTAACGCACCCTCAAAGTCATTAAAAAACACCGAACTTCAAGAAAAAGAATTCAGAAACATTGTATCGCAGTCGAGTATTGCAATGGTCATTTTGAAAGGAAAAGATTTTATTATCGACATTTCAAATAAAGCCATGGAAGCAATTTGGCGTAAAGATTTTGCAGAAGTTTCAGGACGAAGCCTCTTAGACGTTTTTCCAGAACTTCGGGAGCAATCTTATGCAAATTTGCTTAAAAAAGTAATGGAAACTGGCATTCCGCATCGTGAAAATGAATCTTTGGCACATGTTGATTCCCATGACGGAAGAAAAACTTTCTATCTTGACTTCGAATACCTGCCTTTATTTGACACCAGCAATGAGGTCTACGGCATCATGTGTACGGTTACAGACGCAACTGACCGCGTAAAAGCCAGAAAAATCAAAGAAACTTCACAAAAAAGACACATCCACTTGATTGAAACGCTTCCAGTCGCGATGTATACCATTGATAATAAAGGGTATATTGACTTGCACAATCAAGCCGCCGAAGTATTATGGGGAAGAAAACCAATTACTGGAAAAGATCGCTGGTGCGGTTCCTATAAATTATCCAAACTTGATGGAACTTCGATTCCAAAAGATTTGTGTCCAATGGCAATGGCTTTTAAAGAACAAAGATCAATTCAGGAAGAAATCTACATGTATCGCGAAAATGGCGAAAAACGCCACGTGATTGTTCATCCCCAACCTTTATATAATGAAACCGGAGCGATTGTCGGTGCTTCAAAAGTAATGATTGACATCACTGACAGCAAGGATGCAGAAGAAGCATTGCGCAAGAGTGAAGAAAAATTCAGACTTCTTGCAAGTTCAATTCCGCAGTTTATTTGGACAAGTGATCCCAATGGAAATTTAGATTATTTCAGTGATTCTGTCTTCAAATATTCTGGCATGACTAATCAGGAAGTTTCAAACGGAGGCTGGATAGATATTGTGCATCCTGAAGACCGCGAAGAAAACATCAGCCAATGGCTACATGCTGTAAATACTGGAGAAGATTTTAAATTTGAGCATCGATTTCGTAGAAATGACGGCGTTTACCGCTGGCAATTAAGCCGTGCCACTGCCCAAAAAGATGAAAAGGGAAATGTTTTGCAATGGGTCGGAACCAGTACAGATATTGAAGACCATAAAACATTCCAGAAGAAACTTGAAAATCTTGTTGAAGAGCGTACAAAAGAGCTTAAAAAAGCGAATATCGAACTTGAAAACATGAATAAGGAACTTTCTTCCTTTGCTTATATTTCAAGCCATGACTTGCAAGAACCTTTACGGAAAATCCAAACTTTTGGAAGTATCATAAAAGAAAATGATTTTGAAAATTTGTCAGAATTAGGAAAGCGAAACTTTTCGAGAATGCTGCTCGCCGCCAATCGAATGAAAACTTTGATCAATGATTTGCTGACTTATTCTCGAACCAATTCTTCAGAAAAAGTATACGAAAAAACAGACTTGAACCTACTTTTAGGTGAAATGCAATCTGAATTTGCAGAAACTTTACAAGAGAAAAACGGCAAGCTGGAAATTAGCAAAATGCCTGAAATCAGTGCGATTCCATTTCAATTGCGACAACTTTTCCTGAATTTAATTTCGAATGCACTGAAATTTACAAAACCTGATGTAGCGCCGGTAATTCGAATTACGTCTAAAATCGTAAAAGGAAACAAAATCGGAAACAAAAATATGTTCCAAGATAAGCAATACCTTCACATCACGGTTGCTGATAACGGAATTGGCTTCAGTCAAGAATATGCCTCAAAAATTTTCGAAGTCTTCCAAAGATTGCACGGAAAAGGCGAATATGAAGGAACTGGAATTGGCTTGGCGATTTGTAATAAAATTGCAGAAAACCATAATGCTCTCATTGAAGCAACATCTGAAGTCAATAAAGGCGCGACTTTCCACCTTTATTTTCCGATGGTTCAATAATTAATTCGCCTCACGTTTCAGCTTGGAAATATCTTTCAGATAAATCTTTTTCCCTTTAATTTCAATCAAGCCATTTTTATTGAAATCTGACAATAATCTGATGCAACTTTCCGTCGCAGTGCCGATCATGCTGGCCAATTCTTCGCGTGACAATTGGGTTTTTAAACTTTGGTCCTCATTTGTTCCAAAAGTATCTTTCAAATATAATAACGTTTCCGCAAGTCTTTCTTTAACAGTTTTTTGCGCCATATTGACCATGTGATCGTCGGCTTCCTTCAAATCCCCGCAGATCGCTTTCATCACATTCATCGAAAAATTGTTGTTCTGGGTAAACAGTCCCATGATTTCGCTTTTGGGAATAAAACACACTTCCATGTCTTCTAAAGCAATAGCGCTCAGATTCACAGGCTCATCGCTGATCATCGATCGCTGGCCCAAAAGTTCGCCTTTTGAAACCAGTTTTACAATCTGGTCTTTGCCATTCGGACTCAATTTCGAGAGTTTGCAGACGCCGTCTTTTACGCAGAAAATTCCGTTTACATTTTCTCCTTCCTCAAAAATCGGCTCGCCTTTTTTGATGGTATACGAAGATTTGCAGTTCGCAATTTTCAGCAGTTCGTCTTTGTTTAATGCTTTTAGTGAGCTGAATTCGCGTACGATACATTGTTCACACTTGCTCATTATTG
Source organism: Flavobacteriaceae bacterium PS02334 (assembly GCA_029959295.1). Lineage (GTDB taxonomy): Bacteria > Bacteroidota > Bacteroidia > Flavobacteriales > Flavobacteriaceae > Flavobacterium. Next base: position 403,227 of record JASCOH010000002.1, on the reverse strand, counting down.
GTGGTGTTTAATTTTGCAAAGATAAACAAAAGCATGACAAATATCATATTTTAAACAGCCATGATTTCCAAACTTTGCATCAGGTAAATGAGCAAATTATGGACACACAAAACTGTTTCCATTGCGGGTTAGATATTATAAAAAAAGAAGAAATTGTTTTTGATGAAAAATCATTTTGTTGCAACGGATGCAAAACCGTGTACGAGATTTTCAGCGAAAACGGACTCACTTCTTATTATGATTTCGAAAGGATGCCAGGCGCAACCCCGCAAGAAATTAATGGAAAATATGACTTTTTAGACAATGACAAAATCGTTGCAAAATTATTGGATTTTGAAGAAGACAAAACGAACATCGTTTCACTTTACATTCCTCATATTCACTGCAGTTCGTGCATTTGGATTCTGGAAAATTTACACAAGCTTCAAAAAGGAATCAGCACTTCGCAGGTAAATTTCCATGAGAAAAAAGTGCGCATTATTTTCAATTCTGAAGAAACTACGCTGAAAGAAATTGTCTTGATGCTGTGTTCAATTGGCTACGAACCTTATATTTCATTGGAAAATTATGAAAGTGGCAAAGCCAAAATCGACAGAAGCCTGACCTATAAAGTTGGCGTTGCTTTCTTCTGTTTTGGAAATATCATGCTGCTTTCTTTTCCAGAATATTTTGAAGTCGAAGAATTTTGGCTCAACCAGTACCGCGGTTTTTTTCGCTGGCTGATTTTCGCACTTTCGCTTCCCTCCTTCTTCTATTCTGCCAGCGGTTACTACGTTTCGGCCTATAAAAGCATCCGTGCAAAAATGTTCAATATCGATATTCCGATTGCTTTGGGAATCATCGTGATGTTCATCAGAAGCACCATCGATATTATTTTTGGCTATGGCCAAGGTTTTTTCGACAGTTTGACAGCGCTGGTTTTCTTCATGCTTTTGGGTAAAATGTTCCAGCAGAAAACCTATAATTTTCTTTCCTTCGAAAGGGATTTCAAATCGTATTTTCCGATTGCGGTCACTCAGATAAATTCCAAAAAAGAAGAAGTTTCTGTTCCGGTTTATGACATAAAAAAAGGTGACAGATTATTGATTCGCAACCAAGAATTGATTCCCGTGGACGGAATTCTGATAAGCGAAGAATGCCAGATCGATTATAGTTTTGTAACCGGAGAAGCTATTCCAATTCCTAAAAAATCTGGCGATAAAATCTTCGCTGGAGGCAAGCAATTGGGCAAAGTCATCGAAATGGAAGTGCTAAATTCAGTTTCCCAAAGTTACCTGACGCAATTGTGGAGCAATGACGTATTCCAGAAAAAAATTGACATCAAGCACAAGACAATTACCGACGCCATCAGCCGTTATTTCACTCCAGCGTTGCTTTTGATTGCTTTTATTTCCTTCGGATATTGGATTTTTATAGATACAAATACAGCCTTCAATGTCTTCACGGCGATTCTAATTGTAGCCTGTCCATGTGCTTTGGCATTGACCGCGCCTTTTACGATGGGAAATATTTTAAGAATCATGGGAAACCAGAAATTCTACCTTAAAAATGCGGTCGTAATCGAGCAATTGGCCAAAGTCGACATGATTGTTTTTGACAAAACCGGAACCATTACGACCAATAAAAAATCAGACATAATTTTCAGCGGCACTGGTTTTAGTACAAAGGAATTATCCTACGTGAAAAATCTGCTTCGCGGTTCAAATCATCCGTTAAGCCGGAGATTGTATGATTTTCTTCCTCCTTTTGAAATTCAAAATGTTGACCAATTTGAAGAAATTACAGGAAAAGGAATCCAGGGTTTTATTGATGGAAATTTCATAAAAATAGGTTCTTCTTCGTATGTCAATTATGCCGATGAAAAAGCGCACCATCAGACTGCAGTTTATATTTCCATCAACGGAAATTACATGGGAAAATATATTTTTGAGAACCAATATCGAAATGGTCTAGAAAAGTTATTTAAAAACTTACGCAAGGATTACAAAGTCAAAATTCTTTCTGGCGACAATGACGGCGAACGTGAAATGCTGGAAAAACTGCTTCCAAAAAACACCGAATTAGTCTTTAACCAAAGACCGGAACAGAAACTGCATTTTATCAAAAACCTCCAAGAAAAAGGACACAACATCATGATGATCGGCGATGGTTTAAATGACGCCGGAGCTTTGGCGCAAAGCAACGTCGGGATTTCAATTTCTGAAAATGTAAATGTCTTCTCGCCTGCCTGCGACGGAATTTTAGATGCAACTGAATTCTCAAAAATTAGCTATTTCCTGAACCTTTCCAAGAAAGCAATCTTGATTATCAAGCGCAGTTTTACGCTTTCGTTATTGTATAATGTTGTGGGCTTGGCCTTTGCAATAAGTGGTAAATTATCGCCTTTGGTTGCTGCTATTATTATGCCGTTAAGCACCGTCACCATTATCAGTTTCGTGACTTTGTCGAGCAATTATTATGCTAAGAAATTAAATACAAAAAATGGCAAAGCATGATAAATATCATATTATTTGAATCACTGCCAAACTAACTTTGTTAACATAAAATTAAGGATATGAGCGTCATCTATTTATTAATCTCCATCAGCATCGTTGTTGCTGTTTGCTTCTTTATCGCTTTTATCAGAGCAGTGAAAAGTGGCCAATATGATGACGATTATACGCCATCAGTCAGAATGCTTTTTGACGATGAATTAGTCAAGACAAAAGTTGAAAAGCCAATAGGCAAAAGCCCGAAAGCGAAACGTCGTCTCTTTAATTTTTTAAATCTTTAAATCCTATAATATATTTTTTTATGGAAGTACAACAGTTTTATTATGACAACAAAATTGTAAAGAATTTTCTTTACGCTACCATATTTTGGGGTGCGGTTGGGATGCTTGTCGGGCTTTTAATCGCCTCGATGTATCTTTTTCCAAATCTTACCGACGGAATTTCGTGGCTGAGTTATGGAAGATTGCGTCCGCTTCATACGAATGCCGTGATTTTCGCCTTCGTCGGTAACGCCATTTTTGCCGGAGTTTATTATTCGTTGCAGCGATTGCTGAAAGCCAGAATGTTTAACGATACTTTGAGCAAGATCAACTTTTGGGCTTGGCAGTTTATTATTGTTGCTGCAACGATTACTTTGCCTTTAGGATATACTTCTTCTAAAGAATATGCAGAATTGGAATGGCCGATTGACATTGCAATTGCAGTGGTTTGGGTCGTCTTCGGAATCAATATGATCGGAACAATTTTACGCAGAAGAGAACGCCATCTGTATGTTGCGATTTGGTTTTACTTGGCCACATTTATTACCGTTGCGGTTTTGCATATTTTCAACAGTTTGGCTTTGCCAGTCAATGCTTTAAAAAGTTATTCAGTATATGCAGGAGTTCAAGATGCTTTAGTTCAATGGTGGTACGGTCATAATGCAGTTGCGTTTTTCTTGACAACTCCGTTTCTTGGCCTGATGTATTATTTTGTTCCAAAAGCAGCCAACCGACCAGTGTATTCTTACCGACTTTCCATTATCCACTTTTGGTCGTTAATTTTCATTTATATCTGGGCTGGTCCGCACCATTTATTATATTCTGCTTTGCCAGAATGGGCTCAAAATCTGGGTGTTGTATTTTCAATCATGCTGATTGCACCGTCTTGGGGAGGAATGATCAACGGGCTTCTAACGCTTCGCGGTGTTTGGGATAAAGTTCGAACAGAACCGGTTTTGAAATTCTTTGTAGTAGCGATTACCGGTTACGGGATGGCGACTTTTGAAGGCCCGATGTTATCATTGAAAAATGTGAATGCCATTGCCCACTTTACTGACTGGATCGTTGCACACGTGCACGTTGGTGCTTTGGCTTGGAACGGTTTCATGACTTTTGGTATGATTTACTGGCTGATTCCTCGAATGACAAAAACGTCTTTATATTCTACAAAATTGGCAAATTTCCATTTCTGGATTGGCACTTTGGGAATCATTTTATACACGCTTCCGATGTATGTTGCGGGCTTTGCCCAAGCTTCTATGTGGAAACAATTCAATCCTGACGGGACTTTGGTCTATGGAAATTTCTTGGAAACCGTGACTTCCATCATGCCTATGTATTGGATGCGAGCCATTGGCGGTACGTTATATTTAATCGGATTAATTGTCTTGGTTTATAATATTATCAAAACCGTAAAACAAGGAAAAGCAGTTGAAGATGAATTGGCGGAAGCTCCAGCGTTGCAAAAAATTACAAACAAAAGAATCAAGGGCGAAAAATTCCATCCTTGGTTAGAAAGAAGACCCATTCAGTTGACAATCTTGGCGACGGTTGCGGTGTTGATTGGAGGAATTATCCAGATTGTGCCGACAATTATGGTAAAATCAAACATCCCGACAATTGCCGCGGTTAAACCTTATACGCCGTTGGAATTAGAAGGACGAGATTTATATATCAGAGAAGGTTGTGTAGGTTGTCATTCGCAAATGATCCGACCATTCAGATCTGAAGTAGAACGTTATGGAGAATATTCAAAATCAGGTGAATACGTATATGACCATCCGTTTTTGTGGGGATCAAAAAGAACTGGCCCAGATTTGATGAGAGTCGGCGGAAAATACTCTGACAACTGGCATTTTAACCACATGTGGGATCCCAGAAGTACTTCTGCAGGTTCAATAATGCCTTCGTATAAATGGCTTTTTGACAATGAAAAAATGGATTATTCAGAGATAGAAACCAAGATGGAAGTCATGGCAAAACTAGGCGTTCCCTACACAAAAGAAGAAATTGCAAACGCCCAAAAAGCGATTGAAAACCAAGCTCTTTCTATTGAAAAAAATCTTTATACCGATCCTGATTTCAGAAAAAGCTATGAAGAAAGCCGAAAAGCGGCAGCTGCAAAAGGCGACCCGTTTATTCCGATGTATCAGAGAGAAATTATTTCGATGATTGCTTATTTGCAGCGCATGGGAACCGATATCAAAGTCAAAGAAGCACAACCTAAATAATCAATTGCGATGCTAAAATTTATCAAACATAATATGGATACCATCTCTGGAATTGAGATTTATCCCATCATTTCACTGCTCATTTTCTTCATCTTCTTCCTAGTGCTTTACACTTGGACGTATACTTACAAAAAAGAAAAAATCACTGAATTGAGCCACATTCCGTTCGAGGATGAAAACGAAATCGATAACATTTAAGAGTAGAAATCATGAAAAAACTAGTTCCAGTTTATCTCCGCGTCCCCGTTATTTTCTTTTCTGTTTTCATGGCCATGGAATATTTCGTGGACTCTGGCGACAGACCGGCTTTCCTAAAATATCCGATGATTTCTGTGTTTTTAGCCGTCTTTCTTTTTTTGCTAATTGCGATTGAAATCGTAGCGAGCGCGGTTGATAATGTGACATATCATTTGCTTACGGATGAACAAAGAAAACAGTTGGAAGAAGCGGAAAGCATTCCGATTACCGAAAGCAAATTGTATCTGAAAATCAAAAAATGGTTTGTAAAATCAAGACCAATTGAAGACGAAGGCGCGCTTTTGTTAGAACACGATTATGACGGAATCAAAGAATTAGATAATGATTTGCCGCCCTGGTGGACAAAATTATTCTATGCCTGCATCATTTTCGCCTTCATTTATCTAGCAAAATACCACATTTTCGGCGACCAAAACCAGACGCAGGAATTTGAAACGGAGATGGCTGAAGCGAAAATTGCCGTAGAAGAATATAAAAAAACTGCCAAAGATCTGATCGATTTTGAAACCGTGACTTTGCTGACAGACGCTGGCGATATTGCTTCCGGTAAACAAATATTTGAAGCCAATTGCATTCCGTGTCACCGACCTGATGCAGGAGGTGCAATCGGGCCAAACTTAACGGACAATCACTGGATTTTAGGCGGAGGCATTAAAAATGTTTTCCATACGATTACCGAAGGTGGACGTGATGGCAAAGGAATGGTAGCCTGGAAAGGAACTTTAAAACCATCCGAAATTCAGCAAGTGGCGAGTTATGTCTTATCACTTCAAGGCTCTAATCCAAAAGATGGAAAAGCTCCAGAAGGCGATGTTTGGGTGGATGAAAAGGCACCAAAAAGTGAAACTCAAAAAAAGGAAGAAGCAAAAGTTGTAGCGCAAAATTAAGCGAACACAAATTAAATTGTTATGTCAAAAATGCCGGATGAATCCTTTCGCGATGTGATTGGAACAGTTGATGAGAAAGGAAAAAGAGCTTGGGTTTTCCCAAAAATACCGAAAGGAAAGTTTTATGACAAGCGAAAATTAGTCAGTTATTTTTTATTGCTGTTTCTGTTTGGCGCGCCATTCTTGAAAATCAACGGCAACCAGTTCTTGCTTTTTAATGTATTGGAACGCAAGTTCAATATCTTCGGATTTCCTTTCTGGCCACAAGATTTTTACTTATTCGTAATTTCAATGTTAGTCGGAGTGGTTTTCATAGCGCTTTTTACGGTAGCATTCGGACGCATTTTCTGCGGTTGGATTTGCCCCCAGACGATTTTCATGGAAATGGTTTTCCGCAGAATTGAATTTTGGATTGACGGCGACCGCGGTTCCCAGATGCGCTTGGAAAAACAAAATTGGGATGCTGAAAAAATCAGAAAACGTGTCTTAAAATGGAGCCTATTCTTTATCATTTCCTTTTTGATTGCCAATATTTTTCTGGCGTATTTAATTGGCAGCGATGAATTGATCCAGCTGGTTGAAGAGCCTTTGTCCCAAAACATAAGCACGTTCATTGCCTTGTTGATTTTTACAGGAGTTTTCTATTTTATTTACGTCTGGTTTCGCGAGCAAGTCTGCATCATTGCTTGTCCGTATGGAAGATTGCAGGGCGTTTTGCTCGATGACAAATCCATCATTGTGGCCTATGACCATGTTCGTGGCGAGAAGGAAATCGGTCGGGCCAAATTCGATAAAAAGGAAGATCGTGCGCTTACCGGAAAAGGCGATTGCATCGACTGCAAACAATGCGTAAACGTTTGCCCAACAGGAATCGACATTAGGAACGGAACCCAATTGGAATGCGTAAACTGCACGGCTTGCATCGATGAGTGCGACATTATTATGGAGAAAGTAAATCTTCCGAAAGGGCTGATTCGTTATGCTTCAGAAGATGAAATTACGAAGAAAGAGAAGTTTCAGTTTACGCCGAGAATGAAAGGCTATTCAGCCGTTTTATTCATCTTGACTGGAATTTTTATTGGATTATTGTTCTTGAGAAATGATGTGGAAGCAACGATTTTGCGCTTGCCAGGGCAATTATTTGAGCATAAAGGAGAAAATATCAGCAATGTTTATACGTATAAAATTGTAAATAAAACGGTCAAAGATTTTGACAATATTCAATTCAGATTGATAAAACCGAAAGGCGAAGTCAAAATGGTTGGCAAAAACACAGTCAAGATTTCAAGAGAAGGAATGTCACAGGGAACTTTATTTGTAGAAATAAATCCAGCTTTTTTGGAAGGCGACAAGACAGAGATTGAGATCGGCGTTTTCGATGGAAATAAATTAATTGAATCTGAAAAATCGAACTTTTTAGGACCGCGAAGTTTTAATTAAAGTGGTTTTGATTTCTATTGGCGATTGGCTTTTTAAAATGTAAAAAAAAGCCACAGATTTAAAGAATTAAAAGGATTTCTTGAGATTATAAAAATCCGTGGAAGTCCTTTAATCTGTGGCAAAAAACTAAATATTATGAAAAAAATAAATTGGGGAACAGGCGTTTTTATCGCTTTTGCAACGTTCATGGGTTTCATCCTGACCTTTGTTTTTTTGGTACAATCTGACAGCAAATATGACAATGAATTGGTCGTGGAAGATTATTACAAGTATGAAACTGGGCTTCAAAAAGAACTGAATAAAGAGGAAAATGCTTTGGAATTGGCCGATAAAATACGATTTGAAGAGAATGATAACGGATTAAAAATACAATTCCCAAAGACTTTTGATTACAAAAAAATTACAGGAAAAGTGTCCCTTTACAGGCCGTCAAGCCAAAAATTAGACTTTGAAATTCCGATTTCATTGTCTTCTTCTGATTTGCTCATACCTAAAAGTGATTTGGCTGGCGGCCGATGGGACATTATTGTAGACTGGGAATTTAACGGTGTTGGCTATTTGGACAAGAAACAGCTGACGATTGATATAAAATAAGATGCTATTTTCTGCTTTTTTCTTCGGACTAATTTCGAGTTTTCACTGCGTGGGAATGTGCGGTCCGATTGCGATGATGCTTCCTGTGGATCGAAGCAGTGAGGCAAAAAAAGTGCTTCAAATTTTGCTTTATCATTTGGGAAGATTGACTGCTTATGGAAGTCTGGGATTGGTTTTCGGACTTTTGGGCAAAGGTTTTTACTTGGCCGGAATGCAACAGCAGTTGTCGATTTTGGTTGGAATTTTTATGATTTTGATTATACTAATTCCGGAGAAGATTTTTATGAAATATAATTTTTCTAAGCCAGTTTATAAGATTATTTCTAAGGTAAAATCGAGCTTGGGAAAACAATTTAAGAAAAAGAGCAATTCGGCTTTGTTTATGATCGGATTGCTTAACGGATTTTTGCCGTGTGGTTTGGTGTATGCGGCATTATTTGGCGCTCTTGCCATGCAGAATATGTCGCTAGGTGTTTTGTACATGGTTTTGTATGGCTTGGGAACAATCCCGATGTTGAGTGCTGCAGTTTATGTTAGCGGTTTCTTGAGTGGAAATTTTAGGAATAAGCTTCAGAAAGTGATTCCGTTTGTGGCGGTTTTTATTGGAGTTTTGTTTATTTTGAGGGGAATTGGATTAGGAAATTTTATTTCGCCTGGAAATATTAGTTTGTTTGTTAAAGGAATGCCGGATTGCCGATAATTTCTAATTTTGGATTTATGATTTATGAATTTGTATTGTAAATGGAACGCGGATTTTTACTGATTTCGCTGGTTTTCGCAGATTTTTTTCTCGCAAAGACGCCAAGTCACAAAGGGTTAAATTCCTTACGATTTGGCGTCTTTTTAATTTATTTCGGATTTGCCGTGAACCTAAAACCCAAAACCTTGAGCCTCCTTAAACCGTCATTGAAAAAAGCTGTGTTTTCGGTGCTTTTCTCTTTAATCTTAAGTCAAAAGCCATGCAGATATTTCTTAGAAATGGCTTTCCAGATTTAGTTACTTTTAGTTTGTTTTCTTCTATTTTTATCAATCCGTCGGTTTCCATTTCTTTTAATTGCTCGAGGATTTCTGGAATTTGTGGGAGGAATGCTACTTCATTTTCCCAAGAAGTTTCAAAATTGCACATCAGGTTTAAGATGTGCTTTCTGATAATCAAATCTTCCTTACTTAAAATATGTCCTTTGAAAACTGGTATTTTTTCCCATTCTAATAATTGGTAATAATCGTCTAAATCTTTTACGTTTTGGGCAAATCCATACCAAGTATCACTGATGGAAGAAACGCCTAATCCGATCATCATCTGCGTTTTTGAATGGCTGTAACCCATGAAATTTCGGTGTAATTTTCCTTCTCTTGAAGCTTTGTAAAGTGAATCTGTGGCAATGGCAAAATGATCCATACCAATTTCATGATAGCCGTTTGAGTTGAGAAGCGCCTTCCCTACTTCGTATAATTTTCGCTTTTCATCGTCTTTCGGAATGTCTTCGTCTTTGTAGCCTCGCTGTCCGTTTCCCTTTATCCACGGCGTGTGCGCATAACTGTAAAATGCCAAACGGTCTGGTTTTAATGATTTTGTTTTTTCAATCGTGTCCACAATATCTTCAATTCTTTGAAATGGCAATCCAAAAACCAAATCGTGCCCGACTGAAGTATAGCCGATTTCCTTTGCCCAAAAAGTTACTTTGGCGACATTTTGAAAAGACTGGATTCTGTGGATGGCTTTCTGCACGGTTTCTGAATAATCTTGCACGCCAAAACTTACTCTTCTGAAACCCAAATCATAGAGTTTCTGCAAATGTTCTTTAGTCGTATTGTTAGGATGGCCTTCAAAACTGAACTCGAAATCTTTTGCTTTTTTGCCCGTTTTTAAAATTCCGTTTATTAAGTCTTCCAGATTTTTTATGGAGAAAAAAGTCGGAGTGCCACCGCCGAGATGAATTTCTTTGATGATCGGCCTTTCCTCCATTTCATCACAATATAATTTCCATTCTTTTAAAACGGCCTGCAAATAGGGCTGTTCAACGCTGTGATTTTTGGTAATTCTTTTAGAACATCCGCAAAAAGTGCAGAGACTTTCGCAAAAAGGCAGGTGTATATAAATACTAATTCCTTCAGAGGAATTGCTTTCTCTAAAAGATTTCTTGAAACTTTCTATCCAAGAATCATAATTAAAAGCTTCATTTTCCCAGTAAGGAACGGTTGGATAGCTTGTATATCTTGGTCCTGGAACGTTATATTTTTGAATAAGCGACTCTTTCATAGCATATATTTTGAATTCAAAATTACGTTTAGAGCAGCACCAAAAAAATGACAATTATCATATTTGAAAAAAGATCATAATTTTATAATTGTCAATATTTTAAAGTCAAAAAATGATTTTAACTTCACTTGATTAAATAATCAAATAATAACATAGATTTTTCCTTCATTTTCTACTAAAAAAAGCTAAAGTTTATTATTTTAGCCATTAGTTTAAATTCTAAAGCGATTGACTAAAATTCCCCAGCTCCTTAGGCAACAAATTTGTCTGATTTTATTGTTTCTTTTTACTCTTCCTTGTGTTTCGCAAACCACAAAGGTTGAAAAATTATTGCCTGAACTCAAAGGAAATATAAAAGATACAACACGATTGAGAGTCTTGCGACAGCTTACTGCTGCCTATTCTTCTGTCGACCAGGACAAGAAATTTTATTATGCAAAAAAGTATAAAATTTTAGCCGAAAAATTAAAAATAGATACCCTTGTCGTGGACGCTCTGCTTGACATGGGCAGTACTCATGCCATTCAAAGCAAAATGGACAGCGCACTTTATTATTTTACAAAAGGAAGGGAAAAAGCAGAATCTTTAAATTATCAAAACGGAATCGCGCGCAGTCTTATCAATACAGGCTATGTTTATGACCTGCTTGACAAAGAATCTGAAAGTATTGAAATCTATAACAAAGCACTTGGAATTTATAGAAAAATCAAGCACAAAAAAGGAATCAATCAGTGCTTGATGAATATTGGAGGCATTTATTATGATCTTACAGAATATGAAATGTCTGAAAAATATTTTAAGAAAGCTTATGAAGGCAATCTTGAAATTGGCAATGAAGCGGGAACGGCAAGTGCGCTTTTTGCTCTTGGTGACGTCTGCAAAAGGCTAAATAAAAAAGATCAAGCTTATAATTATTTTAAATTGAGCCTTGAAATCAGCGAAAAAATTGGCGATTTGAACCGAATTGCCTTGGTTCGTTGGGGACTTGGAACAATTGATATTGAAAGAGGAGATTATAAAAAAGCCTTAGAAAATCTTAAAATTGCCCGTGAAAATAATATTGCGATAAAAAATTATTACCAAGAATCGGCGGTCGTACTTTCTTTAGCAGCGGCTTATTTAGGACTAAACGATTTTGAAAAAGCATATAGCCTAACCGAAGAAGCTTATGATCAAAGCTTTGCTATTGAATCTAAAAATTCGCGTACTGAAGCGCTGAAAGTTTTTATAGAAATTGCCAAAAAACAAAAAAACTTCGAAAAAGCTTTTAATTACCAAACGCATTATATTGCACTTTTAGATACCTTGAGCAATGAAGCAGATTCAAAGCGCATCATTCTTTCTGATTTTAAGCGAGTAAGAACCGAAAATGAAGTGCTTGAAAAAGATAATAAAGTCATTGTTACTAAAAACACCAGCTACTTAAAAACAATTGCGATTACTTCGGTATTGCTTCTGTTGTTAATTGTGCTTTTGTTCTTGTTTTATTACCGCTATAAAGAAAAACAGGCTACTAATAAATTACTGCAACAGCAAAAAGACGAAATTGCAGAAATCAACTCTGAATTAGAAACTTTAAACGAAGAAGTACTTGTTCAAATGGAGCTTACTGCCACACAGAATACTGAATTAGAACAGCTTAATCGTGTAAAAAATAAATTTTTTTCTATCGTATCACATGATTTGCGAAGTCCGTTGGCGAATTTGAAAATGTTGTTCAGCATGTATCGTGAAGGACAATTGAATGAAACCGAACTCGGCATTTTACTTTCAAAACTGGAAGATACAATCTACACGACGGCAACTTTTTTGGATAATTTATTAGAATGGTCAAAAAGCCAGCTTGACGGAATCATAGTAAAACCTTCTGTTTTTGAACTGAAAAATACGATTGATGAAAACATCAAAATGATGGATAATTCAATTCGTATGAAAAAACTACTTATTGAAAATAGAGTTCCAGAAAACACAAAAGTATTTGCTGATCCGAATATGATTCACGTTGTGGTCAGGAACCTGATTTCCAACTGCATAAAATTCTGCCATCCTGAAGATAAGATTATTATTGAAGCTACAAAAAGTAACGAAAAAGTAATTTTTTCAATAAAAGATACAGGCCCAGGAATCAGCGAAAGTGATTTAGAAAAACTTTTCAGCCTTGAATATACAGTGAGTACGGGAACTTCAGGTGAAAAAGGGCACCACATCGGCTTGATTCTCTGCAAAGATATGGTCAAACAAAATAATGGCGAGATTAGAGTAGAAAGCAACCTTGGCGAAGGCACAACTTTTTGGGTAGAATTGCCCTCAGGAAATAACTAAAATAAAATTTTCCACTAATGAATCAGCATGTTATTCCATTTAAAATAACTTAAGCTGGGTTGAAATTGGTGGTTTTTCTTTAGGAGGTTTTGCATCACCGAAAACCGTTTTTCCTCCAAATTTATAGGATTGTGCTCTTTCTCTTTCCACTAATGCATCAAAATTGGTGTTTGGCGTAAAATCTTTTTCGGCATTTCTGGCTATTTCCGATAATTTTTGGATTGCCTGCATTTTATCGCTATTTCCAATTTTTGCTCGGTCAATCGCCTTTTGCAAAGTAGAAATTGTTTCATCATAAATAGTTACAGGCACTGGAAATGGATGTCCGTCTTTTCCGCCATGCGCAAAAGAAAAACGAGCTGGATCTTCAAAACGGGAAGGCGAACCATAAATAATTTCACTCACCAAAGCCAGCGATTGCAATGCCCTCGGCCCCATTCCTTTCAAAAGCAACAATTCCTCAAAGTCTTCTGGTTTGTTATCGTGAGTCGCCCAAAGCATCGCTCCCAGCCTTTTCATGTTGACATCTTTCATTCGAACGTCGTGATGATTTGGCATCAACAAATGCTGTACTTCCTTGATAATTTTATCGGGAGATTCCATGCACAATTCTAAAATTCCGTCTCTGGCTTTTGAAGCTTTATCGGAAGTAAGATTCAAGATATTTCCCTGATTTTCTCCGTAAATAAAAGTATGAGGCTCATTCACAAAAGACTGCAAATTCTGAGAATGCCAATGATAGCGGCGTGCTGTTTTCACATCCGGATTCATTCCTTGCTGGATGACAGCCCATTGGCCTTTGCTGTCTACAATAAAATTATGCTGATACAATTGAAATCCGTCTTGAATCGCATTGTTGTCGACTTTTGCTGTCAATTTGCTGAAATTGGAAAGCATAAAACCGTCCAACCCTGTTTTTTCTCCCACAGTTAAAAGTTCTTTAGGAGTCTGCATGGAATGTTTTCCTTTTCCGCCACAGATATAAATTCCCAATTCTTTTGAATGCGGATTTACTGATTTTTTCAAGGCTCCCAGAACTGAAGTCGTAATTCCTGAAGAATGCCAATCCATTCCCATTACGGCGCCAAAACTCTGAAACCAAAACGGATTGCTTAATTTGCTGATAACTTCTCCTGTAGAAAATTCCATGGCAATGGTTTCGACAATGGCAAAACCCAATTTTGACATGCGTTCGGCAAGCCACATCGGAACGTGGCCATAATGCAATGGCAAATCTGCAGAACCTGAGCGTTTCATAATTGGATTTTTAAAGAGTGTAGCAATTGGGCACAAATTTATGGAAATAAGCAGTGTACCTGACTTCCAAAAATCATAAAATTATTGCTTTTAAAAAATAAAAAAGGCAGAGTCTAAAAATAGATTCTGCCTTTTCTGGTTGAGTGGTTGGTTGGTTGTATTTTTATTTTTTATCTTTTTTTGTTTCAGAATTCCAGCCTGTGCTCCCGTTTCCATCGCCTCCACTTCCGCTGGTACCGCTTCCACCGCCTGTACCGCTGCTTCCATAAGTACGCTTGCTATCGCTATTACTTTTGTCGTTCGGATTAATGATGCTTGCATCTTCGTCGGCTTTCTCTTCTGCAGATTTTGAAGGAGCTGTAGCAGTTGATTTGGTCGTAGTTTTTGTGGTATTTGAACTATTTGCTGTAGCAGTACTTGAATAATTATCCTCTGTTTTTGCCGTATCAGTATCCATTTCTATCGTTGTAGAAACTTCTGATGCTCTTTCCTCAGCACATTTCTGGCACGCATCTTTATTATCCTTGCAGGAAACAAAAATAGTGCAGCACAATGCAATACTTAAAAAGAACAAGCTTTGGTTGATTTTATTGGCTAGCATTTTCATACAAACTTTTTTAAAATTATCATGTGGTAAAATTATAATCTTTATTCAGAAAAAAATTACATGATTTTAAGGAAAGATTGCAGAATTTGTTTTTTATGATTTATTGACAATACTCCAAATTGGAATTTTTGGATTGGAGCCTTCCTGCAATATAAAATGAAATTTCTTCTGAGAGTCAGCAATTTCACGACTGCTCGGGTCTGTAATCGTATATTCTAAATGTGCTTTTTCTTTGAAGTATTTTTTCCAAGCCGGAAAAACATCTAAATATTTTCCTCTGATCGTATGAAATTTTAAGCCTCCGTTTTCTGCTGTATTTTCATATTTGAAATCTACATAGAAGCATTTTTCCCAATCTTCTTTGCTTTCCAAATCAGCATTTGAAATATCTACAGGAGCATAAATTATGGTGTAAGTAGAATCAGAAGCCTTTTCCACAGCCTTATAAAATCGGTAAGAAAGCGTTGTCAATGAGACTATTTTATCAGAGGCCGCTTTAGCCCTATCGCGATCGGTTTTTGAAATAGAATTTATGAAGCTCACATCCTGCGCAATGGCGATGGAGCAAAAACAGAACAACGCAGATGACAGGAATAGTTTCATTTTAAGTAGCTTTTGACTTTACAAAGATATTCGAAAAACAAATTCAAACTTTATACATATCCACTATTTAGTAACAGAATTTTGGTAATTAAATAGTATCTTCTGTTCTTCCTATATTTTCAATTTCTTCAAGCTCAACTTTAAAATTTTTGCTCCAGTTTCTTTTTAAGATGTAATAAAAAAGATAGCAGGAAATTAGTCCAAAAGGAATAATCATTATGCCTAGAGCAGTTTCATCCATTGTTTCAAAAAAAGTAATTTCAATAAGAGAAGCAAAAATTACGATTCCCGCACCAATTAATATTCCTCCGACATAATAAGAAAGTATGCCTAAAATTGCGAAAAGCCATTTGTTTTTTTCGTAAGTCTTTGCTAATTCATAAAAATACTTTCCGATAAAATAGATAAATAAAATTCCTAACATGAAGATTGCTTTGCGTTCATCCAAATATAACAATTTAAAAGTATCCCTTGAATTAATCTGATCTTTTTTCGCCTAAAATAAGCATGCAGACATCGTTTCGCACCAATAATGAAAGATAGTCTCCGTCGATGCTCCAGGTTCTCAATATTTTAGATTTATTTTCAGAAATAGACACGTGCAATTCTTCCAACGATGGCGATTGGTTAATTTCCGGATGAAACTGAGAAGCGTCAGTAGCAGGCTTGCTGAATTCTAAGTCGTTTTCAGACAGCATTTTTTCAGCTTCAGAAAAAGCCTTTAGCAAGCCTGACAGAGTCGTCTCAAAATTTTTTATGTAAATGTTATTTTCCTCAGGATGCACATACCATTTATAATAGTGCATGTCTCTCTGATCTTGGGGCTGGGCATGCAATTGTATAGCCACATCACCAAAATTTTGGCAAAATGCGAGATTAGATAATAATAATAAAAAGACAATCAATTTCATAATATATAAAATGTCTCATTGAAGATAGGCAAATTTAATTCCTGAAAATAAAGATAATGTTATACAATTTTAAGATTTTTAACTAAAACTAATAGGTAATATTTAATTAAGTTTTTGATATCATATAACTTTTTGCAAAAATTCTATAATGGATAACAGCTTCTAAAACAAGAACTTTGATTTGATAGAAACCATTAAAAAACACGAGTATGAAAAATTTGAATTTCTTCAGAAAAGCATTTTTAACGGCGACAGTTGTTATGATGAGCGTTTCGATTTATTCTTGCAAAGACAAGGAAACGACGACTACAGAGACAGACATGGATGCTGTTGAAACTACTGAACCCGTAGAAACTATGCCTGCTGACACTGCAACGATGCCAGCTGATTCAGTTACTGCAACGGCTCCGGCACCTTAATTAGATAATAAATCTAAATTTTAAAGAAATGAAAAAAAACAATCACAATAAGGAGAATTTCAATATTGGAGAAACAGGAGATCTTTCAGGAATCGGGGCTATTCCAAACCCAATTCCTTCATGGATGGAATCTTTTTTTAAGACATACCATTTATTTCCTGTAGAGATTAATGATAACCTGATTGAAGGCTATCCTATTGATGATGATTTTTAAATATTCCGAAATCTATATAACTAAGAACCAATAGATTATATATTTTTAGGGATTCGTTTTTTCTGAAATCCCTGCTTTCATCTATTTAAAAGCAGGGATTTTTTTGTATAAGCTCTCGATTTACGCAAACCTATTTTTTTATGAAACTCATTAACTCTAAAACACACGGCATAATCGATTATATATTGGTTTTTATGCTTTCTATTTCCCCTTTTATTTTTGATTTAGAGGAAGATTCCATCCATTGCCGACTGCTCATGATCACTGGACTTTTGCTGTTATTAACCTCTCTATTGACCGATTTTGAATTTTTCTTAGTCAAGATATTTTCATTCAAAATACATCTGGCAATCGATTTTTTGCTAGGCGCTTTTTTAGCCACCTCTCCTATTTTATTCAATCTTAAGGAGCATTCGATGATTCCACATATTGTTTTGGGAATTGCTATAATCGGGACAAGTTTTATTACAAAAACCAGCCAAGAACCTGCAAAAGTTGAAGAAGAATTGCAAAATGACATGATTATTCAAGACTAAAAAATATTTCTGCCATGAAAAAAGAGGATTTTCCAGAACAAAAGCAATCACAGCCTGGCAAGGAATATAAAATGAGTCCCGAACCAGAATTTATCAAGAAGAACTACAGGGGAAGTGGCAAACTTCAAGGCAAAATTGCACTGATTACAGGCGGTGACAGCGGAATTGGCCGAAGCGTAGCCATACATTTTGCAGTAGAAGGCGCCCATGTTGCCATCGTTTATTTAGAAGAGAAGAAAGATGCTGAAACTACCCAGAAGTTAATTCAAGGCAAGGGCATGGAATGCCTGCTCATAAAAGGCGATGTGAAGAAAGAAGTTTTCTGCAAAAAAATGGTCGACATGACAGTCAAACATTTTGGAGACTTGAATATATTGGTCAATAATGCTGCGATGCAATTTCCGAAGAAAAAACCTCAAGAAGTAGATGGAAAGCAAGTAAGGATGACCTTTGAAACTAATATTTTTCCGTTTTTTTATGCTACCCAAGAAGCGCTGAAACATTTAAAAAAAGGAGATTCTATCATTAACACGACTTCGGTTACTGCCTATCGCGGAAGTAATCATCTTCTTGATTATTCAAGCACGAAAGGCGCAATCGTTTCTTTTACTCGGTCGCTTTCAAATATGCTTGCTGAAAAAGAAATTCGGGTAAACGGCGTGGCGCCTGGCCCAATCTGGACACCTTTGATTCCGTCGACATTTGAAGGTGAAGACCTTATGAAATTTGGACAGGATACTCCCATGAAAAGAGCCGGACAGCCAAGTGAAGTCGGACCAGCATATGTATTTCTCGCCAGCGAAGACGCCAGTTATATTACCGGACAAATCATCCATGTAAATGGCGGTGAAATTGTGGGCGGATAAAACGTTTGCTAATTAGCTATGTCAAATCTAGTTGATCGCGCCTAATTTGACCGAAATGTTTTTTGCTTTTTCAAGAAATTTCTTTGGGCATAGCTAGAATACAAAAGATAATTCATTCTTCGTTTTTCTTGCTTGATTAAAGGAATGTTTATCAGCATGCCGACTACACAAATTGACATTAAAATAACCAGCATCGACATATAAATCAAATAGTTATATTCAGCAGAAAGCCTGAAATCAATAACGAAAAAATAAACTGAAACACAAAATACTGTTATTGACAGAATAAGAGATACTACTTTCATAATTTATTTTTTAGTATTCATAATTGTATACGTCCGAAATAATCAAATTTCAGCACTATAAATTTATAATTTCATTTGAAAACATTTTTACAGCACTTCAACAATTAGTTACACGATAAACATTTGCAAATTTAAAATTGTACCTTTATATATTATGGACTATATTCAGATATTAGGACTCTGCGCCGCGGTATTCACAACTGGAGCAAATTTTCCGCAGACATACAAAGTCATTACAACAAAATCGACAAAAAGCCTTTCAACTTCTAGCTTTCTCATGCTTTTTTGCGGCAGCATGATTTGGGTAATTTATGGATTCTTGAGAGAAGATATTCCTGTCATTTTGGCAAATGGCATTGCTGGATGCTTGCATGCGATCATCTTATTTATGAAACTTACATCCAAGAAAAAATAAGTGGGAATTATATAAACATTTACTATAAATCTATAAACATTTGTATTGCTTTTTAAAAGAAATTTATCCCTTAAAATTAATAGGAAATTTATTTTTAAATCTTCTATACAAAAGTAATTAGTGGGAGAAATTGCTATGAATTTCACTAGTCGCATTAACAATGCAAAAATATATGGGATGCTTTAAAGCATTCCATGTATTTCAATTTATCAAATCCAGATTTATAATTCTGTACAAGAAAAAATAGCTTAAAATAAAAAAGAAGGTTGCTTAAAAAGCAATTTTTAAATAAATTTATTCCCCCAAACAACAAAAAATATGAGACTTTACATTAAATATGACATAAACCATGCCTGTCGCGTAATTTTGCAGGAACAGCTTGAAAAGCTTGACATAAAATACCAGCTCCTTGACTTAGGGGAGATTGAATTTAAGGAAAACATTTCTCAAGAAACCTATGACAATCTGCAAGCAGGACTTGCCAGATATGGGATTGAGCTTTTAGACAATCAAAAAAGCCAGCTTATCCAAAGAATTAAAGATACGATTGTGGAAATGGTGTACGAAAAAGACAAGCTTCCGACATCAACAATATCTAGTTATTTGGCTGATAAATTAAATTTAAGCTATGGCTATATTTCTAATATTTTTTCAGAAAACACCTTTACTTCGATAGAAAATTATATAATAATGCAGAAAATCGAAAGGGCAAAAAAACTTATTATTGAAGACGGCTTAACCTTAACCGAAGTTTCTTATAAATTGAATTACAGCAGCGTAGCCCATCTTTCGGGACAATTTAAAAAGACCACAGGCCTGACGCCGTCGATGTTTAAAAGGATTGTTGATAAAAGGCGAGGTATTGCAAGTGAGAAATAGAATAAAAAAATTATATTTGAACTGTGAATTAAACTAAACTAGATAAATCTATGAGTAAAGATCAGTCACCGTTGAATATAATGCTTGCTGATGACGATGAAGATGACCGCAATTTCTTTAATGATGCGATGAAGGAACTTAAAATTAAAAACAATCTTACAGTCTTCAAAGACGGTAAAGATCTCATGGATTACCTAAATGCGCCTGAAACCGTTTTGCCTCACATTCTCTTTCTAGACTTAAACATGCCGTGCAAGACTGGAAATGAATGTTTAAAAGAAATAAGATCAAATTCAAAGTTTAAAGACATTTCGATTGCAATATATTCAACTTCTTCATCTGAAAAAGATATCGAAGACACATTTATTGATGGCGCCAATATTTATATCAAAAAACCAAACGATTTCTCAAAGCTGAAAAAAGTGCTTCAAGAAGTGGTAAACTTAAACTGGCAATTCCATACGTCTGGATTAAATAAAGATACTTTCTTTTTCAGTATTTAATGAATTTCCTTTATTTTGGAAGCTTATGAATTTAAAAAATATTTTAACCCCTACTCTTGTTTACCGAACAGCGTTAGGGGTTTCTTTTATTTTAGTAGTAAGTGTGGCAGTCGTTTTTCACATTCAAATGAACAGCCTGAACACTTCTGTAAGTTCAATTTCTGAGACAAACAAAAAGCAATTTGAACTTGAACAGCTGATTTCTTCCATAACTTTAAAGGAAAACAGCCTCAGAAACTATATTATCACGAAAGATTCGACATATTTCGAACAAGATAGTTTGGCAGAAAACAGCATTCACAATTCACTTGCCGTGATTAAAAGTTTGGTTCCAAGTAAATCCGAATCTGGGCATATAAAAACCTTGGATAGCTTGGTTGCCAAAAGATTACAGCTTTTTGAAGAAACATATAAAACCTCTGAAGAGAATCCTTTAAATTCCGAAATATTAAAGCAGAAACTTTCACAAGGGTCACAAATTACCAAAAAAATCAGGGAAAAAATTTTTACGCTGAAAGAAAAAGAAATTGCCAATCTTAAAATTCATAACATCAATCACCGTTATGACATTGAAACATCGACAATTACGGCATTTTCGCTTACCATAATTACACTTGTAGTCTTGCTTTTCTCCCTGAGCAAGGTAAATTATGACTACAAAAAATTGCAAGGCTTGAATAGTGACTTGCGATTCGCAAAACAAATATCTGATAATGCCGAAAAAGTTGCAGGAATCAGCCATTGGAAGATAAACATGGTAACCGGAAAATATTTCTATTCCGATAATTTTTATAGAATTTTAGGGCTGAAACCTAATTCTTTTGAGCAAAATCTTGAAAATTTCATTCAATATATTCATCCAGAAGATGTTGCTTATTGCTTAAAAGAACATAAAAATTCGCTAGAAAATCTTACGGCAACTTCGCTAACTTACCGAATTATAAGGCCCGACGGAGAAGTAAGATATGTTAATTCTGTAGGAGATTTTACTGAAAATACCAAAGGAGAATTAGTAAAAATTGGGGTGACTTATGATATTACAGAACAACAAAAAAGCAAATTTATATTAGAAGAAAAGAATAAAAATCTAATAGCAATCAATGCTGAGCTCGAATCTTTCAATCAAATAGTCAGCCACGATCTTCAAGAACCATTACGCAAAATTCAAATGTTCATTTCAAGGCTCGAAGGCGGTGAAATTGACAATATTACCGAAAGAGGCAAAGATTATTTTTCAAAAATAAAGATTTCTGCCAACAGAATGCAGAATCTGATGATGGATTTGGTTGCTTATTCTCGAACGATAAAAGAGAACAAAATATTTAGCCCAGTAGAATTGAGTGAAATGCTTGATGACGTCATTCAAGAACTCGCAATAAATATAGAAGAAAAAAAGGCAGAGATCACGATAAAGAAACTGCCAAAAATCAGTGGGATTCCGTTTCAAATTCACCAGCTTTTTGTGAACTTGATTACCAATTCACTGAAATACAGCAAAGATAATGTACCGCCGATAATAAAAATTTATACTGGAAAAATAAAACATGGTGAAACGTTTAACGGCATAGAAATAACCGATAAAAAATACCATAAAATCATAGTTTCAGATAACGGAATAGGCTTTAAGCAAGAATTTTCAGAGAAGATTTTCATTCTTTTTAAACGCCTTGAAACACAATCTTCTTACACGGGAACCGGCCTGGGATTAGCAATCTGCAAAAAAGTAGTCGAAAACCACAACGGTTTCATAAAAGCAAAAGGCGACCCTGATAAAGGAGCCACTTTTACGATTTACCTTCCAAGATAATTATTTTTCTAAAGGAAGTCCTGTTTCTGACCAAGAATCAGTACCTCCTTGCAGTTCGATTATATTTTCAAAACCGTGATTTTGCATGATTTCAACAGCTTCAGCGCTTCTTCCGCCAGCTTTGCAATACACATAAATCGGTTGCTTTTTGTCTAATTTATCGATTCGCTGTGCAAAATCTTGATCATATAAATGTATGTTTTGCGCATTTTTCAAATGTCCTTGTTCGAATTCTTTTGGCGTTCTTACATCTATAACTTGCCCTTTTTCTGAAGCAACTTTCTGAGAAAATTCTTTTGCAGGAACAAGCTGAACGCTTTTCTTCTCTTGAGATTGGCACGAAGCAAACGTAATTAGGACTAATAAAAGTGAAAATATTTTAGTTTTCATAAAGATAATTTTGAAATGTAAAAGTATAAAAAAAGGAGCTTCTGCTCCTTTTTTTATTGTTGTTCGATCGGCCCGTTCCATTCTCCGATGCCTCCCAAGAGATTATAAGTATTTTCAATTCCCAGCTGGTTCATGATCCCGCACGCTTTTGCGCTTCGCATTCCGGCTTGGCAATACACATAATAATTTTTGGTTTTGTCTAATTCTTCGACTTCATAAACAAATCCTTGTCCTTTATATATATCAATATTTTTGGCTCCAGGAATCTGTCCTCTGTTTACTTCATCTTCTGTCCTAACATCCAGAATTACAGCATTTTCGTCTTCTTGAGCTTGCGCCCACCATTGTTCTTGTGATAAATTCATCTTTTTTTATGTAAAAGTATTATGCTTTAATGGAACATCCAATAGCTTTTGTTTCTTTAACCGAAACTTCTTTGTTATTCAATAAAGCGTCGACTGCATTTGCAACATATTTTGTCTTAACTGCTTTTTCATCTCCGTAATTATCGTCGATTGCTCCAATATATTTTACCACATTTCCTTTTGCCGTTTTTTGCAAAATATAAACGTGAGGTGTTTTTGTAGCGCCATATTGCGGATAGATTTTTTGTCCTTCGTCAAATAAATAAGGAAAAGTAAATCCTTTTTCTTTCGCTTTGACTTTCATCAATTCAAAGCTGTCGTCTTTCTGCTTTTCAGGATTATTAGGGTTTATCGCAATAACCGGATAGCCTAATTTCTTGTATTTTTTATCCAAAGCCACGATTCTGTCTTCATAAGCCTGCGCATACGGACAATGATTGCAGGTAAAAATCACGATATAACCTTTAGCATCTTTGAAATCTTTCAAAGAAACTTTCTTGTTGTCAATATTTTTCAGGCTGAAATCTGTTGCAATATCACCAACTTTGTAGCCAGCGGCAACAGTAGTTTTATTTGTAAAAGCGCTTGCCAAACCAGCCAGCAAAACAAATGCGAAAATTTTTATTGTTGTTTTCATATTAGATATTTAGATTATTAGACTTCTTAGAGTGTTAAATATTATTAGGCTCTGCACCTTTAAACCTTAGAAACTTAGTGCCTCATTAAAACTTCTTCACTTCTGTTTCTAATTCTTCGAAAGTAAAGCTTTTTTCATAAAAACTGCGCTTGTCTTTTTTGTAAATTACTGTAGCAGGAATCGCGCCGCTCCAAGTAGAATCTACCTTATTTATCCAAGAATTCGCATCCAGATCGTTTAAATGAACTACTTCTGATTTCAACTCATGCTTTTTTATAAATGGCAAAAGTTTGCTTTCCACCATTTTTGGAAAATCAATGCTTACCAGAATTACTTTGACTTTTTTGTCTTTAGAAGTTGCGTTCATCTTCTCAAAATTAGGCAATTCTTCCACGCAAGGAACGCACCATGTCGCCCAAAAATTGACTACATAAGTCGTATCATTCTGTTTTTTCAACAAACTTTCCAAGCCTGAAAAGTCATATGATTTTACAGAAATTTGATCTTTTTTATACGTTTGCAAAGGTTTTGAAGCTATTTCGGCTTCTTTTTTCTCTTCAGATTTGCAAGAAACAATCAAAATCAAGACTAAAAAGGATATAATTTTCTTCATTTATAAAAATATTTATTCTTTTAAAGCCAATAAAATTAAGCTTTAAAGAGGCGTACATTACGTATTAACAAAATTTTAATATACATTTGTATATACAATTAAAAATTGTACTACATTTGTACATACAAATTTTGTAAATACAACAATGAAAATAGAAGATATCATAATGACGACCTCTCCTATGGCAATCGCAAAAAAAACGATGCTGAACATTTTGTACACGCAAAATGTAATTTCTGAAAAATTCAACGAAGTCTTAAAAGGATATGACTTGTCGCCAGAGCAATTTAACGTCTTGCGAATTTTAAAAGGTCAAAACGGCAAATCGACAAACATGTGCGTTATCCAGGAGAGAATGATTGCTAAAACCAGCAACACTACCCGATTAGTAGACAAACTGTTGCTTAAAGAATTGTTAACTCGTGAAATTTGCCCAGGAAACAGGCGAAAAATGGAGATTGCAATTACACAGAAAGGTTTAGATTTACTGACTGAATTGAACCCGAAAGTAGACAAACATGAATCACTTTTCGCTCAAAATCTAGATCCAGAAGAACTTGAACAATTAAATATATTATTAGAAAAATTTCGAACAATTTAATTTTAAATATAATGACTGAATTATTAAATAGCCTGAACTGGCGCTATGCGACTAAAAAATATGACGCATCAAAAAAAGTATCTGCCGAAGACTTGAAAACATTGAAAGAAGCTACGAAACTGAGCGTTTCTTCAATGGGATTACAGCCTTACAAAATCTTGATCATTGAAAATCCTGAATTGCGTGCAAAATTGCAACCTGCAGCATACGGACAATCAGCAATTACTGAGGCTTCACAGCTATTTGTTTTTGCAATCGAGAAAAATATTGGCGAGAAACAAATCGAAAAATACATCCAAAACATCAGCGAAACAAGAGGAATTCCTGTAGAAAGCCTTGACGGTTTTAGCGGTATGATCAAAGGTTTTGTTGGTAGCCTAGACGAAAACGGAAAAGACAATTGGGCAAAAAAACAAGCTTACTTAGCTTTGTCTACATTAATAAACACTGCATCTTTCCTGAAAATTGACGCAACTCCAATGGAAGGTTTCAGCGCAGAGCAATTTGACGAAATTCTTGGTTTAGACAAACTCGGATTAAGCACTGCAGTAATCGCAGCAGTTGGGTACCGTCACGAAGAAGATGCAACTCAGCACTATAAAAAAGTAAGAAAATCAAACGAAGAATTATTTATCAATTTATAATAGCAATAACCTTAATTAATTAAAATCAAAAACATGAAAAATTTCAAAACAATCGCAATCGCTTTATTAGTAGTAGCAGGATCATTCTCGGCAACAGCACAAGAGAAAAAAGTAGACATATCAAAGAGCAAAATCAGCTGGGTTGGTAAAAAAGTAACAGGACAACACGAAGGGACAATCAACTTATCTCAAGGATCTTTATCTTTCAAAAAAGACGTTTTGGTAAACGGTACTTTCATTGTTGACATGACTTCAATCACTGTTACTGACTTGAAAGCTGGTGAAGGAAAAGAGAAATTAGAAGGTCACTTAAAAGCTGACGATTTCTTCGGAACTGACAAATTCCCAACAGCGAAATTGGTTTTCAAAACTATCGGAAAAAAATCTGCTGGCGTATACGCTGTGACTGCTGATTTGACTATCAAAGGAATCACAAACCCAGTGAAATTCAACATTACTGTTGGAAAAAATACTGCAACTGCTGCTTTAAAAGTTGACAGAACTAAATATGACATCAAATACGGTTCAGGTAGCGTTTTCGAAGGCCTTGGTGACAAAGCAATCAACGACGAATTCGAATTGGCTGTAGATTTGAAATTCTAATTTTTCCAAAAATCTGTACGCGAAAAACCCTGCTCAAGCAATTGGCAGGGTTTTTCATTTGTACTAATTTCTATTTTTTTATTTGGGCGAAACCCTTCGGGTCGGGCTTTTCTCTCCAAGCTCTTGTCAAAAAACTTTTTTTCTACGGCCTGAAAAAAGCTTCCGCTGGTCGCTTTTTCAAGCCAAGAAAAAATAGTTTTCTGCCTGCGAGGCTTTCCGTTTCAATCCCTTTCGCACCTAGATTGTCGAATATCTTTCTCGATAATCGTTATCAAAATAGCCTTAAAATAAGCCTTCGATTGACAAATAACGTTCTCCTGTATCATAATTAAAAGTCAAAATCGTCACTCCTTCTGGCAATTCTGAAAGCTTTTTATTGACTGCAGCTAACGATCCTCCTGTTGAAATTCCTGCTAAAATCCCTTCTTCTTTGGCCAGGTTTCTAGCGAATTCAAACGCGTCATCCTTGCTTACTTGAATGACGCCGTCAATCAAATTACTATCATAAATTGAAGGCACAAAACCTGCTCCAATCCCCTGAATTGGGTGTGGCGCCGGACTTCCACCGCTTAAAACCGGAGACAATTCTGGTTCCACAGCAAAGACTTTCAAATTCGGAAATTTCTCCTTTAAAACCGACGCAATTCCAGTAATATGACCGCCAGTTCCAACACCAGTAATGATATAATCGAGTCCATCAGGGAAGTCTTCAATGATTTCTTGAGCCGTAGTTTTCTTGTGAATTTCGACATTTACAGGGTTGTCAAATTGCTTTGGCGACCATGAATTTGGAGTCAATGCTGCCAATTCAGCAGCCTTTTCAATCGCTCCTTTCATGCCTTTTTCGCGTGGCGTAAGTTCGAATTCCGCACCATAAATGGACATCAATTTGCGTCTTTCCACGCTCATAGATTCGGGCATAACGAGGATTAATTTGTATCCTTTTACCGCCGCAACAAGTGCCAAACCGATACCAGTATTCCCCGAAGTCGGTTCAATTATCACGCTTTCTTTTGTAAGCAATCCTTTACTTTCCGCATCTTCAATCATCGCCAAAGCGATACGATCTTTGATGCTATTTCCTGGATTATTTCTCTCTAGCTTAATAAAAACATGGTGCTTATTTCCAAAAAGTTTATTGATTTTGACCACCGGAGTCTTCCCGATTGTGTCTAAAATTGTATTTGCTTTCATATATATTTGACTTAATTAAATTACAAAATTCAAAGGTTCTGGAAACGGATTTTTACTTTTTATGGTCACTTCACTCTTATGATAAACCAAAGAATTCTCCGGAATTGAGTTCGTAATCCAGACATTTCCACCAATAATTGACCCGTTTCCAATCAAAGTTTGGCCTCCTAAAATGGTCGCATTTGCATAAATTGTGACCTGATTTCCGATTGTCGGATGTCTTTTTACAGACGCTTCTTCCTTCCTTACAATCAATGCGCCGAGCGTTACGCCTTGATAAATTTTCACATCATCGCCGATAATTGCCGTTTCTCCAACCACAATTCCGGTGCCGTGATCGATAAAAAATCGCTCTCCGATCGTTGCTCCAGGATGAATATCGATGCCTGTTTTGCCATGAACATACTCGCTAAAAAGCCTCGGCAAAACCGGAATTTCACTTTTCCAAAGAAAATTTGCAAGCCGATAAACTGCAATTGCAAAGAATCCAGGATAGGAAATCAAGACCTCATTTCTAGATTTTGCAGCCGGATCGAACTCAAAAATAGCTTTTAAATCATCTTCAAGCTTATCATGAAGTAAAACTACATTAGACTTAAGATTATCAATAATTTGAGTAATTTTATTTTTATCTAAATCAAAATGTAAAAGCAATTCTGAAAACCGATCCCAAAGCTGTTTTTCTTTCACTATAAAATAGTCATAATCTGCATATTCTTGTCCGATGCAAAACAGCCATTGAAAGGCTTCTTCAATCCATTGTTCTGCTTTTGCCTTGTCCGGAAGTGATTGCCATTTTTGATAATTGGCGGTATAAATTGGATGTTTCATTTCCTTTATTAAATTATAAATATAAAAAAAGCCCCTCGAATTTGAGGAGCTTATCTATTATATTTCAAGGTTTTAACCAAATCATACCATAGCAAAAGCATCCCCAGAAAGCGGACAGCACATACATAGCACACAATTTTGTTTTAGACCTAACATTATCATTTTTTAAGTATTTCAAATTTAAAAGAAAAAAGAATAGGATGCCAAAAACGAGACATTTTTTTTGAAACTATTAACGCTAGGAAGAAATTTCCAGTAGAATTTACATCCAAAATAGGACAGAAAATTGCAATTTATTAGCAATTTTTGACCTACATTTACTCTTATATTACTTCCTAATGTTTTTCAACAGCTTCAAGTCTTCAAAAAATATAAATTAAATTTATAATTTATATAAATTAACATAAACATCTGATTAACAAAATTATAAATAAATGATATAGATTTATTCTATGGTATTTTTCGATAACGTTTTCTGTTAATATATTGTTAAACAAAAACTAAACAATCGTTTAATTTAAACAAGTGTTTAACTTTGTACTCGATTTTAAAAACAAGGAAACACAATGACCGAATTTAATGAAAAGCAAACACAGATTCTTCAGGTCGCTGAAGAGCTGTTTGCAGAGAAAGGATTCGATGGAACTTCCATAAGAGAGATTGCAAAAAAGGCAAATATCAATATTGCGATGGTCTCCTACTATTTTGGTTCCAAAGAAAAATTACTAGAGTCGCTTATTCTCTTTCGCACTTCTGATTTGAAAATGCAACTCGAAAATCTTTTCACCGAAGATCTGCCTCCGATGCAAAAAATTGACAAGCTGATCGAACTTTACATAAGCCGACTGAATAAAAATAAGTGCATGTACCAAATTTTGCATTTTGAATTTTCTTCAAAAAAGCGAGTGATGGATTTCAAAGTTTTTACCGATATGAAAAAAGACAATTTGAGGTCTCTAAAAAAAATTATCAACGAAGGTCAAGAACAAGGCGTTTTTGCAAAAGATATTAATGTCCAACTTTTGCCTCCGACGATCATGGGCACTTTTTTTCACTTTCAGATGAACCGAACTTACTACGAAGAAATTTTTGATTTCAAGAACGAAGAAGATTTTGACAATTACATAAAAACAGATTTGACAAACCACATTAAGAAAACAATTAAAGCCCTTTTAGTTTATGAAAACTAATTCCCTATTGTTAGGCATGCTTTTGATTTTGGGTTTCGCCGAAAGCCGCGCTCAAGAAAAAAAGCCACTGACATTGACCGAGGCCATTTCGCTGGCCACAACACAGAGTAATCAAGCCACTTTGGCCGATACTAAAATTGCGACTTCAAAGTATGAAACGCAGACCATCAAAAACTCGCGCTACCCCAGCCTAAAACTTTCCGGACAATTTCAGCGTTTGACCGGTGCCGAAGTAACTTCGAAATTAGGAAGCTCAGAACCTGCCGATGGAGAACCTGCCGCAGCTTCGCCAAAAGTCGACCAATTGATTTTAGGACAAGCGAGTCTTTCAGTTCCGGTTTTTTCTGGATTCAAAATTACCAACAGCATCAAGGCGTCTGAAAACAGATACCAAGCTGAAGTTTTTAATGCAAAAAACACAAAAGAGCAGTTGGCGATGAATGCGGTGATTCTTTATGTAAATCTTTACAAAGCGCAACAGTCGGTTTCGTTGATTCAAGAAAACTTGAAATCGGCACAACAGCGCGTAAAAGATTTTACGGCAATGGAAGAAAACGGATTGATTGCGAGAAACGACTTATTGAAATCGCAATTGCAATCTTCAAACATCGAGCTTTCGCTGGAAGATGCTAAAAAGAAAGTTTCAACAATCAATTATCAATTGGTAAATCTTTTGAAATTGAACGAAGGCACGCAAATCATTCCCGAAGAATCTGTTTTCGCAAATTCTTTGGCTCAGAGAGCTTCAGTTACCGAAAGTGACGCTCTTTCAGGCAGAAGTGATTTAGAGTCTTTAAAATGGCTTCAAAAAGCTTCTGAGCTGGATATAAAGAAAGCCGAAGGAAATTATTATCCATCTGTGAATTTATTGGGAGGATATGCAGCCTTGAATTTAAAAAATGCGCTTGAGGTAAAAAATGCCATGAATTTTGGAGTTGGCGTTTCGTATGATCTTTCTTCTATCTTCAAAAATGGAAAGGATGTAAAATTAGCAAGAAGCATTGCTTCTGAAACAAAACAATCTGCTGACATTTTAACTGATCAAATTAAAGTGGAAGTGCAAGAAGCCCAAGAAAATTATGCTTTGTCTTTAAAACAATTCAAAGTGTACCAAGAAGCGGTTGTTCAAGCGGATGAAAATTACAGAATCGTAAAAGACAAATATGACAACGGACTTTCAGACACAAATGATTTGCTAGAAGCCGATGTTCAAGACTTGCAGGCCAAATTAAACGAAGCTTTCTCAAAAGCTGACATCGCGCAAAGCTATTATGAATTGCTGAACGCATCCGGAAAATTAACTGACTCATTCAATCTTACACCTAAAAACTAATTTCTTTCACAATGGAAAATACAGAAAAGAAAGCAACAAACAATAAATTCAAGTACATACTTGGAGCCCTTGTAATCATTGGGATAATTTATGGAGTTTACAAATATGTTCACTCTTTGGCGCACGAAACTACTGATGACGC
Source organism: Flavobacteriaceae bacterium PS02334 (assembly GCA_029959295.1). Lineage (GTDB taxonomy): Bacteria > Bacteroidota > Bacteroidia > Flavobacteriales > Flavobacteriaceae > Flavobacterium. Next base: position 372,618 of record JASCOH010000002.1, on the reverse strand, counting down.
GCAAGTAGAAAAAAATATGAATCCGATCATTCCAAGAGTGACGGGTTATGTGACAAAAGTTTTTGTAAAAGACAATGACTTCGTGAAAAAAGGCGATACGCTTTTCACAATCGATGACAAAGATTACCAAGTTCGCGTGGAAGAAGCAAACGCTGCTTTGGTTTCAGCACAAGGAAGCCTTGAAGTTTCAAAAGCGGATATCAGCGGCGCGCAAGCAAACATCTCCGTTTCTGAAGCAAACTTCTCTTCTGCAGGAGGAAATATCGAAAGCGCAAAAATCAGAGCCAACAGAGCGAATAATGATTATGTGCGTTACCAAAATTTATACAAAAACAAATCGATTACAAAACAGCAATTCGAACAAGCCGAAGCTGCAAAACTAGAAGCCGACAACGAAGTGAAAATCTTGCAGCAGCAACAAAAAGCAAGCAACTACCAAAAAGGCATCGCCGCTTCTCGTTCCAATGTTTCAAGCAAACAGACTGAAGTTGCCGCTGCAAATATCAAAAGAGCTCAAGCCGTTTTAGACGCTGCAAAATTGAATTTGAGCTACACAGTTGTAACCGCTTCAATCGACGGCCAAGTTTCAAAAATCAACATCCAGCCAGGACAATTGGTGGCGCCGGGACAATCTTTGTTCTACATCATAAACAACAGCGAAGCTTGGGTTATTGCAAACTTCAAAGAAACGCAATTAAGCAAAATGGTTATTGGTCAAAAAGTAGGAATTCACGTTGATGCTTACCCTGACTATGAATTCAAAGGCACAATCACATCATTTTCTCCAGCAACTGGAGCAAGATTCTCACTGCTTCCTCCTGACAACGCAACCGGAAACTTCGTGAAAACCATCCAAAGGCTTCCTGTAAAAATCAGCCTGGATAAAGAAAATGATCCAAAGAAAGTAGAAAATCTTCGCCCAGGAATGAACGTTGACATCGATGTACATTTGAAATAATTTAGGCAAGAGTAAATAGCCAAGAGGCAAAAGCTAGTTTCTTTGCGGGTACTGCTTTTCATTAGTCTGAACAACTTTTGCCTCTTGCCTATTCACTAATTTCTATTACCCACAATCAATATAAACTTTTGCCTCTTGCCTAATGGCTTTTGGCTAAAATAAAATCAAATGGAAGCAACTTCAGGAGAAGACAGTTTAGTTGAATACGGCTTCAGAAGGGTGATTATTACGATCACGGCGGTGCTTTGTGCGCTGCTGGAAATCGTCGATACCACCATCGTGAACGTCGCTTTGACTGACATGCGAGGAAGCCTCGGCGCCACATTGACCGATGTCGCCTGGGTAATCACCGCTTACGCCATTGCCAACGTAATCGTGATTCCGATGACGAGCTGGCTGTCGCAACAATTCGGCAGAAAAAATTATTTCGCCGTGTCTATCGTCATATTTACCGTTTCCTCTTTCTTATGCGGAAACGCCTCAAACATCTGGGAACTCGTCGCATTCCGTTTTGTCCAAGGACTTGGCGGCGGCGCATTATTAGTGACTGCACAAACCATCATTACCGAAAGCTACCCGATTGCAAAACGCGGCATGGCACAGGCAATTTACGGTTTGGGAGTAATTGTCGGACCAACTTTAGGCCCCCCTTTGGGAGGTTATCTGGTTGAAAATTATTCTTGGCCTTACATCTTTTACATCAATATCCCTTTAGGAATTATCGCGACGTTTTTGACAATTACCTATGTAAAAAGTCCAAAATATGGAGAAAAACTCAAAGCCAGCCAAGTCGACTGGTGGGGAATTATTCTGCTCGCCGCTTTTATCGGTTCGCTGCAGTTCGTTTTAGAGCACGGCCAGCAAGACGACTGGTTTGATGACGGTTTGATCGTAACACTTTCAATCGTCAGCCTTTTCGGATTGGTATTATTTATTTGGAGGGAATTGACCTACAAACATCCAATCGTAAATCTAAGCGTTTTAAAAGACGGAAACCTTCGAATCGGAACCGTAATGTGTTTCATACTAGGTTTCGGATTATACGGTTCCACATTAATTCTGCCGATTTACACGCAGTCTGTTTTAGGATGGACGGCTTTAGACGCCGGATTGTTACTGATTCCGGGTTCGATTACCACCGCTTTCATGATGCCGATTATCGGAAACCTGTTGCAAAAAGGCGTACCGCAAGGCTATTTGGTCGGATTAGGATTTTTCGTCTTCTTCATATTCACTTTCTGGATGCACAACGTCATTACGCCAGATACCGGAACAGAGCATATGTTTTGGCCGCTGATTTTAAGAGGAGTTGGTTTGGGATTGCTATTCGTACCAATTACGACGCTAGCCTTATCAACTTTGAAAGGAAAAAACATCGGAGAAGGCGCCGCTTTTACCGGAATGATGCGCCAATTAGGTGGTTCTTTTGGAATCGCCATCATCACGACGTTCATCACCCGCTTCAGCCAAGAACACCGAGTGAATTTGGTTTCCAACCTAAGCATGGATAAATTGGAGGTTCAAAACAGAGTCCACCAATTGCAACAGGGATTCATGTCAAAAGGATTTTCAGCGAGTGAAGCCTTGGGCAAAGCCTACCAAGTGCTAGATATTTCAGTCATGAAACAGGCTACGGTTCTCTCTTATATGGATATTTTTATGTATTTGGGAATTATGTTCCTCTGCTGCATTCCGATTATTTTCTTTATCAAGCGAGGAAAGAATAAAATCAATCCGGCGGATGCGATGCACTAATTTTAGAGGAATGCAAAAATTGCTTCGGCCTATATAAAAATGCTTCCGGCCTATGCAGAAATCCATTCGGCCTATATCAGAAAGCATTCGGCCTTGGTAAAAATCCATTCGGCCTATGCAAAAACGGTTCCGGCCTATATAAAAGTGCTTCCGGCCTATTTGAAAATACATTCGGCCTATGCTAAAATGAATTCGGCCTTAGAAAGAACTTAATTACGTCAAAACAGTACAAATAATAGTATGGAAAAGAAACATAATAAATACAGAATCACGCTAGAACACCTGCATTCTCCAAAGGATTTAGGCCTGAATGAAACGATTGATTTTGAATTTGAAAACCACGACGAAGTTTTTTCGATCATAGAAAGAATTAGGGAAAATAATCCGTTTGAAAAGGAAAGCCAGGCGACTGAATTTGCCCTCGGACTGAAATTATTCAGCGAAGTGATGCTGAAAAATCGAGAAAATCCATTGTTTGAAGAATTCTTGCCCGCGTTTGGAGCCTTTATGAAAAAATTAAAAGCAGCAATAAAAGAAGGAAATTCCTAACGTAAGTTTGTTGCGTTAGCCTTTATATATTTAGTGAAAGAAAGTCCGGCATCATCTGTCGGACTTTCTTATTTATTGTAAATAAAAAGCCATAGAAAATTCTTTACAAAAATTTAATACTATCACAACATACCGTAAAAAAACTATCTTTGCAAAAATTTATACAAATGAATACTTTACAAACAATCATAGAGCAGGCTTGGGAAAACCGCGCCTTGCTTCAAGAAGAAAAAACTACAACTGCCATTCGTGAGGTAATCGACCTTTTAGATGCCGGAAAACTTCGTGTTGCCGAACCAGTTACTGACGGCTGGCAAGTAAACGAATGGGTAAAAAAAGCAGTCGTAATGTACTTCCCTATTCAAAAAATGGAAACTTTAGAAGCCGGAATCTTTGAATACCACGATAAAATTCCGTTGAAAAGAAATTATGCCGCAAAAGGAATCAGAGTAGTCCCAAATGCTGTGGCAAGACACGGAGCCTATATTTCAAGCGGCGTGATCTTAATGCCAAGCTATGTAAATATCGGCGCTTATGTCGATGAAGGAACGATGGTTGACACTTGGGCAACGGTTGGAAGCTGTGCTCAAATCGGCAAAAATGTACACTTAAGCGGCGGTGTCGGAATCGGCGGCGTTTTAGAACCATTGCAAGCGGCTCCGGTAATTATCGAAGACGGCGCTTTCATCGGTTCAAGATGTATCGTTGTGGAAGGCGTTCGCGTGGAAACGGAAGCTGTTTTAGGTGCAAATGTTTGCTTGACGGCATCTACAAAAATTATTGACGTGACTGGCGACACTCCGGTGGAGATGAAGGGAATTGTTCCGGCTCGTTCGGTTGTGATTCCTGGAAGCTATACTAAAAAATTCGCGGCGGGAGAATTCCAAGTTCCTTGCGCGCTGATTATTGGAAAAAGAAAACCTTCTACAGATTTGAAGACTTCTTTGAACAATGCGTTGCGTGAATATGACGTGGCGGTTTAAACTTAGATTTTTCGATTGTTGGATTTTTCGATTGTTAGACAGCTTAGATTTTTAGACTTCTTAGACATTTTCACTTTCGACTTTTTACATTTTGAGTTTCGACTTTAAAAACTTTTAAACTTAATGAAGAGCACCTATAAAGAACTGGTAAAAATAGTAAGCAAAAGGCTTCTTATTGTTTTAGCCTTATTCCAAATTTCGAGGATTTTATTCTTTTATTTTAACCGTGGCGCATTTGAACCGCTTTCTTTCAAGGCTCTTTTAGGTGGTCTTCAATTTGATATTGCGGCGATAGGCTATATCAATCTTATTTTTATAGCGGCACATTTTCTTCCTGGAAATTTAAAGTATAATGACACGTATCAAAAAGTGCTGAAAATTGCTTTTTATGCAGTCAATTTAATTTTCGTAGCTACAAATTTCGTTGATTTCGAATATTTCAAATTCACCGGAAGGCGAAGTACTTTCAGCCTGATTACGGCTTCGGGAATGGAAAATGAAATTGGCGGCCTTACTATATCCTTTCTTTCTGAATTTTGGTATATTCCTCTGATATTTGTAGCCTTAAGTATTCTTTTTTGGAAATTGCTCGGCAAGGTAAAACTACAGAAAGACACGCAGAAAACAACTGCAAAAGCGATATTCAAACAATCCGGAATTATGATTTTGTGCGTAGCAGTAGGGCTTTTGATGGCTCGTGGCGGTTTCAGAAAAAAACCTTTGCGTATTGTGGATGCCATTAATTATTGCGGCACAATAAACGGACCTGTTATTTTGAATACTCCGTTCTGTATTTTAAAAACAGTCGGAAAAAAAGGCGACTTGAAAAATCCTAACTTTTACAAACCAGAAGAACTTGATGCTATTTTTAATCCCGTAGTTGAAACACAGCCACAAGGCCTGCCTACAAAAAAGAACGTCGTGATTTTGATTCTGGAGAGTTTTGGCGATGAAAACATACACCAAGGCTACACTCCTTTTTTAGATTCACTGATTACGCAATCGCATTATTTCAAAAACGGCTTTGCCAATGGAAAGCTTTCTATCGATGCCGTTCCTTCAACTTTGTCAAGCATCCCGAGCTTGATGAACAATTCGCTGATTTCGTCAAGCTATTCTCTGAATGAAATTTATGGCCTGCCAAAAATATTAAAAGACAACAGCTATAAAACGGCCTTCTTTCACGGCGCTTTCAACGGAAGCCAAAACTTCGACCAATATTGCAAAGTAGCTGGTTTTGAAGCTTATTATGGTAAAAACGAATATGACGGACCCGAAGCTTTTGATGGAAAATGGGGCATTTTTGACGAAGAATTCCTGCAGTATTTTTCAAAGCAGATGAGCGCTTCGCAACAGCCTTTTTTCTCTACGCTATTTACGATTTCGTCGCACAATCCTTATACAATTCCAGAAAAATATAAGGGAAAATTCCCTAAAGGGAAAACCAAAATTGCGGAAAGCATTGGCTATTCGGATTATGCTTTAAAGCAATTTTTCAAGACGGCGCAAAAGTCTTCTTGGTATAAAAACACGCTTTTTGTAATCACGGCCGACCACACTTCTTCAGAACCTGTGGAAGCAAAATCGAAGACAAATGTTGGAAAATTCCATATTCCGATTTTGTTCTTTGATCCTTCAAATCCAGAATTGAAAGGCGTTGACGAGAAGAATTTCCAACAGATTGACATCATGCCGAGTATTGTGGATTATCTGAATATCAAAACGAAAATGGTCACTTTTGGAAAATCATTTCGATCAGAAAAGAATTTTGCAGTTTACTATCTAGACAATATTTACCATTATGTAAACAATGATTTTTACATGGCTTTTGATGGAAATAAAGCGTTGAGTTTGTACAATTTCAAAAAAGATGAATTATTGAAAGATAATCTGCTTGAGAAAGACAAAAAAACAGCCCAAGAAATGGAGCGTTTTATCAAGGCCTACATCCAATCTTTCAACAAAAGAGTGATTGATAATAAATTGACGGCGAAGTAATTATGTTTATTTTAAATAAATAATAAAGACAAAAGTTTTTATACTAAATTCATTACCTGATTCTTAAAGTACTTTAGCTGAATTACTTGATTTTTCTATTTTCTAAATCCTGCCGATTATCCCAAAAAGAAACAATCTCAATTCTGTCAATATTTACTTCATAGAATATCAAATAAGTTTTCATTGGAATTACTCTAGTAAATTTATTAGATGCCAATCGTCCAATAAGCTCTGCATTTGAAATTATTTCTAATAAATCTTCAACTTCATCTAAAATTTTGAGACTATAATTTGGATTTTCATTTCTCTTAAAATAAAATTCTAGTACTGTTTGAAGTTGAATTTCGGCAAGATTTGACCAAACTATTTCTTTTTTAGCCATTCTCTCATATCTGAAATTACCTCATCATTTTTACGAAATTTTCCTTTTCGAATTTCATTTCTAGAAATCTCAATTGAAGATTGTTGTTCTGGAGATAATTGATATAACGCTTGTTCAGAAGAGTCAAAAATTGTCTGCAAGGCATTAAGAAAATTCAAATCTTTAGAATCTTTTATCCTTGAAATCAAATTGTTTTTTAATTGAGCAGTCATGTCCATAGCAATACTTTTATAACTCAAAAATAAGAAATTATTTTGAATTTTCAGGTTAGTTAAATATTGTTTAATCGCCAAAAGGCCTAAAACCTGTTAGAATACTATTTATTTTCCTTCTGCAATTTAATCAGCTTCGCATATTTCATGTGCGAGAAAAATCCTTGAATCATGGAAATTGTGAGTCCGTCGATGCCGTTTAAAAAACCTTTTTTGAAGAAATAGCATCTTAAGAAAGCAATTGTTCCGTTCACGAATGGCTTGAATGCGGTAACTCTTTTTCCTTGGTCAAAAAGCTGTTGTGCGTGCCAAGTCGAATATTGGTTTTTCTTCGCTACGATTTGGTCGAAAGAATCCCAGCCATAATGCAAAATATGGACAGAAACTTTTTTCTCATTCTGTGTAATAATTTTCTGGTGTACTTTTGAATCAGAAGGATGAGCCTTCTTTTTATTAAAGAAACGAACCTTGTGATCGGGATACCATCCGGCGAAATCAATCAGCTTGTCGCCCAAGAAATTTTTTACCCTAAAACTGAAAGCATCATATTCGTCTTGAATATATTTTCCTTTTAAAATAAAATCTTCGGCATCTTTATCTAGAAATTCATCGGCATCGAGGTTTAAAATCCAGTCGTTTTTGCAATGAGGCAGTCCGTGTGTTCTTTGCGGACCGTCTCCTAAAAAAGCTTGCGAAATCACCTTTGCTCCTTTTTCGAGCGCAATTTCAACGGTTCTGTCTTTGCTTAAAGAATCGACAATAATCACTTCGTCGCAAACCTTGAAAAGTGCGTCAATGCACTTGCCAATATTTTTTTCTTCATTAAAGGTGATAACTAAACCGCTAATTGCCATTTGAATTTATTTTTAGGAAGTGCAAAAATATAAATTTTAAGCCTATTTTCAGGTTATTTCAATTTGTATTGTTGGCATCTTCAAATACTTCGTATTTTAGCGCTTCAAAAAAAAGTGGGTATGAAAATATTGGTCATTCAGCAAAAAAGAATCGGAGACGTTTTAACGAGTACTATTTTGTGCAATAACTTGAAGAAGTTTTATCCTGAAGCTTCGATTGACTATATGTGCTACCCGAATAGCGTTGATGTTTTGCTAGAAAATCCAAATATTGACGAGATCATCACGCTTTCTAATGAAGTCAGAAAGTCATATCCGAAATTGATGCAATTCATTTTAAGCATCCGAAAAAGAAAATATGACGCAGTTATCGATGCTTACAGCAAGCTGGAAACCAATTTGATTACGGCTTTTTCTGGAGCAAAATATAAAATTTCTTACCATAAAGGCTATTCTAACATTTTTTACAACCATACGGTAAAACGTTTTAAAAACGGCACAAAATCTGATTTGGGATTAGCGATTGACAACCGATTATTGCTTTTAAAACCGCTTATAAAAGAAACAATTACAGATTACAAACCGAAAATATTTTTGACACAAACTGAAATTCAAGGCGCCAAATCTTTGCTTTCCAAATTCGGAATCGAAGAGAAGAAAAGGCCTTTGATCATGTTCGGGATTTTAGGAAGCGAATGGTACAAAACTTATCCGCTTGAAAATATGGCGAAAATCATTGATTATACGGTTGAAAAACTGGAAGCTGATATTATTTTCAATTATATTCCTTCCCAAAAAGAAGACGCAAATAAACTCTACAATTTGTGTACGCCAGAAACGCAAAAACACATCCATTTAGACTTGTATAGCGAAGGATTGCGTTCGTTTTTGGCTTTGCTGTCGCAATGCGATATGCTTATCGGAAATGAAGGCGGTGCTGTAAATATGGCGAAAGCCTTGAGCGTTCCTACGTTTTCATTGTTTTCACCTTCGGTGGATAAAGAGACTTGGCAGATTTTTGAAAATGAGAAAGAAAATGTCTCTATACATTTAAAAGATTTGAAGCCTGAAATCTATGAACAGCATGACGAAAAGTATATCAAGGAGCATACTTTCAAATATTTTGACGAATATCCGCTGGCTTTGATTTTAGAGAAATTGGGGGCTTTCTTTAAGGAAGTTTTATAGCGAACTTATTCCGTTTTCAATAGCGATGATTTTATTTTTGCTGTTGAAGGCACGGATTGCATTGTTCTTTTTCCAGATTTCTGGGCTTGAATAACCGCGTGCGTGGTCTAAATGCAGGCAGATGGCGCTGTACCTGATTTGTTTTGAAAGCAATCCTAAATTAAAAAGCCTTTCGCCTAATTCCCTGTCTAAACCGCCATATTTCATTTCGTGGTTAAAACCGTTTACTTGCAAAATATCACTTTTGAAACCCGAAGAATTGTGGCCGTTCCACGATCTTTTCGTCGGCGTTACCCAATTCATGAATGATGCAAAAATCTTATTGTGCGTCAGTTTGGTGATTTTAAAGTTCATTTTGAGTCCGTTTGAGCGCAGCCAAGAAACGTCAAAACACTTTTGGGACAGGATATCTTCTTCAGAAATCAGTTCGGAAATTGCCATCGGGAGCTTGAAATAGCCTCCAGATAAAAAATAACCTTCTTCTTTTTCTTTCAAATGCAAAGCCACGAAATCTTTTCTCGGAATACAGTCGCCATCCGTAAAAAGAAGATAATCAGAATTTGCCTTTAAAATGGCCTTGTTCAATATTTTAGACTTTTGAAAACCGTCATCTTCTTGCCAAACATGCACAATCGGATGCTTAAATTTGGAAGAAAAAGCATCAACTATTTCTTTGGTTTTTGGAGTAGAACCATCATCAGCAATCACAATTTCAATATCTTCTTCAGACTGAACGCTAAAGCCAATGAGGACTTTTCGCAACCATTCTTCGGCATTGTAAGTAGTGATAATAATGGAGACTTTCATTTAAAATATTGAGAATGGAAAAATACTATTTTTTTTGAGAAATACTACTTCCAGAAGAATAATTTCTTTTTGATTCTTTTCTTCCTGTGAAAGCGGTATTGAAAATCGGCCGTCATTTTCCACAGCGTCTCAAAAATAAGCGTTTCAGATTCTCCAGAAGCCTTTGCATATTCATTGCTCATGACTCTCACCATTTCTTTGTGAGGCGTCAAACGGCAGAGATTTTTCATGCGAAGTTCAAAAGGCATCGAATCGTGAAATTCCATACGGTTTAAGTCTACCAGAAAGAAATCATATTTGTCGTCAGAAGCCTTTTTAATCAAAGTATTTCCTGGCGAATGGTCTTTAAACTCCACTCCTTTTTGGTGCAAATCATAAGAAAATCTAGTAAACTGTCTCAATATATTGTCATGGTCAGGAAAATCTGGAATTTCAACCAATTCTCTATACGTCAAATCGGCCTGCAGATGTTCGCTGACATAATAGCTGTCTCTCAATCCGATCAAATCATGGTTTTCAGAGAAAGCGATCGGCTGTGGCGTACCAAATCCGAAATCAAGCAGTTTATTGGCATATTCAAAAGAACGGCTTGCTTTTGACTTTCTGAAATATCGGTAAGCAATCTTATTAATTAGGTTCGGAATTTTGAATGATTTGATGTTGATGGTTTTTCCGTCAACTTCAAACAATTTGATTTTATTTCTCTTCCCATTTCCAAAAAGCATACCCGAATTATTAAAATTGGATATTAGATTTTTAATTTTTTCTGCTGGAATAAGGGGATTTTTTTGATATTCAAATGTCATAGCAAATTTTATGTGAAGAGAAAAAATCTTTTCTTTTTGTGTTTTTGTGACTAAATCGGATGATTTTAAATTGATGGCTTTTTTATAAATAGGGATGTTATTTCGATCTCATTTCCATCAAAATTTATGTATTAAAAACAATTATAAACCAAACTATGATTTTTTTACAAATATAAAAAATAATCTTAACTTGCCCATCAATTCATGCGCTATGAAAAAGCTTTCTTCGTGTTCCTTGGTTACGCCTACATACAACTGGCCGGAAGCCTTGGAATTACTACTATTAAGTATTAAAAATCAGACTGTTTATCCTGATGAAGTTATCGTTGCCGATGACGGATCTAGGGAAGACACGAGACAACTTATAGAACAATTTCAGAAGGATTTTCCTATTCCTTTAGTCCATATTTGGCATGAAGATGTTAAAAACAGGAAGCCAAAAATCATGAATAAGGCAATTGCGAAGTCAAAATATGATTATATCATTGAAATTGACGGCGACATTATCATGAATAAAAATTTCATAAAAGACCATCTTACTTTTGCCGAAAAAGGCCATTATTTATATGGATCGAGAGTCAATATAAAAGAAGGTATTTTGCCTAAAGTTTTTCGAGAAAAAATTCTTAACTTCAATATACTTTCTAAAGGCATCAAAAAACGCGGCAGAACGATACGAATTCCTTTTTTAATGAATTTTTCAAAATCAGTTGAAAAAAGGTCGTCAAAATTGCGCGGTTGCAACATGTCATTTTGGAAAGAGGATTTTATTAAAATCAATGGTTTTAATGAAAGCCTTGTTGGATGGGGAATTGACGACTCAGAAATGATTGAGAGATTGCACAATTTAGGAATCAAAGGAAAAAGGTTAAAGTTTGCCGGAATCGCATATCATATTTACCATAAAGAACAATCAAAGAGTCATCTTGAAATTAACAACAATATCGAGAAAGAGACTGTAGAAAAAAAACTTACTCATATTGAAAAAGGAATCAACCAGTATTTATAGAATGTTTGACATTGCTATTATTTTAATTAATTATAATTCGAGCCAACATAGTATAAACTGCATTCAGTCAATAGTCGAAAAAACTTCAAAAAACATTAATTATCAAATAATTGCAGTTGATAATTGTTCTCAAGAAGAAGATTATTTAAAGTTAGAACAGTTTTGCAACGCAACCAATTTGCAAAACCTTCATCTTTACAGAAACAGTATAAATTCAGGTTTTGGCGCGGGGAACATGTTTGGTGTTCAGTTTTCATCTGCAAAATACTTGGCTTTTATAAATAATGACACCTTGTTCAAGAACGACTGCCTTTCTATTATAAAGCATGAATTCGAAACCAACGATTATATTGGCATTGCGGGCGCACAGGCTTTCGATGAGAATGATAATTTCATGGTTTCGCTAGATCATTTTGCCTCGCCCGCAAGAGAAATTTTAGGACGCGGATTTTTAGAAAGCCTCAATAAAAAAGAATATCCAAAGAGAAAGAAAAGATATATAAATCCTGTAAAGGTTGATTTTGTCCCAGGAAGTTTTATGTTTGTGAGATCTGAAGATTTTTTTGAAATCGGAGGATTTGACACGAACATTTTCCTCTATTATGAAGAAACAGATTTGTGCAAGCGCTTGAAGAAAATCTCAAAAGATGCTTACCTGATCCCAAAGGCAGAATTTATTCATTTTCATGGCGCGAGCACAGAAAAATCACCCGCCATTAAAAAGGAATTGAAAATTTCCCTCCTATATATTATTCGAAAACATTATGGCTATTTTGGATACAAATCAGTTCAGATGTTTTTAACTATAAAATATTTTTTCAGCAGTATATTGAAGCCGAAAAATTGGTCCTTGTTTTTTTTAGTACTTAGCGGTGCGCCAATTTCAAGATCATTAAAACTAAAGCAAAAAATAAGAAAAATACAATAATGGGACTTAAGACCAAATTCAAAAATTATTTTGCAAGAATTAAAAAGATTGAAGCCCTAAAAAAAGATTTTTCTGAAAAAGAGACAAAAGCTTTAAAAAATAGCGGTAATAAAAAGACAATTTCATTTAATTCTCCTGAAAAACCTCTTGTATCAATTATAATTTGCTGGAATAAAGAAATACGTCCAGACTTTTTCTTTCATGCTTTAAAAGAAAGGACTTCTTCAAATATTAACTTTGAAGTGATTGTTGTTGCTGAAAATTCAAATGACAAATATGATTTTTCAAAACTTGGAGCAATTACCCTGCTAGATAAAAATGAAAATTTCATTGAAAAGATAAATCATGCGATTCATATTGCAAAAGGAGAATATCTTTATTTTTTAAGCAATCAGCTTGTCGTAAGTGAAAATTATTTGGAGGAGGCTATTTCCATCTTTAATAATTTTCCTGATGCAGGAATTGTAGGCTCACAGATTATTTCAAAAGGAACTGCAAGCCAAGGATTATTTTTTGATGGAAAATTGAATGAATCAGAACCAAAACCGGCTTATTACCCTGATTTAAATCACGTGCGCCGTGTCGATTTTTTCTCTGAATTTAGTTTCTTGATTAAAAGAACAAATGATTTTGGCGAAGTAATTCAACTGAATGAAACCCTTGGAACAACATCTTTTGCTATCGCAGATTTATGTTTCGACTATAAATTTAGACAACACAAGCAAGCTTACCTTACTCCTTTTTCAAAAGTTTACGGATTAAAAACCGGAATTAAAAGCTTTTCAAATTCAGATAAATTTATTGCCAAGTGGAAAGATGCTATTCAAACCATAAAATCAAAAACTGCTGACGAACGAATTGAAGAATTGTATAAAAATAAGTCTATAATCTTTTTTAGCGGTATTTTTCCAGAGCATGACAAAGATTCTGGCTCAAACAGGCTGAAAGAAATCATTGAAGGTTTTTATGATTTAGGTTATTTGGTTACGATCGTTTCGAAAAATACACTTTTTGAAAACCCATATATTGAAAGATATTTAAGAATGGGAATCAGTGTTTTCTATGAGCACGACGATAAAATTTCTACCGAAAAGTATATTGAAAACCAAAAGCTGAATCCTGAAAAGGTTTGGTTTTATGGGCCAAATTCGATGAAAAAGTATTTCAATACCATTGAGAAAAATTTCAGTGACTCAAAAACTATTTTTGATATGATTGATGTACATTTTCTTAGATATAAAAGAGCTTTAGAGTTGCATCCGAATAGAATTTCTATCATAAAAAGATATAAGAAATATTTTTTCATAGAAACTCAAATTGCTAAAAATGTAGATTTGGTTGTTGCCATTTCTGACATTGAGAAAAAGGTAATGAGTGAGTATTTAGATGAAGCAAAGATTATTACAATTTCAAATATCCACTATCCAAAAACACAATTGGCAGACGTAAAGTCATTTGAAGACAAAAGCGATTTGATTTTTATTGGTTCAGCGCACACTCCAAATATTGATGCCATTTATTATATATATCAAGAAATCATGCCACTAGTTTGGGAGAAACTTCCTGGTGTCAATTTAAAAATTGTTGGCAATGTAAATGAGCATATTAATGATATTAATCACCCAAATGTTCAATTTTTAGGCTATGTACAAAATATTGAAGAAATTTTCAATGATGTAAAAATGATGGTTGCTCCACTTCGCTATGGCGCTGGAGTCAAGGGAAAAATAGGCCAGGCTTTTGAATATTATTTGCCTGTAGTAACTACAGAAATAGGCGCTGAAGGAATGTTCCTTGAAAACGGAGAAAATGCACTCATTGCTGACGATGCCTTGAATTTTGCCAACAGCATCATTGAATTATACCAAAATAAAGCGCTTTGGGAGAAACTCAGGAACAATTCTGAAAAAAGTCTTTATCCGTTTTCGAAAGAAAAATTGAGAGAAACTATTTTAGAAATCTAATTAAATATCTCATCTAAAGTATCATAAACGGTTTCTACGGAATGATTTTCAGCGAAAAATTGTTTGGCTTTAACTGAATTTTCTTTATAAAAATCTAGATCAGTAGAAAGCCTAGAAATATAATTTGCGAATTTCACAGGATCATTTGTTACTAGACAGCCATTGTTTGTCTTGTTAATCATTCCGTCTACGCCACGCTCGTTGCAAACAATCGGCAATCCAAACGATAGTGCTTCGACAACCTTTATCTTCAATCCTGTACCGCTCAACATTGGGCATATTGCGATCTTTGAATTTTGATAAATTGAATCAAGATTTTCTACATATTCCAGCTTAGAAATATTTGAGCCATCAGGACAATAGGCTGTAATTCTTCCAACAACACAAATAGTAATATTCTTGTCTATTTTTGGAAAAACTTCTTCAAAAAACCATTTCGCTGACTTCACATTGTGCTCATTATTGCTGGCGACATATACTAAATCATATTTTCTGTCTGCAATTTCTATATTGCTGATTTTTTGTTCAATTGTATGCGTGACAATCGCAATTTCTTTTTTTACAAACTGAGAAAAAATATACTTTTCTTCGTTGGATATGACCAAAACTTTATCAAAAAGATTTAACGTATTTATCTCTTTATAAAAATATTTGCCCAGATCAAATTTTTTCTGATTTTGGAATTGAGAGGTTAAAAAATCGTGCGTATCGATAACTAATTTTGCCTTTTTAACATTAGGATTGTCCTTAATCAAGCTTGCCCAATAAACGTATGAAATGATGATAAAATCATATTTGCTTTTTTCTAAAATATCATTAAAATGCTTCTTTTGTCCAAAACGACTTCGGTCAAAATCTTTTAATTTCCCTGAAATTTTATTAGGCAAAGAATAAAAGAAGAAGTATTTCAACTGATTTTTCTTTCTTTTGAAATCTTTCAGCAGATATCCTTCAGAAATTAATTGCTGCTCTTTTAATTGGCTTATGCTTTCCTCTGTAAAATTATTTGCCCTTTCTCCTACTAGATCTACTTCAAATTTTCTGTCTTTAAAATATTTCAATAATGACAATGCTCGGGCGTTATTTCCTTGATTAAGAAGCAAAGGATTTTCAGGGTAATAATAAAGAACTTTCATATATTTTGGATGCAAACTGTTATAAATTTTGAATTGAAAAGCAAAAGACGAAAATACTCTTTTGAAAATTTTATTCAAACTAAATTGCGCTTATTTTGAGTTATTTTAATTTTGTTTGGTTACGTCATGAAGCAAATCCAGCCATTTGTCCAGAACAAATTCAGACGTAAATTTCTTCATAAATTCATGAGATGTTTTTCCTAGTAAAGCTCGCAAATCGCTATCAGTAATTAATCTTTCCAAATGATTTTGCATTTCTGAACTATCATTAGACAACAATCCAGTCGCTTCATTTTCAATTAATTCATTTACGCCAGAGCAACTTTGGAAACCCAAACAAGGAAGTCCGACCGACATCGCTTCAGAAAGCGCCAATGGAAATCCTTCATATTTACTTGGGAAAATAAAAACATCGGCATCTTTTAGCTTTCCTATTGGATCATCAGTAAAACCCATTAAAAATATTCTATTTTGGAGGTTTAATTGATCAATTTGATTTTGCAACATCGCATTATCGTTTCCTGTTCCCCAGAAATACAAGTCCCAATTTGGATATTTTTCTGCCAATTTAGAAAAAACAGAAATGGCAATATCTTGTTGCTTACAGCTTGCTACTAAAGAAGCAATATTGATTATTTTATATCTTTCCTTATTATTGCTATGTAAAACTATTTCATCATCACCAATCTGAAAAACTGGATTTGGAACTACGTAACTTTTACCAGAAAAGGTAGCCGGCAGATAATCAACATAGCTTTCAAAAAGAACTTGAATAGCGCTTAAATTTTTATAAGATTCCTGTAGCAAAGACATTTCTGTTTTTGAACGATACCACAAAATATCAGTATAATCATAATCAGGCCTTCCATTTACAGAATTAATTATGGGAATAGTAAGCTGATTATTATAAGTAATTTCTAGTAGCGAACCGATTGACATTGTAATTATCACATCAGGTTTAGCCTCTAAAATATAAGTTCCCCAAGCTTTTGCCCTTTGACTCAAATTAAATTTATACAATTCTTCCTCGCCAGACATTTCCCTTAATAAAGCTTTATTAAAGTTTTTTGTACTCTTTTTAGCAATTTTATGTTTTAGCCAGAAAAATGGATTTTTACCTTTATAATTGTAAATCGGCTTAAGTTCTTTTTGGAGAATATTTGGAGAAAATATATTCGTAATTTTAATAGCTGGATCTAATTGAAAAACAGGCTTTCCAGAAATATTTTGATTGGTAGCTATTTCTACTTCATGTTTATTTTGTTTAAAACCATTGGCTAAAAAGCTACAAATTTTTTCAGTGCCGCCAGATCCATTAATAAAATTAAGGTGTTGAATAAGTAAAATCTTCATTTTCTATAATTTTGGTAAATAATATCCCTTAGGCGTTTTCTAATTTTAGTAATGGGTATGAAATTGATCAAAAAAAGGCTGGTTTTGAATTTAGTCTTTTTCTTTAATAAATAGGTTTTGTATCTACTATCAAATACAGAAGAATTTTTAGAACTCATAAAAATTAAAAAATGCTCACTCAATTTCTTCTTGCCTTCTTTATTTAGATAAGGAACTACATTTTTAAGCATAAAGTTTTTGATCAAGCTATGCAATTCTTCTTTTTGAACAGCATTCAAAGGCATAGCCAAATATCTAAATTCATAAGGTTCGTGCTCAATGAATTTTGCCAAATCAAGAGCATGAGCTTTAAACAAATCATGCTTTTCATAGAAATTCTCTAAAATTTCAAGCCATTTGGGTATCTGCTTGAGAACTTTTACAGCATTTTCATTAATTTTATGATGGTTTTGATTTTCATGCTGGCGGTAGTGATAAATTCCATCCGGATTTAATCCTACTTTTGTAGTCAGGCAAAGTAATTGGTGCGAAAACAAGCCATCTTCGCAAGGCTGAATTTTTTCAGGAAATCGTATATCGTTGTGCGCTTTCAAAAAATCTAACTTAATAAATTGAGCGCATGTAGGCAAGACTAAAACCTTTGAAAATCGATCGCAATAATATTCACCAATTACTACAATATCTGAATCTTCTTTTTTTGCTATTTCATAAGAGGAACTAATATATTCAGAATCAATAGTATCATCAGAATCCATAAAGAAGACATACTCGCCTTCAGCTTGTGATAAACCATTATTTCTGGCAATCGAAACTCCTGAATTTTCTTGTTTAATCAGCTTTATTCTATTGTCTCTCAAGGCATAGCTTTCACAAATTACATATGAATTGTCACTACTCCCGTCATCTACTAAAATGATTTCAATTTCTTTAAAACTTTGGCTGATAATACTTTCAATCGTTTCTGCTATGAAACTCTCTACATTATAAATCGGAACTATAATTGAAACTAAAATTTTATCAGAAATCATTTTATTAAATTTATACAAAGAAATGAAATTTGTTTTAATTAAAAACATCCCTTTTATTGTCAAAATCAAGATAAAAAGGTTTATTTGTAATAAAATCTAAATAAACTTATTTATGAACCATACAGTTGATATTACTGTATTAATCGCATTATATAATTCTGAGAAATACATTAAGAAAACCATAGAAAGCCTTCTAAATCAAACGTTTGAAAATTTTGAAATCTTAATAATAAATGATGCTTCAACAGATAAGAGTGTCAATGTAGTCAATAGTATTAACGATGATAGAATTCGATTAATTCACAATGACACTAACAAGGGTATATGCTTGACAAGGCAAAGAGGCATTGAAGAAGCTAAAGGAAAATACATTGCCATTTTAGATTCTGATGATTTAGCAATGCCCATGAGATTAGAAAAGCAATTCTTATTTTTAGAAAACAATCTAGAAATAGTTTTGTGCGGCAGTAATGCTAAATTTATAGACGAAAACGATAATGAAATTGCCCACACGCATGCTTTAAATGGCAATCCTGATTTAATAAAAATACTATTGCTTTTTGCAAATCAATTTATTAATTCTTCTGTACTTTGTAGAAAAGACGTAATGCTTGAGGTCGGAGGATATAAAAAACCAATTGCAGAAGACTATGATTTATTTGTGAGAATAGCTGAAAAATATAAAACAACTAATTTAGATGAAAAGTTAGTTTCTTACAGAATGCACAGTGGAAGCGATTCAAGGACTAAAAAAGATTTATATGCAATTGCGGAAAAAGAAATTCTGGCATACCAATATAAAAATTTGAGCATTGACAAGGCTTTAGAATATATTCCCTATTTATTATTTCATAAAAATAACAATGACATTAACAAAAAAGATATTTTTCCTTTTTTTAATGATATCATAAAACAGAATAACAATTTAAAAATTTATGACAAAACTCTTTTTGAAAATATTTTTTTCAAGATTTGGATTGAATTAATTTTGCACCATAAAAATTTTCAAGAAGCTTGGAAGTTATTTTTACATCCTGTTTTTAAGTTTTCTAATTTGAATGTTACAGAAAAAAGAAGAATCATAAAATTATTATTAAATCCGCTGAAAATCTAATGCAAGATATAAATACAGAAATCTATAATGCTTTTGAAGTAATTAAAAATGGAGGAATCATTCTTTACCCCACAGATACGGTCTGGGGAATTGGTTGTGATGCCTCAAATCCAGAAGCTGTTGCCAAAATTTACGCTTTAAAACAACGTGAAGAAAGCAAATCGATGATCGTGCTGATGAATGCCGAAAAGATGATGTATAATGTTTTTAAAGACATTCCAGAAGTCGCTTGGCAGATTTTAGATTTATCTGAAAAACCGACGACTTTGATTTTAGACAATCCGAGAAATGTGGCTGCAAATCTAATTGCTTCTGATAAAACATTGGGTGTGAGAATCGTAAAAGAGCCTTTTTGCTTTAAATTATTAGAAAGGATGAAAAAACCGCTCGTTTCGACTTCAGCGAATATTTCAGGAAAACCAACGCCAAATACTTTCAAAGAAATAAGCCAAGAGATTTTAAAAGGTGTCGACTATGTCGTAAATTTGCAGAACGAAAAAATGACAGGAAAGCCTTCGGCAATTATCAAATTGACTAATGACAGTCAGGTGAAAATAATCCGTAAATAGTTTTCAGTATACAGTTTTTAGTTTGAAGCAATGACTTTAAGCTAAAAACTTTAAACTAAAATAATGAACTACAAAGAAGCATTAAGCAATAAAATTTTTCAAGTAATTTCGGAAGCTTCCAAAGAACTTAACGTCGAAAGTTATGTCATTGGAGGATTTGTCAGGGATTTGCTTTTGAAAAGAGATTTCAAAAAAGATATTGACATTGTTGCCGTGGGAAGCGGTATCGAACTGGCTTTGAAAGTTTCAGAAATGCTTCCGAAGAAACCAAAAGTACAGGTTTTTAAAACGTACGGAACAGCCATGTTGCGTTTTGAAGATACTGAAATTGAATTCGTCGGTGCCAGAAAAGAATCCTATCATTTTGAAAGCAGAAATCCGGTTGTGGAAAACGGAACGCTTGAAGACGACCAAAACCGCCGTGATTTTACGATCAATGCATTGGCACTTTCGTTGAATGAAAATAATTTTGGAGCGCTCATTGATCCTTTTAATGGATTGGAAGCTTTGCAAAACAAAACTATCAAAACGCCTTTAGATCCAGATATTACTTTTTCAGATGATCCGCTTCGGATGATGCGCGGGATTCGTTTTGCGTCCCAATTGAATTTTGAAATTGAAGAAGAATCGCTAAAAGCAATCGAAAGAAACAAAGAACGAATCAAAATTATTTCTGGAGAAAGAATTGTCGATGAATTGAACAAAATTCTGATGACAGAAAAACCTTCTGTTGGATTCTTATTATTACATAAAACTGGGCTTTTACATATTATTCTTCCTGAATTGACCGATTTAGAAGGAGTCGATGAATCGGAAGGGCAAACCCACAAAGACAATTTTTATCATACGTTGGAAGTTGTAGATAATATTGCTCCAAATACAGAAGATGTTTGGTTGCGCTGGTCGGCTTTGCTTCATGATATTGGAAAAGCGCCAACGAAACGCCACCACAAAAAGAACGGCTGGTCGTTCCACGGACATGAATTTGTGGGCGGGAAAATGGTCAAAAAATTGTTCGAAAGATTGCACATGCCATTGAACCACAAGATGAAATATGTTTCAAAAATGGTCATGATGAGTTCGCGCCCGATAGTTTTGTCGCAAGATACGGTCACAGATTCGGCTGTCAGAAGATTGGTTTTTGACGCTGGCGAAGATATTGAAGATTTGATGACTTTGTGTGAAGCCGATATTACCACGAAAAATCCGAATAAATTCAAGAAATACCACAATAATTTCAAGATTGTACGCCAAAAAATCGTGGAAGTCGAAGAACGCGACCATGTCAGACAATTTCAGCCTCCGATTACCGGAGAAGAAATTATGGAGATTTTCAACTTAAAACCTGGACGCGAAATCGGGGTTTTGAAGGAAGCGATTAAAGAAGCTATTTTGGAGGGAGAAATTCCGAATGAATATGATGCCGCTTATGAATTTATGCTGAAAAGAGCTGAAAAGCTGGGTTTAAAAAAAGTTGGCAACTAAATTCTATTTTCTAAAACCTAATAAATATCATTTCATCATAACAAAAGTGAAATGAACTTTACTGAAAATAACAAACAATGAAAAAATACTTCCCCTCAATTACAAAAACGGCTTTAGTTTTAGTTTATTTAGTAATAATTGCTGGCGCAGTCGTAAGAATGTCAGGCTCAGGAATGGGCTGTCCAGACTGGCCGAAATGCTTTGGATATTATATTCCGCCGACAAATATTTCTGAACTGACTTGGACTCCGAATCGGGAATTTGAAAAAGGACAAGTAATTATTCGTGGCGAAAAACTTTTAGTCGCACAGGAAGATTTTAAATCTGGTGAAACTTTCGAAGACAATCACTGGCAAGCGTATACAAAACACGATTACGCGACTTTCAACCCAACGCATACTTGGGTGGAATATATCAATCGTTTGTTTGGCGCCCTAGCTGGATTAGCTTGTTTGGTAATGGCAATTTTCTCTTTCTTTTACTGGAAGGAAAATAAGAAAGTAACGCTTCTTTCTTGGCTGGTTGTTTTTTTGATGGGATTTCAGGCTTGGCTTGGCGCAACAGTCGTCTATTCGGTTTTAAATCCAGTAAAAATAACGGTTCATATGGTTGTGGCGCTTTTAATTGTAAGTGTAATTTTGTACATTTTACACTTAGTTAAGCCAAAAATTACGGCTCAAAAATTTGATAAAGTCTTCGATAGCGTTTTAATTATTTCTTTGATTTTGACGCTTACGCAGATTATTTTAGGAACTCAAGTCCGTCAATATGTTGATGAACAAGTGAAAATCGTAGGTTATGACGGGATGAACCAAATTCTTGTTAACCCGATTATCGGTTTTTATTTCCATAGAACTTTTTCGTTTGTGGTTCTTGCCATCAATGTGATTTTGATTACCAGAAATCGAAAATTGCAATTAGGATTTAAGAAAATTAACTGGGTTTTATGGCTTTTGGCAATTGAAATCTTGTCAGGCATTTCTATGTATTGGTATGACTTCCCTTTTGGTTCGCAAACGCTTCATTTGGTTATTGCTTCGTTGCTGTTCGGAACCCAATTTTATTTAATTTTAGAAAGCAAAACAACTGAAAAGCAAATCGTGTAACTCTTTCTTAAAATGCTGTAACATAAATTGCCTGTGTAAAAAGTAACTTTACAATACTATTAATCACAAAAATATTTGTTATGCCAAATTCAAAAGAAATTAAAGGAAACTGGAATGAGTTTAAAGGAAAATTAAAGCAAAAATATGCTGAATTGACTGATGACGATTTACTTTACGAAGAAGGAAAAGAAGACGAAATGTGGGGAAAATTGCAACAAAAATTAGGAAAAACTGAAAAGGAAATCAAATCGCTTTTCGACTAAAAATTAAATATAATTGAATCCATTTTTATTGCACCTTTCAACCGAAATTAATACAATAATGATTAAAACCTGTTGAAAAAATAGACTAAAATGCATTCATTTTTTAAAACTGTTTCATAAACATTGTCAAGATTTTGATAGCTTTTGAAACAGTTTTTTTATGCAATCCAAGTTTTGAAATCATTGACTCTTTCCCTGCTCACGATAACCTCATCTTCTTTGTAAGTTGGCAGAATTACTTTCAATCTAGAATTGCTGTAAACCACAATATCCTTAATTCCTTTCATGGGAACAATGAATTTTCGGCTTACGCGGAAGAAATCTTTTGGATCTAATTCTACTTCCAATTGCTCTAGAGTTCCTTCCAAAAGATAATCTCGGTTGTCGAAAGTGTGCAGGTAAGTTCCTTTATTTTCGCTGTAAAAACATTCTACTTCTTCGATATTGATTACTTTCAAATGCTGTCCGGTTTTGATGGTAAAACGTTTTTTATAGGTTTTCACTTCCGGACTCACGAGCATTTTTTTAATCATTTCAATATCAAAAGGCACTGATTCTGGCTTTGGCTGTCGCGCTTTAAATTTGTTTACGGCAACTTCCAAATCATCTTCATCAATTGGTTTTAAAAGATAATCGATGCTGTTCAATTTAAAAGCACGAAGCGCATATTCGTCATAAGCTGTCGTAAAAATGATTGCACTTTTAATAGCTACCGAATCAAAAATTTCAAAAGAAAGTCCGTCAGATAGCTGAATATCCAAGAAAATCAAGTCAGGATGCGTGTTATTTTTGAACCAATTTATAGCTTCTTCAACAGAATGCAAAAGCGTATTGACCTGAAATCCGAGTTTTTCAATCTTTCTTTGGAGCAATCTTGCTGAAGGCTTTTCGTCTTCAATGATGATGATATTCATTTACAATTTATGATTTATGATTTATGACTTATGATTTTTGTTCTGTCGCTTTAAGATTTTTGATTGAAGGTTTAAGAGTTTAAGCCTACAAATTCATAAATCTTAAATCAAAAATCTCTAAATTACTTTACTCCCACTTGCTGGTTTTTTCTTTCTCCATAAATTGTTGGATTTTCTTTTCTTCCCAATTACTGCCTAAGAAAATGTTTTTTCCAAAAACGGAAACCGCATGAAAAGTCAAACCAATTCCCCAGAAAAAGGCAGTTGAAAATGTTGAAAACTTAAGAAAATTTTCTCCTTTATCTAAATTAAAATATTGCAAAGTGATTAAAAATAAATTCACTAAAACATACGCCATCAAGTGCTTGTAAAAACCTGAGATTTTCTTTACTCTTTTTTGGGCTCTTTCAAATCGTTGCTGTTCGGTAAAGTTTAAATTTTCCATAATTTGTTTAGTATTGATTATTTGTTTTTTTACGTTTCTCTAATTCTTGATCGATAAATTCCTGCATTTTTCTTTCTTCCCAGTTTTTTCCTAAAAAAGGATTGAACTGAAAAACTTCCATTCCATGCGCTAAAATTCCTGTACCCCAGCCTAACATTGAGAACCAAAACCAATGAAATTCTGGCATATAAATTAAATTGACAGTAATTAATGTTGGAATTACAACGCAATAAGACATCAAATTGAAATAAAAACCGCGCAGGTTTTTGGCTTTCTTTTTGGCCTTTTCATATCTGAATTCTTTTTTATCAAAATCTTCCATCGTTACAGTTTTAATCATTGCCATTTATCCGATTTGTCTTTTTGCATCAATTCGTTGATTTTTCTTTCTTCCCAGTCTTTCCCTAAAAAAGGAATTACATTAAAAACTGACATTCCGTGAAATAAGACGCCGATTCCCCACCCTATTCCAGGATAAAGAAACCAAAGATGTTGGGCGCTGGTTGTTATATTTAAAATTGCCAATCCAGTAATGACAACCATGTACATAGTTAGGTTTCCATAGAATCCTTTGATATCTTCTACTCGTTTTTGAGCTTTTAAGTATATATTTTGCTGGTTTGAATAATCTGTTTTCATAATCGAAATTTGTTTGGTCAGCATTGGAATTTCCACTCTAAAATACTTTTCGTTTTGTTCAATCCTGACTTTTCTGTTTGTAATAATTGAATATCTGTTGATGATGTTTTGGAGCCCTACGCCTTTTCTATCTTGCAGCACTTCCTTCTTTTGATAATCGTTTTCGATGACCAGATAATCTCCTTTTTCATAAATTTTGATATGCAATGGCTTGCTTTCGCTGGCAATATTATGTTTTACCGTATTTTCCAAAAGCAATTGCAGTGATAACGGAACCACCTTGGCTTCTAAATTTGAAATATGCTCTGGAACTTCATAAAAAACGCTATTCTCAAAACGCATTTTCAGCAAATTCATATAGGTTTTTGCAAACGACAATTCCTCCTCCACGCTTACCAATTCTTTGTCTTTCTGCTCTAAAACATATCTGTAAATCTTTGAAAGCGACGACGTAAACCGCTGCGCATTATCAGGATTTTCTTCAATCAATGACGAAAGAACGTTCAAGCTATTAAAAAGAAAATGCGGATCAATCTGATTCTTAAGGCTTTCAAATTTCGCGGAAGCTGTTCCCGCAATAATTTTCTGTTCTTTGACTTTGTTCTCCTGCGATTTTTTATAGAAATAAAGCGTATGGAAAAACAAAGAAACCACCAGCGTAATCAGTATAGAAATAAAATAATTCTTGATATTCTCACCTTGTATAAAATCGGCAAGGCTGCTGTTTTCAAGAAAAACTTTTATGAAAAACCTTAAGAAAAATATGCCGATGATAGTAAGAATTATGCTTCCTAAAACTCCGATGATAATTCTAAATTTCTTGTATTTGTTCCAAACAATTTCATGATTTAAATAGTCAAAGAAAATTCCGTTCAGCAATGTCAGAGTAACGCCATACAAACAATAGTATCCGATTTCTATAAAAAGGTCGGCGTTTACATGCACTTTTCGCCCAAAAACAATTTCCAAAGAAATAAACAAACCTGCAATAACAATGCTCACGACAAATCCACGAAGCAGCGATTTAAAAAAATATTTGGTGATTTTTTGCATATTATTTTTGCTTAACTATTCTGAATTGCTTTATAAATTACAGCAATGATTTCTTATTTTTTGCATTCTTTTTGCGCTTCCAAGGCTCTTTCTAATCCCCAATTTGGATGAAACGGAGTTTGCGGTTTAAAAGTAGCAAAAAGTTCAATTGCTTTGTCAATTTGGGCGCACATTGGTTTTGTGTCGCTTCCAAAATATCTGGCGCCGCCGATTTCGAATTCTGCTTTTCCAAACACAGCTCTCGGATTATTTGGCTCAATAGCAATTGCTTTATTATAAATTTCAACTGTTTTTGCCGAAAGTTTCATCCCGTTTGTCATCGGATCTGCTACAACCCAAGCTGTATTTATCAAAGCCTGAACAACCAACAATTCTGCATTATTCGGATTTTTATCTAGTTCTTTATCCAAAGCTTCTTGCGCTTTTCCTAACAATGCCGAAATCTGAGTTTTGTCTTTGGTTTTAAATGCAGAAGTCGAATTCACCAAGGCCACATAATAATTCGGCAGCCAGTTATCCTTCTCTGCCGAGGCAATTCTTTCAAACATTGCCGAAGCATCTGCGTCTTTTCCTTCGCCCCAAAGCCCAAATGCTTTCTGCATTCCGGTTTCATATTGGCTTTGCGCCGAAACTAAACTGGTGATAAAAAATACGAATGTTACAATTAGTCTTGTCATGATTTCTAAATTTAAGTTGTTAGTATGTTGGTTGTTAATTCTGATACAAATTTGCTTCTAAATATGTTCCTATAAAAAATACTTTTGCTGAACTGTAGAATTTTGATGATGAATTGTTTTTTAAAGATGCTAAGGGTTTTAGATGCTAAGGCGCTAAGGTAAATCCTAGCTAAAAACCTTAGTGCCTAAGTTCCTTACAAACGCAGCGCCTTCCCTTACAAATTCTTCAACTGATTCTCCTTTTTATTATCACTGATTGTCCAAAAGAATCCTACGAAGAAAAATCTGTCTGCCGGCTGTTTTACTGCCTGTCTTGGAAATTGACCGCTAGCATCTGGATTATTTGCATAGTCATAACCAAAGACATTATCAGTTCCTAAAATATTTGAAACCGAGAAATAAAGAATCTTCTGCTGTGAAATCAGATAAGCCCAGTTGAAGCTCAAATTATTGTAAGATTTCGTCTTTCCATTCATGAAAGCCGATTCATTTGGGTTATTATAAGGTCTTCCCGAATTAAAACTGTGCGTGAAACCTACTTGCGATCTCCAATCATTAATCCAATATTTTGTAACAATTGACAGCGAATGATCGGCAACAAAGCTCGGCGTCACTTGCTTTGGATAGTTTTTATAATCTCTTTCCGTATCGATATAAGAGTACGAAATCCAATATTCTAAATTTTTGATGGAAGTATTATCTCTCCAAAAGAAATCCAGTCCTTTTGCATAGCCTTTTCCGTTATTGTTAAACTGAGAATCAAACTGCGAAACTTGGGTATCATATTTTACCAAATCACGATAATCTTTGAAGTAAGCTTCCGCTCTGAAGGTTCTTCCTGTCTTGTTATATTGGTAATTCAAAATATAGTGCGACGTTTTCTCGCTTTCAAATTGACTCGAATATTTCAAATAGTCTTGCTTCGGAGACTGAATAAAATCGCCATAAGCAAAAGAAAACTGGCTGTTTTGAGAAAATTTATACGCCAAAGAAGCTCTTGGAGAAACATGCGATTCTTCCAATAAATCAGAATAAGAAGCTCTGACACCCGCTTTTAAAGCAAAGTTTTTAGAGAAAAAGATATCGCTTTCTGCATAAGCTCCAGCAATATTATTGTCATAACCAGATGAAAAAGTTGCAGAGTGGTATTCGGTAAAATCTTCATCAAATTTCGTGATGAAATAATCGGTTCCCGCACTTAATTGTACTCTTTCCGAAAGCTTTTTGCTTACCTTCAACTTTAAATGAAAGGCGTTTTCAGCATTTTTCACGCGGTCTTCATCAAGATTAATTTTATTCTGGGAATAGCCATAGCTCAAGCCTGTCGTCAATTGATAATTGCTTCCGAAATAACCTTTATAAGAAGAATTCAAATAGAAATTATTATTCTTCATATCTACTCTTACTTTTTCCTGTTTATTTATATTTTCTTGATTTAAGTCAAAATTAGCCGCATCAAAAGCCAGATAAGTTTTCAAAGTTCCATTGTTAAATTTATAGCGGTAAACCGTTTCTCCCGAAAGTGATTCATAAGGCTTATTCCAGTCCACAGCCTGCGGAAGAGCCACTTGATAAGGTGCCAAATTGATATAAGAAGTATTCACGCTCAGCGAACTCTTGTCCCATTTTTGAGTATTGCTCAAGCCTAAACCAACAGTCATCAAAGAAATATCTGTACGATTTTGGTCCGGTTCTTCAATTGTATTCAAAAGCAAAACGCTAGACAAGGCTTCGCCATATTCTGCAGAATAACCGCCTGTTGAAAACGAAATCCCACTAAAAAGAAAAGGCGAAAAGCGTCCTCTAGTAGGCAAATTATTTGCCGTAGCGCCATAAGGCTGCGCTACACGAAGTCCGTCCACATAAGTCTGCGCTTCATCGGCCTCACCGCCGCGAACAAAAAGACGGCCATCTTCACCAACAGTCTGCGTCCCTGGAAGCGTCAGCAAAGCGCTCACAATATTGCCCGTCGCTCCCGCAGTTGTCACAATATCCAAAGGTTTTAAGACAGAAACCCTTGCTTTATCGCCCGATTCCATCATTCCTGCGGTAATGACAACAGCGTCAAGCGTATTTACTGATTCGTTAAGTTTTAGCGTTTTTCCTTTAAAATCTTCCACATTGATCACTTGGTTTAAAGTTTCATAAGTAAGAAAGCTGACAACCAATGTCTGCTGTCCTTTTGCTGAAGTTTCAAAGCTGAAATTCCCTTCTTCGTTTGAAGAATTGCCGTCATAAGTTCCTTCAATAAAAATATTGGCTCCAGCAATCGCTTTTCCTTTTGCGTCAGTTACTTTTCCAGATATAACGTGTTGCGAAAAACCCAGTTGGAAAACAAATAAGAGCAAGATAGTAAAGGTCAGTTTCATGATTGGTTGTTTTTGTTGGAGCAAATTTGCTATTATAAATTTACTTTTTCACAAACTTCATTACTGAACTGTAAAATTTCAAGGATGAATTGTTTTTTTGCATAAAAGATTCCTATCTCAAAGCTAAAGAATCTTAAAAAACATCCTTTAGCTTTTTCTTTTCTTATCTTTGTGTTCCACTATTTTTTTCAAAAGATTTAGAATGAGCACACACACTTCTATCAAAAAAAACTACAACCGGATCAAATGGCAAAAACTGACAATCGTCTCTATTCTGATCGGATTTTTAGCCGCACTTTTAGCCGTTTCCTTAAAACATATTACGGAACATTATGAAGAAATTTTCTTTGCCAAAACGCAGGAAAACTTTCTGTTCTTGCTGATTTTTCCAATTTTTGGACTATCCATAATTTACTTCTTAAGACAATACCTTTTTAAAAAGAAAGAAAACAAAGGCATAAAGGAAGTCTTTGAAAGTACTTCCTCTTCTAAAAATTTGCCTTTATATAAAATTCCTTCGCATTTCATAAACGGCTTGATTACAGTTGCTTTTGGAGGTTCTACTGGAATTGAAGTTTCTACCGTAGTCGCAACCGCAACAATTGGTTCTGTAGCCCACACTAAAGAAAACTTTTTCAAAAAATACAAAACCGAACTAATCTGCGCCGGCGTAGCTGCCGGAATAACAGCCCTCTTTTCAAGCCCATTGGCCGGCCTGCTCTTCGCTTATGAGGTCATTTCAAAAAAACTTTCAAAAGTATTCTTAATTACAATACTGATTTCCATCACCATTGCCAGCGCATTTCTTTTGGTCTTAGACGAAAAACCGCTTTTTGAAGTCGCAATAAACACTTGGCATTACCACGCGATTCCCTACTTTATTCTCTTGGGAATCATTGCCGGAATGAACTCCATTTACTTAACCAAATGCGTTTTATTCTTTAAAAAGCAGTTCTCAAAAATCCAAGTTCATTACCACAAGATCATCCTTGGCGCCATTATTTTAACGGTTTCTTTACTTGTCTTGCCACAGCTTTATGGTGACGGTTATCATGCCATCAAACACAGCATTCTTTCAGCAAACACTGATGTCTTGACCGTTTCATTGACCTTGACTATCTTGGCAATCTTAGTGATGAAGCCAATCGTTACTTCGATCACGCTTTCAGCAGGTGGCGACGGTGGCGTTTTTGCACCAAGCCTTTTCATCGGTGCCTTTTTAGGATTATTAACCGCACTTTGCGTCAATACTTTCTTCAGCGCAAACGTCATTCCGCTTAATTTCATGATCATCGGAATGGCCGCCATGTTAAGCGCCAGCATCCACGCGCCTTTCACCGCCTTATTTTTAGTTTGCGGTGTCATCAATGATTACACTTTGTTCTTCCCGATTCTTTTGGTCTGTCTGGTTTCAAAATACACGGCCCAAAAAATCTACCCTTTCACCGTGTATTCCTATAAAGAAAGCCTAGCAAAATAATGCCTGTCAAAAGAATCAAGCGAACTTATCGCAAGACAAAATATGTGCTCTACAAAGAAACGCTTGTAGATTTTACCGAACATTTCTGGGCTTTCATAGGCTCATTTGTAGGCATGGGAATCATCGCTTTCCTGCAATATAAAACCTTTTCAAATACCGATATGGTGCTTCTCATCGGTTCCTTCGGCGCATCTTGCGTTTTGGTTTACGGCGTAATCCAGAGTCCGCTTGCCCAGCCAAGAAATCTTATCGGAGGCCACGTTGTTTCTGCTCTTGTCGGTGTCACCATCCAAAAATTAATCCCAGACATCTTATGGATTGCCGCACCGCTTGCCGTTTCGCTTTCCATCGTGCTCATGCAGATTACCAAAACACTGCATCCGCCTGGTGGCGCCACCGCTTTGATTGCTGCGACGGCTTCTCCGCAAATTAAAAGTCTGGGTTATTTCTACGTAATTTCTCCTGTGCTTTCAGGCGCTTTGATTTTGCTGGTAACCGCTTTGATTTTCAATAATTTGACTTCAAAAAGAAGCTATCCAACGAAGAAAATCGGCAAAAGACAATTGACAAAAGGCAAATAATAGTAAAATCTGCGTTCGAAAGTGAGAGAAATCTACATTCAACTTACCAAAATACATCCAAATAAAATCCCCAAATCCAATTGCAAAACAAAATATTTTCTCTTATCTTTAAGTAACATTAAAAATAAGCAAGATGAAAATTCCGCCACAATATCTTCCGGTCATGCCTTATCTGATTCTCAACAAGTCAGCCGATTTCCTCGACTTCGCAAAGGCAATTTTTAATGCAAAAGAGCAATTGATCGTTCCCAGAGAAGACAAATCCATTATGCACGGTGAAATTAAGATAGGCGATGCCATTATAATGATAGCGCAATCTACCGAACATTGGCACCAAAAAACAGCCGGCATGTTCCTCTATGTAGAAAACGTAGACAATGTTTACAATCTAGCCATCCAAAAAGGTTCAAAGAGCCTCCAAGAACCCATTCAGCAAGACTATGGTTACACCGCAGGTTTCGAAGATCCTTTCGGAAACCAATGGTGGATTAATCAAGCATTAGGACTTTAAATTTTAATCTCCCAAAATTTTACTTTTTTAAAGGATATATAGTCCAGAATAGTCTACGTTTTACTTCTTAGGCCTTATTCTCATTAACTTCTATGTAAGTTTCTGATATAATAACACTATTTTATTTTTACATAACAAAGTTTTTAAATTAAATACTAAAGTTTGTATTTTGCATAACAAAATATTTATTTAAGAATACTATATTTTTATAGCAGATAATTATATTTCACTTTATCATAACCGCATATTTTCTTACTATAATGACATTTCCTTTTAAGAGAATAGTATTTTCCGTTATGATACTATTATTTGTTTCTGAAAGAATAAAATACTTATATTTGATATGACTTTTAAATTATACGCCATGTTACAATTCAATATTCCGCGAATACTAAAGATAAAAGGCATCAGCAAACCTTTTTCTCACTTCATGAGCCTTGGCTATTCAAGAGCCACAGCTTCAAAAATGTCTCAAAACGCACTTTTGTCAGTAACTCCAGAAAAATTAGAGCGTCTTTGCATCGAATTCAACTGCACGCCCAATGATTTATTTGAGTACAAGCCAAATCTCAAGAATCCGTTGCCCGAAAATCATCCTTTGATGGCTTTAAAAAGAGAAGAAAAAACTGCAGAAATCAATGCTTTGTTGCACGAACTTCCCTTGGAAAAAATTAGAGAACTAGCCAATTTAGTCAAAGAAGAAAAAGAAAAGCAATAAGTTTTGCCTTTCCACTTTCACCCTATATCCAACCCCTTATACCCTTTTCAAAATGCTTAATCTAAAGAAAATACATCATGTTGCCATCATCTGTTCTGACTATGAAGTGTCAAAACATTTTTATACAAAAGTGCTGGGTTTTGAAATAAAAGCCGAAACTTTCAGAGCCGAAAGAGACTCTTACAAACTTGATCTTTCCTTAAACGATACTTATTGCATCGAGCTTTTTTCTTTCCCAAATCCTCCAAAAAGGCTTTCAAGACCGGAAGGTTTAGGCCTGCGCCACATTGCTTTCGAAGTCGACAACATGGAAGAAACGGTAAAATATTTAAAAATTCAGAATCTAAACCCTGAGCCCATACGAATTGATGAATTTACAGGGAAAAAATTCACGTTTATCAGCGATCCAGATGATTTGCCGATTGAATTTTATCAATCTTAATTTAGTTTAGACAATAATTTCCACCGCAGATTCGCAGATTAAAAAAATAAATTCTTTAAAAATCTGCGAATCTGCGGTAATTTATTTCTCCTATATAAAATTCCGAGAAACCAAAATCTGAAAATCGGAATTTATATTTTACCTTTGACCTTTCAAAAAAATACAAAGAGATGATTTATAAATTCAGGGCAATTCTTGATGCCGAGGAAGATGTTTTCAGAGATATCGCCATAGATGAGAATGATACTTTAGAAGATCTGCACAATGCAATCGTTAATGCTTTTGGTTTCGACGGAATGGAAGTGGCTTCTTTTTACACCAGCGACGACACTTGGAACCAAGAAGAAGAAATTCCGATGTTTGACACCGGAGATATTCCTGGAGAGCAAAGAACGATGGCTGATTACATCTTAAATTCTATTTTAGACGAAGAAAACACTAAGATTATCTATGTTTATGACTTCATCAACATGTGGACTTTCTTAGTAGAATTGGCTGCAATCGAAGAGCACGAACCAGGACAGACTTATCCACAAGTATTATTCTCAATCGGAGAACTTCCGGCAGAAGCACCAGACAAAGATTTTGGCGATACCGCAGGAAATGACTTTGATTTTGACGAAGACGACTATGATGAAGACGATCTAGACATGCTTGACGGCGGTGATAATTTTGAAGATTACGGCTTCGAAGAAAACTGGAATTAGGCCAAGAAAGGTTCTGAGAAAAAAAGGTTCTAAGGCGCTAAGTTTTTGAGGTATAATATACTATATTTGAAAAACAATTTATATGAGCCATTTCAGAACGCTGCTTATTTGGCAGAAATCAATGACCTTAGTCACTACGGTATATCAAACTACGAAATCATTTCCTAAAGAAGAATTATTTGGCTTGACTTCTCAATTGAGAAGATGTTCAATTTCGATTCCCAGCAATATTGCTGAAGGTTCAGGACGAGAGAGCGATAAAGAATATGTCAGATTTTTAAACATTTCTATAGGTTCTCTTTTCGAACTTCAGACACAATTAGAAATTGCAAAAAACATAGATTACCTTACACAAGAACAATTTAACAAACAATACGAAGATACTCGAGAACTAGAAAGAATGCTTATTTCCTTTATCAAAAAAGTAAAAGAAAGATGCTAAAATCTTAGCGCCTCAGCATCTTAAAAACCTTAGCAACTTACACTATGATCAACTTATTCAACACACACATCGAAACTCTTAGCGTTCACAGAGTTGGGAATAAAAGCCGTAACGAGGCCTTCTTTTTATCAGATTCAAAATACAACTTGAACGATGAAATTATGCCGCTTTTAAAAGAATTTTTCTTTAAATCTTTCCGTGAAAAAGAAGAAAATTATTATCAATTTGCTCACGATGTAGATTTAGATTATAATGAAATGTACAAGTTTGCTTCAGAGATATTTACAAATCCAGACAAGGCACATGAGATTTCTAAAAACATCACCAAACATTTGTTTGAGCAGTCCAACCATCCGCATATTAAAAACGGAGAAGTGTATGTAACTTATTTGACAAACTTAAGCATCGACAATAATGTTGTTGACGCTATCGGAGTTTTCAAAAGCGAATTGCAGTCTGATTTCTTGCAGTTTGAAGAAAAAGACAGCAACCTTGAAATGATCCTCCAACAAGGAATCAACTTGAATAAATTAGATAAAGGTTGTTTGATTTTCAACTACAAAAAAGAAGAAGGCTATAAGATTTTAACTGTTGATAGCAACCGTTATGACGCGCGCTATTGGTTAGAGCATTTTCTTTCTGTGGATGCTTTTCAAGACGAAAACTTCATCACTAAAAAATACTTGAAATTTTGTCAAGATTTCGCAAAAGATGTAGTGCTTCCGGCAGAAGACAAGAAAGAGGAAGTAATGTTCATGAACCGTTCGGTAAATTATTTTGCTAAAAACGATGATTTCGAAGAACAGAATTTCTTGAACGAAGTACTTGACAATCCTGATTTAATGTCAGAATTCAAGAACTATAAAGTTGATAAAGGAGAAAAATACAGCATTGAAGACGTGACGAGTTTCCCGATTGCAAATGCTGCGGTTTCTGATGCTAGAAAGAAGATTAAAAACGTAATCAATTTAGATACAAACATTCAAATCAAGCTAGATTTTATCAATCCAGAAAGTGCTGAAAAGTATGTAGAAAAAGGCTGGGATGAAGAAAAACAGATGTATTATTACTTAGTTTACTTCAATAAAGAACAAAAATCATAAGTTTTCAAATTTCAATATCAATCCTCAATTACAAATCGTAATTGAGGATTTTTTATTTTTATCAACTTTCTTCGTAACAAAATTCCTTTTAGTTCGTCCTACTTATAAACCAATAAATCAACCATTTTGGAAACAATTCTTACCATTGAAAATCTCTATAAAAATTACGGCAAAGTCCAAGCCGTAAAAAATGTTTCTTTAAGCATCCAAAAAGGAAATGTCTACGGAATTTTAGGTCCGAACGGAAGCGGAAAATCTACAACCCTCGGAATCGTTTTAAATGTTGTCAATAAAACAGCCGGTAACTACAGCTGGTTCGGCGGAAAGATGGAAACGCACGATGCTTTGAAAAAAGTGGGCGCGATCATTGAACGCCCAAATTTCTATCCTTACATGACGGCACAGCAAAATCTGCAGTTAGTTTGTAAAATCAAAGGAACGAGCTATGATAAGATTGCTGAGAAGTTAGAAATCGTAGGCCTTTTAGAAAGAAAAGACAGCAAATTCAGGACTTTTTCCTTAGGAATGAAACAAAGGCTTGCCATTGCTTCTGCCCTTTTGAACGATCCTGAAATTTTGATTTTAGACGAACCTACAAATGGTTTAGACCCGCAGGGAATTCGCCAGATTCGTGACATTATCAGGGTGATTGCTTCCCAAGGAACCACAATTCTTCTGGCTTCCCATCTTTTGGATGAAGTTGAAAAAGTATGTTCTCACGTATTGGTTTTGAGAAAAGGTGAAATTTTATATTCAGGAACTGTCGACGGAATGAATTCAAACGAAGGTTTCTTTGAGCTTCAGTCTGACAAAATTATCGAGTTGCGAGAAGCTTTAAGCCTTCACCCTTCTGTTCAAAGAATTGAAGAATATGAAGGAAAATTATTTGTCTATGCCAATCTTGAAGCTTCAGAAATCAACAGATATCTTTTTGAAAAAAATATCTTTTTGAATCATCTCGTGAAAAGAAAACATAGTCTTGAAGAACAATTCCTTGAACTGACCAATAACAAATAATTCTCAGAAAATGAAACGATTACTCTCAATAGAACTACAAAAAATTTGGCAAAATAGAGCCAGCAGAATCTTGACGCTGACTTATTTCATACTGCTTTCTTCAGTGGCCTTAATTGCTTCTATCAATTTTAATTTCGTAGGCCTAGATTTCCGAATGGCAGATATGGGAATTTTCAACTTTCCTTTTATTTGGCATTTTAATACCTACATGGCTTCTATATTAAAATTCTTTTTGGCCGTAATTATCGTTTCCATGATGGCAAACGAATATAGCTACGGAACTTTAAAACAGAATTTAATCGACGGTTTAAGCAAAAAAGAATTTATACTTTCTAAGTTTTTTACCGTATTTCTTTTTGCCATATTATCCTGCATTTATGTCTTCATCATGACATTAATTCTCGGTTATAGCTTTTCATCTTACACAGAAAGTGCCATTGTTTTTTCAGATTTAGAATATCTTTTGGCTTATTTCATCAAGCTTGTTGCCTTTTTCTCTTTCTGTTTATTTTTAGGAATTCTAATCAAACGTTCCGCTTTTGCTATCGGATTCTTATTTCTTTGGTATGTTGTCGAAGGGATAATTGGAGGTTTATTGCGGATTACTATATTCTCAAGTTCAGAACAAGTCGACAAAATCAAAGCTTTCTTTCCTTTAGAATCGATGGCAAATTTAATCAAAGAGCCTGTGACACGCTTTCAAGCTTACAAAGCAATTGAAAATCAAGTTTCTGGCGCAAGCGCTCCAAAAGAT
Organism: Flavobacteriaceae bacterium PS02334; assembly: GCA_029959295.1. Classification (GTDB taxonomy): domain Bacteria; phylum Bacteroidota; class Bacteroidia; order Flavobacteriales; family Flavobacteriaceae; genus Flavobacterium. The sequence goes on along the minus strand of JASCOH010000002.1, from coordinate 336,319 downwards.
TATAGCGTTCATCTTACAGAAATTGCAATCGTGTTGGTTTGGACCGTTATTTTTATGTTAATGTCCTATAAAATTCTGAAAAAACGAGATTTGTAGTATCTTTGCCGATGCTATGAAAATAATGAAAAACCACCTTTTTATTCTATTAGTACTGTGCTTTTCTTCCCAATTAAAAGCACAGTATATTCTAGTTGACGATACTTATACTGCTCAACGTTTAGTTCAAGATGTTTTAATTGACAGCGACTGTGCTTCGGTTTCAAATTTTTCTGTTACTGGAGGTGATTTTGGAGGTCGCGAGAATAGCTATGGATATTTTAATGCTGGAACAAGTTCTTTTCCTTTCGCAGAAGGAATTATTTTAAGCACCGGAAGAGCAAAAATAGCCCAAGGCCCTAATACAAGCCTTTCAGATGATGGCCGTGGAATGAATTGGCCAGGCGATCAAGATTTAGAACAAGTATTAAGAGCTGGACGAACAACCGATGCCACAATTCTAGAATTTGATTTCACACCGCTAAGCACTAAAATCAGTTTTGATTACCTTCTTTCATCCGAAGAATACCATGACACGGCACCGTGTAACTATGCTGATGGTTTTGCATTTTTGCTTAAGCAAGTCGGAAGCACCTCTGGCTATCAAAATTTGGCTATTATTCCAGGAACAACAACAGCGGTAAACACAATGAATATTCGTCCTTATATTTCGGAGAGTTGCATCGCAAAAAATGAAGAATATTTTGGAGGTTTTAATGGAAATGAACATCCTACAAATTTCAACGGCCAGACAAAAGTAATGAAGGCGCAAGCTAACGTAATTCCTGGTCAAACTTATCATATAAAATTGGTGATTGCCGATGAAGGAAATTACAGATATGATTCTGCTATTTTCCTTGGAGGAGGCAGTTTTAAAATAGAAACTGATTTAGGAAACCCTAAATTGCTTTCCGACGGAACTGCGCTTTGCCAAGGCGAACCTTTGACTTTAACAGCTACAAACCCAACTGCAATCAGCTATCAATGGTTTAAAAACGGAGTGCCGCAAACCGGCGCTACTACTGATCAATTCGCAATTACAGTTAACGAAAATGCTACTTATTCTGTAGAAGTCGGACTTGGCGGGACTTGCATTTCTAATGGAGAAATAAAAATCGAATATGCACCTGCAATTATTTTGTCAAATACAACTTTGGTGCAATGCGATGAAAATAATGACGGCTTGGCTTTTTTTAACTTGACACAAGCTGAGGCGCAAATTACTGCTGGAAATACGGGCTTATCCTCACCAATTTATTTCAAAACTCGAACTGATGCCTTGAATGACAGCAATCCAATTACGAATGAAACAGCTTTTGAAAATACGATCAATCCCGTTTTTGCAAGAGCTGAAAATCAATTCGGTTGCTTCGGAATTTCTGAAGTTACACTAAATGTTTCCAATAACAGTATCACAGATCCTGTTTTGCCATTAACAGAATGTGATGTAGATTCTAACACTTCAGACGGATTTTTTAGTTTTAATCTTAGAGAAAAAGAAGCAGAAATTTTAGACAATTTTCCTTCTGGAAATGTAAATTATTTTACCAGCAATAACGATGCTTTGGCTGGAATAAATGCAATTCCTGATCCTGCAAATTTTGTAAATTCGGTTGCTTTTGAACAAATGATTTATGCTAAATTAAGCAGTGGTATTGATTGCTATGGAATTGCTAAATTTAAGATTATAGTAAATTCTTTCGGAACAAGCCTTAACGACCAGGATGCCATTGTTTGCGAAGCAAGTGACGTTCCTTTAAATGCAGGAAGCGGTTTTTCAACTTATACTTGGAACACGACTCCGCCAAAATTCACGCAAATTATCAGTGTTAGAGATGCAGGAACTTACACGGTAACTGTTACCAATTCAAATAATTGCGAAGGAACAAAAACATTTCACGTGAAAGCTTCCAACAAAGCTGAAATTACTTCTGTTTCAGTAAATGATTTTAATGGAGGAAATAATTCGGTTACCATAAATATTACGCCAGAAAGCATCGGAGACTATGAATATTCAATAGACGGCGTATCTTTTCAACAAAGTCCTACGTTTTCAAATGTAAGATCTGGAGAATATACGGCTTATGTAATCGACAGAAATTTATGCGGAAGCGCCAAGCCTTATCCGTTTTTCGTAATGGATTATCCAAAATTTTTCACGCCGAATGGTGACGGATATAATGAAATTTGGAAAGTTCCGTATTTAAGTTCACAGCCAAATGCAACGGTTTCTATTTTTGACCGCTATGGAAAGCTTGTGTATTTTTTCAAAGGAAATCAGCAAGGCTGGAATGGAACGCATGACGGAAAAACACTTCCTGCTTCAGATTATTGGTTTAAAATTACATTGCAATCTGGCAGAGAAATTAAAGGACACTTCTCCCTTTTGCGTTAATTAGCTATCTTTGGGAGTTATTATGTTGCAATGAAAACAAAATTCCTCCTTTTTGCACTTTTGGTCAGCCTGAAATCCTTTTCACAAGGAGAAGCTTCTAATTGGTTTTTTGGAAATCGTGCCGGAATTCGATTCAATAATGACAACACGATTGAAGTTTTGTCTACGCCTCCAAATCCAATCAGAATCAGCACCAGTGAAGGCTGCAGTTCTTATTCTGACAAAGATGGAAATCTGCTTTTGTACACTGACGGAAGAACGGTTTGGGACCAAAATCACTTGACTATGCCAGGGGGAGATTACAATGCAGGAACTGGCCTTTTTGGCGATCCTTCAAGCACGCAATCTGGAATAATTATACCTAAACCTGGCAATCCAAATATCTTTTACATTTTTACCGTTGACGAGCCGCACCATGACAATGCGGCCGTTTATCCAAATCAAAATACAAGTTCAGGATTTCCTCAAGAAGACGACGGATTTAATAACGGCTTGAATTATTCTATCGTAGATATTTCTCTCTCAGGAAGCAATGGAAGCGTTGGCGATATCATCAGCAGAAATAATCCTCTGATTACCTATGATACAAATCCTTTAGGTGAAGAAATAAAGTATAAATGTTCTGAAAAAGTTACTGCTGTCAAGACAAAAAACAGTGATGGCTATTGGGTAATTACGCATTTTACTGATAAATTTTATGCCTTTAAAATTGACTTGAATGGCGTCAATGCTACTCCGATAATTACACAAATTAACCCGATGGTTCCGGTTTCTGGCTATCGGAGGAATTCAATTGGCTATTTGAAAGTTTCTCCAAATGGAAAAAAAATTGCCGTAGCTCACAATCAATTAGGAACAATTACTGGCGGAAGTGAAAATAACGGCGTCGTTTATCTGTATGATTTTGATAATGAAACAGGCATTGTCAGCAACGGAATTTCAATCATGGAAAATGCAATTCCTTATGGGATAGAATTTTCTGCGGAAACAAAAAAATTATATGCTTCGGCAGAAAGCGGCCTTTATCAGTTTGATCTTTTGGCTGGAGATATTCCGAATTCTGTTGTTCAAATTTCGAGACGCAGCTATTCGGCCTTGCAATTAGGTCCGGATCAAAAGATTTATAAAGCCAATATTAATTCTGACCAAAATTATTTGGACGTGATTAATAATCCGGAATTGGATGGCCTGGCGTGTAATTTTCAAACAAGAGCGGTTTTTCTACAAAATGGCTTGTCGACTTTTGGCCTTCCTCCTTTCATCACTTCTGTTTTCAGTTCGGCTATTTTGGCTGACAATTTTTGCGAAAAAACGCCGACTACTTTTTCTCTGGATGTAAATGGAACTGTAGATTCTGTAATTTGGAATTTTGGCGACGGAAGTACGGCTTCCCTGGCTAATTCTCCGACGCATACTTATTTAAATCCGGGAACATATACTGTAAAAGCAGATATAATTATTCAAGGAAATCCAGTTGTAAGTCGAAAAACAATACAAATAAATCCGTTGCCGCAAGCTGTTGCTTCAAGCTTGACACAATGCAGCCCTGACGGAACTCAGACTAATATCCTATTCAATCTTAGCAAAGCAAATAGCGATTTGACAGCTGGAATTCCTGACAGAACAACAACTTTTTTTCTTTCAAAAAGCGACGCAGAAAATAATAACGACCCGCAACCTACAAATTATAGAAATACCTCAAATCCACAGATTTTGCATGTAAAAGTTACCGATTTGAAAACTGGCTGCTATTCTTTAACAGAATTGGAACTTAGGGCAAATGTAGCAACGATTTCTCCCTATTTAATTGACCATTGCGATGATGACGGCACGGAAGATGGATTTTATAATTTTGATCTTTCTGATGCTCAAATTGCTTCAGATTTCGTTTCAACTGCTATGATTTCCTATTATAAAAGTATTGATGAAGCTTTATTAGAGCAAAATAATGTTGGACAGCGGTTTACAAATACGAATCCAAATTCACAGACAATTTATGTCCGGATTCAAGATGCCCGCCAATGTCTAGGGATTTTTCCGGTTCATCTTAATGTGCTGTCTTTGCCGAAAATTGAGACTGAGGCGACTGATTACATTTGTACCAATCTTCCTAATAAATACATAACACTAACTGCAGGATTGTTGTCTGGAAATCTTCCTAACCTGCAATATGATTGGTCTTCTGGACAAAAAACGGCTACGATAAATGTGAATTTGGCAGGAATTTATACTGTAAAGGTTACAAATAGTTTAGGCTGTGAAAAAATACGCACCATCACTGTTCTTCCGTCCAATAACGCTACGATAAAAGATATAGATATTGTTGATAATACTGAAAATAATACCGCTACAATTTACCTCACGAATTCTAGTATTGGAAATTATTTATATAGTATCGATGCGCCAAACGGACCTTTTCAAGAATCAAATCATTTTGAAAATATTGCGCCTGGATTTCATACTATTTATGTTTATGATGATAGAGGATGCGGAACGGTTTCTGAAGAAATTTCTATCCTAAAAGTCCCAAAATTCTTCACTCCTAATGGTGATGGCCGTAATGAAACTTGGGATATTGTGGGAATGAGCCCTAAATTTTATGCCAAATCCAAGATTTATATTTTTGATCGATTCGGAAAACTTTTAGCCGACATAAATCCTTTAAGCAACGGCTGGAATGGAATTTATAACGGCCAGCCATTGCCTTCCACAGATTATTGGTATGTTGTAAAATTAGACAACGGTCGAACCATAAAAGGACATTTTAGCTTGGTTCGCTGATTTCACTTGTTTCGTTTATCAACCGAATCGGCTCATTATAAAGCAGCTTCAAAAACATTACTTGAATAAAAGAAGTATATTTTTTATCTCCACATTCATACCACCAAAGCGATTTATATTTTAGATTATTTTTTTCCATAATATTAAACCAAATTTTTTCTCCATTAAGGATTATTTCTCGCGATTCGGTAATTTTATAGCCAGAACCCGTCCAGCAAATTAGCGGTTTATGCACGGGCGTTTTTATGTAAATCAATTTTTCTGGCGTTTCAATCTTAAAAACTTCTTCCGTTACCCATTTTCCTTGTTTTAAATTGTATTTCGGATTTATATTTTCTAGTAAATTATGATTCTGATTATTTTTCAATTCACAGCTTGTTATCACTAAAATCGTAAGAACCGATAAAATCTGCAATGATTTAGTTTTGAAAATTTCATTATCTATTTTCTGTTTTTTAGGCTTGAAATAACGAATAAGAATCACCATCGGAACAACTTGGTATAGCAAAAAACAAAGCAATCCAATCGTGTAATGAAGTACATTTTCTTCAGTGCAATTCAACAGAATCAAAGTGATAATTCTGAAATAATTCGATATAATATTCAGAAGAATTACTATCACAGAAAAAAGAATAATTTGGAAAATTGAAAAATACAATTTCTGTTTTCTTTCTTCCAAAGTCAATAAAATAGCACCTGTAAGCAATCCTGTTTTAAACATTGACAATCCCATGCAGGCAGTATCGATTGAAATTTTAGCTCCATTTATATAAAAATTTACGCCTTCTATTTTATCTATTTTGATGAAATTCTTTAGCAAAAAATAGACGTTTTCACATAAAGCCTGTTTTATTTCTGCAGTCAAATGTTCGAAAAACTTATTGAAAACCGTAGAAAACAACAGGATACAGATAAAAGCTATAAACGAAAATTTCTTGGTAAAACCATAATAAATCAAGCAGATAAACATTGCTATTGCTAAGAAATGTAATGATTTCGTATGAAGGCGGTAGGCGACAAATTCAAGAATTAAAATTATTCCAACCAATAAATAATTTACCTTAAAATTTGTTTTTCTACCGCCTACAAGAAATAAAATTATAGAGAAAAATATTCCAAAAAAGTCACTATCAATGCCTGATTTGATAATATCAAAATTCAGTGCTATAAGCAAAACTATGGCAAGCAAAGCCAATATATTTTTATTTTGGAATAGCGGATACATTTATGCAGTTTGTTTTTTAGATTTTTTATAATAGAAAAACAGCAAAACAAGTGCGGTGATAATCAGCAACCATTCATGCGGTTCGGGAACAGCGCCATCATTATTTATGGAAGCATTTCCTAAAGTGTCGACATTTTTCTCAATTCCGTTTTTTTCATAATCTTCGTCAGTTTCTAAAACAATCAAGGAAGAAATCGGTGTCACAATATTAGCCTCTTTAGCCAAAGAAACATATTGGTTTTCAGCAAAAGAATCTCCTTGAATTTTAACCTGCTCCTCTAAAACTTTTCCAAAAGCATACATTCTATAAATATGATTTGAGCCATTATTTGATGATTCAGAAGTAATCGGTTTTTCTTGAATGGAAACATTGGAAGGCTCAATATTCACTGTGTTTTCTGCAGATTGAAAAGATATAAATTGATTTTTATTAACCAGTTCCAAGCAATTTTTTAAATCTGTTTTTAAATATTCTACATATTTCTGCTCTTTAACTGTCTGCCAAAACGGATTGATTTCTTCAGAAATATTAATGACTTTCAACTGTTTTTGCTTAGTATTGCTCTTCAGTTTTGCTAAATATTTAGAAGTTTCTAGCTCTTCGAAATTGGCTGAAAATGTTCCTGATTTTGTAATGACCAAGCTATTTTCAGTTAATTTGAAAAGTGGCAATAAGGAATAATGCAAGTTTTCAAATTGTGTAAATACTTCTTCATAATTAGTCGAAGTAATCTCTTGCTTTTGATTATTTGCAAACACATAATACTTTTTATTTATTTGATTTACAAGAGTTTTCACTTCATCCAAATTCCAATTGCTATTCAAATCCAGAACAATTTCAGCTGGCGTAAAAGTTGAAATTTGCTTTTGAATTGGCTTAATTTCATAGACTTTATCTTTCCAGGCAAATGAATTTGAATACGTTTGATTGCTTAAAGGCATAACAGCTTCCCATTTATCCAAACCTTTAGATTCATTAATGTAAAAGTTATTTTTTAATTCAAATTTTTTGTCAGCTTTAAACTTTTCGTTGCCAACCATCTGAATTCTAGAAACCGTTTCTGCATTAGAAATATTTGGTCCTTTGATATCTAAACTTTGATATTTCATCTCCTGGCCTTCTACTTTTAAAGGCGTTGTGAAACCGCATTTGAAAGTTCTTGGCAAGTCATGAGTAATCGGAAAAACTCTTACAACCACTTTATTTCCTTCTTTCCATTGCATCAATGACGGATCGCGAGCTTCTACTCCAACGATTTGCCTGTACGCTTTTTCAGCTTTTTCTTTTGTTGTTAAAACACCTTTGCGCTCGATTCCGTTTACCCAAAGAGAAAGCGAAGTTGCTACAGAGCCTTCAGGCAATTGGAAGGAATAAATGGCTTCTTTTTGTCCCCAAGTGTCTTCATCACAAGCAATATCCATTGTGATTTCGGTGTAGGCTAATCTTTCGCTGACATAAATTTTTATATCTTCTTTTATATTTTTCGTAATCAAATCCCGGCCGCTCCACAATTGTTCTTCAGTTTCGAGACGCTTATCAAAGTTGGATTTCAAGATATTAATTCTGTCGTCAGCACTTAAATCTAAATCTTGAGTAAAGAGATAAGCTATATTAATCAATGGATTGTGCACTTTTCTTTCATTGTATTGTTTTCCTCCAAAATTGTCAAAACTTCTGAATTCAAAGAAATTATCGGTACTGCTATAAACAATATCTTTTTTCAGCAGAATTTCGTTGAAGAAATTAGGTTTCAGATTTTGGGAAATCGTAATGTAAGTTGGCAAATCTTCATTATTTTCACAGGATTTTGTAACTGAACTCGCTCCAATTTTTTTACTTTGAGCATTCAGCATTATGGTAAAAAATAGCATTCCGATGAAAACGGAAACCATTCCTATTGCAAACAAAAGCGTATTCTTTTTATTTTCAGACAAGACTTTAACCAAGATTATCGAATGACTTATCAAAACAATCATCGGGACTAAACCGTAGAAACCAAGTCCTAAAGCTAGAATTCCCAATACTGACATTGGGGCGATTGGAATAAGATAAATCGCATAATAAATAATCAGCAAGAAAGAAAATCCGTTTACGAAATAAGAAATTGGAGTAACAAATTTTTGCTTTAAATCACTGTAGATAAAAAAGTTGGAAATACAAAATAGGAAAGTAACGACGTAAACCCAAACCGGAAGATTTTCAAAAACATTAACCAAAACGTTTGTACAAAAACATCCGATAAACCAATTTAGAAAAAGAAACGGAACGAGATGATTATACTTTTCTCTTTTCTTTAGAATATTGAAACAGAGAATAACTCCGTAAATAAATTCGACAATCAGGCTAAAGAAACAAAGCGATTCTAAAGCATCATTCTCTAATTTAATTCCTACCAATGCGATAATCAGCATTGAAATACTGAAAAGCGTTACACCAATGCTTGCTTTTACTCCAACTTGGCTCGCGTAATTTTTAAGTGATTCTGAATTTACTTTCATATTTTAAGCTTAATTATTTAAAAGTACTTTGAATTGCAAAGTTATTTAAATAATTGAATCGGCAAACTTTTTTTGAAAATTTTTATCTCAAAAATAGAAATAAAAAAAGCCACTCTTTTCAGAATGGCTTACTATTTAAGGATGAAAATGTCTTAGAATTTAAAACGCTTTCTTTCAGTTTCAGTTAGATAAATCTTTCTCAAACGGATAGATTTTGGTGTAACTTCCACATATTCATCTTTTTGAATGTATTCTAAAGCTTCTTCAAGAGAGAAAATGATTGGCGGGATGATTCTCGCTTTTTCATCATTTCCAGAAGAACGAACGTTAGATTGTTTTTTCTCTTTGGTTACGTTAACACACATGTCATCGCCACGAGAGTTTTCTCCAATTACCTGACCTTCATAGATTTCAGCATTTGGTTCAACGAAAAACTTACCACGATCTTGCAATTTATCGATAGAATAAGGAATAGCTTTTCCTTTTTCCATAGAAATCAAAGAACCTTTGTTACGTCCAGCAATTTCTCCTTTGTAAGGCTCGTATCCTATGAAACGGTGTGCCATAATAGCCTCACCCGCTGTTGCAGTAAGCAATTGGTTACGCAATCCAATAATTCCACGTGATGGAATATTGAATTTTACAATCATACGTTCCCCTTTCGTTTCCATGCTTAACATTTCACCTTTACGCATAGTAACAAACTCTACCGCTCTACCTGAAAGTGATTCTGGTAAATCGATTGTCAATTCCTCAATTGGCTCACATTTTTGACCATCAATTTCTTTGATGATAACTTGTGGCTGACCGATTTGCAGTTCATATCCTTCTCTTCTCATTGTTTCAATAAGAACAGATAAGTGGAGTACACCACGACCAAAAACCATAAATTTATCAGCAGAATCAGTTTCACCTAACTTCATCGCTAAGTTTTTCTCTAATTCTTTTGTCAAACGTTCTCTAATATGACGAGAAGTTACAAATTTACCTTCTTTTCCAAAGAAAGGAGAGTCATTAATTGTAAACAACATACTCATAGTAGGTTCGTCGATATCAATTGTTTTTAGACCTTCCGGGTTTTCAAAATCAGCGATTGTATCTCCAATTTCAAAACCTTCAACACCAATGATGGCACAGATATCTCCTGCAATTACTTGTGCTACTTTTTTACGACCAAGTCCTTCAAAAGTGTGCAATTCTTTGATTCTTGATTTAACGATAGTACCGTCTCTTTTTACAAGAGAAATTGGCATTCCTTCGTTAAGTACTCCTCTTTCAAGACGACCGATAGCGATACGACCTGTAAAAGCAGAGAAATCTAAAGATGTAATCAACATTTGCGGTGTTCCTTCACCAACATTTGGTGGTGGCACATTTTTGATTACCATGTCTAATAATGGCTCGATATTGTCAGTTTGATTTCTCCAATCGTCAGACATCCAGTTGTTTTTTGCAGAACCGTAAACAGTTGGGAAATCCAATTGCTCTTCAGTTGCTCCAAGTTCAAACATCAAGTCAAAAACTTTTTCGTGAACTTCTTCTGGCGTACAGTTTTCTTTATCTACTTTATTGATTACAACGCAAGGCTTCAACCCTAAGTCGATCGCTTTTTGCAAAACGAAACGAGTCTGAGGCATCGGTCCTTCAAAAGCATCTACCAAAAGGCAAACACCATCGGCCATGTTCAATACACGCTCTACTTCTCCACCGAAATCCGCGTGACCAGGAGTATCGATAATGTTGATTTTTGTTCCTTTATATTGAACTGAAACGTTCTTTGAAGTAATTGTAATACCTCTTTCACGCTCTAAGTCGTTGTTGTCAAGAATAAGGTCTCCCGTGTTTTCGTTATCACGAAAAAGTTGACAGTGGTACATGATTTTATCAACCAAAGTAGTTTTACCGTGATCGACGTGGGCAATAATTGCAATGTTTCTGATAGATTCCATTCGATTTTTTTAGAAGCTGCAAATGTACACATTATTTTGATATAAAAAATGTTTTTTCCATAGGACTTAACTTATTCATAATAAGGAAGTAACTTATAGATTTTACAATTGATTCAGAATGCTACACAAGCGGTAATTTATAGGATTTTTTAAATAACATAAATAATTCATAAATTTTTATCAAAACCGAAATAAGAAGTGTGTATTTTTTATTTTACGGCATCAAAATAGTTTTCATATATTTGTTAAACCCAAATCTATGCACCATATGTACCATTTTAAAATTTATTTATCAAAAAACGCGAAAATGGAGCTTAACGAAATAATGCTAGGGAAGTTTTTGAGAACCTACTAAAAAGAATATTACACCTTGATTTACAGCCCCCTATGATTAAACACATCTTCCCCTATCTAAAAAATAAATTACTGAAAATCATCGATTGCATAGTATATTGGAATCTTAAATGTTCAATCGATTAAACCGAACTAGATGAATTTTCAGAAAAAAGACATTAATTTTCTGATAATCGAAAGCAATCAGAGCGACTTAGAAGCTATAAAAGAACAATTAAAATCAGTATTTTCTGAGTCTTTGTTTTTTATGGCGAACTCAATCGTTGAGGCTAAAGAATTTCTGGAAGGCACGATTCTTTTGAATATTATTCTTATTGACGCAAGTATTTTTGATGCAGACAAAGGTCTCCTAGAATACGTATGCTCAAATTTTGACCTTCCTATAATCTTGTTGTGCGATTCTGAGACAGAAGAATTATGCAATCGATTGTTGTCAGACAAAGTCTCCGATTATATTTTAAAAGGAAGCAGCAACAATAATTTACTTTCAAAGACAATACAAAACAGCATTCGCAGGCATCAATTAGAAAAAAAGCTGGAAGAATCAGAAGAGAAAAACCAAAACTTATTTTATTCGAGTCCGCATCCAAAGTTTATTTATGATATTGAGACGCTCAAAATTTTAGACCTAAATGATTCTTTCCTCAAAAAATATGAGTATACGAAAGAAGAAATGCTACAGCTAAAAAGTTTTCATCTCATTGAGCCAAATGATTATGAAAATGCCATGCGCCAATTAGAAATTGCCAGACAAGGAACAGATTTCTCAGAATCTTTTCTAAAAACGGTAACGAAAACAGGCAAAACTATTGATATAATCACGCAAAGCAATGAAATCGAATTCAATGAAAGAAGGGCAAGACTTGTATTAATTACCGATGTAACTGAAAAATTAAAAGCTGAAAAAGACAGCCAGCTTACCGAACAGCGCTTCAAGGCATTAGTTCAAGACGGATCAGAATTGATTTCTATTATAGATTCGAAAGGCCATTTTATTTATATAAGTCCGAATTTGGAACGAAACTATGGGATCGACCCACAAGAATATATAGGAGTAAATGCTTTTGACTTGCTTCATCCAAACGATGCCCCGTTTTTTATCTCAGAATTCTCAAAGCTGAAAATAAAAAAGCGCTTTGCCACCAAGCCTTTTAGATATATTTATATAGACGGAAGATGGCGATGGCTCGAAGCCAGCATCATTGACATGACAGACAATATTGCCGTTAACGGAATTGTAATGAATGCTCGCGATGTAACCGAAAGGATTGAAAGCGAGATGCTAATCAAAAAAAGCAACCTTAGGTATGAAGCTGTAGCTGAAGCGACCAGTGATGCCATCTATGAGTTTGATGCGGCTACTAAAAAAATCTATATTACGGGCTCAAATTACAGCAAAATCTTTGGGTTTGGCGAAAAAGACCAATCTCTAGACATGTCATTTTGGATTTCAAGACTGCATCCTGAAGAGAAAAAACGGGTTTCAGAGCAAATTGCTTCGATAAAACCCGGAACACCCAATTCTCATTATGAAATCGAGTACAGATTCAGAAGGCAAGACGATACTTATGCACATGTTTTAGACCGATTTTCAATCATTTGGGAAGATGGCGTGCAGGCAAAAAAGATTGGAGCGCTTCAAGATATTACCACCAGAAAATTTCAGGAAACTATTCTTGCTTTTGAAAAAGACATCTACAAACTCAATTCGTCGCAACAGTCAACGCTTAAGATCGTTTTAGACAAGATAATTGAATTTTTAGAGAAAATGATTCTAGGCTCGATTTGCTGTATTGCAGAATTGCGAAACAACAGGATGGTCCACATTGCCGGCGAAACACTGCCAGAAAATTACATAAGCTCTTTGGTTATTGCCGGATTAGAAACCGACATGAATGCTTTTCCTGAGCATAATAATTTTATTCCAGACATGGAAAAAGACCAAGTTTGGAGTAAGTATGCACCAATTGCAAATGAATTTGGCATAAAATCTTGCTGGTCGATTCCAATTCGAAAAACAGACGGAATCATGACCGCCGCATTTGTCATACATTATAAAAAACAAAAAAATCCTACGGAAAACGAAATTTATCTTTTTGAAAGAGCGGCAAGCCTGGTAGGTGTCTTGATGGAAAACCGCAGATCGGGAGAAGAATTAAAAGAAGCAATCAATCGCTATGAAATTGTCGCAAAAGCAACCAGCGATACTATTTGGGATTGGAAAATTCAGGAAGACAATTTTATTTGGAACAAAGGAATTACAGAAATGTTTGGCTATCAGCCCGAAGATGTTCAAAATGTTTCAAAATGGTGGTTTGACCGAATTCATCCTGAAGACAGCATCCGCGTATCGGTAAAACTTTATAATTTTCTTGAAAAGAGAGTCAAAAAATGGCAAGACGAATACCGTTTCAGATGTGCTGACGGCACTTACAAATTCGTTTTCGACCGCGGATTTTTAATCAAAGATGAAAGCGGAAAATCTAGCCGAATGATTGGCTCGATGCAAGACGTGACCAAGCAAAAGGAAGAAGAACAGCGCTTGAGATTAATGGAAACCGTGATTACGCACGCCAAAGACGCGGTGATGATTACCGACAATGATATTTCAGAAAATCCAATTCCGAAGATCGTATTTGTAAATCAGGCTTTTTCAGAAATGTCTGGCTACAGCGCCGAAGAAGTAATTGGAAAATCCCCGATTATTTTCAACGGACCTAATACCGACAAAAAAGAATACGCAAGATTATCTGATTTTATTAAAAACAAGCAGGAAACAAAAGTTGAAACAATCAGCTACAAAAAAAATAAAGAACAGTATTGGGTAAGCTTTTCAATGATTCCGATCAGCGCCAAGGAGGGAGAAATTTCACATTGGATTTCCATCCAAAGAGATATTACCGAACAAAAAAAGCAGGAAAAGGAAAAAGAACAGCTTATTCGAGAATTGACTCAAAACAACAAAGATTTGAAGCAATTTTCTTATATTACATCTCATAATTTGAGAGCGCCGTTGTCAAATCTAACCGGATTATTAAATCTTATCGAAGATATTCCGATAGAAAACAACGACTTGAAACTTATTTTAAACGGATTTTCAAAATCGACGCACTTGCTAAACGAAACGATCAATGACTTGGTCAAAGTTGTAATTATTAAGGACAATCCTTCCATCAAAAAAGAAGAAGTGACTTTCAGCGAAGTTTTTGAGAGCGTTTTTGTACAATTAAATTACCTAATCGACCAGCACAAGCCGATCATAAAGATAAAACTCGGAAAAGATTCACTGCCAAACATCAACAAAGCATACCTTGAAAGCATTTTGTTAAACCTACTTACAAATGCAATTAAGTATAGAAATCCGTCGAAAAAGCTTAATATTACCATTACCACAAAAATAAAGCGAGACAAAATCTTGCTGATTTTTGAAGACAACGGAATTGGCATTGACATGGAAAGAAATAAGGATAAAATTTTTGGGCTCTACCAAAGATTTCATAATTATCCTGACAGCAAAGGTCTAGGATTGTATCTCGTAAAATCTCAAGTAGAGACTATGGGAGGCACAATTGAAGCCCAAAGCGAAGTAAACAAAGGAACCAAATTTACCCTAACATTCAATAACTACTAAAAAAATGATACAGAAAATATTATGCGTTGATGACGATCCAATAACTTTGATGTTATACAAAATGGTAATCGCGAAAGCGACATTGGCAGAAACCGTAATCGTGGCAAAAAACGGACAGGAGGCTTTAGAATACTATGAAAGCCTGAGATCTGAAGATTCTGAAGATTATCCTCAATTGATTTTTTTAGACCTAAACATGCCTGTCATGGGCGGTTGGGAATTTCTAGATAATTTTATTGACCAGAAATTCAAGCCTTTCAATGAGAAAACTAAAATCATAGTGCTTTCTTCTACAATTGACCCAAAAGATATTGAAAAGGTAAAAAATTACCCTATAATCATGGATTTCATTTCAAAGCCTGTAACCAAAGATATGCTTGAAAAGTTAAAAGAACGCCTTTAATCTGCAGATTAAAGGCATAAAAAAAACTCTACTGAAATCAGTAGAGTTTTTTATTTATTATTTTCTTTCTAATTAAAGAGCAGAAACGTGCTTTGTCAATTTAGATTTTAAATTAGAAGCTTTGTTGCTGTGGATGATGTTTTTCTTAGCTAATTTATCAATCATAGAAATAACACCAGATAATTTTGCAGAAGCATCAGATTTTTCAGTTGCAAGACGCAAAGCTTTGATAGCATTACGAGTTGTTTTGTGTTGGTATCTGTTTAATACTCTTCTTTTTTCGTTACTTCTGATTCTTTTAAGGGCTGATTTATGATTTGCCATTTTGTTTTTTAATTTTAGATGTAATTATTATAAATACTAGTTAAAAAAGAAAAACCTCCCACAACTTAAAATGTCACTTTGGTTTTAACTAATAAAATAAAGACCGAGACACCAGTCTTTATTTTATAAAACTAATTTACAACTAATTTTGTAGCCCGTAGCGGAATCGAACCGCTCTTACATGGATGAAAACCATGCGTCCTAACCGATAGACGAACGGGCCATTTTCCTTTTTATAGTTAAGGAGAACTTATGCGTTTTTAAAAAGTAGTAGCCCGTAGCGGAATCGAACCGCTCTTACATGGATGAAAACCATGCGTCCTAACCGATAGACGAACGGGCCTTGCTTCTCTATTGCGGTTGCAAAAATACAACTATTTTTTATTTGTGCAATAGCTACCTTAAAAAAATTTAATTTTTTTTTATTCTTTTTAATATGCCTTAGCAAAAAGCACTCTTCCAGCAGATGGATTACCAGTGAATACGCAGGTTCCCGCCTCTTCTACTCTATCTAAAGCAATACATCTGATTGTTGCTTTTGTAAGATCTTTTATCTTTTCTTCGGTTGCTGCAGTGCCGTCCCAATGAGCCGAAATAAAGCCTCCTTTATTCTCTAAAACATCTTTAAATTCTTCAAAATCATTCACTTCCGTGATGTGAGTATCTCTATAATTTAAGGCCTTATTAAATAAATCTTCTTGAATTTTTTCTAGCAAATCACTCACATAATTTACGATTCCATCCTTCAAAACTACCTCTTTTGTCAAAGTATCTCTTCGGGCAACTTCAAAAGTTCCGTTTTCTAAATCTTTTGGACCAACAGCAATTCTCACCGGAACTCCTTTTAATTCCCATTCAGCAAACTTAAATCCTGGTTTTTGAGTTGTTCTATCGTCAAATTTAACCGAGATTCTTAATTTCTTGAATTGCGAAACTAACGTATGGGCTACTTCTGAAATCGCAGCGAATTCTTCATCTGTTTTATAAATTGGCACAATTACGATTTGAATCGGAGCTAAATTTGGAGGCAAAACCAATCCGTTGTCATCAGAATGCGTCATGACCAAAGCGCCCATCAAACGCGTTGAAACTCCCCATGAAGTTCCCCAAACGTATTCTTGCTTTCCTTCGGCATTAGCGAATTTGACATCAAATGCTTTTGCAAAGTTTTGTCCTAAGAAATGCGAAGTTCCTGCCTGAAGCGCTTTTCCATCTTGCATCAAAGCTTCGATACAATAGGTTTCATCCGCTCCGGCAAAACGCTCGGTTTCTGTTTTCAATCCTTTTATAACTGGAATTGCCATAAAATTTTGGGCAAAATCAGCATACACATTCATCATTTGTTCTGATTCTGCAATGGCTTCAGCTTTTGTTGCATGAGCCGTATGCCCTTCCTGCCACAAAAATTCTGCAGTTCTTAAAAATAAGCGCGTTCTCATTTCCCAGCGAACCACGTTTGCCCATTGGTTGATCAGCAAAGGCAAATCTCTGTAAGATTGCACCCATCCTTTATAAGTTGACCAAATAATCGCCTCGCTTGTTGGACGAACAATCAATTCTTCCTCTAATTTGGCATTTGGATCTACCATTAATTTTCCAGGCTTGTCTGGATCATTTTTTAATCTATAGTGAGTTACGATAGCGCATTCTTTTGCAAAACCTTCGGCATTTTTTTCTTCAGCCTCAAACATGCTTTTGGGCACGAACAATGGGAAATAGGCGTTTTGATGTCCGGTTTCTTTGAACATTCTGTCTAGTTCTGCCTGCATCTTTTCCCAGATTGCATAACCGTATGGCTTGATGACCATACAACCGCGCACTCCTGAATTTTCGGCTAAATCTGCTTTAACGACCAATTCATTATACCATTTGGAATAATCTTCTGATCTTTTGGTAAGGTTCTTACTCATATATAATAGTTTGGCACAAATATTGTTTAACTTAAATTAACTAAATAATTCAGCAAAACTAACTATTTTTGTATTGTCCAACAATAAAATTGCTATAGATATGAAAACTTATTATCTCAAATCAAAATCAGCCTCCATTTATTCATTGCTTGGACTGCTGACAATTTTGGTGACTTCCTGCGGATCTTACCAAAATTCTTCTTATTATGACAATGATGGCGTGTATGCAGATTCCCAAAGAAGAACTGAAACAGCATCAAATTCAAACAATCAATCGAACGAATACAAAGAATATTTCTCTTCACTACAAGAAGATCCAGAAATCTTTACTGACCCAAATGCTTATACTTCGCCAGTTTACAACAGAGAAGCTAACGATTCTATTGCTGAAACTCAAAATGGTTATGCGGCATGGGGAAGCGATTCTGAAAATGTAACCGTAAATGTTTATGACAACAGTTGGGGCTACAATGGATTTTATGGCGGTGGCTGGGGATTAGGTCTAGGCTGGGGTTATGGCGGCTGGGGCTGGAATAACTGGTATGGCCCAGGCTGGGGCTTGGGATACGGCTGGGGTTGGAATAACTGGTACAGTCCTTATTATGGCGGATACTACGGAGGCTATTATGGCGGAGGATGGAACAATTGGCATGGAAATGGATATTATAGAAGTAACTACGCTAATGGAAGAAGAGGAAATTATGAAAACGGCATTCGTGGCGGTGGCTATTCAAGATCAAATGTTGCCGGAAGAGGAAATTACAATTCAGGAAGAAGAGTTGATTACGCTGGCGGAAGAAGAAGCTCAGGCACAACTTATTCCACTAGAAATGTGAGAAGCGCGAATTCTTTCTCTGGAACTAGAAATAATGCGGGTACAAGATCATCTTATTCTGGAACAAGAAATTCTACAAGAAGTGATTATAGCGGAACTAGAAACAACAGTTATAACACTACAAGAAATAGCACAAACAATAATTACAATTATAACTCAACACGCACAAATAGCTCTACACCAAGAAGCCAAAGCGTAACGCCAACAAGATCATATAGCAGTCCAAGTCCATCTTCTTATGGTGGCGGAAGATCTTCAGGCGGTTCATCTGGCGGTGGCGGTGGAAGATCCGGCGGTGGCGGAGGCGGAAGAAGAGGTTAATAATTTACCATATTGAAATGCCTATGTTTTTTGATCACAAGTCACGAACATGGGTATTTTTTTGAAATAAGCTTAAAATTTTACAACATGAAAAAATATCTTTTACTAGCAATAACAGGACTTGCCATAAGTTCTTTACAGGCTCAAGAAGTTTCTGATGCCATGAGATATGCCCAAGATAATTTAAACGGAACTGCAAGATTTCGAGGAATGAGCGGTGCTTTTGGAGCTTTGGGCGGTGATTTCTCAGCTTTAAATGTAAATCCTGCAGGTGGCGCTGTTTTTACTTCGAGCCAGATTGCAGTAACTTTGAGCAACCGCAGCTTAAGCAACAAATCACAATATTTTGGAACCGGAACAAAAGAAAACGACAACAGTTTTGACCTGAACCAATTGGGCGCGATCTGGGTTTTTGAAAATAATGACTCTAATTCGGGTTGGAAAAGATTTACGATCGGCGCGAATTACGACAACGTTTCCAACTTTGACAACACCATTTATTCACAAGGCCACAATCCAAATAATTCAATTTCAAATTATTTCTTAAGCTATGCAAACGGAAATAATTTTGGAGATTTCAGCCAACAGCAAACTGATTTAGGATATCAAGGTTTCCTAATTAATTTAGGAAATGACGGAAGTGGTAATGCTATTTACACAAGAAATACGCCTACAGGCGGAAATTATTACCAAGAAAACTACGTAAACACCAGCGGCTATAACGGAAAGCTTTCCTTCAATTTAGCAGCACAATATAATGACAGATTTTATTTTGGATTGAACCTAAATTCTCACTTCACAGATTATACAAGAAAAACGAGTTTTTACGAAGATTATCTTGACACTCCTGGCGCTCCAACTGATCTTCAATCTTCAAGATTTGTCAATGAACTTTACAGCTATGGAAACGGATTCTCTTTCCAGGTCGGAGCCATCGCCAAAGTTACAAGCGATTTGAGAGCCGGTTTTGCTTATGAATCGCCTACTTGGTATCGTTTTACAGAAGATTTCCGTCAATCGATCGCTTCAAATTTGGGAGGTTTGGATACCGGAACAATCACTTATCCTGATTACAGGCTTCAAACACCAGGAAAATATACAGCAAGTTTAGCTTACGTTTTTGGAAAAATAGGATTGATCAGCGTCGATTATGCCATGAAAGATTACAGCAACACTAAATTTAAGCCAAATGACGATTTCTTCTCTTCGAGAAACGACCAAATGGAATCTTTGCTAGACGCGACTTCTGAAGTAAGAATTGGTGCAGAAACAAGATATAAAAAATGGAGTTTCCGTGGCGGTTACCGTTTTGAGCAAAGCCCTTACAAAGATGGAAAAACTATTGGAGATTTAAACAGTGTTTCTGGTGGTTTAGGGTATAATTTTGGCCCGATCAGAGTTGATGCCGCTTATGCTTATGCCAAAAGAGACTCTCAATTGCAATATTTTACACAAGGTTTCACTGATAGAGCGAATATAAAATCAGTCAGCAACACCGTTTCATTGACATTGCTTTTTGAAATGTAAGACACAAAGAATACTATTTAAGACCATCCAAATCGGATGGTTTTTTTATGTCAGAACACTTAAAATTTGGGATTTTTTTATAATTTATAGTTGGTATATTTGCACCAGTTCTTAAATTATTTCTCTCAAGAAAAGGCCTCCGTTAGTTCAGAGATAATAGGGAATCGTGTGAAAATCACGAACTGTCGCGCAACTGTAAGCAGCTCCAAAAGTTTTTATCAAAAAAAATCCACTGAGAATTTAATTTCTTGGGAAGGAAGATAAAAATGCTGCGAGTCAGGAGACCTGCCTTTTTCACATTGACATTGCTTTCGCGATCTAAAGCTTTTGGTTATATTTTCTACGGAAGAAGTATGCTTTTTCCTAAAATCTATTCCTGATTTTCTTCGTAAGTATATGAAATAAAGCAAGCGCTTTTCATGACAAATTTGACTATTCGCATAGTCTGCCCAACCTTTTACCTAATAATGAACACCAAGACAAACGCAACGATTACAGCCATTGGAGGCTATGTTCCAGAAACCATTTTAGACAACAAAACGCTAGAAAAAATGGTTGATACTTCTGATGAGTGGATTACTTCCCGAACCGGAATAAAAGAAAGGCGACTACTTTCCGACAAATCTTTAGCTACTTCAGACATGGCGGCTTTCGCCATAAAAAACCTCATCGAAAATTCAAATATCGAACCTTCAGAAATAGATTGCCTCATTTTAGCAACCTCAACTCCCGACCACATTTTAGCGCCTACGGCAAGCATGGTTTGTGAAAAAGCAGGCTTGAAAAACGCTTGGGGATTTGATTTGAACGCCGCATGTTCTGGTTTTTTATATGCGCTTTCTGTCGGAGCAAGTCTGGTTGAAAGCAACAGATATCAAAAAGTTTTGGTTATCGGGGCTGATCAAATGAGCGCCATCGTAGATTATGAAGACAGAAATACCTGCGTGCTTTTTGGAGACGGCGCCGGCGCAGTTTTGTTAGAACCAACTTCTGGCGATTTAGGCCTAATTGACAATATTTTTAAAACCGATGGAAACGGAACCCAATTTCTTTCAGTTCCCGCCGGAGGTTCACTTTTCCCTGCTTCAGAGGAAACGGTAGCTAACAAAAAACATTTCGTGCAACAAGACGGAAGAACGGTTTTCAAAAACGCCATCAAAGGAATGAGTTCGGCTTGCAAAGAAATTATGGAAAGAAATGATTTGGCTTCTGAAAAAGTAGATTGGATTATTCCGCATCAGGCTAATTTGAGAATTATTCAGGCCGTGAGCGATGCTTTAGATTTCCCGATCGAGAAGGTAAAAATCAATATTGAAAAGTATGGAAATACGACTGCAGCAACGATTCCACTTTGCCTTTGGGATTTCAAGGAAGATTTTAAAGCAGGACAAAACTTGCTGATTACCGCATTCGGAGCCGGATTTACTTGGGGAAGCACGTATTTAAAATGGGGAAATTTAAGACCTAAACAACAACTATCATAATGACATTACAAGAAAAAATAGATGCTGCAGAAACGCATATTTTTAAAGCAGTTTTTCCAAATACGACAAATCATTACGACACTTTATTTGGCGGAACGGCAATGCAATTGATGGACGAAGTGGCATTTATTACCGCAACGCGTTTCAGCCGTCAAAGAGTGGTAACGGTGAGCAGTGACCGAATTGACTTCAAAAAACCAATTCCAGCTGGAACTTTCGCCGAATTAATTGGAAAAGTAACCCACATCGGAAACACAAGCATGCAAGTTCACGTGGAAATTTACGTTGAAAAAATGTATTCTTTGGAAAGAGAAAGAGCGATTACAGGTAATTTTACTTTTGTGGCGGTTAATGAGAATAAAGAGCCTATCTCTATTATAAAATAGTTTACCGCAGATTTTAGGATTTTTAAAATCTTATTCAGTTTATGACCCCTCGACTGCGCTCGGGGTGACAAAAAAACTTTGTGCTACAAATTACTCTTATATACAATCTACTTGTCACCCCGAGCGCAGTCGAGGGGCAGTTTCAATTACAAAATATTTTTTTTGCAGAAATCGTCAATAAAAAATCTGTGAATCTTCGGTAAATTATTCCTTTATATAAGATTCTTTTTCTTTCAAAAATTCTAGCTTGTTCCCTACAGTTTTGAATTTGCTTTTAATAGAAATTCTTCCTTTTTCAATGTCTGGAACAAAAGTAAAAAAATGCAAATGCGGTCCGGATGACCAGCCGATGTTGCCGCTTAAGGCAATTTTATCGCCTGTTTTTACAACATCTCCTTTTTTGACTAAAGCTGAATTTGTGTCAATGTGCGTATATTCTGCAAAGGTGCCATCTTCGTGGTAGATTACTATAAAATTATTGAATTCTGCACAAGCCTTATTGGTACAGGTTTCTGTATTTTTATCTTGAACATCGACCACTATTCCGTCTCTTGAGGCTAGAATTTCAGTTCCGACAGGCATGATGAAATCTAGAGCAAATTCGTTGTGGTGGGAGATTTTTCCGTTGTAACCCTGCCCTATTATGTATTCTTGGCCTTGATTGTATGGCAATTCGTATGGATAATTAATATCGTATTTTTTTAGGTCGATATCTCCTAAATAGAATGAATTTTGGTATTTAAAATTGAATTTTTTCTTTAAGTTGATGACAGAGATTTCGGTTACTACAAATCTTTTTGCTTGCGCTGGAACTAAAACGTAGATTCCTTTTAAGCTGCTTTTCATGTTTTCTAGTTCAGTTCGCATGACTACAGAAACGGGGCAGAATTCATTATTATCGGCAAAAACTACAGTTTTTCCTTCGATGAATTCTCTGTAAACGCGCACGTCTCTTTGCTGGGCAAAAAGAAATATTGGCACAATAAGCAGGAATAGTAAAAATGACTTTTTCATGATTGTAAACGTAAACATTCAGACTTAAATATCAAAAGGTTAGTCATAATTTAGCATTTCATTATATACAAAAGAGTACGCCATCTAGCTCAAAGCCTATAAATGCACTGAATATTTTCGCTAGCCCCGATTGGTGGCAGTAGCCTTTTCTTCAATTTTTCATTGGAGAAAAGCTACTGCAGAAAGCGGGACTGGTGTTTCTAAAAGTACTGCTGTTTCGCTTCAAAAAAAATAAATTGGAAGGTGCTTTTTTAGAAGAATTACAAATAGCCCTACAAACGGCTTAATTTTAAATAAAAAAGCTTAATTTTGCACCCTCGTTAAAAAATAACGAGATTTACAATTCTATGAGAACCAAGACGTTAAAGAAAAACAAAATCAATGTAATCACTTTAGGGTGTTCTAAAAATGTTTATGACAGTGAAGTGCTGATGGGGCAATTGCGCGCCAGTGGCAAAGATGTTGAGCATGAGGCACCTGCAGAACGCGAAGGGAACATTATTGTGATCAATACTTGCGGTTTTATTGACAATGCAAAGGAAGAATCTGTGAATATGATTTTGAATTATGTTGACAAAAAAGAGCAAGGAATTGTTGACAAAGTTTTTGTAACCGGATGTTTGTCTGAACGTTACAAGCCAGATTTAATGAAGGAGATTCCGAATGTGGATCAATATTTTGGGACTACGGAATTGCCTGGATTATTAAAAGCGCTTGGTGCAGATTACCGTCATGAGTTGCTTGGAGAGCGATTGACTACGACTCCGAAGAATTATGCGTATTTGAAAATTGCAGAAGGTTGCGACCGTCCTTGCAGTTTTTGCGCGATTCCGTTGATGCGCGGCAAACACGTTTCCCAACCGATTGAAAAGTTGGTTAATGAGGCGAAAGGTTTGGCTAAAAACGGCGTTAAAGAATTGATTTTGATTGCACAAGACTTGACTTATTATGGTCTTGATTTATATAAAAAGAGAAATCTTGCTGAATTATTAGAAAATTTAGCGGCAGTTGAAGGTATTGAGTGGATTCGTCTGCATTATGCTTTCCCTACTGGATTTCCTATGGATGTTTTGGATTTGATGAAGCGCGAGCCTAAGATTTGCAATTACTTGGATATTCCATTGCAACATATTTCTGATAAGATTTTAAAGTCTATGCGAAGAGGAACTACTCAGGAGAAGACTACGAAATTGATTAAAGAATTCAGAGAACGTGTTCCTGAAATGACGATCAGAACTACTTTGATTGTGGGTTATCCTGGTGAGACTGAAGAAGACTTTCAGATTTTGAAGAACTGGGTTGAAGAAATGCGTTTTGAAAGATTAGGCTGTTTTGCTTACTCTCATGAAGAAAATACGCATGCTTATTTATTGGAAGACGATGTTCCTGCGGAAGTGAAGCAGCAGCGTGCGAATGAAATCATGGAAATTCAATCTCAAATTTCTTGGGATTTGAACCAAGAGAAGATCGGACAAGTTTTCCGTTGCATAATTGACAGAAAAGAAGGCGCTCACTTTGTCGGAAGAACTGAATTTGACAGTCCAGATGTGGATAATGAAGTTTTGATTGACGCTACCAAGGCTTATTTGAAGACTGGCGAGTTTGTAAATGTTCGCATTACTGATGCTGCTGAATTTGATTTGTATGGTGAAGCGGTTTTAGACGAAGTTTAAAAGCTTTATTACAAAATATATAAAAATCCTCTAGGTTCGCTTAGAGGATTTTTTTTGTTGTGCTTGGAAAAGTAACCGCAGATTCGCAGATTTTTAAAAGATCTATTTAATTGAATCCTTTTTAATCTGCGAATCTGCGGTGAAAATTTATAAAGGGATATTCCCATGTTTTCTTTTTGGGAGGACGCTTACTTTATTTTCCAGCATGCTGAAGGCTTTTATTAATTTTCTTCTTGTGTCTTCTGGAAGGATTACCTCATCGATAAAACCTCTTTGCGCGGCGCGGTAAGGCGTTGCGAATTTCTCTGCGTATTCTGCTTCTTTTTCTAGAAGCTTTGCTGTTGGGTCTTGTGCTTCAGAAATTTCTTTTTTGAAGATGATTTCGCTGGCTCCCTTGGCTCCCATTACTGCGATTTCTGCTGTCGGCCACGCAAAATTCATGTCGGCTCCGATGTGTTTTGAGTTCATTACGTCATAGGCTCCGCCGTATGCTTTTCTTGTGATTACGGTTACCCTTGGCACTGTGGCTTCGCTTAGCGCGTATAACAATTTTGCTCCGTGGGTGATGATGCCGTTCCATTCTTGGTCGGTGCCTGGGAGGAAGCCTGGGACGTCGACTAATACCAATAGCGGAATATTGAAACAGTCGCAGAACCTTGTGAAACGTGCGGCTTTGATGGAACTGTTTACATCTAAAACTCCTGCCAAAAACATGGGCTGGTTGGCAACGATTCCGATGCTTCTTCCTCCTATTCTTGCAAAACCAACTAAAATATTCTCTGCGAAGTTTTTGTGTACTTCATAAAATGAATCTTCATCGATGATTCCTTTGATGACTTCGTGCATGTCATAAGGCTTGTTGGCGTTTTCTGGAATTATATTCGAAAGCTGTTCCCGCACTTCGTCGCCTAATTCATAAGGCACTTTTGGCGTTGTTTCTGTATTGCTTTGCGGTAAATAGCTTAGCAGTTTTTTGATATCTTCCAGACATTCTACATCGTTGGCGGACGTGATATGCGCTACTCCTGACTTTGTGGAATGCGTGCTTGCGCCTCCCAATTCTTCGGAAGTTACTGTTTCATTGGTTACCGTTTTTACTACGTTTGGTCCGGTTACAAACATGTAGCTTGTGTTTTCTACCATCATCGTGAAGTCGGTCATGGCTGGAGAATAGACAGCTCCGCCGGCGCAAGGTCCCATTATTGCTGAGATTTGCGGGATAACTCCCGATGCTTGCACGTTTCTGAAGAAGATGTCTGCATAACCTCCCAACGAACGGACACCTTCTTGGATTCTTGCTCCTCCTGAATCGTTCAAGCCTATCATTGGCGTTCCGGTTTTGAGCGCCATGTCCATTACCTTGCAGATTTTTTCGGCGTGGGTTTCAGATAACGCACCTCCGAAGACTGTGAAATCTTGGGCAAAGACGTAAACCATTCGGTTGTTAATCGTTCCATAGCCGGTGATGACTCCATCGCCGTAATAGAGTTCTTTTTCCATGCCGAAGTCGGTCGTTCTGTGGGTTACCAGCATTCCGATTTCTTCGAAAGAGCCTTCATCCAAAAGGTATTCTACTCTTTCGCGGGCAGTGAGCTTCTTTTTCTCGTACTGTTTTGCTATTCTGTTTTGACCTCCGCCCAAATGCGCCAAGGCAATCTTATCTTCTAATGCTTTTATTTTGTCCTTCATTGTTTATTGTATTGGCAAACGCAGTGTGTTTTGGTCTTTTAAGTATTGTTTCAGGGCAATCAGCGCAGCCACTTCAGCTTCTTTTTCTTGCTGTGCTTTCAGATGCTCGCTGTCATAATATTTCTTTACGAAATGCGTATCAAAATTTCCGGAACGGAAGGCTTCGTGCTCCATGACGAACTTTCCGAAAGGCAAGGTCGTGCTTACGCCTTCTACTTGGTAGCTTTCTATGGCCTTGATCATTAATTGTATGGATTCTTCTCTTGTTTTGCCGTAGGTTATCAGTTTGGCGAGCATCGGGTCGTAATAAATCGGGACATCCATGCCTTGCTCGAAACCGTTGTCTACTCTTATTCCTTCGCCTTCTGGCAACGTATAAACATCTAGATGTCCTACGCTTGGGAGGAAATCATTCAGCGGGTCTTCGGCATAGACTCTCAGTTCCATGGCGTGTCCTTTTATGTGGAGGTCTTCTTGTTTTACCGTCAAGGCTTCGCCTCTTGCAACCCTGATTTGCATTTCTACCAAATCTAGGCCTGTAATCATTTCGGTTACCGGGTGTTCTACCTGCAAACGGGTGTTCATCTCTAAGAAATAGAAGTTTAAGTTTTCGTCTAAAAGGAATTCTACCGTTCCCGCGCCTAAGTAGTCGCAGGCTTTGGCTACTTTGACAGCGGCTTCGCCCATTTGCTTTCTTAACTCGGGTGTCAGCACTGATGAGGGTGCTTCTTCCACTACTTTTTGGTGCCTTCTCTGGATGCTACATTCTCTTTCGAATAAATAGAGTATGTTTCCGTGGGAGTCTGCCATGACTTGTATTTCTATGTGCCTTGGCGATGCTACGTATTTCTCGATAAATACCGAACCGTCCCCGAATGCGGAGGTTGCTTCGCTGATTGCGCGTGTCATCTGCGACTCTAAGTCTTCTTCTTTTTCGACTACGCGCATTCCCTTTCCTCCTCCTCCGGCTGAGGCTTTGATTAATATCGGGAAGCCTATTTCTTTTGAGATCTTCTTTGCTTTTTCTACGTCGGTAATGGCTTCGTCTATGCCGGGAACCATTGGAATGTCGTAGGCTTTTACGGCTTCTTTGGCAGCGAGCTTGCTACCCATCATGTGGATGGCTTTTGATTCGGGGCCGATGAAGGTTATGCCGTTGGCGATGGCTTCTTCCGCGAAGGCGGCGTTTTCACTGAGGAATCCGTAACCTGGGTGGATGGCATCTACGCCTAACTGCTTTGCGACTTCAATGATTTTGCTTCCTAATAGGTAGGATTGATTGGACGGGGACTCTCCTATCCAGACGGCTTCGTCTGCGAATTTTACGTGGGGTGCATTTCTGTCGACGGTGGAATATACTGCGACGGTCTTGATGCCCATTTTTTGGGCGGTTTTCATTACCCTTATTGCGATTTCGCCTCTGTTGGCGACTAATATCTTCTTCATATTTTATTCAAATTCAATTAACAACTGTCCTTTTTCTACTGCGTCGCCCTTGCTTGCCGAAATCGACTTGATGATTCCTGCTCTTGGGGAGAGGAAGCTGTTTTCCATCTTCATGGCTTCTAATATGAGGAGGCAGTCGTTTTCTTTTACTTCTTGGCCTACGGTTACGCTCATTTCCAAGATCAATCCGGGCATCGGGGCCTTGATGGCGTTGACTTGCTTTGATGCTCCTACTGTGAAGCCCATGTCTTTTATGAGGCGGTCTAGCGGATTGGCGATGTTGACGGTGTAGGTGTTTCCGTTTACCTTGACGGTGTAGGTTTTTGCCAGAAAATCTTTGCGGACTATTTCAGCGGTGTAGCGCTGGCTGTCTTTTAAGATGTGGAACTGTGAAGTTTTGGTTTCGACGGCATCAAAATTTTCTATTTCGGATGCGTTGCTGTTGAAAACGTTTGCGCTGTTTACGGTGAGCTTATAGTTTTTATCCATTTTGTTTGTTTGCTTGAAGTAAAAGTAAGAATTTTTTTTATAGGTTCAAGGTTTAGGCGGTCGGGTTTAGGGGCTTGCTTTTTACCATTTGGCGCTGCTGGAATTGGCGCTGGGTGCCTGTATATTGCGGGACTAAAAAATGCCTCACGGGGAGGCACTTTTTATTTTGGCGACAGCTATTGTACTCTTGCGGGCGAGTGATTTATTTTTGCACCTGCCTCTTGCCGCTTTGCAGCTTACTGTTTTATTTTTGCAGCCTGCTCTTTTACTTTTGCAATCTGCTCTTGCGGTTTTGCAGCCTGCTCTTTTACTTTTGCAGCCTGCTCTTGTAGTTTTGCAGCCTGCTCTTGCCGTTTTGCAGCCTGCTCTTTTACTTTTGCAGGTTCGCATTTTCTATTTTTTGGGATGCTATTTGATCTCGACGAGGAACTTGAACGGGAGCTTGCTGATCATTTTATATTCTGGCGACTGGGTCTTGTATATGGACTTCACATATTTTTTTACGAGCTGTGCTCTGGCCACGAGTCCGGTTTCTGGGGCGTATAGTTTTCTGTTTCTTGCGTTTAATGCTTGGCTGTAAGGAACGTATGCGTTTTTCACTTTGCTGTTGATTACTTCCAGCTCTTGTTTATAATTTTTGAGGCTTTCTATCTTGAGCTTTTCTTCGTTTGGCCTGTATGCTGTTTCGATGTTAAGGTGTTCGATCATTTTGTCAAGGTGCTCTATTTTCATGTCATAGCTTTGCTGTGAGACCGAGATTCTGTCTTTTGGCGTTTCGCCTTCTTTTGTTTCTGGCAGGGTGCCGGGCGCTCTTCTGCCGTGCATCTTTCTATAAATCGTCTTGGCATCACTGATGACGGTTTCGGAAGCGCCAGAGCTTTGCAGGGATGCCATGATTTGCGTGGCTAAAGAGCCGTAAGGCTGGAACATGGTTTTTCTTTTGCCTTCTATGAAGTCATAGGGCGATTTTGCGACGCTGACCTGATTTAGGTCTGCCTTGCTTTCGATGTGGAGCGCCCTCAGGGCGTCAATGTCGAGCAGGGGGTTTGAGGGGTTGTAATCAGTGCCATAGCCTGCGCAACGGGTAATTAATGTTTCGAAGTTTGCGATATTCTTTGCATGCCCTGTTTCGGAATTTGATGCCATTTTTTTGTGGGTTTTAAAAGTTATTAGGCTTCAAATCTATTTTATTTTTGAAATGGCAAGGGTTGAATTTTTAATTTATTTTTTAATTTTTGGAAAATAATCGTTGAAATACAGATATATACGATTAAATGCGTGTTTGTTGTTTGATTAATAGGTATAATTACGTGTAAGGGTGGGAATATTTATTAGTTTCTTTACTGTGCTCAGCGTGTACGCTTACTATGACTAAGTATTCAGCAGAAAAACCACTGAAATTTATATTTAAGTAAGTACTCAAAGTATTTGGCAGTTAGAAGTTCATTTGATGATTTGTAATCTAATTTTTACTGTTTTTAGAAAAAAAATATGCTTTGTTTTAGCGGGTATAATATTGGCTATAAGGTAGCGGATATATATATGAGTTTGCAGTAATAATTTAAAACTTTTGAATAAAAATGAATTATCAAGAAGAATTTGAGAAACTATACAACGGCATACAAGATAAATTGGCCGAAGGGATTTCTGTAATAATCCGAAATATAAATAACAAAAATAAGATTGTTGAATTTTTAAAAAATATGGAAAATCAACCAACTTTAGATGTTTTAAAAAGAATCAACAAAATAGCAATTGAAAAAGAAGATTACGAAACTTGTGAAGCTATAAAAGAATACTCTATTCAAAAAAATATAACTCTATAAAATAATTTATGTCAAAGAAAGCAATCGTAATAGCAAATCACAAAACAAAAACAGCAACATTAAATTTCGTTGATGAAGAAAACAATTTATTTGCTACAGACTATAAAGGTCAAGCGTTGATTGGAATGAATTTCCCATATTCAAACATTCTCGAAAATGATTTCATGTTCGAAAGCTTAGGAAAAATTGATGAAGATAATGAGAAATTTGATTTCAAAATTAATGTTTCGTAATAATTACTACAGCTAACAGCAGTTTGGCAAAAGAGCTAGTTTAGTTTTTACTTATATGGAAATTACTAAGTTGAAATTTTGCTTACATTTAGAATTAAACTTTCCAAAAGTTGCTACTTGGCTAATTGGCAGAACGTTATAGTCAATTACTAAAAACTTATCAAATAATAAACGATGTTAGTTTACAAATATAGAGGAGGAAATGAAGAAGTTTTTCAACGCGATTTAGACGGAGTTGAGAATAATTATTTTTGGGCTTCAAATTTTGAGACATTAAATGATCCGTGCGAGAACATTGTAGTTTCGGACAAATTTTTGACCCAAACTAAATCACTAGGATTTTTACTAAGCTTCAAAAGAAAAGATGCACTTAAAAATTTACACGGCGCTTTCGAAAATCTATTATCTGCCAACAAACGAATTGGAATATATTCATTGTCAAAATCTTATTTAGACAAATTATTATGGGCTCACTACGCAAATTCTCACAAAGGATTTTGTTTAGAATATAATTCGAATTTACTTCTTAGAAGCTTCAAAACTGAGCGAGCATATTC
Organism: Flavobacteriaceae bacterium PS02334; assembly: GCA_029959295.1. Classification (GTDB taxonomy): domain Bacteria; phylum Bacteroidota; class Bacteroidia; order Flavobacteriales; family Flavobacteriaceae; genus Flavobacterium. The sequence goes on along the minus strand of JASCOH010000002.1, from coordinate 305,332 downwards.
CTTTTCAGTTTCTTATGAAAATAAACCACCAGAAATAACAATTGCAGATATGCAGATTAAAAATGACGGCTTAATTTCCAAAATGAGTTCTTTCAAATCAAAGCGTTGGGAATATGAACAAGAGTTTCGAATTATAACAGATAATTCGGGAAAACAATCTTATGACTATCAATCGTTAAAAGCAATTTATTTTGGTTTAAGAATGGAAGAATCTCAAAAGATGGAAATGATGAAAAAACTATGCGATAGAGAAGTTGATTTTTACCAAATTGAACTTTTAGATAAAACTTATAAATTCAAAGCAGTTAAGATTAAAAATCCTTTTATTCCTGAGGTTAAATATCTATCAGCTATTCCAGCGTCAGTAACTGGCGCAAAAAAAGTAAATTTTAAAATTACTGAAAATATTTTCTATAAGTTGAACTCCAAAGGAAGAATGACAATTGAATTGGAATATGCTATTTCTGAGAAAGAAATTGAATGGATTGCAAATATTATCAATAATCAAATCTTTCACACAGCTAAGAGAATCTACATCTTTTATAATTTGAAGGAAATAGATTTAGATATAGCTTGGGCAACATCACATACTGAAAATGGAGAAATGAAAATTAAAATTAATGATTGGGCATTAGAAACATAATAACTCCCTATAAGCGCCACTAGCCTCCATTGCTGGTTTTTGATTGCTAGAAATTGTTGTTTCATGAATAAAGTTTATCTTCGGCAGACACAACTCAGTTCACTTTTCCGGAACGATGGCTAGTACCATAACGTTATGTGACATATTTAACACCGAACATTTTAAATGACAGAATTAAATAACATACCTAAAGGAATAATAAAAGTGGACAATCCAGATCATCCGTTCGCTTATGATGGACCGGACACTTTATTATCCGATCAAAAAGGACTTTTAGCAATTTTTACAATTAGAGACAATGAGCAGAAAAATCCGAATAAGCTATTTACTCGTTTAACTAATGCTCTAATCGCATATCCCCCGTACACAAAAATGCTTTTATTATATGACCATAAGAATGATATGCCAAATGCAGTTAGCCAATTTGGTAAATATTATTTCAGTGACTTTATAGAAGTAAAAGATATAAGAAAAGCAAAATCAATTATTAGGGACAAAAAAGACGAAAAAAAAATAAATGATATAAAGAACATTCAGAAAAAAATATTTACAATTCAGTCTCAAGTTCAAAGGGATAATCTTGATTACATAAAACGAACAGACTTTAAAAAGGAAATAATAAGAGACATTCCAAATTTAAAAAATAAGGCTAAGTATTTTGACAGAATTAATCAAAAATATGTTTCCTCAAGAGCAAATATTTATGAATATGAAAATCAATTTTTTGGTTTAAAACGATTATCAAATAGTGTTTCCGATTTAGTTGAACTTCAACCATTTTATGAATTTGCTATTAACTCTGAATTTTCAGTAGATAACGGTGTCCCATATCATAAAGACATTACTAGAAAGGTTCTGAATTTGAACGATATTCCAAAAATAAAGTTTGACCCTTTGAAGCCTACTCGAATTGCAAGCCTTTTTGGTTGGTATTTAGTGAATTCAAACAATTTCCAACAAATTGAAAATCGTATATCTAAATATAAAAAATAGCTATGCCGACACAGCAAGATAGAATAAATACAATAATAGCGATTATTAATAGTAATCCTTGCTTAAATAATGCTAATACTAATAAACTTAAAACCGAATTCAGACAGGTTCTTCTCGTTGACGCAATAACTCCACCAAAAAGAAAACATATTTTAAAAATACTTCATTCAACAAGAGCATTAGACAGCACATTAAAAGCAATTCTTGACCATCATCTAGTAAGAAATGGAAAATACTCTATTGGACAATATATAACTCAATTTTCCATCCATACCCTTCCAACTCTAGGGAAATTATCACCATCAGAAAAAGCAAAATATCAAAGGGAAATTGCTGATATTAGAAATACACATCTACACAATGCTGATAGTTACCCGAAAAATGATAGTGAAGTGAATCAATTGATTTCAGAAATGCAAGCTTTGATAACCAGAGTAACAAGTTTATAAAAATACGGCACATAACAACTGTTTGGCGAGATTGGGGTTTTAGGCTTAATTTAAATATGGTTTTGTATTTGGGATGATTTGCTTCGCCTGTTCGCTATCGCTCGGGTGGCAAATCTGGAGAATAGGGTTTAATTTAGTAGCAAACTAGCTTAATCCTGAATACTTTATAGAAATTTGATTATGTGATTGCTTCGTGCCTCGCAATGACTTTGCGAATGTGATTTTTGATTTGGCACGAGCGAGACGCTCGCGCTAGCGTTGCGGATTTTGATTATGTGATTGCTTCGTGTCTCGCAATGACGGGTAGTAAAAAGATAAGTTTAATAAGATGGAAATTTTACTCTTACTAATTATAGTAGTAGCACGATTATATTCAAAAATTTGATTTTCGAAGCGAATCGGAAAAAGCGTCGTGACTATTACAGAAACGATTATCTTAAACCTGACGCGTTGCAGCGTAAACGCTATGTAGTTCTTAGAAGAGATAATTGGCAGTGTGTGTATATTGTGGCAAACGTGCTACACAAGTTCATCATAAAAAATATGCCAAGAGAAATATTGGAAAAGAACCTATTGAATGGCTTGTATCCATTTGCGAACCTTGTCATAACTCCATACATAATAAATAATGAACAGTTTATAGAATTTGATTATGTGATTGCTTCGTGCCTCGCAATGACGCGGGTTATTCGGGCTACTTGATTTTATTTCTATTGGGATTTTAAATTCGCTATTTAGTTGATTGTATTTTGAATATATTTGGGTTTGCTTCGGTTGTTCGCTATCGCTCGGGTGGCAAATCTGGAAATAGAGTTTAATTTAGTCCCAAACTCATTATAGTAGCGGGACATTTGCCAACGTTTTCAGAACTTAACGATTCAACAGAAAGAAAAATGAAACTGAATATAATCTTACTATTTTTAAGTATAAATGTCTTTGGACAAAATGCTAAAGCCGAAAAGTCGATTTTAACCTCAAGTAGTCAGTTATCAAAATCCAAAGCAATTAAAATAAATGCCGCAAATTTTGATTTGGTTTTGAAAAATACAGACACCGTTTATTTGCAAACACCGAAAGTAAGTTTGTAACTAAAGAAGGAATTAGTGTTGGCAGAAAGTTTTCAGAGTTACCGATAGAAATAAAGCAAGGATTAATTAAAGAAAGAGGTTGGGGATATTTTTATAAGCTTCCTTCAGGATGGTCAATTGGGTTTTGTGAAGGAAACTCTTGTACAGAAAGTTATCCGAAAGCAGACTCAAAAATAAAATGGATATTCAAAAGAAAATAAAAAAACGTCGGCTAACAGCCGTTTCTGGCAATTGCGAATTTTGTGGTAAGTTCATGTTTGCGTTTCGCAAGAAATTTTATCTTTAGTGGAAAATAATCGGTTGTGAAGTTCGCAACTGCGTGAAGTGGCGGAATGTTATGTGCTAGTTTACCAGAAAATTTACGGTTAAAAGAACTCAAAAAATCTAAATCAAGAATGACTAATAATTGGGAAGAAATAAAATGGATTTTTGAACCTGATGGGACACTAAGAGATATTTATGTAGAAAACGTAGATATTGAAGATTGGAAAATTCTAATAGATTATTTAAATGCAAATCATATTGTAAAATATGGACCGTCAGATGATAATCAAATTATAAATAAGATTGATAAAGATTATTTAATTCAATTATTGACGGACGTTACAGGAAAATTGGAATTAAAAACTGTGGCAATAATTATTGACGACATAATTATAAATACTCATTTTTTTACAGTTGATGAAATTGAATTCGATATTGAACCTAAAGAAATAAACTCTGTCGAGGATTATAAAAAGGTTTTGAGTTTTATGAATGAAATTAGTCGGATTTTAAATAGACAATTGATTTTGACGGGTGAAAATCAAATTCAATTTCCACTCGTAAGAGTTGAATTCTCAAAAAATCTAATAAATGCATTAACAAAAAAAGATGCTGAGAAGTTGTGGAAGTAAAAAAACCAGCACACAACAGCCACTACAACGGATTTGGTCAATTGGCTTAATGGAAAGTTGGTTTTGTATTTGGGATGATTTGGCAAATCCGAATAATGGGCTTAATTTAGTCGCAAACTGCTTGTAGCGCGGGAACCTTAGCGGTAATTGGCAAAACAATGATACCTAAAATATGATGACTTATATTCGAAACCGTAAACTGGCATTCTACATCGCATTACTATATGTTGGATTTGGAACTTTATCAGTGTGTTCGGTTTATCCCGATGACCCGTTTTACGGAGAATGGTCTTTATTTGGGCTAGTAATTACTTTTCCTGTTTCTATAATTAGTTTTGGTTATCGTTATGCAGAAGCTGACTTTCTATATCCTGTATTTATTATTCAAACCATAATGTTTTTGTTGACATTTTTTATTTTAGGTACTTTTATTAAGAGGAAGAATAGTAATATTTAAATTGACTAGCGGAAGAAAAATTATTAAGAAAAATAAATTGCAACTGCCACTAACAGTGGTTTGCGTCAGGCGGGCTGAAGTGCAAAATTCAACAGCAGTTTTTCAATTAAACTTTAGTAATAATATCAGCTTTTGTGCTTTGATTTCCCGCTTGAACGCAAAGCCCCGAAACGTGGTAATTTTGCCGAACTAACCACGAATGACAAACCTAACAATAAAATATGCTTAATGACAAAATCAATATTCATAAAACTTTTTCTTCTTTTACTTGTAACTATATCTCAAAAATCTTTTTCACAAGAATTTTATGTTACAAATCTTTCTGAAATAATAACAGACGAAAATCTTAAGGATAATCAATTGGCAAAACTGAACAAACTATATCTTTCAAAAAAGGGATTTGAATTGGTAACTGACTCTCTCGCTGAAAACTTTGACACAAAAGAAAAAATAAAATTATCGTCAGAGAAAAGAAATAATTTTCATCATTTAACTATAAGTTATTTTACTCTTGGGAAAAATTTGGAAAAATTTAGAACGAGGCTTCAAGACAAAAAAATGAATTTTACCAAAATTAGCCCCAACTTATACGAACAGAAATATAAAACGTCAGTTGCGAAAATAGAAATCTTAAAAGATTCATCTACAATAAATCAATCTTATTATTTGATTAAATCATCATTGATTTATGAAAAATCGTCATTTAATAAAAAGTATATTTTCCGATTAAAACCAATTTATCCACTTCAAAACACAACTTGGTATTTTGATTTAAATTATACAAAATCACAAGGTTATTCTGATAAAAATATTATTGAAGTAATTTTAAAAAAAGATGTATCAAACTATAAAATTGATTTCATTGATGATATACATTACATAATTACTTTTGTAGATGCTAAAAAAGTAAGTCGTAATTTAACTGGCACTTATGACAACGACAACGGAGAAAAAATTCATTTCCATACAGATTATGTTGCAAGTGAAATAGAACCAAAGTCTAAGAATGGAATCAAATACAAGCAGGAAGAGCATATTCCACCAGTGAATTATATAGAAATTGAAAAATTAAACAAACTAAAAAATACAATAAAATATTTTGAATTTTTCTTTAATCATTCATTTCAAATTTTGGAATCAACAAATGAAATAACACTAAATACAAGTGTATATAGTAATGAAAACGTACCAGATATTGCACCTAAAGACAGAAGATAAAAAACTACCGCCAACACGGGTTTTGCGTCAGGCGGGCCGAAGTGCAAAATTCAACATAAGGGGGGAATAACCAAAAGTATTAATACACACTTATAAAAAAGGTCGAAAAAGCCAATAAAATAAGGCTTCTACAAAAAAAAAGTGTTTTTTTATAACTTCACGAAAAGTACATTCACTACTATTTTACTACCATTTTTAAAGCTATTTTAAACGCTTTAAATACCATTACTACAATTATCTCTAATCAACATAGCCAAAAGGTTAATTACCCCAATAAACAAAAGCATTACACACCGTTTAAACACATTTTAAAATATGTTTAAACGGTGTGTTTTTATGCAGAATAATGAAATTTTCAATTTTACAGAAAATAGAATAATTTGAATATTGCGGTTACGGTTGCGGTTACGGTTGCGGTTACAAAAATTAAAATAACATCTATATTACAGTTATAGTTAATACTTTGTTTCTACAAATAAGTACTATAATAATAATTAAAGTATTGGGGATAATACCAAAATTTATAAATAAAAATTAAATATAAGTAATTGAATTTTAGTTATGTAGCCTAATACTTGCCCTAATTAAGCCTATTGCGGCTATTTTAGATATAAGAATATCTTTTGGCTCATGGTGCTGATTGTGGGAAACCAACTTTATATAATCACTACCAAGATCACTCCTTTGAACGAATTTTACAGTTTTGTAAGTTGTGTCTGAATCCATGTAAATTGATAATATGTACATTTCTCCATAAAATATACTATCAATATCTATTTTTTTAAACGCTACAATGTCCCCTGATTTAATTAGCGGATACATTGAATCGCCACCAGCATAAGTTGCACCATCACATTTAGGTAAGTTCGGTATCGATATATAATCTAAAATTCTTTCCGAATCCAAGCTATCATTATTTGACATCGGTACAAGTCCTAAGGTCGCTTCAACATCAAAAAGTGGAATTCTTTGACTTTCATAGTTTCTGTCAGATGTACGTCGATAACTAATAATTGGCTCGGTCACATAATTAACAGCTTCGTTAAGAAATGTATTATCGAAACTTATTTCGAATTTTTTAAACAATTTTATTATAAAATCTAATTTAGGAGTTCTAGAGTTTCTATAGTTCCTAATATTAGCCTCGGAAGTATCCATATCATTGGCAAACATACTGTTATTGCCTTTGTATTTTGTCTCTGCAATGTTATTTATAATCTCGTTAATATCCATTTAAATGAAATGATTTTACGGGTTTCCGTAATTTTGTTCGAATTTAATTTTTTTTATTCGAAACTTCTTTCGATATTTGTCCGAACAAAAGAACAGTACAAATATATGGCAAATAATAATTCAGTTCGAGAAAACGAACAAGATTTTAAGGATAAAATCCAATATGGTGATTTTATAACACTTGCTAAACTTATTGGATGCTCAAGTAGTGACAGTGCGCGAATGAGATTTAATAGAGGTGATTCAGAGGCCAATGAAGCAATGAAAAAAATAATTGAGAATCGTGAAAACCTAATCGAAAAATTCACGAAGGATAAATCTAATTAACAGAAACTATGTTCGAATATTATCAAAATACATTGTGCGTAGTAAGTAGCTGGCTTTGGAATGCAGAAATTATGTCAGATGGTAATTATAAAAAATTATGCTCTGAAGGTAAAATGAAAAAACTGTGCATCGGTGGTAACGGACGAAAAGCACTTGTCGCTTATGAATCAATCCCAGATAGATTTAAAAAAGTAATACGTGATAAAGTGGGTGATCCTTACGCAACTGCAAAGAAAATCATTTTCGCAGATTACATGAAGTGGGATCACGAAGCTGAAGATTTCTTTAAGGCTTATCTACTTGCAGACGGTTCTCAGCTTCCTGAAGAAAAACAGAAGGAATATACCCACCAAGCGGTAATGTTCAACACGGTGCAGCATATCGCCACGAATGTTGTAATTCAAAAACGCTTTGGCGGTAAAAAAGAAATGTGGGATCGAATGCTAACAGCAATTTCAAGCTTGCCTGAAACATGGCAACATACACGTTACAAAAATGTTGTGTCTTTTAAAAGAGCTTTCAAAAAATACGAAGAAGATGGCTACGGATCAATTGTTAGCGGAAAATGGCTAAATACAAATTCTTCTAAAATCGTGGATGATGTTGCTGACTGGATTCTTGCCCAATATTGTCTACCTATCAAGTACACAATTTCTGAAGTGGCAAAACTTTACGAAAGCATTCGTGAGCAAAAAGGTTGGAAATCTTTAACTGAGCGAGCAATGGGCGAATGGCTTGACAAAACGGAACAAAAAAGAATTTGGATGCTGGCTCGTGATGGACGTGATGAATACATGAAAGCTTTCGGCCACACAGTTACACGAAATCGTTCAGAATGGTTCCCGAATGCTTGGTGGGCTATCGATGGAACTAAACTGGATTTAGTTCATTTCGCTAACAATAAGCAAAAGATGGCCGCCGAATTAAAAATAAACGTTGTTTTCGACGTTTACAGCGAAAAAATCATCGGTTGGGATATTGCATACAGCGAAAACCACGCTTCTCACTTCAGAGCGATCAAAAGAGCCGTTAACGAGGTCGGTTGCAGGCCGTTTCTTTTTACCTATGACAAACAGTCTGGCCATACCAGCACAAAGATGCAAAATTTATATGACCGATTGCCAGCACGAGGAAACAAGGAGAAAGGAATTACAGGAGGAACGCACTATTCGCACAAGGTAGGTCGCAAATCTTCGCCAGCTGAGCAAATCTATAACCGTCTCCAACAGCAAGTAATTTCAAAAATGTGGTTTTCAGATAAACAAGGGATTAAAGTGCGCAAGGCAACCAATCGCCCGAACACCGATTTTATTGTCGAATATAAGTCAGCACTTCCAACAGTTGACGAGTTTAACAAGATTTTCCAAGCGCTGGTTAATGTCTGGAATGCTGGAAAACAAGAAGACTGGACAATCAGCCGAAATGAAATGTTTGAAAAGCCGACAGAACATCGTGAAGAAATTGACATCATGGATCAGGTATCAATGTTTTGGATCGATGAAACGACACCTAAAAAATATTATGCTCACGGTTTGCCACTAACAGTTGAAGGCAAAGATTACCTGTACGAGGTTTATGACAGCAATGGCAAAGTAGATATGGAGTTTCGTCGCAAATGGGTTCAAGAAAAATTGATCGTACGCTATGAACCTGACTATCTCGAAGACTATGTCGCTCTTTATGAGCTTTTGCCTTCAGGCGAAAAAAGATTTGTGAATTATGCACAGAAAAAACGAGGCCACGAAAGCATACCATTTCTAATGAAGGAAAATTCTAAAAACCAAATGCTGGAAGATGTTGCTGTACGTGAATCAGAATTAAAACGTGATCAGGAAGCTTACGAAAAATTGATCAACCGAACTGGAATATCACGAGAAAGCTTAATCGAGGAACAAGAACTAATGGTAAAATTTCAAGGCCATTTACCTAAAGATTTGCAAATGGAAACCGATAAAAACTCATTCTATTCAAGATTTTAAAACTATTTAAAAACTGTTTAAACCCTTATTAAACCTAAAACTATGACACATCAAGACAAAATAAAAACCGTAGAAGCTTTAGAACGCTTCATTGCTCAAAAAGGAAGTGCTAACCAAGTCGCTAATGGAATGCCAGGTGTTAGTTCTGCAACCATTTCACAAATGAGAAACCACAAGTGGGAACTTATTGCAGGCGATATGTGGCGTAAAGTTGCCGCTTATGTGGGAGTAACTGCTACAGGTTGGAACTTCGCTAAAACTCGCAACTCAGACGATCTTTTGAAATTCTTCAACGATAGCCAACAATTTGCTTTGGTATTAGCAATTACTGGAAAAGCAGGAAGCGGTAAAACTGAAAGCGCTAAAAAATACGAAAGCGAAAATAAAAATGCCTTTGTTTTATCATGTAACGAGTATTGGGATAAACGTTGGTTTTTGCGTGAACTGCTTGCCAAAATGGGCAAGGATCATGCGGGATTGACAATGCCAGAAATGATGCACAAAGCGGTTCAGATTTTGAAATCACTTGAAAGCCCAATAATTATACTTGATGAATCTGACAAGCTTGCTGACAATGTGCTTTTATTCTTCATCACTCTATATAACGAACTTGAAAATCATTGTGGTATTGTTCTTATGGCTACGCATTTTTTAGAAAAACGTATCAAACGTGGCGTTGCTATGGAAAAGAAAGGCTACCGTGAAATTTATAGCCGTGTAGGCCTTCGTTTTATTGAATTGGAAACAACAAGTTTCAGCGATGTGAAAAATGTTTGCGAAGCAAATGGAATTACAGACAGCGAAACGGTTAGAGCCATATCAAAAGATTGCGAAGGCGATGTCAGACGTGTAAGAAGATTAATTTTTTCTAATAAAAGAGCAAGCTAATGGAATTCAGATACCACCCTATTATCGAAAATCTACAGATTAATGTAGATGGAACCGAGATTATTTATGAAGGAAATAAGCTTTTGCCTAGAATTAATGATCCAAAACGAAAAACGCCAACATATCGGGTAAGTTTTGGAGGAAATGACTATTCAGTTGCAAAATTAGTATTGGAGGCTTGGCACGGATTACGTGAAAACATAGCACAGCATCCTTCAAAAATTGACAATCTCAAAAATAACCATTACACAAATTTGGAATGGAAAGAATCCCCAAATACAGGAATTGAGCGATGGAAGCAAAAATTATCGCCCGAAGACAAAGATGCGATTTTGTTACGTGTCGCCAAAGGAGAAAAAATAAGGCCTATTGCTCGAGAATACGGCATAAATGAAACAACAATTAGAAACATGAGAGATAAATATGTCAAAAAGTAGAGCCTATTCGGTTTCCAATGTAGTTACTAAAAAATTTGATGAACTTCCATTTGAAGGCGAATGGGAAAGAACGCTTGGTAAACCTGATAAAGCTTTTTCAGCAATCCTATACGGTAATTCCTCTAATGGAAAAACCGAAGCGGCGATAAGGTTTGCAAAATACTTGACAAATTTTGGAAAGGTTGATTATGATTCATTAGAGCAAGGCGTATCGGCAACCATGAAAGCGACTTTAATTCGCAACCACATGGAAAATACGACACACAGCTTTCGCCTTTTAGACAGAATGCCATTTGAAGAACTGATCAAGCGCTATTCTAAACCAAAATCAGCTGATTTTGCTTTTATCGATTCAACGCAGTATTTGAGAATTACCAAACAGCAATATTATCAATTTAAAGAATTGATGCTGTCAAAACGAAAAGGAGTCATTTGGATCAGTCAGGCAAAAGGAAAATTGCCTAAAGGAGCGCTCGCAGACGATATTCTTTATGATGTTGATTTAAAGCTTTGGGTTGAGGGATTTAAGTTATTCCCAGATGGAAGGTTAAACGGTGGCGGTGAGCCATATACCGTATGGGCGGAAAAAGCCGCAAAATATTGGAACGAAATAATTTAAGATCATGAAAACAACAACTGAAAATTTAGAACAACTGTTAGACCTTGGATTTACAATCGAAGACTTTACAATCGAATTATTTATGATGTGGTGCGAATCGGTAACAACTACCGACAGAGAGTTTCAAAAAGTACTTTCAAGCCCAAAAATAAGCAAGTGGTTTTTATATGAAATCGCAAAACACGAAGCCGAATACGTAATGCTTATTTCAAGATATGAAAAAGTTTCTTCCGACGATGAAAAAAGGCTTTTTGCTAGATGTATTTCAAAGCTCTTTTCACACTTTCCAAAGGCATTGCTTGCGGAAGCAAAAAAAAGGGAAGCAAAACCCGAAACCACAAAAATACAAGGCGTAAAAATAGAATTCTCAATCCTAAACTTAAACTAGAATGACAAAAAGACAATTAACCCGAAAAATTGAAGATCTTGAACAATGGCTGAGAGATAATTCAAGCGAGCACGAAGCAAGACCTACCATTGAGGCCGACTTGCGAAATTACAGAATTAAACTAGCCAATCGAGATTATGTATAAACGGCTTATCCGGCTATTTGCAGTACTCGCATTTGACACAGATACTTTCAATTCGATTGGAGAAAAGCACTTGACTGTCGGCCAGCGAATCTGCATAAACCAAGAACGTGCATTTATAATGGCAAGAATGACAAACGGTCTGTCAGATGAATATTACCAGCAATCTGAAATCGTAGAAGAAAAAATCAAATTTATAATCAAAAAAATCAAAGATCACAATTTAACACAAGCTTACGCACAACATAGCAGTGAGCATTTAGAACCTTAAAATTATGAGTACAGAAACACAAAAAATCGATTTAAAAAACGTATCGCTTGAAGAATTGAAAAAAGCGATCGCAGAAAAAGAAAACGCAAAAAATAACGATCGTGAGGCTTACAAGCTTCTTGTTGAGGAAACAGTCCCAAAAGCAATATTTAGGCTATGCACGGCTTCCGAAATGCTCACAAACGCCAAAACAGAAGCTTACAAGTTCTTTGAGGATGTGATGGAACTAAAAGAAAAAGCTTTCGGAATCAAAGAAAAACAGCAAACGCACACGTTCAGCTGTCCGACTGGAGAAATTACTATCGGTTTTAGAATTAATGACGGATGGGACGACACTGTTAATGCAGGTATTGCTAAAGTTGAAAAGTTTATCCAGTCGCTGGCAAAAGATGAAAATTCCGCTAACCTGGTCAGCGTTGTTTTCAGCCTTTTGAAAAAAGATGCCAAAGGAAATTTGAAAAGCAACCGAGTTCTTGAACTTCAGAAACTAACCAAAGAATTCAACAACGAAGAATTTACCGACGGCGTGGAAATCATATCAAAAGCATATAAGCCAGTTCGAAGCTCTTGGTTTGTCGATGCCTCAATCATCAACGAGAAAGGCGAAAAAGTATCAATTCCTTTGAATATCAGTTCTGTTGATTTTGTAGCCGGTTATGAATTTAAAGCTTTCAGCAATGTCAGTAACAATTAAGCCAATCATTGATCACGAAAGTTACGAGGTCAACGGAAAAGAGATTTATAAAGACACCAACGGAAACTTTGTTTTCCGCCAGGAACTGACCACAAACGAAAAAACCGCCTTTTACAATTATAGAAAGGCGGTTATCGAAAACAAAAATTTCAAGAAGCATACTAAAGCAACTTATAATCCTTAGTAAAATGGGAAAATGGACATTTAAAAAGCACAAAGTTGGTACTGGTCAGCAAGAATTGCAGGTTTCAATTTTAGTTCAGGAAATGATGGAAACTTGGGCATCCAATTCAGAAAGTTGGATTTCAACATTTAAAGACAAGTTAAAAGAGATACCGAGAAAAAATTGTTTTTCAGCTGAGTACGGTTACAAAGCAACTCCAAGAAATCAATACAGTTTGGAAGTTTGGAAAATGAAGGCTAACGGTGATTTTAATTATTTAATGTTTACTGTATACTGTAAATTATGAAAGTAAATAAGCCATTCGTTTATGAAGGTTCTGGAAGCGCAATCGACAATTACAATTCTGCAAAACCTGTTAAAGCCCCGATTAAAGAAGAAAATTGGGGCTTATTCGACAAAAACAATCAGCAACACAAAACAGTTCTTTCATTACTTCGCCAAATACATTGGACGGTTCCGCATGACAGACACGGCGAAGTTGCCGATTTAGGACGGTTAAGCGACTTTTTAAAAAGCGATAAGTCGCCAGTTAAAAAACCATTGATAAAGATGGAGCCAAAAGAAGTTTCAAAAATAATTGCAGCGCTGGAAAGCATGCAGAATAAAAAATTCTAATAGATGGGAATGGATGATACAAAATATATGATAATTGGAATCCTGATTGGTCTAACGGCTTGCATCATTATTCATTTGATAATTATATCCTACATGAATTTTAGAATTAAGAAAGCCAAACGAAAAATTGAAAAATCAAAACTTCCTTATCCTGAATGCAAAAGAGGTTGTGATGTAAACCAATGCAATACTTGGTGTATGGCAAAAGAACGATTTAAAAATAATCCGCCAGATGATTTCTGATTGTCAACACGCAAATTTACAGACAAAGACAATTGAAGTTTTTGGCACTTGTGAGAAGACTGTAACCACTTGCCTTGATTGCGGAAAAGAATTAGAAGAACCTAAAACCGAATGTTGATGAAAACAATAACTAGTAAAGAAGCACTTTTAAAAAAATTGAAAAAGAATAATCTTCTTTTCTTCAATAATAAATTTTACCTGTCTGATTTTCACAGGACAAAAGTTGGTAACGTTTTAAGTAATAAACTTATACAGGAAAGAATTTTAGAGCCAGCACATGCAATGAAAGCATGGTTTGAGAGTGAATTCCAAATTCGAAAGCCTGTAGGAGAACATAACGGAGTAAATATTTTTTATGATCATAAAAGGCAACAATTCTTTTTCAAAGTCAAAAAAGGCGGTTATGATTTAGATACTTTTCAAGATTGTTGCAAAAAGCTTGATTATTTAAAAAACCTAGGAGAAAAATTAACAGCATGAAAATAGATTTAAAACTTCCGGCCACAACAATAACGATTATTACTGCAACAATCCAGCCTATTTATAACACTAAAGCTCACACCCGACGCACTAAATCAACACTTTCTATTGGCTTGGACGTTGTGGCGATGCTGGAGAAGAAATATGGTAATTTCAAGAAAAACCCAATGGAGTTATTCGATAAGGAAAAGCCAGTAAAAATATCGTTGAAATTCCATGAGGCTGATATGCTGGAATTATTGCTTATTGATCAGATCAAATATGCTGACGATGTTTATATCAGACAGCAAATTCAAAAGGTCATTGATATGTTAAACCAAAAATTAGCATAATGGAACAACTAACCACTTATAGAGCCAAAGGTAAAAAGATAGGCCTTGTATTGCTTTTTAAATACGATTTATACGGTAATTTAAAAGTGTTTGAAGTATCGGAATGCGAATTAAATCCCGATCAAATAGCTTGGCTGTTTTCACCAAACTTTCCAGCGCATGAAATCACATTAGTAAATGAGTGGCTGAAAAAAGAGAAGTTTCAAAACGTTTTTGAAATCAATAAATCACCTGCTGATTTATCATTTGAAGCTGCTTGGATTCAATATGATCTTAAATTCGCAAAACAGGACGCTCAAAAAGCATTTAAAAAAATGTCAGAAGCTGAAAAGATACTCTTTTTTATTTCGCTTCCATATTATTTCGCTTATCTCAAAAAAAGCGGAATTGGAAAAGCTCACATGTCTAGGTATATCAATGGAAGATATTACGAAAACGAATATCCTGAAATCGTCGGCAAAAAGAATTACAACCCAGTGCTTGCCGATTTGGCAAAACAAAAGACAAACAAATGAGATACAATACGAATCAATTTAACCTGAATTTTGCCAATGAAAATTTATTAGCTAATGATAAGCTAACTTATGGAGAATTCTTTGCGGGCGGTTTGGGCTGTGCGTCCGCTGCTAAAAAACATCCTAAAGTTGATGTCCGCTGGGTATTAAATCATGACAAAGTAGCAATTAAAACCGCTAATTTTCATTTACCTAACACAAAAGTTTATTGGTCAGATATTTATATGCAAGATGAGCATGAGCTTGAATCTGTCGACATTATACAAGCTTCTTTTGAGTGCGACTACCATACACAAGCAATTGGATCACGCCCAATCGATAAGCAAAGTTATATGATGGGTTGGGAATTATACCGATATATTAAATTTTTACAGCCATTAGTTTTAACTGTTGAAAATGTGCCGGGTGTCAAAAATTGGGCACCTCTTGGCAATGATGGAAAACCAATAAAAGAACGTGCTGGAGAAGAATTTCAAAATTGGAAAAAAGCACTTATGGATTTAGGCTATAATTATCAGGAAAGCATCCGTTGTGCCGCCGATGATGGAATCGCCACAAGCCGAACCCGATACTTTGCAATTTTTTATCGTGACGGATTAGATTGCTCTTTTCCCGAATACACGCATAACGAGTTTGGAACCGATGGGAAATTGCCTTGGATTCCCTGCAAAAATTATATTGATTTAGAAAATACTGGTCATAGCATTTTTGGAAGGAAATCAAATCCAGCAATCCCGAAGCAATTTAGAAAAGCATATTCTCCAAACAGTATCAGAAGAATTGCAGGTGGCTGTAAAAAATATGTTCCTGAATTTAAAGATTTGATTTCATCATTTTTAAATGGCGAAAAAAAGGAATATCCCGTTAACCTGGTTGCCTCCGAAAAATTCCAATTTATTGCAGATCATTGTCAAGTGGATTTTTGGCAAAAGACAGATGAGCCTTTACGATCTCAATTAACTAGGCAAACAAAACAGCTCGTTACAGTTGAGCAATTTGTTACACAATATTATGGAACGGATCAACAGCAAAGCATTGACAGACCATTGCACACGATTCCCTGTAAAGATCGCCATCAGCTTGTAACCTTTGAGAAATACCAATTTATTGCTCATCATTATAGCAGTTCAGGAAAGCCTGAAAACAATGTGCAAAGCATTCAAAAGCCATTAAATACGATTATGGGTGTAAATAAAGCTCAATTGATAACACTTACCTACGATTTTGATATTAAAGCACGATTTCTGAATAGTGATGAACTTGGAGAAATCAGCACCTTTCCAAGGAAATTTTTTAATCAGGAAGGTTTAAAGCTTTCTCATAAAGATGCTATAAAATTAATTGGCAATGCAGTACCTCCTGAATGGTTTTACAAGATTTTAGCACATAATATTGAAACTGTTGTTGAATATAAACAAAAATTAAAATCAGCATGATCGACAAAATACAAAATACAAAAGCCTTTAAGGCGATGGAACCATACGCAAGGCAAATGGTTGAAAAAAGAGCTAACCGCATACAAATAGAAGATGCGGTTATTCAAGCCAAAAACATTGGTTTGGAAGCTTGGAAAAGCCAAACGGCAATTCCTGTCAAGTGGCAAAAGATAGTTGAAGAAATCACTTTAAATTAAGTATAATGTCAGGAAACACAGATAAGCTAATAGCATTTAATTATTTCGGTGGTAAATTTTCATGGCTTGAATATTTATACTCCTACTTTCCAAAAGACTTTATTCATTTGGTTGACGTTTTTTCGGGATCGATGGCAGTCGCTCTAAATTACAACGGGAAATGTCTAAAAACAGCTAATGAAATAAATGGTGATATCACAAATTTTTTTGAGGTACTTCGAGATCATACTCCAGAACTTATTTTAAAATTAGAGCTGTCGCCATGTTCGGAAGCAAATTATAATGATGCTTGGCCGATTGAAGGAAATAAAATTGAACGTGCGAGACGTTTTTATATAAGAGCTAGGCAAAGTTATTACGGTTTAGGCGCACAACGTGAGAATAAATCTTGGCACATGGCAAAAACCAAGTTGAATGCACAAGTTGGCGAAACTGTTTCAAAATGGAATAACGCAATTCCAAAATTATTGGAAGTTGCTCGTGTAATAAGATCAAATTTTCAAATCATTAATGATGATGCCTTTCGTTGTATTGATCGCCTCGATTCAAAAAAAACTTTCTTTTATCTAGATCCACCTTATTTATTAGAAACCCGTGGCAGTAAGAATGATTACAAATTTGAATTTTCAGAAGAGGAATATATTACCATGGCCACACTTCTTTATAATATAAAAGGTTATGCAATGATTTCAGGATATGACCATCCTTTAATGAATCAGCTTTTTGAAAGCAAAGGCTGGATTAAAATCGCATTTCCAATGAAAAAAAATCACATAAGAAGTAAGCAAATTCAAGAATGTATTTGGATTAATTATCCACTGACTAAAACTCAAAGCGGAAAACAGGGAATGCTAATTTTATCCTAATTGCGGAAAACCGTAAGGAAGTAAAAAAAACCAACTTTAATTTTGAAAAAAAAAATTTATGGAAAGTTATCAAGACATTTGGGATGATCATAAAAAAACAATGAAAGCTATTGCTAAAAAGCACAAAAAGCAAATGACTATATTTTGGATTGTTTCTTTATCTATTTTCTTACCTTTGGTTTACGAATTAGTTTTAAGTTTTATTGAACTTTATAATATAAGACACAAATGAAAAAAATTGCCTTTATTGCCCTGTTATTCATTGCAAATTTTACACAAGCTCAAACCGCTTCTGAATTTTCTAAGCTTGCAAAATCAGATTTAGAATCACGCATGTATTCCAATGCGAAAAGAAATGCCACTAAAGCCATTGAACTTGAACCAAACAACCAAGAGACACGTTGGATTCGAATCAAGGCATCAATGACATCAGCATCAAAAGCCGATGATTATAAAACCGCAATAGCTGATTTGGAATTTTTACTTTCGGCTGGCGATCAATCGGAAAAGGTTTATAAATCACTAGGTTTGGCAAATCAGAATTACGCAGTGATTTTACAACAGGATTTTAGCGATAATAAATCTGCGATCAATCATTATTTAAAAGCAAAAGAAGCCTACGAAAAGGCGAAAAACATATCGGGCAATAGTGATTATGCTTATGACATCAAAGATGTTTCAGAACTCTTAAATGAGGCTAATAAAAAAGAAAAAAACCGCTAGAATCTAGCGGTTTTTTTTTGTCGTAAAAAGTTCTACTTTTGTATCTCTATGTCAATGAAACCCTCCACCATCAGATTGCACACCGATATCAAAAAAGACTTTGATAAAATGTCCAATATCAAAGAATTCGGAGTGTCTAAATTCTCAACGGACTACGTTTTGAATTACTTGGGCAACAAATACTATAAGTCGGCAAAAACAATCGAAAACATTGTTTTTAACCGCACAAAACCAGCTGTTATAAACCAGCCCAGTTTATTTACTGAATTATAACAAATTGGTTTTCAACAGCGGGCTCAATTTCCATTTCCGCAAAACTTCCGCTTTCGTATTCAGGAGTTGCAGAATAATCCATCAAAGTACATGTGTAAGTAACGGTATAAAGATTTCCAGCACCTCCAGTATCGACAGGCGAAAATGAAACCCGACGCATCGAGCTGTAATTTACGCCACTTGATCCATGCAACAATGAATTTATCTTATCGATGCTGTCTAAAAAATTGAGCGCTTCGGTTTGATTGTATGCACCTAGAAACGTGTCCAAAAATGTTTCAAAAAACAAAAATACATCAACCTGAAGCTCGACCTTTTGAACCTTGACACCTACATCTTCCATTGCGTTTGACCTGAACGCCAAAAACACGGCTGGAGCTGGAAAAGGATGTTCATTTTCCAAATTATAAACTTGCGAGTTCCAAAGGTCAATCCATTGGATCGTATCTACATTTTCGGCAATATTCTCAGCCAATTCTTTATATAATGATTTCCAATTCTGCATTTTAATTACTGTTTAAATCGTTTTTCAACCTCTTTTAAAAACCAAGCGTCCAAGCCTTCCATCATCTTTTTGCTTTCGCCTATAAATTGGCGCTTTGGAAACTTGATATCCATTTTTCTATTGTGCGCCTTGACTTGCTCACGTTTTCCGTTTCGGGTTCTATGGTGCGCCCTCACGTTCTGATTGACCCGCATTCGTTCGCCATTGTTATGTAAGCCAGCATAAGGCACATGAGTTCCAAAAGCGATATGCTTTTCATTTTCATCTAAAACGGCTAAGCTTCTTCGTAAAAAAGTGGTGTCGATCAATATTGCACCGCCGTTTCTTTTGTCAGGCTCTTTTCTTTTATCCCACGCCTTAAAACTGGCATCGGTAAATCCCTGATTCTGGAAGCTGTCATCAAACCATTGCAAGCAGTAAACTTTTGCAAAACGTCTTACATCGATCTTTAATTTTTCGGCAATAGCTAAAAAATCAGGTATTTGCGGTTTGTTCATAATTTTTTATATATTTGCAATGTAATTAAGCACGCGAGTAATTTCAAGTGCGTCCATTACAGAAAGGCAACCTATTTATTTAGGTTGCTTTTTTCTTTTATATACCTTCACTTCTTTGCCGTCAGCCGAAATAATATAAACTTCTCGGATAAATGAATGAACATTAAGCCTAAGCACGTTTTCAATATTTCGGTAGGCATTTTCAACCGTATCTTTATTTATTGACAAATCAATCACGACAATTTCGCATTCCTGGTCATTCGCTTTTTTGAGCGACTTTTTATAGTTAGTAGATTCAGGCGCTTTTCTTTCTCCGATTTTATTGTTGATCAAATATTCGGGGTTCTTCTTTCCTACGATCAAACGTCCGTCAAGATGCGGTCGGATAATTACGTTTAGTTTCAATTCTTCAACGATAATCTTTCCGGCTCTTAAATTTTCTGCCAAGTCTTTTTGATCTGCAAAAATGTTCACTTCTAATTTTTTGCCCGATTTTGTCTGATATGCAACTTCGGTCGGTGCATTTAGCTTTGAAAGTTCAATGTTTCTTTGTGCGTTTTCATCTGTTTTTGCAAGCTTGAAAAATGTGCCTTTCTTTGTGAAAATTTCTTTGTCCTTTCCGACATTGCCTTTGAATTTCACGGCTGGCAAATCTTCTTCTTCATATTCGTTTGAATCTTCAGCAGTCTGGACGACATCGCAACGGCAACGCCAATCTAAAGGCGGGTAATATCTTGACCAAAAAGGATCGTTTATTGGCTTTATGATTCCATCGAGCTTTTGATGTTCAGGACGCACACGGCTATCGCCAACACTTCTATATTTCAAATTCGGGAATAAATCTTCCGTTTCTAAAATACGCTCCCATTTTTCAGCCATTTGCGCCGCGGTTCTAGCTGTCTGCCATTCGGCTTGCAGATAGTTCAAATTATATTGGCGGTTAATTTTTCGAGCAAAAACCGAAAATTCATTAAACGGTCGAAGCTTTCCGTCAGCATCGACTAATAATCGGTTCATTTCTTCCAATTGGGCAAAAGTTTTTGCGCCCGAAAAGGCGTAAATATTTTTTTTCAGTTCCAAAGGCGTTGATCCTTTGCCGTCTGCTGGAAATTTCGCCCATTCTTTGCCATATCCGCTTTTTGCTCCTTTTGACAAATCGCCATAGGTTTTGGAAATAAGCTCCTGATTCAATTCTGACGGCTTTAATTTGCCGTCATAGAGCTGTTTTGCAAGATTGTCGATAAGCGTATTATAATTGCTTAAATCAACCGCATTAAATTCACTACTACGGCAACTTTCGCAACCGCAGTCTTCACTATGATAATGGGCTTTTGCCTCGATAAAAAGCGCTGTTACTTCTCCGTCATGCTTTTTTTTTTTACTTCTTCGGTTGCTGGTGCTGTAGGAGCAAATGAATTGGCTTTTTGTGATAAAATTTTATAGCCTGTTTTTTGGCTTATTTCTTCAGGATCAAGCTCGAAAAGAGTTGCTAGAATTTGGATCATTTCAGCAGTTTCTTTTGGCGTTTGCGCTTGTGCGTTTTCCCACTCAAAATAACGGTTTTTCAATCTTGAATATACGGGACTGATTTTTATCAATCGTGGAACTAAGTCTTTATCAACTACATTTTTCACATAAAGCTTGTCACTTTCAAATCTGTCATTAGCCAAACGAAATTGAATTTCAGAACTTCCGACAAAGCTTTTTTCGTCGGTAAGTCCTGAACCTCCTAAAATTCGTTTAGAAACTTCATCATTTGCAAATTCTGCAACTTTTATAAAGTTTTCAGTATTCCCTCCTGAATCTTTGCCAATCTCAAATTTTTCTTGACCACGCCCGACCATAAAGCCGTTGCTTTTGAAATTAGAAGCCGCTTCATAAAGTTCTTTCAAGCGTGCATTGTCTTCTCGATCCGTTGTAATAAATAAAGCTGGAACTCCGTATTTTTCGACATAGTCAAGCATTGATCCGATACCTAACTTTTTGGCAAGAATGATCGGTGCCATATCGGCAAGCATTCCAAGATCGGTATTTTTCCCAAGCTGGATATAATAAGGCTGATAAGCACCTTCTTTATAGTCCCATCCCGTACTGCCTCCTGATTCTTTTGTAATCAGTCCTTTTGTGGGATTGAAAAAAGGCATAGGAATTTCTTCAATAGATGCCAGTTCCTTTGTTTCGGGATCAATGTCGAAAAGTTCAATAAGCTTTCTACCTTGGAACCGATGAAGAATGCAATATTTAATAAAATCGTCAAACCAAATTCTTTGTAACAGCCAAGTCGCTTCTTCGTCTTCATTGCCTTTTTCATCTACCATTTTAAAAGCTGAACGCTGGCAGAATAATGATCGACTGTCAATAACAGAAGAAAGATGGTTGTCGAGCATTAAATTTTTATACAATTTGTAAAGCTGAACAAAATCAGGTTGTTCAGGATCGGTTGCCATCATTATAGCCATTTTCCATTCTTCCAAGCCTTGCGCCTGTAAAGTTTGGGCTTCATAATTAAGCATACGGCTTGGAGCTGTATCGCCTTTTGCTACAGCTACCACTTTTAACGATTGCAAATCTGCATTGACTAAAAAGTGTTTTTCCGCTTTTTGGTATAATATTCTAAATGGATTCTTCATCAGATATAAAAGTTTTTATTGGTATTGTTGCCCCAAAGAGATGTGCTTTCAATGGTGTTTCCGTTTTCATCGCTTGGAAGTGGCAGGCCGTCTAATTTTGTCTTTCCGATTGAAATGTCTTTAAGGTCGGCAAGAGCTTCATCATAATCTTCTTTAACATCGGTCGGAACTTTTCTGGCTGAATTTCTTTTTACTAATCGGTAAATAAGAAATCTTGCAATTATTGATTTTAAAACCTCGTTGGCAATTGGGTTGATTTCATTAAAAATTAAATTGACATTGTATCGGGTTCCGATATAAGTCTTGACAATTGAAATTTGCGTTTGTTCCAAATCATCAATTATTTTTGGGTCGCCTTGGGAATTTTCGTCAATGAAACGTTCCTGCATGTATTCTAATAAATCTTCTGTTTCTAAATAAGTCATCTACCAATTGTATTTTGATTTGTATTTTCCGCTTTGGAAATTTCCACTTGCGTCTGATCCGTACGAAACATATTTTTCGAGTTCAGAGATACCGCCCTGATGAGCATCGGGATAATCATCATGCGATTTATAACCTGGTTCAATTCCGTACAATTGTGCAAGTCCGACCTGCATATCGTTAGAGTGTTTTAGCTTTTCGCTGTACCAAATGCGGCCATTTTGATAATAAGGTTGTAATTGGAGAATACGATCCATCTTGTTAATTCTTGGACGGTCTCTTTTAATGATGTTTAATCGGCAATTAAAGAGCCTTTCAGCATCCTTTATTGCGCTTTCTACAGCGTCATTCCAAAATTGGGATTCAAACACCCAATGCACTACAACCGTTTCAGGCAATGACAATTGATATTGACACATCCAGCCTATCGCAACGCTCATTTTTGACTGCTTGCAAAATCCATCAATAACCCAAAATTCTTTGTCTTTTAAGCCCTGAACCACGATTGCATTGTAATCAGAAGTTGAAGTTCCTGCATAAGCAACGTCCCAATACCCGAAAATAATTTTGAATTGGTTTAACTTTGGAATCGGCGCCCACTGTATTTCCTTTTCGGTAAATATTGTCCCTTCAACGTGTGGCGAATTGTTAAACTCGCTTCTTGCCGCTAAAGCTCCGATCTCCTTTTCGATTGCTCGGAAATAATCAGCTTTGTATTTGCTTTTCCAGCGTGGCTCATAAGTCACGGGATCGTAGGCGTTCACACGATGTACAAACCAATCAGGGTGGCGTTCCTGTAAAATAGTCTGGATCATTTTTGGAGCAAAACGGTTGTTTGCTTGGATAAACCTTCTGTATTTACCGTCCATTGTCGGGATGAGATCACGTTCAACCCATTTTGCCATTTTCTCTTGACGTGATGGATTTTGAACCAAATCTTTAGTTTCGCAGTCATCCATTACAATTAGTGTTGGACGCTTGCTTTTCACACGTAAACCCCTAACCGATTGCCCCATACCTAAAGATTGCCCGATAAACCCACCTTTTGTGATAAAGAATCCATCTTCCCAATTGCCCGGATTATGCTGGATTCCAAAATCGCCAATTATTTGAGGATTTGCTTCAAATTCGGCACGGCTGTCTTCAAGTAGCTGTTTTCCACGTTCGGCATTGTTGCCGACAATTACGAAGTAAACAGGCTCTCCATTAATCCAAAGCCAAAAAGGCAATAATACATCTGCAAAAACGGATTTGGCTTGCGCACGTCCCCATTCCAAAAACGCCTTTAAAGCTTCATTTTTCTTTGCCTTGTCGGCAAATTCAATATGAAAGTCAGGTACTTCAGAAGTGGCATAATGTGGAAAGTATCTTTCGACGCACTTTTTGAAGCTTTTTTTTGCAGCATCAATTGCCTGCTTCTTTTCTAATGGAGTTTCAAAAGGATTGATCGAACTTGAAGATTCAATTAAATCTAAATGCTTCAGATACCGCTCAACATGTTTTTTGTCTTCGGTTTTCATTATGACCTTATGATTGTTTTTCCAGCGGTATGCGTGATTTCGTTTGTATGGAGATTAAAATAAAGGCTCGAAATCACGGTTGCACGATGTCCACGGGTATGCAATTTTTTAGCTTTGATGATTTGCCCCACTTCATAGCCACATCCCTTTTTAAGGTAGTAAGCACCGATTTCCAAATAGTATTGTCTTAACGGTGCTTTTTGAGCCATTAAGCTGATAAGTCTTTTAAGCAACACAAAGCGTTTTTTTTCCTTTGTGCCAATTTTTGTTTTTGCCATATTTATTTTGCGATTAATTGAATGTAGTAGCGTTGGAAATCGAGTGTTTTCAAGAATAGGTCTTTATCAAATTCCTGCATAGCTTGGAATAAATGTTCTGTAACTTCAAGCTTTGTCGAAAGCAATACTTTGGAATCTTTGTCTAGCTTTTCCAATGCTTTTTGATACATTCCGACTTGGCTGGCGATAGTCGATGCTGTTTTTCGAAGTATTGCAGCTTCGTTAAAATTTCCGTCCGATTCTGCATCCCTAATTCTTGATGAAATCATTATTTGCTCATCGGCAAAGTCTTCTAAAACAGCCTTGAATTTCTCAGCACGGTTTTGTGCGTTGTTTACCAGCGCCGTACGTTCTGCTTTCCAGTTGCCATCTTTTGCCCAATTGCCGACAGTCTTTTCAGTTACGCCCAAATCAAGCGCAATCTCTTTTTGGTTTCGATTAAGTTCTACGAATAATTTACGGGCGACATCACGCTCTTTTTCCTTTGCCATTATTTCTGATTTATTGGCAAAATTGGCTACTTATAAAGCCTAAAAAAAAATAGCGATTTAATTCAGTTTGAAATCAATACTAATTTAGTTTCAGGGTGTTACCATTTCGGGCGGTTAATTTTCACACCCCTTTTTTTCGCCAAATCTTTGCACTCAACAACGATGTGAAATCAAACTTTTTTAGAGTGAAAAACAGACTAATTAAAATTACACTTGCGGCGCTTTTTATAGCTTTCAGCGGTATGGATATTCAGGCAATGGCCGCACAATATCCAATGACTATTACAGCTGAAAAAAAGAACCAAGTTGCAGAAATCAGAATTACGGGTGCTCTTTATGAATGGAGCAATTCAGCGGAAGAATTTACCCGAAAAGTCGACGGGTTTATTGCTGATGGCATAAAAGATGTCGCAGTGTATATTAATAGTCCGGGTGGCGATGTTTTCGTTGCCGCCGAAATCATCAATCAGCTGATGCGCTTCACAGGAAGCAAAAAAGGTATTGGCGGTGCAATCGTTGCCAGTGCCGCAACTATGATCGCCATCGAACTTGATTCTTTTGAAATGGCTGAAAACGGACAATTTATGTACCACAAACCGTCAGCTCATGTAAGCGGAAGCGTTGATAAAATTGAATCGTCATTGAAACTTTTGCAGACCCTCACAGATCAATATAAGACCAAGTATTCCGCAAAAACAGGAAAGTCCGAAGAAGAAATCGAAACGGCTTGGGCAAAAGGCGACGTGTGGCTATCTGCTAAAGAAGCGCGCGATCAAAAGTTTATTACTGGCGTGATCAAAAAAACGGCAATAACTCCCGAAACCAAAGCGCTTTTTGTGGCTGTCGGTTCGCCTAACGTTCCCGAAGTGGACAAAGAAATCCCTAAAAATTTAAACACAGATATGACAAACAGAAATCAGATTATCGCAATGCTGAAACTTCCAGCAGATGCTACCGATGCGCAAATTGAAGCGGCGGTAAAAGATGCAACTTCCAAAGCTGGCGAAGTTGAAACGGTAAAAGCGCAAGCGGACATTGACAAAAAGAAACAAATTGAAGAATTTGTCGATACTGCAATTGTTGCTAAAAAAGTGACTGCCGATCAAAGAGAAAACCTCATCACGATGGGGTTGGCAAATCCGGACAAAATGAAAGCTTTCGTAACCTCTTTGGCTGGACTTGAAAAACCAACTCCAACAGCTGGCGAATCAACTCAAGATGTTGCAATTCGTGCAAGCTGGACGCTAACGGATTATCTTGAAAAAGACCCGAAAGCATTGGAAGTGATGGCTTCAAAAGAACCTGAAAAATTCGGAAAACTTAACGAGGCTCACTACGGAATTTCACTTTAAAAATTATTAAGCCCCATTTAAACCACTCTTAAAACCTTTTTAAACATTAATTAAAAACACATTTTTAAAACCTTTATGAAAAACTTTTTAAAATTATTCTTACTGTCATTATTGATGGTATGCGGAACGGCTGTTGCCAAACACTTTGGAATTGCTTCCGATGATCACGTCCAGATGGCTGGCTTGACAGTTGTCGCTTTACCGATTAAAAACTCGATTGCTGAAAGCGAAATGATCAAGCAGTTGCGCCACGAACATTCGTGGGTTTCGGAAATCAAGTCAAAACAAGGCTGGGTAAACCAAGACACGATCAAGATTCCGAAGCGAGGTGCCGCGCCAAAGGTATTGATTGACAATACGCAATATCCGATCGCAAAAAGTGAGCGTGACGATTCTCACGTAGTAGTTTCACTTCACAAGTTCGATACTGAAAATACAATCGTAACGGATGACGAATTGAACGCATTGCCTTATGATAAATTAAGCGACGTACAGCAACAGCACCGTGAAACTTTAGAAGATTCCACTTTGGAATATGGTCTTTACGGTTTGGCGCCTCAAGCAAATGACGAAGCGAACAATCTTTTTGTGTTGGAAACAACAGGCGAAAATGACGGAACTGGAAGAAAAAAGCTTACGACTGGAGATTTGCGAAAGCTACAGGCAAAAATGAATAAAAAAGGCATCAATAAAAAAGGTCGAATCTTGATCCTTTGCGATGACCACGTTTCCGACTTGCTAGCTGAGGATAAAAAATTCGAAACCCAGTACCATAACCATACGGAAGGTGCATTGGCTAAAAACTATTACGGATTCGTTCTTTACGAAGATTCAACTACTCCGCAATACAATGATACAACCTTGGTAAAATTGCCATTTGGAAGTGCAACAGTTGGCCGTACGTCTTCAGTAGTTTTCCATTCAGGTTCGACTGCAAAAGCTGTAGGTTCAGTAAAGCGTTTTGCAATTCTTGCGGAAAACAACCCTGAATTAAGAGAAAATACAATCGGCTTTAAATTGTACCACATCATCGTTGCTTATGGCATCGAAGGATCGGCGGCAATTATTTCTGGAAAGGTAGCCTAACTGAAAAAATAGAAACAAAAAAAAAGCTGGAGACATGTTTTCCAGCTTTTTTTAAAACTAAAATTTATGAAGGTCATAATCACGAGACTACTTCCACAGCCAAAACAGACATTAGGCAAATTAGAACTTTTTGACACAAAAGGCAAATCAATTTTCGAATGCAAGACGCTCGAATTGCCTTGGCTGAACAATCAAACACAAGTCAGTTGCATTCCAACGGGAAATTATGAGGTAAAGGCAAGAACATCCCCGAAGTATGGCCTTCATTATCATATACAGGATGTACCGAAAAGGTCATTTATCCTTATCCATCAAGGAAATTATAATACTGACATTCTAGGTTGCATTTTGGTCGGCCAAGCGCACACCGATATCAATGGCGACGGTGTTGCCGATATCACGTCGAGCAAAACCACTTTGCAGAAACTTTTAAAGCTAGCCCCTGACGGCTTCCAATTGCAAATAAAATGACAAAAATCGAAAAATGTTGCTGGAGCTTGTGGCTCGTCGGTTTGTTGATATTGCTTTTCGCTTCTTCTTGCAAGTCAAGAGATATGCAAAAATCGTCAACCAGCCAGCAAGTGGAATCCAGCCAAGAGGCAACGCAAAGCAATGAGCTTGCCGATAAATCAAAAGAGCAAAGCAAATCGGATCAGCAGACCGAAAGCGATAAAAAGACTAAAGAAGAAGTCAAAAAAACAGCTTTCAAACTTACTCCGGTCGACAGTTCCAAACCGATCATAATTAAAGATTCTGACGGCAAGGAAACATCGATTTCCAATGCGGTAGTTGAATCAGAAGATTCTCAAAAAACCACGGAAACCGAAGAAAAAACCAAAGAAATCAAAACACAGGAAGCTTCCAAAGAAAATGATGTCGTTCAAAAATCGGGATCATCAAGTAAAGGCAATTTTAAAGCCAAATCGGAAGCTGACAATAAAAGAACGAAATCCGAACCAGTTTCAATCTTTTCATTTTGGTGGCTTGCAGTCATTGCAATTATTGCATGGTTCATCTACAAAAAAGTAAAAAATAACGGCTGGAAATCAGTCTTCAAATTCATCAAATAAATATGTCAAAAGTTTATTCAGAAAAAGAACTAAAGGAAATCGCTAACGGAACGTTTGCCGAATTTCCAAACGCAAAGAAAGCATACGCCACGACTGACGGCAATGTCTTTTTGGAAGAAAACCGTGCAAGGCTTCACGCTGGAGCAAAAGGAACTGTCGTGCCTTTTGACCGTCCAATCGAGACGGAAGAAACTGGAAAAGCGGATGCGCCAGCAAAACCAGCAAAAGCGGAAGATCAAATCAAGGCTATAGGCGAAGCAACGACTTTGGAAGAATTGGAGAAATTCAAATCTGACACAAGAGCCACCGTTGTAAAAGCTTTGGAAGCTAAAACAGCAGAATTAACACCAGCTGAATAAAAATGGCAGAATTAGAAGGTGTTAATGTAGAAAAACTGCAAGGCGGTCTTGGCCGTCTTGCAGTCGGTACCGACAATCACGTTGCATTGATCGTCGGAGGTCTGCCAGTCGGTGCGGTGGCAACGGCTGTCAATAATGCGGGAAAAGGCGTTGTCCTTACCTCACTTTATGCAGCAGAACAATTGGGAATTACAGTAAGTTTTGACGCAAACAACAACCTGAAGCTTCACGAGCAAATCGATGAATTTTTCAGGCTTGCACCTGAAGCAACTTTGTACTTGTTTAACAGCTTGGTAAAAGCAGATTTGAAAGCTTTTATCAACCAAAACAAGGAAATCAAGGGATATGCTGTCAACGTCAAGTATCTTACTGACACTCCAAATATTGTTACAACGGCAAACGAGCATCAGGCAATAATCAATGAGTTTTCAGCAAGCAACCGTCTTATCGATTTTTGTGTTGTCGGAATTGACAGCCTCGATGTTTTCACGCAGAATCTTTTTGCGCTGACAGCTCCAAACGTAACTTTTCTGGTTGGCTGTTCGGATAATTCTGGAATCACAGCGACAGGCGCTTATTTGGGCATGCTTGCAGTTCGCAGAATTAACGAAAATGTTGGTTCGACTGACATTCAAAGCAAACCGATATCAAAGCGTGGGACGGTTGATTATCCTTTGACGGATGCTACTTTGAATAAGTGGACGCAAGCTTACTTAAGTTCAGGAGCTTCTGTTGATTCGCTTGCAGATCAAGCTTTGACAGACATAATTGCAAAAGGTTTTGTCGTTGCCGCTTCTTACGAAGGATATCCGGGCATTTTCTTTGAAAATTCCTATACGTGCATCGATCAAGGTTCTGATTTTGCTTTTATCGAAAATAACAGGACTTGGAACAAAGCCGCACGTATTATTCGTGCAACGCTTTTGCCTAAAGTTAAAGGTGTCGTTAAAAAAGATCCCGCTACTGGTTTTATCGCCTACACGACCGTAAGCGACTGGACACAGCTATTGAACAAAAGATTAGAAAGAATGGTCGCTGACGACGAAATCAGCGGTTATGAGGTCTATATAAATTCTCAACAAATTGTCAATTCAACAAACCCTGTCAAGGTAAAAGCGTCCGTCATCGCTGACGGCATCGTCCATGCTTTTGAAGTGGCTTTAGGATTGACCAATTCAATTTAAAAATGGCAGAAACAACAATTATAAACAAGTTCGGCACGATGAAGGGCTGGAACTCGATCACGGTAAACTTGCTTTCCCGTGATCTTGAAGGAATTTCCGCTTTGTCATACAACGACACGGTAACGAAGGAAAACGTAAAAGGTGCTGGAATGTACCCGATCGGTCGATCTTCAGGAGATTATGAAGCGGAATGCTCGATTACTCTTTTCAAAGAAGAAGTCGATGCGCTTAAAATGGCACTTCCAAAAGGTCAGCGAATTCAAGATATCGGGCCTTTCGACATCATCGTTGTTTACAAAAGCAAAGATGGCGCAATCGTAAAAGACATCATCCACAATGCGGAATTTACAACCGATGGCGTAGATGTTTCACAAGGCGACGGATCAATCGCCACAGAGTACCCACTTATTATTTCTCACATCACTTGGAACGCAGCATAATGAGTACATATAAAATTGAAGATAATATCGATAATATCGAAGTTAAGGAAGCCAAAACGGTAATTCCAAGAACGGTTGTAAAAACTTACACCGACGAAACTGTCGAGTCGCACGCTGGGAAATGTGGCGGTCTTAGAAACTTGCGTGAGATTCCTATTTATACGGATGATAACTATGAGTTTTGGTACTTGGTTAAAAAGCCAAGTAAAAACGTCCTTCAGGCAATTGCCTATGAAAAGGAAAAAGGCGACAAAAAAAACGATCCTAATACCATCAATGAAATTCAAAAAATTATGATGGGATGCGTTTTGGAAGGCGATATACAAGCCTTCGAAAATGACGGATCAATATATGTTGCTCTTTGCAAGGAAATTGGCAAGCTGGCAACTACAGCAAGCAGTACGTTAAAAAACTGATAGACGGGTTTTGGCTAAACCCCGAGGATAAAGAAGACCCCGAAAAATGGCATCGAAAAATTGATGCCATTCTTCGGGTAACTTTTAAGGAAAATCCCGAAGACTTATCGGATGAAGATTGGGCGAAGCGTTTCCAAGAATGGAACTACGTAAACCGACTCCAGCAGATAACTCAGGCGGCTATGTTGAAAAAAGTTCTTTTTGAAGTCGCAACCGAGATTTTCAAACGAATGGGCAAAACTAAAGGAAAGGGCAAAAATGGCTGATCAAACTACATCTTGGATTCTTGAGCTTGTTGATAAAGTCACAAAGCCGATAAAAGCTATTGTTAATTCGGTTTCGGGAATGACTGAGGCGGTTGAAGATATGACCGAAACGGTACGACTTAATGAAAGAGAAACCCGTGAAGCGCTGACAAAAGCAAAAGCTCATTATAAGGAACTTGAAGGACAAATTAAAGACGTTGAAAAAGAGTTAAAAGAACTTGAAAGAGTCAAAGAAAATGGCGATTGGGCGGAAGCGATGGAAGCTACACGAGCTTTTGACAGAGCTACTCAACGTGTTGAAAGATTAAGAACCGCATTGCATGGCGCTGAAGGAGACGTTAATGAGCTTACGGATGCAGTTCAAGAATTTAATGAAAGAAGCCAGCAATGGACTGACGTTGCCACAGGAATAAATCAAGGAATTGAGCTGATCCAAAAAGCAACCGACGGTTTAGAATTTACTGTCGATATCGCAAATCTTACGAATGAAGTACAGAGAATGACCGACCTAACGGGAAAGGCTCTCGACGAATTTGTGAAAAAGACACGAAATATTGCAGCGGTTTATGACCAGGAAGCAGAAGAAATTGCAAGGGCGACCAACGCAATGACAAAACAGAACGGCGGAAGCTACGAAGAAAATTTTAAGCTGATCGAAGAAGGTTTCAAGCGTGGTGCCAATGCCAATGGCGATTTTATAGACCAGCTTTTGGAATACCAGCCATTTATCAAGCAATTAGGGCTTACGCAGTCGCAAGCTATCGCCATGATTGCAAAGTCGGGCAAAGAGGGGATTTACGACGACAAGGCAATTGATTCGCTAAAGGAGGCAAATATGGCGCTTCGAGAAATGGGCAAATCACAAGTCGACGCTTTGGCTGGCATCGGAATGAAACCTGATGATTTAGTTGGCAAGACGACAATCGAGGCAATCCAAATGATCAGCAAGAAAATGAAAGGTGCTACCAGCCAAGCGAGACAGCTTGTATTGGCAGACATTTTTAAAGGTGCTGGAGAAGATGCCGGACTTGCTTGGGCTGACGAATTAGGAAATGCAGATTTTGACTTGACAAAATTGCCAAGCGTTGAGCAAGCTGGAGCTGGGATCAAAGGCTTTTTTGCTGATATTTCAACACAGATCGGCCAGTCATTCGGGAATCTTGGAGTTTTCGCTGCGGAAATTTCGCCAATAATTCAGACAGTTGTAGGATTAGTGGCAACGATTGCAATGCTTTCAAAAGTGACTTGGATTCAAACGGCTGCAACAAAAGCATGGGCAGGAATTCAAGTCGTATTTAATGCGATAATGTCCGCCAACCCTGTCGCAATTATCATATTGGCAATTATTGCACTTATTGCCGCAATAGCTTGGGTCGCAAACTCTACGACTGGATGGGGCGAAGCGTGGGATCATGTCATGAATGCTGCTGGATTTATTTTTGATGGCTTCGTTTCGGGTGTCAAGACGGCTTTTAATACCGTCGTAAACGGCATCATGATCGGCATTAATAAAATTAAAGAGGGCTGGTACGAGTTCAAAGATGCGGTTGGGATTGGAGATTCTGACGAAAATCAAAAGATGCTCGCTGAAATTCAAGCCGATACTGAAGCAAGAAAGGAAGAAATAAGGGCAGGAATTCAAGAAACTATTGACTACGGCATCAAAGCAACTGCTGAAATGGCGGCGGCGGTAGGTTCTATTAAAATGAAGCCTAGTGATGAAAAAGAAGAAGAAGGCGCACCGAGTGTAAATGAATATGCTACTGGATCGCCTGACGTTCTTGGAAAGATTGCTCCAGATGGTAAAAAGAAAAAAGGCGGAAAAGAAGGCGACGGATTAAATGTCGGTAGCGGTTCGGGTGGCATAAAATCGATTACCATGACTTTGAATATTGCAAATAATTTCAGCGTCAGCAAAGGCACAGATATTCGAAATATTGCAGACCAGATCACTGGGCATATAAACGACAGATTAAGAGATTCAGTAATAAATTTAGGAGGATAATGGCAGATCATAGATATAAAGTTTCGCAATTATTGAAAGGCGCTTTCGGTGTTAATAGTCCTGTATTTGTTACTGAACCTTTAAAAAAAGATCCACCAGCAACAATCTCATTTAAGGGATTGGAAGTCATGCCAAACAATCATGATTCCGAAAGTTTAAGCTGGATGGGAACGCCGATCATTTTTGCAGCGACTTTTCAAGGCGGGAGTTATCGAAAGTATAAGCTAAATGGTCAAACAGAAATGATTGATATGGCAAAATTTGAATTGCCTCCAGCTACAATGTTTTCATTTAGACGTGCAAAAAACATAGTAAAAACTAATGTTTTGGGAGCTAGCGGAACGGTTAAAGAAATTTACGGATTTGATGACTGGATTATCGACGTAAGAGGATTGGCATTGGATGAACCGAAAAGAACTGCCGCCGAACAAATCAGTACACTTTTGCAATGGGAGGAGCTTTGTGATGGAATTAACGTTAGTGGAAAATTATTTGAACAACGAAAAATTGATCGTGTTGCTTTATCTGACTGGTCTGATAATATTACGCAGGCAAAGCCAGGTGTAGTGGCATTCTCTTTTTCATTGTCAAGTGATGTGCCATTAGAATTGATTATGCCATGATTTTAACAATGCAATGCAAAATCGTTTTTGAGAAAAATGAACGTCGTCGTGAAATTGTTTTATATCAAATAACGGGATGTGAATTTGAAAGTACATGGAAAGAAAACACATCTCGAGGTACGCTCACGATGCCTCGAAATGTTAGCTACTTTAACAAGCATAAAGTTGGCGAAATATTTCGTCGTGGCGATAAAATTAGCGTTTCGTTCGGCTATGACGATACGGTTATCGAAGAATTCACGGGCTATGTTTCGCACGTTTCTGCTGATATACCAATCGTGATAAGTTTCGAAGATGAAATGTTTAATGTCAAAAATATCAATGTCAATTTTTCACATAAAAATATCAGCCTTGAAAATTTGCTTAAGACGATCATTCCTGGTTACGAAATCGATTCGCTCGAGGGCGTTCAGCTTGGAGCGGTAAAGCTGGCAAAAACAAAGGTCGGCCCAGTATTGGAAAAACTGCAAAGCGATTGGGGTCTATATACCTATATGCGTGGAAAAACTGTTGTTTGCGGTAAGTACTATGCTGACGATTCAGCATTGAATAAAGTAAAATTTGACCTTGAGCGAAATTGTGTGGCCACGGGTTTGACCTACCAAAAAAAGGAAGATGTCAGCTTAAAAATTAAGGTTGTTTCAACTTTAAAAAACGGTACAAAAGTAGAAGTCGACAATATTGGCGATGCTAATGGAAACGAAAGGCAATTGACGTATTACAACATCGAAAGTAAAAAAGAACTCGAAAGGCTCGGAAAGCTGGACTATGAAAAATATAAGCAAGACCGCTTTGAAGGTTCTTTTACCGCTTTCGGCATTCCTTCGGTAAGGCATGGAATGAAAGTCGATTTGAAAAGCACTTTGTATGCAGATCGAACGGGCGTTTATTATGTTGAAAAAGTTGCAAAAACATTTAGCGACGGCGGTATTCGCCAAGAAATAACATTGGGAGATAAAGTATCATAATGGAAGGTTTAAACGAATTCAACAGGTTGCTTGGTCAAAGGATCAGGGAATTAATTCCGATCCAAACTTTTTGGGCGACTGTCAAAGAAGTCGACTGGGATAATAAAACAATGACGGCAACGGGATTGATTGATGAACTTGATAATTATGATGTCCTTTTGGGCTTAGGCTCGGAAGCTCGAAAGCCTAAAGTTGGCACGAAATGCCTTATTGCTGTTATCGGCAATTCTCCAAACGCTTTTTTAGTTGAAGCCGACGAATTGGAAGAAATTATTTTTAAGTCCGGCGAAAGCGAATTGACAGTTAAAAAAGACGGTTTTATTATTAAGCATCAAGATCAAAGCTTGAAAAAGGTATTTAATGACATGATCGACGAAATTAACAAGATAATCGTGATCAATGGAACTTCGATAAATGTTGCCGCAATGGTAGCAATTAAAGAGCGATTAAACACCATTTTAATAGAATAATATGATTGATGTACAAGAGCTAGCACAATTGATCCAAGAGGCATTCGATATGTATTCGGATGTTGAGGTTGATCCAGCAACGGCAAGACAACAGCAAGCGATGAAAATAGCACAGGCAGTCAGCCAATTTGTGATTGGCCGTAAGACTGTCGTTACAGGGACATCGGTAAGCGGTGGGGCGGTAACGGGAACTGGAGTAATACAACAATAATTATTATGGGAAAAGGAATATTGCTGGATGATGACAACGACTTGATGGTCTTGAATGGCAGTTTGGTCATTGGCGACAGCGAAATGCAGGAAACGGCTCTAATTATCCAAATGAGCCAAGGCGAATTAAAGCACGATCCGATTTTGGGCCCCGACTTGATCCAGCTGAAAAAATCAAATGTTTCAAAATTTGATATTGAGAAACGTTTGCGCATCCATTTGGCACGTGACGGAAAGGATTACGGAGCAATTAAAGAATCTTTAAAAACGAATTTAAGATAATGTTTGAAATACTTAAACCATACGTTGGAGAAACGGTTACGCTTGTCATTGCAGGATTGATCGCTTGGTTTCCAAACCGAAAAAGAAACGATGTCGATGTGAAGAAAGGAATCGTAGACTTATATCAAGATTCTTTAACTGATTTGAAAGCTCGATATGAAGAAAAATATCAGGATTTGAAAGCCAGCTATGAGATTCGTTTTGAAGACCTGAAAAAAAGCTTTGATGGTAAGATGAATGATTTTGCAAGCGAAGTCGAAGAATTAAAAAAATCTCTAAACGATTGGAAAAAAAAATATTTCAACCTTAAGCGTGATTTCGATAATTACAAAAAGGATCATCCATGAGCAACATAAGAGTTATTTCTCATCAATCGCTTTTGGATTTGGCAAACCAAGAAACTGGCAGTATTGAAACGGCTTTTGATTGGGCGGTTGAAAATAGTATTTCGGTAACTGAAATATTAGAACCTGGTCGATTGTTGAAAGTCCCAAAAAGCGAATTTATATCAACCGAAATAGCCAGCTATTTCAAAAGAAGTAAAAAATCAATTGCCACGGGCTTGACTAAATATCAAGCAGAAAATATCGACGAAGAAGAATCTTTCGGAATCGGTTCGATGGCAATCGGATCAACATTTATAGTTAGGTAAAATGGCAAGAAGCAAAAACGAAATAAAACAGGAAATTACCACTTCATTTATGACAAATGAGGCGGTAATATTAAAATATGGTTTTGAAGAAGGAACGCAATTCGACAGTTATTTTTCGGAAGTTTCGATTGAGAAACTGCTTTTCGAATTTATTGCCTATGCTGTTTTCTTATTGGAGCTTATGTTTGATACTCATAAAAAAGAAATCGACACAAGGCTGGCAAATGAAAAAGCGGGGACATTGCCTTGGTATAGAACAATGGCTTTGCGTTTTCAATATGGTTTCGATCTTGTGCCGGATCATGATTATTTTGATAATTCAAATGCGACAGTAGCAGAAATTGAAGCGTCCAAAATAATCAAGTATGCAGCCGTAAATGAATCGGAACAATCCAGCCGTGTTATTATCAAGATTGCTGGAGAATCTGGCAACACGCTTGCACCTTTGACGGATGAGCAAAAAGAAAGCTTTCAAGAATATATCGAAGAAATTCGTTTTGCTGGAGTTGCATTTACAGTAATTAATTATTTGCCCGACCGTCTTTTTCTTCGATTGCAAATTCAGCGCGATGCCTTGGTTCTAAGCGAAAACGGCCAGTCGATTTTAAACGGCAATTATCCAGTTATTGAAGCAATACAGCAATTTATGAAGGAACTGCCATTTGATGGCGAATTCAGGAATAATAACCTCATCCAAAAATTGCGTTCAG
Organism: Flavobacteriaceae bacterium PS02334; assembly: GCA_029959295.1. Lineage (GTDB taxonomy): Bacteria > Bacteroidota > Bacteroidia > Flavobacteriales > Flavobacteriaceae > Flavobacterium. The sequence goes on along the minus strand of JASCOH010000002.1, from coordinate 268,309 downwards.
TTTCAGGAGTTAAAGATGCAAGTATTCTTTCAATTCAGAGTGCTTGGATAAATCCCGAAACTAACGGCTATGGAGATTATCAACCGATCTATATTTCAGCTATTCCAGTTTCAGGGTATTATGAAGTTATAGATTTTAACAACATAACCTATGTGGTATGATCTAAATTTTGGCATACTGATTCGGGAATATTTCTGGAAGGAAATTTTAAAACCGACTTTCAAGGCTTATCTGATTGCTTCAATTTCTCCAATTAAAACTTTGCATTTCACTTGGTCGCAATTTCGGATCGACAATATTTACAAACTTGATCATAACGGTCAGGTATGCTATTTAAGAAAAGCACTCAACGATAAGTTTGACCCAGTAGAAAGGCGAATTTATATTGGCGATGGCCAGCTGTTTGATACTTTTTATATCTACACCGAAGCGGAAGCGCAAGATAGGTTTGTTCACGCTGAAGAAGAAGACCCCGTAATTTATTTGCGTACGGAATCAGAGACAGCAGATACGGGTTTGGATTTTATTGTTTATGTGCCGACAGCAATTGCAAGCTCACAAATTCATGGATTAAATAGCTTAATCAAATTTTACAAACTTGGCGGTAAACGCTATAATATATACAACATTTAAATGAATCAATTACTTTTTGTACAGACTGGCGGTTATCCATTGAAAGCGGAAAGGTTGCAGGAAATTCAAGAAGCCTATAACATCTTTAACGCATTTGGAAATTTAGCAGGCGACCTTACGATTATTTCAGGGTGTGAGCCTATTGGCGATACAATATCAAACGGCGTAATTTATATAAATGGCGAAGCGATTGACTTTAAGCAAGGATATTTGGAAGCAAATTCCACAGTAATTATAATCGAAGAATCAACGGAAAAAGAATTTGAAAACGGTCAAATTAAAGCTGTTTATAAAAAAAGGTACGCAACTTTTGGAACTGCTGAAACATCATTTCCTTGGGCTGACTTTAAAAGACCTTTTCAGACCAAAAATATACCTTCCGATCTAGTTGCACGTCTTGAAAATTTGGAAAAAAAGACGGCCGTTTTTCAATCAGGCGGCGGTATGGTTTTATGGAATAAACCAGCTAATCAGATTCCGCAAGGCTGGCAAGAAGTTGTTGACTGGCGTGGTCGTATTCCCGTGGGACTTGATGAAGCGCAAGACGAATTCAAGCCGATTGGAAAAACTGGCGGTGCAAAAAGCAAAACTTTAGCAGTTAGTGAAATTCCTTCACACAGCCATCACAAGCCAGGTTCTGTTTTTGATTCGTTCGTTGCTGGTGCTGGTGCGTATGGCAATAACAGTTCAGCTGGGGAGAATACTGATGCTGGAGACAACAGCCAAATCGCAATTGGAAACCTTTTTACGAATTACAATGCTGGCGGTGCGGCAAAAGAATTGCCCGTCGGTGGCGGTCAGCCTTTTTCAGTATTGAATCCTTATCGAGTAGTAATGTTTATTGAATACATCGGTTAATATGGCAACAAATATAAATATCATTTTAGACTGGTTTAAAACTGGGAAAAAACCAACGCAAGCCCAATTTTGGGCAACATGGCAATCGTTTTGGCATAAAGATGATCCAATACCTCAAAGTGCGGTTCAGAATCTTACAACCGTTTTAGCGGGCAAAGCCGAACGCGCCCAATTAGAATTGCACAATAACGATTTGGAAGCTCACAATCTTGAAGATAGATTGGGTAAAAAAGCAAATTCAACGCATGAGCATACGCAAAGCGATATTAATGGCTTGGTAAATAGGTTACAGTTAATTGATACTGCAATAGGTAACAATGTTACGAATATTGAAATCGTAGCAACTGGGTTAACTGAATTAGAAAAAAATAAGCAGATTTCTAAAACGACAAATTTTACGCTTGACAATACAATGCACAAAGCGACTATTTTTTGTGAAGCTTCGGGAACAATAAACGTGTCGATTCCTAATGGTTTGAGAGCTGATTTTATTTGCTTGCTTTACAATATTGGTAGCGGAAATGTTTTGCCTGTTTTGGCTGGAAGTGGTCAAACGCTTGTAACCAACGATGGAGCAATAATATTAGAGCATAACAGGCATGGAATAATTGAGCAATTAATGGGTCAAAATAAATTCATCGTTAGAGGCGAATATTCATAAAAAAATGAACGACGTAAGTAAAAAAGATATTTATAGCACATCGGTAAGAACCAAACCAAATACATTTATTGGCGGGGTTGCTGGTTCTATAAATTCAAAAGACCTTTTAGCGCAAAAGCTTGCTATTTCCGTTAGCAGAATAAAAATGTTTAGGATTGTCAATTTAGATGTTGAAGCGACAATTATTGGAACGTATGGAATTCCGTCAAATTGTTTCATTGATAATGCAAACCTTAAACACTTTATTGATAAAGATAGAAACGTAGACATTTTACAAAACGGTTCGTTTGTCAATTGCCAAAATTTAAGCGTTTTGGAACTGTATGGATTAAAATCATTTAGCGGTGGTGGTTTGACAAAAATTTCAAATACTAAATTGACTCAATTGTATTTTCCAGAACTGATTTCCATAAGTGGCAATGGCTCTATTACGAATAACAGTCTTTTAAAAAAATTCGATGCTCCTGTCGCAACAACTTGGCCGAATAATTCATATACATTGGCGCAAAACCCTGCTTTAGAATTGGTCAATATACCAAAAATTCAAATGATTGGAAATTCTTCCAATAGAGCCGGACAACACTTATTCGCTTCAGGAAAAGTTAATAGCTGTGTTTACAATGTTGGTATCGGTTGTGCAACGTCTGATAACGGTGGCATCGATGTTAATCTTTTATATGTTATTAATTCCCGTGGTGCAACAGTAAATTTTATCCCATAATTTATATACAATGAATAAATTTTTTAGAACAACTAGCAACGTCATTATTGACGGCAGAAACGGCAAAGTAGGTATTGCAGCCGTAAAATTTAATAAGTTCACTTATTTGGATGGAATCATTCAGATTTACGTAAAATATCTCAATCAAATACCTCGACCAAATCCAAGCGTTGGCCAGCCAAAATATGATTATGAGCCAATACCGACAGTAAACGGGAATTACGGAGAATTGATTTTTACTTTCGACGAGCCGACGATCAATCAGTTGTTTTCATTGCTTGAAATTTCAATTTTGCCTAGCGATGTGTTTTGCACGAATTTCAAGGAAGTATTAATCCAAGCACTTTTTTTACAGACTGTCAATGATGAAATTTTTAGAAAGGTTGACGAAAATAATGTTTTGTCAATTCTTGTCAAGGAAGATTATGAGTTTGTAGAAGGCGATGAATTATTTGAAGAGGAATAATGGGAACTCTATTAGCTTTAGTAGCCTCAATTTTGGCTTCGATATTATTTCCACTTGGTTTGTTGATCACTTTTATTTTAAATCTTTATAAACGCAGATGGAAGTTTTCATTTAAAAGGCTCGATGATCAATTTTTAAGCATTGCCACAAGTATTGATTCTTCAGGAAATGTGGTTTGTAAAGATTTATTTAATTGGGCGCTCATTAATAAAAAGGGCTACCTTTTTGGAAATCGAAAGGAAACAATTTCAAGCGTTTTGGGTAAAAATCAGCTTCACGGTACATTATCCTGGTGCGGTAAATTAATTGCGTGGATTTTGGACGCAATCGACAAAGATCATTGCTTTAAAAGCATTGATGAAATGATATAATTCTATGGAGGTAAGGAATTAAAAAAGTCCTCCAACAAAATAAATACTTCCTACGGTAATTTATATTTATAGCACAAAGCCACGACGTTGGAGGACTAAAAGTCTTCTTGTCGTGGCTTTGTTGCGTTATAAATTATCGTAGGAAGTGCAAAAGTAAAGTAAATTTTTAAATCAATTAATATAATTATGAAAACCATTTCTAAAACAAATGAAAAGCCAAAGGCAAGGCTAAAAACGCCAATTTCTTACTATGGAGGCAAACAGTCAATGCTTAAGCACATTTTGCCAATGATTCCACAGCACAAAATTTATATCGAGCCTTTTTTTGGTGGCGGTGCTGTCTTTTGGTCAAAGGATCAATCAGAAGTCGAGATCATCAACGATTTAAACGGCAACGTAATTAATTTTTACCAACAGCTGAAGCTTAATTTCGATGAATTGAAAGCTTTGATTGATGCAACGCCATACAGCCGTGAAGTATATAAAAAAGCGATGGTTATATATGAATTGCCGTATATTTTTAGTCCGGTGCATAAAGCATGGGCTTTTTGGGTGGGAACAATTCAAGGTTTCAGCAATCAAATTGGATCATGGAGAAGTTCTACAAACAGAGACAAGGAAGCAAAGCTGAATTTTAATAAAAAGGTCGCTTTTACGGAAGTTTTAAGCAAAAGATTAGACTTAACTCAAATTGAGTGCAAAGATGCCTTAGAACTCATAAAAAAGCAAGATTCAGAGGATAGTTTCTTTTATGTTGATCCGCCTTATGTTGGAGCTGATCAGGGACACTACGGAGGCTACACACAAGAGCATTTTAACGCATTGCTGGAAGCGTTAAGTAAAATAAAGGGTAAATTCTTGCTTTCAAGCTATCCAAATGATGTATTGGATCAATACAAAAAGCAATATGGTTGGCATAGCAATGATAAAGACATGGCATTATCGATTAGCCAAAGATCAGGAGCAAGAAAAACCGAAGCTTTAACCGCTAATTATCTGATATAAACCTATGTAAAGATAGGTAAAAGCATTGTTTCTACCAAATATTTTGCATAAAAAAACCTCCGCTTTGGAGGTTTTTTTTTAATGTTTTTAAAAGCTTTTTAAATTGTATTTAAAATTTTATTTTGATACTTTTCGCTCTGAAAAATTGTATTTTTGGATTTTCCGATTATAAACAGCAGTTTTTCAATTAAACTTTAGTAATAATATCGACTTTTGTGCTTTGATTTCCCGCTTAAACGCAAAGCCTTAAAATGTTGTATGCTATTTTACAGAAAATACTCGACAAGAAAGAACATTTATTAAAAACGAAAATGAATAAAACACTACTCTTCTTATTTAGCTTTTTATTTTTAAGTTGCAATTCAAAATCTCAAAATAACATTGCGGAAAAAGAACCCGAAAAACAACAAAAAACAGCTAAACATAAATTGACTGGAAAACAAATAATAGTAGAATTAGAAAAACTTAATTTTTTCAATCTCACTGAAAAAAAAGATTTAAAAGAAGCAAAAGCTGAGTTTGAAAAATCCTATAACGAACTGAATTTCTTTGAAGGTAAAATGGAAGGCGAAAGCGTGATATTTACTGATAATAGATTTTATTTTATTGATACTGAAACTCTGTTTGAAGGTGGCGGTTTAATTCAGTATTTAGAAACCGTTAAAAAGTCATTTGATAAATTAGACTTGAAACTTGAAATTTCAGATGAATTTAATAATCAAACTGAAAAACATTGGACTCATAAAATAAAACTTAACGGAAAAGAATATATCGCTTTTGACAATGATTTTGGAGACACTGATTGGGGAATTTCGTTTATATATTTTATAGAAATGCTAAACGACCAGCTAAAAATACAGAAAAGTAATGAACGATTTTATCCAATTCGTTCTGGAAATGATGGGGAAATGGTTTTGCTAACTAAAGAACAATTTGAATTTGTGAAGGCAAATTATCCAAATGATAAAGAACATCCGCAAGAAATAAACGAATGGAAAAGTGGCTACGGATTATAAAAAACAGCATACAACAGCTACTACAACGGATTTGAGCAATTGGCTTAATGGAAAGTTGGTTTTGTATTTGTGATAATTTGCTTCGCCTATTCGCTATCGCTCGGGTGGCAAATCTGGAGAATAGGGTTTAATTTAGCAAACTAGCTAAAACCTGAAAACTTTATAGAATTTGATTATGTGATTGCTTCGTGCCTCGCAATGACTTTGCGAATGTGATTTTTGATTTGGCACGAGCGAGACGCTAGCGCTAGCGTTGCGGATTTTGATTATGTGATGATTGCTTCGTGCCTCGCAATGACGGGTAGTAAAAAGATAAATTTAATAAGATGGAAATTTTATTATTACTAATTATTGCAGTAGCTCTGATTATCTTCAATGCTTTTTCTGACAAAGATTCTAATTTTCTGACCTTTTCAATATTAGCTTTCGTAAACGCTCTTCATGCTCCTCTCCCCACCCCCCGATGGCTGCAATTATGGGAATTAGCGTTTTTCCAAAATCCGTCAGGCTGTACTCCACTTTTGGCGGTACAACAGGGTAAATAATTTTTGAAACAAGTTCATGATCTTCTAATTCCTTCAGCTGCATATTTAGAACCCTGCGTGAAGCATCTGGTATTTTGCGCTGCAATTCGCTCGGTCTTTGAAATCCTTCATTAATAAACCAAAGCAAACGTATCTTCCATTTGCCGTAAAGCACTTCACCTATAAGATCAAGTCCACAATTTAAGTTGGGTATTGTTTTTCTCTCATACATACTACAAAAGTAAGCCTATCTACCAATTCTTGCAATAGGGGAAAAATTTATCCCTATGTGAATCGTAATTCCGTACTTGTGAGAAACTTACATACTTCAGAAATTTGTACCTAACAATTTTAAAACGAATATACGATGGACTATCAAAACGAATTATCAGGCAAAATTGCCTTAGTAACGGGAGGTACAAAAGGAGCTGGAAAAGCAATTGCGGAAAGGTTGCTACAAGCTGGAGCAACCGTTATTATCACTGCGAGAAACGCACCAGAAAAAGAAAATAGCAAGCTGCATTTCATTGCGTCTGACTTGAGTAAATCAGAAGGAACACAAAAAGTAATCAGCGAAGTGCTGTCGGCTTATGGAAGGCTTAACATTTTGGTGAACAATCTTGGTTCTTCAACTACACCTGCCGGTGGCTTTAGTGCATTGTCTGATGAAGATTGGGAATCAACCCTTCAGGCTAATTTGCTTGCTCCGGTTCGACTTGACAGGGGATTTTTACCGCAAATGTTAGAGCGAAAAAGCGGTGTCATTATTCACATAGCTTCTATCCAAGGCAAACTACCATTATACGATTCTACATTGCCTTATGCAGCTTCAAAAGCAGGATTGAGAAACTATAGTAAAAGTTTATCGAATGAAGTTTCGCCTAAAGGCGTTCGAGTGCTAACTGTTTCTCCTGGATGGATCAATACAGGAGCATCGAAAGCCTGGCTGGCTGAGATTGCAAGAAACGCCAATAGCACTGTAGAAGAAGCACAGCAAGGTGTAATGGATGCATTGGGTGGAATACCATACGGTAGACCAGCTGAGCCGGCAGAAGTAGCTGAATTGGTTGGTTTTCTTGTTTCTCCGAGAGCCAGTTATTTATCAGGAACTGAATATGTAATCGATGGCGGTACAGTACCAACAATTTAATAATCTTAAAAATAAAACAATGAAATCGAAGATTCACGAACACAATAAAGAAAATATTCACATAGTGAGTAATTTGCCGACAGTAGTAACAGATTTTATAAACGCGCAAAACAATTTTGACAGCGAAGCATCTGCAAATTGCTTTTCTGAAAACGGGATAATGCTTGAAGAAGGCAAGCCGTATACTGGAAGAGTAGCCATTCAAGGTGTGTTAGAAGAAACAAACGAAAAATACCAATCTGTGATGAAACCTCTTAAATATATCGAAGATGGTACTTCAAGTGTCTTATCTGCGGAGGTGTCTGGCACCTTTCCCGGAAGCCCGGCAGTTTTGCAGTTTCATTTCACTCTGAAGAATAATCTCATCGATTACCTAAAAGTTACTGGATAACAATAAAAGAGGGCGTATGTTTTCATTCACCCTCTTTAAAACGAAAACCGATTTTATGAGTTATTGCACAGCTATAATAAATATGCAATCCGAAGAAAAAAAGGCATTGCACAAAAACTATCACGATAACAGATATGGTTTCCCAATCCACGATGACAACGAATTATTTGGCAGATTGATTTTAGAAATCAATCAGGCAGGATTGAGTTGGGAAACGATTTTGAAAAAAGAACAATCATTTAGAAATGCTTATAGCAGTTTCATCATCAAAGAAGTTGCAGCATACACAGAAGATGACAGAGAAAGGCTTTTGGCTGATGCAGGAATTATACGCAACAAACTGAAAGTAAATGCAACAATAGAAAATGCAAAAACAATTCTTCTTTTGCAAAAAGAGTTCGGTTCATTTGAAAAATGGTTAGAACATCATCATCCGAAAACCAAAGAAGAATGGGTTAAATTATTCAAGAAAACATTCCGCTTTACAGGTGGCGAAATTGTTAACGAGTTTTTAATGAGTATTGTTTACTTAAGGGGTTCTCACGATGATAATTGCCCTATTTATGAACTAATTTTGAAACAAAAACCAATGTGGACAAAGCAATAAGTGAAGCAAGGACAGTAAACGCATTAGAACATTATTATGATAAGCAGGAAACAGCAACTAGAGAGTGTTTGATTGCTGTGAAATCTATTGTTTTGTCGGTTGACGAAAACATTATTCACAAACGAAAATACCAAATTCCATTTTTTTCTTATTACGAATATAATCTTGGATTTTTATGGGTTCGCAAAAAGAAAATTCTTCTAGGTTTTATTCAAGACAAAAAGAGTTTCCCTACTACAGAACAACGAATAAAAGACAATGTAATAACTTTGCAAATAAATCTGTTGGACGACATTCCTATTGATGACATCAAAGAAACTTTCCGACAACTGATAGAAAAATACAACAAAAACTTGCGGACAAAAAAGCCCAGCTGGTAATAGCGGTTTGGCGAGATTTCGAATTTTGTGGTCAATTCACGTTTGCGTTTCGTAAGAATTTTTATCTTTATCAGAAAATAATCGGTTGTGAAGTTCGAAAGTGTGAAGTGGCGGAACGCTAATTGAACAAAATTGTAATGTCTAAAATCTCTATCAAAAAGCTAAATTTATAACCAACTTAAAAAACATGCACAAAATTATTCTTTCTATTGCTATTCTAACTTCATTCATCGCACAGTCACAAGAAGTTTCTCCCTATTATCCTGCAAAGTATGTCGGGGAAAAGGACGCTGGATTTACGAGCCAAATGACTTATTTTGATTTGAATTTCATAAGTTCGAATGTAAGTGATTTTCTTATGTCTAAAATGCTCATGACTATTGAAAATACGGATTCGTCTAAAATGGTATTTGATGGTGGAAAATTGACCATAACCTATACCGATAGGATAGTTCAATCTAAAGCACAGAAATTAATCATTTCGTATGATGTTGTAAAAGTGAATGACGTTTACACCATAAGATCTGTGAAGATAACTGGTGACAAAGAAAGATTATTGGACTTTTTCATCGTGTTTTGGGAAACAACTATCAATTTTAAAGAACCGTCAGGGAATTCAGATGTCTCTCTGAATATGGGTCAGGATGTCGTAAAATATTATTTTAACAAGGGCAAACCGTATATAACAGTCACCAATTCAACGTATAAAAATTTAGAAGCGTTTAAAGCTTACTTTGAAACTTTGAAAGCAGAAAATAAATAGTTTAAAACTAGCAAACACTACTGGCTAACACAGCGGTTTTTCGCAATTGCGGAGTTTTCGGTAGATTGAAGTTTCATTTTCACGAAGAAATTATATATTAGCAGAGAGAGCTCAGTTCGCTTTGATCCGCGACTGACAGTTACAGGCGAAACCTTGTGCGTCACTTTCAAGCGACAGAAATAACTAATCAACATCTCGTGGCAATTTGGGAGAACGAGAGCGATAAAAAACAAACTAAAAAAATGACTTTGATTAAAACATTTTCTACATTTTTAATTACGCTTTCATTAGTCACAACAACTTTTGGACAAGAAACTAAACATAAAACTAAAATCTTATTAATCGGGACCATTCACTTTGAAACGCCTCATTTAGATGCAGTTGAATTAAAGACAGACGATTTTTTAGCTCCGAAAAGACAGCTGGAATTGGAAGAATTGACCGGAATTTTGAAACGAACAAATGCTACTAAAGTGATGCTAGAAAGACCATTTAATCAACAAAAGCAAATTGATAGTTTGTATAATGCGTATTTACAAAACAGGTATAAATTAACAGTTTCTGAACGAGAGCAAATTGGTTTTAGATTGGCTAAAAAATTAAATTTAAAACATATAAATTGTGTAGATATTTTTTATGGAATGAAACATGACAGTTTAGTTTCTGTAACTGCTAAAGAAAAAAATCAGTTGTATTTATTAAATGAATTAGGTGCTACTGCAAATAACTTAAAACTTGAATTTGATAATGTAGTAAAACAAAATTCAATAACCGAAGTACTAAAATATATAAATAAGAATGAACTTTTGCAGAAAAATTTATCATTGTACTTAAAATATTATGCAAAAATTGGTGCTGGAGAGAATTATATTGGTGCGGAATCGGTTTCTGATTGGTATTTGAGGAATTTAGCGATTTATGCTAATTTAATTACGCAAATAGATGCAAAAGACAAATATGTTATACTGCTATTTGGCCAAGGACATATTCCTATATTAAAACACCTGCTGCAAAATAATGACGACTTTGAAGTCGTTGAATTAAATAGCGTACTAAAATAAACTGCCACCAACCACTAAAATTAATTACAAAACTAAAATATGCAAGACGAAATAATAAAACACTCCAAAAAAATACAATCTGCTATGAACAATAAAGAGCATTCCTTTAAAGAAAAAGTAAAAGAAGTACTTACTGAAATTTTAATTATTGTGTTTGCAGTTACACTTTCAATTTGGCTTCACTCTTGGAGCGAAGAAAGACATCAGCATAAAGACGCACAAACATTTTTAATCGGGCTGAAAGAAGATTTACAAAATGATATTTCAAACCTGGAAGACACCAAAAAAACATTAAATGAAACGCAGCAACAAATATCATTTGTTTTGCATCTTACACCACAAAAAATAGATAGTCTTAAAGCTAATCATGAACAAATTAATTCAGGTACAAATTTCATTAATACAGTTGTAAATAATGGACGATATGAAGGCTTCAAATCTAGCGGAAAAATAAATACCATAGAAAATCAAAATATAAGAAATAAGATTTTGAGTTATTATCAGCAAACTATTCCAGAGATAGCATATGTAGAAGAGTCCTACGAAAGACTTACTTCAAAATATGTAGATGTATTAATTGATGGAAAAGAAGATGAAGATATAAATACAACTGTACTAAAAAAGAAGACAAAGATTATTTTATCAGGTCTTGATAATTTTACTAAAGCCTCTCAAGAATCTTATGAAAATGCTATTAAGCAAGCAAGAGAAATTATAAAAGAAATTGACCAAGAGAATAAATAAAAAAGCGACCGCAAAACCGCCTTTTGGTAATGCAGTGACACCCAAAAACCAAACTTAACATTTAAGCGGACAGAAACTAAATATTGACAATAAATGTAATAAACAAATTAATTTATGGCGACAACAGCGAAATTATTAGAAGACAGTTTACTTGTGATTTGGAACGACCGAAATGCAGAAAGGCGTTTGGAAGTAATGGCCAAAACGTATTCGGCTGACATTCAATTTTTTGAAAGTAATATGGGCGAAGCGATTGTAGGATATGAAGCAATTAACGAACTAATATCAAAATTGCAGACAGAATGGCCAATTGAATTTCAATTTGAATTGAACAAGCCTTCGCAAGTGAACCATTCTACACAGATTATTTCGTGGAGCCTTGGTCCCAAAGGAGGCATGCCAGTTGCGACAGGAATGGACGTAGCCATTACAGAAAACGATTTGATTAAATCATTGTATTTGTTTTTGGACGCAAAATAAATACACACTAAGGAACATTTGCCTGACTAAGCGCTTGGGCAACAAGGGCTTGGCGAAAGTGTGCTTAAGTTTAATTTTTCAATTTGTCTTAATAATATCAACTTCTGCGCTTCGATTTTCCGCGCGAACGCGAAGCCCGAAACTTTAGCGGCAACTCGTGACAACCGAACAACAATAAGAATACTAAAATGAGTAACTTGAAAATAATTATTATACAGTTCACGATTTCTGCTTTCCTTTTTGTCTTTTTGTCTTCTTTCAACGAACAAATTAAATCAGACAATTTAAATAATAAAGCGGAGATACTTTCTGCAACGGGTCAAACATCACAGCAGGTTAACCAGTACAGTTCAACAACTTTAAAAACCATTGACAAGAACATACGTAGTATTTTTCAAGACAAAAGTGGTACTTATTGGATTGGGACAAATGGAGCAGGTGTTTATCGTTACGATACAAAAACATTGACACAATTTACCGTGAAAGACGGACTTGCAGACAATCAAGTAATAAACATTCAAGAAGATGATTTGGGGAATATTTGGTTCGGGTCAGGTACATTCGGCATTAGTAAATTTGATGGCAAAAAAATCACAACACTTGCCAATAAAGTCAAAATAACTAATGGTACAGAAACCGATTGGAAATCAAAAAATAACGATTTATGGTTTTTGGCTGGCGGTGGCATGTTGAGATACAGCAATCTTTCACTTGACTATTTACCATTTGACCCATCAAGTTCAAACGCACAAATGAACGCCCCTTTTTCTCTTAGTCGTTATGGCGTTTATTGTATCCTCAAAGACAAGAAAGGAAATGTTTGGTTTGGTACACAAGCAGAAGGAGTATGCAGATATGATGGTAAAAAACTAACTTGGTTTAAAGAAAAAGGACTGTCCGGCCCGGCCGTTCTTGGCTTATTTGAAGACAGCAAGGGCAACCTTTGGTTTGGAAATAATGGTGCCGGATTATTCCAATATGACGGAAAGACTTTGACAAATTTCACAGAAGAAAAAGGACTTAATAATGCTGACTTTAGAGCCTCTGGAAAACCAGGATTAGGAACTTTGGCTCGCGTATATTCAATTAACGAAGACAATAGCGGAAACATCTGGGTTGGAACTGTTGACGCAGGAGTTTGGAAATATGACGGAAGTAACTTGACTAATTACACAACCAAAGACGGACTTACCAGCAACGCAGTAAATACAATTTATAAAGACAAAAACGGAGAACTATGGTTTGGAACAGACGGCAATGGTATTTGCAAATTCAACGGAACAACATTCATTGAATTTATAATCAAATAAATGAATAGTTAAGATATTGTTTTGCCTAGTGGAGAACATATTTCTGGATATTATCGAGATAAACCACATTAAAATGCAAAGGCTATTAAATTCATTTTCAAAAACTTTCCGAGATTTTTGTAAGTTAATTATGCTTTTTCACGAAGAAATTTTTATCTTGGCAAAGAAAACTCAGCTCGCTTTCATCGGCAAATTCATGAATCGACTTAATATTTTGCGCAAGCTAAAAAATGAGAAAAAGTATACTACTATTAATTTTAGCAACAACAGGGTTTCTTTCCTGTAGGCAAGACAGTAAATCAACGCCAGATACTGTTGATATAAAAAATTTAGATTCGATAAAAAATGTCAAGAGTCAAAAACCATTGAATAATGATAAAGACATTTACACCAAATTTGAGTATACTGATCCTAAGGGTGCGAGCCTAATAATCCAAAACAGTTTCCCAAGAGGCGGAATGAAATATACTGATGCTAATAGCGAGGTATATAATTATGCTGTATTTTGGACTCGAATAATCAATGAAACAGACAATGTTGCAGAACTTGAGATTGGGTTTCCTGTAGATTCTTATGAAGTTCCGTCTTTACCTGGCAAATACTTTAAGGTATTGGTTCCTTCAGACACAATGACACTTGATAAGGCAGGCTTGTTTAATTATGGCCTGAAGGATTTAGAATCTTTTTTAGATAATGCCATTCATAAATCATCTTCGTTGAAAAGAACCATCAATCCAAAAGAGTCGAGTGGCTTCTATGTCGTAATACTCTGCTTGACTGAAGGAGCACATGGTACATTGCGAACAGTACTTAGCCTAAAAGGGCAAAATCTTTTTTATAGAATTAATGGTAAAGAAATTCAGTGTGGAAAGATTAATTTAAGACATTTAAAAACTATTTGAAATGAAACATATTATTTTGTTGATGTTTATTTTTTCATTACAAATGAATGCACAAGATTATTCACAAAAAATCGAAGAATCTACATTAAGATTTAGAGAATTGTTCTTAAAAAAGAATTTCTCTGAACTCGCAGATAATGCTACTCCAAAATTGATTGAGTATTTGAAAACCAAACAAGATTTAGTTTACTTGTTAACCGAATTAAACAAAAATGCTGAAACAAACGGTGCAAAAATTACAAATATCATATTTGGAAAAAACTCAGAAATAGTAGCGTATAATGAGCAATTACAATGTTCAATTCCATTCGCTTTAGAAATTGAAGATGAAAAAAGAAAAGTAATATTTAATGCAGGTCTAGCATTGATTTCTTTTGATAAAGGCAAAACTTGGTTTTATACTTTTAAAGTTGAAAAAGATCAAATGCTAAATAATGAAATTCTTGATTTAGATCAGAGAATTGTAATTCTTGAAAAGACTCAAAAAATAATTAATAAATAAAAAGTGTCTTTCGGCAAATAAAAAATATCTTCCAGAATGAAAACGACGCAAATAGCCGATATCTGTAACAATTATAAAAAACAATTATATTAAAAATTATGAAACCAAAAACTATTTGCTTAATCGGTTTGTTCTTCTTTGTTTTGAGCTATATGCTATTTTCTCAAGGTTCGAAGTTGGCTTATTTTCAAAAGCCTATCGATTTTGCACATTGGTTTAACTTAATTGGAGCGATATTGCTGCTTTCCTTTAACAAGGTGTTTCCAAAAAACAACCTTAGTTCTTTTGCTTCTTTTTTAACGGCTTTAGGAGTTATTGCCCACATCGGCCTTTGCACTATTGACTTTGTAATGTGGAGTTTTGGTGACGATGATATTGCCAGAATGGAATTAAGTGAACATATCAGCAATACTCCTTCTATTCTGTATCCTTTTATCATTGTTGGACCTTCTTTGCTTTTTATTGGGTTGGCCGTACACGCTTCAAACTTTATCAAAACCAATCTTTTAAGCGCTTTAATGGTTATAGTTGGAGCGCCTGCAGTAGGTTTTTCATTTTTTATATTGAAAGATGGAATCTATATGGTGTTAAGCTGTGTGCTTTTTGCTTTGGGATTGATTTTACTTCTTTATAGAAAAGAAAAGCAAGAAATATTAATTGAGGCTTAAAACAATTGCTTGGGTTGTTGTAGGATTTAGGTTTGTATTTTTTTATTCTTGATCGTTTCTTCAATTTGCTTTGTTTATTATGATTATTCTAACTGCAATAAAAAAAGCGCAACTGCGCTTTTTAAAGAATCAATAATAACCAAAATTTTTAGTGCACTACAAATTTGCTTTAAATCATTGATTGTTAATAGCGTAAAATTACTTGTTTTGTAAAACGTTTTGTGTTTTGTAAATTTATTTAAAATTAAATCAAGTGTATTTACGTGTTAAAATTGGCATAAACATTTGTTCCTTTATATAATTAATTTTTTGATTTTTATACATTTACTCTTTCTTTTTTAGATTTGTTTGGTCTTTTGGTATTATGCAAATCAATTCATAACATTTAAAATATTTAAAAAAAATGAAACTTTATACTTCGGAAGGCGCAAAGGTTGAGAGCTATGACTTATTCACTTATAGAAGAATCAGGCGTTCTATTGGCTATCTTGGGATAAGCCTGCCTATTTTGCTGGTCTTTTTTTCACTGTTTGACTTTTTTAAAACTGATATCCAGCCTTCGATAAGCCATTATTATTATACTAATCTTAGGGAAATTTTTACGGGAACGCTTTGTGCCGTCGGCTTGTTCTTAATACGATATAAGGGACACGGCAATAAATCGATTTGGAAAAATGATAATCTGCTGACTAATATTGCCGGAATAATGGCTATTGGTGTTGCGCTTTTTCCTACGAATCCGAACGATAGTTATTCAAAATTCTATACCTTGATTCCATATGCAAAGCCTTGGCTTGGAACGCTTCATTATGCTTTTGCTGCCTTGCTATTCTTGATCTTTTCTTTGCTTTCTATCAATGTTTTTACGATTGGGCAAGAAAATGATACTAATGTTCCAGAGAGCATCTTTAATGAAAATAATATCTATCGTTTCTGTGGTTATTCAATTTTGGTTTTTATTGTCATGGTTCCTATTTCTGCAGAATTTGAATTATTTTCTTATTCTACCTTGGTTTTTGAGGCTCTTTCACTTTTAGCATTTGGCATCGCTTGGCTGATCAAAGGCCGAGCGTTGGGCGATGAAGGCAAGATTGGACAGAAATTATATAATGAAAATAATTTTGTCGACACAGAGAAAGTATTTGAAGAATAGCGACTTGCTGATCAGATAATAATAAGAAAGCCTCTAAGTTTTTAGGGGCTCTTTATTGTAAAATGCAATTTGATTTTAATAATTTCTTAGTAACAATTCCCTCTGTCTCATCTGCTTTTACAGAGACAAGTTTTATTTAAATTGAAATGAGCGCATGATTTCTAGGCGAAACCACATACCTCATGATTTGACTGACCATCAGTATCATGGATAAAGATGCTTGCAATCAAGCAGGTTATTTTTTACAAAAACTGCACGAAAAAGATTGCAATTTGAACTATATTTGCTACTTACCACATTTACTTAACCTTATGAATGAATTTGACAAAACCTATACGATCAACCTCAGCTTTGAGGAGATAAAGCTGCCCCCTTTTCAGGATATACTGGTTCTGGCAAAAAATTCTGTCCAAGGAAAAATTGGACTTTCAAAATCTTTTGAATTACTTGTACCTAATGGATTTGAAACAATTGACGTCGACAATGAAAATATTGAGACGGTATTTGTAAACAAAAACATTCTTGCCAAAATTGAAAAAGATAAAGTTATCCGGATACTTGAAAAAAATGTATTTGGCTTTATCTCTGAAGGAGAGCTTATCAGTGTTGATTTTAAAATAAATATTACAGTAAAAAATATCGTTATCAAAGATTCTGATTATGAGTATTGAACAACTGATCAATTGTGAATATGCTACAATCGATGCTTGGGAAGGAGCGGCAACTGCCAGACGCAGCGGCTGGATTGATAGCGGAATTGTAGTTTTAGAAGAAAATGAACCTATCGGCCTGCTGACCGCGTCAGACCTTGCAGAAAGGCAATATCAGATTATCATCGATTGCGTGAGTTCGAAACCTATTGTAAACAGCCGAGATAAAATTTCAGATGTTCTTGAATTAATGAAATCAAGCGGAAATACCGTATTGATGGTATATGATTCTGAACAATTTGTGGGTACCATTTCGCAAAACGACATATTGCAACGGTTAAATTCAAATGTAAGCAACCATAACTTGAGCATGATTTCGGCAGCGCATGATTTGAAGAGCCCAATTGCCTCTATAAAAATGATCAGCGACATGCTTCATGAAAACCTCAAGCTTTCTGAAAATAGGCAACTTATAGATTACCTCAACCAAAGCTGTGATTTTGCTCAGAAAATTATTGATGACATACTTGTAACTGAAGAAGCTACGGAAGAAACTCTTTACTGCAGTGAAGAAAATTTTGACGATTTGGTAAGAGAATGCACCGATTCTTTTGCTAAGGAATTTGGGAAGAAGCAAATTTCGCTTGCAAGAAGTCTTCAATTTGGAGAAAATGTCTGGATTGACCGTCCAAAATTTAAGAGGGTAATTCACAACCTGCTTTCAAACAGCATTAAGTTTACTCGAAAAGGCGGGAAGATTGAAGTAAGTACACATAAGATGGACGGAGTTTTAAAATTAGTAATAAAAGACACCGGCATTGGCATTCCGCTCAAAATGCAAGAGCACATTTTTGATAAATTCACAAAAGCCAAACGGATGGGGACTGACGGAGAAACTACCACGGGACTCGGCATGTATCTTACAAAAAAGATTGTGGAATTGCACCACGGCAAAATATTAATGGAAAGCGACGGCCATAACGGAACAACATTTTTTATTATGCTGAATTTATCTTAAATTTTTTTTAATTTTCATTTTCGGCTACAACAATAGTAGATTAGGCTACATCTGTTTTTTATTTGCTACAGAACTTTGTAGCAAATAAAAAATAGAAAAATGAAAATTATAATTACAGGTTCTTTAGGGAACATCAGCAAACCACTAACCACAAATTTAGTGCAAAAAGGACATGAAGTTGTCGTTATCAGCAGCGATCCAAAAAAGCAAGAGACAATTGAAGCTATGGGAGCAACTGCAGCTATTGGTTCTTTGACAGATGTAGCATTTCTTACAGCAACTTTTACCGGCGCAGATACTGTTTATTCAATGGTTCCTCCGAATTTCTATTTTGACCAAAGCTTAGATTTATTGGAATATTATCGAAGCCTGGGAATCAATTATGCAGAAGCAATTCAAAAATCTGGCGTAAAGAATTTAGTAAATCTAAGCAGTATCGGAGCAAATTTAGACAAAGGAAACGGAATTTTAATTGGCGCCAACAACGTAGAAAAAATCTTAAACGAATTGCCGTCAGATGTAAATATTGTACACATCCGCCCCACTTCTTTCTTCTACAATTTATTTACTTATCTGCCGATGATCAAATCTCAAGGTTTTATTGCTGCAAATTATGGTGAAGACGATATTATTCCTTGGGTTTCTCCTATCGATATCGCTGCTACAATTTCCGAAGAAATAACAGAATCTTTTGTCGGAAGAAAAGTACGATATGTAGCAAGCGAAGAGGTTTCAGGAAGCGAAACTGCAAAAATTTTAGGTGAAGCAATCGGAATTCCTGATTTGGAATGGAAAATAATTTCAGACGAAAAAGCTTTGAACGGATTAACAGCAGCGGGAATGAATCCGAAAATAGCGGCAGGCTTAGTTGAAATGTATGGCGCTTTGCACAGTGGATTATTAGCAGAAGATTATTACAAAAACAAACCCGAAGTCATGGGGAAAGTAAAACTTGCTGATTTTGCAAAAGAATTTGCAATTGTCTTTAACCAAAATTAAGTACCTTGTGATATGGCAAATCAGCAACCTTATCGAATCAAAACTATCAGTGAATTTCACCAATTTAGGAATTTGCCAAAGCCCGAACATCCGTTAATTAGCGTCTATAATTTTGAAGATCTTAAGAGCTTGCATGAAGACGAACCAAAAAGTTTAATGCTTGATTTTTATTCAATTGCGTTAAAAAGAAATGTGAACGCAAAGATGAAATATGGCCAGCAGGAATATGATTTTGACGACGGCGTGATGATTTTCATTTCTCCAGGACAGGTTTTTTCGATTCATGCCAATGCACAATTACAACATTCAGGATGGTCTTTGCTCGTCCATCCTGATTTTTTATGGAATACGCCTTTGGCAAAAACTATTAAAAAATACGAATATTTCGATTATTCTGTCCATGAAGCGCTGCTTCTTTCTGATAAGGAAGAAAATATCGTTACCGGAATTGCGAAAAATATAGATCAAGAATATCGTTCAAATATTGATCATTTCAGTCAAGATATTATCATTGCGCAACTGGAAGTTTTATTGAATTATTGCGAACGATTTTACCACCGCCAATTCCTTACCAGAAAAATCACGAATCACAAAATTCTTGACCGTTTAGAAGACATTCTCAATGATTATTTCAATAGTGATGCTTTATCTAAAAAAGGCCTGCCTACAGTTCAATATATTGCTGAAACCTTGAATATTTCTCCTAATTATTTAAGCAGTTTATTGAAAGTACTGACTGGACAAAGCACGCAACAGCACATTCACGATAAATTAATAGAGAAGGCAAAAGAGAAATTAACGACGACAAATTTATCCATAAGTGAAATTGCATATGAATTAGGCTTTGAGCATTCACAGTCTTTCAGCAAATTATTTAAGAGCAAAATCAATATTTCTCCATTGGAATTTCGACAGTCTTTTAATTAATCAAAAGCGAAATTAATTTTACTAAATTTATAAGCTGTAAGAATTTAATTTAATCAAAACATGAACGACACTTGGACCGAAAGATGGAATGATCGATACAGCAACGAAGAATTTGCCTATGGCGAACAGCCGAATAATTTCCTAAAAGAACAATTAGAAAATCTAAATCCGGGAAGCATACTTTTTGCAGCCGAAGGCGAAGGACGAAATGCTGTTTTCGCTGCGAAAATTGGCTGGAAAGTTACTGCTTTTGACATAAGCGTTGAAGGAAAAAATAAAGCCCTGCGACTTGCTAAAAACAATAATGTAATAATTGATTATCAAGTTAGAGAATTGCAAAAATTAGGCTTCCAACCACAACAATTTGACGCAGTTGCGTTGATTTACGCACACTTTCCTGCAGAAATCAAGTCGCTGTATCATAAAATGCTAGGCACTTATTTGCGTAAAGATGGAATTGTTATTTTTGAGGCATTCAGCAAAAACCATCTCGATTATATCGCAAGAAATGAAAAAGTCGGCGGACCAAAAGAAATAGACATGCTGTTTTCTATTGAAGAACTAAAAGCTGACTTTATTGATTATGAGATTATCTTGCTTGAGGAAAAAGAAATCGAATTGAGCGAAGGCCAGTTTCATAATGGAAAAGGTTCGGTAATTCGTTTCGTTGGGAGAAAAAAATAAAGCATAAGTTCTAGCTTTATTTCTTTTTTAAACGATCGTATTAAATTTGGAACAAAAATTGAGTAAATTTGGTTTTTAAAATCTTTATCATGAAAACCAAGCTTATTTTTATTTCGCTAATTTTTGTTGCTTTATTTTCTAATGAAGCTTATTCTCAATATGGAAGCAACAATATAAACGGAGTTGACAGATCTATTGGGTCGAGTGTAAGACAAAACAAGCCTTCTAAAAGGAATGAGCCTAAAGATTATGCTGAGACAATTGTCGATTACCTCAATAAAGAATTGAAATTGGACGGTTTACAACAAGCAGCAATAAGAACGATAATCAACGACAATAAAGGAAGTATTGAAGAAGTTACCGCAATGGATATTTCTTATGCCGAAAAAAGAGATAAAATAATGGTTATCAATGACAAAATTGATAATGACATCTTAAAACTTCTTTCTAAAGAGCAGACTGAAAAATATTTAAAAATGAAAGAAGAACGCGAGAAAAAAGCGCTCAGAAATTAATTTACAGAACCAATAATCCAGATTCTTTAAGCGTTTTCATGGGCTTGCTGAACCAAAATAATTCAAAATCTTCCAAATCTGATTTTTCATAATCTGATTTTACTTCTTGATAGGTATGAATTTTTGAATTGCTCACTGAAATTTTAGACAGCAATTCTTGCAACCAGATTCCTTGTTCTTTGCTTGTTTGAATTTCAAAGCTATCCTTTTTGCTGTGAAAAGTTAGTGAAGCCATTTCCCAAGAATTTCCTTTTTTTGATTTTGTGAAGAAACTTACTGTAGGACTATTTCCTGTCCAGACTACTTTTGCTGACGGCTTGATTGCCATTCCGTCTTCTTCTTGAATCGCACTGTAAATAAAATCACTTGGAATTTTTGTTCTCGGAATTTTAAAATCAAACCAATCTTGCAACTGGAAATCAAAGCAGATTCCGTGCATAAAATTGAAAAGCGATTTCTTTAATCCGAAGCTGAATTTATCATGGTCGGTTCCGGTTTTATCGATGTGGATGATGTCGTTGTTGGCAAAAGTTCCGATGGCTTC
This sequence comes from Flavobacteriaceae bacterium PS02334, assembly GCA_029959295.1. GTDB lineage: Bacteria > Bacteroidota > Bacteroidia > Flavobacteriales > Flavobacteriaceae > Flavobacterium. The sequence continues at coordinate 246,606 of JASCOH010000002.1, read as the reverse complement.
GGTTTCTTTCAAGACGCCGAACTTTTCAGGATACATTCCGACCGGACTGTGCGCTGTCATGGCAAATTGGTGCCAAAAACCAGACTGTAGAATTCCGATTTCGAATAATTGGCGCACCATTTCAAGCGAATCAATAGTTTCTTGAGCAGTTTGCGTCGGGAAACCATACATTAAATAAGCGTGCACCATGATTCCTGCTTCTGTGAGATTTCTAGTCACTTTTGCAACTTGGGCAACCGTCACGCCTTTGTCGATTAATTGCAACAACCGATCGGAAGCTACTTCCAAACCTCCAGAAATGGCAATACATCCCGAAGCTTTCAACAACAGACACAAATCTCTGGTAAAGCTTTTTTCAAAGCGGATGTTTGTCCACCAAGTGACCGTTAATTTTCTTCGTAAAATCTCTAAAGCCAGAGCTCTCATCAAAGCCGGTGGCGCCGCTTCATCTACAAAATGGAATCCGTTTTGGCCAGTTTGTTGAATGAGCTCTTCCATCCTATCGCACAATAATTTGGCGGCGACAGGTTCATATACTTTTATATAATCTAAAGAAATATCGCAGAAAGTACATTTTCCCCAATAGCATCCATGCGCCATCGTGAGCTTGTTCCATCGTCCGTCGCTCCACATTCTGTGCATTGGATTTACTATTTCTATAACTGAAATGTATTTGTCCAAAAGCAAATCTGAATAATCTGGAGTTCCTACTTCTGACTGCTTGTAATCTCTTAAAGTGGAATTATTTTTATAAGCAATTTTTCCGTTTTCTAAAACGAAAGTTCTTTTATAGGAATTATGCTCGCGGTTTTGGATATTATTTATAAGTTCTTCCAGAGGGGCTTCTCCATCGTCAAGGGTTATGAAATCAAAGAATTCCATTACGCGGATATCGGCTAGAGAACGCAATTCTGTGTTTGGGAAACCGCCTCCCATGGCAATTTTAGCCTTAGGAAAATGCTTTTTGATAAATTGCGCACTTCTGAATGCGCTGTATAAATTTCCTGGAAAAGGGACTGAAAAACAAACCAAATCGGGTTGCAAGTCAGACATCTTTTCGTTTAGATTCTCCAATAAAATTTTATCGATATAAGTAAAATCTTTGTGAAGCATCGCATACAAATCATCGAAAGAATTTGCCGAACGTCCCATTCTTTCGGCATATCTGCTGAAACCAAAGTTTTCATCGACGCATTCTATGATCAAATCTGAAATATCTTCGAGGTACAAAGTCGCTAAATGTTTCGCTTTGTCTTGAGTTCCCATGGTTCCAAAAGCCCAGTCTAGTTCTTCTAATTGTGCGAAACGAGAAGCTTCTGGAAGGAAATCTTCTTGACAGATTAAATGCGAGAGCGTTGGATTTTTTCCTTGGAGAAATAAAATTACAGAGTCAATTACTTTAATATATTCTTCTTTTAAAGCAATAATTCTTTGTGCATTTTCTGATTTTTCTGCTGGATTATTTTCCGCTTCAGTGAATAAATTTATCAATCCCTGCTTTGAGAAAAGTTTCAAGATCACTTCAATACCAAGGTCCGCCTGAAAAGACGAGACGTTTTTGGTATTCAAAAATCCTTTTATGTAAGCCGTGGCCGGATAAGGCGTGTTGAGCTGTGTAAAAGGTGGCGTGATGAGAAGGGCTTTTGTCATTGTAAAAAAATAGTGGGTGCAAAATTAGTCCATATTTTTTAGAATTGTGGGTTTAATCTATTTTGAACTATTATTTTTCAATATTTCACCATTTAGAAACAGAAAAAATAACCTAAATTTCTTATAAAAAAAAGTTAATGTATTTTTAGATTGAATACCTTTGTCGTCTTATAAATCACTATGAAGTATTATATTGTTAGTTTTTTGCTCTTTACGATTTTTGTATTTGGGCAAAAAAATACTAATTCCCATTCGACACCAATTGAAAAGCCATTAATTTCTATCTCTAATAATCTTGAAAGAGAAAATTATTTAAAGAAGATTAAATATCAAGCTCCGAAAAATCCTGATATTCTTACTCGAAACCAGAATCTTTCGCCAGTTTATCTATGTTCTAACGGAACTTTTGAAGAATTTGAAACCATAGGAAGCAAAAATTATTTAAAATACTTCAATTATACTTACACTGGCGTTTCAAATCCATCGCAATGTGCTTCAGTAAATGTCAGCGCAATGACAGGAATTGAACAATACAATCCTTCTATAACTAATGCCATGGCCACAACTGTGCCGTCAAATTTTATAGACGAATATATTGGAAATATTAGCGCTTTTGATCAATATGCTTTAAAAACAAACTTCAAAGATTCTCCAGAAATTCTTTCTGTTGTTCAGTCAAAGCGAATGAAAACAGATAATGAAGAAGTTCTTCGGTTCAACTATAAAACGGTATTGCAAAATATCCACAGTGATTCTGGACATGAAAACAATCAGCCTTTTTTCAAAGCAAGAATTTTAAATAAGAATGGCATTCCGGTTAGCGAATTTTGCTTAATTGGAGATCAAAATAATTGTATTTTCACAAAAGCGCCCTATCTTGAAGGTGGCGAAATTGTGCTTTATACCAAAAATTGGCAAACCGGAATTCTAGATATTTCGAGCATACCAAACAATGAAGAATTCACTATTGAATTCACAACAGCTCGATGCGGCTTGATGGGACATTTTGGATATACTTATATTGATGATCTTTGTATTGTTCATTCAGATGAAAATATTCAAGGAAGCATAGAATTAGATCCTCTTTACAAAATTTGCCCAGCTTTGCCAATTTCTGTCTGCGGCAATTACACAGTCCCAAATTCGGGTGGCGTGACAGCAACTGTTTCTTCAATTACATTGAATGTTTACGAAGGCACAAATCCAACACCAGTATATACTACAACCACAACATCTTCTCACGACACGGCAAACAAGCGTTTTTGTTTTAGCCTTGCTGCAGAAAATCTCCCGAATAGTACTACAGGAAATTATAATGTTGGCGTTAAAATCAATTATGCAATTTCTCAAACAAATTGTTCTGGAACTTCCTTTGCAAGTGCAAGCGACAATGATGCAAATCCGGGTTGGGATATTTTTTTCTTGAATTGCACGAATTGCGATATTTCCATGCAACCAGGCTCGATTTCGCAATGTGATAATGATAAAAACGGAAAGGAATTTTTTGATTTAAGTGTTGCAAATACTCAAGTTGCAGGCACTCAAAACGGACTTACATTTTCTTATTTCAAGAATGTAACAGACGCTACAAATAATACGGCACCTATAACGAATTATACCAGATATGAAACTTCTTCAAGTGCTATTTTTATAAGAGTTTCTAAAAGCGCGACTTGTTATAAAATTATCGCTGTCAATTTAATTGTAAAGAATCCTTCGGCAACGATTTCTGGAATTTTAAATGTATGTTCTGGAAGCACAGACCTTACAGCTTCAACTGGAGAATCTTATGTTTGGTCAACCGGAGATCTGACAAAAAAAGTAACAGTAAATTCTGCAGGAACTTATTCCGTAAATGTAACCGATGCTTCTGGATGTATCGCCACAGCTTCAGTAACAATATTGGCAAATCAAATGGCCGTTCAGCCAACTATAGAAACCATTCAGCCCAATTGTTTTGTAACAAAAGGAACCATAACAATTACTTCTGCGGCTTCACTTATTAGTTTTGACGGAGGAGTTACTTGGGGAACTTCCCCTACAAAGTCAGATTTAGATGTTGGAAATTATTCTATCAAAATACAAACTGCTTCCGGATGTACTTCTTATGCTACAAATGTAACTATTCATCCGTTTTATATGCCTTTCCCAAATTATTCTACGGTTCAGCCAACAAGTTGTGGCGGCACAGGAAGCATTAAAATTATTACTGTTGCTTCAGCTTATAGTTTTGATGACGGCGTGACTTGGAGCACTTCTAATACTTTAAACGACCTTCCTTCAGGAACATATAAAATTAGGACTAAAAATGAATTTGGATGTATTTCAAATTTCAACAGCGTCGTGCTTACTGGAGAATTTTTAGAGAATCCGACTTACACAGTTATACCTCCAGTTTGTGACATCGGAGGAAGTATTACGATTACAACTCCGGCAACAGAATATAGTTTTGACGGAGGAACAACTTGGGGAACGAGCAATGTTTTAACCGATATTGTTTCAGGAAATTATATGGTCATAATTAAAAATAATTTGGGCTGTACTTCCTCAAATATGTATGTTTATATTACTGATTTTAAGAGAAGCTACCCAGAATACACGACGATGCAACCAGCTTGCGGAACCGGCGGAAGCATTACAATTACTTCAACTGCAGACCAATATAGCTTTGATGGAGGAGCTACTTGGACTACTGATCCGACATTAACAAACCTAGCTTCAGGAAGTTATAGAATCCAGATGAAAAACAATCTAGGTTGCATATCTAGTACCAGTTATGTCTATTTATATGATTTTTACCTTCCCTATCCTGAATATACAGTCATCCAGCCTTCTTGCGGAAATGGCGGTACAGTTACAATTACAACTATTGCAGATCAATATAGTTTTGACAACGGCGTAACTTGGAGCAGCAATGCAACTTCACCAAGCTTGGCACCAGGAAGCATGGTTCAAATTAAAATAAAAAATGCTTTGGGGTGCCTTTCCTATTCAAGTTATATTTATTTGTATGAAGTATTTTTGGATTCTCCAGCTTATGTAATCGTACAGCCAACTTGTGAAGCAAAAGGAAGCATTACGATAACAACAACTGCCACAGAATATAGTTTTGATGATGGCGTAACTTGGGGAACTACAAATTTATTAGACAATTTATCGGCTGGCTATTACAGAATAAAAATCAAAAATGGCGCAGGATGTACGTCGCAATCGAATTATGCTTATTTGTATGAGCCTTATTTGCCAACGCCTTCTTATAGCATTGTACACCCTTTTTGTAGAGAAACAACTGGAATAATTACAATAGATCCAGTTTCAGATTATAGCTATAGTTTTGATGGCGGCATGACTTATCAGACATCAAATATCAGTCCTTCCCTACCTTACGGACCTTATGTCATTAAGACAAAGAATACTATTGGATGTGAATCAAGTTCGCAATATGTTTATATAAATTCGCCAAGCGGAATTCCACCGGCACCCACAGGAAATACAAACCAGCTTTTTTGCGTTTTTAATAATCCTACGGTTAAATTTTTAGTAGCACAAGGCGAAAATATCAAATGGTATTCTTCACTGACAAGCACTATTCCTTTAGATTTATCAACTCCGTTAATTGATGGAATGACTTATTTTGCAACACAAACTGGTTTAAATGCATGTGAAAGTCAAGACAGGCTTCGAGTAACAGTAGCTGTAATTAGCTATAATATTCCTGTAAAGAATTATGAAACGCTGGTTTGCGATAATTTAAATAACGGCAATGAAAATGTAAATCTGAATGACTACAATTCAGAAATAATAATTGATCCAGAAAACCATACTTTTTCTTTTTACACTTCTTTTTTAGGCGCAGAAGAAGCCATTTCATCAGCAAAAATATTTAGTGAAACAAGCTACAATCTTACCATAGGAGAGAAAATAATATTTGTGAGAGTAGTTGCTGCGAATGGCTGTTATAGAGTGGCAGAACTAAAACTGACTCTTATTCCGTCACCTTACAATGACATGAAACCTATTGCAATTCTATGCGAAAACAAAAGCGTAGATTTAACCGCAAAACCTGGATTTTATACTTACAAATGGTCATCAGGACAAATTACGCAGTCTATCAGAGTTTATTCTCCAGGAAATTATTCCGTTACAGTTACTGAAAAACATGGAGATATTATATGTTCAACTATTACAAATATGACTGTCGTGCTTTCGAATCCTGCTACGATTTCTGAAATAAAAACAATAGATTGGTCTTCTAATGAAAATACTATAACTGTAGTCATAACAAATTCTAGCGTAGGTAATTATGAATATTCATTAGACGGATCTAATTATCAGGACAGCAATACTTTTACAAATTTAGATAACGGAATTTACAAAATATACATTCGCGATAAAAACGGCTGTGGAATTACCGTAGATGATTTTTATTTGCTGACTCATCCAAAATTCTTCACGCCAAACAGCGACGGAATTAACGATTACTGGAAAATAAAATTCTCTACACTTGAACCAGGCCTTTCCATAAAAATCTTCGATCGCTTTGGAAAATTTATCAAAGAATTGTCGCACAATGATGCTGGTTGGGACGGAACTTTGAATGGAATCCCACTACCTTCTACAGATTATTGGTTCGTAGTAACCAGAGCAAATGGAAAAGAACATAGAGGTCATTTTTCGCTGAAACGATAAACTAAACCTATAATTTTGGAACAAAAAACCGCCCAATTTGGAGCGGTTTTTGCTTTTATAGATTTTAACATAAATATTGCACAATCCAAAACTTTATTTTACTTTAGGCAATAGCTAACAAACACTTCAAACGCCATGATCGAGATTGATATTGAACAGGAAAACAAAGCAATCGCAAGAGAATACAAAGAACTTTTGCGCATCAGTTACCAAACGCTTACTGAAGAAGATAAAAAATTAATTCGAAAGGCTTTTGACGTAGCTGTTGATGCCCACAAAGATCAGCGCAGAAAATCGGGCGAAGCTTATATTTTCCATCCCATTGCTGTGGCAAAAATTGTAGCTTCAGAAATTGGTCTGGGCGCGACTTCCATTGCGGCGGCTTTGATGCACGATGTTGTTGAAGATACAGACATTACGGTAGAAGATATCGAAAGAATGTTCAACCCAAAGATTGCCAAAATCGTCGAAGGTTTGACTAAAATCGCACAGGTAAAAACGGATAATGAGATTTCAATGCAGGCGGAAAATTTCCGTAAGATGCTGTTGACTTTAAATGACGACGTTCGCGTAATCTTGATCAAAATCGCCGACCGTTTGCACAACATGCAGACGATGGAATCGATGGTGGATTATAAACAGGCAAAAATAGCTTCAGAAACTTTATATATTTATGCGCCCCTCGCACACCGCTTGGGACTTTACAATATCAAAAACCAGCTTGAAGATTTAGGTTTAAAATATACAGAACCAAATGTTTACAATGACATTGTCAGCAAAATAAAGGAAACCAAAGAACAGCAGGACGAATATATCAAATCGATTTCTGATGTCTTAAAATCTTCTTTAGATGCTGAAGGCGTGGAATATACGATTAAGGGAAGACCAAAATCCATATTTTCTATCAGAAAGAAAATGCTGGCGCAGGGCGTGACTTTTGACGAAGTTTATGACAAATTTGCCTTAAGAATTATCTATAAAGCAGAACCGAGCGAGGAAAAATTCTTTGCTTGGAAAATATATTCGATAGTGACAGACCATTATCGTCCGAGCCCGAGCCGTTTGCGTGACTGGATTTCTTCACCAAAATCTACTGGTTATGAAGCGCTTCACATTACGGTTATGGGACCAAAAGGTCGTTGGGTTGAAATTCAGGTTCGAAGCGAGCGTATGGATGAAATCGCGGAAAAAGGATATGCTGCGCATTACAAATACAAGCAAGGCGGCAGTGAAGAACACGGTTTGGACACTTGGCTGAATCTTTTGAAAGAAGCTTTGGAAAATGCGTCAACGAACGCCGTAGATTTTGTTGAAGACTTTAAATTGAATTTGTATTCGAAAGAAATTTATGTCTTTACGCCGAAAGGAGAAATCAAATCGTTGCCGAAAGGTGCGACTTCGTTGGATTTTGCCTTCAGCATTCACTCAGAAATCGGAATTAAAACCAGAGGAACAAGAGTCAATGGGAAATTAGTGCCGCTGAATCATGTTTTGAATAGCGGCGACCAGATTGAAATTATTACGTCTCCGAATCAAAAGCCGACTTCGCATTGGCTGGATTATGTTACGACTTCTCGAGCAAAAACAAAAATTAAAAACGTCTTAAACGAAAATACGAAGAAAACTGCCGAAGACGGAAAAGAACTGTTGACTAGAAAATTGCGCCATTTGAAAATTACTTTAAATGAAGCTTCTGTCAATGAATTGGTCAACTTCTTCAAGCTTAAAACCAGTTTGGATTTATTTTACCGCGTTGGAATTGGCGCCATCGACAATCAGCAATTAAAAGACTACGCTGCGCAGAAAAGCAACACGTTCATGAATTTTTTCAAGAACAAAATCAAGCGCACGCATACTTCTTCGCCCGAAATAATCAACAAGCCCGAATTGAGCAACAATTATGACATGCTTGTTTTTGGGAAGGAACAGGACAAATTAGATTATAAATTGGCAACTTGCTGCAACCCGATTCCTGGTGATGATGTTTTTGGATTTGTGACGATTAACGAAGGAATTAAAGTGCATAAAAAAGACTGTCCGAATGCGATAAGCTTACAGTCTAATTATGCTTACCGAATCATCCAAGCAAAATGGATTGACTCGACACAGCAGGAATTTAAGGCGACTTTAAATATTACAGGAATGGATACGCTTGGTTTGACAAATGAACTTACGAAAGTGATTTCCAACAATATGCACGTGAATATTCAGAGTATTTCGTTGAGCGGTGATGCTGGAATTTTTAACGGTCAAGTTGTGGTTGTCGTTCAGAATAATACGATTTTGAAGAAATTGATTGAGAATATTAAGAAGATTGATGGGATTGATAAGGTTACGAGGATTAATAAGAATTAATGAATAGCAGATGATAAAATCAACATTAGTACTTGATATTTTAGATTTATTTTTCGATGGAGAACAAGATGCTGAATTTTTTAAAACGCAAATTAATCATTTAACAATTTCAGAAATTGAATATAGTGGATTTGGAGTATTTATAACGTTTGAAAGCAATGAAGAAATTTATAAATATAGAGCATATTTGAATTTTACAAATGATGATTTCGCAAATGAAAATAGGTTAACTATACTGAATGGAATTATAATTGAAAATAAAGATTTGAATATAGAAGCAAGTGCAACAATTCGTATTGAGGATGGAATTATTGAATCAATAGAAATATTTAATTTCAATGGATTTGAGTATCCTGAATCCGAACTTGAAAATTATGAAATAAGTCAAAACTGGGGAAATTATAATAGAAAAATAATTAGATAAAAAATTATAAGTGTATGCTCATATTATGATTTTGAAATAAATATTCTTCTTTTTTATTCCATCATTAGAATTCCAGAAGAAAATATAAACATTTTCCTCCCATAATAACCTAATCATTAATAGTTTTGTTAAACCTACAAAATTCAATAAACGAGAAACTTGGTACTTGAATAAAATAAATTATCTTTGCAGGATATGACACTAATTTCTGTAGATAACAATAAGAATCAAGAGATTGTAAAAAATGTTTTTACAAAATATCTTGAGAACAAAGGACATCGCAAAACTCCTGAACGCTATGCTATACTTCAGGAAATTTATGATAATGAGGAGCATTTTGACATAGAATCTCTTTATATCAAGATGAAAAACAAGAATTATCGCGTCAGTAGAGCCACGCTTTACAACACGATTGAATTGCTATTGGACTGCGCTTTGGTGCGAAAACACCAGTTTGGGCAAAACCAAGCACATTATGAAAAATCGTATTTTGATAAACAGCACGACCACATTATCATGACTGATTCTGGGGAAGTTATCGAATTTTGCGATCCACGAATCCAGAGCATCAAAAAGACGATTGAGGAGATTTTTGATATCGAAATTCACAACCATTCGCTTTACCTTTACGGAAACAAAAAGACTACACCTAAAGAATAAATAAACAACAAACACAACTAAAATGACCGTAGATTTACTACTCGGATTGCAGTGGGGCGACGAAGGCAAAGGAAAAATTGTTGACGTTCTCACTTCAAAGTACGATATTATTGCTCGTTTTCAAGGCGGCCCAAATGCTGGACATACGCTAGAATTTGACGGAATCAAACACGTTTTGAGAACGATTCCTTCTGGGATTTTTCACAAGAAATCAATTAATATTATTGGAAACGGTGTCGTGATTGACCCAGTGGTTTTCCAAAAAGAATTAGAAGGACTGGCAAAATTTGATATCGACATCCAGTCAAGATTGATCATTTCTAGAAAAGCGCACCTTATTTTGCCAACGCACAGACTTTTAGATGCGGCTTCTGAAGCTTCAAAAGGTAAGGCAAAAATTGGTTCTACTTTAAAAGGAATTGGGCCAACTTATATGGACAAAACGGGAAGAAACGGTCTTCGTGTGGGTGATATTGAATTGGAAGATTTCAAAGACAGATACAGAGCTTTGGCTGATAAGCACGAAGCGATGATTGCGTTTTACAACGTTGATTTGGAATATGATTTGAAGGAATTGGAACAAGAATTTTTTGAAGCTATCGAGGTTTTAAAAACGTTGCAGTTCATTGACAGTGAAGAATATTTGAACAAAGCAATGAAAGAAGGAAAGTCGATTTTGGCTGAAGGAGCGCAAGGTTCTTTGCTTGATATTGATTTTGGAACGTATCCTTTTGTGACTTCTTCAAACACAACAGCTGCAGGCGCTTGTACTGGTTTGGGAATTGCTCCAAATAAAGTGAAAGAAGTTTTCGGAATTTTCAAAGCTTATACGACAAGAGTTGGTAGCGGCCCTTTTCCTACGGAACTTTTTGACAAAGACGGCGAAACAATGGCAAGTGTTGGTAACGAATTCGGTTCTGTGACTGGTCGTGCAAGACGTTGCGGTTGGTTGGACTTGGTTGCTTTGAAATATGCGATTCAAGTAAACGGCGTTACGGCTTTGTATATGATGAAAGGCGACGTTCTTTCTGGTTTCGAGACTTTGAAAGTTTGTACGGAATACAATTACAAAGGAGAAAAAATCGACCATTTGCCGTATAATATTGAGCCTGAAAATGTTTCTCCAATTTATGTAGAGAAAAAAGGCTGGAAAGCAGATTTGACAGGAATGACTTCGTATGACGAGCTTCCTTCAGAACTAAAAGAATATGTGGAATTTATCGAAAAGTTTGTTGAAGTTCCGATCAAGGTGATTTCAGTTGGTCCAGATAGGACTCAGACTATTAATAAATAATTGGAAACGCCTTGACAAAATCAAGGCGTTTTTTTAAACACAGATTTCACAGATTTTCACGGATTCTCTCTCTTTGAAATACTTTTAATCTGAGAAATCTGTGTTGAAATTTGTACAATTTTTTAATCTGCGAATCTGCGGTAAAGAGTTTACACAAATAATTCTTAATTAAAAATCAAATTTGGAGATTTTACTTAAATTTGACCCAAAATAATATCCATTGAAGAAGCACTTTTTATTTCTTGCAGGCCTTTTTATCTTATTGAGTTTCAATACCCTTTTGGCGCAGGCACCTCCTAAAAAAATCGTAGTTGAAAATTCTGATATGGTTGATATTCAGCAAACCGAAGTTCCGGGTGCTGTAGTTTATCGCGGAAATGTGCGATTGATTCACGACGGCGTTCGAATGGCTTGCAATGTAGCTTATCTTTTTAATAAAGAAAACTACGTAAAAGCTTTCGGAGACGTAAAAATGAACCAAGGCGATACTGTTTTTATGGACAGTAAATATGCCGAATATAGAGGAAATACGAAGTTTGCCTTTGCTACAGGAAATGTCGTGATGCGCGATCCGAAGATGACTTTGACAACCGACACGATTAACTTTGACAGAAGAATTCAGCAAGCTTATTACACAACTTACGGAACAATTAAAGACCAAGAAAATACGCTAAAGAGTAAATCTGGGCGGTATTTTTTGAATGATAAAAAGTTTCAGTTTTTGACTGCGGTTACCATTACGAATCCGAAATATGTGATTAAATCGAACCATTTGGATTATTATTCAAATTCGGGTCACTCCTATTTATTTGGGCCTTCGACGATTACCAGTAAGGAAAATTTTATTTATACGGAAAAAGGATTTTATGACACCAAGAAAAACTTTGCTCATTTCGTAAAAAATTCCTATATAAAATATAACAACCGATTGATTGAAGGCGACAGCTTATATTATGACCGAAATCGAGAATTTGCTTCTGCAACGAATAATGTAAAAGTAACAGATTCTATCAATAAAGGAATCGCACGCGGACATTATGCCGAAGTATATCGAAATCAAGATTCTTTGGTAATGACAAAACATGCCGTGGCAGCAACATTGATCGAAAAAGACACTTTATATGTTCATGGAAAAAAATTGATGATTACCGGAAAGCCTGAAAACAGGATAATTCGTGCTTTCAACAATGTTCGCTTTTACAAAATTGACATGTCTGGAAAATGTGATTCCTTGCATTCCAACGAAAAAAACGGATTGACGCAATTGATAGGAAAACCAGTAGTTTGGAACGGCGAAAATCAATTGACAGGAAAAATAATTCACCTAATTTCGAATACGGAAACTGAAAAATTAGATTCGCTTAAGGTTTTAACGGATGCTTTTATAGCCTCAAAAGATACGCTCGGAAAAGGCTATAATCAGGTCAAGGGCGTCAATTTATATGGAAAGTTCAAAGACAATAAATTGTATGAAGTCGATCTGGTCAAAAACACTGAAAAGATTTATTATGCGTATGATAAAGGGCAATTAACCGCAATTGACAAAGGCATCAGCAGTTCGATTCACTTGGAATTAGAAGACAATAAAATCACTACCGTAACCGCTTTTAAAAATACGGAAAGCGAAAGTTATCCAGAAAAAGATTTTCCAGAAAATGCGCGGAAACTTAGAGGATTTATTTGGCGTGGCGATGAAATCATAAAGACAAAAGATGATATTTTTCCACAGGACGAAAAAGACCTTCATGAGAAGATTTTGAAACGAACAAAGGCTGAAAAGGCAAAAGAAAATGTTCCGATGGAAGTTCGAAAAGAGACTTTGGATTATGATAAAAATAATCCTGAGAAGAAGCCTAAAGGTCAGTAGAAAACATATGTCAATATGAATTACAAAACAATAAAATATTGCATATTGGTATTTCTTGGATTATTGACAATCAAAAGACACATTCATTTTGGCGATTATTGCACAGGAATGCCCGATGGTTTAGCATGGATTTTATTTTCCTTTCTGTTTTTATTGTTTGTAATAATTTATTTCATAATTGATATTTACAGAAAGAAATTTGATAAATATGTTGTAATTATTTTTACAATTGTGGTTGCTCTAAATATAGGTTCGTTAACCATATTTGAATCTGTATTTTCAAAGAGCATATATCTCAAAGGAATTATACAAAAAGAAGACTATCGTGATAAACACATAGAATTATACAAAAACAAAACCTTTAAAATAGAAATTAAAGAAATAGAATGGAGCTGTTATTTTAAAGGAGAATATGAAATTAAAAAAGATTCATTAATTCTATCAAAAGAAAATTTAAGCGAAGAAACAGAATATCACTTTACAAAAAAATATAGAATTGACTTAAAAAACCAAGTCCTCATTCCTTTTGAAAAAGAATTTGATACCATAAAGATTACCAATACAAATGATTAAAGATTTCCATAAATACCAAGCACAAACTTCTCCTTACCCACTCGGCATGGAAGTTTCACACGCTATCGGTTCTTATATTTACGACACAAATAACAAAAAATACCTTGATTTTGTAGCCGGAGTTTCCGCTTGCACTTTGGGACACCAAAATAAAAGGGTCAATGATGCTATAAAAAGCCAGTTGAACAAATATTCGCATGTCATGGTTTATGGCGAATATGCGCAAAGTCCGGCGGTTGAATTTTGTAAATTATTAGCTTCACTTTTGCCAGAACCTTTGGATAAAACGTATTTGGTAAATTCAGGAACGGAAGCCACAGAAGGCGCTTTGAAATTAGCCCGAAGAGTCACCGGAAGAAGCCAATTGATTTCCTGCAACAATGCGTATCACGGAAACACGATGGGTTCGTTGAGCGTGATGGGTTTTGAAGAAAGAAAAAGTATTTTTCGTCCGCTTATACCAGATGTAGATTTTATTACGTTTAATAACGAGGAAGATTTACAGAAAATTACGACCAAAACAGCCGGAATTATTTTAGAAAGCATTCAAGGTGGTGCCGGATTTATCCAGCCTGAAAATGGTTTCCTGAAAAAAGTCAGAGAAAGATGTACAGAAGTCGGTGCCTTGATGATTGTCGATGAAATTCAGCCTGGCTTTGGAAGAACCGGAAAATTATTCGGTTTTGAAAACTATGATGCCGTTCCTGACGTAATTATATTAGGAAAAGGAATGGGAAGCGGCATGCCAGTCGGAGCTTTTACCGCTTCGTCTGCAATGATGGATCTGTTAAGCGACAATCCGAAATTAGGGCATATCACGACTTTTGGCGGACATCCTGTCATAGCAGCAGCATGTTTAGCAACTTTGCAGGAAATCACTGAAACTGACCTGATGCCGCAGACTTTAGAAAAAGAAAAACTGTTCCGTTCGCTTTTGGTACATCCTTTGATACAAGAAGTACGAGGACGAGGATTGATGCTTGCCGCAATGACTGAAGATGCCGAAATTACGAACCAAGTAATTTTAAAATGCCAAGATAAAGGACTGATTTTATTCTGGTTATTATTCGAAGGAAAGGCGATAAGAATAACACCCCCGCTGAACATTTCTGAAGAAGAAATCAGAGAAGGTTGCGCGATTATGCTGGAAGTTATGGATGAAGTAAAAGCTTCCTTAAATAGATAGGATTTTTCATTATAATTGGCTAACTTAATACAAACGAAACTGTTAATTAAATTGTTCACAACAATTTTACCCTTGCCTCCCAAAAACAATTACGTTCCCTAATTTTATTAAGGATAATTTTAAAACACAGCCTATGCATTTGAGTCACGATGAAGAAGATTACAATTTATCCTTGTCCAAGTTCGAATCTATGTTGAAAACCAATAAAGTTCTCTTCTTTGATTCGGAAGAATTTGAAGAAATCATTCTTCATTACCTGGATATGGGTAAGGCGTCACTGGCAAAGAAAGCCTTAAAATTAGCGCTTGAGCAACACCCTCGTTCTACAGGCTTAAAATTAGTACAAGTAGAAATGTTGGTCTATGATGACAAGCTTGAAATAGCCGAAAAGCTATTGAATGAACTTTATGCTATCGAACCACAAAACGAAGAAATTTTTATCCAAAAAGCCAATATTTATTCCAAAAGAGATGATCACGAAAAGGCGGTCGAACTTTTAAAGGAAGCCCTAGAATTAACCGATGATTATGCCGATGTCTATAATTTAATCGGGATGGAATATCTTTTTATGGACAGTTTAGAATTGGCAAAAGAGAATTTTATAAAATGTCTTGAAGAAGATGTGGAAGATCAAGCCGCACTTTATAATGTGGTATATTGCTTTGAATTTTTAGACCAAAATAAAGAAGCGATTCTTTTCTTGGAGAAATATATTGACAAAAATCCATACAGTGAAATCGCCTGGCACCAGACCGGAAGATTGTATTATGGATTAGAAGATTATGAAAATGCGCTTCGTGCTTTTGATTACGCTTCGATGATTGACGACGAATTTATGGGCGCTTTCATGGAAAAAGCCAAGTCGTTAGAGAAATTGAAACGTTATGAAGAAGCAATTGAAAGCTACAACCAGACGATTGAATTAGACGATCCGACTTCGTATGCCTTGCTTCGAATTGGTAAATGTTATGAGAAATTAGGAAACAAACCGCAAGCCTTGAAGTTTTTTCATAAAACGGTTCATGAAGATCCGCTTTTGGATAAAGGTTGGATTGCGATTACTGATTTTTACGTAAGACAGAAAAATTACCAAAAAGCCTTGTTTTATGTAAATAAAGCCATCGGAATTGACAACGAAAACAGATTGTACTGGAAACGTTATGCAACGATTAACAGAGCTTTGAGCTTTTTTGAAGAAGCAGAAATCGGGTATAGAAAAGCAGTTGAATTCGGTGATTATGAACTGAACACTTGGTTATTTTGGATTGACACTTTGCAATTTTTAGGAGAATTTGAAGGGGCGATTCACAATTTGCTTCGCGCGACAGAATATTTTCCAGAAGAATTTCAAATTGAATATAGAATGGCAGGTTTATATTTGATGCTTGACGATATTGAAAAAGGAAAATTCCATTTGAATAACGGATTACGTTTGAGCTTTGAAAACCACATTCTGATTGAAACTTTGTTCCCGACCGTTTGGGAAGACCAATTGGTGCAGGACGAAATTGAAAAGTATAAAAAATAAGTATTTTATAAATTTTATAAGCCTGATGGATTCAAAACTGTCAGGCTTTTTTATTTAAGGATGAAAATAAACAACCTCTTCGGGCTACTGGGAAAAAACATCGGATATTCTTTTTCCGTGGGCTATTTTGCCGAAAAATTTAAGTCTTTGCATTTGGAAGATTACGATTATGTGAATTTTGATATTCCGACGATTGAAGAATTTCCGGCTATAATTAAGGACAATCCGAATTTAAAAGGAATGAATGTGACTATTCCTTACAAGGAAGCCGTAATTCCGTTTTTGGATAAATTGTCTAAAAAGGCCGAACGAATTGGCGCTGTCAACACCATTAAATTTACAAAGAAAGGAAAGCTCAAAGGTTATAATACCGATTATTACGGACTAAAAAAATCATTGCAGCCCTTATTAGAACCGCATCATAAAAAAGCGCTGATTCTGGGAACTGGCGGCGCTTCAAAGGGAATTGCTTTTGCTTTGGAAGAACTCGGAATTGGCTACACTTTTGTTTCCCGAGAACCGACGGAATTTAGCATTGGCTATGGTTTGGTAAACGTAACGACTTTTGACAACCACCAAATCATTATCAATTCCACGCCATTGGGAACTTCGCCGAATGTGCAGGCCTTTCCTCCTATTCCTTATGAATTTTTCACTTCTAAGCATATTGCTTATGATTTGATTTATAATCCTGAGGAAACTGTTTTTTTAAAGAAAGCAGGAAAACGCGGGGCTAAGATTAAAAATGGATATGAAATGCTGGTTTTTCAGGCGGAGAAAGCTTGGAAAATTTGGAATAAGTAAAAAAATAAAACAATGACAAGATTTGATACAAATTTCATTAATTTAAAAGAAAGCTTTCCCGTAGTTATTAATCAAGATGACAGCTTATTTTTCAAAATAATTCCTATTACTTATAATGACGGCATACGTAATCCAAGATTACCAAGAAAAACTTCAAAACAAACAAATTTGCAAATTGACTGCAATTACATTTTCGAATTTGCATTTAATTCAATTGAAAATTATTATAGCGAAAAAGAAAAATATAAAGTAGAAATACAAGTTTTTAAAGCCAATGATAAATTAGGAAGCGGTGATCTAGACAATTATTGCAAAGCTATACTCGATGCAATAACTTTCACAAAAAAAGTTTGGTTAGACGACAAACAAGTCGATGATTTATCCATAAAGAGGTTTTATGATAGTAAAAGTTCATTCTCATATATAGAACTAAAAATAATTAAAATTCTTAAGACTTATCAAATCTAGATATTTCGAAAAGTTTACACACAAGCAACTCGACAATCTTGAAAAAAAATGAACGGCTCTCTAGCCCTGATTGCAGCGGAAATCCTTTTGTGGTGTCCCGAAGCTTCGGGATTCTTCACCACAAAAGATTGGAACGGAAAGCAGGAACTACTTTTCCTGAAAAAGAAACGACTATTCGCTTCTAAAAAATAGGATTATCTTAGAAAAATGACTTTAAATGTTGCTTTTTCTTTGAATTTTCATTCGCCTTTACTATCTTTCGAATCTAAAGAATTAAGAACCTTAAACATTTTATGATGTTAGAAGAAAAGAATGATAGCCTGCAAGAAGCAGATGGAAACCAAGGGAATGAATCTCAAACTGTTTCTCAAAATGAAACGCAGGAAGTTGCGCCAACTAGTGAAAATGCTGTAGAAGCTGAACCTGTCGTGGAGGCTGAATTGACTCCGGAAGAAGTTTCAACAACTACGATTTCACCGGAAGAACTTGAGGAAACAGCGACTGTGAGCGAAAACCAAGATGCGCTTGATGCAATTTCAGAATCAAATGCTGAAGAAAGTGAAGATGAAACTTTAAAGGAAAGACATGAAATTCCAAAGCTAGATTATGAGGCTTTAGAAATGGATGCCTTGGTTTCTGAGCTTGAAAAATTGGTTTCCGTAGAAAAAGTAATGTCGGTTAAAGATCATGTTGAGGAAGTAAAAACGGCTTTTTTATCTAAATATAATCACTTTATTGAGGAGAAAAAAGACGAATTCCACGCTGAAAATCCGGAAACCACAGAAGAATTCCACTATCATTTGCCTTTAAAATTAAAATTTGATACTTTATATAATCAATTCAGAGACAAGAGAAACGTACATTTCAAGAGCCTTCAGAACAATCTGAAATCAAATCTTGATGTTCGTTTGGCGATTGTTGAAGAGTTGAAAGAACTTATAAATCCGCAGGAAAACATCAAAGACACGCTGAAACATTTTAATGAATTGCGTGAAAGATGGAAAAATGCGGGACCGATTCCGAGAGATAAGTACAACCACGTTTGGAATAATTATCATTTCCATGTGGAAAATTTCTATGATTACCTGCATTTAGACAGGGAAGCTAGAGATTTGGATTTCAAGCATAATTTAGATTTGAAGTTGAAAATTATCGCTCGCGTTGAAGAATTGGCAGAAGATGCTGACGTAAATAAAGCGTTCAGAGAATTGCAAGACTTGCATAAAATCTGGAAAGAAGATATCGGACCGGTTTCGAGAGAACACCGTGAGGAAATTTGGAACAATTTCAGTGCTTTGACTAAAAAAATCCACGACAAAAGAGAGTTGATTTTTGAAAAACAAAGAGGAACTGAGACAGAAAACTTAGCTAAAAAGCAAGAAATTATTTCTAAAATACAAACTTTGGCGACTGAAAAAGTGGAAGCGCATTCTTTATGGCAAGGACAAATTGACAAAGTGGAAGCTTTGAGAAATGAGTTTTTTTCGACAGGAAAAGTTCCTTCGGATGTTAATGAAGAAACTTGGTCGGCTTTCAAAAACGCGGTTCGAGATTTTAATTCTTTGAAAAATTCATTTTATAAAGACATTAAAAAAGACCAACAAGACAATTTGAACAAAAAATTGGCTTTGGTGGAAAGAGCGAAAGCATTGAAAGACAGCGACGATTTTGCTGCTACAACTCCAATCATGAAACAGATTCAGGAAGAATGGAAACAAGTTGGGCACGTACCGAGAAAATATTCTGACAGTATTTGGAAGGATTTCAAGGAGGCTTGCAACCACTATTTCGATAAACTTCATGCCCAAAGAAATGAAGTGAATTCTGAGGAACTAGAGGCTTTTGAGAAAAAGAAAGACTACTTAGAATCATTGAAAGATTTCGCTTTAACTGGCGAACACAAAGCTGATTTAGATGCGATAAAAGTACATATTGAAAACTGGAAAGGTTTCGGAAAAGTGCCTCATGCAAGACGCCACATCGAAGGTAAATTCAATAAAGTCTTGGATGCCTTGTTTGACAAATTGAGCTTGAGCAAAAAGGATTCTGAAATGGCGAGATTCAACAGCCGAATTGACCAGCTTTCAGGTTCAGATGATACTAGAAAATTAGAAAATGAAAAGATTTTCTTGATTCGCAAGATTGAGGAAGTACAGCAAGAGATTTTTCAATTAGAGAATAATATTCAGTTTTTTGCAAATGCAAAAAAAGACAATCCTATGGTTTTAGAAGTGAAGAAAAACATTGAAAAACATAAGGAAAGCCTACAAGTTTGGAAAGACAAATTAAAACAGATTCGTAATTTGAAAAGCGAATAAGTTTTAAAAAATTATATTGAAAGCCTCACAATCGTGGGGCTTTCTTGTTTAAAATCGCTTTTATTTGGATTCCATTTTTTAAAACCTTTTATAAAGGCTATATTTGCAAAAATGAAATGGATTAAAAACATAGCGCTGATTTCGGTTTTGATGACCGTTTTTTTAGTCTTCGGAAAAGAAGATAAGAAAACGTTCACGATTGATTATGCTACAAAAAAATCCATTGAAAGAATTGATTTCTTAAAAGCTTCGGCTTTTGTAAATCCAGAAATCACTCAAAATACTGTTGCCAGTTCTCGAGCCGATTTGCCGATTTATGTCAAATGGTTTGAATCTTTTTACAACATAAGCTTTTCAGATTTAAGCTTCTTTAAAGCCACTGCGATTTTTGCGAGACAAGACATCAATCGATGCCTGAACGTCTCGATCTTACTTTTTCCCTTTCACATTTTTTGGTGATTTTATAAATTTTTGAAACTGCTCAGACTGTTATTTTAATAGTAGTCAAAATCAATTATTTATAAAATTTAAAAATTCAAAATGGATAACGCATCTCTAATCATAGGGCTTGTGCTGACATTAATTTGCGCCCTGCCTATTATCTACATCGCTAACAATCAAGCGAAAAACAGAAAAAAAATCAAAGAAATATTCAACAGTTTTAGTCAAGGAAAATATAATTTTTCAGAACGCGAAACACATTATAAAAAGATTTATGCTTTGGACAAAACCAATAAAGGATTTCTTTTTATAGATTTAAATAAAGAAAAAGACAGAGCGTCATTTGTAGATTTAAACGATGTAAGCTCTTGTAAATATGAAGAAATTACTGTTGGAAATGATGATTCTAAAATCACACTGCAGTTCAAATATAAATCAGAAAAGCCGAATTCAGAAGTCGTGCTTTATGATTTGAAAACTGATAAATTAGGAAAAGCCTATTGGCAAGAAAATGAGGAATTTGCCAGAAAATGGGAAGGCACCATTCAAGATAGTATCTAAATTATTATCTGTTATTTTATTAATTCATTTAAGGAGGCTCGTTTGAGCCTCTTTTTATTTAAAGTTTTTTGGCTTCATTCCAGAAAACATCCATTTCTGCGAGTGTCATATCTGACAATTGTTTTCCTAATTCTCCAGCTTTGCTTTCTAAATATTGAAATCTTTTAATGAACTTTTTATTGGTTCTTTCTAAAGCGTCTTCTGGATTTACATTTACAAATCTGGCGTAATTGATCATAGAAAACAAAACATCGCCAAACTCCGCTTCGATTTTATCTTGATCGCCGTTTTTAATTTCGTCTTTGAATTCTTGAATTTCTTCTTCCACTTTATCCCAGACTTGGTGCGCTTCTTCCCAATCAAAACCCACGCCTTTTACTTTATCTTGAATTCGAGATGCTTTTACCAATGCTGGAAGACTTTTTGGAACGCCTTCTAAAACCGATTTCTTTCCTTCTTTGAGCTTTAATTTTTCCCAATTTTGCTTAACTTCCTCTTCATTTTCAACCACAACATCGCCATAAATATGCGGATGACGATGAATCAATTTCTCACAAATTTCATTGCAGACATCTGCGATATCAAAATCGTCAGTTTCACTTCCTATTTTAGAATAGAAAACAATATGAAGCAAAACATCGCCTAATTCTTTCTTGATTTCCTGCAGGTCATTGTCTAAAATCGCATCGCCTAATTCATAGGTTTCTTCAATCGTCAAATGGCGCAACGTCTGCAAAGTCTGCTTTTTATCCCAAGGACATTTTTCTCGCAAATCATCCATAATATCTAATAATCTGCCAAATGCGTCGAGTTTCTGCTGTCTTGAATTCATAGGATTGGTTTTATGTAAAAATAAAAAATCCTGCGTTGCCACAGGATTTTATTTTCTTAAATCGAAATCTAATTATTTTGTTTCTTCTTCAGCAACTTCTTCTTTAGCTG
The DNA here is from genome assembly GCA_029959295.1 of Flavobacteriaceae bacterium PS02334. GTDB lineage: Bacteria > Bacteroidota > Bacteroidia > Flavobacteriales > Flavobacteriaceae > Flavobacterium. Next base: position 224,846 of record JASCOH010000002.1, on the reverse strand, counting down.
GCGCTGTGGGAACTTCTTTCGAAACTAATCCTCTAGCTTGAAGCATATTATACCAGTTTAAAACTTTTTTGATATCCGAAGCATACACTCTTTCTTGATCATAATCAGGCAAGATTTCAGCAAAATAAGCAACTAATTTAGCATTGTCTTCTTTGTGAGAAATTGCTGGTCCGTTGTCTTCTTTTTCAGCAATAGCGCGCATTACTTCTACTAACGGTTTTTCTTTATCGTTTGTGTAGATTGAAATTTCAGACAAAAGGCTCACGTTGCTTCTCAATCCGACAGTGATTTTTTTTCCGTCTAATAAAGATTCTGCTACAAAACCTGAACGAGTTTGGATTTTCAAAGCATATAAACCCGGCTTGCCCGAAATGGCTAATATTTTTTCTAAATTCATTTTAATGATATTTTATAATTTGAAATTAATTTATTTTTTGACTATCTGCCTTTTTTAGGCGCAATAAACTTCATTTTATAATCCGGACGCGTTTTTCCATCCATGATATTTTGAAGTTTTTTCTTTATTAACTGTTTTTTCAATGAAGATATTTTATCCGTAAATAAAATTCCTTCGATGTGATCATATTCGTGCTGTATTACTCTGGCAATCAAGCCATCAAATACTTCTGTTTTTTTATTAAAATCTTCGTCGAAATATTCAATCGTGATTTTTTCGTTTCTGTAAACGTCTTCACGAACTTCAGGAATACTCAAGCAGCCTTCATTAAATCCCCATTCTTCTCCTTCTTCCTTCAGCATTTTTGGATTGATGAACGTTCTTTTAAAATCTTTCAAAAGATCTTGTTCTTCTTTTTCCAAATCTTCATCATCTCCAAAAGGTGAGGTATCAACAATAAAAAGACGCAGGCTGAATCCTACTTGCGGTGCTGCCAAACCAACGCCATAAGCATTATACATCGTGTCATACATGTTGGCAATCACTTCTTTCAGGTTCGGATAATCTTGTGGAATCTCTTCTGCTATTTTTCTCAAAATCGGATCCCCGTATCCTATAATCGGTAAAATCATTTTCTTTGTATTGAATTATACTGAATTAGCAATGCTTTCGCCAAATTCAGAGGGCAAAAATAGTGAAAAAACATAAACTATAACAACCTTTTAATAACATAGAAAGCGTTAATTCTTTATTTTTTTAATTCAAAAAATGTTTGCCAATTGTTATCTTTGCTAGTAACCGTTAAACAATGATTCAGAAAGTCCGCAATTTTACCGATTCAACCAATTTTTCAAACGCGCTAAAAGTAACTTTAGCGGCAGTAATTCCAGCGTTATTTTTTTCCTTTCAAGGAAATTTTTTAATCGGATTTAATATTGCCCTAGGCGCATTTTTGACTTATCCGAGTGATATTCCGAGCAATTTAAAGCATAAGATCAACGGACTTTTAGTCGCTTCCTTCATTGTTGCCGGCTGTAACTTATTTGTGAATATCTTACATCCTTTTCCTTGGATTTTTTATCCTGCTATCGCAGGGCTGATTTTCTTTTTCTCGATGATTTCAGTTTACGGACAACGCGCGACATTTGTTTCTTTTTCGGCTTTATTGTCCATTTGCTTGTCATTTGGCCACATTCAGGAAGATTTTGGAATGATGTTGCAATATTCAGGATTAATGCTTGTTGGAGGATTATTTTACCTGCTTATTTCTTTAATTTTCACTTACGTAAGACCGCACCGCTATGTTGAACTTCAGATTGCGAGCTGTTTAAAATTAACGGCAAAATATATGAAACTTCGTGGCGATTTATGGAATGTCGATTCGCCAAGAGAAAAAATCATTGAAAAGCAATTGATTCTTCAAGTAGAACTGAATACAATTCATGAAAATCTACGTGAAATGTTAATCCGACACAGAACAAATACCAGCGGAACTTCTGACCAAACTAGAAAAATGACTTTGGTTTTTATCTCGCTTTTGGAAATTTTAGAATTGGCGCTTTCCACTTCTTTTGACCATAATAAATTGCAACAGAAATTTGAAAACCATCCAAAAGTTTTAAAAACCTATCAAAATTTAGCTTACAATCTGGCTTCATCCTTGAAAGCTATTTACAAAAGCATTGAAAACCATAAAAAATATGTTCCAAAACACTCGTTGCTGAAAGATTTGGAAACTTTAGAGAATGCCATAAACGAATACGAAGCTGAACTCGGAAAAGAACAGGCTTCTGAAGGTGTTTGGATGCTTTCCAACATGCTCCATTATGCTGAAAAACAGATTGAGAAAATTAAGATTATCGAGCGCGCTTTCATGCCAAATTTCAATAGCAACGAATTTAAACTACGCGACAGAAGCTTGGATAAATTGATGACTTCGCAATATTATCCTTGGAGTACTTTTCGAGAAAATTTAAGTTTTTCGTCCACTATTTTCAGGCATTCGCTTCGACTGACTTGTACAATAGTCATTGCGTTTATTATTGGAAACATTTTTCCGTTTGACAAAGTCTATTGGATTTTACTGACTATAGTCGTAATCATGCGCCCTGGTTATGGCTTGACGAAAGAACGTTCTTTTCATAGAATTATCGGCACCGTCGCCGGAGGTTTGATTGCTTTTGCAATTTTATTATTTGTGCAGGACAACATTATTATTGGTGCTTTGGCGATTACCTGCATGGTTTTAGGATTTACGTTTACATCCATAAATTATAAAATCGGAGCTACTTTTGTGACGATCTATGTGGTTTTTGTCTACGGAATAGTGACGCCAAATATCAACGACGTCATCCAATATCGAATTTTAGATACGCTTGTTGGCGCAGGATTAGCTTTCTTGGCAAACTATTTTTTCTGGCCTTCTTGGGAATTTATGAGCCAGCCGATTTATATCAAAAAATCAATTGAAGCCAACCGAGATTATTTGAACGAAATTTCAATTTTCTATAATAATAAAGGTGAAACGACTTCTTCTTATAGATTAGCGAGAAAAAATGCTTTCATCGAAATCGGGAATCTGATGGCTTCTTTTCAAAGGATGACGCAAGAACCGAAATCAAAGCAAAAACAAGTACAGCAAGTTTACAAATTGGCCGTTTTGAACCATACTTTACTGTCTTCATTGGCTTCGCTTGGAACTTACGTACAAACGCATAAAACCTACAAAGCTTCAGAAGCTTTTAATGTCGTAGTCCAAACCGTAATAAAAAATTTGAATTTTGCCATCACTTTTGCCAATCTGGAAGTTTCTGAACAAATGGCAAGTGCTGACAACAATGAGGATTTGGCAATGCGCTTTACCGAATTAAAAAACATCCGCGCCAAAGAATTAAAGGAAGCGCATTTAACCGATGATGAAGAATTTCAGCTGAAAATGCAGGAAGCGCAATTGGTTATCGAGCAGTTGGTTTGGCTGACAAATTTATCTGAAAGTATTGTAAAAGCTTCCAAACAATTGAGCCAGACAAAGTAGCTTTTTTTGAACCAAAAACAAAGCATTTTTTTAAACCATGTTCCTGCTGGATGCACTATCTTTTATCCAGTGAAAAACTGAATAAAAGGATAGTCGCAACCATCAGGGTTAAAATTTCAATCTTTCAGGCTTCTTTTAAACTTTCACATCAACACAAAAAAGGCCCAAATTCATTAAAAATTTGAGCCTTTTTTTATAAGATTAAAATATTACTTCACAATTTTAAAGACGCCACTGCCTCCTTCAACAAAAGCTATTTTTACTATATAAGTACCTTTGGCAAAAGAAGAAGTATTAATTTTAGCTTCGATAAAAGCGCTTTTTTTCTCAAAAATCAATTTTCCGTCGATGCTGTAAATTTGTACTTTCCCAACTTCAGTTTTTGAATTTAAAACCAATTCATCTTTCACCGGATTTGGATAATAAGAGAACCCAGCTTTTACAAAATCATTTCTGCCCAAAGCAATGCAGGTAAGTGTAGCATCCCATCCAGCTTCATTAGTGTTGCTGTCAGACTCAAACTTAAAAGTCAATGCTCCGGTTGGATTTGTAGCCTCAAAAGTAACATTTGATTGCGCACCAGTAACGTTTCCAAGCAGAGGAAAAGTTGCATCAGGACCATCATAAACATATAAAACGTCATAACCATCCTCTAGATTAACAGCGTTAAAAACAACTTTGGCTGCCGAGCCCGCAGGTGGCATAAATGTTCGAGTCCAGTTCTCTAAATCTAAATAATTAGAAGTTAAAAGACCTGTATCCGTAAAAGGAACACCTGAACAAACAAAATCAGATTTAGTAGCTTCAATTTTAAAGGTAACTGCCGCTTCCTGAGGCGCATTACAAAATGGCCTTACCATAAATTTGTAATAAGTGTTAGGTGTAAGCTGTGCAAAAGAATGCGAATTAGTAGTTGCAGTGACCCAAACCGGCGAAGTATAAGGATAAGAAACTGCGGCAACCTGCCATGTTGTGGTCGTGCTATCTGTCCAAGTAATGTCAGCAGTTGTTTCATTCACGTTTTGCACCACAACATTGCTCACATTGTTAATACACGTAGTGATACAATCAGTGCTTAAACATTGTGAAGAAGCAATTATGTCAAGAATCAATGTCGTAGGCTGGGGACCAAAACCGTTTGCAAAATTAATTCCAACCTCATCGCCAAGAAGATGGCAATAACTCATGATCGTTCCTCCTACTTCCTGAGTAGGAATCGGTCCTTCAGCACAATCTCCTTCTGGAATTCCTGCTAATGTTCCACAGCCGTCAATGGAAGTATTGTTGCCATTCCAAACGCACGCATGGGTATGATCAGAACCCATCTGATGGCCTAATTCATGGGTAATTACTTCCACTGTCCAAGAATATTGAGGTACGGTTGAAAATGTAGTTTCAGTGTTGCACAATCCATTCATGTAAGCCACTCCGCCAAAACCACCTGCATCATAGATAACTAAGTGTCCAAGATCACCATTAAAAATGGGGCGGTATACTAAAAAGTTATTAAGGTAGGCTCCTGAACTTTCATTTACGGCATAAGGATCTAAGCTTGTCCAAACAAATACTGATTTTATAGCAGTGCTAATTCCATCATTGGCATATAAAGTCTGGATATTGTTAAAAATAGAGGAAAACCAGTTTAACGTCGTGGTTAAATCGCTTCCATGAGAAGTATAAGAATTATAGTCTAATTCAAAATAAATAGCAACACATTTTGCAGAATTTGGACTTTGTGTGTCTTTGTGATTTACACTAGAATGGCTTGCTTTAGCACTTTTTAAGTCACAAGTAAAATTAAATGGCTTTTTTAATTTGGTGTCTGAGTAAACAATATAGTCATTTATATTTCCAGCGACAGCCAGTTTTCCTATATTTAAGTTATGAAGCTCATTGGCCGAAATAATGCCGTTCACATCATCCTTAAAAAAGTTGAAAGATACAATTGAATTGACATTTCCATTAATGATTCCTCGGTAATGGACACCTTTTTGAACGGTTACATTTTTAGCTTTATCAGTATCCACTTGAAAATCATTGGTCTGAATTTGAACTTTATAAAGAACAATTTCAAGCTGTTTATTGTTGTAAGGAACTGAAAACTGAAGAAGTTCTGGTTTTTCAGCAATGATAGTGTTCAAGGTATTTTGATTTAGCGTCACTACGGTTGCACCGTCAACTTCTTTATCAAATTTTTTGTGATCATAATTTGCATTGACTGCAAACAAAGAAATTTTAGTAAATTCCTTTTTTTGAGACTGAATCTCTAGAATGTGTTTTGGAACTTGTTTTAGTTGTTGGGCAAACATGGTGCCTGAGAAAAGCAAAAGGAGTATAATTTTTTTCATAAGTGCGTTTATTAAGCCACAAATATATAAAAAAAATTAATAAACAAACAAAAACATGCAAAATAATGATTTTTTTTGTTACAAAATTTATTTTATCTTTTTTTCTAACTTTTGGCTATTTTTTTTAAAAAATTACATAATAACAAAAAAAAAAAAGCCCAAATTTAATTAAAAATTTGGGCTTTTTTAAAATCCGAATTAAGCAACAGACACTGTTAATGTTATATTATAAAATTATGCAACCTGCTGATTTTAATTACTATTACGGCTTTAAAACTTTCGACTTATTTAGTTATTGCTTTATAATTTTAAAAGCTTCATTGCTTCCTTCCGTAAAGGCTATTTTTACAATATAAGTTCCTTTTGCATAAGAACCTGTATTTATTTTTGCATCATAAATATTTGCTTTTTGCTCAAAAATAAGTCTTCCGTCAATGCTGAAAATCTGAATTTTTTCAATTTCTGCTTTAGAATTCAAACTAAGCTCATTCGTCACCGGATTAGGATAATAAGAGAATGTATTGTTATTAAAACTATCAATTCCTAAAGTCTTGCAGTTTATTGTAGCATTCCAGCCGGCTTCATTTACAGCTTCATCAGATATAAAATTAAAAGTCAATTTGCCTGTAGCATTTGTAGCTTCAAAAACTTGATTTGAAAGAGAACCAGTTAATGTTGCTAATAATGGCGCGCTTGTATCTGCACCATCATAAATATATAGATAGTCATAATCCAATTCTAAGTTGACAGAAGCAAAAGTAACTTTAGCAACAGAACCTGTTGGAGGCGTAAACGTTCTTACCCAGTTTTCTTTGTCTGTATAGTTAGCGCCTAAAAGTCCCGTATCTGTAAAAGTGGCAGAACATACATTCGTAGCTTTAGTAGCTTCAAATTTAAATTGTGAATCTGCTACAAGCGGTGCATTACAGACTGGTTTTACCATAAATTTATAGTATGTATTGGCTTGAAGCGTATTGAAAGTATAAGAAGGCGTATTGTTTACAGTTACCCAAGTCGGTGAAGTATAAGGATAAGAAACTGCGGCTATTTGCCAGCTTGATGCCGTATTATCAGCATCTGTCCAAGTCATCACAGCACTTGTTTCGCTGATATTTTGAATATTTATCGCAGATACAGTATTGATGCAAGTATTAATGCAATCTGTGCTCAAGCAGGCTGCAGCATTTACTTTGGCTAAAATTCTAGCGGCCGGCTGTGGACCAAATCCGTTTGCAAAATTGATTCCCACATTTCCAAGCAGGTGACAATAGCTCATAATAGTTCCCTTAACTGTTGATGATGGAATTGGGCCTATTGCACAGCTACCTTCTGCATAATTCGCATTAGCAGTTGGCGCACAACCGTCAATTGCTGTATTATTTCCATTCCAGGCACATGCGTGCGTATGTTGCGACCCCATTTGATGTCCAAGCTCGTGAGTTACAACCTCAACAGTCCAAGAAAATACAGGAACTGTAGAAAAATTATTTTGGATATCAGAGAAACCATGTTTGCTAGCTCCGCACAATCCGTTTAGATAAGCTACGCCTCCTAAATTACCTGCGTTAAGACAAATCAATTGTGCAATATCTCCATTAAAAACCGGCCTGTTATTTACAAAAGCATTAAGAAAATCTCTTGAAGTCGATCCTCCAATATAAGGATCAGGTGTTGTCCAAATAAATAATGATTTTATTGAAGTCGTGATTCCGTCATTAGCATAAAGCGTTTGTATATTATTAAAAACTGAAGTAAACCAACTTGTAGTTGCCGTAATACTTTGTCCTCGAGCTACATAATTATTGTAATCTAATTCGAAATAAATCGCTACACATTTTGTAGAAGTCGTGCCTTGAATACTTCTTCCTTCATCTGAAGGATTTATTTCTGCAGATTCTTTCACGTCACAAGTAAAAGTAAATGGCTGTCTTAAACTTAAATCTGAATAGATAATATAGTCTTTTACATTACCAGAAACCGTTAACTTGCCTACATTTAAGTTATTAAATTCACTTCCAGAAACTATACCGTTTACGTCATCCTTAAAGAAATTAAAAGATACGATTGAGTTTACATCTCCATTGATAATTCCTCTGTAATGCACGCCTTTTTCTACGATTACATTTTTTTGTTTGTCAGTATCAATTCTAAAATCAGACGCTCCGATTTGAACTTTATAAAGAACAATATCTATTAATTTGCTATTGTAAGGCAGTGAAAACTGAAGATAATCCGGTTTTTGGGATACTACAGCATTCAACGCATTTTGATCGAGCGATGCAACGGTTGCATTTTCAACTTCCTTATCAAATTTTTTATGATCATAATTTGCATTTACTGCGAACAAAGAAACTTTAGTAAATTTCTTATTTTGAGACTGAAGCGAAAGAATCTGCTTCGGAACTTGTTTCAATTCTTGCGCAAACATAGCGCTCGTGAAAAGAAGCAATAGTAATAGTTTTTTCATACAGGTAAATTTATTGTGTCAAATATAATTGTTTTTTAATCTAAAAAACAAAAGCCCCTATGAATGAGGCTTTTATTTTAAAATATTGCGCAATTACTGCTATTATAAAGTTTGTAATTTCAAAACTTTTGCAGAATGTGCTCTAACTTCTGTAAGCAAATCCTCGTTATCATTTAAAGAAACTCCATATGAAGGAATCATTTCTTTTAATTTTGCTTGCCATTCAGGCGTTTTTTCTTCTTCCTTGAAACATCTTTGAAGCAAATCAAGCATGATCGAAACGGCCGTTGAAGCTCCTGGAGAAGCTCCTAATAAAACAGCCAACGATCCGTCGCCAGCGGTTACAACTTCAGTTCCAAATTCTAAAACTCCTCCTCCATTCTCCCCTTTTTTGATCACTTGAACTCTTTGCCCAGCAGTTTCCAAAACCCAGTCTTCCATTTTTGCATCCGGAAGGTATTCTTTCAAGGCTTGCAATCTGTCTTCTGGCGATTGGCGCACTTGGTCAATCAAATATTTTGTCAAAGGCAAATTATGAAATCCTGCAGAAAGCATCGGAATCATGTTATTCATCTTTATCGAAAGTGGCAAATCTAAATAAGATCCATTTTTCAAGAACTTCGTAGAAAAACCTGCATAAGGCCCAAATAACAACGCTTTTTTGCCTTCAATCATTCTAGAATCAATATGCGGAACCGACATTGGCGGTGCGCCGACAGAAGCTTTCCCGTATACTTTTGCATTGTGTTTTTCAATAATTTCCTCATTCACACATTTCAGCCATTGCCCGCTTACCGGAAATCCTCCAAAACCATTTCCTTCAGGAATTCCTGCTTTTTCTAATAATGGCAATGAACCGCCTCCTGCTCCAATAAATACGAAATTTGTAGACACTTTGGTTTTATCTCCAGTCTCAAGATTTTTGATTTTCAATTTCCAGCTTCCGTCGTCTTGCTTTTTCAGGCTTTTCACTTCGTGGTGGAAGTGCATGTTTACGCCTTCCAAAGTTTTCAGGTAATCAAAAATATCGCGGGTCAATTCTCCAAAATTCACGTCCGTTCCAATTTTCATAGAAGTTGCCGCAAAAGTCTGGCTTTCTCTTCTACCTTCCATAACCAAAGGCATCCAAGACTTAATTTGGTCCTTATCTTCAGAATATTCCATTCCCTTGAAAAGCCCATATTGCTGTAAGGCGTCATATCTCTTTTTCAAGAAATCGACATTCTCTTCACCCCAGACAAAACTCATGTGCGGAATGCTCTTGATAAAATTCTCTGGATTTGAAATCAGATTTTTCTCTACCAAATAAGCCCAAAATTGTTTTGAAACCTCAAAAGATTCCGCAATTTTGACTGCCTTTTTAGTCTCAATTTCACCATTCGGAAGTTGTGGCGTATAATTTAATTCGCAAAAAGCTGAATGTCCCGTTCCCGCATTATTCCAAGCATCAGAGCTTTCAGCGGCAGCGACATCAAGTCTTTCGTATATTTCAATTTTAATATTGGGATTGAGTTCTTTAAGCAGTAAGCCTAAAGTTGCGCTCATGATTCCAGCGCCAATTAAAACCACATCGGTTTCAGTTCGTAAAGTCGTAGTTGCCATCACAAAATTTTTGTGGTGCAAAGATACTTTGAAAGATGCAAAAAATAGATTATTTATATCAAATTTAAATTACTTTTCACATTTTTGAAGAAATGAAAGTAAAACCTAGTATTTTTTTCTAGATAAATAATCTTGTAGCATTATTGTTGCCGAAATTTCATCAATGAGTGCCTTATTTTGTCTTTGTTTCTTTTTCAACCCACTATCAATCATAGTTTGGAACGCCATTTTTGATGTAAATCGCTCATCAACCCTTTCAATTGGCAGGTCAGGAAAAGATTTTTTGAATTTTTCTATAAAAGCTTCTATGATTTGAGTGCTTTCGGAAGGCGTATAATCCATTTGCTTTGGTTCGCCGATTAAAATCCTTTCAACCTTTTCTTTGGAAAAATAATCTTTCAAAAAAGCAATAGCAGTTTCTGACGGAATTGTAGTCAAACCAGAAGCAATAATTTGCATTTCGTCTGTAATTGCAATTCCTGTGCGTTTTTGTCCGTAATCAATGGCTAGAATTCTTGGCATTATTTTATTTTTTTCCAAAGTTAAGATATTTTAAATAGAGATAATTACACTTTTAATTTCCCCAATCTCAAAAGCATCGGAAAAGTCACTTCTCTTTCGCTAGTTTCCCAAGACGTTTTTAAATTTTCCCTAATTAAATCTATCGGATTCTGGTTGTTGTGCGCTTTGTAATGTTCGACAGCCGACCAAGTTTCTAGATAACCAATCAATTGTTCATACGTCCAAGTGAATTTATTTTCAAAATTCAAAGTCTCCAATTCTTCGAAAGGAAAAGGAATCGTTTGGTAATTCTCATCTAGATATTTTCGTTCCGCATCCCAAAACGGACCTACTATATTATAGTAGAAATCTTCTAGAATTTTATCCGAATTTGGATTCGTTTTGAAAAGTCCGTAGCCGATTATTGTGAAGATTCCGTTTGGCTTCAGAATTCGATAAATTTCTGGATAGAATCTATCAAAATCAAACCAGTGAACGGCTTGCGCAACTGTAATCAAATCGAATTGTTTATCGTCGAAATCAGTAATCTCCGCTGGAAGTTTTCTATAAATCACATTCAAAATCTGCTTGGCGTGAAGCAATTGATTTTCACTGATGTCAGTCGCATAAACCGTCTGGAAATATTCTGAAAGCTTTTGAGCGACTTGTCCATTTCCTGTCGCGACGTCAAGCGCAGTTTCACGTTTTTCAGTAAAAGAAACAATATGTTCAATTAATTCTGGCGGATAAGTTGGACGAAATTTTGAATATTCTGAAGCTTGATTGGAAAAATTATCTTTCATAATAAGGAGTGTTGTTTTACAAATTTAGGGAATTGTAATTTTGGTCAGATTTTTGTTTTGGATGTTTTAACATAAGTCGATTAAACCTTTTAGCTTATCTTTAGTCTTACTTAAAAAGAAAAATTTGCTCGACGAACAAGCTTTCATACACGAATTACTTGATCCAAAAACGCAGAATAAAGCGTTTCAAGTGCTGTTGTCTAGCTATCAAAAGCCAATTTACAATCACATCAGAAATATTGTTTTAAACCACGACGATGCAGACGATGTTTTACAAAATACATTCATAAAAGTTTTCCAGCATTTGAAAAACTTTAAGGGCGAAAGCAAGCTTTTTTCATGGCTTTATCGAATTGCGACCAACGAAGCTATTACTTTTTTAAATGCAAAAGCCAAGCGAAACGGAATGACGAGCGAAGATTTCCAGCAAAAGCAAATTGAAAATTTAACTGCCGATTCTTATTTCGAAGGCGATGAAATTCAATTAAAATTGCAAAAAGCAATCGCACTTTTGCCTGAAAAACAGCAATTAGTTTTCAAGATGCGCTATTTTGAGGAAATAAAATATGAAGACCTTTCTGAAATTTTAGGCACTTCTGTCGGAGCATTAAAAGCCTCTTACCATCATGCGGTGAAAAAAATTGAGGAATACATGACTAAAAATTAAACTATTTAAAAGAAATAATGTCAAACGAATATGGAACCATTTAATTTAGAAAATAATCCGAAAATAAAATCTGGATTTACCACACCGGAAGGCTATTTTGAGCAATTTTCTGAAAAATTATTGTTAGCTATTCCAAAGGAAGAAAAGCCAGTAATTTCTATTTTTGCCAGAAAAAAGAAATGGTTTATGGCAGTTGCCGCCATCTTAATTCTCGGAATTATGATTCCGTTTTTGAATAAAAATTCGAGCGAAAGCCAAAGTTTAGACAGTGCTTCCTTAGAAAATTACTTGGCTTACCAAACTACCATCAGTCCCGAAGAATTGGTTTCTTTACTAGATGAAAAAGATATTGAAGCCATAGAAACTGATTTAAATCTAGACGATGCGACTGTTGAAAGCGCTCTTTCTGGAAACAATTATTTAGAAAACTACATAACAGAATAATGATGAAGATGAAAAACTTGTTAACCGTAATTTTATTAGCTGTCACTTTTACTTTTCATGCCCAAATTGACGAAAAGAGAGATAAAATCAAGGCACTAAAAACTGCTTTTATTACGACAGAATTGTCTCTAAATTCAGAAGAATCAGCGAAATTTTGGCCCATTTATAATGCTTTTGACGACAAACAATTTGAGCTTCGCCATAATAAAATGAAATCTTTGGCAAACAAACTGAAGAATTCGATCGACACGATGAGCGACAAAGAAGCGTTGGCAGTCTTAAACCAGATGGAAGATTATGACGAAGAATTGCTTGAAAATCGCAAGAAATTGGTAAGCAATTTGAAATCAATTATAAGTCCGGTTAAAATATTGAAGCTTAAAAAAGCCGAAGATGATTTCAACCGAACGTTACTGAAACAATACAAAGGCAAAGGCCCAAAAGGCTAAATCACTTAATGAAAAGGACTTTCACAATCTTGTTTTTTCCAGCGGCAATTGCTGTTGAATTGTCAATAAAACGGATGGTGTGAAGGTCCTTGTCGTTTGACAATTGTTTCCAAGTTGTGCCATTATCTGACGAATAATTTAGTCCCGAATTTCCCAAAGTCACCAATTGTTTTCCTCCTGAATTTGGAACAAACTGCACGCAGGAAGCATATCCGAAACCGCTATTTTCTGAAATCAGCGTCCAAGTTTTTCCTCCATTTATTGTCAGCGCTTTATTTCCTGAATTCTTTTCTAGATTTTCATAATCGCCTCCTGTTATAAATCCGATATTTTCGTCATAGAAATCTGCTGAGAAAATTCCGGTCATGTCTTTTCCTTGAATGATCGGCGTTTTATAGACTTCCCAAGATTCTCCTTTATCCGGGGAAAAAAAGATTCTTGCACTTTTTCCGCCAGAAACCATCCATGTAAAATTTCCGTGCACAATTAAGTTCGTATTGCTTGCAGCGAAAGCGGCTTCTCCTAAATTTGCTTTTGGAAGTTTTCCGCAAGGTATTTTCTGCCAAGTTTCTCCCGAATCTCTTGTCACAATTACCGAAAGGCATTCATCCGTAGGATCTCCCATGGCAATTCCTTCCTTTTCATTCCAAAATTGCATCGAATCATAAAAAACCTTTTTGTGATTTTCTTGGTAAACTATTTTTTTTTCTGAACCGTCTTTTGAAATTTTATAAAGCAATGCGGGATTTCCGACAGAAAGCAAGAAAATTGATTTTCCTGTTTTGGCAATTGACCTAAATTCTGGCAATAAAGTATCTTTTTTTATAAAAGATTGAAATTTTTCTTGAGAAACTAAATCATAATAGCCATATTTTCCTTTATCTGCGGCATACCAAATTTTATTGTTGTCAATAGTTATTGCTCGAATGCTAAAATCATCTTCAACTAAAGTCTCAATTTTTACTTTTTTAAAATAATCGTCATTCGTATTGACAAGATTTACTTGCTTGCAAGCAAGCAGCAATAAACAATAAGACGCAAAAAATAAATGTTTTTTCATAGGTTTAATGTATTTGGGCTTTACAAATAAACAAAACTCATTTTAAAATATAACAATACCTCCTTATAAAGCAGAAAAAATCGTCGAAATGCACTTTTGAAAGAAAATTCACAATTAGCAATTAAATTTTAATCGCAACAGTTAAAAGGATTATCATTGTGGATTTATAAATAATTAAGAATTAAAAAATTAAAGTCGTAAAATATAATAGACTTACCGGCATTTATAACAAATCTTAATTTTTATTTATATTTAATCTAAATAATTCTTGCCAGAAAGTTTTTCCGCACTTAATTTTGCAGCCAATAAACAACTAAAATTATTCACGATGAATAAAAGCATCATTGCACTGATTGTCAGCTTATTTTTCAGCATATTTTCTTATGCTCAAGAAAACGGAAGCGTCACAGGAATCGTTATTTCTTCAGATAGCACGCCTCTTGAAAATATTACCGTTACCGTAAAAGGAACAAAATTCGGAACTCAAACCGATTCTCAAGGCAAATTTGAAATCAAAAATTTAAAACCAGACAATTATGTCTTGAAAATTAATTCTGTAGGTTTTAAATCAAAAGACATCAATTTTTCTGTGCAGGGAAGTCAAGATACTGTTTTGCCAGCCATTTCGTTGAACACGAACAGCGAACAGCTTACAGAAGTATTTGTAACTGGAAACGCTAATAAATACACAAAATCTGAAAGCGAATATGTTTCAAGAATGTCTATCAAAAATCTAGAAAATTCTCAAGTTTACAGCGTTGTGACAAAAGAATTGATGAAAGATCAATTGGTAACAAGCCAGGACGAAGCTTTGAGAAATGTTCCTGGTCTTTACCAAGTTTGGGCAGCAACGGGAAGAACGGGCGACGGAGGTTCGTTATTTGCTTCACGCGGTTTTATTACACAAAGCTTGCTAAGAAACGGCATTGCAGGAAAAATCACCAACAATGTTGACGCTTCGAATCTAGAGCGATTAGAAAGCATCAAAGGACCTTCTGCAACTTTGTTCGGAAGCCTTTTGACTTCTTACGGAGGCCTTATCAATAGAGTTACCAAAAAACCAACTGAAAATTTTGGCGGAGAAATCTCTTATCAAACCGGAAGCTATGGCTTAAACCGTATTACGGCTGACGTAAATACTTCGCTTAATGATGACAACACGGCTTTATTAAGAATAAATGGGGCTTACAACAACACAAACACTTTTCAAGATTATGGCCGCACGAGAAGCTATTTCATTGCGCCTTCTTTCTCCTATAAAGTGAATGAAAAACTGACGCTTTCTATCGATGCCGAATTATCAAATGTAGACGCTTCTTCTATTCCGTTAATTTACTTGCACTGGGGACAAACACCAAATACTCTTGGAATCCACAGCGCTTCAGATATTAATATGAACTGGAAAAGATCTTTCACAGGCGGCGAATTCATGATGAACACGAAAACAGCTAACGTTTTTGCAAAAGCAGATTACAAAATGTCTGAAAACTGGAAATCACAAACCGTTTTGAGCACAAGTACGAATCAATCTTATGGGCCTCAGACTTGGTTCTACCTTCTTCCAAACAATCAAATGGAAAGAAACGTATGGAACATTGACGGAAGAGACAATATCGTAGAATTCCAGCAAAATTTCAACGGAGAATTGAATCTTTTGGGAATGAAGCACAGAGTTTTGTTAGGCGGTGATATTTATCGCATTGAAACAAAAAGCGGCATCGGTTATTTGCCAACTTATTGGACATTTGATACTATTGATTATACTGACGGAAGCGCCACTTACAATAATTTCAACCCAACGGCTGTTGATGCACTTTTGCAACAAGGAACTGCTGACAAGACGCAAACCAATTTGACAACCTACAGCGCTTATGTAGCTGATGCAATCAATGTGACTGACCGATTAATTCTTTCTGCGGCGTTGCGTTTTGATCATTATGACAACCAAGGAATTTACAATTCAGCTTTAAATACAACTACTGGCGCTTTTTCTCAAAATGCCTTATCTCCTAAATTTGGAGCCGTTTATCAAGTTGTAAAAGACGAGGTTTCCCTTTTTGGAAATTACCAAAACAGCTTTAAAAATGTCTTAAACACAAATCCTGGAGCAACAGATTCTTTTGATCCTGAAAAGGCGAACCAATTTGAAGCGGGAATCAAAATTAACGGTTTTCAAAACCGCCTTAGCGCAACTTTAAGCTATTACAACATTGAAGTGAAAGACATCGTGAGAACGGGCGGTGGCGGTCCTGGAATAAATGTTCAAGACGGAAATCAGACGAGCAAAGGTTTTGAGGCAGAAATTACGTCAAACCCAATTCCTGGTTTAAATTTCATCATCGGATATGCTTTCAACAACAGCAAATTAAATAAAGTGAGCGACGCCGGATATAATGGCTTGAGACCAGAAACTGCAGGACCAGAAAACATGATCAATTACTGGATCAGCTATAGCTTGCAAACCACAAATCTTAAAGGTTTAGGATTTGGATTTGGAGGAAATTATGGCGACGAAAATATTGTCTACAACAAAAACCCTTTGGCTACAGGAAATAAGGCAGATGTCCAAACGTATTCTTTGCCATCTTATTCTGTTGTAAATGCTGCAATTTATTATGACCAGCCAAAATACAGATTTTCATTAAAAGTGAACAACTTAACTGACGAATTGTATTTCAATGGCGGTTACACAACCACAAACGTTCAAGCTCCAAGAACTTTCATGGGAAGTGTTTCGTATAAATTCTAAATGGGTTTTAAAAAAAACATCAGGTTTTTACACAAATGGCTCGGATTAATTTCCGGGCTTGTTGTGTTTATAGTAAGCATCACAGGCTGTATTTATTGCTTTCACGACGAAATAAAAGACTTGACTAGAGAATATAGAAAGGTTGAAATTGAGAACAAACCTTATGCAATTCCTTCTCTATTAATTAAAAAAACTAAAGAATTATATCCCACTGCGACTGCAGACATGGTTATTTTTTCAGGAAAAGATAGGCCCGCGCTTGTTTATGGAACAATTGAAGGAGTGCCACATTATATCTATTTCAACCCTTATTCAGGAAAATTTATTTTTAAGGAAAATCTAAATACTGACTTCTTTAAAATCGTCGAAGACCTACACATGCACTTGCTTCTGCCACAAGAAATAGGAAAACAGATTGTTGGAATTTCTACTATAATCTTTATACTGATGCTTTTCTCAGGAATCATTTTATGGTGGCCCAAAAAACGTAAGGATTTAAAGAACAGAGTAAAAATCAAGTGGAATGCCAAATGGCGCCGCGTAAATTATGACTGGCACAATGTAACCGGATTTTACATTTCGCTATTGGTTTTAATTATTGCCTTGACCGGATTGACTTTTTCGTATGAATGGATGCACAAAGCGATGTACGCAGTCGGAAATTTAGGAAGAGAATATCCAAAAGACGGCTTCACTCCTGCTATTGATTCTACCTTAACAGCGACTTCAAAAGCGAATCCTGTGGATATTGCGCTTTCTCAAGCTTTTAAAGCCAAGCCAAAAGATGAAATGTTTTTTGTTTGGTATCAAGGCGAAAAATCGGCAATAATTACAGGTTCTTATCCCGATGCGATGTCTTTTGACCATCAGTCCAACTTAAGCTTCCATCCAAAAACAGGAACACTTTTGAATTCTAATTTGTATGAAAATAAAAGTCCCGGAATGCAATTGCAAGAAATGAATTATGGCTTGCATACGGGACAATTCTTTGGATTAACAGGAAAAATAATTGCTTTTATATTAAGTTTATTAGCTGCCGCTTTGCCTGTTACCGGATTTGTTATTTTCTGGGGAAGAAGAAATAAAAAATCCAAAAAATAATTTTTTTCTGTAAATCAGAAAGCATCGCCAATTTGGCAATCCGATTTACTTTAGCTCATCATAAGAGCGAAAAATTTGTAGTATCAGGACATTTTATTTGTAAATTTATCAAATGGAAATGATCAGTATTTTAGA
This sequence comes from Flavobacteriaceae bacterium PS02334, assembly GCA_029959295.1. Classification (GTDB taxonomy): domain Bacteria; phylum Bacteroidota; class Bacteroidia; order Flavobacteriales; family Flavobacteriaceae; genus Flavobacterium. The sequence goes on along the minus strand of JASCOH010000002.1, from coordinate 207,089 downwards.
TATCAGGCAGTTTGAGCTTACCAAAATTCAAAAGGATTTTTTTATAAATAAAATTCCGTCGCATATTTCTGACAACCAGAGCAAGATTACAAAACCGCACAAACACAACTCTTACCTTTCGATTCTCTTCACAAAAGGCTCAGGAAGACATGAAATCGACTTTAATTCTTATGAAATAAAACCGGGAACTATTTTTCTTTTGGCTCCAGGACAAACACACCACTGGGAACTTTCTGAAGATATTGACGGCTATATTTTCTCGCATACGTCCAATTTCTATGACTTGCATTATTCACACAATAGAGTACACCAGTTTCCGTTCTTTTTTTCAATACAAAATACGCCTTGCTTAGTTTTGGACAAAAATAAGCAGCAGGATATTGAAATGCTCTTCAAAAAATTATTTGAGGAATATTTAAGTTCCGAAGCTTTTCAGCAACAGATGATTCTGAGCTATATCGACATTATTTATGTAGCACTGTCGCGATTGTACTTGCTAGAGAATTCCCAAAAAATCATCAAGGCCAATTCTTATTCAGAGAAATTCCAGCAATTTGAATCCCTTCTTGAAAAAAATTATATCGAGGAAAAATCACCATCCCAATATGCTGCCATGATGAATATCAGTCCAAAACATCTGAATAGAATTACAAAAACGGTTATCGACAAGACTGCTTCTGAAGTAATTACTGACCGAATCATATTAGAAGCTAAAAGACGGGTTTTGCATACCAAAAATAATTTTTCAGAAATCGCCACTTCTTTAGGTTATGAGGATTATGCTTACTTCTCTAAATTATTTAAGAAGGCTTCAGGCCTTGCTCCTACTGAGTTTTTAAAGATTTATAAATAAGTTTTAAAATCTTGGCACAGATATTGGTTATTCACAAACAAGAAACAATCAAAAAACTCAGAACACTTAATAACTTAGAAATCATGAAAACTAAAATTACAATATTTGCCCTCTTCGCTTCTTTATTTGCAAGTCAAATTCAAGCGCAAGATATCACTACTGTAAGAGCAAATAATACTGACATCAGCGACAACTTAGATTTGAAAGCCGTGGCTTCTATCTTTGGCGAATCAGCAGATTTAGCAGATTTTGAAAGAAGACTGAACGACCCAAAAATCCAGATTTCAAATTTAGATTTGAATGGCGATAACCAAGTTGACTATTTAAGAGTAATTGAAAGCGCTGAAAATAATACGCACTTGATCATCATCCAAGCGGTTTTAGAAAAAGATATTTTTCAAGACATTGCGACTGTGGAAGTAGAAAGAGACAGCAATAACAACGTTCAGATTCAAGTTGTGGGTGATGTTTACATGTATGGTTCAAATTATATTTATGAGCCAGTTTATGTGCAAAGACCTGTAATCTACAATGTTTTCTGGACTAATTATTACAGACCTTATTATTCTCCTTATTATTACAGCTATTATCCGTCTTATTTCGTGGCTTGGAATCCTTACCCAGTGTACCGTTATAGAAGAAATGTTCATGTTCATATTAATGTAAACAACAACTATAATTATGTGAATGTAAGAAGAAGTGCAAGAGCCGAATCTTTATACAGATCAAATCGTGCTGACGGTTATGCAAGACAATATCCAAACAGATCTTTTGCACAACGTAATAATAACGCAACTAACAGACATGATTTAGTTCAAACAAGAAATCAAAGCGCCAGAAGCAATTCTTCAACAAGAAACGTAAATAGCGTGAGAAGTACTGAAACAGGAGTTAGAAATACTTCAGGAACAAGAAACAGCTCAACTGCAACGCCAACAAGAAGCACGACAAATTCTGTAAGAAGCACTAATTCAGAAGTAAGAACACCAACAAGAAATACAACGAATCCGGTAAGAAGCACAAATTCAAATTCAGAAGTGAGAACCTCAACGCCAAGAGCAGAAAGCACAATTAATAACACAAGACCAGTTTCATCGCCAACCAGATCACAGCAATCTACGCCAAGACCTGCTTCACCAGCGCCATCACAGCCGACAAGAAGTTCAGGCGGAGAATCTAGAGGAAATTCTGGAGGAAGAAGAGGATAATTACAAAGAATTCTATAAAAATTAAAGGCGTTTCATTTTTGAAGCGTCTTTTTTGTTTGAGGCCATCTTAAAGCAACGCAAACACATTAGCAAACAACCAAAAAAATATAATACCTTTGCACCTCAATTACATAAAATGAGATTACACAGAAATTTAGTTTACACGACCATTGATTCATTGAACGCAATTTTCAATGATAAGGAATATGCAGATAAGGTTGTGGCAAGAGCTTTGAAAAAAGACAAACGTTGGGGAAGCAGTGACAGAAAATTTGTTGCTGAAACGATCTACGATATCGTTCGCTGGAAGCGATTATATATGGAAATTGCCGAAGTTAAAGAACCACTTAACAGGGATAATATTTGGCGTGTTTTTGCGGTTTGGGCCGTTTTGAGAGGTTACACGATTCCAGATTGGAGACAGTTGGAAGGAACTCCAGAGCGTAAAATCAAAGGGCGTTTTGACGAACTTTCTAAAATCAGAAAATACAGAGAATCTATTCCAGATTGGATGGACGAAGTGGGAATTCAAGAACTTGGAGAAGAACTTTGGTCAAAAGAAATTGCGGCGCAAAATCAGCCTGCAAAGGTAATCTTGAGGGTAAATACATTAAAAACTACGAAAGAAAAACTACGTGCCATTTTAATGGATTTGAACATTGAAACTGACTTTTTGAAAGACCAGCCAGATGCTTTAGTTTTAAGAGAAAGAGCCAATGTTTTCTTGACTGATGCTTTCAAGGAAGGATTTTTTGAAGTTCAAGATGCAAGTTCACAGTTAGTGGCCGCATTTTTAGACGTACAACCAGGAATGAGAGTCGTTGATACTTGCGCAGGCGCGGGCGGAAAAACGTTGCACATGGCTTCTTTGATGGAAAACAAAGGCCAATTGATTGCCATGGATTTATACGAAAGCAAATTGAAGCAGTTGAAATTAAGAGCAAAAAGAAATGGTGCTTTTAATATAGAATATAGAATTATTGATACTACTAAAGTTATCAAGAAATTACACGAAAAAGCAGACAGAGTCTTGATTGACGCACCTTGTAGCGGTTTGGGAGTTTTGAAAAGAAATCCAGATGCCAAGTGGAAATTACAGCCCGAATTTATAGATAATATCAGAAAAGTGCAGGCAGAAGTTTTAGAAAACTATTCTAAAATTGTAAAACCAGGGGGAAAACTGGTTTATGCAACATGCTCGATCTTGCCATCAGAAAACCAAGAACAAGTTAAACGTTTCTTAACCACCGACATAGGAAAAAGTTTTACCTTTGTCAAAGAAACTAAAATCTTGGCTTCAGAATCAGGATTTGATGGATTTTACATGGCTTTGTTAGAGAGAAAAGAATAAACAAGAAAAGAAAATGAAGAAAATTTACGCAATTACACTGCTTTTTGTTGCTGCAATTGGTTTTGCACAAAACACAACAACAAGCACACAGGCAATTCCAACCGGATATTACAATGCCGCAACTGGAACTGGCTACACTTTAAAAACGCAGCTTTATAATATTATTCAGGCGCATACTACGATTTCATATAGTCCAGGCTTGTGGAATTTATATGTAACTAGCGACAAAAGAGCTGATGGAAAAGTTTGGGACATCTACTCAAGCTGCAACTTTACTTTTGGAACTGGAGCTGGCGGAAATCAAGATCAAGGAAGTGGCGGAACATCTGAATGCCAGTTCTTTAACAAAGAACACACTTTCCCAAAAAGCTGGTTTAACAATACTTCATCTCAAATGTATTCTGATCCATTTCACGTAATGCCAACGGATAAAAAAGTAAATAGCGAACGTGGAAATTTAGCATACGGAATTGTAGGGACTGCTACTTATACTTCTACTAACGGAACAAAAAAAGGAAATAATGTGGCGCCAAATGCTCCTGCTGGCATGACCGTTTTTGAACCAACTGATGAATATAAAGGAGACATTGCCCGTAATTATTTTTATATGGCAACTTGCTATCAAAATCTAATTGCTGGATGGAAAAACAACAATCCAAATGGCGCTTTGTTTCTTGACGGAACAAATACTCGAGTGTATGAGCAATGGGCTTTAGACATGCTTTATTCTTGGCACGTCGCTGACCCGGTAAGTGACAAAGAAATTGCAAGAAACGATGCTATTTATGCAGTGCAACACAATAGAAATCCGTTTATTGATCACCCAGAATATGTTTTGACAATTTGGGGACCTGCGCTTTCAACTGCTCAGTTTGATGTTTTTGCTTCTATTTCAGTTTATCCAAATCCATCAAACAATCACAAAATCAACATTCAGACAGAACAAATTCTTGATGAAATTAAATTAATAAATGTAAACGGACAATTGATGCAGGAAATCAAAAATCCGAATGCACAGAACAATACTTACACTTTAGAAAATCTTCCTTCAGGATTTTATTTCTTGAAATTGACTTCTGATAACCAATCTACTACGAAAAAAGTTCTAGTAAATTAATCAGATAATACACATGATTTAATGCCCGATAAGTTTATCGGGCATTTTTTTATAACATTTTTCAATATTTAAGTTTTTTATATAAATAAACTATCTACATTTACTCCCTAATTTTTTATTAAATGAAAAAACTTTACACTCTCCTTTTGCTATCTTTTACAGCAGTTGGATTTTCTCAGGCGCCAGCTACTTATTACAATGCAGCAACTGGAACTGGTTACACTTTAAAAACACAATTGAAGGCAATTATTACAGCCGGACATATCGATAGAGGTTATGCGGGTTTATGGACTACCTACGCTACTTCTGACAGAGACATGGGAATTGGTTATGAAAATGATAACTCAATTGTTGATATCTATTCAGAAAATCCAGCGGGCACAGATCCTTATAATTTTATTTATGATACAAATCAGTGTGGGACTTACACTAATGAAGGCGATTGTTACAACAGAGAGCATTTGGTGCCGCAATCTTATTTTGAAGATGTGACTACTAGCTTCACACGAACTGATGCCCACCATATCGTTCCAACAGATGGAAAGGTTAATAACTACAGAAATAATTATGGATTTGGAAAAGTAAATACAGCCACATATACTTCTCAAAATGGTTCAAAATTAGGTTCATTATTAAATTCCGGATATTCTGCAGGAGCTGGAACTCCAGTTGTTTTTGAGCCAATTGATGAATTTAAAGGTGACGTTGCAAGATGCTTTTTATACTTTGCAACAAGATATGAAGACCAGATGGATGAATTTTATGCTTCAAAAACACTAGCTCAAGTTCCTGCAAAAGTTATGTTTGACGGATCTATAAATAAAGTTTTTTCTCCTACTTTCTTGAACATCTTATTAACCTGGAACCAACAAGACCCTGTTAGCGCTAAAGAAATTAAAAGAAACAATGCAATTTATGCTCGCCAAGGAAATAGAAATCCTTACATTGATAATAATGCATATGTTACGGCAATTTGGGGGCTTCCAGCATTATCTACACAAACATTTGATGCTTTGGCTAACGTTTCAGTATATCCAAATCCAGCAAATAATCATAGAATCAACATTGAAACAGAACAAATTCTTAGTGAAATTCAATTGATTAACATAAACGGACAATTGATGCAGGAAATCAAAAATCCAAATGCACAGAACAATACTTACACTTTAGAAAATCTTCCTTCAGGATTTTATTTCTTGAAATTAGCTTCTGAAAATCAGTCAACAGTTAAAAAAATAATTGTAAACTAATCACTAAAGTTGAAAATACTAAAAAGCCTGATAAACCATCAGGCTTTTTTCATTTTAATGTTTGACAGAAGTTAAAGTTTTCATTCGTATGGATAATCCAGTTACATTTGCCATCCAAAATTTATTTTAAATGAAAAAAATTTACCTATTACTTCTATCATTTTCTGCAACAATGGGGATTGCGCAGCAAAATGAGCCTTCTGCTTATTACAATGGCTTTAATTTCAACCAAAGTGCCACAGCTTTGAAAGCTGATTTAGCTACAAAAATTACTTCAACACATTCTCGAAATTTGTCTTACCAGCAAGCGGAAGACGCACTAAGAATTGTAGATTTAGATCCTACAGACGCTACAAATACCAATGTATTGCTACTTTATGGATTCAGCAATAATATCTGTCCGGCTTCTACTGGCGACGATAATGACCACAGAAGAAGAAATAAAAATAGTGACGGTGGTGGTGCAAGTTGTGAATGGAACAGAGAACATACTTATGCAAAATCTTTGGGAAGTCCAAACCTAGGCGAAAGTGGCCCGGGAGCTGATGCGCACCATTTAAGAGCTTCTGATGTTCAAAGAAACGGACAAAGAAGTAGCCAAAAATTCGCAGCCGGTTCTGGAAATTCTGGATCAGTTAGTGGCGGATGGTATCCTGGTGATGAGTGGAAAGGTGATGTGGCAAGAATGATGATGTACATGTATTTGCGTTATGGAAGCAGATGCCTTCCGAAAAATGTAGCCGTCGGAACAACTTCTTCTACAGATACAAACATGATTAATTTATTGCTAGAATGGAATGCTGCAGATCCGGTTTCTCCTTATGAAGACCAAAGAAACAATTATCTAGGAAATGCGAATAACACTTATGGTCAAGGAAACAGAAATCCTTTTATCGATAATCCTTATCTGGCAACTGTAATTTGGGGGGGCACTCCGGCACAAAATCGTTGGCCAAATGTATTCTTGGCGACTCCAGATTTCAATTTTGCAACTGTTTCTGTATATCCAAATCCGGCAAATGATCACAGAATCAATATTCAGACAGAACAAATTCTTGATGAAATTCAATTGATAAATGTAAACGGACAATTGATGCAAAACATCAAAAATCCAAATGCTCAAAATAATACTTATACTTTAGAAAATCTTCCTTCAGGATTTTATTTCTTGAAATTGATTTCTGAAAACCACTCAACAACTAAGAAAGTTATCGTAAACTAATTTTCCTATTTTGGTTACAAACAAAAAAGCCTTTCTGAATCAGAAGGGCTTTTTTTTATATATTTAGCAAAAAAAAACTACTATGGAAGAAAATTACATCGAAATAAATCGAAAGACTTGGAACGTAAAAACCGAATTTCATATCCATTCTGATTTTTACAACCAAGAAGAATTTTTAAAAGGAGAAAATTCTTTGACACCAATTGAACTAGAATTATTAGGAAACGTCAAAGACAAAAGTATTTTGCACTTGCAATGTCATTTTGGGCAAGACACCATTTCTTTTTCAAGACTGGGAGCAAAATCTGTTGGAGTTGATTTGTCAGATAATGCGATTGAAAAAGCGAAAGAAATTGCACAAAAATTAAATACCGATACTCGTTTTATTTGTTGCGATATTTATGATCTTCCAAATCATTTGAATGAGCAATTTGATATTGTATTCACCAGTTATGGAACCATCGGATGGCTTCCTGATTTAGACAAATGGGCAAAAATAATTGCGCAATTTTTAAAGCCTGGAGGTCAATTTGTAATGGCTGATTTTCATCCTGTGGTTTGGATGTTTGATGATAATTTTGAGAAAATTGGCTATAATTATTTCAAATCAGAACCAATTATTGAAACTATTGAAGGAACTTATGCTGACAAAGACGCTCCGATAAATTCTAAAACAATTACTTGGAATCACAGCACGAGCGAACTTTTAAACAGTCTTTTAAAAAATAATCTTGAATTGAATGCTTTCAATGAATATGATTATTCTCCCTACAATTGTTTTAATGAAACGGAAGAATTTGAACCGAAAAAATTCAGAATCAAGCATCTTGAAAATAAAATTCCGATGGTTTATTCGATTTTGGCTACGAAGCGATGAAACTTGATTAAAACAAAAAAACTCCAATCAAAAATTTTCTGATTGGAGTTTTTTTATTGTATTTGATTTTTAATATTGACTAATCATTCATCGAAATCAAAAACTCTTCATTGTTTCTAGTTTTCTTGAATCGGTCATTGATGAAATCCATTGCTTCTACAGGATTCATGTCTGCCAAATACTTACGCATGATCCACATTCTCTGGATAGTAGCCTCATCCAAAAGCAAATCATCACGTCTTGTGCTTGAAGAAGTCAAGTCAATTGCAGGGAAAATACGTCTGTTGGCGATTTTTCTATCCAATTGCAATTCCATGTTACCTGTTCCTTTAAATTCTTCGAAGATAACTTCGTCCATTTTAGAACCTGTTTCTGTCAATGCCGTTGCGATAATACTTAATGAACCGCCATTTTCGATATTTCTTGCAGCTCCGAAGAAACGTTTTGGTTTCTGCAATGCATTTGCATCTACACCACCACTCAATACTTTACCAGAAGCCGGTTGAACCGTATTATAAGCTCTTGCCAAACGAGTAATAGAATCTAGCAAAATCACAACGTCGTGACCGCATTCTACCAATCTTTTTGCTTTTTCCAAAACAATATTCGCCACTTTCACGTGTCTGTCTGCCGGCTCGTCAAAAGTCGAAGCAATCACTTCTCCCCTAACGCTTCTCTGCATGTCGGTCACCTCTTCCGGACGCTCGTCGATCAACAAAACGATCAAATAAACTTCAGGGTGATTCGCAGCAATTGTATTTGCAATATCTTTTAAAAGTACGGTTTTTCCAGTTTTTGGCTGTGCCACGATCATGCCTCTTTGTCCTTTTCCAATTGGAGAAAAAAGATCGATAATTCTTGTTGAAATAGAACTTTGCTTGCCAGCTAAATTAAATTTTTCTTCTGGAAAAAGCGGCGTCAAGTGCTCAAAAGAAACGCGATCACGAACCACTTGCGGATCATGTCCGTTAATTTTTAAAACCCTTACTAATGGAAAATATTTTTCGCCTTCTTTTGGAGGGCGAACCACGCCTTTTACAGTATCTCCCGTCTTTAATCCAAACAATCTGATTTGTGAAGTCGAAAGGTAAATATCATCTGGTGAAGCCAAATAATTATAATCTGAAGATCTTAAAAAACCATATCCGTCAGGCATCATTTCAAGAACTCCTTCGCTTTCAATAATTCCGTCAAATTCAAAATCGGCATCCCTGAAATTCGGCTTTTTATTTGCTTTGAAATTCGGATTTACATTACCATTCGCCTCATTCCTGTTTTGATTAGGATTTTGGTTTTGGTTTGGATTCTGATTTTGGTTTGGATTCTGGTTTCCATTCGGATTTTGATTTCCGTTTTGGTTATTTTTTTGAATCTGATTAGGATTTTGTTTTTGGTTAGGATTTGGACGTATCGGCTTTTTTTCCACCGGAGCATTTTGTTCCTTAACTGCAACTGGCTCGCTTGTCGCTGCATCAGCTATTTTTTCAGAAACTTCTTTTTGAGGATTTTGAGCCTTTTCAAAAAGCGGTTTCTTAAATTTTATAATTTTTCTTTCTTTTTCTGCTGGATCCTGATTTTCAACAACTTCTGGTGTTTCTACCGAAGTTTCAGCAACTGGTTTCGCATTGGTTTTTACCTCAGCGTCAGCTTTTGCCTGAACAGCATCTGATTCAGAAAAAGGATTTGTATTCGCTTCTTTAGTAATTTTCGGCTTTTTCTCCGGAACTATCCTAGCTCTTTTTGATTTCTCAGCAGCTTCAACAGGCGCTGCAGTCGGAGCAATAACTTCAGGATTTGCTGCCTGATAATCCAGAATCTGGTAAATCAGCGTTTCCTTTTTAACGCCGTTAATTTTAATCTTTTTGGTTGCTTTTGCAATATCTTGAAGCTCAGAAAGCTTCATTTCTTTTAATACATCAATATCAAACATAAATGTTATTTGAATAAATTGTGGAAACTCTTGTAAAGTTGTAGAGTGTGTGAATTTTTTTTGAACTGGATAATCCGCTAAATGAAGTGCTTACGGATTTGTTATGCAATAATACGAATAAATTTTTATCATACAATAGCATTTTATAAAAAGAAAATATATTTTTGTAGAAGAAAATAACAATAATGATCCAGAGAATACAAACCGTTTATTTGCTGCTAGCCTTTGTCATCATGGGAATCTTGCCTTTTGTTTTTCCGTTGGAAACCTCAAAAGCAGGTGAAGTTTTTGCAAAAGACCACATTGTTGACCTAGCATTATTTTTAGGAAGTGCCGCACTTTCTATGATTACCATCTTTTTATTCAACAACAGAAAACTTCAGTTTGTTCTCGGCAGGCTGAACATCATATTAAATTTAATTTTATTAGGATTATTTGTATATCATTCGCTAAGTGTATCCGGAGAGGGGGCGCCTTCTGAGAAGGGTATTGGGATGTTTCTACCTATTTTTTCTATCGTTTTTCTTGTGCTTGCTAATAAAGCCATAAAAAAGGATGAAGATCTCGTAAAATCTGTGGACCGATTGAGATAAACCTATAAACTTAGTTTATTTAGTGCTGAAAAAGCGTCGCGAAAGTGGCGCTTTTTTTTAATTTTAAAAGCTTTCTAAAAAAACAGAAAACCTAAAAAATTAAAACGCAAAGAGCGCAAAGGTTTCGCAAAGAAAGGAAAAGAAAAAGCACTTAGATTGTGTTCAAGGCTTTGCGTTACTTTGCGAAACCTTTAAAAACTTTGCGTTAAAACTTCTAAACGCAAACCAACTTCAAAATTCAACATTCCAAGTTGGTTATTCAAAATTTAAATTTTAAAAAATCAACCCTTCTTCCCAATTTCAATAACTTCCAAATCCTTAATCTTATCTCCGTCAATCACAAACCTTAACATAGTCCGTACTTGATGAAACCCATGAATGCCGCAAGCTCCCGGATTCATGTGCAGAAAATTATACTTCTTATCCATCATCACTTTCAAAATATGCGAATGCCCAGAAATAAATAATTTCGGCGGATTCAAAGCAATTTCCTTCACGATATTAGGATTATATTTCCCCGGATAACCGCCAATATGCGTAATCCAAACATCCACGCCTTCACAAAAAAACCGATTGTGCAGCGGAAATTCCATTCGAGCCTTGTCATCATCAATATTCCCGAAAACCGCGCGCAGAGGTTTCAGCTTTTTAATAGTATCGGTCACAACCAAATCCCCGATATCACCCGCATGCCAAACCTCATCAGCTTGGTTTACATATTTTAAAATAGTATCGTCAATGTGGCTGTGTGTATCAGAAAGAAGCAAGATTTTTTTCATTGGAGAAAGTTACAAAGTTGTAAAGTTACTTTTTAAGTTACAAAGTTGCAAAGTGGATTGGCTTTAAAACTTTGCGACTTTGTAAATTTGTAACTTAAAAACTTCCTTTAAGAAAACTTTGCTACTTTCTAACTCTGAAACTTTGTAACTTTGCAACTTTACAAAAATCTACATTGAGATATTTCATCGAATTTGCATATAACGGAAAAAACTACCATGGCTGGCAATCACAGCCAAATGCCACCTCAGTTCAAGAAACTTTGGGCAAGGCAATTTCTGTTATTCTGCGAAGCGAGATTGAATTGATGGGCGCTGGCCGAACAGACACAGGCGTTCACGCCAAACAGATGTTTGCGCATTTTGATACTGAAGAAACTCTGGAGAACGATTTTTTAGTAGCGAAATTAAATTCTTATCTTCCAAAAGATATTGTGATTTACAGAATTATTCAAGTTTCTGAAGAAGCCCATGCTCGATTTGATGCCGTAAAAAGAACCTATGAATATCACATTCATACCTATAAAAATGCCTTTGAAAACGAATCTAGCTGGTATGTTTTTCAAAACTTAGATCTTGAAAAGATGAACAGCGCGGCTAAAATGCTTTTCGATTTCCAAGATTTCCAATGTTTTTCAAAGGTTAATACTGACGTAAAAACGTACAATTGTAAAATCATCGAAGCGAATTGGCAGCAGAAAGGTGAAAAACTAATTTTTACAATTGCCGCAGACCGTTTTTTGAGAAACATGGTGCGTGCCATTGTCGGAACTCTGGTCGAAATCGGTTCAGGCAAAAAAGCGCTCGAAGATTTTAAAAATATTATTGAAAGTAAAGACAGAACCCAAGCAGGAACTTCGGTTCCAGCGCACGGACTCTATCTCACAAAAGTGGAATATCCATATATTTAAGCTAGAAAATAGCTACAGAAAGAACAAATGAAAGCATCAGATACATCCGTATTTAAAAGAATAATGGAATACACAAAACCGTATAAAGCCCGCTATTATGGGGTGATTATCTTTGCGGTTTTATTGTCGGTTTTTGCGGCGCTTCGCCCTTATTTGCTGAAGCAGACCGTTGACGGCTATATTGAAACTAAAGACTCGCTGGGTCTTTTGTATTATATTTTATTGATGGGCGGCGTCTTGATCATGGAGGTCGTTTCGCAGTTTTATTTCGTCTACCTGGCGAATTATCTGGGCCAGGACATCATCCGCGACATTCGAATCAAGCTTTTCAACCACCTGATGAATTTCAAGATGAAATATTTTGACAATGAGCCAGTCGGAAAATTAGTGACACGCCCTGTTTTTGATATCGAATCCATCTCAAAAATCTTCAGCCAGGGCCTTTTCATGATCATCAGCGACTTGTTAAAGATGATTGTAGTGCTTCTTTTTATGTTCTACATGAACTGGAAATTAACCCTGATCGTGATGTGCGCCATGCCAATTTTGGTAATCGCCACGAGAGTTTTCCAAAAGAAGATGAAAGTTGCTTTTGAAGAAGTGAGAACCCAGATTTCAAACCTGAATACTTTCGTGCAAGAAAGAGTCACGGGGATGAAAATCGTACAGCTTTTTTCAAGGGAAGATATCGAATATGAAAAATTCAAGGTCATCAACGACAAGCACAAAAAAGCGTGGATCAAAAACGTTTGGTACAACTCGATTTTCTTTCCGATTGCTGATATCGTTTCCTCGGTTTCGCTTGGTTTGGTGGTTTGGTATGGAGGGATGAATATCATCGCACAAAACGGTTCTACGACTTTCGGAGACTTGTTTTCCTACACTATGTTCATCGGAATGCTCTACAATCCGTTGCGCCAAATTGCGGATAAATTCAACGAGATGCAGATGGGAATGATTGCTGCCAACCGTGTTTTTGAGGTTTTAGACACCCAAGACCACATCCAAAATAAAGGCACAAAAATCGCCCACACCTTCCACGGAAACATCGAATTCAAGAACGTGCATTTCAGCTATACTGATAAGGAAGAAGTTTTAAAAGGCATCAACATCGACGTAAAAGAAGGCGAAACGATTGCCATTGTCGGCGCAACCGGAGCCGGAAAATCAACGATCATCAACCTCTTGAACCGCTTTTATGAAATCAATTCAGGAGAAATTTTGATTGACAAAACTGACATCAGAGACTTTACGCTGGAAAGCTTGAGAACCCAGATTGCCGTGGTTTTGCAAGACGTTTTCCTGTTTGCAGATACGATCCACAACAATATTACGCTTGAAAATCCAGAAATTTCTCGTGAGCAAGTAATCAAAGCCGCCAAAGAAATCGGCGTGCACGACTTCATCATGACACTGCCTCACGGCTATGACTACAACGTGAAAGAACGCGGCGTGATGCTGTCTTCTGGGCAACGCCAATTGATTGCTTTCTTGAGGGCTTTTGTCAGCAATCCGAGTATTTTGATTCTGGATGAAGCCACTTCTTCGATCGATTCTTACTCTGAAGATTTGATACAGAGAGCTACTGAAACGATTACGAAAGGAAGAACTTCTATCGTAATTGCGCACCGTCTCGCCACCATCGTCAACGCAGACAAAATCATTGTCATGGAAAAAGGAAACGTGGTCGAGCAAGGCTCACACTACCAATTAATCAACAAGGATGAAGGTTTTTATAAGAATTTGTACTACTCTCAATTTGTGGTGGAAAGCTAAATGCAAAATAACCCAACCGTTTACCCCTAGAGACGTAAGCTGGTTAGGTTCTTGACCCAACCGGTTGGGTACTTAGGGGTAACCGGTTGGGTTGTCAGGCGTAAACGGTTGGGTCCCTTGGGGTAACTGGTTGGGTTGGGTAACCTAACCGGTTGGGTCTGTTAGGGTAACCGGTTAGGCCACCAGACGTAAACGGTTGGGTCCCTTGGGGTAAACGGTTGGGTTTTGCCCTTGTCAATGCTAGGACTTTTGTAAATTAAGAGTTCCGCCTTTACAGATTAGAGTTTCTGTCAAAACCATTCAAGGCAGTATTAACCAAATCATAAACAACTGATTCAATAGAAGTTATTTTTTTTCATACCTTCGGTGCCAATTACAGCCAAGCCTTTATTTTTTTAAAAAATGGCACTAAAACCATCCCCAATGAAAAGAATATTTTTTATAGCCACACTTTTGCTAAGCGTAACTAATGGTAATGCCCAAAACCTTACAATCCAATGGCAAAAATCTCTTGGAGGCACAGGAAACGAAAATGCAAATAGCATTCAGCAGACTTCAGATGGAGGCTATATTTTGGCTGGCTATACAAATTCCGCCAACGGCGATGTAACCTTAAATAAAGGAGGCGACGATTATTGGATTGTCAAGCTTGACGCCACCGGCACCGTCGAATGGCAAAAAACCTATGGAGGAACTTCTGACGATCAAGCTTATAGCATTGTTCAGACAACAGATGGAGGCTATATCGTGGCTGGCTATTCTTATTCTACTGATGGCGATATTACCAACTCACAAGGCGATAAAGATTATTGGATTTTAAAGCTCGATGCGACAGGCGCTATCCTGTGGCAGAAAAAATATGGCGGCGATGATAAAGAAACTGCCTATTCGATTAAGCAGACTCTTGATGGTGGCTATATTGTTGCCGGAAACAGCTATTCTTATGACGGCGTGATTCGCCCAATAAACGGCGATATTACTGGTTTTCACGGAGGAATCGACGGCTGGATCGTGAAGCTCAGCAGCACCGGCGCTATTGAATGGCAAAAATGCCTTGGAGGCACATCAATAGATGGTTTCTACAGCATTGAGCAGACGGCAGACGGAGGTTATATTGCCGCAGGTGAGTATAACGTTTATGGCTACTGGCTTGTAAAACTAGATAGTTCTGGGAATGTACAGTGGGAAAAAAGGTATGGCGATACTGATACCGCTTTCAGCGTAAAACAGACATCAGACGGAGGCTATATCATGGCTGGCGATGTGGTGACAAGAATTGGAAATGCAACCGGACATAATTTCGGAATCATAAAAGTAAACAGTATTGGCACAATTGAATGGAATAAAAGCTATGGTGGCGATGGTTTTTTCGACATTGCAAAAAGCATCGAGCAGACTTCTGATGGCGGGTATATTGTTACCGGAATTGCCAATTCTTATTACAGTGGCAATATTGGCTACAGCCATGGAGGGCAAGATGTTTGGCTTTTAAAAATAAGCAGTCTTGGTGTCTTGCAATGGCAAACTTGTCTTGGTGGTACTTTAGATGATGGTGCAAGCAAGCTACAAAAAACAGCTGATGGGGGTTATGTAATTGCTGGCTTCTCAAAATCAAGCAATGGTAATGCTACATCAAATCGCGGCGGTAGTGATGTGTGGGTTGTAAAAATGTCGGCTGCTCCTTTGGATGTTGAAGAGTCTTCTAAAACAGGAAATTCGCTTCATTTTTCTCCAAATCCAGCTAAAGATAAAATTGTTTTTTCTAAAGAAGTGAAGACCGTTGCCGTGATCAGCCTAAGCGGCACTTTAATAGAGACTACAGAAGTTAATGGCACTGAACTAAATATTTCTAATTTAAAATCAGGCGGTTATATTTTAAAAATTAGTACTGCTGAAACGGTCAACCACTTAAAACTAATTATAGAGTAAGAATATTGCTTATAAAAAAAGACCTTTAGAGCACTTTAAAGGTCTTTTTTTTTAATCTACTGATAAAAATCCAGCATTCCATAATAGCTTAGCGTCAAGAAAATTGTATCAATCAAGCCATGAACAATTATATTGATCCAGATGTTTTTAAATTTATAGTAAATAAACCCGAAAGCCAATCCGAATAAAAAAGTCATCAGCAAGCCTGAATTTCCTTGGTATAAATGAGGCAGAGAAAACAAGACGGCACTTATGAAAACAATCAAAATTTTTTGTCCCCCAATGATTTTCTTCAACTGCGAAAAGGCAAAAGCCCTGAACAGTAATTCTTCGCCAAAGGCAGCGCTGATCCACATAAAAGCAAGCCATTTAAAATAGGCTTTTGTATCTCCCTTAATAAATTCAAAGCTAGAATAATCAGCAGGTTCATTGAAGATTTTTGTAGCCAGAGGCTGAAAAACAAAGTCCATTATGACTTCTAAAATTATATAGCTCGCTAGAATAATTCCGATTTGCTTCAAGCCAATTTTCTTGAAATTTAAATTCCTCAAGCTTCCATCCTGAAGAAAAGAAATCAGGAAAACAAAAAGAATGATGACGCAAAATGTGGACGGAAATTTCGTGAATGGATTATAAATCAATCCAAAAGCGATTGCAAAAGACAGCAATGCGCCTATTTTTGTGTTCAATAATTTAGAAAACTCACCCATAATAATTCATTAAGAATACAAATGTATAAATTTTTAGAAATGAACATTATCGGTTCAAAACTTTGGTACAATGAAACTTTGCAACTCCTAAATAAATCCCTAAATTCGTAGCTTCAAAATAAACTAGAAAAATACAATCAAATGAAATACGATATTATTGTTTTAGGAAGCGGTCCTGGAGGATATGTAACTGCAATTAGAGCTTCACAATTAGGCTTTAAAGTAGCTGTAATCGAGAAAGAAAACCTTGGAGGAATCTGCTTAAACTGGGGTTGTATCCCAACAAAAGCGCTTTTAAAATCAGCACAGGTTTTTGATTATTTGAAACATGCTTCTGACTATGGCCTGACCATCGAAAAATTTGACAAAGATTTCAACGCTGTCGTTTCTCGTTCTCGTGGCGTTGCTGACGGAATGAGCAAAGGAGTTCAATTCTTGATGAAAAAAAATAAAATTGACGTTATCGACGGAACTGGAAAAGTAAAACCAGGAAAAAAAGTTGACGTTACAGATAAAGACGGAAAAGTTACTGAATATACTGCTGACAATATCATCATCGCAACAGGAGCGCGTTCTCGCGAATTGCCAAACTTGCCTCAAGATGGTAAAAAAGTAATAGGGTACCGTCAAGCAATGACTTTGGCGGAACAGCCTAAATCAATAATCGTGGTAGGTTCTGGAGCAATTGGTGTTGAGTTTGCGCACTTTTACAATTCAATGGGAACGCAAGTAACTATTGTTGAATTTATGCCAAATATCGTTCCTGTGGAAGATGAAGATATTTCAAAACAGATGGAGCGTTCGATGAAAAAAGCGGGAATCACTATCATGACAAACGCTTCTGTTGAAAAAGTGGATACTTCTGGAAACGGCGTAAAAGCTACGGTTAAAACGGCAAAAGGAGAAGAAATTCTGGAAGCTGATATCGTTCTTTCTGCTGTTGGAATCAAATCTAACATCGAAAATATCGGCCTTGAAGAAGTGGGAATCGCGACTGACAGAGATAAAGTGTTGGTAAACAAATATTACGAAACAAACATTCCAGGCTATTATGCCATCGGAGATATCGTTCCGGGTCAGGCTTTGGCACACGTTGCTTCTGCTGAAGGAATTCTTTGCGTTGAAAAATTGGCTGGTCTTCACGTGGAACCACTTGATTATGGTAACGTTCCGGGTTGTACTTACGCAACTCCAGAAATCGCTTCTGTAGGTTTGACTGAAAAGCAAGCTAGAGAAAAAGGATATGAATTGAAAATCGGAAAATTCCCGTTCTCAGCTTCAGGAAAAGCAAAAGCAGCTGGAACTCCAGACGGTTTTGTTAAGGTAATTTTTGATGCAAAATATGGCGAATGGTTGGGCTGCCATATGATCGGAGCTGGTGTTACAGATATGATTGCAGAAGCAGTCGTTGCTCGTAAACTAGAAACTACAGGTCATGAAATCATCAAATCAATCCATCCTCACCCAACAATGAGCGAGGCAATTATGGAAGCTGCAGCTGCGGCTTATGATGAAGTGATTCACCTATAATTGATTGAAAGATTGAAGAATTAAAAGATTGATAAAATCTTTATAAATAAAAAATCCGTTTTGTTAATTCAAAACGGATTTTTTTATGCTGCATTTTTTATTTTAGTAAAGAAGGAAATTCAAACCTACGTTAAATGATCCTCTTGAATTTGAAATTCTTGAACCTTCATTATATTTGAAAATTTCGCTGAAACCTGTCTGTTCGTCATATTCAATAAAGATTTTCAATTTATCTGAAACTGGAATTTTTACGCCAATTCCTAAAGCTACACCAAAATCTGTAGTTTCAAAATCGTCTGTTACATCTTGATTTATGCCAGTCGCTTCTGCATTAAGCAAGAATCCGGCGTAAGGTCCTAAATGCAAATACCAGTTTCTTTTTCTTCCAAAGTGCCAGCTCGCTTCAACCGGGACAGTCAGATAATTTAAATTGTAATCAGTTCTTGCATAAAAAATATCGTCAATCAATGGTTCATAATAACCATAAAATCCATTGTCCCAGCCTTTTCGGTCATAAATGACCTTTGCCCTTACACTCCAACGATCAGAAAAATAATAATCTGCTCCTACGGCAACGTTAAAACTTATGTTTGTATCTGAACTTCCGTGGCTGTTTCCTGCACTAGAGTAATTCAGACCGCTTCCTATAGCAAATTCAATCTTTCCTTTTTCTTGAGCATTCGTAGTAAAAACTACCCCTAAAATGCTCATTGTAATAAGTATTGCTTTTTTCATTTTATAGATTTAAGCGGCAAACTTAAAAATAAAATAGTTAGAAAGAAGTATAAAACGAAATTTATGGAAAGAATTTTCTTAGATAGCTTTCAACGCCTCAATCAAAATATCGATATCTTCTTCCGTATTAAAATGGCTGAAAGAAATTCTTAAACTCGGCTTTCTAATTTCGTCTTCTGACAAAATTTCCAATAAAACGTGCGAAGGCTTGATGCTTCCTGATTGGCAGGCGCTTCCGCGTGAAACCGCAATTCCTTTCATATCTAAATTGAAAAGAATCATTGAAGTTTTGTCTTCTGAAAAAGGTAGCAAAACATTAATTATATTATAAAAACCATCCGGGTTTCCATTTATTTTAAACTCCGGAAAATTTGATTGCAATTGGCTTACGAAGTAATTTTTTAAATCTGAAATATGCTTTCTTTCTGCTTCTAAATTTTCATAGGAAAGTTCTAAAGCCTTTGCCATTCCTGCAATATTGTGAATTGATTCCGTCCCAGCGCGAAGTCCTTTTTCTTGTTCTCCGCCAAAAAGCAACGGCTGTAATCCAGAATTTTTTCTGATAAAAGCAAAACCGATTCCTTTTGGTCCGTGGAATTTGTGGGCACTAGCTACTATAAAATCCACTTCTGTTTTCTGCAAATCAATTTCAGTTTTCCCAATGGACTGAACGGTGTCTGAATGAAAAAGCGCTTTGTATTGCTTGCACAATCTTCCTACTTTCTCTAGATCTAAAACCGTTCCGATTTCATTGTTTACGTGCATTAAGGAAACTAAAGTTGGAAGATTATCTGAAAGCAATTCTACCAAATGATTGATATCTACTTCCCCATTTGATTTCAATTTCACATAATCAACTTGAATTTGATAATCAGATTGCAAGGCTAAAACAGTGTGCAAAACAGCGTGATGTTCGATTTTGCTCGTGATAATTCTTTTGATTTTCAAATCTTCCACAGCTGAACGTAAAATCCAATTATTGGCTTCTGTTCCTCCAGAAGTAAAAATTAATTCTTGCGCTGTTGCGTTGATTTGCTTTGCAATCGATTTTCTGGAAGTTTCTAAAATATTTTTAGAAGTTCTTCCAAAACTGTGTGTTGAAGATGGATTTCCATAATCTTCCTGCATCACGCGCGTCATTTCCTGAATCACTTCGGGACGAAATGCAGTGGTGGAAGCATTATCAAGATATACTTTTTTCATAGTGCAAAAGTCGGGAATTTTAGTGACTTAAAAAACCTAATTTTGAGTAAGAGTTGCTGTCTTTGGCTTGAAAATAGTTCGCATATTAAAAATGATGATAGAAAGAAATATTAGCGAATAGGCTACAATTTGAATCATCGTGATTTCTTCCTTGTAATAAAAAATAGCCAGAAAAAAGTTAATCAGCGGATTGATGTAAAGCAAAATCCCCACAGTCGCAGAACTCATTTTCTTCAAAGCAAACAAATTCAGAAACAAAGGAATAATTGTAAAAAACACAGAAATTATAGCAATGTAAACATAGAAAGAAACCTGCGTAGGAATTTCGCCTCTGTAAAAAGGATAAAACGGAAGCAAGATTATTGCGGAAGTCGTCAACTGCAAAGTCAATAATAAAAACTTGTCAATAGCCGTGTTTTTTCGCTGGCTAACTAGATACAAAGCATAAGTTGCGGCAATAATTATACTGTAAAAAATATCCATAAGATGATTGAATCCTAGTAAAATACAACTGAAAACACTGATTCCTACAGCCGTCCATTGCCACTTATTTAATTTTTCTTGGATAAAGAAATAAGCAAAAACCATAGTCAAAATTGGGCACACCAAATAAGCAAAAGCAGCCGTTTTGACTCCGACATGATTCATTACATAAATGAAGAAAAACCAGTTTGCAGTCAACAAAATAGCACCTCCGAAAGTCAAAAACACAGCGTTTCTTTTGTCTTTTAAAGGCATATTGATGAAATTATCTCTAGTCTCTTTCAATATTTTATTTCTAAAAAATACATTAATTGCAAGCATTAGAATTACGCAGAGAAAAACGCGGTAGAACAAAATATCTAAAGAAGGATAAGCTTGCAAAGGCTTCAAAACCAAGCTGAAAAACCCCCAAATAATAAAAGCTGAAATCGCTGCGAAATAATGTTTTGAAATTCTCATCTTAGATGTAAAAAATGTGATGCAAATGTAGGAAATCAAAAACGTCAGCAATTTTTTATTGTGAATTCCTTAAGAAAATTTAAAAATTTTATTGTTTTATTACTGATAATGATTTTCGTGTTCTGTTAAAAAAGACTATTTTTGCGCCAAATTTAAAAATAAAAAAATGGCAACGAATAGAACATTTACAATGATTAAGCCTGATGCGGTTGAAAACGGACACATCGGTGGAATTTTAAACATGATCGCTGAAGGCGGATTTAAAATTGTTTCTTTGAAATTGACGCAGTTGACTGTGGCTGATGCTCAAAAATTTTATGAAGTGCATGCTGCAAGACCTTTCTACGGAGAATTGGTAGAATTCATGTCAAGAGGTCCGATCGTGGCTGCAATCTTAGAAAAAGACAACGCTGTTGAAGATTTCAGAGCTTTAATTGGTGCTACAAATCCTGCGGATGCTGCTGAAGGAACTATCCGTAAAAAATATGCAAAATCTATTGGAGAAAATGCAGTTCACGGTTCTGATAGCGACGAAAACGCTGCTATTGAAGGTGCTTTCCACTTTGCTGGAAGAGAGCAATTCTAATAGAATTAAGATTTCAGAAGTGAGATTTTAGATTTAAAATCTTATAAAATAAAAAAATCCCGATCAAATTTGCAATCGGGATTTTTTGTTTATGCTAGCAAGAAAAGGAAAATCAGCGGGAAAATCAATCCGGCTAGTGCTAATTTCCAGCCTCTTCTTTTAAAAGTAAATTTACCCGCTGGAATCATTATTGCGCCAGTTACTGCAATTACGATTAAAGAAATCCCGAAGATATCTCCATAATAAATCCACCAGTTTGAAGTGTTTTTGTGGAGTTTCATCGTCTGGCTGATGAAAGGCGTTTTGATAAAAGAAACTACTTCTCCAGTTCCGGTTTTCACGTCTATTTCTACGTCATTTTTCTCGAAAGAAATTTTCAATTTTCCTTCTTTTATATTGAAACGGCGCATTTTATCGTCTACTTTTATTTCTTCTTTCAGCTTGTCAATATATTTTTCTGAAATCAATTCTTCTGCCGGAAGCTGTACTTGAATCTGCCTTGTTTCAACCGTATATTTTTCTGGTTTCCAAACTTCCCTGTGGTTCATTAAAATTCCTGAAAAGGCAAATGCAATGATTAATCCGATGTAAAAATAGCCTAAATCACGGTGAAGGCCTCTGATTTGTTTTTGTTTCATTATAAAAATTGTGATAGTTTATTCTCTGTAAAAATTTATCTGAAAACGATTTCTTTCACGACATCACGGCGGAATTCTTCGTTGATCATTCTGATAATTTTTTCTTTTCCGTAGCTTAATTCTTGGCGCAAAACAGCCGAAGTCAATTCTACATAAAGCGTATTTTTGCGAAGCGTGACTTCTTTGGTATAACTATTTACGCCATTTCCCATCAAGGAAATCCAAGCTTCTTTCACCGTAATTTGGTCAATCCCAACTTGCAGTTTATTGGCTTCGATAATGTGTTTTAAAACATCGCCTACAGAATTTTCGTTATTTAGTCTCTTCGCCATTTAGTAAATTGATTGGAGTTGCTTTTTTATAGTGGTATTCAATTTTTTGCTGGTTTAAAATAACCATTTTATCCTCAGAAATCGATTTTAATTCTTCTTTCCAAGTGGCGTAATCTGTTTTGTAGTTCAAATAGATTTTTGAATCTTTTTCTGTAATTTCCAAAGCTTCCTCAGAATTATCCGTAAGAAATTTACCGTCTAATTGAGGCTGTACTTTCTTTCTAAAACCTTTAAAATCATCTTTTATGCTGAAATAATCATAAGTAGTATTAATGCTGTAATCTTTCTCAGAACCATCTGCTAAAATTACTTTCTCAATCTCCCAATATCCATTTAATTTCTTCGCATCTTCCTTGGAAACTTGGCTACAAGCCGATAAAATCAAGGTAATAAACAATAATAAAGCTGTCTTTTTCATTTGAAATTTTAAAAAAATAAAATTACTACTAAATACAGTCAAATAAAAGTTTATCAATTAAACTATTCATAAATTTTATAGTCTTACCTAAAACTTAACATTTATGAAGAATTTATACTTTTTTGTTTTAGCCGTTTTCATTGGATGCAGTTCAGACAGCAACGAAACCGCAACGCCAATAATTGCAGATCCCTTTTATTTTCCTCCAATTCCAGAGAATGCAACTTGGGAAACAAAATCCTTGCAATCTTTAGGATGGAATGAGAATGCTGTAGCTCCATTGCTTTCTTACTTAGAAGAAAAACATTCAAAAAGTTTTATCGTTCTGGTTGACGGAAAAATTGTCATGGAAAATTATTTTAATGGACATACTGCAACTTCTAATTGGTATTGGGCCAGTGCTGGAAAAACTTTGACTTCAACTATGGTCGGCATTGCGCAACAAGAAAACTACTTAAATATCAATGATAAAGTTTCCGATTATTTAGGAAATGGTTGGACAAGCGAGCCTTTGGCAAAAGAAAATCTAATTACAAATAAGCATTTGCTGACTATGACTTCAGGATTAGATGACGTTGCAAATGAAGATTGCGTCACTCCTGAATGTTTGGTTTATAAAGCTGACGCCGGAACCCGTTGGGCTTATCACAATTCTTATGTGAAACTGCAAGATGTAATTGCAGAAGCAACTTCGCAAAGTTACAGCAACTATTTCAATGCAAAATTAAGAGATAAAATTGGCATGAACGGCACTTGGATTCAGTCAGGAAACAATAGCGTTTATTGGAGCACGACACGAAGCATGGCCCGTTTTGGACTGCTTATGCTAAACAAGGGAAAGTGGAATAATGATACAATTTTAAATGAGAATTACTTCAATGAAGCTACAAATACTTCCCAAAATATAAATCTCGGATATGGATATTTATGGTGGTTAAACGGAAAAGCAAGCTATCACCTGCCTCAGTCGCAGTTGCAATTTTCAGGAAGCATAATTCCTGAAGCTCCGAGTGACATGTTTATGGCTTTAGGGAAAAATGACCAAAAAATTTATGTCATTCCAAGCAAAAGAATGGTTGTAATTCGAATGGGAGAAGCTGCCGATAATGTGAATTTGGCTTTATCTGATTTTGATGAAGTTTTATGGGAAAAAATAAATGCGCTAATTAATTAGCGCATTTATTTTATTTTGTCTTTTTAGCCAGAGTTCTTTTGGGAGAATTGCCATGTTTTCTTTGCCTGAAAAAATTTCTGACAGCTATGTAAAACGAAGCCCATCCTAGAAGTACAAACAGATAATAAAGTGGTTGTATTTTATCTTCAAAAAGTCGTGCTATCAAAATTAAAACCACGAATAAAATGTAGAGATGAAGCGGTTTTACGTTTTTTATTGAGAATGCCATTAATAAAATGGATTTAGTTTATTGAATATCTCAAGTTCATACCAAATCTTGAAAATTTTGATGTAGCTGTTTGATTATTTGAAAATAAATCACGCTTTGTATCTGCCCTAAAATCAATTGCAATTTTTCTATTTATTGCGTATCCAATTCCAAAATTAAAAAAGATATTTACCCCAGTTTTGATATCTGAAGCAACAATATTAGAATTAGGTGTATTTGGGTATTTCAGTTCATAAGTAACATCATTAAACGGAGAACTTGCTCCGACTGATCCATCAATATATAATTTTCTATTGTTACCTAAGATAAAATTGTATCGAGTACCTATATTAACATTTATAAAGCTGGACTCCAACTTGAAACTATTATCTCTAACACTTGCGGTATAAAGACTTGGTATTCTCAAAGAAGAAGTACCTGAAAAATGCTCATATTCTGCTTTCAAAAAAAATTCTATTTTTTCAGAAGGCATGACAATTGCAACTTCCCCACCAAATCCAAAGGTAATTTTCGATTCTTTATCAGTTTTAATTCCAAGATATTCAACGCTAAAATCAGAATTATATACACCTGCAAAAACTGAATATCTTACCTTAACTTTTTTACCAGATTTATTTTCAAAAACTGTCTGAGATGATTTTTTACATGCATTATATTTCTTAAAAAACGCAATAATTTTATCTTTCTTATACTTCAAATTTACTAAATCTTCAATTTTAATTTCGTCGCATTTAAGATCAGTATTAAGCTGATTCCTAAAAAAATTATTCTCTAAAATTGGAGCATTGTCACTAATGTGATATTTTCTATATATCAATTGCGTAGGACTTATATTTTCAGATTGGATTTCATAAAAGAATTTTTCAGAACCATTATCAAGATAAGAAAATAAGGTAGCATTTCCTTCTACTAAAACATTCAAAAACAAATCTTCTGTAACCCAAATTGGATCTTTTGAATAAGATAATCCGCTAAAATTTTGGTCATGCTTTACAACTCTTTTCACAAATTTATAATCTTGATCAATTCCAAACTCTACAACTTTTCCTAAATCTAATTTTTGATAGTCATCATTTTCTGTGTTTTTTATTTTCAGTGCAGTTGGGTCTGTAAAATCTGTCATCTTAAAAAGCACTTCATTTCTATTTTTATTTGTATCAATATAGTACCCTTTTTTAAAATCTTGAGAAAATGAAAAGAAAGAGTTGAGGGAAATTAATAAGAATGTTAAGTAAAGTTTGATTTTCATGGTTGTTATTAAAAGTTAAATTATTTAAAGAAAGAATCTACAAATTCTATTTTATTGAAAACTTGCAAATCTTCAATTCCTTCACCTACTCCAATGTATTTAACAGGAATCTGGAATTGGTCGGAGATTCCGATTACGACACCGCCTTTTGCAGTTCCGTCTAATTTTGTTACTGCCAACGAAGTTACTTCTGTTGCTGCCGTAAATTGTTTTGCCTGTTCGAAAGCATTTTGACCTGTAGATCCATCAAGAACCAATAAAACGTCGTGTGGCGCGTCTTCAATGACTTTTTGCATCACGCGCTTTACTTTTGTCAACTCGTTCATCAAGTTTATTTTGTTGTGAAGACGACCAGCTGTGTCAATAATTACAATATCTGCATCTTGAGAAACTGCAGATTGCAAAGTATCAAAAGCTACAGAAGCTGGATCGCTACCCATTTGCTGTTTCACGATTGGAACGCCAACTCTGTCTGCCCAAATCTGCAGTTGGTCGATTGCTGCGGCACGAAAAGTATCGGCTGCACCAAGGACAACTTTGTATCCGGCTTTGTTGAATTGGTAAGCGAGTTTTCCGATTGTTGTAGTTTTCCCAACACCGTTTACCCCAACGACCATTAAAACGTAAGGTTTCTTGTCTTTTGGAATTTCGAATTCTGTGGCTTCACCCGAATGTGTTTCAGATAAAAGTCCGGCGATTTCTTCACGCAGAATTTGATTCAGTTCATCGGTTCCCAAGTATTTGTCGTTGGCAACGCGTTCTTCGATTCTGGTGATGATTTTTAGTGTTGTGTTTACGCCAACATCTGAAGAAACTAAAATTTCTTCAAGGTTATCTAAAACTTCGTCATCGACTTTTGATTTTCCGGCAACGGCTTTGGTCAGTTTTGAGAAAAAAGATGTTTTTGTTTTTTCTAAACCTTTGTCTAAGCTTTGTTTTGCTTCTGGAGTAAGGTTTTCTTTTTTTTCTGATGAAAATATTTTTTTGAAAAAGCTCATTTTATAGATTGTTAGATTGTTAGACTACGAGACTTTTTAGACAATCTGAGTCCGAAAGTTTAAAGAAGGCGAAGGCGTTTTTAAATAGCCCCGATTGCAGCGGATATCCTTTTGTGCCGGGGTTCGGCACAAAAGATTGTAGCGGAAAGCGGGAACTACATTTAAAAAATGCCTTGTGTTTGGCTTCTGATAAAACTTATGACAAATATAAAAATAAAAAAGCTACTTCCGAATGAAAGTAGCTTTTCTATATGCTGTTTGGTTGAATTATTTCTTTTTCAAGAATTCATCAACTAATTCAGGAGCCATAACGCTTTCAACGAAAGTGTATGCACCAGTTTTTGGAGATTTTACCATTTTGATAGCTTTTGTCAATCTCTTTGAAGCTGTCTGTAAGGTTGCTACGGTTTTCTTTGCCATGACTAAATATTATTTAATTTCTTTATGAACAGTTACTCTTTTCAAGATTGGATTAAATTTCTTAATCTCTAATCTGTCTGGAGTATTTTTTTTGTTCTTTGTTGTTATGTATCTTGATGTACCTGGTTGACCACTAGTTTTGTGCTCTGTACATTCTAAAATTACCTGGATTCTATTACCTTTCTTTGCCATCTTGCTATATAGTTTTTAGGAAGGATTATTTAATAAATCCGTTAGCTTTAGCTTCTTTCAAAACTGCAGCGATTCCGTTTTTGTTGATAGTTTTTATTGTAGATGCAGCTACTCTAAGAGTAATCCATCTGTCTTCTTCAGGAAGATAAAAACGTTTTTTAACTAAGTTTACAGAAAATTTTCTCTTAGTCTTGTTCATCGCGTGGGAAACATTGTTTCCAACCATCGCTCTTTTACCCGTAAGGTCACAAACTCTTGACATTATGCTTATCTTTTATCGTTATTCAAAATCAGGGTGCAAAGAAACAAAAAATAAACTGTATTTACAAAACATTATTATTCTTTTTTTCTAAAATATTTTCAGCTTCGATTTATTTTGCACAAAAGGATAAAATCTTACTCTTTTAAACTAAGATTTCCTATTTATTTTGGACATATTCTGTCAATTCATCTACGTTTTCACTAAATGAAAATATATCATTCAGCCTGAAGTAGTTTTTTTTCTCAGTACAATAGTCGTAGGCAAACTTCACAAATTCTAATTTAGTTTCTTCAAAATTAATAGTATTGGCAATTTGCTTTATCTGATTTACATCTAAACAATTCGCCTGAACAATTTGCTTGGCCACTTTTAGTTTCGTCTCGTCAAAATTTTGTTTGTTCACTGAAGCCAAAGCGCTGTTGAAATCACTTGAATTCATCGGATTTTTATTATTGCAACCTCTAGAATTCCCTAGGTTTTGATTACCTGAATTTTGATTTGAATGGTCGATCGTGGTAGTCGTAGTTTCAGTATAAACGCCTCTTGGCTCATTAATGCTGACATTCATGCTCACGCCTCCAACATTTACGCCCATTCCGACTCCTCCTGTATTTCCAACTGTTGTGGTAGTTGTAGTTTGGGAAATTGTTCTTACCGGCTCTGGATTTCCATAATGAACCACGTGGATGTTTTTTGGAGCTACATAACGGCGGTCAACCGGAATTTCAGAGAAAAAATTAAGCTTAAGCTTGTTTTTATTATTCTTGTCTCTCTTAATTTTATAGGTAACATCTTTATATTCTCCATCCATGTCAGTGATTTCTAAATTCTTTTTTGTAATCTCTACAAGGGATTTGTCTTCAAAAAGAATTTTTGCATTATAATAAGGCTGGTTCAATTCTTCAATTCGAATGTTTGTCTGCGGAATGTCATTTTGCATTTCGCCATTCAGCACAAGATAAAACTTATCTCCGTCTTCAGAAAAAATAGTCAAGTTTCCTGTAGGCGCCTGAGCAAATGAAATTGCAGCAACTAAAAAAAAGGCAATAGTAAAATAAAGTTTTTTCATAAAAATGTTTGTTTTTAGTAATTTAAAAAGCGTAATACTTTTATTTTGGACGAAAGTATAAATATTTCTTAATAAAAACCAAAAACAATGCCATTTAAAGAAAAATCATTTATTTATTTTTAAAATTTCTTTTTGAAGCATTTCAAAAGCCGTATTTACTGCTCTATCAATGACTTTTTCTCTTGGCTGGCCAAAATTGAATTCTTCACAAATCACTTCATTTTTGGTTGCCAAAGCGACAAAAACAGTTCCGACTTCTGCAGGAGAATCGCCTTTTTCTGGGCCTGCATTTCCTGTGGTGGAAATGGCATAGTCTGTTTTCATTAGTTTTTTTGCTCCAAGCGCCATTTCAATTGCAACTTCCCTGCTTACTACAGAATATTTATCAATGAGTTCTTGCGGAACTTTTAAAATTTCAGTTTTGATTTCTGTAGCATAGCTGACAATGCTTCCTTTAAAATAATTTGACGAACCCGGAATTGCAGTCAGCATTTGCGCTATTTTTCCGCCAGTACAGCTTTCTGCCGTGGAAATAGTTTTTTTATTTTTTATTAATAATCGCCCTAAAATCACTTCTAAAGTTTCATTTTCGTCATAGCCAACAATGATATCGCTAATGATTTTTGACAGCGAAGCAACGTTTTCTTCAATAGCATTTTTCAAGATTTCTTCGTCGGTTCCTCTTGCTGAAAGTCGCAATCTGACTCTTCCTGGATTTGGCAAATAGGCCAGTTTTATGAATTCAGGAAGGTTGTTTTCCCAAGCTTCAATTCTTTCAGCAACTAAGCTTTCGCCTTGGCCATACGTCAAAATCGTTTTGTGAATTATATAAGGCCTTTTATATTCTTTGATGACCTTTGGAACAACTTCATTTTCAATAAGATATTTCATCTCATAAGGAACTCCGGGAAGCGAAACGAAGACGGTATTTTCTTTCTTCATCCACATTCCTGGCGCGGTTCCGACTTTATTATTTAAAACAGTAGCTTTTGACGGAACTAACGCTTGGTCTTTGTTCATCTGCGTAATCGGACGCTTGTAAAAACCTTCGATTAACTCAGTGACATGTGCCAAAACTTCGTCATTCACAACCAATTCATCTTCAAAATAATCGCATAAAGTTTTCTTGGTAATATCGTCTTTTGTTGGACCCAAACCGCCTGTGATTATGATCAAATCGACTTGATTCTGCAAGTGATTCAAGGTTTCTAAAATATGCTGACGGCTATCACTAATGGAAAGCACTTCGTGAATATCAATTCCGATTTTATCTAAAGATTTTGCTATAAAAGCAGAATTGGTGTCGATGATTTGCCCAATCAAGATTTCATCCCCGATGGTTAATATGGTCGCTTTCATTTTGAGTTGCTAAATTTTAGAGCCAAAGATACGAAGGTTTCTTGCTACAAGAAATACAACATTTTCTTAATTATCTAAATTTATTTACCTCCAAAATTGTACTGAAAAATTAAATTTCCTGAATAAATAGTTTCTATAGAATTAAAATTAACATTCGGATTTAATCCCAAAGCAAACTTCGGACTTACATAAAAGAGAAATTTTAAACGAACCGGAATTCCTAAAGTTGATTCACTAATTTCTCGAAAATTAGTATCCCCATTTTTATAATTTTCAGAAAATATCCCGACACCAGCGTGCGCTTCAATTGCAAAGATTCTTGTAACTAAAAATTCACGTCCATAAAGTAAATCTGCGGAGAAAAAATTTCTGTGAGCATCAAAAAGATCCAATTCGCTTCCTGTTGCAAGCGCAAGGGTGAATAAATTTTTATTTAAAGCTGTAGTTACATCTGCATTAAAACCAATTCCTCCAGAAGTCTCATCACCGCCTGTAACTCCTATTCCTACAGAAATTGATTTGACAAAAAATTGCGGAGCGTTCCCTTCTTGAGAAAAAACAGAACAGCTAAAAAACAATACAAAAATTAGAATAAGGGGAATTCTTTTCATAATAATAGTTTTATTAAGTTGTTTCGAGAATTTAATATACAAACGTAAAAAATTGAAATTTCTTACATTTTTAAAATTATTCCTTAATTTTTAAAATTACAATCCTCAGGAATCGTTAATATCTTATCAATCTTCACTATCCGCTTTAATTTGTAAAGCATTAAGATTTCTACTTTGCCATAACTTAAATAATACATTTCCTTTGGAATTCCGTTTGGGATATTTCTTTCTAATTTCCATT
This sequence comes from Flavobacteriaceae bacterium PS02334, assembly GCA_029959295.1. GTDB lineage: Bacteria > Bacteroidota > Bacteroidia > Flavobacteriales > Flavobacteriaceae > Flavobacterium. Next base: position 176,398 of record JASCOH010000002.1, on the reverse strand, counting down.
CTTCATAAGCTGTTTCATGCTCTAATAATGGAAAATGGAATTCTGTATCATTTTCTAAGTAATAATAAAAAGTTGCCAGTTTTTTCTTTTTTTCCCTTTTAGGATTATTCGATTTTAAAATATAAAAAGGGTGATATTCGCCTTCCATCAAAGCATATTTTTTATTTATAAATTCATAATTATCAGTCTGATATTTAAAAGGGTTATATAAATTACGGATAAATTCACAGCTTAAGTTAATTTTTGAAAGCTGTAAAAATTTATTTCTTGGAGACTCAAATTTTGATTGGATTCCATTTTGATCTTTAAAAGAAATAGAACAATTCAGCGAGTCTTTTTCATAAATTCTCAGCAAGTAGCTGTTGTCTTTTGAATTTGTATAAAAAAACACTTCCTTAACTTTCGAAGTATCATTAAATTTAAAATCATAGACCAGCATATAATCAAAAGCATATTTCTTTTGAGAATATCCAGAAGAGAACATGGCACCCATTAGAAACAGAAAAAATATCTTTTTCATTACATTATATTTCTATGAAAGATATTACTTTTTTCCCATAAAAAAAGCGACACTAAATGTCGCTTTCAATTTGTCTTTAAAAAAGATTAAACGTTGAACCTAAAGTGCATTACGTCGCCATCTTTCACAATATATTCTTTCCCTTCTACTTTGAATTTTCCAGCTTCTTTAGCTTTTGCTTCAGAACCATAATGAACATAATCATCATAAGAAATAACTTCTGCACGAATAAATCCTTTTTCAAAATCAGTATGGATAACTCCGGCTGCTTGCGGTGCAGTTGACCCGATGTTGATTGTCCAAGCGCGAACTTCTTTAACTCCGGCCGTGAAATAAGTCTGTTGTTTTAATAATTTGTAAGCGGCACGAATCAAAACCGAAGCTCCTGGCTCAGTCAATCCCATGTCTTCCAAAAAAACTTGGCGCTCTTCATAGCTTTCTAATTCTGTAATATCCGCTTCAGCACCAACAGAAAGAATGATTACTTCTGCATCTTCATCTTTTACTAATTCACGAACTTGATCAACATAAGCGTTTCCATTTACTGCAGAATTTTCGTCAACATTACAAACATAAAGAACTGGTTTTGCAGTAATTAATTGGAAAGATTCCATTAAAACTTCTTCGTCATTATTTTGAGGTGTAATTGTACGAGCCGATTTTGCTTGCAACAACGCTTCACGAATTTTATCTAAAAGTGCTTTCTCTGTTTGTGCTTCTTTATTTCCTGTTTTTGCAGCGCGATTTACTTTTTCCAGACGTTTGTCTACGGTTTCTAGATCTTTCAACTGTAATTCGATATCGATAGTTTCTTTGTCGCGAATCGGATTTACATTACCGTCAACGTGAACAATATTGTCATTGTCAAAACAACGCAAAACGTGGATAATAGCGTTGCATTCGCGGATGTTTCCAAGGAACTGATTCCCTAAGCCTTCGCCTTTGCTCGCTCCTTTTACCAATCCTGCGATGTCAACAATATCAACTGTTGCCATTTGAACGCGCTCTGGTTTTACCAATTCTTCCAACTTGTTGATTCTTGGATCTGGAACGTTTACAACTCCAATATTTGGCTCAATTGTACAAAACGGAAAGTTTGCGCTCTGTGCTTTTGCATTTGATAAACAATTGAATAATGTTGATTTTCCAACATTCGGCAATCCTACAATTCCTGCTTTCATTATGGTATAAGTATGATATTGATATTTTTAAGGGTGCAAATATAAGCTTTTGAAATTGAATTTTATAAGTATTATTTTTTCAATTTGAATTTCTTAAAATATTTAAAATTCATTAACCAAATCGCTATTTATAAATACTTTATGCTTTTTTAGGCTTTAATTTAACATTTATGATATAACTTTGATAAATAACCATTCTAAATAAAATTTTATGAAAACGATCGTATTAAGCTGCCTTACCTTATTAGCTACAATGGGAATCCAGGCACAAAACAAAAATGTGACTGATGTATCAAAGACAACTGTAACAACAGTAAAAGATTCTGACGGAGAGAAAAAAATTCTGAAAACTCAAGAAGTTCAAGAAGTTCAAGATATCGAATTGCAAGATGCCGACTCAAAAGCCCTAAACAAAGACATGAAGCAGAGTCCTGTTCAGGTAACTTCAAAAACGACAGTAACAAATCCTGACGGCTCAACGAGAACTGTGGATGTTGACAGATCTGCATATTATGATTACAATGGGAAAAATTACCAATTGAAATTAGATCCGGCTGGATATGCAATTATTTCTCCAGAAAATAAAAAAATTGGAGTTTTAAGAGCAACTTCAACAAATAGCTATATTTATAGAGGAAAAAACGCTACTTCAATTGGATATTTTGATACAAATGGAAACTTAGTTGTTGAAACGTATGATGATAAATCAGACAAAGTAAGCACCGAAACTTACATGCGTACAAAAAAATAATCCTATTTACTTCAAATAAAAAATCCTGAACTTGCGTTCAGGATTTTTTTGTTTTTTATATCAAGAAGAATTATTCACCATGCAAAAATGCTTGGCGATTCAATAAAGTTTCTTCGCTTTCCACATGATCATCATCAGGAACACAACAATCTACAGGGCAAACTGCCGCGCATTGAGGCTCTTCGTGGAAACCCTTGCATTCTGTACATTTTCCAGGAACGATATAATAAATATCATCAGAAATCGGCGTTTGCGCGTCGTTTGCATCCACTTCTTCCCCACTCGGAAGAATAATTTTACCGCTTAATTTTGTTCCGTCTTTATATCTCCAGTCGTCCGCACCTTCATAAATCGCGGTGTTTGGGCATTCTGGTTCGCAAGCACCACAGTTGATGCATTCGTCTGTTATTATGATTGCCATTTCTCTAGTTATGAATTATGAGTTATAAGTTATGAGTTTGCGAATTTTAAACTTTCGACCTTTCACTTTTGACTTACAACTATTATAGCTTATTTTTGTTGCAAAATTACGTCCAAAACAATTCATAAGCAAATCAATATGACTTTAGAACATAAAAAAAATATTTTCGTTGAACTTGGGAAATTCCTGAGCCAATTTTCTGAAAATGAAAGCAGTAGAAGCGAAAACGTTTTACATAACGATTTGTTTTTCAATGAATTTCTGGATTTAATTCAATTATCGCAATCGCACAACGGATGGTATACGCCTGAACAAGTGTTTTTTGCCATAAATTCTTGGGCGGAAGCGCTGACAAAAGAAAATTTAGACCAATGGCTTTCTGAATATAATTTGGAGAATATCGAACCTAAAAATGTAGGATTGATTTTAGCTGGAAATATTCCATTGGTAGGATTTCATGACTTTTTATCCGTATTGATTTCCGGACATAAAGTTTTGGTAAAAACTTCTTCAAATGACCAACATTTGTTGCCTTTCTTAGCAAAATATATAATTGCAGTAGAACCAAAATTTTCAGAATATATCACTTTCGTGGAAGGAAAATTAGAAAATTTTGATGCTGTAATCGCTACTGGAAGCAATAATACAGCAAGATATTTTGAATATTATTTCAAAGATAAACCGTCAATTATTCGTAAAAACAGAAATTCAGTTGCCGTTCTAAACGGAAAAGAATCTAAAGAAGATTTGATTGGTTTAGGAGAAGATATTTTTAGGTATTTCGGTTTAGGCTGCAGAAATGTTTCTAAAATGTTTGTTCCTAAAGATTATAAATTCGACACTTTTTTTGAAGGAATTTTTGAATTTCAAGACGTAATCCATTATGAAAAATACGCAAATAATTACGATTACAACAAGGCTGTTTTCTTGATGAGCAATTTCAAATTATTAGATAACGGATTTCTCACAATCAAAGAAGATTCGAGCTATTCCTCTCCTATTTCAAGTGTTTTCTATGAATTCTATGATAATTTAGAAGATTTAAAAACGCGCTTAGAAGCTGAAAACCAACAAATTCAATGCATCGTTTCAAAAGGAATTGTTGACAACAGCATTCCCTTCGGAAAAACGCAAAAGCCTGAACTGTGGGATTATGCAGACAATGTAGATACAATTGCATTTCTTGCTTCAATTTAAAAATTACCGCAGATTCGCAGATTTTTTTATATGCAAATCTGTAATTTTTTATTATTAAAAAGGGTGAAACAAATTCTACGCAATCGTTTTTAAAAAATCTGTGAATCTGCGGTTTCTTTAAATACTCCATTTTAGATAAAAATCTGCGAATCTACCTTAAAAACAAATTCACTACAACGTTTTCGTTAATAACCTTATGAAATTATTACTAAAACGTAAAGGAAAGTTTTTATCTAATTTCTCAAATTTGCGTTTCAAAATTTTAGACAACCTATTCTAAACACACACAATGAAAAAACACAATTACAGTGCTGGTCCTTGCATTTTGCCTCAAGAAGTTTTCGAAAAAGCGGCTCAAGCAGTTCTAAATTTCAACGATTCTGGTCTTTCGATTTTAGAAATTTCGCACAGAAGCAAAGATTTCGTAACCGTAATGGACGAAGCAAGAGCGTTGGCATTGGAACTTTTAGGTCTTGAAAACAAAGGCTACCAAGCTTTATTTTTGCAAGGTGGCGCAAGTATGGAATTTTTGAGAGTTCCTTATAACTTATTGAAAGAAAACGGAAAAGCGTCGTATTTAGATACTGGAACTTGGGCTTCAGCAGCAATCAAGGAAGCAAAAGCTTTTGGAGAAACTGTAATCGTAGCTTCGTCAAAAGAAGAAAATTACAATCATATTCCAAAGCAATTTGAAATTCCGAGTGATGCTGATTATTTTCACTGTACTTCGAACAATACAATTTTTGGAACTCAGATGAAATCGTTTCCAACGACGAATGTTCCTGTAGTTTGCGATATGAGTTCTGATATTTTTTCTAGACAATTAGACTTCTCAAAATTTGATTTGATCTATGCTGGAGCTCAGAAAAATATGGGTCCGGCTGGAGTTACTTTGGTCGTAGTAAAAGAAGAAATCCTAAACAAAACTGGAAGAACTATCCCAAGTATTTTAGATTACGAAAAACATATCAAGGCCGAAAGCATGTACAATACGCCTGCAGTTTTTGCAGTTTATACTTCGCTTTTGACAATGCAATGGCTGAAAAATCTTGGCGGAATTCCCGCAATTGAAAAGATTAATGAGGTGAAAGCAAAATTACTATATGCAGAAATTGACAGAAATCCTTTGTTTAAAGGTGCTTCTGTAGCGGAAGACCGTTCAAATATGAATGCTACTTTCTTATTAAACGACGAATCTCACGCTCCGATTTTTGATAAAATGTGGAAAGAGGCAGGAATTTCTGGATTGCCAGGACACCGTTCTGTGGGCGGTTATAGAGCTTCGATGTACAATGCTTTGCCTTTGGAAAGCGTTCAGGTTTTGGTGGATGTGATGCAGGAATTGGAAAAAAAGATTTCTTAGATAGTTAGATTTTAGACTTCTTAGACTTTGTCGAAAGTAAATTCAGATAGAACAATTAGTATAGATTGGAATTTTCAAATGTTTCAATCTTTAAATTTTAAATAAAAAAACATGAAAGTATTAGCCAATGACGGGATTTCAAAAAGCGGGATCAAGGCTTTAGAAAAAGGCGGATTTGAAGTAATTACTACAAAAGTGGCGCAGGAACAAGTTGCAAATTATATCAATGCAAATGCGGTTTCAGTGCTTTTGGTTAGAAGCGCAACCAAAGTGAGGCAAGATATTATTGATAATTGCCCGACTTTGAAAGTCATCGGTCGCGGTGGCGTTGGGATGGATAATATCGATGTGGATTATGCGCGCGAAAAAGGAATCCATGTGATCAACACGCCAGCTTCTTCGTCAGAATCTGTGGCAGAATTGGTTTTCGCACACTTATTTACTGGCGTAAGATTTTTGCACGATGCCAACAGAAATATGCCTTTGGAAGGCGATTCGAACTTTGAAGGTTTGAAAAAAGCCTACGCAAACGGATTGGAATTACGTGGAAAAACACTTGGAATTATCGGTTTTGGACGTATTGGAAAAGCGGTTGCAAAAATCGGTTTGGGTCTTGGAATGCGTGTAATTGCTTCGGATAAATTCGTCGGAAATGCAGAAATCAAAGTTGATTTTTACAACGGACAATTCATCAATGTGGACATTGTGACGGAACCTATGGAAGATATTTTCAGACATTCTGATTTTATTTCGCTTCACGTTCCGGCGCAAGATGGTTATGTAATTGGAAAACCTGAATTTGAGTTGATGAAAGATGGCGTGGGAATTGTAAATGCTTCGCGAGGAGGCGTTATCAATGAGGTGGAATTAATTGAAGCTCTTGAAACTGGAAAGGTTTTGTTTGCTGGTTTAGATGTTTTTGAGGAAGAACCAACTCCGGCTGTACAGATTTTAATGCACCCAAAAATCTCGCTGACGCCGCATATTGGCGCTGCAACTTTGGAAGCTCAAGATAGAATCGGAACAGAATTGGCTGAACAAATTATTAGTTTATTGAAAAATTAATCGAATTTGTTAAATGTGCAACTTTTTTATGTAGGTTTGTTTAAATTTAAAACCATACAAAATGTTAGAACAATTATCAGATTTAGTGAAACAATTTGGGAATGAAGCTGTTGTCAACAACAAAAATGTTCCAAATGAATTGAATGAAGGCGTAATGGACGAAGCGAGCACTTCAATTTTTTCCGGTTTGCAGAAAATAATTTCAGAAGGTGGCGCAGATAAAATCGGAGCTTTGTTTCAAGGAAATAATGCAGGTTCTGCAACAAATCCGGTAGTTAAGCAATTGACTGAACAGTTTTCAGTCAATTTAGGAGAGAAATTCGGATTAAGCAATGAGGCTTCTTCGGGAGTTGCTGGAAGTTTGATTCCGAAAGTTTTAGGTTCATTAATTGGAAAAGCTAAAAACCCAAATGATAAGAGTTTTGAGATTTCAGATATCGTCAATTCACTTTCTGGCGGTCAAGGAAATTCTGCAGTTATGGATGCGATTCAAAAATATGGAACTCAATTTGGCTTAGATCAAAATAATGATGGAAAAGTGAATATGGCCGATGCAATGGTTGCCGTAAATAAAAAAGGTGGTTTTGCAGGTTTGCTCGGAAAGCTTTTTGGCAAATAAAAATAGATAATTCATAAAAAGCCAGACAATTGTCTGGCTTTTTTGTTAAAAGAATATCAATCAAAATGCTGATTTCAAGAAGATTGAGTAACTTTATAACATGAAGAATTTTATTTATATACCGTTTCTTTTTCAAATTTTTTTTGGATGTACAACTTCAAAAACTTCCTCTGAAAAAACTTTTTCCAAAGATGAGAAAGCAATTAAAAATGATACGATTAGAATTGCAAATGAAGAAATTGAGTACGAAGTAATTATAATTGATTCAGGTTTCAATAGTTGGTTTGCATCTTACGGGAAACCTCGAAATTACTATTCGCAATCTTATTTAGAAGCTCGAAATCGAGATTGGGTACTAGGCTGGAACAACAAATTCATACAAGGAAATAGATTATTTGATATGTCAATCGATTATCAAAACAGCATCAATTATGGATATGAGGTCAATTATATGTTATTCAATTACCTCACTTATTTTCAATTAACGAATAATATTAGGCTCGGCGGTTTTGCTCCTCGAATTTAAAATCGTACTTTTGCACTATATTAATTCAGTATGAATAAACTTAAACAACGCTGGGGAATTACCTCAAATTTTCAGCTTATCGTTATCTTTATTGTCTTTGCCATCAATGGTTCGCTTTCTGCCAGAATTTCTTATTTTTTGATGGGATTGATTGGTATCACTAAGGAAAATACACATTGGAGTTTATATTATATTCTACTTTTAGTCCTTGTTTTACCGCTATATCCTTTTATGCTTATGCTTTTTGGATGGCTTTTTGGCCAATCTAGATTTTTCTTCCCGTTTGCAAAAAGAATGATTAGAAGCATGAAACTGGGATTTTTATTGCCCAAGTAAAAAGTTTAAAAAAGGCTCTAAGTTGCTAAGGCTCTAATTTTCAAAGTGATAAAATTTATAAATTAAAAAAAGCCAGAAAGTAATTACCTTCTGGCTTTTTATTTGGGAGTTCAACCTTAGTTCCTTGGCAACTAAAGCCTATTTTCCTTTACTAAAATAATAAGTATAAATCCACGTCAAAGTAAACGTCGGCAAAACATCCGTGAAAGGCAATAATTCCTCTAAAAATGAAATCACGCCACCCACTTTTCCGACTGTTCCTTTGTACATGCTTGCCAAAATAATTCCTGAAATCGGAGCCCAAGCAAAGTCTGCAAATTCTCCCAAGAAGGGCAATGCATAAGAAAACATTCCGATGGCATCAAAAAGCAAACTCAGCAATAACTGTTTTTGTTTTTTATCTGAAGCCGCTTTTATCTGAATTTGTTCTGTCATTTTCAATGATTTAGTTTCGCATCATAACGCAAAACTAATGCCAATTATTTTTTCAACTTGTCAGAATATTGTTTTCTTACTTTATCCACTTTTGGTGTAATCACATAGCTGCAATATGATTTCTCCTTATTTCTAGCGTAATAATTTTGGTGGTAATCTTCCGCTACATAAAATTTTGAAGCTGCAGAAACTCTTGTTACGACTGGTTTTCCATACGTATTTTCAGCATTCAAAACTTTGATATAATCTTCCGTAATTTTCTTTTGCTCGTCATTATGATAAAAAACTTCGCTTCGATATTGCGTCCCGACATCAGCTCCTTGACGGTTGAAAGTCGTCGGATCGTGCGTTGCAAAAAATATTTCTAATAATTCTCCAAAACTGATTTTTGTCGGGTCAAATGTGATTTGCGTAGCTTCCGCATGGCCAGTTGTTCCTGTAGAAACTTCTTCATAAGTAGGGTTTGCAGTTTTACCTCCTATATATCCTGATTCCACTTTTTTAACGCCGTCTAATTCTAAAAATATTGCTTCTGTACACCAAAAACATCCTCCGCCAAACGTGGCCACTTCTAATCCTTTTTCTACTTCCATTTTTACTGGTTCCTTGTTTTCTGAAATTAATTGTTCGTTCTCTTTTCCTTTTGACTGACACGAAATTGTAATCAATGTCAGCACAGCAATTATCTTTTTCATTTTTCTCCTTTTGTTTCTCAAAATTAATCAATAAATAAGCCAAAAATATCGTCTTAACTAAACTTTATAAGTCCATATACGAAAGAATTAAAGTGGAAAGATGTGAAAATTTTCAAAAACTTTGTTTCTTTGTATAAATAGCAAAAAAATGATTCAGGCAAAGAACCTACATAAATATTACGACAAGCTTCATGTTTTAAAAGGAGTTGATTTGCACATTGAAAAAGGGGAAATTGTTTCTATCGTAGGCGCGTCAGGTGCCGGAAAAACTACGCTTTTGCAAATTCTTGGCACTTTAGACAGACCGACAATTCAAAGCGGAACTTCGTTAAAAATCAATAACGAAGATATTCTGAAATTAAACGACAAAGCCTTGTCACGCTTCAGAAACCTGCAACTCGGATTCATTTTTCAGTTTCACCAATTATTGCCCGAATTTACAGCTTTAGAAAATGTCTGCATTCCTGCTTTCATTGCTGGAAAATCAAAATCAGAAACTGAAGTTGAAGCAAAAAAATTATTAGATTATTTAGGATTATCACACAGGATCAATCACAAACCTGGAGAACTTTCTGGTGGAGAACAACAAAGAGTTGCCGTTGCGAGATCACTGATAAACAAGCCTGCCGTAATTTTTGCAGATGAACCTTCGGGAAATTTAGACACTGCTTCAGCAGAAAACCTGCACCAGTTGTTTTTCAAATTAAGAGATGAATTCGGACAAACTTTTGTGATCGTGACACACAACGAAGAACTGGCAAATATGGCAGATAGAAAATTAATTATGTCAGACGGATTAATTCCTTAAAACTATGCTTTTACTACTTTTAAGCTGGATTTATATTTTATTTACAACCATAAATCTAGGATTTTTATTGGACAAAATCCTCAAGCTAAAAGTCAAAAATTTTGCAGTAATTTCAATTTTAGGATTATTCTCAACTACAATTATAGCAAGTATTTGGGCAATTTTTGGAAGAATAAATTTAGAGTTTCATATTGCAATTTTGCTTCTGAATATTGCTTTACTTTTAATTTATAAAGCACCTATTTCATCAATTTATAAAAATTTCTTGTACGAAATAAAAAACCTAGAAAAGAGCTTACAAATCTTTTTAGGATTTATAACAATTTTCATAATTGCACAATGCGCTTCAATTCCGTATGCGATTGATAATGAATCCTACTACATCCAAACCATAAAATGGATTAATGAATTTGGTTTCGTAAAAGGACTGGCAAATATTCATTTTTTTCTAGGACAAACCAGCGGATGGCATATTGCCCAAAGCGCTTTCAACTTTTCTTTTTTTTACGATAAATTCAATGACTTAAGCGGATTCTGCCTTCTGCTCGGAAATATATTTGCCATCCAAAAACTAAACGATTTCTTTAAAAACCAAGACAAAATTAATCTTATCATCGGACTATTTCCTTTGGCAAATGTGTTTCTTTTTCAATTCATAAGCGCGCCTTCGCCAGACATGCCGATTTATGTTTTCACATTTATTATTTTCGCTTATTTTCTTGAAAATTATAGAAAAATGGACAATGAAGTGTTTGCAATAATTTCAATTCTTGTCCTTTTTTGTTTATACATAAAAACAACAGCAATAGGACTTTGCATTTTGCCAATTATTATTTTATTACAGAATTACAAGGAAATTAAAATCTATAAAATCACATTTATTTCTATTTTAATCTTGGGATTATTTGTGGCAAAAAACACAATTGTTACTGGTTATCCACTTTTCCCGATTACGAAAAATTTCGAATTTGTTGCTGATTACCAAATTCCAGAGAAAATTGCGGTTCTTTATTATTCATTGACAAAATATTTTGCTTATTCTTTGACCGAAAATCAGTTCAACGAAATGTCAATTTGGGACGTTTTTTTACGATGGATTACAATGCCGAAACTTCATGGTTTGTTCAATAAATTGAGTGTTTTTCTAATAGTTTTTACGCCAATAATTATTTATAAATTCTTCAACCAAAGAAGATTTTGGATTTTATATTTCATAATGTCGGTACAATTATTGCTTTTATTTTTATCGTCGCCACAATACCGATTTTTTATGAATTTCATCTTGTTTTTCTCTTTTGTCTGGTTGGCAGCTTTTATAAGCAAGAGAAAAACAATTTTACTTTTACTAGGGCTTTCAATATTTTCAACAGCTTTCATATTATTTGTACCTATGAATTTGAAAAGCTTGGCCAGAAACGAACATGCGATTGCAACCAGTAATTTTTCTATCGAAAACATTATTTTTCCGTATCAAAATTCAAAATATGAAACTGATTTTGAGCGAATAGAAAACGAACATTTTTATTATAATTCTCCAACAAATATTGACTTTTTCTGGGGAACTGCTGACGGAGAAATTCCTTGCGTAAATAAAAAACAGATTGACTATTTTGACCAAAAATATAGTGTGAAACCGCAAATGCGAAGTGAAGATTTAAAGGACGGATTTTATGTAAAAGACACTTCAAAAGATTAAAAAATGACCCAAAAAGAACTAAAAAATTTCCTTGACGAAAAAGTAGAACTTTATAATAACCCGAATTTTATTGAAAGTGATCCGATCCAAATTCCGCATCTGTTTTCCTTAAAAGAAGACATTGAAATTGCCGGATTTTTGAGTTCGATAATCGCTTGGGGAAACCGAAAAATGATCATCAACAATTCGAAAAAAATGATGGATTTGATGGGGAATTCTCCGTATGATTATGTAATGTCGCATCAAGATTATCAGTTGGAAAGATTAGAAAATTTTGTCCATAGAACTTTTAATGGCGGAGATTTTACTACGTTTATCAAGGCTTTACAGCATATTTACAAAAACCACAACGGCTTGGAAGCGGTCTTCTTAAAAAATCAGGAAGCCAATTCAATGCAAAAAAGTATCCACGAATTCAAGAAACTTTTCTTTGAAATTGAGCATCAGCAGCGAACTCAAAAACATATTTCTGATCCTTTAAATAATTCTGCCGCAAAACGAATCAATATGTTTCTAAGATGGATGATCCGCCAAGATAAAAAAGGCGTTGATTTCGGAATTTGGAAAAGTATATCTCCTTCCACTTTATCATGTCCGTTAGATGTTCATTCTGGAAATGTGGCACGAAAATTAGGCATTCTGACCCGAAAGCAGAATGATGCAAAAGCATTGGCAGAATTAGATTTGCAGTTGCGAAAATTAGATCCAAATGATCCTGTGAAATATGATTTTGCGCTGTTTGGATTGGGCGTTTTTGAGGGATTTTAGTTCGGACTTCTTAGATATTTTAGAGTTTTAGACTTCTTAGACTTTCGTAAATTTCTCAAAATCTAGCCATCTAAGTAGTCTAAAATTCTAAACTGTCTAACTGCCTAAGAAGTCTAAAAATCTAAGAAGTCCAAATTTTAGCGTACCTTTGCACAAAATTTACACATTATGTCCACTTTTGAGCAATTTAATCTTCCGAAATCATTAGAAAAAGCAATTGATGATTTAGGCTTCACCGCGCCTACTCCAATTCAGCAGAAATCTTTTTCTGTAATTGCGTCAGGTCGCGATATGATGGGAATTGCGCAAACGGGTACGGGGAAAACTTTCGCGTATCTTTTGCCTTTGCTGAAATTGTACAAATTTACTCCGACTCATACTCCAAAAATTGTAATATTGGTTCCAACTCGTGAATTAGTAGTTCAGGTTGTAGAAGAGGTGGAAAAATTGACAAAATATATGTCTGTTCGAACACTTGGAATTTATGGTGGAGTAAACATCAATACGCAAAAAAAGAACGTTTACGAAGGAATTGATATTCTTGTCGGAACGCCTGGACGCGTGATGGATTTGGCTTTGGATAACGTAATTCGTTTTGACGAAACTCAAAAATTGGTGATTGACGAATTCGATGAAATGCTGAATCTTGGTTTCCGAGTGCAACTGACTTCGATTTTGGCGATGATGAAACCAAAACGTCAAAATATCCTTTTTTCGGCAACAATGACGGAAGAAGTAGATGCCATTTTGAATGATTATTTTGAATTTCCAGAAGAAGTTTCGCTGGTTCCATCTGGAACTCCGTTGGAAAAAATCAAACAATACAGATATAAAGTTCCGAATTTCAATACGAAAATTAACCTCTTGAAAAGCCTTTTGTCTACGGACGAAAGCATGTCAAGAATCTTGATTTTCGTTAATAACAAGAAATTCGTGGACATGGTTTATGACCGAATTGCGGATGAATTTCCGGAGCAATTTGGCGTAATTCACTCCAATAAATCTCAAAACTATCGTTTAACGACAATGGAAAATTTCCAACAAGGCATCTTGCGCGGCATTATTACCACTGACGTTATGGCGAGAGGTTTGGATATTTCTGACATCACGCACGTTATCAATTTTGATGTTTCGGAAGTTCCAGAACAATATATTCACAGAATCGGTAGAACCGGCCGTGCTGATAAAGACGGTATCGCCATCAGTTTTGTGGGCCCGAAAGAAGAAGAATTTTTCATTGAAAGCGAACTTTTGATGAATAAAGAAGTAGATATTGAAGCGATTCCGGAAAGTGTTGAACTTTCAACTGTTTTGATTGAATCTGAAAAAGTGAGACAGCCGATCAAAATGGCTATGAAAAAAGTAGCTAAAGGAAATAGCGCATTTCACGAAAAATCGGAGAAAAACAAACAAGTAAATCTTGGAGGTCCTGGAAAAACGAAGCCTCGCAAAACGAAATCTAGAAACCGTGGCATCGAAAGAACTCGTGATAAAAAGAGAAAAGATAAAGGAAAATAGGATTTTCTTTTAAACACAGATTTCACAAATTTTCACAAATTGAATTCGTTTAAATTGAGTTTTTAATTATCAGTAAATTCGAAAATAATCTGTGAAAATTCGTGAAATCTGTGTTTTATGACTTTATTGTTTCGTAAAAACCAGACAAACCGGCGAACACAGTTCGATTCGTTTTCCTGTATCTGAAAGCTTTCCCGTAATCTTATCAATTTTGAAAATTACTACATTATTTGTATATTGATGTCCGATTAAAAGAAATTTTCCGCTTGGGTCAATCACAAAATTTCTCGGTCCTTTTCCTTTCGTATCGACTTGATTTACTAAATCTAAACTTCCTTTTTTATTAATTGCAAAAGTGTTGATTGTATTTGCATCTCCCCTATTTGTTGCATATAAAAATCTTCCGTCAGGCGAAATATGAATGTCTGCCGAACTCGTTTCTCCTTTAAAATCCTTAGCAATAATTGTCGTTTCTTGCGATAATTTAAGTGAGCCATTTTTGTATTTATACGTAACCAAACTTCCGTCTAATTCATGCAAAACATAGACAAATTTCCCGTCATTGCTAAAAACCAAATGCCTTGGACCGCTTCCTTTTTTGGTAGCAATAGTTTCTTTTAGAGTCAAAATATCTTTTGAAGCGTTTTTGTCATATTTATAGACTAAAATCTTATCCATTCCCAAATCATTGACCAAAACAAATTTCTTGTCTGGAGAAAAATAAGTCATATGAACGTGTGCGCTTTCTTGTCTTTTTTCATTTATACTTTTTCCTGAATGCTGAATAATTTGCTTTGCTTTGGTCAAGCTTCCGTCGGCATTTTTCCCGAAAACAGTAATATTTCCGCCAGAATAATTTGCAGAAATTACATTTTTATCGTCGTTGATTATGTAACAAGGATCGGTTCCGTTGGTTTCCTGTTTATTCAAAAAATTCAATTTTCCACTTTTTGGATTAAATCCAAAAGAACTCACCGTACTTTCTTTTCCGTTTTCATTTACAGAATACACAAAATCATTTCCTTGCGAAACTGTCAAATAACTTGGGTTTATGATATTTTCTGTATTTGCTTTCAATGAAAAATCAGCCGTGTCTGTGCTAAAATCATAGACATAAATTCCTTTGCTTTCACAAGAATTTGTGTAAGTCCCAATAATTAAATTGTAGATTTTATCTTGGGCATTCATCGCTGTTACAACAAAAAGTGTAAAAAGCAGTAAGCTGATTTTTTTCATTTTGATAATTTATAAACCACAAAAATAGTCCTTCAATAAACAAAAGCATCTTCAGAAAATGTTAATTTAATATTTCAAAAAAATTCCGAAAGTAACAATGACAACTCCCAACAAATTCGTATTTTTGACAAACTTTCATTGAATGCAGTTCAAACACCCGGAAATTCTTTACTTTCTCTTTTTATTGGTCATTCCAATTCTGGTTCATTTGTTTCAATTGCGTCGCTTCAAAAAAGAATATTTCACCAACGTACATTTTTTAAAAGAGCTTGCCATTCAGACTCGTAAGAGTTCAAAATTGAAGAAATGGTTGCTTTTATTGACGCGTTTATTTTTATTGGCGTGTTTGATTATTGCTTTTGCCCAACCATTTTTCCAAGCAAAAGACACAAAAGGAATCACAAACGAAATGTTCATCGTTTTAGACAATTCATTTTCGATGCAAGCCAAAGGAAAACAAGGCGAACTGATGAAAAGAGCGGTTCAAGAATTGCTAGAAAATGCTCCTGAAAATCAGACTTTTTCGTTGATTACCAATTCAGAAACGTTTTGGAATACTGACATAAAATCCATCCAAAAAGAGTTGCAGAACCTGAAATATAGCGCTTCCCCATTTGCTTTGGATAATTTGATGGCAAAGATAAAATCGAGAAAATCTCCTTATAATAAAGATGTTGTCGTAATTACAGATGCCATTGGTTTGGAAGCAAAACAGCTGAAAAGCATCGACAGCACTTTTAATACCTATTTTATAATTCCGAAAGCAGAACAGAAAAATAACGTTTCGATCGATAGCATTTACATCAACCAAACTTTGGATAATTTCTATGAAATTGGTGTAAAATTGTCTTCGTATGGCCAAAATGAAGACGATATTCCGATTGCTTTGTATAATGATAAAAAACTGGTTGCCAAAACAATAGTGAAATTTGAAGGAAAAGAAAAGTCAATCAATTTTACAATTCCGAAGGAAGATTTTAACGGCTATGCGTCGATTGAAGACAATGCTTTGCAATATGACAATCAATTGTTTTTCAGTATTTCAAAACCAATTAAAACAAACGTAATCAGTATTGGTCAAGTTGAAAAAAGTAACTTCTTGAGAAAAATATATATCGATAAAGAATTCATTTACAGCAATTTTGACATCAAATCTTTAGACTACAATCAACTTGAAAAACAAGATGCGATTGTTTTAAACGAAGTTCAGGAAATTCCCCAAGCTTTGCAAACGACTTTAAAATCTTTCGTTGAAAAAGGAGGAAATTTGATTGTAATTCCGGCTTCTGAAAGTTCTGTTTCTAACTTAAATAGCTTGATGCAAAATTTTGGTGGCATCCAATTCAAAGCTATAGAAAACAAAGAGAAATTAGTTTCAAAAATCGCTTTCAGCCATCCGCTTTACAGTACGGTTTTTGAGAAAAAAATTGATAATTTCCAATATCCAAATATCAAAAATTCGTTTGCTATTTCAAGTGCTTTTCCTTCTATTCTTGGATTTGAAGACCAAAGTTCGTTCTTGACGGCGATTCAAAATCCGGTAAGTTCGGTTTATGTATTTTCTGCTCCGATAAATAAGGAAAATTCTAATTTCCAGAATTCGCCATTGATTGTTCCAACATTTTATAATATGGCGCAAAGCAGTCAAAAAACTGGAATTAATGCTTTGACAATTGGAGAAAATAGTCCGTTTTTAATTGATGCTTTATTGTCAAAAGATGAAATTTTGGAAATAAAAAGTCTTTCGGAAAATGCTTCGGAGAAATTTATTCCGATGCAACAGATTTTGAACAACAAAGTAAAATTGACATTTAACGATTTTCCTCAAGAAGCCGGAAATTTCGGAATCTATAAAAAAGACGAATTGCTGAAAAAGATTAGCTTTAATTATGACAGAACCGAAAGTGATTTGGCTGTATCCAACGAAGCTTTGCTTTCCGATTATAATGTAATTGACAGCATTGACAACGTTTTTGACACTTTGCAAACCGACAGAACTGATAACGAAATCTGGAAATGGTTTGTGTTTTTAACACTATTATTTTTAGTCATAGAAATATTGATTCAGAAATTTTTGAAGTAAAATAAAAATATTTGCCACAGATTTAAAGGATTAAAATGATTTATTCTGAAACGAAAAATCCGTGGAAATCCTTTAAATCTGTGGCCAAAAAGAAACGACACACAACAATTATAGAAATATGAACCTGATTATTCGACAAGCAAAAATCATTGATCCGAAAAGTCCGAATCACAATCAAACTGCCGACATTCAAGTGGAAAACGGCTTTATTACAAAAATTGGAAACCAGCTCCCAAGTCCAGATAATTTTAAAATTCTAGAATTAGAAAACCTGCACGTTTCACAAGGCTGGTTTGATTCGAGCGTAAGTTTGGGCGAGCCTGGTTTTGAAGATAGAGAAACGATTTCAAACGGTTTGAATACAGCTGGAAAAAGCGGATTTACAGCAATTGCAATGCAACCAAACAGTTTTCCTATTGTAGACAATCAGCTAAGTGTGAGCTTTGTAAAAAGCAAATCAGCTGGTTTTGCAACCGATTTATTTCCGATTGGCGCTTTGACAAAATCTAGCGAAGGAAATGATTTGGCCGAACTTTTTGATATGAAAAACTCTGGAGCCGTTGCTTTTGGAGATTACAATAAAAGCCTTTCGAACGCGAATCTTTTGAAAATCGTTTTGCAATATGTTCAGGATTTTGACGGTTTGGTGATTGCTTATTCGCAAGATTCCAACATCAAAGGAACCGGAGTTGCAAACGAAGGAATTGTCAGCACAAGATTAGGATTAAAAGGAATTCCGGCTTTGGCAGAAGAATTGCAGATTTCCAGAAACTTATTTATCTTAGAATATACAGGAGGAAAATTGCATATCCCGACGATTTCTACGGCAAAATCAGTCGAATTAATCAAGGGCGCCAAAGCAAAAGGTTTAAACGTAACGTGTTCCGTTGCTGTTCATAATTTGGTTTTGACTGATGAAAATTTAGATGGATTTGATACAAGATTTAAAGTTACGCCTCCTTTAAGAACAGAATCAGACCGAAAAGCTTTGGTGGAAGCCGTAAAAAATGGTACAATCGATATGATTACGTCTGACCATAATCCGATGGACATCGAGCACAAAAAGATGGAATTTGATTTGGCAAAAAACGGAACAATTGGTTTGGAAAGTGCTTTTGGATCTTTGCTAACTGTTCTTCCTTTGGAAATTGTAATTGCAAAATTGGTGTCTGGAAAAGAAGTGTTCTCCATAGAAAGTTCAGAAATAAAAGAAGGAAATGTAGCTAATTTGACGCTTTTCAATCCAGAAGGAAATTGGACATTTACTAAAGAAAATATTTTGTCAAAATCTAAAAATTCTGCTTTCCTTGGACAAGAAATGAAGGGAAAAGCGTATGGAATTTTGAATAATAAAAAATTAGTTTTAAACAAATAACTTATGAAAAATACTGTTGAAGAAGGAAAAAACATTGCAATAGTCAGCCACATTACGATTATCGGGACAATTATTGCAATCATAATGAACAACGATTCAAAGAATGCTTTTGCGTCTTTCCACATTCGCCAAACTTTAGGAATTTTCCTCCTGTTTTTCGCATTAGGATATCCTGTCGGGCTTTTTGACAGCTGGATGATTTCGTCTTCGCTTTACATTTTTATCTTTATTCTTTGGGCTTATAGTTTTATCAGCGCGCTTCAAGGACAGATGAACCTGATTCCGTTTTTGGGAAGTTTTTTCCAAAAATTCTTTAAAAATCTTACTTAAAATAAATGAAATCAAGCCTTGAATATCTCATCAGAGAACCAAAAATAAAAAAAGAAAAAAATCCGTTGTTGCTTTTGCTTCACGGTTACGGCAGCAACGAGGAAGATTTGTTTTCTTTTGCCTCAGAACTTCCAGACGAATATTATGTGCTTTCTGCACGCGCGCCTTATGACCTGCAACCTTACGGACATGCTTGGTATGCGATTACTTTTGACACAGACCAAAATAAATTTTCAGATGATAAGCAAGCGATTGAGTCTAGAGATTTGATTGCAAGATTTATCAGCGAATTGGTTTCTGAATTGCCGATTGATTCTGAAAACGTGACTTTGATCGGTTTCAGCCAAGGAACGATTTTGAGCTATGCGGTTGCTTTAAGTTATCCCGAAAAAATTAAAAGAGTTGTTGCTTTAAGCGGTTATTTGAATACTGAAATTTTAGCTTCTGGATATGAAAATAAAGATTTCAAAAATTTAAAAATGTTCGTTTCGCACGGAACTCAAGATCAGGTCATACCAGTTGATTGGGCAAGAAAAGCACCGGAAGCATTGAAGAATTTGGGAATTGATGTCACTTACAAAGAATATCCGATTGGTCATGGAGTTTCACCTCAGAATTTTTATGACTTGAAAAATTGGCTGGAGAATAATTAATTTGCCACGATATACAAATTATGACATAAAAAAACCGCAGATTCACAGATTTTTTAATCAGCGAATCTGCGGTTAAATTTTTTATAAATAAACTTAATCTTCTGGATTGTCGCTTCCTGTCACTGCTTCCTCGTTAATCAAAGCACCGGCATACATAATTGAATCTCCTTTTTTCAAAGTGTAACCTTTTAGAGTGATTAATTTCCAATCATCTTTAACAAAAGGTTCTTTTTCAGATTTTCTTTCCATCAGAATAGATGATTTTTCGTTTGGAATATATAATTCTGCCCTATTTCCATCCTCTTCTTCCAAAACTACAAAAGCGCTTACGACAGGATCTCCCGCCTTAATTTCGGCAACAGGATTCAAACGAACGCCGACTTCAAAAGGACGAACACAGGTGTTTTTTAAAATTGACCATTTATAACCAGCAGAAGTTACACATCCTTTATCATCTTTATCAGTTCCAACTACGGTTCCAAGGCTGTCTTTTTTGATTCTAGAATCACCAGAAGAGCCGCCTAAATCTCTGCAAGAATAAAGCAATACAATAGTGGCAATAAATAAAAATATTTTCTTCATGTACATTGAAAGATTTGAGAGACTATAAAATTATGAAAAAACTTCTATTTCAAAGTATTTGGGTAAATAAAAGTCTCGATAGTTTCAAATTCTGTCGGCTTTCCTTCATTCTTGAAATATTTGATCAACACTTCGCCCCAAGCATTTCCAATGGTAAAATCAGCAATAATCCATCGGTGGTTTAAAATTTTAATCTTGTTGATGATTGGCTTATTACCATCAATAGGATCATATTTTGTCAATGAATTTCCATTTGGAGCAGTATTCAAAGACATTATCTCATCACGAACTTCTGAAGAAAGTTGATTGACATCAAAATTCTCATAATATTCTATCGCATTGTCATTATAAGGAAGCGAAAAATAATCAGCTTCTTGCAATTTGCTATTTAAAGAAGCAATTGAATCTTTTTTTGCTTTAGATTCCTTTTGAAAATTTTCAATTCTATCTTCTTCAAATTTGCTTTTTTTAGTAAAATACATGTAGGTAAAAATGTTCAGCAAAACTGAAAATATGAACAGATAAAGCAACGGTTTTTTCATTTATTTTAAAATATTAAATAGTTATTTGAAGGTTATCATAGGCTAAAAAAACATTTTCTGGAAGACGATTTTGCACTTCTTCATGAAAGCCCATTGTGTGGCTAATGTGCGTCAAATAAGCCTTTTCAGGTTTTATGAGATTGATAAAATCCAAAGCTTCCTGCAAATTGAAATGAGAATGATGTGGTTCTTCCCGCAACGCATTTACGACTAAGACTTTTAAATTTTGCAACTTTTCGATTTCAACATCTTCTACGGTTTTTACATCCGTCAGATAGGCAAAATCATCAATTCTATAGCCAAAAACTTGAAGATCTCCATGCATGACATTTATAGGAATCGCAGTTTTATTTCCAATAGAAAAATTAAGATTATTCTGTACTTCAACTGGGGCAACGGAGGGCGCGCCAGGATATTTATTTACTGTTTCAAAAATATAACCAAAACGTTCTTGCAAAGATGACAAAACGCGTTCATGAAGGTAAATCGGAATATTTCCCTGACGGAAATTAAACGGACGGATGTCATCCAAACCAGCGGTGTGATCTGCGTGTTCGTGGGTAAATAAGATTCCGTCTAATTTTGTGCATCCAGAAACCAGCATCTGCTGTCTGAAATCAGGCCCGCAGTCAACTACGAAAGAATAATCATCCCAAGAAATCCATACCGAAACACGCAGTCTTTTGTCTTTTGGATCGTCACTTTTGCAGACAGGATGATTACTTCCAATAACCGGAATGCCCTGCGAAGTTCCTGTGCCCAAAAAATATACTTTCACCTTCGTTAATTTTTTACAAAAATAGGATTAATTCTGTTTAATAAAACCCCGATTTTGTTAACTTTGCCTAAGTATTGCAATAACTATGATAAACTTCGAAAACGAAATCAAGCTCAAGGGCGACAGGATGATTGAACAAATCCCTTCAATCAAGGACAAAGCCCTGCGTATCAACCTGAACGAAAATATTTATGGTACTTTTGCCGAAATTGGTGCTGGACAGGAAACTGTAAGACATTTCTTTAGAACGGGCGGTTCTTCAGGCACAATCGCAAAAGCCATGTCTGCCTATGACAAAGATTTTAGCGACGCAATTTATGGTTCTGAAACTGATGGACGATATGTCACTGAAGCGAGGCTTAAAAAAATGCTTTCCCACGAAGTAAATTTGGTGGAACAGCGTTTAAAAAGGGACAAACATCCAAGCAAAATGTTCTTCAGTTATGCAAATACAGTGGCTACCATTGACTTTGCAAAGCAATTCAAAGGCCACGGCTGGGTTGGAATTAAATATCAAATTGAGCCAGACGAAGATTATAATGAAATTGTACTTCACATTCGCTTCAAAGAAACTGACGCCAGATTACAGCAAGAAACCCTTGGAGTTCTGGGAGTTAACTTGATTTATGGCGCTTTTTATAAATATAACGATCCAAAGAAATTACTTCGCTATTTGTACGACCATTTGGATAAAGACCAGTTGGAAATTGACACGATAAATTTCTCAGGACCTCGTTTTGCTGATGTTGACAACCGTTTGATGAGCTTGCAATTGGTTAAAAACGGAATGACAGATGCGGTAATGTTTGATCCGGATGGAAATAACGTGCTGCCTGCAGCGATTTTATACAAGAAAAATATCCTTGCTTTGAGAGGAAGTTTCCGTCCTGTGACGAAAGTCAACATGGATATGTATAAAAAATCGCTTGAAATGTTTCTAGAGGAAAATAAAGTTCAAGAGGAAAATACGCTCGTAGTTTTTGAAATTACGCTTTCAAATCTTCGTTCAGACGGAGAAATTGATGAAAGAGATTTCATGGACAGAGCTGAATTGCTTTGTTCTTTGGGTCAAACCGTAATGATTTCTAACTTCCAAGAATACTATAAAGTAGTCGAATATTTCTCTAATTACACCAAAGCCAGAATGGGATTGGCTATGGGAGTTAGCAATTTAGTTGACGTTTTTGACGAGAAATATTACCGTCACTTGAGCGGCGGCATTTTGGAAGCTTTCGGTAAATTATTCTACCGAGATTTAAAAGTTTTCTTATATCCGATGAAAGATGAAAACGGAGTTGTAATTAACTCTGAAAACCTGAAAGTTCATCCAAGAATGAAAGAGTTGTACAAATTCTTTAAATTCAATGGAAAAGTAGTCGATATCACTGATTTTGACGAAAATGACTTAGAAATTTTCTCAAGAGAAGTTTTAAAAATGATCAGCAAAGGAAAACCAGGCTGGGAAGAAATGCTTCCAAAAGGTATTGCCGAAATGATCAAAAAAGACAATCTTTTTGGATATGATCCTAAAAAACTGATGGAAGAAAGCACGAATTAGAATTTTCGAAAATAAAACAAATAACCGCAGATTCACAGATTAAAATTTAAAATCTGCTAATCTGCGGTTTAGTTTTTACTTCAAAATCTGATTTGCGTGCGCTTTTGTTTTTACGTCAGAAATAATATCTTCTATAATTCCTTCTTCATTGATCACAAAAGTTGTTCTGTGAATTCCATCGTAAGTTCTTCCCATAAATTTCTTTGGTCCCCAAACTCCAAAATCTTGAATTACTTCTTTTTCTTCATCAGCTAAAAGCGGAAACGGTAGATTGAATTTATCTTTAAACTTTAATTGCGCTTTTTGAGCATCAGCGCTTACGCCTAAAAGCTCATAATTATTTGCTTTGAAACGCTCAAAATTATCTCGCAAATCACAAGCTTCCGCAGTACAACCTGGCGTGCTTGCTTTTGGATAAAAGAAAACTACTAATTTTTTTCCTTTATAATCTTCTAACTGGTGAAATTTTCCGTCTTGGTCAAAACCTGAAAAATCAGGCGCTTTGTCTCCTATTTTTAATGACATAGTTTTATTTTTGATTTATGAATTATGAATTATGATTTTTGATTTATGAATTATGATTTTTGATTTATTTGTAACGTTTACGATCTTGAAATTGCAATTGATTTTTTAAATTGTAATTGATTTTGCCATTGAAATCGTAAATTTACAGCTATAAAATTAGCTAAAAATGACCAAAAAAGAGCGTGCCAATTTCGTTATTACTACGTTAAAAGAATTATATCCCACGATTCCCATTCCTTTAGACCATAAAGATGCTTATACTTTATTGATTGCCGTTTTGCTTTCTGCGCAATGTACTGATATTCGGGTGAATCAAATTACGCCGTTGCTTTTTGCTAAAGCCGATAATCCTTACGATATGATAAAAATGACGGTTGAAGAAATTCAGGATATCATTCGTCCGTGCGGTCTTTCTCCGATGAAATCTAAAGGAATTTATGGTCTTTCACAAATTTTGGTTGACAAATATAATGGCGAAGTTCCGCAGAGTTTTGAAGCTCTAGAATCATTTCCTGCAGTTGGCCATAAAACGGCAAGCGTAGTGATGTCACAAGCTTTTGGCGTCCCAGCGTTTCCAGTTGATACGCATATTCACCGATTAATGTATCGCTGGGGATTGTCGAGCGGCAAAAATGTTGTGGAAACGGAACGCGATGCAAAGAAGATTTTTCCAGAAGAATTATGGAATGAATTGCATCTTCAAATGATTTGGTATGGAAGAGAATATTCTCCGGCAAGAGGCTGGAATTTGGAAAAAGATATTATTACCAGGACTATTGGAAACAAGAAGATTTTAGCGGAACTTGTAAAAAAATAACCGCAGATTCGCAGATTTTTTCTTTTTGATTAAAACTATCTTAAATATTTTTTTGAGTTAAAAATTCTGCGAATCTGCGGTATAAACAAAAAATATCCCGATAATTTTCTCATCGGGATACTTCTCAATTAGCGATTGACTCAAATTTCAAACCTTTTACTTTAATGTAGCTTAAAGCTTTAGAGTAATTTAATAAAAATGATATTGTCTCTTTTTTTGGTTGCATTTGTGTCGTTGCTAATGATTTTTTAGAGTAGATTTTTGCCATATAATTTAGGTTTGTTTCTACTTTTAACGCAACAACTTGATGAATATTGTTAATTAGTTAATATTATTTGGTGCTTTTCAATCACTTTTCTCAAATTCATTAGCGCATAGCGCATTCTGCCTAAAGCTGTATTGATGGAAACTCCCGTCAATTCTGAGATTTCCTTAAAACTCAAGTCTTGATAAATACGCATCAGCAGTACCTCTTTTTGATCATCTGGAAGCTCTTCAATTAGCTTTTGAAGATCAGATTCCACTTGACTTGTAATCATTCTGCTTTCAATATTTGGGCAAGTATCAGACATGATAGAGAAGATTGAAAACTCTTCAGTTTCTCTAAACATCGGCATTTTTTTGTTTTTTCTGAAATGATCTACAATCAAGTTATGCGCAATACGCATCACCCAAGGAAGAAATTTCCCTTCTTCATTGTAAGATCCTGATTTTAAAGTTTTGATGACTTTAATAAAAGTATCTTGAAAAACATCATCAGTGATATCTCTATCTGATAGTTTTGAATAAATAAAACCGTAAATTTTTGATTGGTGTCTATTGATTAGAATCGCCAAGGCATTTTCGTCACCTGCGACATAACTCTTTACCAATAAAGCGTCTGGGAGTTGAACATTAGCCATAATATTACCTTTTAGTTTTTGGTTGTAATTGAAATAATTTCTAAAAAAGTAATTTTGTTGTAATAGGCAAATGTTAAATTAAGATTAATGTTGAGCCAAATGTAGCATAATTTTTTTTATAGTACCAAATAAAATATTGAATTTTAACATTAATTGTACAATAAAATAATTTTCACATAGCTTTAACTTCAGAAAAAGTACCTATTTCACTAGATTTATAAGTACATTAACATTGAATTGCAAAGACATTTCCGAAATTTACTTCCGCGCAAATTAGTTAACTTTGCTTTCTCAAATTATGCTATGATCATAGATATTACAAAAATCGAACCAAAATCAAATATTATTATCAAAGGCGCTCAAATTCACAATCTTAAGAATTTGGACGTCGTGATTCCTCGCAATAAATTAGTCGTAATTACGGGACTTTCCGGCTCTGGAAAATCGAGCCTGGCGTTTGACACTTTATATGCCGAAGGACAGCGAAGATATGTAGAAAGCCTGTCTTCATATGCAAGGCAGTTTCTAGGCAGATTAGACAAGCCAAAAGTGGATTATATCAAAGGAATCGCTCCGGCAATCGCCATTGAACAAAAAGTAAATACCACAAATGCGCGTTCAACTGTCGGAACTTCTACCGAAATTTATGACTACTTAAAATTGCTTTTTGCAAGAATCGGAAAGACTTTTTCACCGGTTTCAGGCCAAGAAGTAAAAAAAGATACGGTTTCTGACGTAATGAACGACGTCAAAAATTTTGAACCTGAAAGCAAATGGTTGCTCCTCGCTCCTATTCATTTGGAGGAAGGACGCGCGTTAGAAGACAAACTAAAAGCGTTATTGCAGCAAGGTTTTGCAAGGATTTTGGTCAACAACGAAATGATTCGTTTAGATGAAATCGAAAGCCATTCTTTAGACAATAAAGACATCCTTTTAATCATCGACAGAATTGTCGTGAAAGACGAAGAAGAATTCTATAATCGTTTGGCAGATGCGGTTCAGACTGCTTTTTACGAAGGAAAAGGAATTTGTTACTTGCAAGAATTAGGTACCGAAAACAAAAAAACATACAGCAATAATTTTGAGTTGGACGGAATCCAATTCTTTGAGCCGAACGTTCATTTGTTCAGTTTTAATAATCCGTATGGCGCTTGCCCGACGTGTCAAGGTTATGGAAATATTATTGGAATTGATGAAGAATTAGTGATTCCGAATACGGCTTTATCGATTTTTGAAAATGCAATTTATCCGTGGCGAGGCGAAAGCATGAGCTTTTACAGAGACGAATTGGTGAAGAAAGGACATAAATTTGATTTCCCGATTCACAAGCCCTATTTTCAATTGACTGATGAACAAAAAGCGCTGGTTTGGAAAGGAAATAAAGAGTTTGTCGGATTGAACGATTTCTTCAGGGAATTGGAAGTCAAAAACTATAAAATCCAGAATCGCGTGATGCTTTCTCGTTATCGTGGCAAAACAAAATGCCCTGATTGTCGCGGAAAACGTCTTCGTGATGAAGCGAATTACATTAAAATCAACAACAAGACGATTTCAGATTTGGTCGATTTGCCAATTAAACATTTGGTTACTTTTTTCAAAAATTTAGAACTTTCTGAATATGATATTAAAGTAGCAAAAAGATTGCTTTTGGAAATCAACAATCGCTTGGCTTTCTTGACAGAAGTTGGTTTGGATTATCTGACTTTGAACCGAAATTCAGCCACGCTTTCTGGTGGAGAATCACAACGAATCAATTTGGCGACCTCTTTGGGAAGCAGTTTGGTCGGCTCGATGTATATTTTGGACGAGCCGAGTATTGGTCTGCATCCAAAAGACACGGAAAGATTGATTAAAGTTTTGCTTTCGCTACGTGACCTTGGAAATACCGTAATCGTTGTTGAACACGACGAAGACATTATGAAAGCGGCCGATATGATCATTGACATCGGTCCGGAAGCTGGAACTTTTGGCGGAGAATTAGTCGCGCAAGGAACTTATGAAGAAATCTTGAAAGCAGATTCTTTGACGGCAAAATATTTGAATGGAGAAGAAGAAATCAAGACGCCGAGAATCCGCAGAAAGCATAAAAATTTTATTGACATCAAAGGCGCTCGCGAAAATAACCTTCAAAATATTGACGTCCGTTTTCCTTTGGAAGTTTTGACCGTGATCACTGGAGTTTCGGGTAGCGGAAAAAGTACTTTGGTCAAAAAAATCCTTTTTCCAGCGATGCAAAAAGTGTTGGAAGGCGTTGGCGAAAAAGCCGGACAGTTTACGGAAATGACCGGAAGTTACCAGGCGATCAAACATATTGAATATGTAGACCAAAATCCGATTGGAAGAAGTTCGCGATCTAATCCGGTGACTTATATCAAGGCTTACGACGATATTCGTGATTTATTTGCAAAGCAGAAATTATCACAAATCAGAAATTACCAGCCAAAACATTTCTCTTTTAATGTTGACGGAGGTCGTTGCGAAACCTGCAAAGGCGAAGGTTCTATCAATGTGGAAATGGTTTTCATGGCCGACGTTCAACTGCTTTGCGATACTTGCAACGGAAAACGTTTCAAAAAAGAAATCCTCGAAGTCGCTTACGAAGGAAAAAATATCGACGACATTTTAACGATGACAATCGACGATGCGGTTTCTTTTTTCAAGGAAAATGGACAGGCGAAAATCACTCAGAAATTACAGCCTTTACAAGATGTTGGATTGGGTTATGTTCAATTAGGACAGTCGTCTTCAACGCTTTCTGGCGGGGAAGCACAACGTATCAAATTGGCATCATTTTTGGTTAAAGGATCTACGAAAGACAAGGCGCTATTTGTTTTTGATGAACCGACGACAGGATTACATTTCCACGATATCAAAAAATTATTGGCTTCGTTTGACGCGCTTTTAGACAAAGGACATTCGATTATCGTGATTGAGCATAATTTAGATTTGATAAAATGTGCTGATTATATTATTGACATCGGTCCCGAAGGCGGAGAAAATGGAGGACAATTAATCGCTTCAGGAACTCCCGAGGATATCGTAAAAAACAAAAGCTCAATTACAGGAAAATACTTGAAAGAAAAGCTATAGAACTGTTTAACATAAATTATGAGTTCCAAAAAGCTGACATTTTAACTTTGGCACGAAACTTGAAATAAAATATAATATTAGAACTGGTTATTCTAATAAGAATTTAATAATTTGGTTGATTATTAAAATTGGTTGGTTAGGTTTGTTATAAATCCCGCGACTGTGAGGTTTGCGGGATTTATTATTTTTGGACGTAACTGAAAATCTTAGAAGTCACATTTTTCAAAACGTAATTAATATCCGTAGAAATTTTAAAAATGTAGTTCAAATAAACGTAAACTATTGTAATTAAAATTGATTTCAAAACGATGCTTATAAAAGGATTAAAAGGAAAATCCCAGAAATAAAACAGGCAGAAAACGCCGATCAATACGGCAAAAGATTTGAGCGTATTTATTGTAAACGGATACAAATTCATCTTTTTTACTACAAACAAAAGCTTGACCGTGTTGTAAATAAACATCGAAATCAAAGTTGCCAAAGCTGCGCCGGTAATTCCGTACATCGGGACAAAAATCATCACCAAAACCACCATCATCAATACCAAAAGCAATCCGAAAAGCAGCACCATTCGGTAATATTTCGTGTTTAAAATTATGGCATTGTTGTTTCCTAAAATGGCATCGTAAAACTTTCCGAGCCCGATCATGAAAACGGTCAAAATTCCTCCAGAATAATTTCCTGGAATGATTAAGTAAAGCTGTTTTATGTTTAGAAAAATTCCGAGCATGACCAAACCACCAAAAACCTGCAGGTTGATGGCGCTTTTTTTATACAAATCATCCAATTCCTCCATTTTATCTTCGCTCATCAATTTTGCCGTAATTGGGTAAATAATTTGGAGCATTGCACGACTTGGAACTGCAATTACTGTCGCGATAAAAATGGCTACAGAATACACCGCATTTTCACCAATTTTCAAATAGGCCGGAATCATTACTTTATCAAAATCCAACAGAAAAACGGCAACGCTTCCTGATAAAATGATAAAAAATGAATAGCCGAAAATCTCTCTAGCTTTTTCAGGAATCTTAAATTGAATAATCGGGCGATGCACTTTTATTGCATAAATAAACATAGCCAGTGTTTGCAATCCGTAAATTGCAGTCAGGCTATAAATAAAAAATTCCTTGCTTACCCAATCAAAATGTACTGCAAAAAGCATCATTGAAATCAAAGCCCGAACCAAAACTTCGCTTATAAAATTCCCAAAAACGGACTTCATGTGCACTTTTACCCAAGCATAAAACACTTCGAAATAGCCCATAAAAATACCGATAATCGGTATCAGCCAAAGGAATGGTTCAACGGTTGGATTGTTGCCAATAATTATGGAAGCGATAACATCATAGCCAAAAAAAGTAATGATACAAATTGGAACAATCAGAAATAAAGGCATCAAAAGCATAAAACTCAAAAAACGCTCGCGTTCGGTTTCGTCTTTATATCTATTGTAAAATCGAATCAGCGTACTTTGGACTCCAAAAGCCATTAACGGCATCATAATATTTGCTGCGGAAAGTAAAAAAGTAACGATTCCAAGATGGGTTTTTCCAAGGAAACTGGTGTATAGAAACATCGCATTAATAGCGCCAATTCCGAAACCAAAATAGGTCACGGCAATGTTTTTGGCAGATTGATTTAATACGATTCCCATTTTAGATTTGAGATATTAGATTTGAGATTTCAGTACTTTCGAAAGCTTTTCCGTCAAGCTTTTTCTGCTGTATTGTTGCAATCCGACTGCATTTGCTTTCAGATTTCCTTTTTTAAATTCTTCGTAATACTTCAAAATAGAATCTTTTAACTTTTCGATTTCATCGTATTTTACAAAAATTCCTGTATTTGTATTTTGGATAATTTCTGAAAAATCTGAACCCTCCGGACCAATAGCAATAATTGGCCTTTCTGAAACCATATATTCAAATAATTTCCCTGGAATTATGCTTTTTGTTTCTTCAGAATTGATTTCAATCAGCAATAAAACTTGCGATTTTCTTTGGTGTTCAACGGCCGTTTTATGCGAAACATAGCCCAAATTATTGACAAATTTATCTAGTTTGAATTCCGAAATGGCATCCAAAACTTCTTGGCTTACCGCGCCGATTAATTTCAACTGGAAATCATTTTTAAAATCAGGATTTTCTTTAACTAATTCTTTCAGGCATTTCCACAAAATTCTTGGATTTCTTTCAGATAGAAAAGAACCGATATGCGCTAAAGAAAATTTTTGGTCAAGAGCCTGATTTTCAATTTTTTCTACGTCAAAACCATTCGTAATGACTTCAATTGGTTTTGATGTCAATGTTTCAAATTCTTTTTTTGTAGTATTGCTCGTCACCAAAATCACATCAGCAGTATTTAAAACTTTTGATTCTAAATCTTTGTGTTTTTTTGATGCCGAAGCTGACAATCTCAATTTATTATGATAGCCAATTGTCGTCCAAGGATCGCGAAAATCGGCGAACCATTTTACATTTACTTTCTCTTTCAAGCCCAATCCAATCAAGTGCAAACTATGCGGCGGACCAGAAGTTATAATCGTTTCAATTTGGTTTTCTTGTATGTATTTTTCTAAGTATTTCACCGAAGGTTTTACCCAGAAAACACGAGCATCGGGAATAAAAAGGTTGCCACGGATCCAAAGAAAAAGCTTCTCCATAAAAGACTGTTTTCTTTGGTTTGGAATAATTCCGGAACTTATTTTTTTAGTTTTATTTTTTGAAAAAATCGACGCAAAACCATACGGTTCAAAAATCTTATTTTTTAAAATAATGGCTTTGTCTGAAACCTCAGAAACTAATTCTTTATCAATAATTGGATAAGTAGGATTTTCAGGAATATAAACAATTGGTTGGATTCCAAAATCAGGCAAATACTTCACAAACTTCAGCCAGCGCTGTACACCAGGACCTCCCGCTGGTGGCCAATAATACGTGATTATTAATACTTTTTTCAAAATTATGAGTTATGAATTATGAGCCATGAGTTGCAACTCGATAACTTAATTTTTAAATTCTGAATCTGATTTTTTCCTTCTATTTTCAAAATAAATTCCACCCAATAAAAGCAACAGCATTATAATGGAACTAATCAATGTAATCGTGCTTCCGGTTTTGACAACTTGAGGCTCAAATTTGAATTCAATCGTATGTTTTCCTGCTGGAATTTCTAAAGCTCTTAACGTATAATCTGCTCTAAAATGCTCCGCAGATTTTCCATCAATCGTTACATTCCAGCCTTTTGGATAATAAATTTCAGAGAAAACGGCCAGACCTTTATTTGGGTTATTTGAAACGTATTTTATATGATTTGGCTTGTAAACTGTAGCTACAATTGAAGCCGTAGTATCTTTTACATACGAATTTGCAATCGCAAATTTAAACTCCTTGTTATTTACAACCGCCTCATTTTTAGTGTCTAATTTATCCAAAGCTTTCATTTCAGCATCTGGAGAATCTACGAATTTCACGCTTTTTACAAACCATGCATTTCCATTCGCATCTGGATTTATGATTGGATATTCTTGTCCTTTTTCATCTACCTGAATCACATATTTCGTGTTCAGCATATTCAATACCTCTAAATTCTTTTTGGCAATCTGGTAATCAAACAGCTGCTCAATTCTCCTCGGACGAACGGCGCTATAACCTGACAATGATTTATGGAAATAAGAAGTTCTAGCCTGCAGTCTTCCTTCAATTTCATAAACTCTATAATGTGTTGTGTCACGAAGAATTTGCTCGTCAGATTGTGTGGGCTGAAACGGTTCTCTTACTTCTCTCGCACTAACAAATCCGCTACTATCAACGTATTTTTTATCTACGAAGAATAAATCTCCGACCATAAAAAGTCCGATTAAAATAACTGAAATTGTGTGTGATAATTTATTTTTAATGTAAAGCCATAAAAGGCCGGCAACTATGAAAATTAAAACGCCTGAGCGTAATAAATCGGCTGCATAAAGATTTTTTCTGTCTAATTTTAAAGCTTGTATAAAGTCTGTTCCAAAAGTTGGCCCGCCAGATTGATTGAACATTTCTTCCACTCGCGCATCCATCGGACCGCTAAAATCAAACATTCCTTTGGCAATGAAAAGCACAACTATCAAACCTAAACTTGCAATTGCTGACCATTTCAAAGATTTCCACTGTTCGTCTTTTTCCGACCTGAAAAAACTTTGCAATCCCATGACAGCCAAGACTGGAATGCACAATTCTAAAATAACCTGAATTGAGGAAACTGCCCTGAATTTGTCATACATCGGAACATTATGAATAAAGAAATCAGTAAGCGCAGGGAAATTTTTCCCCCATGAAAGAAGCAGTGAGAAAACAGCTCCAGCCAAAAACGCATATTTGATTTTTCGCTTGTCATGAAACAATGCCAAAACGCATAAAAAGAAAACTACCGCTCCGATATATGCCGGCGCCGCAACAATCGGCTGGTCGCCCCAATAAGTATATCCATAGCTTTCCGCAAAGCCTTTTGCTTCTTCTGGACTTGCACCTTTCGCTGTTATAAATTCATAAATATGTGAATCGCTTCCTAGTTTTTCAGAATTAGAACCGCCAAATAATCTAGGCGCAATCAAGTTTAGGCTTTCTGCAACACCATAACTATATTCGGTAATATATTCATAAGACATTGCCGATTTTGTATCATTTTTTGTCCCATCCGGATTGAAAGTGAGCTCGCTTTTGCCACGCATGCTGAAATCAGCATATTCTGAAGTTGCCATCAAACTCGTTGCATTTGCTCCGATTGCCAGAATTCCGGCGATAGTAAAAACTCCTATGGAAATAAGAAATCCTTTGAAATCTTTCTCCTTTATATATTTAATCAAAAAGTAAATGCCGATTGCCAAAAGCAAAAACAGCAGATAATAAGTCATTTGAAAGTGATTGGCATTGATTTCCAAAGCTCCGGCAATCATCGTGACCAAGCCTCCGAGAACATATTTTCGCCTGAAAACGAGAATAACTCCGGCAACAACCATCGGCATATAAGCGATTGCGTGTGCTTTTGCATTGTGGCCTACGCCGAGAATAATTATCAAATAAGTGGAAAATCCGAAGGCTAAAGCTCCGAAAAAGGCTTTCAGCGGATCCACTTTTAAGACCAAAAGCAGTCCGTAAAATCCTAAGAAATATAGAAATAAATAATCCGCTGGGCGAGGCAGAAAACGCAATACGTCATCTAAACCACCAACGGCATCATTTGGATATTGTGCACCCAATTGATAAGTTGGCATTCCTCCAAAAGCAGAATTTGTCCAATAGGGCTCTTGTTTTTCTTCAGCACGAAAATCGTTCTGTTCTTTGGCCATTCCTGTATACTGCGCAATATCAGACTGATAAAGCTGCTTGCCTTGCATGACAGGATAGAAATAAATTAAGGAAACTAAAACAAAGCCTAAAATGGCCAATAAATGAGGATAATACTTGCTGATTATTTTCATGAGCTTAAATTGAAAACAAATAAATAAAGGCGTGAAGATACGCATTTACGGCAAATATATTCAAAGAAAAGTTTAGTCTATTTCTTCATAATCGATGTACTCGCCTACTTTTTTAGTCTCGCGAGGTTTGTCAGATTTGCGATTTGTATTTACGAAATCATCTTGGGTATTTTGATTTCTCTGATAATTTTGCTGTTGTTGCTGAAAATTTTCTTGCGCTTTTTCAACTACGCTTTTTACCATGATCGGAAAAAACAATCTAGCTAAAAATTTCAGCGCATAATAAATTAAGACAATTATTAATAGCGTTTCAAGTAAGTTTAAAAAAGATGCAGTTTGCATAGCCATAAATTTAATGTTGTAAAATTACTAAATAGAATATTTAAAATTAAAATATCGTTCTTAAATAAATAATAAATTATAGTACATTTGGGTTATAATAACCAATCCACACTAAAAACCTCAAAAAATATGCCTAAATTAAAGTCAATTTTACTGACCTTTTTTGCAATTTCGACAACTGCAACTTATGCACAATTTACTGACGTCATTAATTCAAACCGACCAGGTGAGTCGATGTCGGCATTTTCAGTTGGAAAAACAATAATTCAGGCAGAAGCCGGAGTTTATGGAATTTTAGAAGATCACAAGCTTACAAATAACGAGACAAAAGGTCTTGGAATGGAAGTCGCACTTCGCTATGGCGCCTTTTTAGAGCAGTTGGAATTCATTGGAAACCTTCAGTTTCAAGGTGACAGATATACGACTCCGCTTGGCGTTGAGAACAGAAGCGGTATAAAGAAATTTACTTTGGGAGCAAAATATCTAGTTTATGATCCTTATAAAAATTACGAAGAAAAAATAAATCTTTACAGCTGGAAAGCGAATCACAGGTTTAAATGGAGACAGTTTATTCCTGCAGTTGGCGTTTATGCAGGTGCTAATTTTGGCGCTTCAAACATTTATGGCTATGGCGACGAACCTTCCTTGAGTCCGAAATTGATGTTAATTACGCAAAACCAATTCGGAAAATCTGTTTTTGTAACCAATATTATCGCTGACAAAGTAGGATCTGATTATTCGAGCCTTGCAATAATTGCCACTTTAACACGAAGCTTGAGCGAAAAATGGTCTGCATTTATTGAATTCCAAGGTTATGACGGAGATTATTATTCAGATATTGTTGCTCGTGGCGGTGCCGCATATTTGGTGCATGAAAATCTTCAGATTGACGCTTCGATCAGTAAAAATGTCAAAGACACGCCGTCTATTTTTTATGGAGGAGTTGGAGTTTCTTGGCGATTTGACGCAAATTACAATGACGTTTTGAACAGAGTTCCGAAGAAAGAGGAAGAAAAGTCAAAAGACAAAAAGAAGGATAAAAAAGAAAAAGAGAACAAGAAAAGGCTTGATGAAGTCGGAGGCGAACCAACAGAATAACGATGATAACAATTAAAGAAGCGAATACAAAATCACTTTTAAAGGAGTATGTAAAATTTCCTTTTTCATTATATAAAAACAATAAATACTGGGTTCCACCGATTATTTCTGAAGAGTTGGAAACCTTTGATAAAACTAAAAATCCAGCGTTTACCAATGCAGATGCTAAGTTTTATTTAGCTTATAAAGACAATAAAATTGTTGGAAGAATCGCTGCAATCATCAATTGGGACGAAGTCAACAATCAAGGAAAGAAAAAAACGAGATTTGGCTGGTTTGACACCATTGATGATATTGAAGTGACCAAAGCGCTTTTAGAAAAAGTCTATGAATTTGGACGCGAAAATAATTTAGAACATGCTGAAGGTCCGATGGGATTTTCAAATCTTGACAAAGTCGGTGTCTTGACAGAAGGTTTTGACGAATTGGGAACAATGATTACTTGGTACAATTTCCCTTATTATAAAGAACATTTTGAAAAATTAGGTTTTAAAGTTGAGAAGGAATATGTGGAAAACAAATTTCCATTTGAAAATGTAAAACCAGAGTTTTTCTTGAAAGTAAATGATCTTGTCATCAGAAGATATCAATTAAAACCTTTAAATTTTAAGACTACGAAGGAAGTCATGCCACACGTGGACAAAATGTTTGATTTGTTCAATGAAAGTTATGCAAGCCTGTCCTCTTTTGTTGCTATTAACGATATCCAAAAAGAATATTTCAAAAAGAAATACATCAGTTTTATCAATCCAGAATACATTAAGTTCGTAGAAGATAAAGACCATAATATTGTTGCTTTCAGCATCGTAATGCCTTCATTCTCAAAAGCATTGCAAGAAATAAAAGGAAAACTTTTTCCTTTTGGGTTCCTTAAATTATTAAAAGCAAAAAATCACAGCAAAGACATGATTTTTTATTTAATAGGCGTCCATCCTGAATATCAAAGCAAAGGCGTGACTGCGATTATTTTCAATGAATATTATAAAACTTTTACTGAAAAAGGAATTAAAATGTGTTATAGAACGCCTGAATTGGTTGATAATACAGCTATTCACAATTTATGGAAACATTTTGATCCGGTTATTCACAAAAGAAGATGTACTTATTTGAAGGAACTCCATTAATTGAGGCGCTAAAGATTTTAGGCACTAAGGCGCTGAGAAAAACAGTTTATAAATAAAAATCCCGAAGTAAATTTACTTCGGGATTTTTTTGCTTGGTACCTTAACAGCTAAAACTTAGCGCCCTTTTACTTGCAATCTACTTTATTCAAAACTACGCTTCCATCAAATTTCAGCGTTTTTTTGTCTTTGAAAACCTGCTTGTTGTCTTTTTCAGCAATATCTCCAAAACCTTCAACCAAAGTATTTCCTTTTTTGATAAAAACGATTTCTCTGACAGAATTCATTCCTTCTGATTGAAAACTATAATCTGCATAAAGCGTATCGCCTTTAAACATTCCTGAAACTGTTCCTGAATTTTTATCTTTTTCGAAGAAATTATAACTCAAATCTCCTGACACATTATTGCCGTTTGCTGTGACCAGAGTTAGCTTTACAGTATCTTTTGCTTTCACATATAAATAGCAGTCTTTAGAAGAAACAGAAACTTCTTGCTGTTCCATTTCTTTTTCAGTCACGACTTGTTTTTCTTCTTTTTTACAAGAAGTGAAAGATGCGAAAGCTATCCCTAAAATTAAAATTTTCTTTTTCATATTTGTTTTTTATTTACAATAAAGATAAGCAAAGTTACTAAGTTTTTTAGACGTAAAGTTCAAAATATAGGTAATAAAAAAAGCCATTCCGAAGAATAGCTTTTCAATATATTTGAAGACAATTAACGCTCGTCGCTCACATCCACAGTGTGGATTTCTGCTAATTTTGCGTAAGTTCCGTTTTCTAATTTTTCTCTGATTGCTTCAAAAGCAGCCAAAGTTTGTTCGATATCATCCATCGTATGTGTCGCTGTCGGAATCATTCTCAACAAGATAATCCCTTTTGGAATCACCGGATAAATTACGATAGACAAGAAAATTTTATAGTTTTCTCTCAAGTCATTTACCAGCATCATTGCCACAGGAACGCTTCCTTCCAAATAAACTGGAGTTACGCAAGTATTTGTATCCCCGATATTGAAACCTCTTGATTTTAATCCGTTTTGCAATGCGTCTACATTTTCCCAAAGCTTGTTTTTCAATTCTGGGTTAGAACGCAATAAATCCAAACGTTTCAAAGCACCTTTTACCAACAATGACGGTAACGCTTTTGCAAACATTTGAGAACGTAAATTGTATTTCAAGAAATCGATAATGTCTTTATCAGCTGCAATAAATGCGCCGATGCTAGCCATAGATTTCGCAAAAGTCGAGAAGTAAACATCAATTTGATCTTGAACGCCTTGCTCCTCACCTGCTCCAGCGCCTGTTTTTCCAAGCGTACCAAAACCGTGCGCATCATCAACTAAAAGACGGAAGTTGTATTTTTCTTTTAAGGCAACAATTTCTTTCAATTTTCCTTGCTGACCGCGCATTCCGAAAACACCTTCAGTGATTAATAAAATTCCACCGCCAGTTTCTTCAGCCATTTTTGTAGCACGACCAAGGTTTTTTTCGATACTTTCAATATCGTTATGTCTGTATGTAAAACGTTTCCCCATGTGAAGGCGGACACCATCAATGATACACGCGTGAGAATCTACGTCATAAACAATAATATCGTTTTTTGTAACCAAAGCGTCGATTACAGAAACCATTCCTTGGTAACCGAAGTTCAACAAATAAGCTGCTTCTTTGTGTACAAAAGCCGCCAATTCGTCTTGTAATTGTTCATGAAGCGTTGTGTGTCCAGACATCATTCTAGCGCCCATTGGATGTGCGGCACCGAATTCTGCAGCAGCGTCAGCATCCACTTTTCGAACTTCTGGATGGTTGGCAAGACCAAGATAATCATTTATACTCCAGTTAATTACCTCATTTCCGTGAAACATCATTCTGTTAGAAAGCGGTCCGTCCAATTTTGGAAAAACATAATAACCTTCAGCTTGGGAAGCCCATTTTCCTAAAGGTCCTTTATTAT
This sequence comes from Flavobacteriaceae bacterium PS02334, assembly GCA_029959295.1. Classification (GTDB taxonomy): domain Bacteria; phylum Bacteroidota; class Bacteroidia; order Flavobacteriales; family Flavobacteriaceae; genus Flavobacterium. The sequence goes on along the minus strand of JASCOH010000002.1, from coordinate 138,053 downwards.
TTTGTATTCTTTCGAATAAATCTTTTACCATGATCTGCTGTATTTTATTTTTATGGAATCGTAGTTGTAATATTCGTGCAAAAATAATTATTTATAAGTTATTATAGCAGGCTGATGCTGATTATTTTTACAGCTTTTAATCTCGGTTCAAAGCATAAAAAAAACCTGACAAATTAAGATTCAGGTTTTTAAAAATATTGCAGTTTTTTTTAAGGAAGAAAAGCAGAATTATTCTTCGTATCTTCCTACTTCTCGGTCATAAAAATCATTGGCTTCTACGATCAGACCTTCCATGACTTCGTTCAATTCAGCTTCGTCAAGATCTTCAGATTCTTCTAAAAATTCTACTTCATCATCTTTCAAATTGATTATGAATCGAGGATAATCCATGTGGATGATGAAAATATCTTCTGGAAAGTCGGTGTTGTCTCCTAATAAAAATTTTGGTAATTCCATTTTTAGTTATGAATTATGAGTTATGAATTATGAGTTGCTGTTGGCAATCTCCTTTTGATTTTCTGAACTTAGTATTAATTTCTTGGTCAAATAATTGAAGCGAATATACAAAAATACTGCGGCAACTGTCAAACCTGCCAAAAGTCCGATCCAAATTCCTGTCGCTTTCAGTTCTGTATGTTTTCCTAAATAATACGAAATTGGAAAACCGACAACCCAATAGGCCGCAAAAGTAATATACATTGGAATTTTTACATCTTGCAAACCACGCAACGCACCTAAAACCACTACTTGAATTCCGTCAGAAATCTGGAAAACTGCGGCAACCAAAAGCAATTTGGCGGCAATTGCAATTACTTCCTCATTGTCTAAAGCCAACATTGTATTTTCCATATTTAGGAAAAAATGCGGCAAGAATTGATGAAAAGCGATAAAGAAAACCGCAAAAACAGTTTCTAAAATAATCGCCAGCAAGAAAATTGATCTTGCCACAACTACTAATTTTCTATAATCTGACAATCCTTTTTGGTTGCTCACGCGGATCATTGCCGCAACGCTCAAGCCCATCGCAAACATAAATGTAGCAGAAGCCAAACTCAAAGCAATTTGGTTTGCGGCCTGGCTTGTTTTCCCTAAAGAACCTGAAAGCCAAATTGCTGCGGTAAACAAAGCGACTTCAAAAAACATCTGCATTGCCGACGGAAGTCCGAGATTTATGATCTTGTTCAGCATGGCCTTCTTGATCTGCTGAAAGCTGAAATTCTGGAAATAAGCTTTTAACTTGCTGTTTTTAGACAAAATTACGTGCATGAAAATCAGCATCATAAATCTTGAAATTACGGTTCCCAAAGCGGCTCCGATGATTCCCATTTTTGGAAAAATCCAGATTCCGTAAATCAGCAAATAGTTTAAAATAACGTGAACGACGTTTGCCATAATGATTGCATACATCGAATATTTCGTCATTGAAAGTCCGTCGGCAAATTGCTTGTAGCCTTGATAAACCACCATTGGAATCAGTGAAAAGGCAACCCAGTCAATATAAGGTCTGGCCAAAACAATTACTTCTTCAGGCTGTCCCATATAATTCATGAGCGGTTTTGCCAGAACAATTACGCCGAAAAGTGAAATTCCTAAAATCGTACACAAAAACAATCCGTGATGAAAAGCAGAACGAATATCGCCTGTGTTTTTTGAAGCATCGGCTTGCGCAACGATTGGCGTAATCGCTGTGGAAAATCCAATTCCGAGAGAAATAGCTATGAAAATAAAACTATTTCCTAATGAAACCGCGGCCAATTCTGCGGCGCCAAGTTTTCCGACCATGATATTGTCAACGATTCCTATCAATGTATGGCCAAGCATGCCCAAAATAATTGGGTAAGCTAATTTTAAATTATAGGAAAATTCTCTTGTATATTGTTTTAAGTTCACTTTGTGTAGAAATTATGCGGCAAAGATAACAAGGTGTAGATGATTTCCCCAGTTTTTACAGATAATTAATTTTTTTAAGATTAAATCACACAATTAATCAACAACCTTACTTTCAACAGCTTACAGAGCTATTAATCTTTTAACAATATTTTAAAAATTAACATTAGGGTTTATGGTCTTATAATTGGTAAATTTGATACATAATATTAAAAAAAACCACCAACAATGAAAAGGTTAAAAAGAATTTCAGCTATGTTCGCATTAGGATTTGCCCTGATGGCGACGTCAAATGCCAAGGCGCAAGACGACTCAATTATTGGAGATACAAAAAATTATGACCAAGGTTTTCGTTTAGGATTTGGACTTAACGGAGGTTATGTCTTTGAAGATGCTTATGATTATTCTGTAGGAGTAGATGCAAGGCTTCAATATGACCTTTCAAAAAGAACATCAGTTACCTTAACAACTGGATTTACGAATCTTTTTGTAGGCGAGGAAGGCTTTAAAGACATTGGATTTATTCCTGTAAAAGCAGGTTTTAAAGCTTTCGTTTGGGAAGACCAATTTTATGTCTTAGGAGAAGTTGGTGCTGGTTTCGCGGTAACAAACGACTATAACGAAACGACTTTAATTCTAGCACCAGGAATCGGATATGCGAACAAATATTTCGACGCAAGTATTCGTTATGAATATTACAACGACCTGCCGACTTTTAAAGGAAATGGCGAAGGAGTTGGACAGTTAGCGCTTCGTGTAGCTTACGGATTTCAATTATAAAAACAGAAAAGCCCTGAAATTCAGGGCTTTTTTTTATGCATCTTTTTCTAAAATGTCTTTATAGGCTGAAATATGCTCTTTCACTTTATCGTCCAATTCAGGTTCTTGAATATCTGTGTAAGTCGACAAAACATCTAAAATTGTCTTCGCCACAATATATCTGGCCATTTCCTTATCATCGGCCGGAATCACATACCAAGGCGCATTTTCTTTAGAAGTTGCATTAATTGCTTCTTCATAATATTTTTGGTAATCATCCCAAAAACCTCTTTCTTTTAAATCGCCAGGCGAAAATTTCCAGTTGTGTTTTGCTTTTTCCAACCGCCTTAAAAGTCTTTGGCGCTGTTCTTCTTTGCTTAAGTGAAGGAAAAATTTCAGCACTATTGTTCCGTTTTCAGCAATATGATTTTCAAAATTCACAATCTGCTGCATTCTTTTCTTCCAGAAATTCTTCGGAATATCCTCTGCTTTTTCTATCCCCGGCAAATTTTCTGCTAAAATATATTCAGGATGAACGCGAGTCACCAAAACATTTTCATATTGCGTGCGGTTGAAAATCGCAAACTTTCCTTTTTCTGGCAGGGCAATATAATGGCGCCACAGATAATCATGTTCCAGCTCATTCGAATTCGGCGTTTTAAAACTGTAAACCATCACGCCACGCGGATTAAACTGCTTGAAAACCTCACGAATCAAGCTGTCTTTCCCTGAAGTATCCATTCCTTGAAGGCAAATCAAAACGCTGTATTTATTGTGCGCATACATGGTGTCTTGCAGTTCTCCCAACTCTTTTCCGGTTTCTTTTAAGGCTTTTTTCACCTCTTCTTCCGTCGCTTTTAAATGTAGTTTGGTAGGTATTTCAGACAGTTTTTTAGGCGAAGCTATCTTGAAATCTTGCGTATTTATCTTTTTCATATTTTTTATTTTACATAAATGTATATATTTATAGAATGATTTTCCGTTTAATTAATATATTTTTAAGCAGCTATTTCCCGCTTTCCGTTCCAAGCTTTTTTGACAACCGCTTTTTTTGCTAAAAGAAAAAAGAGCTTCCGCTGGTCGCTTTTTTTATTTTGCAAAAAATAGCGCTTCTCTAAAAAAGGCTTTGCACTGCAATCGGGGCTAAAACCAAATATTATGCACAAATTCACGCTCGAATTATTATTTCAAATCATCGGAATCGGTTCTGCTTCAGGACTTGTACACAAAGAAAATTCCCTATTCTTAATTTCTGACAACAGCAGTATTCTTTATGAATATGACATCCAAAGCGAAAAACTCGACACTTATCCGCTTTTGGAAAATAACGCTGACGTTTCAAAACAGAAAAATATTCCGAAGAAAATCAAGCCCGATTTTGAATCGATTGCGGTTTTCGGAGAAGATTGCTACATTTTTGGTTCTGGTTCTACCGAAAACAGAAACAAGATGATTCATTTTGATACGAATAAAAAAGAAAAAATTGCAGAAACCGACTTGACCGATCTTTATTTGGTCATGCAAAGTTTTGGAAATATAAAACCTGACGAATTCAATATTGAAGGCGCAATTTATACAGGAGAAAAATGGTTTCTCTTCAATCGCGGCAATAGCGAATCAAGAAAAAACGGAATTTTCACAATCGGAGGAAATAATCTGACAGATGATTTTTCAGTTTTATACAATTCTTATAAACTGCCTGCAATCAAAGGAATTCCGAGTTCTTTTACCGACGCAGTTCAGGTTCGCGACAAGATTTATTTTTTGGCTACCGTAGAAAATACAGGCTCAACTTATGAAGACGGAATTGTTTATGGCTCTTTCATTGGAAGAATCGATATTGAAAAAATGAAGATTGATTACACGCAAAAAATTTCAGACAAGCACAAATTTGAAGGTTTATCTGTTCTTACAGAAGAAGAAAAGACAATCGAGTTTTATCTTTGCGAAGACAATGACACCGATACTTTAGAATCAAATGTTTATAAATTAACCTTAACAAAATAATCCAGAAAAATTTAATGAACCCAATCTTACACCAAAACCTATTTCTTGTTAAAGAACATGTCGGAATGTTCAAAGCCGCCAACAATTATGATATTTACAATCCAGAAAGCAATGAAATGATCATGACTTGCCGTGAAGAAAAACTTGGCTTCTTTACAAAAATGCTTCGTTTTACAGATTACAGAACGATGACGCCGTTTCATATTGAGATTAAATCTACAAAGGGAGAACCGATTTTAAGCGTAAAAAGAGGCGTTACATTTTTCAGGTCAAAAGTGGAAGTTTTTGATGAAAAGGAAAGATTGATTGGTCTTTTCAAGCAGCAGCTTTTTTCTGTCGGAGGAAAATTCAATATTCTGGATAAAGAAGAAAGACAAATCTGTACGCTTCAAGGAAAATGGACCGGCTGGGATTTCAAATTCTTGAAAGACAAAGTAGAATTAGCGGCGGTAAGCAAAAAATGGGCCGGAATCGGAAAAGAACTTTTTACTTCTGCAGATAATTATGTTTTAAAAATTGATGAAAAAGTAAACGCTGAAGATCCGACGAGATTGCTGATTTTAGCCGCGGTAATGTGTATTGATATGGTTTTAAAGGAATAATCATTATTTTAAGAGATATGAAGAGTCAAGAAAAGTGAATTAAATTTTATGTTCTTGGCTCTTTTTTATTTGTATTTATCTTTTTTTGAAAAAAATTCACTTGCTTCCCAACCTTTCTCTAAAAAAATCGCTCTATATAAAAAAGACTTCAATTGTGATAGACGAAAAAATACTAATAGGATGCAGAAAAATGCAGCGGGACTCGCAGAGACAGCTGTATGAGCTTATGGCTCCGAAATTATACCAGACTTGCAAGCGGTATTTAAAAAAAGAAGAAGAAATTGAAGAAGCATTGGCCGATGCGTTCTATACTATTTTTACAAAACTTGACCAATTAAAAGAATTCTACGCTTTTGAGGCTTGGGCGCGAAAAATTGCTGTCAATCAATGTCTTTTGATGTTAAAGAAAAATGTGAATTTCAACATTTATCTGAATGACATGAAAACTGAGCCAAAATTAGAAAGCGCCGATGAGACTTTTTTAGAAGCCGAAGATTTGCTGGAATTGCTAAATCACATTCCGGACGGTTGCAAAACGGTTTTCAATCTTTTTGCAATTGAAGGTTTTTCTCACAAGGAAATCGCCTCAATGCTCGGAATTTCTGAAGGAACATCAAAATCACAATTGAACGTCTCCCGAACGAAATTAAAAGAATTAGTCAACAATCTTTATTATCAAAAAGCAAAATAGTCATGGACAATCAAGATAAATTATACAAACAATTTCAAGAAGCTTCGCAAAAAGCTCCCGAAAAAGACTTTCCGTCGATGGAAAAAGTCTGGGGAAGAGTGGAAGAAAAACTGGACAAAAAAGCGCTTACGAAAGAAAGCAAGCTTTGGAAAAAAATTGCAGTTGCCGCTTCTATTTTACTGCTAATCACTTTAGGTTCTCAGTTTTTAAAATTAGAAAATGACAAAAATAGTGTTGAGCCAAAAACGGAAGTCGTAACTACTGAAGAAAATAAAAAATCTGTAGACAAATCAGAAGTAAACGCTTTGGTTTCTACAGAAAAGCCAAATCCGATTATCACAGAAAACGCCGCTAAAATCATGGAAGCGGAAGTTGAAAAACACCAAGATTTTGTTGTAAACGAAAAAGCCTCCAGCACAATTTATCAAGATTCAGTTTTTGGAAATATTTCTAAAGACAAAGAAACTTATGAAGAAAAAACGGATGTCAGAAATTTGGGATATTCAAGGAGCAAGAAAATTCATCAAGCTGTAGGTGTTCAAAGAACAGATGAAGAAATGAGTTTTGTGGCAAAAAGTGTGACTTCACAAGCTCCAATCCAAAAACAGTCGCCATTGTATGTTATCAACGGAGAAGCAGTCAAAGGCGACGACAAATCTAAAGAAGTGATGGGATTCATGGATAGCAATGAAATTGACTCGATTGAAGTTTTGACCGAACCTTTATATGTGATCAACGGAGTTCAATATTCTGAAGAAGAGCTTTTTGGACCAAATCCGACGAGTCCCTATTCGCCTTTAAACAAACAGGAAATTTTGTCTACAAAAATCTTAAAGGGCGAAGAAGCAATTTCTATTTATGGAGAAAAAGGCAAAAAAGGAGTCGTGATTATTACTACAAAAAACAATAAACCTGTAGAAAAAAAGAAGTAAACAAATCAATATAACTTACTGAAAAACAACATTATGAAAAAACTAAAACTATTTTCATCAGCCATTGCTATGCTTATTTTTTACGCAGGAAATGCTCAGGAAACAAATGTTCCTGGGATGATTTTTGAGAAACCTTTGATAGATAAAAATGAAAAAACAAGAATTCATTTAGGAACAAATCCGATAAATAAGCCTTTATATGTGATCGACGGCATTATTTCAAACGACAGCATTTTGAAAACTATAAAACCTGAAAATATCAAAGCCATAAATGTCTTGAAAGGAAACGGAGCCACAGCAATTTATAGCGAAGCTGGAAAAAACGGAGTCATAATTATTGAAACAAAAGATCTCACAAAAAAACAATTACGAAAAATTAAAAAACTATCAGAAAAAGCACTGGAAGCGGAAAACAAAAAAACTCAAACCACTAAAAACTTTTGATTATGAAAAATTTAAAACCAATTTTAGCAAGCATAATGATGCTCATTTGTTTCGTATCATTTGCACAAGAAAGAACAATTTCAGGAGTAGTTTCAGAGGATTCTGGCGCGCTTCCTGGAGTCTCAGTGTAATAAAAGGAACGTCTCGCCACACTTCCACAGATTTTGAAGGAAAATATTCTATAAAAGCAAGCAAGGGAGAAATACTTGTTTTTAGTTTTATCGGAATGAAAAGCAAATCCGTCAAAATTGGAGATATCGATAATATCAACGTTTTTTTAGAAAATGACAATACTTCACTGCAAGAAGTTGTTGTGACTGGATATTCAACTGACAACAGCAATTATGTTTCCCGATCAAAACGTGTTAAAAGTGAAAAAGCAACAGTTTCAGTCAGAGGCAATACTTCAATTTTACCACAAGCTATTGCAAAGCAAAAAATCGTTGTAAAAGAAAAGCGAAAAGATACTATTAAAAATCTTCCGCCGGTAAATGTAAACGATGAAGATTATGGAATGTTTGTTGAAAATCAGTTTGAAAACACCAAAAACTCACCGCTTTCTACTTTTTCAATTGATGTGGACAATGCTTCTTATACTAACATTCGCCGTTTTATAAATAACGGACAGAAAGTTCCGAAAGATGCTGTTCGCGTGGAAGAAATGGTCAATTTTTTCAAATATGATTATCCGCAGCCAAAAGGCGAAAATCCGTTTTCAATCAATACAGAATATAGCGACGCGCCGTGGAATCCAAAACACAAAATTTTGAAAATCGGATTGCAGGGAAAAAATATCCCTAGCGAAAAGTTGCCAGCTTCAAATCTTGTGTTTTTGATTGACGTTTCGGGTTCGATGAATAGCGATAATAAATTGCCTTTGCTTAAATCTTCGATGAAAGTTTTGGTAGATCAGTTGCGTAGCGAAGACAAAGTTTCGATTGTAGTTTATGCTGGCGCTGCAGGAATGGTTTTGCCTCCGACAAGCGGTTCTAATAAAAAAGAAATAATTGATGCTTTAGAAAAATTATCCGCTGGAGGAAGTACGGCTGGCGGTGCTGGAATCGAATTAGCGTACAAAATTGCACAAGAAAATTTTATAAAAAACGGAAATAACCGCGTCATTTTGGCAACTGACGGCGATTTTAATGTAGGAAGTTCTTCTAATTCTGACATGCAGACTTTAATCGAGGAAAAAAGAAAAAGCGGTGTTTTCTTGACTTGCCTTGGCTTTGGAATGGGCAATTACAAAGACAGTAAAATGGAAATTTTAGCCGACAAGGGCAATGGAAATTATGCTTACATCGATAATATTCAGGAAGCAAATCGTTTCTTAGGAAAAGAGTTTAAAGGTTCCATGTTTGCTATCGCGAAGGATGTGAAAATACAAATTGAATTTAATCCAAAACATGTGCAGTCGTATCGCTTGATCGGTTATGAAAATAGAAAATTGCGCGACGAAGATTTTACAAATGATGCGATTGATGCTGGCGAATTAGGAAGCGGGCATACGGTTACCGCATTATATGAAATCATTCCGGTTGGTGTAAAAAGCGAATTTTCATCAACAATTCCTGATTTGAAATATACAAAAACCGAAGTCGTGAAGAAGGATTATAGCGATGAATTGGCTACGATAAAATTCAGGTATAAAAAACCTGACGGAGACAAAAGCATTGAAATGGTTCAAATCATAGAAAACAAATCTGTGGAAGCTGAAAAAGCCAGTGCTGATTTTAAATTCAGTACTTCTGTAGCTTGGTTCGGGTTAAAATTGAGAGGTTCGAAACTAATTTCAAATACTTCAGCTTCTGACATCAAAAAGTTGTCAAGAGAAGGAAATTCAAATGATGCTGACGGCTACAAAGCAGAATTCATCCGATTAGTAGAAAGCGTAAATTAAGGATTATGAAAAATATAAAATTGATTTGTTTTCTTGTAATTCTCGTTTCTGCTTTTAGTTTTGGGCAACAAAGAGGCTGTACAAAACATCTTGTGATTTCTGCCAAGATGAATTTTGAAGATGATTTGAAAAATAATAGCATTGTGATTCATTTGAAAGGAGGTATTGTTTCTGTAATCACCAAAGAGGATCAAAAATTTGAAAAATTATATAGTATAAAATATCATGATTTTGGATGCGCAATGCCAGAAGATCCGACCTATTATGAAAGCTACAACCATTTTGCTTTTGAATATTTAAAGGAAAAGCATGGGAATGACTGGAAAAAAATAATCAACAAAAATGCTTTCGGCTGGAAAGATTAGATTAAAAAAGACTCTGATGAAATTTATCAGAGTCTTTTTAATTATACTTCAAAACTAATTTTAGCAATCGTTCCTTTTTGCTCTTCGCTTTCAATTTCGAATTTGCAATTTATTTTTTCAGCCAGATTTACGACGAGTTGCAATCCGATTCCTGATCCTTTTTCGCCGTTTGTTCCTGATCTTGAGGAAATTTTACTAGTTCTGATTTGAGAAATCATTTCCTCCGGGATTCCAATGCCACTATCTTGAATGCTCAGTTCGCTGGCTGTCGAATTGATTGAAATTGTTCCGTTTTGAGGCGTAAATTTAATCGCATTCGATAGCAAATTCCGGATAATAATCGTAACAATCTCGATATCAGAATTTATTTTCTGAAGATTAGAAACATCCGTTTTTATAGTAATATTTTTTGCTTGATAAGATGATTTGTAAATATCCAAAATAGTTGCAAGAAGCTCTTGAAAATTAATTTTTGCTTCGTTTAAGCTGATCGCATTGAAATTTAGTTTGGCCCAATTAAAAGTATTATCCAACAAATCTAAAACTTGCGAAGACTGCTCATTTACCAAATTCAATAATGAAAAAAATTCAGCATTAGAAATCTCAGTATTTGCCGCCATCGAAGAAATCGACATCAGATTCGCCACCGGACTTCGCAAATCGTGACCTAAAATAGATAGCATCCGGTCATTATTGGCATTTATATTTTTAAGTTCTTCCTGAAATTTTATTTCTTTGTCAAGATCGATAAAGGCAACGACATGAATTTTATTGATTACCGAAGCCTTGATTTCATACCAGCGTTTCGTTCCGTTTTTGCAAGTGACAAAAGATTTATTTTTGACAAAAATCTTTCCTTTTTGCTCTGACAGAAGCTGTTCATTATCCCAGTCAGAAATTACTTTTTTCATGTAATCTCGTTCAGGATAAGCATGTTCGTACCAAGCTTCAATTGTGGGAATTTCCTCTAAAGAATAGCCGATTTCCTCTATAAATTTTTCATTCAAATAAGTATTGAAATGAACGTTATCAATCACTTCTGCAATGATAAACGGATAAGGAAGGAAGTCTGCAACGCCGTGCAGTTCAATCCTTGAAACATTCAAATTGCCTACATCTTCAGGAATCATAATTTTCTGATTTGATGTAAGCAATTTAAGCAATTAATTGATTCTATGTAAATTACTTTTCAATTTCTCGCAAACTGTCCATTTTTTTGTGTTCCAAGAAACCTTTGATGTCTTCAAAATGTTCTTTGACGCGCTTGTTTCCGAATTCAAAAACTTTAGTTGCCAATCCATCCAAGAAATCCCTATCGTGCGAAACCAAGATTAAAGTTCCGTCAAAATCACGGAGCGCATCCTTTATAATGTCTTTGGTTTTCATGTCTAAGTGATTTGAAGGCTCATCCAGAATCAATAAATTTACTGGTTCCAGCAATAATTTGATCATCGCCAGACGTGTCTTTTCTCCTCCAGAAAGCACTTTTACTTTTTTGGTAGTATCATCTCCGTGGAACATAAATGCGCCTAAGATGTTTTTAATCTGCGTTCTGACTTCGCCAACTGCGATGTTATCGATGGTTTCAAAAATCGTAGCATTTTCATCTAATAAAGAAGCTTGATTTTGGGCAAAATAGCCAATTTGAGAATTATGGCCAACTTCCACAGAACCAGTATCGATTCCGATTTCTTTCATAATTGCCTTGATCATTGTCGATTTTCCTTCTCCATTTTTGCCGACGAAGGCAACTTTCTGCCCTCTTTCGATTACAATATTTGCATCTTTGAAAACAACATGATCTCCATACGATTTTGACAAATCTTTTACCACAACCGGATAATTTCCAGAACGTGCAGCTGGCGGAAATTTCAACTTCAAGGCAGAAGTATCCACTTCGTCGACTTGAACCAGAACCAATTTCTCAAGCATTTTCACGCGCGATTGAACTGCATCAGTTTTTGAAAAAGTACCTCTGAAGCGGTCAATAAAAGCCTGATTGTCGGCAATCATTCTTTGCTGTTCGTCATATGCTTTTTGTTGGTGAATTCTTCGATCTTTTCTTAATTCTAAATAATGCGAATATTTGGCTTTGTAGTCGTAAATTCTTCCCATTGTCACTTCAATCGTGCGGTTTGTGATGTTGTCTACAAAAGCTCTATCGTGAGAAATTACCACAACTGCTTTAGCTGAATTGATCAAAAAATCTTCCAGCCATTGAATCGACTCGATATCCATGTGGTTTGTTGGCTCATCTAAAAGAATCAAATCTGGCTTTTGCAATAAGATTTTTGCCAATTCAATTCGCATTCTCCAACCTCCAGAAAACTCTGAAGTTTGGCGTGTAAAATCTTCTCTTTCAAATCCCAATCCAACTAGAATTTTCTCAACTTCAGCTTCGTAATTTATTTCTTCAATCGCATAAAATTTCTCACTCAAGTCAGAAACCCTTTCAATTAGCTTCATGTAATCATCTGATTCATAATCTGTACGAACCGTCAATTGCTCGTTTAGATGATCAATCTCTGCTTTGATTTTAAAGACTTCCTGAAAAGCTTTTGAAGTTTCTTCCATTACAGTCGAATCGTCTTTTGTCAGCAAATGCTGTGGAAGATAAGCGATTACAGCATCTTTTGGCGCAGAAATATTTCCCGTAGAAGGTTTGCTTTGTCCTGCAATTATTTTCAGAAGCGTAGATTTTCCTGCACCATTTTTACCCATAAGGGCAATTTTGTCATTTTCATTTATCGCAAAAGAAACATCGCTGAAAAGGGTTGTTCCGCCAAATTGTACTGAAATATCGTTTACTGTAATCATTTAGATTATTGATTGTTGGATTATTAGATAATTCGAAGGTTCGAATTTAAAGCTGCAAAGATAACTTAATTAAGGAATTAGGCAATTTGAAAAATTATTGTTTGGCCATTTCCTTATAAATAAAATTTAATTGCTTTATATTTATACTAAAGATTTCTTTAATATGATAAAAACTACTCCTTTTTATACGCGACTTGCGCATGTTTTAATTTCAATAATCTGCTTGTTTTATCTGGCAATTATTGGAGAAACACTTTTAGCACCGCTTATTTTTGCTTTCTTATTTTCACTTTTGCTATTGCCTTTTGCCAATTTTTTAGAAAGACGCTGGAAGTTTCCTAGATCCGTTTCTTCAGCAGTGGTTTTATTGACTTTAATTCTCGCCATTTCTGCCATTTTATACCTGCTTTTAAATCAATTGAGCGATTTGACAAGCGATTTGCCCGCTTTTAAGGCGCAACTTTTGGCCACTTCCACAGACTTACAAAATTGGATTTCTGATACTTTCCACATTGACAATCACGAACAGATCAGCTACATAAATTCTGCAACTTCAGAAGCTTTAAGCAAAGGAACTTCGTTGCTTGGGCAGACATTATTATCGGTTTCATCACTGATGCTTTTTCTAGTTTTCATTTTTTTGTATACGTTTTTCATACTGCTTCACCGAAGGCTGCTCTTGAACTTTTTAATCTCCTTATTCAGAGAAGAACACTCGGTCATCGTTTATGATGTCGTTTCAAATATTCAGTATATCGTAAAAAAATATATCGTAGGATTGTTTATCCAGATGCTGATCGTGACCATTTTGGCCTGCACGGCTTTTGAAATCATAGGAATAAAATATGCTTTTCTGCTCGGCTTGATTACGGGAATTTTCAACATAATTCCTTACATCGGAATCCTGACTGCTTTAATAATGACGGTTTTGCTGACTTTTTCAACCATGGGATCAACGGCCGTTTTGCTGGTTGTAGCAAGTGTTTTTGTAATTCATTTGATTGACAGCAATTATGTCATGCCGAAAATTGTAGGCTCAAAAGTAAAAATCAATACGCTGACGGCTTTAATCGGATTGGTTTTGGGAGAGTTAGTCTGGGGCGTCAAGGGAATGTTCTTATCCATCCCCATAATTGCAATTTTCAAAGTTGTTTTTGACAGAGTCGACGGATTGAAACCTTGGGGATATGTTTTAGGAGAAGAAGAAAATAGTGCCGAACCCGAAATTGTGGAGGCCGAAGACAATAATGCCTGAAAATTGTAATTATACATAACCAACTCTTCATCAATTGCTTACATCGCGAAATCTAATTAATAAATAAAAGTGCACGAAAATATTGCGAAATTCAATAGGAATACTAACTTTGTAAATTATGTAATGAATATCGACTCCAATGAGTGAAGTTGCGCAAATCATTGATACTCTTGAAAGCAGACTCGCAAAGTTATTGGCGAAAATTGACGGCTTGGAAAAAAATCGCCAAGAAATGCAACAAGAACTGAAAAAGGCAACAACTGTTGTACAGCAGCAATCTAAAGAGATTGAAGTGCTGAAATCACAACACGACTCACTGAAAATGGCGAATTCATTATTAGGCAGTGAAGAAAATAAAAGAGATACGAAGCTTAAGATAAATTCATTAATCCGTGAAATTGATTACTGTATAGCGCAGCTTTCAGACTAGCAATATGGACGAAAAGCTTAAAATTAAAATATCGATTGCAGACAGAGTCTATCCTCTGACAGTAGACATGTCGCAGGAAGAAGGCTTGCGAAGCGCTTCAAAAAAAATCGATGTTATGATAAAGCAATTCGAAGAAAACTATGCTGTGCGAGACAAACAGGATGTTTTGGCCATGTGCGCCCTGCAATTTGCATCGCAACTGGAACAAAAAAAGATTGATTCTTCAACTGATCACGAAGAAACAAACGAACGGTTAAGAAAGATTAATGACTTACTAGCTCAATATTTAGATAAATAAAAACGTTCTTATAACATCGACTAAAATACTGCCTACATTAGTTCATATTTGGTAAACTCAACACTAACAATTTAGAATGAGCAAATCGTCGCTACTATAGCAAGCCTTTTAAGTAAGGAAGCTTGAACAGTGAGTTAGCTCAAAACTTGTCTTATCGAGTTTATTCAATCAATCTAATGTAGGCTTTTTTTATATATAATTTTAACAAACATGGACAGTACACTAATAATAATTATTTCAGCAATCGTCGGCCTTGCAGGTGGATTTATTATCGCAAAAGCCTTAGAAAAGAGCAATGTTTCCAACTTAATTAAAAATGCTAAAAAGGAAGCTGCATCTATTTTAAAAGACGCAAAAGTTGAAGGCGAAGCCGCCAAAAAAGAGAAAATGCTTCAGGCAAAAGAAAAGTTTATCGAACTGAAAGCAGAACACGAACAAGTTATCCTTTCAAGAGATAAAGCTATTATTGAAAAAGAAAAAAAGACAGCTGAAGCTGAAAAAAGAGCTAGAGATAAAGAGTCTCAAGTTTCGAACGAACTATCAAAAACTAAAAAAGCAACGGAAGATCTTGAAGCAAAAATCAGCGATTATTCTACAAGAATTGAAACGCTTGAAAAGAAAAATGCTGAAATCGAAAGACTTCACAAAAGCCAAGTAGAACAGCTAGAAGTTATTTCTGGATTGTCTGCTGATGAAGCAAAATCACAGCTTGTGGAAAGCTTGAAAGGCGAAGCAAAAAGTTCAGCTATGTCTTATATCCAAGATACTCTGGAAGAAGCAAAACTTACTGCACAACAAGAAGCTAAGAAAATCATCATCAACACAATTCAAAGAGTTGGAACTGAAGAAGCGGTTGAAAATTGCGTTTCTGTTTTCAATATTGAATCTGACGATGTAAAAGGTAGAATCATTGGCCGTGAAGGTAGAAATATCCGTGCTTTAGAAGCAGCAACTGGCGTTGAAATTATTGTAGACGATACTCCAGAAGCGATTATCCTTTCCTGTTTTGATCCGGTTCGTAGAGAAATTGCTCGTTTGGCATTGCACAAATTGGTAACTGACGGACGTATTCACCCGGCAAGAATCGAGGAGGTTGTAGCCAAAACTGCTAAACAAATCGACGATGAAATCATCGAAGTTGGAAAAAGAACAGTTATCGATTTAGGAATCCACGGTTTGCACCCAGAATTGATCAAAGTCGTGGGAAGAATGAAATACCGTTCTTCTTATGGGCAAAATTTATTACAGCACTCGCGTGAAGTTTCTAAGCTTTGCGGTATCATGGCTGCTGAATTGGGATTGAATGTAAAATTGGCTAAAAGAGCTGGTTTGCTACACGATATTGGTAAAGTGCCAGATACGGAAAGTGATTTGCCACACGCACTTTTAGGTATGCAGTGGGCTGAGAAATATGGTGAAAAAGAAGAAGTTTGCAATGCAATTGGAGCCCACCACGATGAAATTGAAATGAAATCATTGCTGTCTCCAATCGTTCAAGTTTGTGATGCTATTTCTGGAGCAAGACCTGGAGCGAGAAGACAAGTTTTAGATTCTTACATCCAAAGATTGAAAGACCTTGAAGATATCGCTTATGGATTCTCTGGAGTTAAAAGCGCATATGCAATTCAAGCCGGTAGAGAACTTCGCGTAATTGTTGAGAGCGAGAAAGTTTCTGATGACAATGCTTCAAGCCTTTCATTTGATATTTCCCAAAAAATACAGACAGAGATGACTTATCCTGGACAAGTAAAAATTACCGTAATTAGAGAAACTAGAGCTGTAAATATTGCAAAATAATACAAAGTTCTACATATAAAAAAAGCTCCTCAAATTGAGGAGCTTTTTTTATTGAAATATCTTGCAGATATCTTCATAACTTACTGGTTTCATAAAATAATCCATCACGTCTTCTGGAAATTCTTTTACTTTTTCCAAATCAACATAACTATTAGATGAACTGATCATATATATTGTCGTATCTTTTAAAAGCGTATCCTTTATCTTTTTAAATTCTTCTAAAAATTGCCAGCCGTCCATTATAGGCATGTTAATATCTAAAAGAATCAAATCTGGAATCGCTCCACCCTTTTGAGAATTACTTTTTAAAACCTCCATGGCGTCATGTCCGTTTTCAAAAAAATGTGAGGTAATATTCACATTGTTCTTTTTTAGTAATTTTTTAAGAATGTAATGATAGACCTTATCATCGTCGACAACAAAAACTTCATTAAATTTATTCATTTTATTGGCACATTTAATTGCTTCTCCCCTAACTCAAAAAATGTATATTCAATCTTACATTATTATAGAATTTTAATCTTTTTTCTACGCAAAATATTGGCTAATAAATGTTTTCGAGGACAAAAGTATGTACCTGAATCTAATTCGAAGTAACTTTTTATATAAAAAAAACTTAAAATCGATGAACGGTCATTTTCTCGGATGAAATGCATTAATTACCTGTTTAAGATGCCTTCTGTCTAGGTGAACATAGATTTCTGTAGTCGTAATTGATTCATGACCAAGCATTAATTGGATAGATCTCAAATCAGCTCCATTTTCTAAAAGATGCGTAGCAAACGAATGTCTAAAAGTGTGCGGACTGATGGTTTTTTGAAGATTTATTTTAGCCGCAAGATCTTTAATTATCGTAAAAATCATCGCGCGCGTCAGTTGCCTCCCTCTCCTATTCAAAAACAAAGTGTCTTCATGCCCTTTTTGTATTTTTAAATGTACTCTTTTGGTATTTCTATAAAGCTCGATATATTTCTGCGTAAGATTTCCGATCGGAACAAAGCGTTCTTTATTGCCCTTGCCGCTGACTTTCAAAAAACCTTCTTCAAAAAAAAGATCTGATATTTTTAAGGAAACCAATTCAGAAACCCGAAGTCCGCAACCATAAAGCGTTTCAAGCATTGCCTTATTTCTCTCATCTTCTTCTTTAGCTTCACCTAAATCAATTGCGCTAATCAGCGCATCAATTTCATCTGCAGAAAGCGTATCTGGAAGTTTTCTGCCGATTTTCGGAATCTCAATCAATTCCATCGGATTGGTAATTCTGTAATCCTCAAAAATCAAATAGCTGAAAAAGCTTCGCAATCCGGATATGATCCTGGCTTGAGAACGAGGATTTACGGTCTTGGAAATTTCATATATAAATTGCTGCACTATTTCCTCAGAAATTTGAATTGGATTCACATCAATATTGTTTTCTGAAAGATAATCTACAATTTTTTCAATATCGAAAGTGTAATTAGCTATCGTGTTTTTCGACAATCCTCTCTCAATCCTCAAATAAGACTGATAATTTTTAATATAAGTGGACCAATTTGACATTCTAAAAGTTATGTTAATGATAAGTTGCCGCCACAAATAAATGGAATAACTTGTAGGAACCTAACAAAATTAAATTTAAATATGAAACCTATTAGAATTATAGCTACAAATCTATTGCTGTTGTTTGCATTTTCTGTTTCTGCGCAGGTCATTGAACCTGAAGACATAGAAAATCCTTTTAACACGCTCAGTTATGGAGTCAGGGCAGGCATCAATTATGCGACAGTTACAAAAGGGGATGCGACCATATATCCAGATGGGAAGCTGGGGATTTATGCTGGAATTTTTGGAGAGATTCCCATAGTCAACGACCTGCTTTCGATTCAGGGCGAATTGCTTTATTCGCGACAAGGTTTTGAAAGAAGGCATAAAACTTCAGAAGCAGAATATATTGCCGAATATAAATTTGATTATATCAATTTGCCAATTCTAGCAAAATATTACATTGTAAAAGGTTTTTCTCTAGAAGCCGGGCCACAATTAGGATTCAAGATTAATGATAAAATTGATACGCCATTTTCTACAGAAGAACATACGATTCCTCAAGAAATTGAGTCCTTCGATATCAGCTTAGCAGCCGGAACTTCTTTTCAATTTGATGAAGGTTTATTCATAAGTCTTAGGTACACTCACGGTTTAAAAGACGTAATTAAAGAAACTGAAGCAAAAAACACTGCAATTCAAGTAGGTTTGGGATATAAATTTTAACATTTTATATTTTAGTAAGGCAAACCTCTAGAATTTCGATATAAGCGAACATCAAAACCTTACACTTAAGCAACTTTATATTACACAATAACAATATTTTTTACACAGCAATCTGTTTGATAGTTAATTCTTTGTGAATTAAGAAAATTTTAAAGTTTGAGCCCTGTATTCAAATTAATTTTGGAATACAAACCCTTAAAAATAAAAAAAGATGAAACTATTAAAAAAGATTACCGCAGGAACAATGATTTTAGCAACGGCAATTACTGCTAACGCACAAGAGGCAGACAATACAAGATCAATGTCGCCAAGTTTTGGTGTAAAAGGTGGTGTTAACTTCGCAACTATTACCGGAAATGATTTTGACAGCCCAGATTCAAGAACAAGTTTTCACGTAGGTGCGCTTGCTGAATTTCCTGTTGCAGAAATATTTTCTGTTCAAGTGGAAGCCTTATATTCTGGCCAAGGATTTGAGTCTGATATCGAAGGAGATTTCTTTGGAGGCGACGGAAAAGTAGAATACCAATTAGACTATATCAATGTTCCGGTTTTAGCCAAGCTTTATGTTACAAAAGGATTTAGTTTTGAAGTAGGTCCGCAATTTAGCTTTAAAGTAAATGAAGAAATTGATTTTAATGCTAACGACAATGATGGCGATATTGATTTAGAAGGATCTGAATATGAAGCTAAAGATTTTGAATTTGGTATAGCGGCTGGTCTTACATTTCAAACTGACATGGGTCTTTTTGCAACAGGAAGATACAATTATGGTCTGACAGAAATTATTGAAAACTCAGATGCTAAAAACTCTGTTTTCCAAATCGGTATTGGATATAAATTCTAATCCAAACCCAATATAAAAAGAAAAACCTCCCAAATTGGGAGGTTTTTTTATGCAAATTTTTCTAAAAATTAGAATTTGTAAACAAGACCTAAAGTAATATCTCTTGTATCAAGACCTAAACTGAAAGCATTTGTTTTTTCAGCACCATCAGCATCTGGCTTAGTTGTTTCGTAACCTAGAATTCCGAAAGTAGCTTCTAAAGCGAAGTTTTTAGCAATGAAATAGCTAACACCTGGAGCAACAGCAATATCAAAACCATTACCTTTAGCATCACCTAAACCTGAATCATTGAATTCGAAATCATAGTTGTTGTAATTAACTCCTAATTGACCAAAAAGAGAGAATTTTGAAGCTGGTGTGAAATAATATCTACCAAATGCTCCAACAGAAAATGTATTGTTTTTAGCATCAACAACTCCTGTGTCAACTTTTGAAGACTCAAAACCTACTGCTAAACCAAGTGCAATATTTTCAGTTACAAAGTAACCTACTTTTGGAGCAACAACGAAGTCATTAGTTTTAAAATCACCTGTTTTAGTGCTTCCAAAACCTATAGCTCCAGAAATAAAAACATCTCCTTTAGTGAAACCTTCTGATACTGTTTCTTGAGCATTTGCAAATCCGAAAGCGAAAATTGCCGCAACTGATAAAATAACTTTTTTCATGATTGTGATTAATTTAAAATTACGGGGCAAATGTAAAAAATTAATAACACGAAACAACTTACATTGCAAAAAATTTATCGACAGCAAAAAACACGCATAATACCATAATTTTAGCATATTAATCTTATGAAAATGAACGTTATAGTTATTATATATTAAAATATTTAATTTAATTTTTTATTTAAATATATTTTAGACATCAAAATCAACTTGGTATTTAACATTAAATTAATCCTAAATCAACTTTCAGTTCACAAAAAAAGCCGTCAAATTGACGGCTTTGCATTTCATTTTTAATATTAGAATCTGTATCCAAGAGAAACTTGCACAACAGAATTTTTTATCTCAAGATCATTGTCAGAATCAGCTATATTAGACAAGCCAAGATTATATCTAGCCTGAACAAAGATATTTTCTGTAAATTCATAGCCAGCTCCAAAATTAAATCCGAAATCAATTGACTTAAAACTATCTTTAACATCTTCTTCTCCAGAATCGCTCAAATCTTCACCAAAGAAAGACGATTTATAATCATATTCATCTTTAGCGCTTAGCAAAAACCCGATTTGCGGTCCAGCTTCTACGCTAAATCCTGGCGCAACATAATATTTAGCCATGATCGGAAGATTTAAATAGCTAAGCTTATAATTATCTTCTTCTGATTGAAATGTAACATCATCGCTATCAGAAAATTCAGATTTTGCACCTTGTGCAGAATATAAAAGTTCTGGCTGTATAGAAAATTTATCAGTAAGCTTAAATTCTACAAAGCCTCCAACGTGAAAACCTGCTTTCGATTTTACATCAGTAAAATCTGTAATATCTCCCGTAAGAGTTGACAGATTCAAACCCGCTTTTACACCATACTTAATTTCTTGAGCATTCATTATGCCCATGGCAAAGATTGCCGAAACTGTTAAAATAATTTTCTTCATGATTGATTGTTTGTGTTTTAGGTTATAAATTTATAAAAATAATAACACGAAACAGCCTACAATGAAAATATTTCTCGTTAAATATAAAATATTAATAATTTCATAAAGTAAAGCGATACTCTTACAAATTTGGTTAAATTTGAGAAACAGATAAAACCTTTAAACCACCTTAAAAATTTTATTATGAAAAAACTAATTTTATGTGCAGTCTTAATGATTGCCGGAATCACTAGCTCAAATGCCCAAATTGTAAAGTTTGGTCTAAAAGGAGGAGTCAACTTCTCTAACTTTGACGGAGGACCTGAAGGAATTGATTATAAAAACAAAACTGGTTTTCACGCTGGAGCCGTTGCAGAAATTAAAATTCTTCCAAATTTTGCTATTCAACCTGAGGCAATGTTCAGTTCTCAAGGCGCAGCTTCTGATGTTGATGGCGTTGATGATTTCGATTTAGACTATATCTCAGTTCCGGTGATGGCTAAATTCTACCTGATTACAGATAAATTAAGTATCGAAGCGGGGCCGCAATTTTCTTTCTTAGTTAATGATTCGAGCAAAGTTGTAGACGAATTAGGCAATACTTATGAAGGTGCAGATCCAAAATCTTTTGATTTTGCTGTTGCTGGAGGATTAGGATTAAACATTGCTGGCGGACTTTTTGCTCAAGCAAGATACACAGTGGGTTTGACTGAAATTTCAAAAGACGCTGATGCAAAGAATTCTGTCTTTCAAGTTTCTCTTGGATACATGTTCTAATAGTAAAAATAAAAATTATTAAAACCGTTTCGATTTCGAAGCGGTTTTTTTATGCCCTTAATTCTGATTTACATAGAAAATCCATTATTTTTACAAAAAACAACTTTCATGAAAATCATCATCATCAACGGACCAAACCTCAACTTATTAGGAAAGCGCGAACCTGAAATCTACGGAAGCCAGACTTTTGAAGACTATCTTTCCCTATTAAAATCTGAATTTCCTGATGTTGATTTGCATTATTTCCAAAGCAATATTGAAGGCGAAATCATCGGGAAATTGCAAGAAACTGGTTTTGAATTTGACGGAATCATTTTAAATGCTGCGGCTTATACGCATACATCCGTAGGAATTGGCGATGCCGTAAAAGCAATAAAAACACCTGTAATCGAAGTGCATATTTCAAATACTTTTTCGAGAGAATCTTTCAGGCATCAGTCTTATATTTCGCCCAATGCAAAAGGAATCGTCATCGGTTTTGGAATGGAAAGCTATAAGTTGGCATTGCAATATTTTGTTAAATAATTCCTAGTGATGCAACCATCTTGTAAATAATTTCGTCTTTTTACAAAATCTAATTTTGTAATTTAAACTTTCAATTCCCCCCTGCTTATGAAAAAATTATTTACGCTACCTTTTTTTCTCTTCTCATTTATTGCCTTTGCTCAAATCAAGGGAAAAATTACAGACCAGTCAGGACAGACGCTTCCGGCAGTGAATGTTTATATTGAGAACACCTACACCGGAACTTCTTCAAACGAATCTGGGATTTATGAATTGAATGTAAAAAACACAGGAAAATACACGGTCGTTTTTCAATATTTGGGTTATAAAACACAGAAGATTAAAGTCAACGCTGACAAATTTCCTTACACTTTGGATGTTACGCTTGCTGATGAAAATATCTCGATGACCGAAGTCGTGATCAATTCTGCAGAAAATCCGGCGAATGCAATTATCCGAAGCGCCATTGCTTCAAAAAAGCAAAATTCTTCGATGACGGCAAAGTTTACCGCTGATTTTTATTCCAGGGGAATTTTTAGGGTAAAAGATGCTCCAGATAAAATCTTGGGTCAAAAAGTTGATGAAGATGGAATTTTAGATTCTACGGGAACCGGAATTATTTACCTGTCAGAAACAGTTTCGAAAATTACATTTGAAAAGCCAAACAAGCTGAAAGAAAATATCATTGCTTCAAAAATTAGCGGAAACGACAGCGGCTTCAGCTATAATACGGCCATGAACACCAACTATGATTTTTATGAAAACTATGTAAAGTTCAGTATTAATATGGTTTCGCCGATTGCTGACAACGCTTTCAATTATTACAAATTTAAAATTGAAGGAACTTTTGTCGATGATAACAACAACACAATCAACAAAATAAAAGTAATTCCGAGAAGAGATACCGAGCCCGTTTTTGAAGGATACATTTATATTGTAGAAGATTCTTGGGCAATTTATGCCGTCGATTTAGACATGAAAGGATACAGAATGCAGATTCCTGTTTTAAATACGATGAATCTTACGCAGAATTTCACTTACAATACCAATTCAAAAATTTGGTCAAAAAGCCTGCAGACGCTAGATTTTAATGCTGGATTATTCGGAGTTACTTTCACAGGAAAATTCACGCACGCTTTCAGCAATTATGAATTCAAGACCGAATTCGAGAAGAAAACATTCACGCGCGAAGTGGTTTCAATTGATAAGGAAGCCAATAAAAAGGATGAAAATTTTTGGAACACAATCCGACCAGTTCCTCTGACTATTGAAGAATCAAGCGATTATATCAAAAAAGACAGCATCCAGACCATGAAAAAGTCGAAGACCTATTTAGATTCTATTGATAAAAAGAACAATAGATTTAAAGTTTTTGACCCGATTACAGGCTATACTTATAAAAATTCTTTTAAAAATTGGTCATTAAATTATGAAGGGATTCTGCAAATTCCATCGTTCAATACCGTTCAGGGCTGGAATTTAAATACTGGTTTTTCATACAACAAAAGAAATCCAGATGATAATACCTATACAAATTTTGGCGTCAAACTAAACTACGGATTTGCCGAAGATCGCCTCAGGGCTTACGCTTATTTCTCTACCAGAATTAACAACCAGACGAATTCTTATTTCTCTGCGTCAGCCGGAAATCAAATCGTTCAATTCAACCAAACCCCTGCAATAAATGAAATCGTAAATTCGGTAAGCACGCTTTTCTTCAAGGACAATTACATGAAATTATACGATAAAAGATTTGCAAAAGCGAGCTATCAGCAGGAAGTTGTCAACGGATTGACTTTGTATGGAAATGCCGAATATTCTAAAAGAAAAGCACTTTTTAACAACACCGATTATGTCTTGATTAAAGATAATAAAGAATATACGTCAAACAATCCTTTGGCACCGAATGATCATTTTTCAGAGATTTTCAGTTCGCATAATTTGGCGAAAGCTTCGATTACGGCAAGAATTAATTTTGCTCAAGAATACATTTCAAGACCTGACGGAAAGCTAAATTTGCAAAACGAAAAATATCCGGTGCTTTATGCCACTTTTGAAAAAGCATTCGCCGGATCTGAAAAAAGTTTAGAATATCATGCTTTTTATGCCAGAGCGACTTACGATTTGACCATAGGAAACAAAGGCGAATTAGGAATAAATCTAAAAGCCGGAAAGTTTTACAACGCTGACGGAATTTCGTTCGCAGACTACAAACATTTCAACGGAAACGAAACGCACATCGGAATGTCTTCAAGATATTTGAACGTTTTCAACTTGCTTCCTTATTATTCAAGCAGCACAAACGATTCTTATCTGGAAGGACATTTGGAACATAATTTCAAGGGGTATATTATGAATAAAATTCCGTTGTTGAATTTACTGAAATCTAATTTAATTGTTGGATATCATGCTTTCGGAGTTCCGGATAGAAAACCTTATTCTGAATTTAATGTCGGTTTGGACAACTTAGGTTTTGGCAAATTCAGAATGCTTAGAATTGATTATGTTCGCTCCTATAACGGAAGCGGCTTCCAAGGTGACGGCATTGTTTTTGGATTAAAGTTCTTGAATTTCATTGACTAAAAATAAAAAAGGCGTTTCAATCGAAACGCCTTTTCTTTTATATAAATCTAAAAACTTATTCAGTTTCAATTACAGCCCCAAGAGCTTTCAAACGCTCTTCGATATTTTCGTAACCTCTGTGGATTTGCTCTATATTTTGGATTTTGCTCACGCCTTTTGCAGAAAGTGCCGCAATCAATAAAGAGATTCCCGCACGAATATCTGGAGAAGACATTGTCGTAGCTTTCAACTGCGATTTAAAATCATGACCGATAACCACTGCTCTATGCGGATCACAAAGGATGATTTTTGCGCCCATGTCAATCAATTTATCCACGAAGAACAAACGGCTTTCAAACATTTTTTGGTGAATCAAAACGCTTCCTCTAGCCTGTGTTGCCACAACCAATACGATGCTCAACAAGTCAGGAGTGAATCCTGGCCATGGCGCATCTGAAATGGTCAAGATCGAACCGTCAATATAATTCTGGATTTCATAACCCTCTGTGTGAGCAGGAATGAAAATATCGTCGCCTCTTTTTTCTAACGTAATTCCCAGTTTTCTGAAAGTTCCCGGAATTACGCCAAGATTTTCCCAGCTGACATTTTTGATCGTCATTTCACTGCGGGTCATCGCCGCCAATCCAATCCAAGAACCGATTTCAATCATATCTGGAAGAATCGTGTGCGTGCAACCACCAAGTGAATCAACGCCTTCGATTTCTAATAAATTTGAACCTACGCCAGTGATTTTCGCACCCATAGAATTCAACATTTTGCAAAGCTGTTGCAAATAAGGCTCGCAGGCTGCGTTGTAGATTGAAGTTTTTCCTGCAGCCAAAACCGCAGCCATTACGATATTTGCAGTTCCTGTTACTGAAGCTTCGTCAAGTAACATTGTTGTTCCTTGCAATTTTTCAGCTTCCACGCCATAAAAATGGTCTTCCTTATTATAACGAAAAGAAGCGCCAAGACTTATGAAACCTTCAAAATGCGTATCTAATCTTCTTCTTCCGATTTTATCACCGCCTGGTTTCGGGATATATCCTTTTCCGAAACGAGCCAAAAGAGGCCCAACAATCATGATAGAACCGCGAAGAGAACTTCCCTCTTTTTTGAAAGCTTCTGATTCCAGATACCCCATGTTCACTTCATCTGATTGAAAAGTGTAAGAACCTTTGCCAATCTTCTCGATTTTTACGCCAAGATTTTTTAATAAAGTAATCAGTTTGTTCACGTCAATAATATCAGGAATATTATTAATCGTTACTTTTTCTGGAGTCAACAAAACGGCACACAAAATCTGTAATGCCTCATTCTTCGCTCCTTGTGGCGTAATTTCTCCTTTTAACGGAACGCCACCTTCAATCTTGAAAGTTTCCATTTTAAATAATTATGAGTTATAAATTATGAGTTATGAGTCATGCGCAGAGTTTTCCAACTCATAATTCATAACTCATAACTTATAATTATTTAGGGTTTTCTGTTATTGTTTTTATTTTGATTATTAGGCTTTTTGGCCATAATTTTCGGCTTGATCGGCATTTGGCTTTTATTAGAAAGCTTTTTGTTGGTACGCATCAATTCCGTAGAATTCAATAATTCTTCAGAAGAAGCTTTCATATTGATTTTTCCGCCTGACAATTCATACAAATGCTCAAAAATCACATCGTCTTTCACCGTGTCTTTGTTCCAGCTTAAGTATGATTTTTTCATATGGTTGGCAATCACAATGACTAAAGCTGATTTTAATTCGCCGTCTTCCCATTTGTTGGCCACATCAATCATATACTTGATATTATTGCCATAGAAACGGTATTTTGGGAAATTCTGCGGATAATCTAAGCGCTCTGGTTTTTGTTGCAAAAGTTCTCTTGAAGGCACAGGATAAGGCGAATCAACGTCTAATTTAAAATCAGACATTATAAAAATCTGGTCCCAAAGCTTGTGCTGAAAATCAGGAACATCGCGCAAGTGCGGATTCAGGCTTCCCATCACCGAAATGATATATTTCGCCGCTTTGTTGCGCTCCACTCTGTCTTCAATTTCTGTTGCCTGATCGATCAGTTTTTGCAAATGGCGCCCATATTCAGGAATAATCAAATGCGGTCTTTCGGCATTGTACTCCAAATGATGAACGATGTCGTGTGGGTTTTCTTTTATATACATAAAATTGTTGTGAAGCTTTAAAGCGAGATAATTCCTTCGATATCAGAAACTTCCAAGTATTTATCAATGATGCTTTGCGAACTGCTCATGGTCACATCTACAGAAATACTGGTAAATTTGCCGGTTTTTGACTGTGTAGTTTTGATTACAGCGCCAAGGTCATTGAAAGCATTTTCTACTCGTTCTACCTTTTCGGTATCAGTCGGAACAATGAATTTAAAAAGATATTCTGCCGGCCAAACATTTGCATTATCCAATTCTTCTTTCAGCCTTTCATAAAATTCTTGGGTCTTCTTATCCATCTTCAAAATTAAAATAAAAGCAAATATAGTGTATTGATTTTAGATTTGGGAATTATGGAAATAATTTAAAGCACATTTAATGAATCTTAGTCGAATGCCAATTAAAAACTTCCTTCTAAATCATTACAAAACATTCCAGACATCGCCATAGCGTCTCCATAGCATATTTACTCCACACCTACTCCATATATAAAGCATACTTAATCCATACCCGTGGTACCATTGGCATCATATGACTATACTATTGATTTGCTATAAATCCAAGTGATAATGCACTCTCAAAACCTTTAAATAATTGATTCTGCTTTAAAAAATAACTTTCCCTTTAGTATCTAAAAATCTTTAAGTAAATTTGCCCCTTATTTTTTACAAGTGCAGAAAGATATCATTGTTATTATCGGCGGGCCTGGAACGGGCAAAACCACAATTATTGACGGTTTGCTGGAACGCGGCCATTGCTGTTTTCCAGAGATTTCTAGGGAAATTACGCTGGAAGCAAAAAAACAGGGAATTGAACAATTGTTCTTAGAAAACCCGCTTTTATTCAGCGAATTACTTTTAGAAGGAAGAAAAAAACAATACCATTTGGCTGTTGCAGAAGAGAATCCAGTGGTTTTTATAGACCGAGGTATTCCTGACGTTTTGGCTTACATGCACTACATCGGCGACGCTTATCCTGCGTTTTTTGACGAAGCTTGCCGGGAACACAAATACACAAAAATCTTTATTTTGCCACCTTGGGAAGCCATTTATGAAAGTGATGACGCCCGTTATGAAAACTACGAGCAGGCCACTTTGATTTACAAACATTTGAAGGAAACCTACGAAAGTTATGGTTACAACTTGATTGAAGTCCCAAAAGACACGGTAGATAACAGAATTCTTTTTATCTTGGGGCATCTTTCGAACTAGAAATATGCAAGAAGCGCTCTCGATTCTTCAAAAATACTGGAAACACGATTCATTCAGAACGCCTCAAGCCGAAATTATAGCTTCGGTTTTAGACGGAAAAGACACCTTTGCCTTAATGCCAACTGGTGGCGGAAAATCCATCTGCTTTCAGATTCCAGCAATGATGCAAGACGGAATCTGTCTTGTGGTTTCGCCTTTGATTGCTTTAATGAAAGACCAAGTCGCCAATCTCCAAAAAATAGACATTAAAGCAATTGCCCTGACCGGAGGAATATCTTCGGATGAAATCAGCGACCTTTTAGACAATTGCCAATATGGAAATTACAAGTTTTTATATTTATCTCCAGAACGCCTGCAATCAGACTGGATTTTAGACAGAATCAAAGCACTTCCCATAAATTTAATTGCCATCGACGAAGCACATTGCGTCTCTCAATGGGGACATGATTTTCGTCCGGCTTACTTGAAAATCGCTTCTTTAAAAGATCATTTTCCCAAGATTCCGTTTTTGGCTTTGACGGCTACGGCTACGGAACGCGTTAAGGAAGATGTGATTACCCAATTGGGTTTAGAAAATCCAGCGGTTTTCCAGAAATCTTTTGCCAGAGAAAATTTAGCCTACATGGTTTTTAATGTGGAAGACAAATTATATAGATTAGAACAAATTCTGAAGAAAAATCCGCAGCCGTCAATAATTTACGTCAGGAATAGAAAAGCGTGTATCGACGTTTCTTCGCAATTGAATTCTTTAGGAATTAAAGCCACTTTTTACCACGGAGGCTTGCATATAAAAGAGAAAGACAAAAACATGAAGCTTTGGATGAACGAAGATGTCCAAGCGATTGTGGCCACAAATGCTTTTGGGATGGGAATTGACAAGGCAAATGTAAAAACGGTCGTGCATATTCAATTGCCAGAAAATATAGAAAATTACTATCAAGAAGCCGGTCGTGGCGGGAGAAATGGCGAAAAAGCTTTTGCTGTTTTGCTGAACAGTCCGTCAGATGTTCAGTCTTCAGAAAGCCAGATTCTGAACAATCTTCCTGATAAGAAATTCTTGAACGAAATGTATGTGAAGCTGTGCAACTTTTTCCAAATTGCTTATGGCGAAGGAATTAACGAGCAGTTTTCGTTTAATATAAATCAATTTTGCGTACAATATAGCTTTCCAATCTTAAAGACTTTTAACGGATTGCAGTTTTTAGACCGCCAAGGAATTATTACGCTATCCCAAG
Source organism: Flavobacteriaceae bacterium PS02334 (assembly GCA_029959295.1). Taxonomy (GTDB): domain Bacteria; phylum Bacteroidota; class Bacteroidia; order Flavobacteriales; family Flavobacteriaceae; genus Flavobacterium. The sequence goes on along the minus strand of JASCOH010000002.1, from coordinate 108,738 downwards.
AATTTTCTGAGAAAGTGACGGTTCAATTTATCATCGAATCAAAGGAAGTCATTCGCTACATGAGCCTGAATCCGCAAGATGAAGAGATAATTTTAGCGATGTTGCGGACGTATCCGGGAATTTATGAAATAATTACTCCGATAAATATTTCGCTGATTGCCAAAAAATCCAATTGCAAGGAAAATCAAGTTGTCGCGGTTTTGAATAAATTACAAGAAAGACAGATTATAGATTATCACGCAAAAAATAACGATTCGACGATTACTTTCAACGAAGTTCGAGAAGATGACCGAACGATAAACCGAGTTTCAAAATATCTGGAAAACCAAAATGATTTGAAACGCAAGCAATTGCAGTCAGTTTTGGATTATGTCGTAAATGATAAATCCTGCAAAAGTCGCCAGCTTTTGAGTTATTTTGGAGAAAAAGAAAGCAAAAACTGCGGAATCTGTTCGTATTGCATTACGAAGAATAAAACAGAAAATAAAGTTTCATCAGTTGCAGAAAAAATCTTGGAATTACTAAAAACGAGTCCGATGAGTTCAAGGGAAATCCAAATGTATTCGAAATTTTCGGATGATGCGATTATCTTTGCAGTACAGCAATTGCTAGAAATAAATAAGATTGAAATTTTGCCAAACAATAAATATACCTTGAAATAACATGGAAAAGTTACGCATCGTTTTTATGGGAACGCCAGAATTTGCCGTTGGCATTTTGGATACGATAATTAAAAATAATTTTGAAGTTGTGGGCGTAATTACCGCAGCAGACAAACCAGCAGGACGCGGACAAAAATTGAAATATTCTGCCGTAAAGGAATACGCCTTAGAAAATAACTTGCGATTGTTGCAGCCTACTAATTTAAAAGATGAAGCCTTTTTAGAGGAATTGAAAAGCTTGAACGCAAATCTTCAAGTTATTGTTGCTTTCAGAATGTTGCCAAAAGCCGTTTGGGAAATGCCGAAATTAGGAACTTTTAATCTTCATGCTTCTTTGTTGCCAAATTATCGCGGCGCAGCGCCAATCAACTGGGCGATTATCAATGGAGAAACAAAAACTGGCGTGACAACCTTTTTTATTGATGATAAAATCGACACCGGAGCCACTATTTTAAGCAAGGAAACTGAAATTAATCCAGAAGAAAGTGCTGGCGTTTTACACGATACTTTGATGAATCTAGGAAGCGAAGCTGTCGTGGAAACGTTATATTTGATTGAAAACGGCAAAGCCGAACCTAAAGTTCAAGTAGATTCTGAAGATATCAAAACGGCTTACAAATTAAACAAAGAAAATTGCAAAATCGATTGGAATAAATCGGGGAAAGAAATCCACAATTTAATCCGAGGACTTTCGCCTTATCCTGCAGCATGGACTTTTTTCAAGGACAAAGACCAAGAATGGAATGTAAAGATTTATGAAGCAAAATTTACTGCAGAAAATCATTCTGAAACAATCGGAAAAATAATTACAACCAAAAAAGAGATGAAAGTAGCTGTAAATGACGGCTATATCGAAATAGTACAATTGCAATTCCCAGGAAAGAAAAATCTGAAGACTGCAGAGCTTTTGAATGGTATCGCTTTATCTGAAGGAGCTGAAGCTTTCTAAGCCCGCATAAACAGTGATTTGACAGTGATTTCGAGAAAAACAAGTCGCTTTTATTAACAAAAGCCTCAAGTTATCAACAAATAAGCGAAAAACACTTCAAAAGTCTTGCACAGTAAGGAAATCCTACTAAATTTGTTATAACAATGTAATGTTTAACCAACAATTAAAACTATTATTATGAACAAATCAGAATTAATCGATGCTATCGCTGCTGACGCAGGAATCTCTAAAGCAGCTGCAAAATTAGCTTTAGAATCTTTTTTATCTAACGTAGGTGGTACTTTGCAAAAAGGCGGAAGAGTATCTCTAGTAGGATTCGGATCTTGGTCAGTTTCAGGAAGAGCTGCAAGAGAAGGAAGAAATCCTCAAACAGGAAAAACTATCAATATTGCTGCTAAAAATGTAGTAAAATTCAAAGCTGGTGCTGAATTAGAAGGTTCAGTAAACTCTAAATAGTTTTGTTACAATATAAATCAAAGCCTTCCATGTCGGAAGGCTTTTTTTTTAACATTTCCGCAAATTAATTTGTATCAGAAATATTTTTTTTCTAAATTTAGTAAAAATTGTAGCCAAATGATTTCAGAAAAGCTAAAAAAGGGACTTCTGCTCGTGGCAGAGCCTTCCATTATTGGAGACTTATCTTTCAATCGCTCAGTTATTTTGCTTGCCGATCACAATGAAGAAGGTTCGGTTGGGTTCATCTTGAACAAACCTTTAGGCTATTCCATCCAAGACCTTATTCCAGAAATTGAGGCCAATTTTAAAATCTATAATGGAGGTCCGGTTGAACAAGACAATCTTTATTTTATCCACAACATTCCCGATTTGATTCCGAACAGCATTGAAATTTCTAACGGAATTTATTGGGGCGGTGATTTTGAATCTACAAAAGACCTCATCAACGAAGGAAAAATCAAAAAGAATAATATTCGTTTTTTCTTAGGATATACAGGCTGGGACTCGCAACAATTGGAAAAAGAAATGGCGGCCAATTCGTGGATTGTATCTAAAAATGTCTACGAAAACAAAATCATAGGAAAATCAACAACGCATTTCTGGAAAGAAAAAATCTTAGAATTGGGTGGCGATTACGTGATTTGGTCAAACGCACCAGAAAATCCGATTTTAAACTAACTTAAACGAATTTGAGCATTCAATCGAAGTAAAATTTCTTTTGAAATCTTAGTTTCGTAGTCTTTCTTGCGGTATTTGGTAATAGGCTGAATTCCTTTGATAACATTGGTTACAAACAATTCATTTGCTTTTTGCAAGTCAAAAGGAGAAATTGGTTCTTCTACAACTTCCAGAGATTCTATTTTTTTTGCAAGTGCCAAAACTTGTTTGCGCATTACTCCGTTTAAACAACCTTCAGAAATTGGTGGCGTGATCAATTTATTTCCCATCAACATAAAAATATTGCCATTTAAAGCCTCAATTACGTTTTTATCATCATTGATAAGCAAACAATTATCATAGCCATTTTCGTCGGCAAAAATGCTTCCTGTCACGTTTATCATCCGGTTGGAAGACTTGATTGTGGAAAGCAAATGTTTGGTTACAATAAAGTCTTTGTACAATTCAACTTCATAACTTTCCTTTTCAAACTGATAGACAGAATTTTCTAAAGCAGCAATATGTATCAAAAACGAAACAGTATTGTCTTTTGGGAGGTAAAATCCGCCTTGATTTCTAAAAATAGTAATTCTGGCGCGGGAAGATTTTTCTAGATTTTCGGCTTTGGCCAAAGTCAAAATCTGTTCTTCGAAATATTCCATTGTAAAATTCATCGGAATTTCCATACGAACAATTCGCATCGAAGCCATCAACCTAAAGTAATGATCTTCAGCAAAAAGAATCTTTCCGTCAAGAATTTTTACGGTTTCAAAAACGGAATCACCATACAGCAATCCGCGGTTATTAGTCAATAAATTGTCTTCTGAAGTCACGTTTCCGTTGAAATTGATCATAAAAAAAGCCCTGAAAATTAATGCAGGGCAAATATAAGTCTTAAAAACAAGATTTCACTATACAGAACCAATTACGTGCTTCAAATCGGAAACTTGGTTTTCCCAAAGCTGTGAAGCTTCGGCAATTTCATCCTCTTCTGCAAAGTCAACAACCATCAAAGAAACGTCTTTTGTGATCTCGTCCACAAGAATATGCAGCTCAAAGAAATATTCGCCATCCTTTCCATTGTCGTCAACCCAGCGAAATTTCACTTTCTCACCGCTCTTTTTTGAGGCCAGCCTTGCTTTCTCTTCTGCATCATTCCAGATAAATGTAAAGAATTCTCCACGAGAATTTACATTGTCTGCAAACCATTCCGATAATCCCGAAGGCGTTGATATATACTGATATAGCAATTGTGGCGAAGAATTTAAGGGGAATTCTAATTCGTAACGTATCTTATTTTCCATAGATGCAATTAATTTTTTGGAAATATATAGAATAAATTCAAAATAAATGCGATTTTAAAAATAATTTTTTTTTAGTCAATTAAAATTTGCAACATCTGAATTTAGTTTTATATTTGCACCCGCATTCAAGGATGTATGACCACACAAAATGGCGAGGTAGCTCAGTTGGTTAGAGCGCAGGATTCATAACCCTGAGGTCACGGGTTCAACTCCCGTCCTCGCTACAAAAAAGGCTGTAAGAAATTATCTTACAGCCTTTTGTTTTATACTTGATTTTCTATTGTCCTGAAAGTCAAATTGACACGCGGTTTTGAAATCATTTTTGTGGGAGGAAGACGATGCAACCAATTCGTCTGCGTTTCGTCTTTCATCACCAGCAAACTTCCATGTTCTAAAATCATTGAGACTGTTTCCTTTGTTTCTTTATGCTTGAAGGCAAATTTACGCTCTGCACCAAAACTTAAAGAACCGATTGCTCCGTTTTTCTTCAAATCTTTTTCTGCATCGCTGTGCCAAGCCATTCCTTCATCACCATTATGGTATAAATTCAGCAGGCATGAATTGAACGTTTCTCCAGTTTTTTCTTCAATCAAGGCTTTTAATTCCAATAATTCCTTTGTCCAAGGCAAAGCTGATTTTGTGGTATTGGAATAAGTATAACTGAACGGTTTGTCGCCATACCAAGCTACTTTTCGTTTTGTAATGATTCGTTTTCCAAAAATAATGGCTTCGTCATTTTTCCATTCAATAGCATTCAGCAATACTTCAAAATAATGATTGGCTTTGTAAGAAGTCATCAATTTTCCATAATAATTTACAGTGCCGTCTTTGGGCAGAAGATTTTCAGAGCCATCGGGTTCAATACTGAATAAATCCATGCAAATAGTTTTTCATATAAATTTAGGCAAAAAAAATCCCCAATCAAAAGACTGAGGATTTATCAAGAGATTTTTTAATTATGCCAATAAATCTTTCAATCCTTCATAATCAACCGTAAGCTTTTCTCCAGAAAGTAAATTTTTCACGCTGAAAGTTTTAGTCTCCATTTCATTATTTCCAACCATAACCGCAAACGGAATCAAGCGTTTTTCAGCATATTTAAACTGCTTGTCCATTTTTGCTTTGTCAGGATATAATTCTACTTTGATGTTTTCATCACGCAATTGCGAAATAATTTTCATCGAATAAAAAGCTTCTTCGATTCCATAATTGAAAAAGATCGCTTTTGACGAAGTCGTTACCGTTTCTGGAAATAAATTCAATTCGTCTATAACCAAATAAATTCGGTCTAGTCCAAAGGAAATCCCGACACCGCTCATGTTTTTCAATCCGAAGATTCCAGTCAAGTCGTCGTATCTTCCGCCACCGCCGATGGATCCCATTGCAACCGTTTTAGGCGGAGCCACTTCAAAAATAGCGCCTGTGTAATAATTTAATCCTCTAGCCAAAGTCACATCTAGATCTAAAATTGATTTTTTCAACCCTAATTCCACGACTTTTTCACAGATAAATTGCAACTCTTCTACTCCTTTTTTTCCTTCTTCGGAAGAAGAAAGCAAGTCAGAAAGTTTGCTTATTTTTTCAGAAATGGTTCCGGTAAAATTGAATAACGGTTGTACTTTTTCAATCGCTTTCGCAGAAATTCCTTTTTCAAGCATTTCTTTTTTTACGCCGTCCTCCCCTATTTTGTCTAATTTATCTAAAGCAACAGTAAAATCGATTAATTTATCAGAAGCTCCGATAACTTCCGCAATTCCTGATAAGATTTTTCTATTATTGATTTTTATAGTAACGCCTTCCAAGCCCAATTCTGTAAAAACAGAATCATATAATTGTACCAATTCAATTTCTTGAAAAAGCGATGTCGAACCTACAACGTCAGCATCGCATTGGTAAAATTCCCTGAAACGTCCTTTTTGTGGATTATCAGCACGCCAAACGGGTTGGATTTGGTATCTTTTGAAAGGAAATTCTAATTCGCTTTGGTGTTGTACGACGTATCTTGCAAACGGAACTGTCAAATCATAACGCAATGCTTTTTCTGAAAGCGAACTTGAAAACTTGGCTAAATTTCCATTTTCCAAAGCATTTAAATCGGCTTTTTTCACCTTATCCCCAGAATTCAAAATCTTAAAAATCAAGCGATCGCCTTCTTCTCCATATTTACCCATCAAGGTTTCGGAGTTTTCAAAAGACGGCGTTTCTATGGGCTGATAGCCAAATTTTTCAAAATTATTTTTGATGATTTGGATGATATATTGTCTCTTTGAAACTTCAATTGGAGAGAAATCTCTGGTTCCTTTTGGGATGCCTGGTTTTGCCATTTTGATATATGATTTTTGATTTTTGATTTCAGATTTAATCGTGTTTTAGAGATTCTGAAATCTTAAATCTTACTTCTGAAATTCTAAGTTGCAAATATCTTACTTTATTTTTATAAATTGGTAGCTGAATTGAGAATTGAGCGTTACTTTTGACTTTCAACTTTCGACTAAAAATTAAATTATGCTGAAACTGCTGAAAGAAAATGTAAGTATTGCGATGGGTTCGATCAGAACGCAACTGTTGCGAACGATTTTGACGGTGCTGATTATTGCCATTGGAATCACGGCTTTGGTAGGAATTTTAACCCTAGTTTCAGCTTTGGAAAACACGATTTCTGGAAATTTTTCTTCGATGGGATCGAATACTTTTTCGATGAGCCAGTATGATGCTTCGGCTCAAATTAACCGAAATAATAACATTGAAAAGATAAATCCGATTATCAGTTATCCGCAGGCAAAGGCGTTTCAGGAGAAATACCAATATCCTTTCACGACGACTTCTTTGTCATTCACGGCAACTGCAACAGCGGAAATTAAATTTGAAAATAAAAAAACCGATCCGGATATTTCGGTTTTGGGGGTTGACGAAAATTTCTTGGTAAATTCTGGTCTGGAAACACAATTGGGACGAAATTTTACTGGTTTTGACATCCAAAATAATAACTACGTTTGCCTTGTCGGTTCTGACTTTTTAAAAGGACTTTTAAAAGACGTGAACCCGATTGACAAAGTGATTTCGGTTCGCGGTGCCAAATTTAAAGTGATTGGCGTATTGAAAGAAAAAGGTTCAACATTTGGAAACGCTCAGGATTTGAGAGTGTTTATCCCGACTCAGATTGCGCGTTCGATTTTTACTTCTCCGAATATTAATTATGACTTGAAAGTGATGATTAACAAAAAGGAATTGCTTGACGCGGCCGTGGATGACGCGATTATCACGATGCGAAGAGTTCGAAAATTAAATCCGGTTGAAGAGAATAATTTTGGCGTTACGCGAAGCGATGAATTGCTTCAAATGGTTATGTCGCAAACGGCGGCTTTGGGAATTTCAGCTTGGGTGATTGGAATCATCACGATTCTTGGCTCTTCGATTGCTTTGATGAATATTATGATAGTTTCGGTGACCGAAAGAACGCGCGAAATCGGCGTTAGAAAAGCACTCGGCGCCAAACGTTCAACAATTGCCTTTCAATTTTTTACAGAAAGTTTGGTCATCGGTCAACTGGGCGGATTTGTCGGGATTATTTTGGGCGTATTAATCGGCTGGGGCATTTCTACCGCTTTAGATTTTGCGTTTGTAGCTCCTTGGCTGGCAATATTTGCAGCAGTAATCATCAGCTTTTTGGTAGCTTTAATTTCTGGATTGTACCCTGCGATTAAAGCAGCTTATTTAGATCCGATTGAGGCTTTGAGATATGAGTAGATTTGGCAGTTTTCAGTTTTCAGTTTTCAGTTTTTAGTTTTTAGTTTTTAGTTGGCATTTTACTACTAACCTTTTTACCAAAAATCATTCTGTCATTTTCATAAATATCTTTTCGCAATTCAATGTTTTTGAATTTTTTAGCTTTTAACAAATCAATCATTTCTGTTCCTAAATACTGATTGATTTCAAAATAAAGCTGTCCGTTTTCAGTGAGATTTTTTTGTGCCAAATCGGCAATTTTTCTATAGAAAATCAAGGCCTCATTATCTTCAACGAACAATGCCAAATGCGGTTCGTAATCTAAAACATTCTTTTTGATTTCTTCTTTTTCCAAATTTCTGACATATGGCGGATTCGAAACGATGATGTCAAATTGCCGCTCTAAATCATCTGTTTCCAAAATATTTTTCAGTAAAAAAGTGACTTCTGTTTCGTTTTTCAACGCATTTCTTTTGGCGGTTTCCAATGCTTTTTCAGAAATATCAATGGCGAAAACTTTGGCGTGTGGGAGATTTTTTGCTAAAGAAATCGCGATGCAACCCGAACCTGTCCCGATATCCAAAATCTTTATCCCGAAGTCTCGGGACTTAAATCCTTCAATCTTTGAATTATTTTTAATTATCCATTCCACCAATTCTTCGGTTTCTGGCCTTGGAATTAACGTGTTTTCATTGACTTCAAATTCCAATCCGTAGAAATGGGCGTTTCCTAAAATGTACTGAATCGGGATTTCTTTTTGCAATTTTTCTAAAACTGAATTCCATTTCGACACTTCTTCCTCCGAAAAAACAAACGTTGGATTTAACGCCAAATCGATTCGTTTCATTTGATGAAAATCTTCCAAAATGATATAAAAGAAACTTTCAGCTTCCAGCACATCATATAAAGGAAGGAGTTTTTCGATGAAATTATTTCTATAGTCTTTGACGAACATTTTTTTGGAGTTCAGGGTTTAAGGTTTAAGGTTTAAGGTTTAAGGAAAATTACATTTAGCGCATGACTTTTGCCTTTTGGCTAATTACTATTCCCTAAATCAACAATCAAACTGAATCGCTATTTCTGAAACTTTCTTAACTACATTTTCTTTTTCCGCTTTTGAAGAAAGGAACAAAATTACTCTTTCTTCTTCGTAATTTCTATTGGCTCCAAAGATAAAATCTAGTTTTCCGTCGTTATCAATGTCGCCGGCAAAAAGCAATTCCACGAAAGTGTCGTTAAACGATTCTTCTTTTAAAAGTAATTTCTCTGGAATGTCTTTTGTTGAAATATACAATTTGTAGTCTTTTACATTATGAAAAATTTCTTCCTTTTCATTATCATTATGAACTTTGAAAGAAGAAAGTATTTCGCCTTCAGCCCTTAAAAAATATTCTATAGTATTAAAGGTAAAAGACATCTTTTCTTTTGGCCAGATTTTATTTTTGCCAATTTTAAGCGATTTAATTTCACCTAATTTCAAATCTTTCCAATCCATAAAAAGCATCGTTTTATTCTTAGATTCAATTATTTTAGTAGAATCTCCAATGCATTCGTCATAACCGCTTTCTAATTTAAAATCTGCTTTTCCCAAGTAATATTTTCCGTTCTTTTCATACAACTCAATCCAGCTTTTAGTGATTGAATTTGCTGGATTTTTTCCTTCCCAATTGCGATAACTTCTTGGTAAAAGAATATCAAAATCGTTTTTAAATTCAATTTCTTCTTCCACAATTTCTTCTTTTGAAACAATTTTCTGAACAGCAGAAGTATCCGGAATTTCCACAATTTCTTCTTTTTCAATTTCTTTAGAATTATTGCAAGAAACCAAAATTAAAAGCACAAATAATGAGAAAAATAGCTGTTTCATATCTTATAATTCTTTTAGCATCCAAACCGGACAAGCATTATGGCCTGTGTTTCCCAATGGCTTATCCAAATATTGAAATCCTGATTTTTTATATAAATTTTGTGCATTTTTCATGTATGGCATTGTTTCCAAATAACATTTTTTGAACTCAAATTGACGTGCTTTTTCCAGGCAAACTTCCATCAATTTGGCTCCGAGCCCAAAGCCTCTTGCTTCTGATAAAAAATACATTTTTTGTAACTCGCAGATTTCTTTCGGTCCATTTTCTAAAGGAGCGATTCCAGCCCCTCCGATAAGTTGCCCATTGCTTTCAACCGCAAAATACGCCGATTTTTCTTCCGAATAATTTTCAAACATAAAATCAAGCGACGGATCAGCATAAGCCGTTCCCACTTTTGGCACATTGTGCTCGATTAAAACATCGCGGATGACTTGGGCAATCGCAACATTGTCAGCCTTTTGGATTTCTCTAATAATTATCGCATTCATTTTGACAGAAAAAGGTATTTTTGTGACGTGAAGATACACGAAAAATATATAAAACGTTGCATTGAACTCGCCAAAAATGGCTTGGGAACAACCTATCCAAATCCTTTGGTGGGAAGCGTAATCGTTTATGAAAGCCAAATTATCGGCGAAGGCTGGCACCGAAAAGCGGGCGAACCGCACGCTGAAGTGAACGCTGTAAATTCGGTAAAGGATAAATCTTTGCTGGCAAAAGCAACGATTTATGTGAGTTTGGAACCGTGCAGCCATTTCGGAAAAACGCCTCCGTGTTGTGATTTGATTATCGCCCATAAAATTCCGAATATCGTTATTGGAACCATTGACCCGTTTGCAAAAGTTTCCGGAAACGGAATCAAAAAATTAATCGAAGCCGGACGAAATGTGACCGTCGGGATTTTGGAAGACGAATGCAACGAACTGAACAAGCGCTTTTTTACTTTCCATAAAAATAAAAGACCATATATAATTTTAAAATGGGCCGAAAGCCAAGACGAATTTTTGAGTCCTATATATAAGGAAGAAAAAAAACCGGTTTGGATTACAAATCAATATTCAAGACAATTGGTTCACAAATGGCGAACGGAAGAACAAGCGATTTTGGTTGGAACTCAAACAGTTTTAGACGATAATCCGAAATTGGATTCTAGAGATTGGAAAGGCAATAATCCGATTAGAATTGTTTTAGATAAAAGTGGAAAAATCCCGAATAATTACTTTGTAAAAGACCGAAAATCAAAAACTATCATCATTACAGAACAGGAAAATTTAGAAAATTCTTCGGAAATTTCCTTTGAAAATGCTATCTTTGAAAGTAACCTCGCTCAATCTGTTTTGGATATTTTGTACAAAAACGAAATTCAATCGGTAATTATTGAAGGCGGAAAAAGAACGCTGCAGACTTTTATCGATGCCAATCTTTGGGACGAAGCACGTGTTTTTAAAGGAACAAATTCTTTTGGAAATGGGACAAAATCTCCAGACTTCAAAGGCATTTTGGTTTCAAAAGAAGCAATTTTGAATGACGAACTTCTAATTTTCAAAAGCATATGATTACTACAATAATTTTTGATTTTGGAGATATTTTCATAAATATCGATTTCAAGGCGATGGAAGATGCGATGAAATCTTTAGGCTTAAAAGAATGGAACGCCGATTTAGAAAAACTCAATTATAAATTCGAAAAAGGAAAAATTAAAGAAGAAGAATTTTTGAAAGGCATCCAGAAATACGTTCCAAATGCTTCTTTGGAAGAAATAAAATCCGCTTGGAGCAAAGTGCTTTTAGATTTTCCTTTGTATCGTTTGGAATTTCTACAAAACCTTTCACACAATTATCAATTGTTTCTTTTGAGCAATACCGATGCGATTCACGTGGAGCAATTTGAAAATATGGTAGGCGAATCGTTCAGCCGTGATTTTTATCAATGTTTTGAAAAAGTGTATTTTTCTTTTGAAATCGGACAGCGAAAACCAGAACCCGAAGCTTTCCAATATATTATTAACAAACACGAATTGTCAGTCAAACGCACTTTGTTTGTGGACGACAGAAAAACCAACACCGATATGGCCGAAAGTTTAGGAATGAAAGTCTGGAACTTAAAAGTTGGCGAAGAAGATGTCGTTGATTTATTGGAGAAAAAAATTATCCTAATTTAGATTTTGGAACTAAAAGATACCTACAGAACGCTTGATTTTCCGTCAGAAGAAATTTTATACAAAGAAAAAAACAGCAAATTTTTTGGATACGCCTTCCCTATTTCTTCGGAAGACGAAGCAAAAACAATACTTGAAAGTTTAAGAAAACAGCACAGTTCTGCGGGACATTGCTGTTACGCCTTTCAAATTGGTAAAGAAAAACTTTATTTCAGAGCAAATGACGACGGCGAACCTTCGAATTCTGCAGGAATGCCGATTTATGGACAAATTCAATCTTTTGAAGTCACCAATGTTTTGGTTGCTGTTGTCAGGTATTTTGGTGGCGTAAAATTGGGCGTTGGCGGTTTGATTTCTGCTTATAAAATTTCGGCCCAAATGGCTTTGGAAGCTTCAGAAATTGTCGAAAAAACGATTGACGTTCATTACACCATCAAATTTGACTACAAAAACATGAATAAGGTGATGCGAATTATCAAAGAAAAAAACTTGGATATCGTTTCTCAAAAGATGGAAATGAGTTGTGAAATTGAAATCAAAACCCGAAAAAAAAATGCCGAAATGATATTCGACATTTTTTCAAATTTATATGAAATTGACATAAAATTGAAAGAATAAATTCCAATTTTGCGAATTCAATATCATTCTTCAATAAACGCTAAAAGTTTCTCAGAAACATAGGTTGGAGGAAGCGTCGGACGACTCGTTTTCATGTCCACAAAAACCAACATTGAAGTGCCTGTTGTTAATAACTCCTCCTTTTCGTTGAAGATCTCATAGTCGAATTCTATCTTCACAGACGTCTGGCTTTTGAAGATGGTTTTCACTCGAATAAGATCATCATAACGTGCTGGCTTTTTGTAATTCATTGTCAAAGAAACTACAGGAAGCATAATTCCGTTTTCTTCCATCCATTTATATGACAACCCTAGGTTTCTCAGCCATTCCACGCGTCCCATTTCAAAATATTGGGCATAATTTCCATGGTAAACAACGCCCATTTGATCCGTTTCTGCGTATCTTACCCTTACTTTAAATTCAAATTCTCGCATAATTTATTATTAGTTTTTTGTATATTATAAACGCTTGATTTCATCTACTACTTACAACAATATTTTTATAAAATCAATCCCTATTTAATTTTTTTTTACAGATTTTTGTCACATATTTGTTCTCCCGAAGAAGTTACAAAAGACACACTTTTTCTTTTGTAGGATTAACTTTAAAAAAACATAGTAATTTAACTTAAATATGAACAAAACTGCGCAATCGGTATGGGAAAACTGTCTGTTATTTATAAAGGACAATATTCAGGATCAAGCTTATAAAACTTGGTTCGAACCAATCAAATCGGTTGAGCTGACAGATAATGCTTTGTATATTCAAGTTCCTAGCAAATTCTTTTATGAATGGCTTGAAGAACACTACGTTAAATTATTAAAAGTCGCTTTGACCAAAGAACTTGGAAAAAATGCAAAGTTACTTTATAAAATCAAGATGGAAAACACTTATGGCAACAAACAACCGTTTACGGAACAATTGCCAAGTGCCCACAGAAGCCCTGTAAAACCTCAGGAAGTTGATGTTCCATTGCAAAATAAAAATCCAGAATTAAAAAATCCTTTTATCATTCCTGGAATCAGAAACGTGAAAATCGAGTCGCAACTGAATGCAAATTACAGTTTTGACAATTTTCTGGAAGGAGATTCAAACCGTTTGGCGCGTTCTGCAGGTATGGCTGTTGCCAATAAACCTGGAGGAACTTCGTTCAATCCGCTATTGATTTTTGGCGGTGTTGGTTTGGGAAAAACACACTTGGCACACGCTATTGGTGTGGAAATAAAAGATAAATATCCAGAAAAAACGGTACTTTATATTTCTGCGGAAATTTTTACGCAACAATATATTGAATCTGTAAAGAAAAATACGCGTAACGATTTCATTCATTTCTATCAATTGATTGACGTTCTGATTATTGACGACGTTCAATTTTTATCAGGAAAAACGGGGACTCAAGATGTATTTTTCCATATTTTCAACTACTTGCACCAAAACGGAAAACAGGTGATCCTGACTTCTGACAAGGCTCCTGTGGACATGCAAGACATTGAGCAAAGATTGCTTTCTCGTTTTAAATGGGGACTTTCTGCGGAATTGCACCAGCCCGATTATGAAACAAGAATTTCGATTTTAAAGAATATTTTGTACCGTGACGGTGTTGAAGTACCTGAAGAAATTTTGGAATATGTGGCGAGAAATATCAAGTCAAATGTTCGTGAATTGGAAGGAGCGATTATTTCATTGATTGCGCAATCTTCTTTCAATAAAAAAGAAGTGACTCTTGATTTGGCAAAACAAGTTGTTGAAAAATTCGTTAAGAATGTAAAACGCGAAATTTCAATCGATTATATCCAAAAAGTAGTTTCAGATTATTTCCAGTTGGATTTGGATATGCTTCAGTCAAAAACCAGAAAACGTCACGTGGTTCAAGCGAGACAGTTGGCAATGTTTTTTGCTAAGAAATACACAAAAGCTTCGTTGGCAAATATCGGCTCACAAATTGGAGATCGCGATCACGCAACAGTTCTTCACGCCTGTAAAACGGTTGACAATTTGGTTTCAACAGACAAGCAGTTCAAGAAATTTGTAGACGATATCAACAAGAAATTATCTTTATAATTTATAGATTTCAATCATAAATCTGAAATCACAAATCATAAATCCTAGAAAATGCCTATAAAAATCTTAATGGTTTGCCTTGGAAACATTTGCCGTTCGCCTTTGGCAGAAGGAATTTTGCAGTCCAAGCTTCCGAGAGATAAATTTATAGTGGATTCTGCTGGAACTGGAGATTGGCACGTTGGAAAACAGCCAGATTCAAGATCTATCGCCATTGCAAAATTAAGAGGACTTGACATTTCCAGACAAAAAGGAAGATTATTTATAGCAAAAGACTTTGATACAAACGACTATATTTTTGTAATGGACAATTCTAATTACAAAGACGTGATGCGATTGGCTCCAAATCAAGAAGCAAAATCAAAAGTCAGCTTGATTCTCAATGACCTTTTTCCTGATGAAAATGTAGACGTTCCAGATCCTTATTATGGAATGGAAGACGGTTTTTCAAATGTTTATGGAATGCTTGATGAAGTTTGCGAAATTATTGCCGAGCGATTGACTGCTAGACATTCTTAGTTTATAAAAAAGTTTTACCGCAGATTCACAGATTAATTTAAAAAGAAAATTCTGCGAATCTGCGGTTTATATTTTTTATAAAATTTCGCAATCACTTTCAGAATCCCTAAATTTACAATCTAATAAAACGAAATAATTACGATGAAAGCTTTAGGAAAATTATACTTAATCCCAACCACTCTTGGCGAAAGCGACCCGATGGATGTCTTGCCACAAACCGTAAAAAGAGCGATTGACTTCATCGATTATTATATTGTTGAGAACGAAAAAACCGCTAGAAAATCCATCAAAATAGTTCATCCAGAAAAAAAACAGCCTGATTTAAAAATCAGTTTATTGAACAAACATACCGACGTAAAAGAGCACGCACAAATGATTGCTCCTTGTCTTCAAGGAATTAATGTAGGCTTAATGTCTGAAGCTGGCTGTCCGGGCGTTGCAGATCCCGGCGCGGCGATTGTAAAAATCGCACATGAAAAAGGAATTCAGGTCGTTCCATTAGTCGGACCTTCATCTATTTTATTAGCCTTGATGGGTTCTGGAATGAACGGACAAAGTTTTGCGTTCAACGGCTATCTTCCTATTGAAAAATCTGAAAAGAAAACAGCTTTGAAAAATTTGGAAAAACTATCTTTTGATAAAAACCAATCGCAGTTGTTTATTGAAACTCCGTATAGAAATAATAAATTATTGGAAGATATTTTGCAAGCTTTACAGCCAAATACGCATTTGTGCATTGCTTGTGACATTACGTTACCAACTGAATATATCAAGACTTTTAAAGTTGCTGATTGGAAAAAAACAAAAGTTGATTTACACAACAGACCTTGCATTTTTATTATTCATAAGATGAATTAGAACTAAAAAAGCCGATTATCACTAATCGGCTTTTCATTTTTATAAAACAAAGCTAATTACAGCTTCACTTTTGCATTCATGTTTGCTACGATATTTGAAGTGTCATAACCTCCAAATTTCTTAAAGTAGCTTTTCATTGAAGTTCCAAAACCATCTTTGAATTTTCTTCTGCCGTTGCTGTTCAAATAGCCTTTTACAGAACCTGCACCGCCTAAATGAGCCGCCGCTAAAATTCCAGATTCTGTGATTTTCACACCGTTGATCACTTTTCCTTCAAACTTTTCAATTTCATCTTCAAGCTGTGCTTTATTAATGGAAAGCAATGCCTTAAACGCTCTTTCCTGCAATCTCGGATTGTTCAGAAAATGATTCCTGTCCTTGATTCCAATAGAACGCAAAGCCGACATACCGAATTGATATTTGCCCATGTAGCCAAATGAATTCACTAATTTGTACTGTCCTTGAGATTCTCTGATGGCGATTGCCTGTTTGAAGCCTGTGTAGGTTTTTCCAGTGTATGGAAGCTCCAAATTTACATATTGGCTTTCCTCTTGAGTGGGAACTTGGTAGATGATTTCCTCATCTTCACCAACATAAAACCAACTGTTTTCTTGTGTTTCTTTAGGTTTAAAACCTAAACTAATAAAAGCGATTGCCATTAGCAATCCTGCGAAGTAATACCATTTTTTTATCATAAATTGGATTTCTCAAGCACTGTCACCATCTTGAAATTTCTAGGGGGCAAATATACGACAAATAAAAGGATATTGAAAATCAGGCTGTTAATGTTTTCTAAAAATATAAAATGCGTCCCTTAACGCCTCCTAACTCTCTGAACTCTAAAGTTGGAGCCGGAACTTTTATAGTGTTAAAAACAGAAAAAAGCGTCTTTAAAAAGTGATTTTGGGTCTGAATTTTAGTTAGATCAACATCAAAACTGATGTAAAACTGTCGCGTTCTTTCCTTTTCTGGTAAAAAAATAGTGTTGACCAAAGCATCGTTTGCCGTAATCATTCCTTCACCGCCATAACCGACAGCAAGATTAAGCCATTTCGGAATTTTAGATTCCTTGAAAAACGAATGGATATTTGCCGAAAGCCAATAGGTCTGACCATTGTAATCTTTTAAAATTTCTTCGGAAAAAGTACTTCCCAAAACTTCTGGTCGTGCTCCCGCATAAGGCGTTCTGTGGAAAGAAAACTTCGGAACAATTCGCTGTTCGTTCCAAAGCAGTTCTTGGCCGACATACAAAGCCGTTCCGGAAGCATTGGCTGCAACATCGCCCCAAGAAAAACCCCATTCTGCAGAATATCCGTCCATGACCTCAACGGTAGAAAGAAATGCAAATCCTAAAGTTGAACCATAAATTAATTGGCTTTTCTTTGAAGCACCGCTCCATTCTAAAAGTTCTGCGCCAAAACGTCCCATGTGATACGCCGAAAAAGCGTGTCCGGCTTTGTCCATCTGCAACCAATGCGCATTGTCATTCTTAAAATGAAAATCTGATTTTTTGTAATCTTTGTACCAAAGTTGGTTCAATCCAACCAAAGCACCGCCAAGCGCGACAGTTTCAGAAATCACAACCGTATTTCGTCTGGCGATATTTAAAGTGTCAGATGGCGTGAGAAAATCTTGGAATTGATTTTGCGCCACGCCATCTGAAAAAAAGGTGATTATAAGTAAAAAGTATATTGCTTTTAAGAATCTCAAAACTATCGCTTGATGCCTTGTTTGTTTACCCAAGCCACATATTTCTGGCGGTTTACTTCGTGTTGTGCCGGAGTTACCGCAAATTCGTGGTAGCCAAAATTCGTCACGCTCGCACAGAAATAAATATAATTGTGTTGTTCTGGATTTAAAACTGCATCGATTGCCGTTACATCAGGCATGGCGATTGGTCCTGGAGGCAAGCCGAAATTTCTATACGTATTATAAGGAGAAACCGTTTCCAAGTCTTTGTATAAAACTCTTTTGATTACTCTATTGAAATCGTTTTCAGATTTTTTCACTGCGTAAATTACCGTTGGATCGGCTTCCAATTTCATTCCGGTTTTTAATCTGTTTAAGTAAACGCCTGCCACTCTTGGTCTTTCGTCGGTTTTTACGGTTTCTTTGTGCACGATTGAAGCCAATGCTGAAACTTGCAACGGCGTTAAATTCAATTTTTCTGCTTTTGCTTTTCTGTCGTCATTCCAGAATTTTCTATATTCTTTCGCCATCCTGTCACGAAATTTCACTGCAGAAGTATTCCAGAAAAAATCATAGGAATTCGGGATAAACATACTCAAGACATTTTCTTCTGTGAATCCGTTTTCGTCTAAAAACTCTTTATCGGTGAAAGCTTGCATTAGGGAAGTACTGTCAGCTTCAATTTGAGAGCCGATTCTTCCTGCAAAATCTTCCAGTCTTTCTTGGTTGTTGAAAGCGATTTTTGTTTCTAAAGGCTGGCGCAATGAATTGATAATGTCGTTGTTGTTCATTCCTTTTTTTAGAAGAAATTTTCCTGCTTTTACATTTGTTACGTAAGACTTCTTTTCTGCAACCATTTTAAAATTATCAATATTTTCAAGATATGGGGCAACGATTTTTTCTACAGAAGCAAAGTCAGAATCAGTAGGAATGTAAACAAAAACTTCTTTTTCTTCAAATTTTGTATTGGCTGAGAAAATCTTTTGGTAGGCTAAATAACCAAAGATAAGCAAGCCCAACATTACGATTACTGAAGTTATAGCAATTATTTTTTTTAGTTTCAAGGTGGTAAATTTTAAAGTTGATGATTGATTAATTGAAAAAGGGTTTCGTCTTTATAAACGCCACCAATCAGATTCCATTGTTTTTTTAGTCCGATTTTTTCGAAGCCAAAATTAGTAAAAAGACTTATACTTGCTTCATTCTCGGGATTGATATTTGCAAATAATTGATGAAGATTCAATTGCTTGAAAGAATAATTTATCAAAAGCTCTAAAGCTTGTGAGCCAATGCCTTGATTTCTATTGCCGCTGTCTTTGATTATAATTCCGATTCCGGCGCGATTATTTCTAGGATCATATTCAAATAAATCAATCAAACCGATGGCTTTGAAGTCATTATTATTGCAAATCGCCAAGCGCAATTGTTTGGCTTCATAAATATCCTGGTGCGCATTTTCTAGATATTGACGGATTAGGTAACGACTGTAAGGAGTCTGCGTATTGCTGAATTCCCACATCGATTCGTCATTTTCTATAGCGAAAATAAATTCGAGATCTTCGGGTTCTAGCGCGCGGAGGTAGATATTTTTTCCTTGCAAGGTTATCATTTAGACTTCTTAGATTGTTAGATTTTTGGACTTCTTATACATTTAAACTTCAACATTTCCTTCAAAAACAAAAGTTGCAGGCCCTTTTAAGAAGACGTCTACAAATTTTCCTTCTTTTTCATTGAAAGAAACCTCAAGCTTTCCTCCTTCTACATTTAATTTAATTTTGTTGGAAGTTGTTTTTCCTTTAGCTTTCATGGCGATTGCAACGGCTGTAACGCCTGTGCCACAAGACAAAGTTTCATCTTCCACGCCTCTTTCATAGGTTCTTACTGAAAAAGTGTCAGCATCATTTTGACTTACAAAATTGACGTTGCTTCCAGATTGTCCGTATAATTCTCCATAGCGAATTTCAGAACCTTTTTCTTTTATTGGATAATTTTTCAAATCATCAACCAATTGAACATGATGCGGCGAACCAGTATCTAAAAAGACATAATCTTCTTCAATCTTCACGGCATTGACGTCTTTCATCTGAAGCGAAACGATTCCGTTATCAGAAATTGTAGCGTGATGCAGACCGTCTGTGGCAATGAAAGTAGTCTCGCTTTCTATGATTCCGAGTTGTTTTGCGAAGGCGACGAGACATCTGCCCCCGTTGCCACACATCGAACTTTGGTTTCCGTCAGAATTATAATAAACCATTTTGAAATCTGTCGCTTTGTCATTTTCTAAGAGAATCAAACCGTCAGCCCCGATTCCGAAACGTCTGTCGCAGAGCTGTTCCACGAGTTTGGTATTATTTTTGAAAAAAATTTCTTCACGATTATCAATCATGATGAAATCATTTCCAGTTCCTTGATATTTATAAAATTTAATCTCCATATGTATTGTAGCGATTTAAAAATAAACCATTACAAAAGTACGAATATTAATGAAAAGTTAATCATTGTTAATCGGGAGTTAAACCGAAATTATCGGCACAATTTTCAATATATATTTACGCTTAAATAACTTAATTAATAACATACTATGAAAAGATTTTCGAGTTTATTCTTAGTGTCCCTATTGAGTGGCGCGACCACTTTGGGCGCTTATAAGCTGTTCATGGAAAATGACGGCTTGTTATCTGATAACAAAAAAAGTATTGTGACTTCAGCCCCCGTAAATTACACGAGAAATGTTGGGCTTGGAGCGGAAACCGTAGATTTTACTGCGGCGGCAGAAAACGCTGTTCACACGGTTGTCCATGTCAAGAATGTCAGCTACAGATCGGTCAGCAATCCGATGATGGAATATTTTTATGGCTATAAAGGCGGCCAGCAGCAAGCTCAGGTTGGAACTGGTTCTGGCGTAATTATTTCAGAAGACGGTTATATCGTAACAAACAATCACGTGATCCAGGATGCTTCTGAATTAGAAGTTACCTTAAATAACAAGCAGACTTACAAGGCAAAATTGGTCGGAACCGATTCAAAAATGGACATTGCCCTTTTAAAAATCGATTCTGATGGAAAATTGCCTTATGCGACTTTTGGCGATTCTGACGGAGTGAAAGTCGGCGAATGGGTTTTGGCTGTGGGTAATCCGTATAATTTGACTTCGACGGTGACTGCCGGAATTGTTTCTGCGAAAGCGAGAAATTTAGACCAAAAAGGAATCCAGTCTTTTATCCAAACCGATGCTGCGGTAAATCCTGGAAACAGCGGTGGCGCTTTGGTAAATACGAGAGGCGAATTGATTGGAATTAATACGATGATTTCTTCAATGACGGGTTCTTACGTAGGATATTCTTTCGCAGTTCCTTCTAATATTACTAGAAAAATTATCGAGGATATCATGGAATACGGAAATGTACAAAGAGGAATTCTTGGTGTTGAAGGTGGCGAATTGAACAGTGCCGCTTCAAAAGAATTAGGAATTTCTGAAACGCAGGGTTTTTATATTAATAATGTCGTGAAAAATTCTGGTGCTGAAAAAGCCGGACTTACGAAAGGCGACATCATTATCAGGCTTGACAATACTGCTATTGCTACTTTTGCTGATTTATCTGGATTTGTAAACACAAAACGCCCAGATGACATCATCAAAGTTTCTTTTATCAGAAATGGAAAAGCAATGGAAACTCCAGTAAAATTAGGGAAAAATGAATTTGCATCTTATGAATTTAACGGCTTGCAGTTGGAGAATTTGAACACAGGAGACAAACAGAGATTCAAGCTTTCTAATGGCGTAAAAATTAAAGACGTCGCCAATCCATCTTATAGAGAATTAGCCGGAAAAATTATTCTTACGATCGATAATGTTAAAATTAAAGATGTGGAAACAGCTTCAGAAGTCTTGAGCAAAAAACAGACAGGAGAAATGACAAGAATCGAAGTTTTGAACAATAACGGACAAGTTGAACGTTATATCTTCTAATTAAATAATAATTTTCTTATGCAAAAAAGCCAGTTTAAACGACTGGCTTTTTTTGTGTAATTTTTTTTCAAAAAATGTTTACGAAAACGTTTGAAATCTATACTTTTGCATCACTAAAATTAAACTTACAACACTCAAACGACATTTTTTCTAAATCATGACAAAAACAATTTTATACGAAAAGGAACTTTCTTTTCAAGCCGATCGAAGAAGAGCGGGCGTAGAATTTATTAAAATCATCAGCGACCTTTGGTATGACAAATCCATCGAATTGGTGCTTTTCAAAAACCAATTGATCAATACCAATGTAAGCGACATTATCAACTTGCACGAATATGCAGGCGAATTTGTCGGAAAACCTATTAATGTTTTTGATTCTGTTGAAATTGCCCGCGCCCTTTTGTCCCTAGATCTTCCTCCTGCAAAACTCGATATCGGTAAACTTACGTATGAATACCATCTCGAAGACAATAAATATCATGATGCAAAAGCTTTTGTAATTGACAAATTAAGCAATGCAAAAGATTATAAAAACAACAAGCCAAAAGATGTAGTTCTTTATGGTTTTGGACGTATCGGAAGATTATTAGCAAGAGAACTAATGTCTAAAACAGGAAAAGGAACGCAATTAAGACTGAGAGCGATTGTTGTTCGTGAGAAAAATGACGCGGTCAGCTTAGAAAAAAGAGCCTCTCTTTTAAGATATGATTCTATTCACGGTGATTTTCAAGGTTCGGTTGCGGCTGATCCTGAAAATAATGCTTTGATCATCAACGGAACTACGGTTCACATCATTTCTGCAGGAAATCCAGAAGATATTGACTATTCTGATTACGGAATTAAAGATGCTTTAGTGATTGACAACACAGGCGCTTTCACAACTAAGGAAGCTTTAGAAAGACACTTGAAATCTAAAGGCGTTGATAAAGTGCTATTAACGGCTCCAGGAAAAGGAATTCCGAATATTGTTCACGGTGTAAATCACAAAGAATACAATCCTGATGAAGTTGCCATTTTTTCTGCCGCCTCTTGCACTACAAATGCGATTACTCCTATTTTAAAAGCAGTTGAAGATACGCTTGGCGTTGTAAAAGGCCACTTGGAAACAATTCACGCTTACACAAACGACCAGAATTTGGTTGATAATATGCACAAAAAATACCGTCGCGGAAGAGCCGCAGCTCTAAACATGGTAATTACTGAAACCGGTGCTGGCAGCGCAGTGGCAAAAGCATTGCCGAGTTTGGCCGGAAAACTTACTTCAAACGCAATCCGTGTTCCTGTGCCGAATGGCTCTTTGGTGGTTTTGAATTTGGAAGTAAGCCGAGAAACTTCCGTAGAAGAAATCAATGAAATCATGAAACATTATGCGTTGGAAGGCGAATTGGTTGAACAAATCAAATATTCGCTAAACAACGAATTGGTTTCTTCAGATATTGTCGGCACTTCTGCGCCGTCAATTTATGACAGCAATGCTACGATCGTTTCTGCTGACGGAAAAAACATCGTGCTTTACATCTGGTATGACAACGAGTATGGCTATAGCCATCAAGTAATTCGCTTGGCGAAATATATCTCAAAAGTGAGAAGATATTCTTACTACTAGTAGTTTTTTTGATTTTAATTTTTTGGTAAAAGATCCGCTGTAGTGCTACAGCGGATTTTTTTTAGGCTTAAAATAGCGGTCAAAATGATTTTTAAGGAAGATTGACTAGCTTTGCTTATCCTAAAAATCGAAAGCAATGCATCCAGACCACAACTATAAACTAACTCTAAAATGGACAGGAAATAAAGGAACCGGAACTTCAAGCTACAGAGCCTATGACCGAAGCCATTTAATTTCAGTGGATAACAAAGTGCCAATAAAAGGATCGGCAGATCCTGTTTTTCATGGCGATAAAACGCTTCACAATCCCGAAGATTTATTGCTTGCATCGCTTTCAGCCTGCCACATGATGTCTTATCTGCATGTTTGCGTAAAAAACGGAATCATCGTGACTGATTACACCGACAATGCTACGGGAATAATGAAAGTTAATGATGACGGTTCAGGACATTTTGTGGAAGTAACACTAAATCCAGTTGTAAAAATAACGGACGAAACGCTGATTGAAAAAGCAAACGAACTCCATAAAGAAGCTAACAAACTGTGTTTTATTGCCAACTCGGTAAATTTTCCGGTAAAGCATAAAGGGGAAACTACTATTTAAAAAAATTAGACTTTACCAAAGCAAAATCGCTATTAAAAAATAAAAATCACTGATAATCAATACAATAACAAATAACAAACAACAAACTAAAATAAATGAAATTTCAGGGTCTATAAATGAACTTTTCGATGCCCTAAATTGATTTTTCGACTCTCTAAATGAAAATTTCGGGTGCCTAAATCGATTTTTCGATGCCCTAAATTGATTTTCTGACCCTCTAAATGAAAATTTCGGGTGTCTAAATCGATTTTTCGACCCCCTAAATTGATTTTCTGACCCTATAAATGAAAATTTCGGGTGCCTAAATCAACATTTCGATAACCTAAATTGATTTTTCGACCCTCTAAATGAAAATTTCGGGTCTATAAATTGATATTTCGATAGCCTAAATTATTTTTTCATTTTTCAAAATTAAAGTTTAAAACAGGCAAACTTTAATCTCAAAAACCTTTTTGAAAATTTGGCAAGGAAAAGCAAGAAGCTGAAATAAAAAGCGAGAACTTTTTGCTTTTAAAGTTGCATCAGGTAATTGGTAATATTTGTTTCAGAACCCAATTCTAATTTCTTACGCAGTCGCGATCTGGCAACATCAATACTGTGGATGCTTTGCTGTGTGATTCCAGATATTTCTTTTGAAGAAAGGTTCATCTTCAAGAATGTGCAGAGCCTGATTTCATTTTTTGAAAGATTCGGAACCTTTTTTAACAGCCTTCTGTAGAATTCTCCATCTGTTTCGATTAAAATTTTCTCAAATTCGTTCTCATTAAAGCCCTGCGTGCCTTTTTTTAGGTCAGCTATTATTTTTGAGAGCATTTTTTTACTCGCATTTTTATCATCCCTTATCTCCAGCTGGTTAAGTTCTTTGTGCGTCGACTGAATAAATTCTTTTGTCTTGAGCATTTGTATGGCATTGCTCGTAAGTTCTCTATTTTTTTCTTCTAGTTGCTTGGCCAGAAGCTCATTCTCAACGATTCTCTTTTTAGATTTGCTTCTTTGCAACTGAAGCATCAAGAAGGCAATTATAGAAAATAAAAGCAAAAGGATGATAGAGGCGATGAAATAATTTTCTTTCCTTTTTTGGCTCAAGATGGTTAACTGCTGTTGCATGCGCTGTGCATAATCAAACTCCAGTTCTGTGGCTCGCCTGCTGTTTTCTTCTTTAATGCTGTTTTCAGAAAGTGATTTTGCAATGTGCAGATAGTATAAAGCCTTTTGAGTATTATTGCGCTTTTCATACAATTCTGCTAATTTCTCAGCAGAAGCCAGTTCAAACTTTAAAAAATCATTTTTTTTGCTGATGTCAAAAGATTTCTGAAGATAAAAAAGCGGAAAATCACTGTCAGGCAAATAATTGAAATAAACGATTCCTAATTTATTGTAAAGGCTTGCCAGGTCAAAGTCTGAGCCCGATGCGGAAGCTAATTTTATTCCGTTTTCTAGATTTTTTATGGCCTCTTTCCAGTCGTTGAGCTCATCATTTACTATGGCAAGGTCTTCATAGCCCACTATCATATTGATCGTGTCTTTCGCTTTTATATTATAGTCCAAAAATTCAGTAAGCATGTTCAAAGCCTTGACATAATTCCCCTCTTTGGTTTCTATTTCTGAAAGATTGCAGTAAATCAGCGTTCCTTTGATCTTTTCTTCGGGCGTGCCGTGCTTTTTAAGGTTATCGATTCCTAAATTATAGAACTTTCTGGCGTTTTTATAGTCCCCCATTTCAAAAAAAACGCCACCAATATTGCTATAGCTTCTATAAGATGCCGTAGGATTTAATTTTTGATGTAATTCTAATTGTTTGTAGAAATAATTTAAGGCTATATAATTAGAGTGCTGTGTGTTGTAAGCATAACCTGCAATGCTGTAAAACCTAAGCCGTATAGTGTCATTTGTTATCTTTTGCTCATATTTTGACACTTCCTTTAAGTAACTCAATGCTTTTATATTGTTTTTTTTCAGCATTATGTTGCTTGAATCTAAAAGAGAAAGCACATAGGCATCTACATTCTTACTCAAGTCTTTTTGAGAATAGGAAAAAAAAGGAAGCAGTAAAAGTAAAGTATAGATTTTCATTTTCGATTCTTTGCTTCCAAAGATAGCTAAAAAGCATTATTTAAGACAACTTAAAAAAACATCATTATTCCTTTAAAAACAAGCACTTAAACGATAATGTATAGTAAATGTGAGAGATTTTTTTTTAAGAGTGTAGAAGATGTGAGCCCATTTAATTTTGCTGGAAATTGAAATAGCGATAACATTGTTTGAGAATTAGCACTAAAATCTAGAACAAAATTATTGCATTATCTTATTTGCACAGGATCATTTTTAGGGTATCCTTTTCAATTTACTGCTATTGATTTCTTGATTGAATCGAATTCTCTCTATTAATAACACCTTATTAAATTATTAAACATGAAAAAAATTACTTGGTTTGTTTTGTTTTTTCTGGTCTTTATGGCAAAAGAAGGAAAAGCACAGCTGTTAACGCAAAATTTTGACACGGCACTGACTTGGACGGTCGCCCATCCCACCGGAACCTCAACAAATTCTGGCTGGTCAAGAGTCACTCAAGGATTCAGCCCGGAGGCATCGCCATTCGCAGGGGAAGGAATGGCAATGTTCAACGCTTATGGCATCGGTCTTGGAAATTCTTATGACTTGACCTCTCCAAGCATTGCTTTTGCAGGAGGTTCTTACAGGGTTTCTTTTAAAATGTATAGAGATAACGGCTACCTAACCACAGCTGATAACGTTGAAGTGTATTATAATACGACGCCAACATCAGTTGGAGGCACTTTGCTGGGCCAGGTAAACCGATCAATTGACGGCACGCCTACGGTTGGTGCGCCAGGATGGTATACTTATAATTTCAATATTCCTGGAAATCCAAATGGGCCGGGCTATATTTCTTTTCTTGGAAACTCTTTTTATGGCAATAATATTTTTATCGACAGTATTTCTGTTGAACTACAGCCAAGTTGCCTGGCGCCAACAGCTTTGACAGCCACAGTTGCTTCAAATGCTGCAACTATTTCTTTTACAGCATCGCAGAGTTTACCTGCTAACGGATACCAATATGAATTGAGAACTTCAGGCGAACCTGGTTCAGGAGCAACCGGATTAGTTGCTTCAGGAACACAAACCGGATTATCTACTTCTTTAAATTCATTAGTTTCAAACACATTGTATTTTTTTTATGTAAAAGCAATTTGCAGTTCGACAGACAGCAGTTCTTGGGAAAGCAAAAATTTTAAGACATTGCCGGCTCCTCCTGTTAATGATGGCTGTACAGGAGCAAGTACTTTAATTGTAAATACTGATTTAAACTGTACCAATATTACTTCAGGAACTCTACTTGGAGCTACAGCTTCTGGAGAAAGCACGCCAACGACTATAGGCGTTCCTGATGATGATGTTTGGTATAAATTTACGGCTACTTCTACTTTCCTTAGATTCACATTGTCAGACATTCAAGGATCTCCTACAAGCTTGGTGACAGAAATTTTAGGCGGAAACTGCGGCGGTGCTTTGTATAACATTGCTATTTCTGATTCTAATACTTTTCGAGTACCTGACCTTATTGTTGGGGAGGTTTATTATTTGAGAGTTTTCAGCAGAGATGAAGCTTCAAACCCAACAACGACTTTTAAAATCTGTATTGCCACATTGCCTCCATTTCCAGACAATGACAATTGCAGCACTGCAACATTGCTTACTCCTTCAGCAAACACAACATGCACAAATGAAGTAAGCGGTTCGACAGTTGCAGCAACGCAAAGCTTGGAAGGATGCCAAGGAAATGCAGATGACGACGTTTGGTATAAATTTGTAGCCACAACAACCTTGCATTCGATAATGATTTCTAATATCAGTGGCGCTACAAACATAATTGTAGAGGCTTTTGATGCCTGCAACGGAGCTTCTATAAAATGCCAATCTTACACATCCGATTTGTTTGTTTTGGGAAGTCTGACCATAGGAGATACTTATTATTTTAGAATATATACTTCCAACATAGATTTGGGTGCATCATTTAATGTTTGTGTTTTGACGCCTCCTGCTCCTCCTGCAAATGATTCTCCATCAAATGCTTCGGTGTTGACAGCATCACCAAACAGCTTCTGTTCAAATGCAGTAGCGGGAACAACGATTTCTGCCTCACATTCGACACAATATACTTGCGACAGCTATTCAAAAGATGTTTGGTACACATTTACTCCTGCTGCAAGCGGCACTTATTATTTGACCAGCAACTTAACCAGCACTAGTTTTTCTGAAAGTTTTGTCTCCATTTATTCTGGCATTCCAGGAAGCTTGGTACAGTTGAATACAAGCTGTTATAGTTCATCTATAAATCAAGCATTGGTGGCAGGAACTACATATTATGTTTCTGTAGCTTCACCGAGCACTGAAGGAATCAATTTTTCTTTATGCGCATTTTTACAGCCAGTAGCACCAGCAAATGACGAAATTTCAAACGCAGCTGTATTGACTGCGTCTCCAGATTCTTCAACTTGCTCAAACGCTGTTTTAGGGACAACACTTTTGGCTACCCATTCTTCAGATTATGCTTGTGATACTTTTGCTGTAGATGTTTGGTACAAATTCACGCCTGCTACAACTGGTGAATACAATTTTAACAGAAGCGCAATCTCTGGAAATGGAAATGGATTTATTTCTATCTATTCAGGAACTCCAGGGAATTTGACAAGATTGAATCCGTTTTGCTACAGCAATACTGTTTTGGGCCAGCCATTAACAGCCGGAACTGAATATTATGTTTCTGTTTCATCTGCATCATCTTCACATTTAAGCTTTTCACTTTGTGCTTTTTCTGCACCTCCAGCTCCTGCAAATGACGAATGTGAAAATGCAATAACGCTGACTCCTGCAGGAACTTTTGCACAAAGCGCAATTGTGGCAACAAATGGAAGTGCAACCAGAAATCCTTCAAGTCCTAATCCTGAAACCGTGATGTATCCTTGCGATGCTTTCAACTATTCAACATCAGGAAGAGATGTTTGGTTTAAAGTAATTGCCCCAGCTTCAGGAACACTTACCATAGAAACTGGCACGAATAACGATCAATCATTGCAAAATACAGCCTTATATGCTTATAGAGGAACTTCATGCACAGCATTGACTTACATTAATTGTTCTGGAGATATTGGCAGAGGAAATAATTTTTCAAGAGTATTTTTAAGCGACTTGACTCCAGGTGAAACTATCACTGCTAGAGTTTGGGGATATAATGGAGCGCAAGGATCATTTAAAATTGGAGCTTATGATGCTTCACTGGCAACTCCATCTTTTGACAACAATTCGTTCAAGGCTTATCCAAACCCTGTGAAAGATGTATTGAACTTGTCTTATTCTCAAGAAATGACGAATGTTTCCATTTTCAATTTATTAGGACAGCAAGTAATCGACAAAACTTTAAACGATTCAAAAGCGCAAGTTGACATGTCAGGCTTACTACAAGGTGTATACCTTGTGAAAGTAACTGTTGACAATCAAGTAAAAACGATTAAGGTTATTAAAGAATAAATAGATTTGAATTTTAGTAAAGAAATCGCCTGGAAAGAAATTTTAAGACGATTTTTTATAGACATTTTTATAACCTAATTGAACTTCAAGTACAATGCCCACCAAACAAAAAAACTCCCGACTTTCATCGGGAGTTTTTTTGTTTATATAAAAAATTATTATTCTAAAGTTGTCAAATAGCGCTCTGCATCTAAAGCAGCCATACAGCCGCTTCCCGCAGCGGTAATTGCTTGGCGGTATTCTTTATCTTGAACATCACCTGCGGCAAAAACCCCAGGAAGATTTGTTTTTGTAGATTTTCCTGCTGTGATCAAATACCCCGTTTCGTCCATGTCTAATTGGCCTTTGAAAATATCTGTGTTTGGCTTGTGGCCAATGGCAATGAACAATCCTGTGATGGCAATTTCAGATTTTTCACCAGTAACGTTGTTTACCATTCTTAAACCGTCAACCACTTGGTCACCGATAACCTCATCTACTTCAGTATTGTAAAGCACTTTTAAATTTGCTGTATTTTCAACACGGTGCTGCATTGCTTTTGAAGCTTTCATGGCATCTTTTCTAACCAGCATTGTTACACTTTTGCAGATATTTGCCAAGTAAGTAGCTTCTTCTGCAGCAGTATCTCCTGCTCCAACAATCGCCACATCTTGATTTTTGTAGAAAAATCCGTCGCAAACGGCACAGGCAGAAACACCGCCACCGCGTAATTTTTGCTCGCTTGGCAATCCTAAATACTTGGCTGTTGCGCCAGTAGAAATGATAACCGTGTGTGCTTGGATTTCTTTATTTCCGTCGATAATCACTTTGTGCCAGCCCCCTTTTTCCTTAGAAAATTCTACAGCTGTCGCCATTCCAATTCTAACTTCAGTTCCAAAACGTTCGGCTTGCTGTTGCAATTGGATCATCATTGTCGGTCCGTCGATTCCTTCAGGATAACCTGGAAAATTGTCAACTTCAGTAGTTGTTGTCAACTGTCCTCCTGGCTCCATTCCGGTGTACATAACAGGTTTCATATCAGCTCTTGCAGCATAAATTGCCGCAGAATATCCGGCAGGACCTGAACCAATGATCAGGCATTTTATTTTTTCAATAGTATCAGACATAATTCTAGTAGATTGTTTTTTTTGTAGCACAAAAGTACGCCTTTATTGAAAAATTAAAAGCATAAATACATCAGTTTTAGCTATTCAAAAATAATATTCCCCTATTTGTTTTTTTAGCTTGTAAAATAAAAATATATTTCTATATTTGCACTCACTAATTCGGGGTGTAGCGTAGCCCGGTTATCGCGCCTGCTTTGGGAGCAGGAGGCCGCAGGTTCGAATCCTGCCACCCCGACTTTTTAGACTTTCAAAGTCAGTCAAAACCCCTTAAATCCAATGGTTTAAGGGGTTTTTCTTTTTATTCCACTCCAAATTATACAAGTTATATCAAAGAAAATGGTGCCACCTAGGCTACCCTTTTTCTTTTTTTATCTTTAGGGTCCCGAAATTCGATTTAATTTATTAGCAATCAGTCAATTGTTCTTTTATTTTAACATTTATTGCTTCTCAATAACTGCGTTTTTTAGTTGACAATTCGGCAGCATTGAGATCATTTTAAATGTGCAGTTGATCTGAAACATTAAATTTTCGAGATATGAAAAGAGCTACTACAACATTCGCGGTACTATTTTACCTAAAGAAACAAAAGACCTCCCTGAAGGGAAAGGCGCCCCTCTGTGCGAGGGTTACAGTAAACGGAAAGCGGACCGAGATTTCATTGAAGCATTCGTTGCATGTAAACGAGTGGAATGAAATTAAAGGCATGGCCAAGGGAAACCGCAAGGAAATCACTGAACTCAACCTGTTCCTTACCCAATTCAAGGCGAAGATCATAAATACCTATCAGACGATGCTCCTCAATGATGAACCGATCGATGGGCCGACAATCCGCGATAAGGTCATGGGCACCGACCGCCTCGCTCCAACATTAGTGCTGTTGATGGAATATCACAATGAGCAGCAACTGCATAAACTTGCTCCCGGGACAATGAAGAACTACCATACCACCCAGCGGTATGTAAAAAGCTTTCTCATGGAGAAATTCAAGAGAACTGATATTTTCCTTTCGCAGCTTAACTACAAGTTCCTTTTGGAATTTGAGCGCTACCTTTTTAATTATGTACCCAAAGATCACCAGAAGCCAATTAACAACAATGGCATCATGAAGCATATCGAACGGCTGCGCAAAATGATAAACATGGCCGTCAGACTGGATTGGCTGGCCAAAGATCCTTTTGCAAGTTTTAAGAAGCGTTTCGACAAGGTAGAACGCGAGTCACTGAACAGCGAGGAGCTTGCTGCACTGGCAGGCAAGGTGCTGTCTATCGATCGGCTGGGGCATGTTAGGGATATGTTCGTTTTCAGCTGCTATACGGGTCTTTCGTATATTGAACTCGCCGAACTCACTCCAGACAAGATTATTACAGGTGTAGACGGCGGTCTATGGATATCTACAAGCAGGGCGAAGACAGACACTAGAGTACGCGTGCCTTTACTACCTGTGGCGACGGATTTGATGGAAAAATACCGCGATGATCCCAGGGCATTAAACAATGGTACCGTTTTTCCGGTAATTTCGAACCAGCGAATGAACGGCTACTTAAAAGAAATCGCTGATATTTGCGGGATCACGAAGACTTTGACATTTCATATCGCACGGCATACATTCGCAACGACAGTCACCTTGAGCAATGGCGTACCGATTGAAAGCGTATCAAAAATGCTCGGGCATACCAGTATCCGTACTACTCAGATTTATGCCAAGGTTGTTGAACAGAAACTGAGCGAGGATATGCGCAATCTGCAGCAGCGGATGGCTGCGGATGAGTAAGGCGGTTTAAAAAGCAGAAATTTAATAGGTGGTCAATAGTGGCCACCTACAGATTTTCTTTGGTAATAAAGAGCCAAAGTCTTCCGTATACAGACACTTTTATTCTTTTGATCCAATCGTGGGCTTATTTTGTAACGGTTTGTAAAAACCGCCAAAAGCTAAGTTAGATATTGTTCAATGCAAAAGTGAGAATTATGAATGTGGATCTAATTACCAGGGAGGACCTTGAAAGATTTAAAAAAGAACTGCTGGATGAAATTCGCAGGTACCAGCAGTATCCCCGCAAGCAAGGCCAGGAAGTGCGGGTATGGCTTAAAAGTTATGAGGTCCGCAAGCTTCTGGGCATTTCAGCCGGCACGCTGCAGAACCTGCGCGTAAACGGCACCCTCCCATTCACCAAGATTGGCGGGCTGATGTACTACCGCTATGAGGAAATCCAAAAATTGATGGATGGATCACAGGATACTAAATAAACTATAAGGATTAATAGGCTATCGGGTTTTCGAAGGTTCGATAACCTCATCGCCTAAATTGCGAGATCCAGACAGGAACAAAAACTTCTTTACTAATCAATGGATGGAACTTTTGTTCCATCCATTTTTTTACAATACCTTTTAAAGATTGCTATATTTGCTTTTGAAACTGTGCACAGTTCATAAATTTTATAAATCTCCAAAATTTTTAAATTATAAAAAAAAGTTTCAAAATCGAATCGGGGGTATTATGTGAAATATCCTTTTCAATTATTCCTGTTTTGATAGATTCATCCTACTGCTAGGAAATTTTTGTTACAATTCAGGAAAAAGCAAATACAAGTCTGTTCACTGATTTGCATGCTCCCCTTAATCTCGGTAAATTTTGGGGCTTTTTTTGCAATCAATCTAAAAAGCCGTAAACATGTATATAGTTACCTAATTTTGAATGCAATTTAAATACATAGCTCTGGCACAAGTGGCCACTATTAGTGCAGCAGATTCATTCTCTTGTAGTACCACTTTTAATCCACTGTAGCTTATTTCTAAAGAATATTAACTAAAAGTTCCTTTCACGGTGACTTCTTTTATTATCTAATTTTCAACACATCTAAGATTTCTCTTTTATCAAAAACCACCCCATTCTCTTCAAGAACTCTAAACACGCTATTTATATTATTCAGATTCGGGTAGACCATATTAAATGCATTTTTATCAAATCCCTCATTATTTATATAATTTTGCATTTCAGTATTTTTGATATTAGTGAGGTCTCCTAAGCAATATCCTGTGACAAAGTATGATGTGTTATTACCAATAGTTATTCCACCACCCATACCTGATATTGTAATCCCAAGATTATTTACGTACCTTTTTTTATCATCAACAACAATTTCTTCAAAACCTAAACGCTTCAGGTGTATTTTATCTGTGCTAATAGGACGCACAAAATTGATTGGGCATGAGATACTTTCCGAAGCATTTACTTCTAAAAGAACCCTCCACTCATCTTCATTTTTTACTGATGAAATAATTTTAGCAATTGTTTCATTTCTTCTAAGTGGGTCTAATGAAGTAGAGTCACCTTCATATCTTACAAAATCTCCGTCATTCATTTTATTTATAATTAGTTTAGTATTTAGTGCTATCTTCAACTATTTAATAGTTACATTTCTCAACCTTATTACCACTTGTTGACTTTCTACCCTGGCAACTTACCGAATTATATTATCTACAATTCTTTCAAAATATTTTCGAGGTTACTGCTAGATTCTACATATCTTTCTATTACACCCTCAATATTATTCTCAATATAAAACCTGTTGTTCTTTAGGTTTTGAGTAGCGGTGAAGACATTTTGAACTGTTGCTGTGATTGGTGCTAAACGGTAATCTAATCGCAGATTGTCTCCTATAATGAAATATTTGGGAACAAATTCTTTTTCAAGTTTATCAATATCGTAAACAGAGTGCTTCTGATACTGCTCTATGTATTCTTCAAACAACAACCATAACGCGATGACGTGAGGATTGTTTTGATCGTCTTTAGCCCTTTCACGCTCGATCATGTAATTTTGTAAG
This sequence comes from Flavobacteriaceae bacterium PS02334, assembly GCA_029959295.1. Taxonomy (GTDB): domain Bacteria; phylum Bacteroidota; class Bacteroidia; order Flavobacteriales; family Flavobacteriaceae; genus Flavobacterium. Next base: position 74,556 of record JASCOH010000002.1, on the reverse strand, counting down.
CTCTGCCCGAAATCATGAAGAGCATGTCTTAGTTCTAAGGTATGTGATGAGACACTACTTATAAAACTTTGGAGTCTTTCATCAAAAATTTTTCGATTGTTTTTAAGTGCTAGAATTAACACATTAACGCTACCAGCAATTCTCACTGCTGTTGTATGATCACCTTTAAAAGCTTCAAGATATCGAATGAATTCCGATTTATCCAACGCATCGAAAGCAAGGCATTGTAATGTAAAATGCGTAGTTATATTTGGAACCTTAGAATTGCTTGCTTTAAGCTCTACAAGAAATTTATTACACGCATCAATTTGTGATTCTAAAGGCGCTCTTAAAAGCTCCAGCTCATCCCTCCAACGTTGAGCGTGCTTTTTAGACTGCCGTCTTTTTTCCAATTTATCCCATCCGCGATTAAGAAATATACCTAAGAGCAAAGTAATAATTGGTAGTACATCTTTAAAATAATTGTTTTGTGCACGGTCGCGGAAATAGATGTGTACATTTTCTTTAGGTGCCAACTGTTCTTTAGTAAGCACGACACTATCAGATATTTTCACTTTCAAAGTATCCTGAGCTTCACACCTTACTGATACGAAAAAGAATAAAACAAAAACCGTAGTTAAATATTTTTGCATGTAATATTAATAATTTAATCAAAACTTCATTTCTAATTCCAATAGCTCCAAAGAAATCAAACTTATTTTTCAGACAATGAAAATTTTAAAACACTGCTTGGAAAAATTAAGCAATATTAATAGTGTCGCCAAACAATTCTCGCAAACCTTCCATAGCGCTCACAGATAATTCTTGAGTAAACAGTAAGCAGAGTCGCTTCCGTGGGCGAGAACAAGCCACATAGAATAAATTTCTATTTCTTTCAAAAGTATCTCTATCATCTTCGGCAACATTTGCTTGATCTATCTTTTCAAGAAATGAGCTCCAATTATAGTGATTCCAACCCCGGCCAAGCACAACAATTACATTTTCAAATTCAGCACCTTTAACACCATGTTTTGTTGAATATAGGGTTTGATCATTTATATAGGCCGAAAGGTTTGGTATTTCTTTATAAGGAATAGATCGAATGCGACTTGTCTTTTCAAAAAAATTTCTATCGTCTTCATCGCGATCAGCAGTATCGATTTTACTAATTCCCTCAAACCTCGCTTCTTTCTCCTCCAATTTTGGAGAGAGTCGTGGTCTTTTAGTGACCTTTAATAAGTCGATAACATTGCCAATGGTTCCGTTGTTTCTAACTTCCTCTAATCTCGCCATATTATCCTGCCACACTTCTTTATCAGCATGGGTTCTAATTTTGACTGTCCTTAATCCAAATGCATCAAGCATTGCTCCATACTTCTGCTCACGAAATGCTTCCGCTCCAACTTCGATAGTACTTACCAAAAAATCCATATATGGGTCATTCAATTTCAAATAGTCGTCATTATATCTAAAGGTGCTATTTATTGTCTGATAGCCTTGTTCTGAAGCTAAGACATTATTAGTCAGCATTAGAATTTTTGTAGTATCAGGTGAAATGTTCCAGCCCTTATGGTTAAGCTTGTCTTTAGTAATTTCCAAATAATTATGAGCTTGCTGTGCAGGTAGGTCACCCCCCCAATGTCCGCCCGGCCCTGGCGAGCGACGAATACCTTGCCAATCATTTGTATGGTAGACTACTACATCTCCTTGAGAATTCGGATCACACTCCTGTTGGGGTAGCTCTGGACGCATTCTATTCAGAACGGTTACAATATTTTTGTCTGACCTGAAATTTGCCTCTTTACCAATAACTATCAATTTATCAGCATCAGCTTCAATTAATCCGCAAGCTTCAGAACCGTATATTTTTTGCCAGTGATCTCCAAACAGCCCAATTCTTGAACCGCTTTGAGTCTCAATAAATGTTTCAACTATCGCATCAGCAAGGCCTCTATTTGTATCCTGATACTCATCTATCAAAACTACAGGATATTTACTCGAGAAAATCCTTCTGAATTTGTCATCACGGATTAGTGATGCAAATAGTTTTATAATATCGTTGTGGTGAAGGTAAATTTCATCTGTGGTTATTTTAGGATAACCAAGATCATACTTAACTTTTTGCTTATTTACTCCACCAGCTTGTTTTATTCTTTCTTCCCAATCTCCATCTAATTCGCTCATCCTATCGCGCAAGGGTTGCTGAAAACATTGTATCACTTGCCACGCAAAAGCGTGAATCGTATCTGCGACAATAATCGGATGGCTGTCAACGCGTGATTGAATTTCATCTTTTGCAACATTCGTATACGTTATACAGACAATTTTCTTGTGGTTCTTTATAAACTCACCCTCGTACTTTTTTATGAGATGTTTAAGTGCTTTTATTAGAGTATATGTTTTACCTGCACCAGCGCCAGCTTCAACACGGAAGCTCAGGTTTTGGTCGATAGCTTCATAGACTTTGTTAATACACTCTATAGATGCTTTTTCTGCCGGATTAATTTCTTGTAGCTGTTGTTCCATTTTACAATTCTTTTGCGACATTTAATTCGTCAGACGTAGTTCCAACATTATTCAAAGCAACTGATACTGCAAGTGAAACTGGCGCTTCAAGCGAATGTTCTGGTAACGATTCCGGAACCATAGGAGCTACTACATTTAAAACAGGATTCTGGGCGAGCCATTGCAAACCTTGAATTATATACTTTGGCGCACTCCACTCTTTGTCATCGAGCGCGTGACGTAATGCAAAGTCTGCTTTTTGATTATTTGATGGCGCAAGTCTATCAGCGATTTCCTCTACTTCTTCAGCTGTAGCACCAACAATGGCAAATTTATCTCTATTGGCTAAAAAAATCGCCTCTTCCAAACTTCTTCCTGTTCCAACGAGCTCATCTTCTGGAATTTGGAATGCAATTCTGCGTGAACCGACAACTTTATGTTCTTCGGTATTTGCTATGCAAGTAGCGAGTTCATAATATCCTTCCGTTGCAGGTGAAAACCAATTCTTTATACCTGCATTTGATGTATGCGTACCTCGTGATGCGATTGAAGCAGGATAAGTAATTCTTTCTCCTTCTGTACGAGCGATAGAATCCAAATCAGTAATTACTAGACATCTTAAATCAAGAAAATCTAGGAATTTGTAAAAATGATGTGCATAGGCACCACCTACCTCTATAATTGTCAAATACTGTTGTGCAAGTTGTTGATTATCGGTATCTAAAGCATCGCTTTTTTGAATAAGAATCGGCATCATTAATCTTTCTGCCGTTCCTTCAATTAATATCGCTTTATCAGCGAAATATAGATCGCATTTTGTTAACGTAAGATACTTGTGCAAAAACTCTTTGTCGGGCTTCAATCCAGTATCACTAAATTCGACACGAAGATCTTTTATAGTTGTTTTCCGATATCCATTCGTAGTTGTTAAAAAATATCGTATTGCTTCAAATGGTGCTTCATTAGCAATGTGAGTGGAGTGCGTTGTAACTACAAACTGAACAGGCCAAGGTTTCTTATCATTGAACTTATCCGAAAACTGCTTAGCAATTTCATGCAATTTTGCAATAAATACTTGTTGCATCTGCGGATGCAGGTGAGCTTCGGGCTCTTCTATAAAAATAATATCTAAACTGTTTACAGATGCCCTGCTCTGATAAGCTCTGAAAAATTCATATAGTTGAAACAAGATGTAAATAAGATTTCGTGTTCCCAATCCGTTGTAAGTTTCTGGAAGATAGACAAAACCTGAATGCTCGTACCTAACCTTAGTATGACTACTTAAAATATTTGCGACATCAATGGTGGTCTCAGTGCTTAACTTGGAATCAGCAATACTTGGGAAACCAAACAAGGCTAATGCAGGAAGAAGGTTGTTTAACTGTCCATTAAAGTCTGTATCAACAGTCGCTTGAATATCTCCGACAACTTTTTGCAATGCATCCGACTTCTCCTTCATATCAGGAGGTGCAGTTTCTGATTTTGACGTATCAAATAGTTGAGCCAAAACCCTACCAAGGACATCTTTCTCAGTATGTGTCTCATCATCTAGCCCACGTTGTGCATTTACGAATCCCGCTCCTATGACTGAGCGTAATTTTGAGTGCTCCATTGAAAGCATATTACTTGCATCGTTCGGGTCTTGTGCAAAAATCCTAATCTCAAAAAGTGCAGGAATCTTTTCTTTGAGAGCACGCATGAAGGCTTTGATACTTTCCTCACCCTCATCAGTAATACCGTCAAAAAGATAATCAATCTTACCATTTTTTAATGTGTACTGAACTATGATAACAGCTAAATTGCTTGCAGGATTAAGATCAATAACAAAATCACCCAGCGCACCAAGATCAGGCGCATCCTTTGGATATTCTATTGTTATTTTTATTTCGATAGCTGGTATAACCATTCGAATATTTTCATCGCTTTTACCAGCAAGTTTTTCTGCAAGTGCTTTTTTAAAGCCTTCGAGAGATTCAATACTGAAGTCGTGAATTGAAAACCCTGACTTGCTACCAAATAGCCTTCGAAATATTTCAGTTAAAGAAGTTTTACCTGAGTTATTACGTCCTACAATTACTGTGGTATACTCTTCGAGAGAAATCTTCGTATCTCTCAATAATCTGAAATTTTTAATTTCTACAGTTTTGATTTTCATTACATATACTCTTAGTTAAAATTATATTTGACAAGCAAATCTACGAGACAATTAACGTAAAACTACTTATGAATTTAAAATATCTCAAATTTTAACCTCTAATTAAGCATCGATAACAAACTCACGCCTAAGCATCTCTATTTATTCCTACTCTTCCAGCTATCATTCCTCCACATACATTTATGCTTATGAGTTACAATGATCCAACCTGGCAAAAAAAAGTTTTATCAAAAACAACCTATCACGCCTTTGCCAGCTGTTTCAATCGCCACTGATAAGACTGTAAATAATTCCGTTTAGTAGCAGTATTCAAAAAAGAAGCTGCTACCATTTTTTCAACCAAATCAGATTTAGAGAGCATCAATTCCATAATGGCTTTAAAATTCTTCTCGCCAATTCCGGCCTGTTCCGCTAATTTGGCAAATTGCAAACCTATTTTACCTTGGGCTAAATTTTTAGGCAATAAGCCATCATTCAACGCAAAATCTTTATCGTCTATGTGAATACGACTATTAAGCAAATCATAAGCAGGACTCAAACGATAGTCGCCCATTGAAGTTTCAATAACAGAAAAATTTTTAAAATGAGCGTCTCCATTTGAAAAAAGATAATTAAACACCAATAATTTTAATAGCTTGGGAGCTTCTATTTTATAAGTTGGCAAATGGCGCTGCATCAACTCAAACAGTTCTAAATAGTTACCTAAATATTTGTAATCAGTACCATGTGTTTGCGGTGTTCGCTGTGCCAAAGAGGCAAAATCTTCTTGAGCTGATTTTGAACCATCGCTTCGGACATCAAATCGTTTAGTGATATAGGCAGGAGTGCCATCTTGGAAAAAAATCATTGCGTTTTCCGCTGTATCTATACCATACAATTGACGGGCAATTTGCATGGTTAAATGTTCATTAGCAGGCATTTGATCTGGTTTTTTTCCGGCAGCAGGAATAGGTTTTAATATATAGCTGCCTTGTTCATTTTCAGCTATTAGCCGCAGTTTGTTTTTTTCAAGGAGAACAGAAAATTTTTCTTGAACGCCAGATATAGACATCTGTCTTCGGTTTTCTTCAAACAGAGCATCTGTTTCGGCATTAGAAGCAGGAGAAACATAAGGCAAAATATGATGTACTTTTTTACCTTGGAACACTCTGTTCAAGGCGGTTTTGCTATAGGTGTAAAACCCGCTGGCTAATGTTCCTGGGCAATGTGTAAAAGGCAACAAATCGTTATGGGTTACTATATCTTTTGCTTTCATAAATATCGACTGTAGTTTATACTTTCTGTGCTATTTCAATAACGCGTACAGCTCCTATGCTGTCATTCTTGGCAGTGGTAAGCAACAAGCCAAAATAATCGTTACGGTCAATTTTATTTAATTTACAAACAACCTGTTTGTTAGAACCCTCAGGCAGTAGATTATAAAAAAAAGGAAAAAGATACTGCGACTGATACTCCTGCTTCACTTTAGGCAAACCCAGACTAATTCCGGGTTTATTCTCGTTGGCAAACCACGCATCATGATAACGAAAGCTAAACGACGCATCATCATGCTGGATTAAAATTCCAGCCTCCTCATTTTTAAATAGTATTTTAGCGCTTCTCATTTACCAATCGTTTTAACTTTAAACAAACTTCCATACCTAATACGTCGGCTACTTTCTGCAAGGTTAGCAACGTTGGATTTCCTTTTCCGCTTTCAAGCTGTTTCAAGGTCCGCAAGCCAACTCCCGATAGTTCTGCCAAGGTCTCTTGTGTCACTTGCAAAACTTCCCTGCGCTCCTTGATGGTTTTTATGATTTCTATAAAGTGCATTATATAGCATTATTTAACACAAATATAAAACTATTTTTTTATGTTACAACAAATAGAGCATTAAAAAGCACTATTTGGAATTTAAAAGATTATAAGAGAAAAGAAGTCTTGAAAAGTGCATCAAAACGCACTTTTGAAAGACACGATGAATGACTTTGAGGATTTTATTTTTATACAAAAAAAGATGTACCAGAGTCTTCCGGTTCAAGCTGTACAATAATTTATTGATTGCTAATTGTAGCTTATATCTGGTTTTATATTTTGTTGGTCATTATTCTTTACTTATTACGGCAGGGCTCTTATCGACAAATTCTCTCACAAAGTTCGGCCGCCCGGCTTCGGTTCGCTGCAAAAAATTCCCCCATAAATGCTCGGGCTGCGCCGTCGCTTTATTGCGTTGCTTTTTGCGCTCGCTTGCCGGCTGCCGACAGCGCTCCATAATTAATCTTAAAATCTAGAAATTATGGAAACGTTAACAGCATCAGACAAATGGAAAATAGTATCAGAAATTGAACTGGTCTACAGGACGGCGATCAGGCCGTCGCAGCGCCCTCAGGTAAGCTCGTCGGCCACGGCTTTCGAAATTCTGCTGGCAGGCTGGAATCCTGACAAGATTGAATTCATAGAGCAGTTCAAGGTACTGCTCCTGAGCCGCAGCAACAGGGTCCTCGGGCAGTATGAACTGTCCACCGGAGGTACAACTGGCACCGTGGCCGACGTGAGGCTGATCTTTGCGGCAGCACTGAAGGCCAATGCGTCAGGCATCATCATGGCGCACAACCATCCTTCCGGCACGCTTGCACCCAGCCAGGCCGACCGGGACATCACGAAAAAAGTGAAGGATGCCGGCAGGATTCTGGAAATTCCGCTGCTGGACCACTTGATTCTTACTACCGAAGGATATTATTCCTTTGCGGACCAGGGGATGCTGTAGCATCCCTTTAAAATTTATAAGAATAGATGACGCAAAGTCGTGCCCGTTTCGAAATAGTAATTTGCTACGGAATTAGAAGCCCGCCGGGATACTGAGGAACTTGCCAATTTTACAGAAAAAAAGCAGAGCTTATCGGAACAGATGGTCCCTATGCGCCTGTCCCCAATCTTTTAAAGTATCGATTAGAGAAACGATACTTTCAGTATGTGCCGTCCATTTGTACCTTATCGTAGTGGGATAGGCAGTAGAAATTTCCCTGAGCAATAATCCGTTTTCTTCTAAAACCTTAAGTTCTTTGGATAAAATTCGAGGTGAAATTGGTTCAAGTGCTTTTTGTATGGCAGTAAAACTTTCGTTCCCGTACTTTACGACAACGAGAATTTGTATCCTCCATTTTGGCCCCAGAACATCTATCGAATCTCTCAATGGAAACATATTATGTATGCATTGCCTGTATGTTGAATTGCATTCTATCTCTTCCATAATCTGCTATCCTAAAGGTTAGTACCGTTTTTTATAGAACAAACATACGATACATTTGCTCCAATTAAACTTTTAATATGAAAAATATAGGAATTATCGGAGCCGGCCAGATCGGTTCTGCCTTGGCCAAAAAATTTAGTGCTTTGGGACATCATGTAAAAATTGCAAATTCTCGAGGACCTGAAACTATCGATGAGTTGGCAAAGGAAATCGGTGCTGTTGCGGTTACCATTCCTGAAGCAGTCCAAGAGGTTGATATAGTTATCATAGCCATACCTCAAAAGAGCATCGAAAATTTACCGATGGATCTGTTTGAGAATTCTCCACGACAATTAATTGTAGTGGATACAGGAAACTATTATCCGCTCAGGGATGGAAATATTGGAGCTCTGGATGCCGGACTGCCGGAGAGCGCATGGGTGGCTGCCCATTTGAAACGCCCCGTTTTGAAAGCTTTCAATAGCATTGGCGTCCACCCGCTCGCAGACGATGGAAAGCCCAAAGGAAATCCAGAACGCATTGCCTTGCCTGTTTCTGGAGATGACGAAAATGCGAAGGAAGAAATTATAAAGCTGTTTGATGCTTTAGGTTTTGACGGAGCGGACGCCGGACCGCTCTCAGAATCATGGAGGCAGCAACCCGGAAGCCCTGTGTATTGCACCAATCACGGTAAGGAAGAGCTTATCCGATTGCTTCAGCTTGCAGACAGATCTAGACTGGCCGAGATGCGAGACATCGGTCTTGACCTTGTCATGAAGGCAAAGGAACCTTTTAAGGAAGCACAATCAATACTTAGAAAATTGTACCCAATTTAAAGCACTACCAACATCCGTTTAAATTGCATTTCCCATCAAAAAAAAGATAAGGAGCAAAAAATCCCATTGCTTTTTTTCGATATTAACCCAGGTTAACTTTATTAGCAAACGCTAGTCGTAGGTTTGCTAAGTCAAAATGAATTGACAAATAAAAATTATTTAAGATGAAAAATTTATTGATTACAGTGTTTGCAAGTTTAGTTGGAATAGCTGCCGCAGCGCAAGACAAAAAACCTACATTTGTGTTGGTTCACGGCGCTTGGTCGGATGCATCGGCCTGGAAACAGGTTACACCTTTTTTAGAAGCTGAGGGATACAATACAATTGTCGTAAACCTTCCAGGCCATGGAGATGACAAAACACCCTTCGCCTCCATAACGTTGCAATCTTACGTAGATGCAGTTAAAAAAGAAATCGGCTCAAGCAAGAACATCATACTTGTAGGCCACAGCATGGCGGGAATGGTAATCAGCCAGGTTGCTGAAGACATGCCAAAAAGCATTAAGAAGTTAGTTTATCTAGCTGCCTATCTGCCTGAAAATGGACAAAGCCTGCTTGACTTGGCAAAAACCGATTCCGAAAGCCATGTCGGCAAGTTTCTACAAATCGACAAAGAAAATGCTTCAGCAGGGATTGGAAAAGAAGGTGTTGTAGATATATTTGTTGCTGATGGAACTGAGAGTGTAAAAAAACAATTCTCCAACGGTGTAAAAGCAGATCCTTTGGCTCCATTCGCAATTCCTGTCAAATTGACGAATCAAAATTTCGGAACAAAGGAAAAAGTATATATCTATACAAAAAACGACCATGCAATAAGCTACACAAAACAACTTGAAATGGCAAAAGCGGGTAAAGTTAAAACGGAGTACACACTATTAAGCAGCCACACGCCTTTTTTCTCAATGCCTGAGAAGGTGGCTAGCATCTTAATCAAGGAAGCCAAATAATTAATTTTATGGCACAGCTGTGAATGGTGCAGTTCTTACTAAAAAAATGAAGTCATAATTTTAAAACAAAGGAGATGTCAGAATTAAAATTACTAGGAACTGCAATGGCTGCGGCAATAAATATGGACGAAGATGCCTTTAACCTGTCGCTTCCCTACTGGAAACTGAAAGCCTACAAAAAAGGAGAGTTTTACAACGAATACCATAATGTCTGCAAGCATCTTGGCTTTATTTTAGAAGGCGTTTTTCGTATCTACCGCGCCGACGACATCACAAGTGAGGAAAAGAACATGCTGTTTTTTTCTAAGGGACAGTTCGTGGCATCGTATACCAGCTTCTTGAGCCAGGAACCCTGCAATTACTACACGGCTTCGGTCGATTCGTCACTTATACTTTACATCCACATCGACAATTTGAAGAAGCTGTACCAAGAATCCCACCAGTGGGAACGATTCGGCAGATATATAGCCGAGAATGCCTTCCACCAGCTGATGGCCAACACCGAAGGCTTCCTGTTCAGATCGGCAGAAGAGAGGTATGTGGAAATGATGAGGAAGCATCCGGATATCTTCAATACCGTCCCGCTCTACCATCTTTCTTCCTACCTGGGCATCAAGCCCCAGTCCTTGAGCCGCATCCGGAAGCGAATGGTCGGGCGCTAAAACTTTCAGCGGCATCTTGCCTGCAGCGGCTTTAGAGTCCAAAATTAAAAGACACCTATTTTCCAAGAATTAAATTTTAAAAGCAGGCCCTCAGCAGGGCTTGCCCCTGGCCGGCCTGCGTCTTATTTTGACCAAGAATTTGAAATTGCGAACCGGCATCGTAAAAGGCTTTCCATAACCGACAGATGAATAGAGATGAATAATATAAAAAACCGCCTACTCGGCACAAATGAAAAAGTGTTCTGGGTACTGGACCAAAAAACTACTACCCAATTTGCCATCGTGGCAGAAATTGAAGGCCATTATGAAGATCAGGCGTGGCGAACGGCTCTGGACGAAGTACAGAAAAGGCATCCCAGGCTATCCGTGCAGATTTCAGGAAATGACTATTCAGAAGCGCGTTTCCAGCATGCAGGCCATTGCCCGATTCCTTTGAAGATATTTGCGATGAAAGACAATTCTGAAAGCTGGAACAGCATTATTGAAGAAGAGCTCAGCCTGCCGATCGATATGGCAGTTGCGCCATTGGCCAGGGCGGTGCTCATCCAGCAGCCAGGGCAGTGCGTATTTATGTTCTTGTCGAACCATTCTATTGGAGACGGCATGTCAGTCGCCTTGACAGTTCGCGATATCGTAGGGGCTGTATCCGGGAAGGCGGTAAGCCACCCCGCACCTTCACTATCCTTGGACGAACTCGCGGGAGTGCTTCCAGTCAAAATGGATGTGGGCAGGACCGATGGATTTGGGCAGGTCAAAAAAAAGGTGCTGCCAAGATCTTCCGTAGCTATCGAACGGCATAAATTATCCGGCGACCTGACTTCAAAGCTGATTGAAAGAGCCAAAACAGAAGGGACTACCGTGCATGGAGCCCTGAGCGCCGCCACCGTTATGGCACTTAAAAAGATAAATCCTGCCCTGCAGGAAAAACCGGTCCGCATACTGCATCCGCTCTCAGCCCGCAAGACCCTGGGAATCGGAGAAGCATACGGGCTTTTTATCAACATCGCTATCCTTGCCTACGATCCAACGCCCCAGCAGCACTTCTGGAGTCTCGCCAGAGAAATCCGCGAAGGCATCGCTCCCTTGCAGACGCCGGACTGGATCCGAACAGACATCAAGGCGACCGGCGCGCTGTTCAGCAACGGCCTGCAGGTAGCGCATATCGAGGAAGCGCTGCACCAGGGAACGGCACACGAAGTCATGCTGACCAATCTTGGCAACCTTTCCCTGGAGCCTGGCTTTGGTTCCGTTAAGATAAAATCGCTTTGGGGCCCGATGGTACTTACGCCGCATGAGGCCGCCCTGACTATCGGAGTTGCAACCCTAAATGGCGAACTGACGCTGACGCTGACGGGCCTGGCCCCTTCCGGATCCCTCTTGCAAAAAGTGGAGGAGATACTTTATGGGGCTTGCTAAAAATCTTTACTCTGGCGCCAGCAAATTACCCGATAGCGCCGCAGCGCCAGACCAGTCTGCCACAGGCTTCGGCGCTATAGCCAAGCGCGATAAAAATCATACTACTATTTCTCACGGATCGTCAGATTCAACAATTTAAATTACAGGTCACAAAACAAATACGCCAGCAATTATGGATATAAATTCACAAGAAGAAGCAGCAACTAAATGGAGCGTGGATCCGATTCACAGCGAGCTAGCATTCCGGACACGGCATATAATGATCACCACGGTAACCGGCCGAATCAGTAATTTCGAGTTGGAAGTCCAGACCACAGGCAGTGATTTTGGCAATGTCATTTCTCTCCAGCTGAAAGCATACCTGGATTCACTTTCCACAGAACACGGCCCCAGGGACAAGCACCTGATGTCACAGGACTTCCTTGATGCCAAAAAATTTCCATACCTAGAATTTCAAAGCGTAGATTTTGAAAAGGGAGGCATGTCGCCGCCGTCATTTTTAGGAGCCCTGCGCAGGGATTTTAAAATCCAGGGGCTCTTGAGCATCAAGGGCCTGTCCAGAATGGTGGTTTTGAATGGTGAATTTGGAGGGCTGGCTACGGATCTTGCTGGGGAAGTGCGGGCAGGCTTTACCGTGAGAGGCCGCATAAGCAGAAAAGATTTCGGTCTCGACTGGGCAGGCGTCCTGCATTCAGGCAAGCTGATCGTTTCCGATGATGTGGATATCGTAGGCAATATCCAATTGATCAAGCAACCTCCAGCTGCATAACCGGCAAGGGCGATAATGGAACCCGATCTTAAGCCAGATTAATGGAAACCCAAAATATTCAACCCCCTGGTTGGATATTTTGCGTTTTAAATTGGACGGTTCTGCTTTTAAGTCAATAAAGGGCTCGCCTATTAAGGATGCCTATGGCGGCCTGCCGCCTGACATAAGTTTAAGACGCTGGAAATATTTAGCTCTTAAGGTGCCTGTTATCAAACTCCTCCGTGAGCTGCGCGATCTTTTCGGACAAGACTGCCAATTCGATGGTCTGCTTTTCCAGCCTGTACAGGTATGTCGCTGCATATGCACTGAGCCGAATCCTACCACGGTAGTGGCCGACCGCACCCAGCTTCCTGACAAGGAAGTACTGCAACAGAAGCTGCACTATGTTTTCAAGAAGAGGACTTCGGTCCTTAAAATATCGGAAAAAAGCCACCAGTATTGGTAGCTTTTTTTTAATGGTTGTGCTAAAGGTAAAAATATCGATAGTCATCAGCACAAATCTGATAACAGCCAACTCGCTTAAAAAAAAGAAAGTTCGATTAACCAAAAAATGTAAATTGAATTGCTTTTTTTCGTAGCATTGTGGAATATACCTTATAAAGCAGCAGATATACAGCTATAATGGGGTGGCTATGCGCTATAACGTAGCGGATATATACAAGTTAGCACTAATTTTAGACAAACTGAACTTAATATCTATTACACAAATGAAAAACGCAAAATTTTTATTGTTCTTACTTTTGATTGTTACTAATTATGGTTGCTCTCAACAAAAGAATAATAATGAGTTAAATTTTAAAAATTCAATTGAGTCTTCAATCGAATCTTCTAGCAATAGTATAAATCCTTTAATTAAAAAAATAAACACTCTTCTTAATGATGGAGATATAGATAGTTTATCAATGAGTGAATACTATAATTGTAAATCTACATTAATAGCAAATAGAAAGTTTATTATTGAATTAACAGAGGTTGACGATAAAATGAACCTTAAACAAAAAACAATAAAATATTTAGAATCTGGTGAAAAAATATTGGATAGTTTTATATTGCCATTAATTAAACACTTAAATGAACCGAATCAATCTGAAATATTCGATGCGGAAAAACTAAAAGAAGGGGTTTTATTAATACAAGTTTCTATCAATGAAACATCTGATTTAAGTAATTCTCTTGACGAGTTTTGTGTGAAATATAAATTATCAAGGAAAATGAGTGATTTTGACAAAAAAGATTTTGCTCAAAAAATTGAAGAATTGAAATCTAAATTAAAAAACTAGTGCTAACAGGCGTTTGGCAAAATGCAAAATTTAGTGGAATTACGATTTCGCAAGACAAATAAATTAAATAGAAAAACCTACTTTCCGAAGTTTTGCACTTCGCCAAGCGCCGGAACGTTATAAGCAAGTTTCACGCACTAAACAGATCAAAATCAAGAATGAAAAAATATTTGACCATAATTATTTTGAGTTTATGCTTAAGTTCTTTTGGACAGAATTGTTCAATTCTGAAAAATGGAAAATACGAAACTCAATATGACGACAAAAATCACGGTTCAAGTTTATTTGAAATAAAAGAAAATCATTATTATACTTATGAAGATAACGCAAAAAAAGATTACGAAATTGTAACACTGAGTGATTGTAGCTTCCAATTAAAGAACAATGAAAAAGTTGACGAATCCAAACTCACAGAGTTTCAAAAAATAATTTCAAAACAAAAACCTTATTTTGAAATTATAAAGGTTGAAGGAAACACCTATTACTTTGTTTGCCGAATAGATTTACATATTCAATGTGGAACTGGAAAATTTATCAAAAATGACGAATAAAACTTGCTTATAACACACGCTACAAGCAATTTGGACATTAGGCTTAATGGAAAAATTGGTTTGTATTTGGAAGATTTGGCAAGTCCGAATAATGGGCTTATACTTTTCTAGATTCAAAATATGGATTCCGAAATGTCAAATTAGAAACATCCGTAAGTAATTATCCGGAATTCGAATTGAAAAACGAATTGAACAAAGACTTATTTAAGTTAAGTATGAATCAAAAGTCAACGCATGTTTATAAAGGAAACGAAAATGACAAAATCAACTCGGCAAGAATACTGTTTATATATTTAATAACAGAAAATAACATTATTACCGAAATTCGAGTAGTTACTGAAAAGGTGCTAAATGTGTATTCTACTTTGGAAAGAGCATATGCTGTTGAGCAAGGAACAAAATTCATTTGGAGAACTAATAAAATCGAATGTAGTATAGAAGGAGATAATACTCAAATTCCTGGTTATCATATTAGCTATAAAATGATTTCGAAAGAAAGAAAACAAATCAGCGAGTTAAGAGAAAAATTAAAAACGGAAGCTCAATCTGAATTATAAAACATCAGCTAACAGCAGTTTGCAAAATGGCAGGTTTTAGGCTTAATTTAAAGTTGGTTTTGTGATTGCAAAGTCTGTGTTTAACCGAAAGTTTAGGCTTTCTGAATCCGCCACTTCTGCAAGTTGCAAAACGTTAGGCATAATGTTGCAAAAACGAAATCAACAATATTAAATAACAAAAGACAAAACTTAAAAACTAAACCAAATGTTATGATTGATTCGAATGAATTAAATGATTATTCAAATAAAGTTTATGAATATTTAAAAAAGAATAATAGCAAATTACTAGAAAACATATCATTACAGCCTTCTGATTTTGGAAAAAACCACATTTTCATAGAGCTTATAACCGAAAACCAAAACAGTACTTCAAATTTATTCTTAAGTTCCGAAGACAACGAATTAACTGTTGGATTTGATAGTTATCATTGTCATTTTGATAGTTTTAGTGAGCAAGATTTCGAAGAAGAAATAAAAATTGCATTAGAATATGTTTATAAAATATTAAATGAGGAACTTTTTGTTGTTTGTGCAGGTGGCGGAACTACTACTTTACTAACAAATGAAGAAATTAACATTATAGAAAGCGGACAGAAACTTGAAAAATTTGATTATGATTGTATTACATATTATGTAACTTCTTGGAGTGGTAATTATGATAGAATCTTCAAAAATCCTAATTAAAAAAGGCGTTTTGAATAACCAAAAACACTATGCCTAACAGCTACTACAACGGATTTGGGCAATTGGCTTAATGGAAAAATGGTTTTGTATTTGGAAGATTTGGCAAAACCGAAAGTTTAGGCTTAATTTAGTCCCAAACTGCTTGTAGCGCGAGAACGTTAGCAGTTATGTTGAAAGAACGAAACGGAAAAGATGAAATATTATAGATTACATATTGACTGCAAGAATAATTTTGAAACTTATTCCAAAATAACTGAAATTCTTGAAGTTAAGCCAGCGGAATTTGATACTGAAAAAAAAGACGATTTATATCGTTTATGGACTTATACTTTTGATGAAGATGAACTCGAAACGCCGTATTATGATTTCATAAATATTTTTTTAGATCTAATTGAACCAAAATTTGCCGAACTCAAAAAAATAGGAATTAAGAAAAAGCATATAACATTCTGGTTAAACTATGAATATGACCAACAATGTGGAATGGAATTTAATCCGAAAGAAATGAAACGGTTAGGAAAAAGTGGAATTACAATGTGTATAGATTGTTGGCAAAAAAAATATACCATTTGAATTATAAAAGTGAATAAAAACACAACCGCTGACAGCCGTTACACGAGATTTGGGTTAGGCTGAATTTAAAGATAGTTTTGCACTTGGAAAATTGTGCTTAACCGAAAAAAAACTCGCATCTTTAATCCCAAACCTAGTGTAGCGCCAGAACGTTAGCAAACATATTATGAAACACATACTCTATATATTTATTTGCTCTTTGATTTTAAGTTGCTCATCGCAAAAATGCAAAAATGCAAAATCTTATACTGAAAAAGAATTAGAAAAATCAATTCTTGCTGGAGATTTTCTATTT
Source organism: Flavobacteriaceae bacterium PS02334 (assembly GCA_029959295.1). Taxonomy (GTDB): domain Bacteria; phylum Bacteroidota; class Bacteroidia; order Flavobacteriales; family Flavobacteriaceae; genus Flavobacterium. The sequence continues at coordinate 58,139 of JASCOH010000002.1, read as the reverse complement.
GTTGAAAATAAAGATAGTGCCTCATTATCTAAAAAGGGAATTATTAAAAAAGATGAACCAAAATTTAATCCGAAGATCAATAAAGACTCACTATTTCAAGTAATTACTAATAAAATTCATCCTTCTCAAGTTGAAGGATTTACTAGAACATATGAAGAAGGAAATGAAGTAAGTAGAGAGTTTTTATTAATGATGTTTTCTATGCCTGAAAGCAGTAAAAAAGAACAGATAAGAAACTTAAAAGCAAATGAGAATAACATAAAAAAACTTATTAAAGAATATGCTAAGTTAGTTCCAGATGGCCTTACTGTATTTATTGAATTTAATCCGAAAGACATTATTTTGAGCACTAACAAAAGTATCGACTTACGAATCCATTCAAATAAGAAAAGTAAAAATAGCGGTATTGAATTGGATTTTCAAGAATGGAATTTGCAACTTAATTCAGAAGCCTTATTGGACCAAATCAAGATTTTAGGATGGAATGAAAAAACATTAATAAATATAGAGAATTTACTTGAAAGTGCAAAATGTAGATCAATAGAAAATGGGAAAATATCTACTGTTGGCTTCGCAAGAAGTGGAATGGGGAAATATTCATATAAATTCTTTGAAGAAGATTTAAGTGAAAAACAACAAGCTGAATTTAATGATGGCTGTTCTTATATTTATTATGAGAGAAATATTGTTTTAGAATTTGGAGGCGGTGCAGTGGGACGACAATGTTTTGAAAAAGAATAAATACGTTTGCTAACAGCGGTTTTGCGCTGCTGCTGCATTAAGTTATGAAAATTACATTTTAGTATCCTAATTTCGTTTTGTCCAGCCGAGTGTATTCAGTTCCAATTTCCGCAACAGTCGCAAAGCCACAGAACGTTAGCTGTTATTGTACGAAATCCGCGATTATGAAAGAACCAAACTTTAGATTCGTTACTGAAAAAGCGAAAAGAGAATTGTCAATCGATTTTAATTTTGGTTACGATATAAATAAATCTTGCCACGATTGGGAATGGACAATCGGTGACAAAAATCAGATTGAAAAATATATTACTCATTACATTAAAGAAATTGATGATGATAAAAAGTTTGCGTTGATGGAAATAATAATTCAAGCGACCGAAGATCAAGAAAACGAGAAGGATTTTGATAAATATTCTGATGTCATTCGGAAACTACTTTTAAATAATTTTTTGTTGCATGAATATTCGATTTATTACTGGTCGGATTTTGAAAACGATTTAAATGATTCATGGAAAATTTCAAAAATGATGCGAGGAATTTTTCAAAACAATATTGAGTAACAACGAACGGCTAACAGCGGTTTTACCCTGTTGCTCAATAAGTTATAAAATTAAAATATGATTTCCTAACTTCGTCCAGTCCAGCCGAGCGAACTCAGTTCCAATTTCCGCAACAGTCGCAAAGCCACAGGACGTTGTAGGCAATGCAAGCAATGACGAAAAACACATTATAAAAAACACTTTTGAAATTTAACTTACCTAATAAATTGGAAAAAATGATTAAAATTACATTAACTTTTTTAGCTCTTTGTTTAACACTTTTGACTTTTGGTCAGGCAAAAAATCAAGAAAAATGGGAGAAAGTTATTTCAGAAATGACCAAAGCAAACAAAGGAGACACCATTAGTATGAGGTCAAAAAACATTTTAGAATGGTCTGATTTTAAAATGTCACCTGAATTAAACAAAGATTTGAATGCTAATATAGAGTTGACATTTGGCGTTTTTAACAAAAAAGTAAATGCCTGGACGGGAGTTATTACCGTTGAATCATATGGAGGAATTAGAAGGGATTTATCGTGGGTTAATCCACAACGTGAATCGCAACAACTTTTAAATTATCTTCAATTGAAATATGAGATTGCACATTTTTTTGCAAAAAAATCAGAAAAAGAGATTAATAGTAAAAAAATAAATGCAGGAAATGTAAATAAAATTAATGGAATTATAGAGACACATTTAAATGCGCGAGATAAAGCTCTTAATGAGTTTGATATAGAATCTGATTTTGGCAACAATGCAGAAGTTACTGAAAAATGGAAACAAAAACTCCGTAATAACGAAATATAAAATGCACTCCCTAAAGCAGCTACTACGACGGATTTAGGCAATAGGCTTAATGGAAAGTCGGTTTTGTATTTGTGATATTTGGCAAATACGAAAGATAACGCTGATTTAGTCCCAAACTGCTTGTAGCGCGAGAACGTTAGCCGTCACTTTATGACCGACCGAAAACATAAGAAAGAATTATGAATATAACAGAACTTATAAACTTAATAAAGCAAGACGAAAACTGCGAAGTCAGACCAGCGAATAAAGAAATTAGCTTGCCGACAAATATTCCGAACGACTTAAAAGAGTTTTACGAATTGACAGACGGAATTTGGCTTTTTGAAAAAAAATCATTCGGAATAAATATTGTCGGACGAAAAGATTTTATTCCAACAAGTAAAAGACTATATCCAGCCGACGATATTATGTGGGACGAACTTGAGGGCTCAGTTTCAAATGAATGGTATTTAATTGCGGAAACTGAACAATTAAGCCAATATATAAGCATTGACCTTACTGAAGAGAGGCTTGGACAATGTTATGACAGCTTTTATGAAATTCACACATTAGAAGGAGACAGTGAAATTGTTGCGAAAAATTTCACTGAACTGCTGAAAAATTTATACGCAAATAAAGGAGAACATTGGTACTGGCTACAAGACGACTTCGAAAAATTAGGAGACGCTTATGACGAACCAAATATTTAAAAACAAATTTCGGTGGACAAAAAAGCGAACGGCTAACAAGGGCTTTGCGATATTTGACAGTAAATCCCGAAACAATTCGAATACCTATGAAAAATTGGCTTGAATATATCGATCAAAAATTCGCTAATTTCGAAATATACAATCTTGAAAAAAATCTAGAATCATTTTATCCAAATCGAAATTATCGAATTGACGGAACGTATCTTTTCTTTGAGTTTGATGGCGTCAACAAATTAAAAAAATTGAATGTGGAAAATATTTTTTAATAGAAGACAATCCCTTGAATTTTACGGTAAGTAACGCAAAAGTTGTATTTAACAAGCAAATGGAAAATTATTTGGAAGTAATCCAACATACTTACAGTGGTGAAAATAATGAGAAATATGAATTAGCTTTCGATATTGAAAACACAAAACTGCTAGATTGTTTTTTGAAAACTCCAATAGAAATTGGTTGGGTTGAACAATCGTATATGTATAAAGATTCATGTTATAAAATGATTTTAAAAATTTTAGAGAAAAATCACAATTTAATCATGTTGGATGTTGGACAACAAGACTTACCTTTTCCTGGTGATAAAATATCTAATAGAATTGACACTTACATTTTAGAACTCACGACAAGTAAAAAACATCGAGAAATCCAAATTGAAACAATTCTTCCAATACAAACATCGCACAGCCGCCTTTAACCGCAATTGCTGATTTTCGGGTTACAGAACGTCCATTTTCACGAAGAAAGTTTTATCTTGGCAGAGAAAACTCAGCTCGCTTGCATCAGCAACTGCGGTTACAGGCCAAGCGTTTTGCCATATTAGAAAAACACCTAAATGAGAGAATTAATTCCGACAATAAACGAAATTGTTAAGTATGGACTTGAACCAAACTTGGCTACTTTTGATAAAGAAAAAAAGTTAGAAAAAAATCTTGTGAAAATTTATCAACTCTATTTTGACATAAAATATAAGTATGATGAAACTGATTTTCCAGAGTTCGATAAAACTGAGTATCCTGACATTAGACAAAACGTTACAAGCAATTTTAAAGATTTTGGTTTATATAAAGCAATACTTGATATTGAAGATATTGACAACTTAAAGGATGACGCAATCGGTGACGCAATTGACGACTTAACAGACATAATAATTGACCTTTCAGAAATAAAATGGGGAATTGAAAATAATAGTCTAGCTGATGGACTTTGGTTTTTTAAACTGATTTTTTACGCCCATACACAACAACACATTCTTGACCTCTTAAACTAATATGAAACAGAAAAATGGATAACACGAAAGTTTACTTTAAAAAAGTTATTTATTGGGTTGCGGTTATTATAGCTGACATTTTTATTTATATGATTTTGGGTGTTTTGCAAATGGATTATGACGACAATTACGACAGTTCAAAAGGAGAATATTGGAGTTTAGTGAGTATGAATAACCAACAATTAATTTTTTACTTTGCATTACAACTTTGGAACATTCTAAACATACTTGGACTTATATTTATCGGACGAAATATTTATAAACGAACAAAATACGGCACATAACACACGCTACAAGCAATTTGGGCATTACGCTTAATTTAGTCCCAAACTGCTTGTAGCGCGGGGACGTTAATGGCTATTTTAAGACGACCATGAAACAGACAATTTACATACTGACAATTACTATCGGATTTTTAAGTTGTAACAATCAACAAAAACAGGTTGACAAGAGAAGTATTGTTAGTACAGACACTAAAACCTCAAGGGTTGACAACTCAAAATACTACACACAACAAGACACCATTTTAATTGCAACTGAAATTGGTGAAAATCTGAAATATGCAAAACCAGACTTCAATAACATTGTAGACAAACACACAGAATTTTTTGAAGAATATCCAGACAACCCAGACCAAGCATATTTCAACGCCAATGACAAAGAACTATTTGGAAGTGAAGTTGGCCAAGACAATTATTACGTTTTGTACGCTTACTTTCTCAAACAAAAAAATGGAGTTAAAGAATTTGCCCAACATCGACAAAAGCTGATAGACATTTACTCAAACATAAATTCATTATTTGGACATTTTGAATATGGCGGAACATACTTTGGGCACCAAAGCAGACGAATTTTAGGTTATGCAGAATATTCGATTTACCTATTCCAAAAAACCAAAAAAGACATTTCCAAAACATACGACATTACAAAGCAAAAAGAACTTTACATCAAATCATTGCGACAGCTCATAGAAGACGAAAGTAAAATTGACTTCAATACGTTAGGACAAGAAAAGATTGAACGAACCAAAAAACTTAATAAAATAGCTGATGAACTTGACAAGCTAATCACAGACAATTTTTATCTTAGACGAGCACAAGAATTTCAATACGGACGTTACGAGTATTATTGACAAAAGAAAAACAGCCACTAACGCAGGGATAATCACGTTAGCGAAGCTTTGTGCTTAAAGGGTTTGCCTATATTATTCTGCTCATTTGTTCTTTCAAGTATTAATTTTAAATTAATTAAATATAAGAATTTACAAACATAGGAAGCGTTTGGCAAAATTGCGAATTTTGTAGTTAATTCACGTTTTCGTTTCGGAACAAATTTTATATTTAACAAAAAATACACCGTTACGAAGTTCTGAAACTAGCAAAGCCCGAGACGTTATGCCAATTTTGTAATATTCTTATAGCGTAAAGAGACAAATGAAAAACACATTGCATTTTCAACTCGTTGAACCCGACAAATCGCTATCTGATTTTGTCCATTGCTTTACTTCCCTGCAAGATTTCTCAAATCAGCAGGAAGCGGTAATAATTCCAAATGGGAAAATTGACCTGATATTTTCAAAGACTGGCGACAATCAATTAATCGCAGTGCTTTTGGGCTTGGAGACAAAACCGAAATACACCAATCATGAAGTGGTCAGTTTTTATTCGGTCAGCTTTAATCCGCTTGCCATAGAATATGTCTTTAAGCAGCCAGTCGCCGATATCCTAAATACGGGAATGATTTTGCCTGATAATTTTTGGGATTTCAGCAGGAATGACATGGATGACTTCGAAGGGTTCTGTGAGAAAGCGACGCAAAAGATCAGCTCTCTCTTGCCGAAAAAAATAGATGAGCGCAAGCGCCAATTGTTCCAGCTGCTATTTTCTTCGAACGGCGAGATCTCCATCAGGGAACTTTCCGAAAGAGTGCACTGGAGCGAACGCCAGATCAATCGGTATTTCAACCAGCAGTTCGGACTTTCAGCGAAAGCCTACTGCAAGATACTCCGTTTTCAATCTTCGCTTCCCCATATAAAGAATGGCGAACTTTATCCAAAGCTGAATTTCACCGACCAATCCCATTTTATCAAAGAAATCAGGCAATTTTCGGGCGTCTCGCCCAAAGAGCTCCATAAAAATGAGAATGACCGTTTTTTACAATTTTTAGCCTATGGCGATCAGTAATTTTGGAAGATAAAAATTCAAAATGATGCTGATACAAAACAAGCAGGTAGCCATCGTTGGCGGCGGTCCGGGCGGACTGACACTGGCCAGGCTTTTACAGTTGAAAAACGTGAATGCAAAAGTATATGAAAGGGATGTAGACAAAAATGCACGAGTACAGGGCGCGCCTCTCGATTTGCACGAAAATTCGGGGCTGGCAGCCCTGCGGAAAGCCAACTTATTTGAGGAGTTCAAAATGAATTATATGCCGGGAGCCGACAGGACTACCATCACTGACGATCAGGCAAAAGCAGTATTCAGCGACCACGATACCAAAAAAGAAGAGAATTTCGGCCACGAACATTTCCGTCCGGAAATAGACCGTGGCGTGCTTCGAAAACTATTGATAGATTCCCTGCATCCTGAAAGCATCGCTTGGGACAGCCACTTCTTAGCCATGGAAAAGCAGGGCGAGGGCTGGCTCTTGCATTTCAAAAATGGAAAAAGCGTCTACGCGGATATTGTGATTGCCGCAGACGGCGCGAATTCAAAGATCCGCCCCTACATCACAGATATCAAGCCCTTCTATTCAGGAATAACGATGCTGGAGGGAAACATTTATGAAGGAGAAAAGACAGTGCCGCAGGTTGCTGCCATCCTTCGGGGAGGAAAAATAATGGCTTTCGGAAATGGAAAAAATATCCTGATGGGACAGAAGGCCAACGGGGAAATTGGATTTTACGCCAGTTTCAGGGCAGAAAAAGATTGGGTTTCCACAAGCGGATTGGATTTTGCGGATCCATCGCAGGTGCTTGGCTGGTTTAGGAAAGAATATTCCGAGTGGAGTACGATCTGGGAAGAACTGTTTGAAAATACGGCAATGCCGTTTGTCCCGCGTCCAATATACTGCATGCCTTTAGACCAGTCCTGGAAAGCACAGTCCAACTTGACCATGCTTGGAGATGCGGCCCACGTCATGCCGCCATTCGCCGGCGAAGGCGTCAACATGGCGATGCTTGACGCATTGGAATTGAGCGAGTGCCTGACAGCCTGCGAACACGATTCTATTGAAAAATCCATTTCTTTTTATGAAACAGCCATGCGAAAACGGGCTTCACAGATAGCGCAGGAATCGCTTGAAAATGGAGAACTGATGCACAGCGAAAATGCGCTGGCGGCGATGACTGGCTTTTTTAGCGGCAACAAACAGGAATAATAAAAATGACGTTAAATGCCACTGACCGCAATTGCCGAATTTCGGTTTACAGCACGTTTACTTTTTGGAAGAAATTTTTATCCTGGCAGAGAAATCCCAGTCCGCTTTCATCAGGAACCAACGGCTAGCATCCAAACACTAGCAGTATCATAGAGGAAATCTATGAAAGAAGATGCATTTAAAAAAGGCAGATTTGAAAACTCTATACTAAGCAAAACGAATTCAAAAAACAGCTATCGAAATTTGCCTTGTTTTTTTGCCCTATCCAAAAGTTTGCCGGCAGTCGTTCTGCTAAAGTTTAAATATTGCAAGCGTTACTTTTTGAGGTGCTTGTTTTCAAATTCTTCCGTGAGCTGCGCGATCTTTTTGGACAGGACAGCCAATTCGATGGTCTGCTTTTCGAGCTTGTACAGGTAGGCCGCGGCCTTTCTCTCGGAAAAACTGCGGTAGAGCATCTTGACAACCTGGTTGTAGTTTACCCCGACAGCCCTGAACTGGCTGTAAAAAGAAGTCAGGCGCATGTAGTAGTCCATCGCCGCCTTATCGATCGTGACTGTCTTTACGCCTTTCTGAAAAACGCAGGCTGTGATAAAGTGTGCCATCGCATGCATCCCCGATGCCTCAAAGAGCGACAGGAAGCGCGCATTTTCTTCCGCAGTAAGGCTGATGGAATAGCGGTGGACGGCGGGATCAATTTTTGGAGGCCTTCCTCCTGCGTTCCGATTCTTATTTTTTTCGCTTCCCATGTCTCCAATTTTGGCTTTGCAAAGCCAAGGTATCTTATTTACAGTACCTATCCGCAATATGGCACGATATGGACGCAATTGGCTTATTGTTTCTTGTTCATTATTTAAGCGCTGGGCAGCTCACCCAACGTAAGCCACCTCCAAATATTCTTCCGGCAGGAGCTGTTTATACCAGATTCTTTTTACTTAATATAGATTCCAAAAAAAGAAAAAAGAAAACGAAGCTAGGCCGGGCTTGTGCTCCGCCTGGCAAAAAGACTACGGCATAATGACCTGCTCGTGCCTCGCAAGCCACCCTTCGGGACTTATTCCGTTTCCTTTTGGCCTGCCCGCATCCCGTCCTGTAGAATCGCTTTCTTTTTCTTTTTTCCGCTTTTCTGTTTTCTTTGGAAAAATATTTTTTATTGGGACTTGTACTGGTTCAATTATGTCTTAAAGGTTTGCATCAATTGCAAAGTTTTGGAAAATCGTAAAAGCTTTTTTACAGTTTTAAAAACGCTTTTACAAATAGGCATATACTTGACTGCCTGCATTCTTGCATTGTTGCATGCTTGCATATTTGCATGCTTGCATGCTCTCTTACTTGCATACCTACATATCACCAAAATTGCATCCCAGCACACTTGCCTCCTTGCATTCCTGCATGCCCACTTGCTTACATACCTACATATTTGCCTGCCTGCACACCTACAGTCCAGCATGCTTGCCTGCCTGCTTGCGTTATTTCGTACTTGAATGCTTATATCTCCCATACTTGCTTACCAGCATTTCCGCATGCTTGCAAGGCTATATTCTTAGGCCTTAACTATAAGTTACTGTTTTAGAACCATCACTTGATTATCGCCTTAATAATTCCCGCGGTCATTCGCCTTTACTGGAAACATTATCAGGCTATGCCCATCACTTGCAATGACTTAAAATAAATTGCCTGCTCCCACTGCTGCAAAAAAAAGGGCTTGATGCCCTTTCCGATAAAAATGTAACCGCAAAATATTACCTCGAAGGTAATGGCAAGTTGTGTTTTGAGATGCTTGAAATGAATTCCGCATCTCAAAACCACTTGCCCTGCCGGGGGCTGGAAAACGCCTCCGAAGTCGGCGTTTTTTAAAATTAGAAATGAAAATTTCGATTGCAAATCAGCCTATTAATTTTAAATCAAAAATCTGCCATGCGCGATTGGCAGATGCTTTCAATTTGATTTTTTCCGAATTGTAAATAGGTTATTTTATACAATTGCTTGAAATAAATTTTGCGATTTGAGGGAAAATGTAAGCCAGTTTACGGAGTCAAGAGGCTAGAATTATCACGCTTTAGACTCCTCTTTTTCGTGCAGATATTGCTGATGCAGGATATCCAAGAGATCTCCTTCTTCCAACGGAATCAGTTTTTCCGTTATCCTGAGCAGGGTATGCACGTATTTTTCCGCACTGCCGCGCCCGGAATCGTCCAGCTCGATCCCATCCAAGGCCAGCATTGCCGCTTTTAGCAGATCCATGATCGTGCAGAACAGGTCTGAGTAGCCTGTAAAATCTACCTGCACGTTGTAGATGTTTTTTCGTGTCGCTGATGCCGGCTCCAGCAGTGTGAAATAATCCTGCGGATTTGAGATGAGCCCGCTTAGTTTTGCTTTGTCTTCTTCCATGATGTTTTCATTTTATTGGGACACTTAAGTCCGCCTAATTATCCTTGACTTCTGTATCATTAGCTATTTTTGGAATAGGGCATGCATTTTATCCAGCCCCTCACCTTCACTGCAGGGTAATAACTGTACCGCAATTTCCAAGACGCTCACAAGATGGGCGGTCAGGTCTTCTATTTGGCCTGAGTTTTCCAGCCCGTCATTGTAGAGCGTTTGGAGCGCGATCTGCAACAGATCCTGCACCGCATATAGTAGTTCTGAGTATCTTTCAAATCTTATTTTGGCGTAAGAAATTCCCTCCCGCTGCTGTTGAGGTACCAGGGTCCTAAAAACCCATCCATCCGACAGCTCTTTGATAAAATCATCTATATATTCTTTCTGGTCTGTTTTCATTACATATAATATTTAGTTGTTCCCCTTATCAATACGCTCTATTTCTTCTTCACCTAATTGGACAGCACTCTTATAAAACGACTTGCATCGTCTTTCCAGAAGCATCGTGTTGTTGCCATATTGGAATCGCAAAGAGGAGTGCCGCAGCTGGCTGGCATGCCGACAGAGTTCCTTGAAAATTGCCGCCTCTTCCTTGGCTTTTCTGGGAAAGAAATCAGAAGCGAGCGGCGTAAAGAGGTCGCACAGGTCAAAAAGGTAGCCGAGAGCGAAATGGTTGGGGCGGTAGCCGAGAAATACGAAAATCAGCCCCAGGCATAGCTGCTCGACCGCCTGGTGCAGCATTGATACTTTCAATTCGTCCACGTTATCATTGTCTATGGTGAACTCTGCCTCCAAAAGCGCAAGGGCGATAAATGTTCGGTTCTGCCAGTATTTACGAATCTTGTCCGCATTTCTCTCGGTCTTCAAAGCAATGTCAAAAGGGAACTTCCCGTTCCAATTTCCAAAAAAAAGCGCGCCTCCATTGATGGCGTTTTGGAAAAAATACCTTTGCCGTGCCTTGTCTCTTCGTACGGATTTCAAAGTATGGAGGAGCGGTGTAGCCTTACACCGTCCCTGTGTCTCCTGCGAGATTGCATATGCGATATCGGCCTGGGCATTGTTAGGGATGGTCTTTACAAAAACGAGAAGGTAATAATGGCTGGAGTCCTGCTGCGTTTCGAGAGATCCGATTCCTTGACTGGCGAAGAATAAATTATGGTGCGCAATGCTGTAAATCGCGTAAGTCTCGGCAAGCGAAGTGATGATCCTGACTATAATTGCTTTATCAGTTTCATGTTCTTTTGTGTCTGAATTATGTTCAGCAACCGCTCCCTCTTCAATTTCTTCTTTCTTGTCTTGGTCATCTGCAACTGTGAAATCGTTTTCAGAACGCCCGTCGGCATTTTCTTTTCTTAAAATTTTCTCGCAATTTGCTGCCGCGGCTTCAAACCTTTGCTTCACATATTTCTGCATAAGCATTACCTTTTCTACGACTGCCCTTGCTTCGTTTTTTGGAACTCCGGCAAGCTTCTTTTTCCGCTTGAAATTCCAGTAGTTGTCATCTAACATCGTCAATAGCTCCTGCTCCGTCGCATTTGCTGGATCAAATAGGCTGGCCATTTCAGGCGCGTGTTGGCGAAGGTTATCCTGTTGCAGGGCGATGCTTTTAGAAACAAGCGCTTTTCCTTTTAATAGGATGGCAGCCTGTTTGAACAGCAGTTCAAGTGCGCGGTGCAGGATGTAGAAAGCTTCTGTCAGGTTTTCGTATTCGAGGCATCTGGAAAAATCGAACAGTATGCTTTTGATCTTTTCGGTGCTCCTTTTAAAAAGCTTTCTTGCCCTCTGCACTGAGAGCATCACTATGGCCTCATCAGGATAGACCGGGTGGCCGATTTCGCAATTGGCATATGCAAATTTCCCTAGCGTGCAGTGCTGTAGGAAGTATAGGTTTCCCTTGCGCAGGGCATCTTCTGCATAGTCGCAGGAAAAAAGCTCAAATCCGAATTCTGGATAGTTCTGGAAAACACTCGACGCAACTGGGTAAAGCTCCCGCTCTACCTGCCAATGCTCCTTATTAATTAAAATGCTGATGAGCACTTCTTTCCCATCGGGAAGGAAGTCAAATGAATAATAAATGGTGCCCGCAGTCAAGCAGGTAAGCAGTTTTTCAATAGCAGTTTGCAGCTGTTGCACCTTTGAGTAGTCTTCAGGAATAATGATGTAATGGCTCATGGTAATAGTGATTTAGATTTGACATTTGCGGAGCGGTCCCCGTCTCCATTTGAAATTTCTTTTGATTAATAAAATGCAGCTGTAATGGCAGACAGGAAAAAAGCCTGCTATTTTTTGATGTTCTGTATCTTGGCATCAATGGATATCCGTCCAATGATAAATCGGGATTTGGATTTATAGTTTGTCCAGAAGTCCTGAAATTGCTTGCCGAGATTTTGCTATCTTGCAGTAGCATATTCAATGCTGTCTTTGCCTGTTTAATCGTTTTTACAATCCTATTTTTTTTGTTAAAGTTTTATCATTCCTCATATTATAAAAATTAGCTTTTGTAAAGTTGAGAATGTGTTAAGGGATATTCTATTCTGCTAATAAGTATATTATCTAAAAAAATGGATGTTTTACAGGATATTTTTTTACCTTTGATACTCATAATTTTTAATCCAAATGGCTTTATCTTTGAGCCTTCAGAAAATTGTTACTCATTATGGAACAAAAAATACATCAGGGAAGAAACGTAAAACGATTCAGGGAGATGCTTGGCATTAAGCAGGAGGCACTAGCTTTTAATCTTGGAAATGACTGGAATCAAAAGAAAATTTCTATGCTGGAGCAAAAAGATTTAATCGAAGAAGATATGCTTAGGCGAATTTCAGATGTGTTAAAAATTCCTGTGGAAGCTTTTCAAAATTTTGATGAGGAGCAGGCGATTAATATTATTTCAAATACTTTTCACAATGAAGCATTCATTGGTAATTCTGGAGGTACTTATAATGTTAATCCATTACAAGAAATTGTAAAACTCCATGAAGAGAAGATTGCTTTGTATGAGCGGATGTTGAAGGAGAAGGATGCAATGATGCAAAGACTTGAAAAATTAATAAATAAATAATTTCGGGAAATTTACAATGTTATTAGTTCAAACCAGCCAAAGCGGAATAAGCATTAGTAAAAATTATATTATAAACACCAAGAGACTATCGAGTCTCTTTTTTGTTTAAACGCTATTTGACTAATTACAACCTTCATTTAAATAGGTATAATTACCTGTTTTCTGATATTAGTATATATTTTTAACCCTTTTACGGTTTTCCGTACTATTATATATATCTCTTTTTATATATTTAGCCATTAATAATTTTAGAAGACAAAAGCAAGTAAATTATTATTTAGTTACCACTTACCGGTGGTTAACTTTACTAATTATATTTTTCAATGCTGCATATCCAAATTTTACATATTAATATATATATTTTAGAAAAGCAACAATTAAACTATAAGATTAAAATATAGCGATAATAATGAATGAATTAACAGTAATTGATTTTTTCTGTGGTGCAGGGGGATTTTCAGAAGGCTTCAGACAACAGGGTTTCAATATCATCTTAGGTATTGATAAATGGCAACCGGCGATAAATACGTATAATCATAATTTTGACAAAGATTTTAAAGCAAAAGATGTTTTAGATTTTTATGATGACATTAAAGAGATTAATCTACTTCCAGATACGCAGGTAATTTTAGGAAGCCCGCCTTGTGTAAGTTTTTCCAATTCTAATAAATCAGGAAAAGCTGACAAAACGTTAGGTCTTAAATTAACCGAAAGTTTTTTGAGAGTAGTAGCTGTGAAAAAATTTCAAAAGAACTCTGTTTTAAAAGCTTGGTTTATGGAAAATGTAACTAATTCCAAGAAACATCTTAAGAACGAATACACTTTTATAGATTTAAATTTAGAAGATTGGGCTCAGGAGAATGATCTTCCCCCAAATATGACTGCAATAAAATTTGAGGATAATAATTGTGTATTAAATTCTGTAGATTATGGATCGTTTCAATCAAGAAAGAGATTAATTACTGGAGAAATTATCTCTAAGGGAAAACTCATAATACCTAAGAAAACTCATTCTAAAAATAATGATGCAAATTTCTTGAAACATAAAACACTAGGCGATTTCAAAAATAACTTTCCAACCCCGTTCACCAAAGACCTAAATCTGGATGTTAATGATCCTTCTTACGCTATTAGTCTAAAATTAAAATTTATTACAGATCATTTTTATGATACAGGGGTTTATGAATGTGAATCAGAAAGTTCAAAATTTTTTAAAACCAATCATCCTTTTATGGGTAAAATGTCCTTTCCCGAAAATGATTTGAATCCTAGCAGGACTATAACAGCAACTAAAATTGCAAATTCTAGGGAGTCAGTTATTTATAAATCCGAGATAAAACGTGTAGGCAATGGGGAATTTAGGACGGCAACTATTAGAGAGGGTGCATGCCTCATGGGCTTCCCCATTACATTTCAGTTTTTAGGATCGGAACCCACAAAATGGAGATTAGTAGGTAATGCTGTTTGCCCATCTGTAAGCAAAGCTTTAGCCAAGCTAGTAAGAGAAGAACTAAACTTTGAAAGCGTAGACGATATAATTGACAAAGAAATAAAACTTGAAGGAGTTCAAAATTTAAATTTATTTAATGTCAAAGAATTTAACAATCCTCCGATGAAAAATAGAGGAGCAAGATTTAGAAGACATCCGTTTAAAACTGATAACATAACAGTAGCTCTTTCTAATTATGATGTTAAAAAAAATGACAAGACAATTGGAAAATGGAGGTCAACTGTCTTTTATGGTACTGGAGAAGGATTTGGTATCGAAGAATTTCAAGAAGGAGATTATAAAAAATTAGAGCCAATTATTTCAAGCTTTTCTAATGGTAAACGTTTTATCCAAATTATCAATAATGGATTTAGCGAAAAAATCGCTAATAAAGATGCCCTGCAACAAATGTATGAAAAACAAGAATCTGTTAAAGATTATTATGAGCCAATTAAGCTAATCGAGGTGGTAAAGAATCTTGTAGAGGAGTTTGATTCAAACAATGAATTTTTTATTCAAGATGATAACAAAATTTTCAAAAAACCTAAGGTTTCCAAGAAGCAGCTTTATTCATTATATGCAATTAATAAGATTGCAACAGTAACAAATAATAAATAGAAATATGCCAATCCATTTTTTAGATAATTATGCCGCGAATAATCTTGAGTCAGCAATTATAAAAAAAGATGGCAGTCCCTTGCATGGGGAAATATGGCTTTACAAACAATTTCTTCAATTTGAACAATATAATCTACTTCCAAATGACACTTGGTATTTAAAACACAATTACAACTTGTCCCAACACCCTGCCAGTAAAGGAAAAGTTGAGGGGCAATGTGACTTTTTAATGCTTTCGAAAGAAGGGCTACTGGTTATTGAAATTAAAGGCGGTGGATTGAGAGTAGACGAAAATGATTGTTACTATTCTGGAAATAACACTGGTGAGTACCAAACACAAAATCCATTTATTCAAGCAAAAGAATACACTCACACACTAAAAGAACTTCTTGATTCTAAAGCATTTGTTTACAGAGCTGTAGTATTGCCTCATGAAGCGGGCTTCGAACTAAAAGGCATTCAGTTAGTGGGTTATTCTTCCCTTTTTTTTTCAAAAAGAGATTTTAAGCATTTAAATGAAAATTATGACTCAAAAGAGATTAATAATCTTTTTTTTAAATTCATTTCTGATCTTGCTAATAAGTCGAAAAGAAAAATAATTCAAGAATTATACCCTAAATTAACTTTAGAAAAAGTAAATAAAAAGCTTTTTGAACATTTCCCGGAAATAAAATCTATAGAATTAAAAAGGCTCAAATCGGAATTATTTCCAATTCAGTCCTCTTATGGTTATAATCCGGAAAAGATTAATGATGAAATTATTCTTGAAGAAAACTATGAAACTTTAAAAGGGTTAAGAAGAAATTTAAGAGTTTTAATTCAAGGTGCTCCGGGAACAGGAAAAACCGTATTAGCGACAAAATTTCTTGCCGAAAATCTTTTGAAGCAACACAAGGGTATTGTTTTTTGCGCAAATAAATTAATTCGCTCAAAACTTGAACACATAATCATTAGCCATTATGGATTAGATCCAAATAATATTGCTTTTAGAATATTTTCAGACAATGTATCACTTGATAGCATACCGGTAGATATTGACTTTTTGGTATTTGATGAAGCGCAGGAATATTTTGATGATGGCCTATATGATTTCATAGATATGCTAAACGAAAAACTAGAAAATCCTAAAATATTAATATTATATGACCCAAAGCAAAGTATAGTTTCCAATTCTAAAGATCTTTCTTGGTATACGGATTTCTTTATTGAAAGCGGGTATACCCACTATTTATTTGACGAAATTTATAGATGTGTTCAGAACAAAGGCATATCCATAATGTCTAGTAATGTTTTAAATAACAGAAATGATGAAATACAAAAAAATTGCAAACATTTAATATCCACTCCCCAGACAGCAGGTGATAAACTAAAAATATTTAAAGATATAATTGGTGATTCTCGATTTGTAAATAGTGAAAAAATAATTTTAGTACATAGCCTATTGATTGAAAATTTTAAAGATTTTGTAATAGACTATTATAAGTCAGATATTGAGGAATTAACCGAACAGAATATAAATCATTTAACTTCAAAAATCAGGTTCACTACTCCGTTAAAATATAAAGGCCTAGAAAATAAGGCAATATACTTATTTACTGATAATTTAGACGAAAAATCAAAAGTCCAGAACTACGTTGCAATAACGAGAGCTATGGAATGTATAAATATTATTCTATGGAAGAAATAGAATTTTATAAGATTCACAATATTTCTATTGAGGCGATAGGAATTGATAATGATTTGCGATTAGAAATTATCGGCAAATGGTATTTAAAGTTTTTAATTTCTGACGAGGAAGAATTGATTCTTACTCTTCCAAAATATGATTTCGAGTTTATAGCTGTTACTTACAGTTATTTGCAAAACATTTCTCTCTGTTACAGTTTACTTTTTAAAGTTGAGTTAAGTAATTTTCAAGACACTAGCTTGTTCGATATCTTTAGTTATAAAACGACCAATGCAAACCATTTC
Organism: Flavobacteriaceae bacterium PS02334; assembly: GCA_029959295.1. Taxonomy (GTDB): domain Bacteria; phylum Bacteroidota; class Bacteroidia; order Flavobacteriales; family Flavobacteriaceae; genus Flavobacterium. Next base: position 41,201 of record JASCOH010000002.1, on the reverse strand, counting down.
CATGATTATATTCTAAATTATGATTGCATAAAAAACAATAGAATTGTATGGGCGAATGGAACTATGACTGATAGTAATAACTTCCTTCCGGTTTTCAAAACTGCGCAGCTAAACTCGAAGAAAACTTTGGACAAAGTTTATAATTCATTTCAATTATTTAAAATTATTAGAAAACATGAATTAATTAAATACCCAATTTTAATTGATTTTGAAGAGGATATATCATTATTCTTTAATTGCATAGGTCAAAATTTAGCGAAAGAATTAATTTCCGAGATGATTGTTTCATCAAATAATAAAATGGATGATGATGACGCAGCAGACTTGGAGCTGGAATTAAAAGAAAAAGATATTGCACGAAGAATTAATATAAAGTTTCCATATTCAAAAAGACAACATAAGTATTTAGTAGATATTGGTAATAAACGTTTTGATATAGTATTCAATAATAGATTTTTTTACCATGATATTTCAAAAAATGATATTTTTTTATTGCCACGAGAATTAGGTAATAATCAAAACCAACTATTAAATAATGTTGACTTCAATATTGTAAGTACTAACCATAGCTCTAGTTTGTTCAAATTACTACAAGATTTTAAAACCAATTGGAGAAATCTAGATTTGAATAAATTTATTGCTCCTTTTCCAAAATATTGGTTTTTATTCATAAATAAAGGGCTTCCAAAAGAGAAATGGTTAAATCAGTTTTTAGAGGATTATCCATCTCTTGCAAATAAGCCAATTATAAGGCAAATTGAAAAAATTATATCTGAACTGCATGATTTAAATTGGATTGAAAAATTAATAAATACTAATAACGTAAAAATTTTATTTCCTGAATTAAAAGGATTAAGAAAGAAAAGACTCAGTAATGCATTTAATTCATTTAAGAATTATGTCACTACTATAAATCCAGATATCATTTTTATTGACGAAAATACGTCCTATGATTATAATGCTTATTCAAATTTACTGCTATTAGATGCATTTAATATAATAGAGTTAGTAAATGTCCAACAAAATAGCAAGCAAAATAATCTAACTGTTTTAGTGCCTGATTTTATATACTTTAATTATCAGCCATGGATTAAATATCATTTATTTGACTTTCAATCAAGCACATTGTTTAACCAAGCACGAAACGCTTTAGATGATAATTTTGAATTTAATAAATCGAATAATGATTTGATTAGAACAAATCTGATACGTGAAATCAAGACTGAGATTAAGGCGTACAATAAAAAGTATGAAATTGAAATTGAAGATCCAATAATAGAAGAGATTCAATTGGAACAAAACGAAGATATTGAGTTATTAAATGCAGAGGAAATTGCAATACTACCACTACAGGTAGATATTACGAATTCATTTATATTAAATATTACTACAACGCAGGGAGATGAATTTAATATTTTATCAAATGACATGATTTTATTGCAGAGGGATTCTATTATTAAATCACCTGCTAAAGCTTTGAAAGAAGGAGATTTTTTTTTACTCAACAAGGATTTGAATTCCTTAATCTCGAGTGATAAGTTTTTTAACAAATTGGTAGAGGTTCCTTCGCGCGTAAGAACTTATCAAAATGAACTTTTTGCATATCCCAATATATTTAAAATATTAAAAAGTAAAGGGGTTTCATATATTGGTCAGACATACTTTGAAAAAAAATATTTGGTACCAATAAATCATTTAAATGATCCTACTTTTAGGGTTCCAAGAAGAAAAAGTGATTGGCTAATAATTTGTAAATTATTATCAATTGATCACAGCGATATGAATATCGGTTTTATTGCTTACTATGGAAGAACAAAACGAAATCGGCTAGTAGAAATATATAAGTCGGTTATCAATTTATTTTTAGAAAATGAGTACTTCGGTATGACTGGCAATGAAACAATATTAAATCAAATTCAGAAAATTGTTGATGAATCTCATGATGTCTTTGCTCAAGATAAATACTACGATTCTCATGAAATTGCTTCGTCAATTGCTTCATCAATAATACATGAACTTAAGTTTAGAGAAGTAAAAAAATTAAAATTATTAATTAATGAGTGATTTTTTAGATAAAAGAACAAGTCTCGAACAGTTTGTTAAAGAGCAAATAATTGGACCTGGCGCGTATAATAAAAGATTTTTTTTTCTTGATAGTTGGGAAAAATCTGAATTTGCTGGAAAGAAAATTTCTAGTGAAAAATCAATTAATAACGTAAGTGAAATTATTCCTGAAGTACCAGCTTATCAATATAGTTCAGCTATCTTGTTTCCTGAAACTAGGGAAAAAGCAACATTGTTAACTGCGGAAATAAAAGATGGAACTAATGATGAAAATGATACCGCAGATTCTGAAATAATTTTAAATCCTTCCGCAGATGATGATAATCTGAAAGAAGACACCACTGAAAGTGTTGTCAGTAAACAACAAAATTATCCCAATGTACTAGGATTAACATTTGTCGTCGACCGAAAAACAGACTTCCAAAAAGATTTGACAGTCTCCCTATCGTTTAGAAAATATAGTAATGTAAAAAAGAGGTCTTGCTTTTCTAGAAAAATTGCCATTTGGGTTTCTGAATATGAAACGGAAATAGAAGATGCGATTATTAAGCATTTTAATTTAATTTTTTCTTGTGAAAGAAAAGACGATAATTTGTTTATTACTGTAAAGTCTGAAATCACTGGAGAAAACCTCTATGATATTGATTACATCTATTTGAATAAATATTTGGAAAGCAATTTAATAAATGAACTTAGAGGAAGCTTAAAGGACAAATTAATAATTCTTGAAGAAGATAAGGATAAGGGCATTGTATATTATGGATTACTTGGTGATTATGACAAAAAGTTATATTCAATAACTTCATCCAAATCCTACAACCGTATTGATTATCAAAACGTATTTACATTATTTGATTATGCTCTCATAGAATTACTAAAAGACCAATTGGAAATTGACACCGTCAATTATTCAACTTATAAAGAACTAATCAAACAATTTGAAATTTACAGTCAGCTTAAGGATATTGTTACTAATCTAAAATCGATTTATAAAGATAATCAGGCTACCACTATATGGGAGTCCAAGCTGTATAATAGAAATCTCTCACTACCTTTATTTGACGCAACCAAAAAAATATTTCGAAATCAGGAGCCAATTTCAATAGATCAGGATTCTGAACTAAAAGACTTGAAATATACAGTACAGTATATAACCGATAAAGATAAAATATTCATCAAAATTCTACTCATTAATAAAAGCTTTATTGATTTAAAAAATGGAGAACCTCGACAACTTAACAAAAAAGACAAAGCAAATGTTAAATCATATTTTGGCGTAGAGTTAAGAATTGAAGAGAACAAAGCATCGTGCTTAAAGCAATATAATCCTCCACAACTATTAGAATTTGATGAGGAAGATAATTTTAATAAATTAATTTATCGCCGTTATATTGATTATGGCGAAGGTTATAACACATCAGTCACTTGGGGAGCAAATGAAGCAAATCTAAAATACGTTAGCACCGATTTTCTTCCAGAGCAAGAAACACCAAAGGTTGATTTTAAACCAAGTAAAATTGTTGGGTCGGAAATTGTTAGTCGATTGAATGACGAACAAGTTTTGTCAATGAGATATTTATCGACCTTATCGATAAATACAATATCTGACGCAGACGTTTTAAATTCATTATCTCACTTTATTGATGCTTATAAAATTTGGATCGATGAGAAGCGTGGAGAGGTTGAATCTAATGCTGAGAGCTTAGATGGAGCTGCTGCCTTAAAACTACTTACAAAGCAAATTAAAGCGTGTGTTAATGATTATAATAGGCTCAAAAGGAATATTGAGTTGCTTAAAAATGATAAAAAAGCAATAGTTGCATTTAGAATAATGAATACTGCTATGTTTATGCAATTACATCATAGCATAAATAGTAAAGGAAATAAGTCTTTTATTCCTGACTCCAATTCAGAAGAATTTTACAGCCAAGTAACAATTTCAAATGACTATAAATGGCGTTCTTTTCAGTTAGCATTTATACTCTTAAATGTCGATGCTTTCGTGAAACCCAAACTTAACGATGCCACCGTAAAAGATGTTTTTGGCACTGGCTGGCCTGAGAGAAATGAGATTGCCGATTTGGTGTGGTTTCCTACTGGTGGTGGTAAAACAGAAGCTTATTTAGGAATTATAGCATTTGCAATATCATACAGGAGATTTAAAAATCAAAAGAAGGGTTATGGTACGACAGTATTGATGCGATATACGCTAAGAATGTTAACATTGCAACAGTTTCAGCGCGCAACTATATTAATCTGTGCATTAGAAGCAATACGAAAGGATAAATATTTTATTCCACACAATGAAAACTTAGGAACAGAAAGAATAACTATTGGCTTATTTGTCGGAGGAGGTTCGTTACCTAATTATTGGGCTGGAGACAATTCAATGACGACTGAACTTACTAAAATTTCTGAGGCTATTGAACACAATACAAAGATTTCAACAAACCTACCTTTTACTAATTGTCCATGGTGCGGCGGTAATTTATTTATTGATTCCAAATTACCAAACATAAAACCCAATCATACTAGAAGTGGAAATAATTATGGAATTAATGATCAATTAAATATTGCGTGCAATTCTATTGGGTGTACTTTCTATAGTCACCGCTCAAGTAATGATAGGAGTTTACCATTGAGATTATTTGATGACGATATATACAAATATCCGCCAACTTTATTATTTGGCACTGTAGATAAATTTGCAGCATTTGCTAATAATGTTAGTACTGAACCGAGCAATAGAAATAAGGATTCACGTAGAATTATTGGGAATGGCTACCTTCATGATGTCCTTCCACCAGAATTAATAATTCAAGACGAGTTACATTTACTTTTAGGCCCATTAGGTTCTTCAGTTGGTTTGTTTGAAAAAAGTATTGATGTATTATGCACTTATACCGACGAAGTAGGAAATAAGATTAAGCCAAAAATTATAACATCTACCGCAACAACAAGAAATACGGACAAACAAATATTTGCACTATTCAATAGGAGGTCAGAAATTTTTCCAAAACAAGGAATTTTTTGTGATGACTCATTTTTTGCATTTTATGAAAGAAACACTCTCAATGTGGAAAATATTGAATCTAATAGAAAATATGTCGGTGTATTACCAATCGGTAAAACACAGGTCTGGATGCAACTCCGGGTTGCTGCAATAGTACTTACCCATAGATTAAAATATTTAAAAGAAAAGTATGCAATAGATGAAATCTTTGAAAAGCCAGCTAATCTTGAAATTTTAAAAGAGGTTTTCGATTATTATCATACGGTATTAGCATATTTCAATAGTTTAAAAGATGTTGGCAAAACGCAATCTCAACTGAGTCATTATTTACCAGGTGATATTAATTACGTTACTAACAACACTATTCCATGGAGTTTCTTATCGAAGTTAATCCGAAAAGAAGGCGAGATAAATTATTCTGAATTAACCGGAAGATTAACAGGCGAAGAGGTAAAAACAAATCTATCAGATATAGAAAAAAAATGGAGTTTCTTATCTCGAAATGGTGAAGTGTTTTCGTTAAATACTAGTAATCCTCCTGAATTTGTAATTTCCACTAATATGATTTCGGTAGGTATTGATGTCTCTAGATTTAATACTATGATAATTAGTTCAATGCCAAGAAATGTAGCAGAGTATATTCAGGCATCAAGTAGGGTTGCTCGAAATAAGGAAGGTATTGTATTTACTATCCATCATCCTTTAAGATCTAGAGATATATCACATTATCAAAAATTCAAAGAGTTCCACGAAAAATTCTATAGTTATGTTGAACCTATTTCTGTAACTCCATTTGCAAGTAAAGCATTAGATCGATATTTAGCGATGTTTGCTATAGTATTGATTAGGCATAATACAGATTCTACTCTAAACCTAAGGAATAATGATGAGGCAAATCAAATTGACTCATCTAAAATAAATAAAATAAGAAGTATGATTCAAGCAGAAATCATAGAAATTCACGAGAATTCAGTAAAACTAGAATCTTATTTAAATGATGAAAATAAACCCGGAATTAAATCAAGCATAGATGGAATTATTTCACAAGATGAGGTTGAAGATTTAATGAAAAAACTAGATGTACTTTTAAAGAATTGGATTGATAAAATTATTGGCACTGATACCAGACCAGAATTAAAATTTCGAACTAATAAGTTAGAATCAGAACTAAATTCATTATTTATTAATGCGATTGATGATAATTACCCTGACCGATGGAAAGTTTCATATTCTTTACGAGAAATTGGTGCGTCGACAGTAATAAAAACCGTTCAACAATAATAATATGTCAGTAAAAGAATTATTTGAAATAAATCAAGCGAACGAGACTGTAAGTAAATATAAACTTTTATCGGCTTACGGCGGACCTGGTTCAATTGTTCACACGCAATACGGCAGTATAATTATTTCATGCATTGAAGAATGGGGGTTTTTAAAAAGAGTACTTGAAATTCATAAAGAAGCAATAGATGATTCTGAAAATAATACAGATGATAAAGTATTTAAATATGTTTACAAGCAGGCTAGATTAGAAAAGAATGGAAGTATCGGAATTTCAAATGACAAAAGGCTTTTTGAATCTTTAATTGACAGAAAAAAACTTGTTAACTTAAAATACTTGTCTCTTATACCAGATATTGAAATAAAAGATTTTGGTAATAAGGTTGACAATGTAGAGTTTACAATTCCAAGCACTTTCATGCCAAAAGTATTTGCCGATAGACAGAATGTTTATAAAAGTTATGGTGAATGGCTTAATGACTGGATTTTAAACAATAAAGAAAAAGATCAATATGGCAATAAATTTTTCCCACCAAAAAAAACATGGAAAGAATTACTGACTCAAGATAACATAGTTCTTATATGTGAGCACGGACATATTAGTGATTTTCCGTGGTCTCAATTTTTGTGGTGGCGTAAGGACGAACCTTTAGCGATACACAATGATGAAGCCGTTAATTTATTTGAAAAAAATCCATGCTGTGGCACAAAAGAATCGCCTACTTCTAAAATTAAAATAACTTCGAGCACTGCCAATGCTAGTGGATTTGATGGGAAGTGGCTAAAATGTGATAATTGCAAAAAAAGTGTATCGTTACAGGGATTGATGGGAGTTAAAATTAAATGCCCAGGCCACAGTCCGATGGAGGTTAAAACTGGAGATAACCAGTATTATTCCGGAGACAAGCTGGTTAGAAAACAAAGCCCTCCTAGTGAAATATGTAGAGCAAAAAATAGTCTTGGTAAGGATAAACCAATGAGTGTAGCACTTACAACGGGTAATAATCTATATTATTCCAGAATTTTATCTAGCATTTTTATGCCCGATGAATTATTTAAGGATGAATTAGAAATTGAAAAAGATAAGTTAGAAAAAAGAATTAGCAGACATAAAAAAAATTGGGAGGATGCTATAGATTCCGGAGATAAAGAAGATGAAGCTTATAATGAAAAAAAATGGATTGAATTAGTTGCAGAGTTAAAAACTATTGCCGAAAATATCGAACCAAAACTCGAATTAACTGATTCGGAGAAAGAGATTAAATTTAGGAATCAAGAATATAAAGTCTTTAGTTTTCAATCTGACGTTGATATTAATAAAGAAGAAAAAGATTTGAAGGTAAAAGATGTCACAGATAATTTAGACCTTGAATTAAGAAAGTTTTTTTCGAGGATTTTAAGAATCGACAATATGAAAATAACCTCTGCCCAATTAGATTTTTCAAGGGTTGTTCCTGCTGATGCAGATGCTGAGGACATTACGTCAAAAAACATCTTTCGTAATAAGCCAGAAGATGTTAATGTTTATCCAGTTGTTGAAAATTTCGGTGAGGGAATTTTCATTGGCTTTGATGAAAAACTAATTGATGGATTTGCATCAAGTGAAGCTGGTATTATTTTAATTGATGGATTAAGAGAAAAACTTTCCGATTTAAAAAAAGACAGTAATCCATTTAATAAGGGCGCTATTGATTATGGGAATTTAGTCAATTGGCAATTATATTTGGTACATACTTTTTCTCATTTGATTATGCGAGAAATGGAATTTAGATGTGGCTATCCAACTGCATCTTTATCTGAAAGAATATATGTATCAAATGATGAAAAATATAGAATGTACGGATGTATGATTTATACTGCTGAAGGAGCTGAAGGAAGTATGGGTGGGATAATTGCTCAGACAAGACCGAACAATCTAAACAAACTGATTAAAAGCGCGTTAAAAAGAGCTACTATTTGCCATAGTGACCCTCTTTGTTGGGAATCGGAAGGACAAGGATTGTTCGATTTAAATTTTGCTTCATGTTTTTCTTGTAGCTTAGTTAGTGAGACTTCTTGTGAACACAGGAACGTGTACTTGGATAGAAGAATTTTAGTAGATGATGATGGTGGATTCTTTAAAGCTGTATTATAATGGGTTTTTACGAAGAAAATAAAAATTTTATTAACCAGAGGTTCTATTCAGAAATGAAAGGATTGGATTTGTCTGCAAAAACAGAAAATTATAGAAGCAAATTAAAGGCAGATACAAGAAAACGCTTAATCAACTCTTATAATAATTGCAATAATTCAAAGGCTTTCTTTATTGAATGTTTAGAAATTTTGCAACACTATGAGTTTTCTTTTCTATTTATCAATCTATTTTTCGAAGAGAATTTCGAGGATATTGTCGTTTTACTGGAGCAGACAAAATTCAATGAAATAAATTCAAATGATTTACTGGTCATGAGATTTTTAAATTATATTAATAAGTTAAAAGATTTTCGTGAATTCAAAACCGAAGAGTTTTTAAAGAGTGAATTTTTAGATGTTGTCGGCATCGAGGAAACTGTTTGGATAAATAAATCGAATTTGTCTAACAACAAATTTTTAAAAACTTATGCGGAATGGGTAATAAATAGTTTAAACGAAAGTGAAGATATCGTCATATATTCTGCTATACTATTTAACAAAATTTGGATAGACGATATTGGCTTTGTTAGTGACCACAAAACTTCTAAAGCTATTATTTTTTTGCATAGCTTAATACAAAGTTTCGATAATGAAATTCATAAAAATAATTTCATCAATATTAATTCGTTCTATGAAAAATTGAACATCATACTAGACGAAGTTTTCGTTTCGGGATATTTTTCAACACCCTTAACCGATAATTCCATTGATGACTTTTATGGTACAGGATACTATGAAAAATTAAAGATTTTCAAGGAAAAAATATTTTTCTCTAAAAATTTGAATGAGTCTTATGATGACTATAGTTATTGTGAATTGTTTTTAAAATTAGCAGAGTCAGATATTGATGCTTTATCTAAACAAAATATTACCTCCCAAATTTATCTAAAATTAGATAGTACAATTTTACCAACGGAAGATGAACTAAATTCAATCAACGTTATAATGGGAGATAATTTTTTTAAAAAGAAGAAAATTGAATTTTTCAGTAAACTATATCGGTTCGAATTATTGTAGTAAAAGTATTAATATTTTTCAGTATTTTATTGGCATTCACTAAAAACAACCTCAATCAGAGTGTGTTTAAACTCCTTTTCCATCAACCTATAAACCAACTCAGGGGTTATCCAACAACATTATTTCCTCCAAAGGCAATATCCGTTATTTGGCTTGTAAGCGAATTGTAATTAACCTTAAAAACTCTTGTAATGCAAAGAACTAAGTTGGGAATATGTAAACTTTGTAAAGAGGAGAAAGAATTAACGTATGAGCATATTCCTCCACAATCTGCATTTAACAAGAATACAAAATTCTATAGATTAAATTCAAGCGAATACTTTAAAAATGCTAAAGTATATTAAGTAAAAAAATTAAATCGTTTCTAATTTCAATTTTGAAATCAAATAGGCTATAAATTCGTCTAGTGATTGCCCAGTTTTGATGATTCTTTGCGGTATTGTTGCTTTATAATCTCCCGTTAGCGTAATGTCGTTGCTTAAATCCGTATTGACTAGCATGCCATTAATCAGTGGTTCAAGTTCAACGCCAATAGTATTGCAAAATTTAATCCTATCAAAAATAACAGTTACATCTTCAACCTCATACCTCCCTGGTTCATTAGTTTTATAATTTGACATTTCTACACAGCAAAGTGAATAAATATCTTTATTTTTTGCAGCATTTAAAAACTGGTTTTTGCTCATCATAATAGAATTGTCGGAATTCCATCTGGATTTTACCTCAATGTAAAAAACGTCAACGCCAGCTAGACTGATTACGATATCTTGACCATTTTGTACATCTTTGGGAACAATGTTAAATTGACTAAGATCTTTTCCAATTTTATTTCTGATTAATGCCTCAATTCTGGTTCCTATCACTTTTTTAAATAGGAAATCGTTGTCCTTTTTTGAGTTGTCTTCAAAAGCTTGCATTCCTAAAGAAATTATTTGATCCAGATTTTTATTTCTGGCTAGAATACCTAGTTTATTAATTTGTTTAGTTTCTAGGGAAACAATCGAAAAGACATCACTGATTATGCTGTCCTCTGTTACTGAATCAAGAACTATATTTGCCCTTCGTGCATTCAGAAATGAAAAGTAGGATGCCCAATTGCTATCTTGTATAACCTTTTGGAGTATTTCGCGAATTTCGATTTGAAATTTATGTCCTATCACATCACCATATTGTCCATCATTTGATAGAACCGATTCAATTGCTTCGCCTAAACTTCGGGCAGATTTAGTCTCTTTGTTAATTAGATACTTTGCAAAATCCCTTCTTATTAAAGTTGCTTTTATAGGCAAATTTGGCTGTACTATATAGTCGTAATATACTTTTAATTCATCAGGGATATTTTGCTCTGTTTTTAGCGCCGTTTGCGATTCAAGTTCGTTCAATTGATTTGGAAAAATCCTCATAGTTAAAAACATTTCTTCATAATCTTTGTAACTCCCAAGTTCGTGCAACTTGTGGAGGAATAAAAGGTTTTCTTCTACCCACGATGGTTCTTGATTACTCAGGTCGTTTAAAAACATTCTTAGCAATCTTCTTTGTGCAGGCCCGATATTTATTTCATCATCTTTGATTGTCGGAATTATTATTACCTGATCGCTTAAACAGTAATAATTACTTATGAGTTTCATTATCTTGCCAGGAGCGTTATTTGCATCGTTGCTCGAAGAAATATTGCAATATGCAACGAGCTTTCCTAAAAAATCAGGAGCAAGTTCTGAACTTTTAGTATTATCGGTAACAAGTTTAATAACTTGTCCATTTATGTCAGTCGAATATTGCTTTCTACTGTAAACATTTAGTTCCAGATTGAATTTAAAATTTTCATTAATATGTTTTTCTGTTATTTCCGGCATTAAAATGTCAGCAATTTCTATTAGGGTTTGGGGTAGGTTTGTGATTCTGTTTAGTGATGAAAAATGCTTAAAATCTCCCCTGATATTTGGAAGTAATGCATAGTGTGTAAATGCACCGTCATGATCTTTAAGCAAAAATTTATAGAAAGTTTTTAGTTCTTCAGGTTTCGCAAATGCATGCAATGATCCGTCTGTTTGAATTTTATCGATTAGGTCTTTAATTTTTATGTAATTAATTGATTCTATGCTCCATTCATCAATTTTTCTCGTCCATTCATTGCTGATTTCTTTGAGTGGTATGTTTTTCCAATACTTATTTACAAGGTTATAAATCGCTTCATTATGTACTTCTGATGTGAGCAATTCTTTATCTACGAAATGTGATACTGCTGCTTCTAAATTTCCTACTGCGGTTTCTACGAGTGGGAAAGTTTTAAAGTTCTCAATCCATAGTGTTTTAAGTGATTGGAAATAAGTATTTAAAAGTGGTTTGTCACTATTGATATTAAAGTTTATTTGAGCAAGATTTATTGGGTTCTTGATTTCAATAGCATATTCCTTAACAAACGCAAATATCATTTCCGAAGCTTTTAGGATTAATTCTCGATTCTGTTCTTCATTTTCTTTAACTTGCTCTGTGACGCTATTCAAATATATTCCATCCCGCTGTTCTGTCGGAAAAAAAAGTCTTGAATGAATAATGTAGTTTATACCGAAATTCTCAGTACCGATTAGTGGATAGAAAAGAAATAATCGTGAAAGTTGCTCATTAAACACTTTTGCTTCATTCTCTATGGTAAGTGGTAGTATGACTGTTAATTGAGGTTCATAATTTTCTATTGATAAAATAAATTCGCTTGTGCCATTTATTAAAATTTCAGACTTGAAAAAAATTCCATTTTGCGTTATCTCCCCTTTTTTATAAATAGTTGTTTGATTGTCACTTTCCAAAACTTTAACTTCATGGAGTTTTTTGTTCAGCACCATTACATATGGTAAAATAAAAGGTAGACTTTTAATTGCATCACTTACATATTGCTGTTCTAACTGACTTTCAGAAATATAGGCAAATTCCGTAAATGGGGAACTATCATTTAAATATTCACCCATCTCTATTAAATCAAAGACTGATTCTTGCTGTCTGACTAAATCTTTGATTAAATCAGGTGAAGTTTTTGCAGTCCTGTCGATTTCAAATTCTTTAAGCGGAATAAACGCATTATTATTTTTCAACGAACCACTTAACAATATCCTTCTTCCAAATGAATGCGTAGTAATAAATCCGGTGCCGTATTGCCCAATTTCGTCATCGTTGCTTTCTGCTGACTTAGAACTTACCTGCTTGATTAGGCAGTTAAGTGTATTGTCGTCAAAGGGTTTCCCACTGTGCTTAAATATTAATGCTCCCAATCTATGCTCAATTATTATCTCGGCCTTATCAGATAAGTCAATTGCATTTTGGAATAATTCCCAAATGGCTCTTTTCGCATGGCTGTTATTTAATTTTTGAAATCCCTGAATTAGTTTGTCGGCATGCTGTTTCATGTCGTTGTACTTGGAATTGTCTTCAGCCTGTTTACGTGCTGCGGTTCTTATATCATTATCGCCCATTACTTCTTCTTTTTAGAAAATGAAATTGTTGTCCCGCCACGACCTTTTCCTCCTTTTTTAATATAGCTGTTCCCCGTCTTACCAACCCATAACCGAAACCCATCCTTTTTAGCATCTTCGGTTAAATACTTTATAAATCCATCAAATATTCCCATACGTTATAAATTAGATTGCTTTTTGTCTAAATAAAAAGCCCGCAGTGCGGGCTTTTATATCGTTTTATTTGCTTTTAACTATTGTGCTTTACCTAACGCAACAGTTGCTTTTAATTCAACATTAAATTGCTTAGCCTCTTTCTCATTTCAAATAGAACGAGAAAAAGCATTGTCATACCTATGCTGTTCTGCTACGTTTTTAGCAGTAAAAGCAGCATTAGAAACAAGAAACACCTGCAATGTTTTTAATTCTGTCAATAGTATTTTGTATTCTCTCTTTGATAATAACAAATATATTAAGTTTTATTATTTCTACCAAAAAACTATTCCTTTATGTCTATCATATAAATCGGTACAGGTCGGTTTTTCTGTAAATTAAACGGTTCGGATCTCGTTTGAAGTGCTACACCTTGTGCATCACGTTCAATATCACCATTTTGAAGCAATCTGACATACCAGTCGACGCCTGTAATTACTAAAGTGATTTATAGTTAGACTCGATATTCTGTGATACAGGTAGGTGTCGTCTATCAGAGCCATCAATGACAATAGCTGTTCCTGGATATTTCTACAGAAATGCTATAGCAAACACGATTATGTTTGAGAATTCTTTACCGGTATTAATACGTGATTTGGATGTCTTAGCATCAATACCGCCAAGTCCATCAGAAGGGACGAATCCGCGATTATAGAAATTTCGAAGCAAAGGGGCGTTAATACCTATTATTCTGACGATCAATTCACTGAAACCTTTGATAACCCATCGGAAAGCAAACCCTGAAACGTTTTTAGCATACCTAACTTTTTACCAAATATTTCATTTATATCTTCGAAAAACGTCAAAATAGGTATTAAGTGTTCGACTGTATTCACTGACAGCCCGCCGTGAGGGATGATATACAATTTGTTGCTAATTCTTTAAAAACTAGAACCCGTTTCGCCTCTAGGCTGCTTATGATAGAATATAATTTTTCGAATATCAGTGTTCGATAAGACCAAGTACAATTGTAAAAAGATGACATCGAACACTAAATAACAGTTTCCTTTTTGACGATTTTTTATGAAGCTTTATCTGAAAGGTATTTAACAGAAACTTGTCATGACCATTAACATTCATAAATAACACAAATTCTAATTAATAAATATTAATAAAATCCGTAAATTTGCATTAAATTATAGCTCTAAAATTTGGCAGTCTGAAAAAGATTTATTAATTTATTGCAGTTTTGTGGCACATAAAAAATGAACCTCTCACAATAGAGCGATGGCAAGGGTTTAGGCGCTAAAGTTCGGATCCCTCATCATTCAAAAATCTGAACCTACTTTTTTACAAATTTACTTTTGAATGTCGAATCATTAGTTTGAACTTCAATAATATAAATTCCGTTTTGTAGTGCGCTAACATCTACAGTTTTATTTTCGAACCTCAACAAATTCATTTGTTTTCCAGTAAGATCATAAATCTGAATGTGGTCAATATCCGAATCAGATTCAATGTGTAGTAATGATGATACGGGATTGGGATAAAGTTTAAGGTTGTTATGAGCTATAGGATTTTGGGCAACTGAAAGCGCACTTTCTTCACCAAAAAACTTTGCAAAATAGCCCAACGAAGAGTATCCTATAACAGGTACATTATTGGAAGTAAAGCATAAATAAGGCATTGCAATCGGACTTGCCGTCGATGCGGAAAGCTTCGCAGTTCCCACAACATTCCAATTGGAGCCCTCTAATTTTCTTACAGTTATTTTTCCAGGATTATCGGCATCTCTGTCATGATATACGATATGTGGAACATCAGCTTTGTCAATAAGCACTCTAGGTCGTTCAATAAATTGTGACGGCAGATTTGTTCCAACCACCTCCCAAGTTCCAGCAAAGTACCGATAGACCCCTACCTGCATCGAGGAGTCAAAACCCGCATAAGAAATGTAAGGGACGTTTTGGCTGTCTACGGCAATATAGGAATAATCAGGATTGGCAGTCAGCTGAATGCCATCGCCAACTAGCTCCCATTGCAGACCCGTACTGTCCAATTTCCTTACCTGTAACTTTCCCGCTGCATTGGCATCTGTATAGACTACGGCCGGGCGGTTGTCATTTCCAACGGTAAATCCAATATCTGAACTGCTGTGAATGACTTGGTCGAAATTCATCAAAATCCAATTGGTACCCGTATTTTTATAAAATTTGAGCTTCGTAACACTATTGTAAACACTTTTTATGGCCACGTACAGAACACCCGAATTATCAATTACAAGATGCGCATCGGCTGTTCCATCTTGCACGGCAGTGAAAGTTTCTGCACCAGCGGAAACCCAATTATTTGCAATTAGCTTTTTGACACTTAATTTTTTAGTATTCCAATTTCGGTACAGCACATACGGAATATTGTTGGCGTCTGCGGCCATCGTCAGCGGCACGCTTTGGGTGGCTGTCAATGTTTCGTCAGAAAGATTTTCCCATAAAACCCCATTCCATTTTTTTACCACAATATCGGTATCACCTTTTGTATGATAGGCAAAATAGGGTGTGTCGTCGCTGGCAATCGTCATACTGAAATGTTCTGAGATTGAATTTCCAGACTGCGATTCGCCGCCAAGAATAATCCATTGTGTACCATCAAAGCGTTTCATTCCAGCCAAATTATCCGTAAAACCGACCATTGGCTCATTGGCACTGTTAAGCACGAGTGCGTTTCTAAGTCCGTGCAGCCAAGGTTGGCCAACGACGTTCCAATTGGTGCCATCAAATTTGCTTACGGTTGTAGTTCCTGTACTTTCACTGGAAGTAGCAAGCACAAGATCATCATTTTGATCGATTTCAAAGGAAACGTTTCTGACATTCGACGCGATCACTCCACTTGAAGACCCGACCGGGATCCATTGCGTTCCGTTGAAGGTTTTTAAAATAGTTACAGGATTGAAGAAATTGACGTTTTTGTAAACTACATACGGAACATTATCATCGTTTAATCGGATGGTGATATCTTCAGCATCATCGGCTGATAGCATAGTAGCTCCAACATTTTGCCATGCACCATTGTTCAATTTTTTGACAGTGAGTGTTTGATTTGAAGCAAAATTGCTGTAGGCAACATATGGAATGTCATTGGAGTCAAAATCCACTGATAAGTTGTCTGTAAATCCATTTGAAATGCTGGTCGGCCCTACTGAACTCCACGTGCTGCCATTGAATTTACGTAAACCAGCATGTTCCGATGTTCCAAATAGGGCAAGGATATTCAAATTGTTTTGGGAATCAAAAACAAGTTTTGGCAAAACAAAAGATTCTGGGATTGCAATATTGGTCCACACGCCGTTGACAAACTTTTGAATTTTACTCTGACCCGTAAAAGTGCGATAGGCGACAAAGGGAACGTTGTTATTGTCAATTGCCAGTGAAACTTTCTGTAAGAATACATTGTCAGAAAAACGGGGCTCTCCCACATATTCCCAGTGTCCATTAATAAATTTTCTAACGGATACTTTAAAAATACCCGACTCTATCGACGTGAACGCCATGTACGGAATATCATTGCCATCAAGAGCGGCACTAAAACTCTCCGTATCTTCATATGAAATTTGGTTAAAATCGTCCGGTCCTAAAGGCCGCCATTGTTGCTGACCATACGTTGCTACTTGAATTAAGAGAATCAGGTAAAGTAATTTTAATTTCATATTGTATATTAAGAAGTTATTTCGAGAATGGTTTCAACTTCCCAAATATATAACTATTTTGGTTTCATGTTTCGAAAATATCTTAAATGACAGTTACTTACAAGATTGCTTCCGCTTTTCAAAAATTTTTTAATACATTTACCTATACAAAAGCACATTGACTGATTGAGGTATTAAACAGGATGCAAAGGCCTCCAAAACAGCTCATTTCCGATGAGACCCATTCGGCTACCCTTTTTGGGAGGATGCTTGGAAACACCAATAAACCCAACGGATTAAGGAATAGGCAGGTCGTCCTGCCACCCCGACGCTTTAAGCTGAACAGCAATGTTCGGCTTTTTTTATGCAAAAAAATAAGGCTGCCAAATTACTCTTGGCAGCCTTTATTATTTATAAAAAATTTAGAAAAATTATCGCAACATGCTCGGATCAATATTGATTCCGAGACCTTGAGCAACGCCCATTCCTAATCTTGGATCAGCTCTAAACCAATGGCACAATTGTCTATTGATAATTTCAAGTTTTTTCGGTCCGTCAATTCCTGACATTGCGCCAACAATATTGCCAATTAAATGCTGCTGTTGTTCCGGAACCATTAATCTAAACAAATTTCCTGGCTGTGTATAATGGTCGTTTTCACCTTCCGCATTTCTGTCATACCAACCTGCAACATTGTTTTCAAGTTCCCAAGATGGTTCTTTGTAAGATTCATCAACCGTAATATTATCAAAGCTATTTGGGAAATAATTCGGCATTCTGCCACCGTTTCCGTCAATTCGCATTTGTCCGTCTCTTTGATAGTTATTTGTAAAATAAGGACACCTGTTTACCGGAATCTGCTCATAATTTGCACCTAATCGATAACGCTGTGCATCTGGATAAGACAATAATCTTCCTTGCAGCATTTTATCTGGAGAAAAACCAATTCCGTCCACAACGTGTGCTGGCGCAAAAGCGGCCTGTTCTACATCTTGGAAATAATTATCAGGATTTCTGTTCAATTCAATCACACCAACATCAATCAAAGGATAATCGCCGTGAGGCCAAACTTTTGTCAAGTCAAACGGATTTATATGGTATGTCTTAGATTCTGCTTCCGTCATGACTTGAATTTTCATGTCCCAGCGCGGAAAGTTTCCAGCATCGATATTGTCAAGCAAATCTCTTTGCGCAAAATCTGGATCTTGAGATTTCATTGCAGCAGCTTCAGCATCAGTAAAATTCTTGATTCCTTGTTTGGTCAAGAAGTGGAATTTTACATAATGGCGCTCATTTTGATTGTTGATAAAAGAAAAAGTATGGCTGCTGAAACCGTGCATGTGGCGGTAACCATGTGGCGTTCCGCGGTCAGACATCAAAATCGTAACTTGGTGCAAGCTTTCTGGATTCAGCGACCAAAAATCCCACATCATCGTTGGCGATTTCATATTTGTATAAGGATCACGCTTTTGGGTATGGATAAAATCTCCAAATTTCTTCGGATCTTTTACGAAGAAAACCGGCGTATTGTTCCCAACTAAATCCCAGTTTCCATCTTCCGTATAAAATTTTAGGGCGAAACCCCGAGGATCTCTTTCAGTATCTGCCGAACCTTTTTCGCCCCCAACAGTTGAAAAGCGCAAAAGCATGTCGGTTTTTTTTCCTACTTCTGAAAAAATCTTGGCTTTTGTATATTTTGTAATATCATTCGTCACAGTAAAAGTTCCGAACGCGGCAGAACCTTTTGCATGTACAACTCTTTCCGGAATTCGCTCTCTGTTAAAGTGCGCCATCTTTTCATGCAGAATAAAATCTTGCAATAAAAGCGGTCCTCTTGGTCCTACTGACTGTGAATCTTCATTTTCTGCATAAGGTTTTCCTGATGCTGTCGTAAGTTTGTTGTGATTTTCCATAAGCTGTAGTATTATTTGTTTCTCAAATTTAATCAATTTCTCTCTCGATTTCAATAAGTAAAATTGATTGTTTTGATATTTTCATAGCTTAAAACTATTTATTCTCGGTATGATGTTTGCTTATCTTTGATTTAAAAATTAAGATTATGAAAAAACTATTCCTTTTCGCCTTATTTATTCCAATGCTCAGTTTTGGACAACTAGATGGTTTATTAAAAAAAGCTTCTGAAAAAGTAAAAGCAAAAACTGGCTCAACTTCTGCATCAAAATCAAATCCCTTAACCGGATCGCTTGATATCAGTGCCGGATTAAAAGAAGCGCTACAAAAAGGAGTTACAGAGCAAGTGACAAAACTTACTGCCTTAGACGGTTTTTATAAAAATGAAGCCGTAAAGATTCTTTTCCCAGAAGAATTGCAAAAAGTAGACAAAACCCTCAGAAGTCTCGGGATGTCAAGCTTGGCAGATGAAGGCGTAAAAGCTTTAAATCGTGCTGCGGAAGATGCAGTGAAAGAAGCAACCCCGATTTTTGTAAATGCAATCACGAGCATGAAAATTTCAGATGCTAAAAACATCTTGTTAGGAAACGAAACGGCTGCAACTACTTATTTGCAGGGAAATACTTCTACTGCTCTGTATGCGAAATTCAGTCCTGTCGTGCAAGAATCTTTGAGCAAAGTAGGCGCTGATAAAATTTGGGCCAATCTGATTGCTAGATATAATAAGGTGCCGATGGTAACAAAAGTAAATCCAGATTTGAATGATTATGTGACCGATAAGGCGATGGAAGGCGTTTTCAAAATGATTGCCGTGGAAGAAAAAGATATCCGCACAAATATATCGGCAAGAACTTCTCCCCTATTAAAAAAAGTGTTTGCTTTGCAAGATTAATAATACTTTATAAATAAATTTACACCATGAAAAAAATTATTGTTTTAGCCTCAGTGCTTTCGTTTTTCAGCTGCGCAGAGTTGCAGCAAGTAGCCAGCCAATATCCGCAGTTGGGAACCGTTTTAGGAAATCCAGACATCGCAGCCGGCTTGAAAGAAGCCTTAAATAACGGAATCACCAAAGAAGTAACAAAATTAACGGCAACTGACGGTTTCTTTAAAAATCAGGCAGTTAAGATTTTGCTTCCGACAGAATTACAGAAAGTAGACAAAACCTTAAGAAACATCGGCCTTTCTAGCTTGGCTGATGAAGGCTTGAAAGTATTAAACCGCGCTGCAGAAGACGCTGTGAAAGAAGCGACTCCGATTTTTGTTTCAGCTGTGAAAAACATGACTTTTACAGATGCCAAAAATATCCTTTTAGGAACAGACAATGCCGCAACAGCTTATTTGCAGAGTTCAACTTCGACAGCTTTGTATTCAAAATTCAGTCCTGTCGTTAAAAATTCTTTAGGAAAAGTGGGCGCTGATAAAGTATGGACAAACATTATTACGAAGTACAATGCCGTTCCGTTAACGACTGACGTAAATCCTGATTTGACCGATTATGTGACGGATAAAGCAATGGAAGGTGTTTTCAAGATGATTGCCGTGGAAGAAAAAGATATCCGCACCAATTTGTCTGCAAGAACTTCAGATTTGCTTAAAAAAGTGTTTGCAATGCAAGACAAGAAATAATTGTAAAAAATTAATAATCAGTAACATATAAATAACATTGCCTTAACACAAACGAACTGAAAATAGTCGGACATTTGCAATGAGATTAATGGTTTTCTCATTTGGTTAGGGTTAGTTAGAAAAAAAATGCCAGCGCTTTTTACTAAGTTCTGGCTTTTTTATTGGATCTATTTAGTCAAAGCTTTTAATGCGGTTGTGAATATTTTTAAAATAGTCAAAAGCTTTTAAAATTCGACTTCCATACCAAGAAAACATTTCGCCGTCTACAAAAATAGTTTTGGCGTGGTGCGTAAATCTTCCTATTTCAAAAGCGTGCTCGTCTTTAAAAGGATAAGGTTCTGAAGAAAGGAAAACAATCTCTGGATCTCCTTGAATCCTGATTTTTTGGATGATTATTTCAGGATAGCGCCCTGGGAATTTTTCAGGATTGTCATAAATATTTTTGAAGTTGTTCAGCTTCAATATTTCGTTGATAAAATTGTCTGAGCCCGCAACCATGTAGGGATCTTTCCAAATAAAATAAGCTACTTTTCTTTCAGGCTTATCTTTTATAAAATCTAGAAAATCTTTATAAGCATTACTGATTTTATCAGTCCATTTTTGGGCTTCTGTCCTGCAATTGAAAAGTTTTCCGAAATCAGCAATCATCTGAAAATTATCTTCAATCGTAATTACATTCGTTACCCAAACTGGAGCAATTTTCCGTAATTCTTCCACCATTTCCAACGTATTTTCTTCTTTATTGGCAATGATTATATCGGGCTGGAGAAGTTTTATTTTTTCGTAATGTACTTTTTTGGTTCCACCGATAACTTTTTTGGTCTGCTTCAAATGATAAGGATGCACGCAGAATTTTGTGACTCCGATGATTTTTTCTTCAAGACCTAGATCATAAAGCAATTCTGTTTGCGACGGAACTAAGGAAATGATTCTTTTTGGAGCATTTTCAAAAGTTAAAATGTTTCCTATTTGGTCTTGGTAAGTTTTCATAGTTTTATTTCACGGAGATTCACAAAGTTTTTTTGTAGATATTCACAAAACCTGCTTTAAAACAGAACACAGATTTCACAAATTTTCACAGAAAGCATACGTAGAAAAATCTGTGGAAATCCGTGAAATCTGTGTTTTATTAATTCAAGATTTCAGCCATTTCTTTTTGGATTTTCAGCGCTTCTTCTCTTGCTTTTTGGGCAAAATCTTTTTCTGATGAAGCATAGATAATTCCTCTTGAAGAATTAATTAACAAACCTACATTTTCTGACATTCCATATTTGCAGACTTCGGATAAGCTTCCGCCTTGTGCGCCAACTCCAGGAACTAAGAGAAAGCTGTCTGGAATAATTTTTCTGATTTCGGTAAAATATTCAGCTTTTGTAGCTCCGACAACGTACATTAGATTTTCAGAATTCTCCCAAGTTTTAGAAGTTTCGATTACTTGTTTGTACAATTCTTTCCCTCCAACTGATTTAGTTTGGAAATCGAATGCGCCTTCGTTTGAAGTCAAAGCTAAAAGTATGGTGAATTTATTTTTTACGGCTAAAAATGGCTCGACAGAATCTTTTCCCATATAAGGAGCGACTGTTACTGAATCGAATGCTAAATCTTCCAAAAAAGCTTTGGCATACATTGATGAAGTATTTCCGATATCGCCACGTTTTGCGTCTGCAATCGTGAAAATTTCTGGATGTTTTTGATTTAAGTAATTGATTGTTTTTTCTAGAGAAATCCAGCCTTTTATTCCATACGCTTCGTAGAAAGCTGTGTTTGGTTTGTATGCGACGGCCAAATCGTGAGTCGCGTCGATTATGGCTTTATTGAATTCAAAAATCGGGTCTTCGGTTGCAAGCAAATGCTGCGGGATTTTGTTTAAATCCACGTCTAAGCCTATGCAGAGGAAGGATTTTTTGTTTTTAATTTCTTGTGTTAGTTGTTGTGAGGTCATTGTTGTAGTTGTTTTAACGCAAAGGTTGGAAGTTATTTCGCAAAGTTAGGAAAGTTTTACGTTTTGAGCCATTATGAGATTAAGTTTCATTAAGGTTTTTGGATTTTTGACGCTAAGTTTAAGTATTCTTGTCATTCCGAGGAACGAGGAATCTCTGCAATGTTAGTTTCCTGTGAAAATTCCTCGTTCCTCGGAATGACAAGATTGTGGAATGATAAGTTTGCGGGGTTTCGATTGCTATAATCACACAATGGTTCAGGTGTTTAATAAAATGCGGAAAGTTTTTCAAATAGCCCCGATTGTAGCGGAAATCCTTTTTTTTAAACAACAGCCTCTCGACTGCGCTCGAGGTGACAAAAAAGGATTGGAACGGAAAGCGGGAATTGCCTTTCCTGAAAATGAAACGACGATTTGCTTCAAAAAAAAATGCCAAACTGAATTAGTCTGGCATCTTTTATCTTTATTCTTTAGTTTAGTTTCTAATTAGAAAACTTCGCTTGCTTCTTTCAATTTCTCCATATTATTAACGAGTTGCAATTCGTCAATTAATTTTTGGATTTTTCCGTTCATTACGCCATCCATATCGAAAATATCCATCCCGATTCTGTGATCAGTTACGCGGCCTTGAGAATAATTATAGGTACGGATTTTTGCAGAACGGTCGCCAGAACTTACTTGAGACGTACGTTTTGTAGCATCTTCCGCTTGTTTTTTAGCTAATTCTTGCTCGTATAAACGAGAACGCAAAACGCCGAACGCCTTGTCTTTATTTTTGTGCTGTGATTTCTGATCTTGACATTGTGCCACCAAACCCGTTGGGATGTGCGTCAAACGTACCGCTGATTTCGTGGTGTTAACCGACTGACCTCCAGGACCTGAAGAACAGAAAAAATCTACACGAACGTCGTTCATATCTATCTGAACGTCAAATTCTTCAGCTTCTGGCAAAACCATAACAGTCGCCGCAGAAGTGTGAACACGACCTTGAGTTTCAGTTTGCGGAACACGCTGTACGCGGTGAACTCCTGCTTCAAATTTCAAGGTCCCGTAAACATCTTCACCAGTAACTTCAAAAATTACCTCTTTGAAACCGCCTGAAGTTCCTTCGTTCATATCGACAACTGACGTTTTCCAACCTTTGCTTTCGCAATATTTGGTGTACATTCTGAATAAATCTCCTGCAAAGATACTGGCCTCGTCGCCACCGGTTCCGGCACGAACTTCGACCATTACGTTTTTAGCGTCTTCGGCGTCTTTTGGAATCAGCATGAATTTGATTTCTTCTTCCAATTCTGGCAAACGATCTTTGGCTTCTTCCAATTGCATTTTTGCCATTTCGGTCATTTCTGGGTCGCTTCCGTCAGCAATAATTTCGTTTGCTTCGTCGATATTTCCCATTATTGTCACATATTCGTCACGCTTTTCAGCCAACGCCTTCAAATCTTTGTATTCTTTATTCAACTGAACATAACGTTTTTGATCAGAAATAACATCTGGCTGGATGATTAAATCTGAAATCTCGTCGAAACGCTGTTTTACTATCTGCAATCTATCTAACATCTTTTTTCTATCGTTGTTTGGAGTGCAAATTTACGAAAAAGTTTTTGAATTTAAATGCGTCTTTTTTGATTTGGAAAATGCTAAATTCGTAGTTCCAATAACTTAACTTTTGATTATGAAAAAAATACTTACTTATCTGATTACTTGTCTTTTAATTTCCGTAATTTCTTGCAAGGAAGCACACGATTCAAAATTGCCTCCGAAGGAAATTATTGTAAAAGAATATAAAGCTCTTGAAAATGCAAATTGGCTGATTGGTCGTTGGGAAAACAACTCCAAAGAAGGAAATTTATCTGAATTTTGGACTAAAACAAATGATTCTACTTTTCACGGAGAAAGTTATTTTGTGATTGGAAAAGACACCGTTTTTGGTGAAAAAGTAGAATTAATGCAACGCGGGAAAGACTTTATTTTTGAAGCTAGAGTGGCGAAACAAAATGATGAAAAACCGGTTCCGTTTAAATTGACAAAATCTTCTGAAACAGAAATGGTTTGGGAAAATCCAGCGCATGATTTTCCGAATAAAATTGTGTATCAAAAAGTTGGAAACGATAGTTTGGTTGCAGAAATTTTTGGAACAAAAGACGGCAAACCGAAAAGCGAAATTTTTAAAATGAAGAAAGTAAAATAATAAAAAAGCGGTAATTTGAGTTACCGCTTTTTTTTATAAAGAATTTATATATTCCAGCAAATTGCTTCGTTCTTGTGCCGTTAGCTGTTTGTATTTTTCTTTGGGAGCTTGTGCTTCGCCTCCATGCCATAAAATAGCTTCTTCGATATTTCTTGCTCTTCCGTCATGCAACAATCTTGTGTGTCGATTTACAGTATTAATCAGGCCAATTCCCCACAAAGGCTGTGTTCTCCATTCAGAACCCGTGGCTTTAAAATCGGGTGCATTATCAGCCAAACCTGGTCCCATATCATGAAGCAACAAATCTGTAAAAGGGCGAATGGTTTGGTTTCTAAGCGCTGCAATCGCATGATCATTGCCCGTTTGGATTTTTGGAATATGACAGCTTATGCACTTTATATTTTCAAAAACTTTCTTGCCTTCTAAAACATTTTGGTTTTTGTAATTTCTTCTAACCGGAACACCCAAAGTTGCAGAATACAAAGCAACTCTGTTTAAACTTATATCTGTAATTTCTGGAGTTCCGCCATTTGGAATTGCATTGCAATCCACTCCTGGAGGGCAATTTTCATTTGGAAAAAGAAAAGAAGTAATTCCTAAATCTCCTGAAAAAGCGGCCGCAACTTGCTGGCGTACATTGGGCTGGTTTGCTTTCCATCCAAATCTTCCCATTTTTGTGCTGTTTGTGGCAACATCATAAACATAGTTTACTTTTCCTGAAATTCCGTCACCATTTGCATCATTTTCATCTGCAAAACCTAAAATTGTGGCATCAGGAATTGCTTCCAGCAAACCCAAACCAACCATCTGATTGGCAACTCTAGGAGATATTTTTATGCCGGAAGCCAAAGCTCCATAAGCAAGATCGTGAATAGTATAAATCGGTTTTTGGAGCATTACTTTTGTTCCATCTGCTAAAGTTTCTGTAATAGTTTCATAGGTAATCGAGTACCAGCCTTTAGTTGTTTGCCCAAGAATTGAATTGTCTTGAAGCTGATTTCCATAGGTGGGATCAGGATGAAAAGAGCCGTGAGCATCGGTTCCGTCAATGGAAAAGCGCAATAACAAACCGGTTCCGAATTCTTTGTCAAATAAAGGCGGTCTTCCCCTTCCATCTTTAAAATGGCAAGAAGCGCAAGACGTGGCATTGTAAAAAGGCCCTAATCCGTCGCGTGCAGTTGTGGATGACGGAGCGGAAACCCAGCTCTGGCGAAAAAAAGAATTTCCGATGCCAAAATCAGACTGTTCATCGAGCGTTAAATTTGGAGCAAAAAAGCCAAAAGCTTCTTGCGTCGCATTAAAAACAGTTGTCGTTCCTCCTAACAAATGCTCGCCTTCTTCTGGAACTAATGCAATGTAATCTTCATCATTGTCTGATTTACTGCAACTTGCAAAGTGAAAGCAGAAAAGAAAAAGAAAACCTTTTAATAAATTTTTCATTGTTTTAAACAAAAATAAATGCCCTTAAAAATAAGGACATTTATATTATAAATCATATAATGGCTATAAATTATTCTACAACATTTACAGTTACGCCAATTTTTGAAGCGCCAGCAATAAGGTTGGCTCCTAAATTTTTCAATTCTAAAACCGCAACACGAACCTTAGCACCTTCAGCAGATTCTAAACCTCCGGAAATTGCGTGGTCAAACGGTGTCAAAATAGCTCTTGTTTTTGCCAATGAGGCATCGACTGAAGATTTTGTGTCGTTGTAAGCATTTACGTCAGCATTTTTTACAAGTTCTTCTAAAGACGGACCGTCGATTGAACCATATTTACCTTGGTAAACGTTGATGATTCCTTGAAGATTTGTAGCAATATCTCTGTGCGTATTATCGCTAAAGCAAGAATGCTCGTCTTCTTGATCTGCATTTCCTAAAGCTACGTTCATTCTCTCTTCAGCCAATTCTGCTTGTGCCAAAGTAGCAATTCCTAAGTAGATATTTCTGATTGCTTCATCAGCTGGCAAAGCTAAAAATGTAGTTCTGTAAGGTCCGCCAACTTTCCATTGGTTAACGAGGTAAGCTAAATTATCAACTAATAAATCAGCACATACATTTAAATAATCTCTTCTTCTCGATTGATTTGCAGCTGTTCCTCCATTTACAAAATCAGTATATGGACGCAAGCCTGCTTGATGTGCAGAAGGAGCTGTCAAATCTTGTCCCCACAATAAAAATTCAATGGCGTGGTATCCGACGCTGATATTTTTTTCACCGCCTTCTTCATTTAATGCTTCTAAAACTTCTTTAGTAATTGCTGGAAATTCAATAGCATTATTAATAATTCCACCATTTGGAAGTCCGCCGTCTACATAATCAATATAATTTTCATCTAACGGCCAAGCATTTAGCAATCCTTCTGGTCCATTTTCATCATCGATCGGACCATTTGCAAAACGAAAAGCTTCAGTAGTTCCATAACTTTCTCTTGAATCTTTCCACTTAGTTTTTGCATTGTCAAAATTAGCTTGAGTTGGCGTAGCTGTAAATTGATTGATAGCTGTTTTTAAAACGACAGCGTCATCATAAGCTTTTTGATAATTTGCCGAAACAATGTTTGCATAGTTTTCAACTACGGCTTGCTTAGAATTTGACATGCTGTCATTATTGTTGTCATCACTACTACATGATGCTACTAAAGCTCCGACTCCGACTAGGGAAAGAAAAGTTACTTTAAAATATTTATTTGCCATCTCTTATTTAGATTAATTAAATTTAAGCAAATTTATATATTCTACCTTAACTCGCAAATTTTAAGGACACAATTTTGAGAAAATAATTATCAATTTTAAAAATATAATTTAGAACTAATAAAAATAATTTGAATTTCCTTTCGTACTTTTGGCACAAATTTAATATAATGAAGAAAATACTATTTTTATTCAGCTTTATATCTTTAATCGCAGCCTGTTCTTCAAGCGAAGATTCAAACGATTCGCCAGCAAC
Source organism: Flavobacteriaceae bacterium PS02334 (assembly GCA_029959295.1). Taxonomy (GTDB): domain Bacteria; phylum Bacteroidota; class Bacteroidia; order Flavobacteriales; family Flavobacteriaceae; genus Flavobacterium. Next base: position 13,755 of record JASCOH010000002.1, on the reverse strand, counting down.
AAGCTATGACAAAACTGCACTTTTAACCAACTGGGCAGACAATATTATTATTCCTAGTTTCGAGAATTATCAAGCCAAAGTAAATGTTTTATCCGCTAGCGTTGCTACATTTAATGGAACACCTTCAGAAGCGAATCTTGCCGCATTAAGAACTTCTTGGCTAGAAGCTTACAAAGCATTTCAATATGTTTCAATGTATACTATTGGAAAAGCCGAAGAAATAACTTTCAAGGAAAGCGCCAATACTTATCCTGCAAATGCAACCCAAATCGAAGCTAACATTTCTACCGCAAACTACAATTTAAGCCAAAATCTTCAGTTTGACCGACAAGGTTTTCCTGGACTTGATTATTTAATCAATGGTTTGGCAAACACAGATTCTGGAATCACGGCTTTTTACACGACTGATGCGCTTGCTTCAAATAGAAAAATCTATTTGACAGCAGTAACTACAAGACTAAAATCACAAGCCGACGCAATTGTTAATGACTGGAGATCAACTTACAGAAATACTTTTATTTCAAACAACGGAAATTCCGTAAGCAGTTCTTTGAATAAAATGACCAATAATTTTGTAAAAAATCTTGAAAAAGATATCCGTTCAGGAAAACTTGGAATTCCTGCAGGTCTTTTTTCAAATGGAACAAAATATCCTGAAAAAACAGAAGCTTACTATAAAAATGACGTTTCAAGAGAGCTTTTGACTGTTGCAATAAAAGCCGAACAAGATTTTTTCAACGGTAAACATTTCAGCAATTCTACAACAGGAGAAAGCTTGAAAAGCTATTTAGATTATTTGAATGCTATGAGAAGCGGACAAAAATTAAGCGACATTATCAACAATCAATTTACGGCAACTTACACATCGATTAATTCACTGAATACAAGCCTTTCACAACAAATTACAAGCGATAATGCAAAAGTAATTGCTACTTATAATGTGTTGCAGCAAAACGTAGTTTATATCAAACTTGACATGATGCAGGCGCTAAATATCAGCATCGATTACGTCGATGGTGATGGCGATTAAAGATGAATTCCATCGTTAAAAACTATTTAAATTCTTATTCTGAATCAAGCTCATTGGCTTTTTTCAGGCTCGCTTTTGGAAGCATGATGGTGTTAAGTTTAATCCGTTTTGCTTCTTATGGCTGGATTGAAAAGTTTTACATAGCTCCTGAATTTCACTTTACCTATTATGGTTTCGAATGGGTAAAACCATTTGGAATTTATACTTATTTGCTATTTATCTTATGCGGATTATCGGCACTCGGGATAGCTATAGGATATAAATATAAAACTGCATCAGTGCTATTTTTCTTGAGTTTTACTTACATAGAATTCATGGATAAGACGACTTATTTGAATCATTATTATTTTATTTCAATTGTCAGTCTTGTGCTTATCTTTTTGCCGGCAAATGCTTCTTTTTCAATTGATGCTTATAAAAACAAGGAAAAAGCTTTCCAGAAAATTCCAAGCTGGACAATTGATATTTTGAAATTATTGCTCGGAATTGTTTATTTCTATGCCGGACTTGCCAAAATAAATTCAGATTGGCTTTTTGAAGCAATGCCTTTAAAAATATGGCTGCCGAACAATTCTGATTTGCCCATAATCGGACCTTTTTTAAATCAAAATTGGGTGCATTACACTTTTAGCTGGACCGGAATGATTTACGATCTATCGATCCCCTTTTTACTTTTACACAAGCGAACTCGAATTTTTGCGTTCGTTTTAGTTGTAGTTTTTCATATTTTGACCAAAATTCTTTTCCCAATTGGCGTTTTTCCTTACGTAATGATCATTTCGTCTTTGATCTTTTTTGATAGTAATTTTCATAAAAAATGCCTTGTTTTTATAACCGACAAATTAAATGTAAGCAAAAATATATTTGAAAACGGAAAAACAAAATTTCAAGATTTCGGAAAGTTATCCAGCCTAAAAATGGCTTTTGTATTTAGCTTTTTAGCGGTACAAATACTTTTTCCTTTTCGCTATTTGGGATATAATGATGAATTATTCTGGACAGAAGAAGGCTTCCGTTTTTCGTGGCGTGTAATGCTGATGGAAAAAGCCGGTTATACGCAATTTATAGTTATAGATTCTAAAACAAAGAAACAAACCCACGTCAATAATAGCCGTTTTTTAACTCCTTTTCAGGAAAAACAAATGGCTTTTCAGCCTGATTTTATCTTGGAATATGCTCATTATCTGCATGATTATTATCAGCGAATAGGTTTGAGCGATCCAGAAGTCTATGTTGAAAGCTACGTCGCACTAAACGGAAGATTGAGCAAACGCTATATCGACCCAAAAATAAATCTCGCAAAAGAAAATGAATCATTCCGACAAAAAACTTGGATATTACCATTTAACGATGAAATTAAAGGATTTTAGCACTATTTTATTTTTACTTATTTGTGCCAACAGCTGGGCGCAATATCAGATTTCTGGAAATATTACTTCAGGAACAGGACAAAAAATTGGCTCGGTTTCCATCTACAATAAAACAGATGGAACACAATTTTTTTCTGATAAAGATGGTTTTTTTGAATTGAAAGTTTCCAATTCCGAAGAAAAAGAACTTGTGTTTTACAAAGAAAATTTCCTGATTTTGGAGAAAAAGCTATCGGTTTCAACTAAAAATGTCATTGTTTTAGCCGAGATAAATAATCTTTCAGAAGTTGTAATCAATGCGCAACGCGAAAAATTATTTGCCTTAAACAAGATGAAAGATGTCGACGAAACGGCTATTTATGCTGGAAAAAAGACAGAAGTTATTTCTTTGGATAAAATTACGGCAAACAAAGCAACCAATAATACAAGGCAGATTTTTGGCCAAATTGTGGGTCTTACAATAAATGAAGGAAGCGATGGCGGACTGCAATTAAGCATCGGCGGACGCGGTTTAGATCCGAATCGTACTTCTAATTTCAATACGAGGCAAAACGGTTACGACATCAGCGCCGATGTTTTGGGCTATCCTGAAAGTTATTATGCCTCTCCAACAGAAGGCTTGGAAGAAATCCAAATTATTCGCGGCGCAGCTTCTTTGCAATATGGAACGCAATTTGGCGGTTTGGTAAATTTTAAGATGAAATCACCGAGTAAAAAACCAATTGAATTGGTAACCCGAAATACAGTTGGTTCCTATAATTTATTTACCAATTTCACAAGCTTGAGCGGTACAAATGGCAAATTCAGCTATTATACTTTTTACAATTATAAAAAAGGAGACGGATTTCGACCAAATTCTGAGTTTGAAAGCAAGAATTTTTTCGCTAATTTGAACTATCAATTCAACGAAAAAACTTCGTTGCATTTTGACTATACTTACTTTCACTATTTGGCACAGCAGGCAGGCGGTTTGACTGATTCGATGTTTGAGGAAGATCCAAAACAAAGTAACAGAAGTCGCAATTGGTTTGCCGTAGACTGGAATTTATTTGCCTTGAGATTGAAACACAAATTTGACAATAATGCTGATTTTTCATTGCAGTTATTTGGGCTGGACGCAAGCAGAAAAACAGTTGGTTATCGTTCAAACCGGGTTTCATCAGCAGATAGTCCAAACACTGTCAGAGATTTAATTATAGGGGATTTCGTAAATTGGGGCGCAGAAGCAAGATATTTGAAAAAATATCAAATTAAAAATCAGACGAGCGTATTTTTACTCGGAGCAAAATATTACCAATCAGAAAATAGTGCGATTCAAGGCCCAGGAAGTTCAGGAAGCGGTGCTGATTTCAATTTGGCTAAGACCGAATTTCCTTATTATGCAAACCAATCGGATTATTCTTTCCCCAACTTGAACGTCTCCGTTTTTGGTGAAAATATTTTCAAGATTACTTCCAAATTCTCAATTACGCCAGGCTTCCGTTTTGAGAAAATAAGAACAAAAGCAGAAGGTTCTTATCAAAATATAAATCTTGATTTAGCCGGAAATGTAATCTTGAATGAAACGATTACTGAAAACGAAATTAAAGACCGAAGTTTTCTTCTTTTAGGACTTGGATTGAGCTATAAACCCTCTGAAAAGATAGAATTTTACGGAAATATTTCTCAAAATTATCGTTCGGTGACTTTTAATGATATTCGCACTGTAAACCCGAGTTTTGAAATTAGTGAAGATATTACCGATGAAAAAGGCTATACTTCAGACATTGGAATTCGAGGCCAGATCAACAATGTGCTTTCTTTTGACGCCAGCATTTATGGGTTGCTTTATGAACATAAAATTGGAGAATATGATACAACTACCAACAGTAATAGTGGCGCGCAATTGCTGATTCGCAAAAGAGATAATCTAGGAACCGCAATAACTTATGGCTTTGAAACACTTATTGAATGGAGTTTGAGCCGTACTTTTTTTGATGTAAATCCAGATTTTACATGGAATATTTTCTCAAATGTAGCCATAACGGAATCTGAATATTTAAAATCGGATATTCCTTCGGAAAGCCAAAACATTAAAGGCAACGAAGTGGAATTTGTACCGCGTTTCAATATAAAAACGGGAACTGGAATTGGTTATAAAAATTTTATGTCAAGCCTTCAATTTACTTATTTGTCTTCACAATATACAAGTGCTAATGTTTCAGACAGATATGATGATATCAACAACGGAGTTTCTGGACCAATTCCTTCTTATTATGTAGCTGATTTTTCAGCGTCTTACAAATGGAAAAACTGGAAACTGGAAGCCGGAATAAATAATTTTACCGACAACAGTTATTTTACCAGAAGAGCAACCGGATATCCTGGTCCGGGAATTATTCCTTCCGACTCTAGAACCTTTTATTCGACATTGCAATTTACTTTCTAAAAAGAAGAAAGTTCAGTAGATTTACGGAAACAAAAACAAACAATTATGGCACAAGTAAATCCTTATCTTACCTTTAACGGTAACTGTGAAGAAGCTTTTAATTTTTATAAATCGGTGTTTGGTGGCGAGTTTGCTCACATCGGAAGGTTTAAAGATATGCCTTCAGAAACGCCGCTTCCTGATGAAGTTGGCAATTTGATCATGCACGTTTCGCTTCCAATCAGTTCAGAAACTATTTTGATGGCAAGCGATGCTAACGAAGCTTTTGGGCAAGTTGCTCAGGCTGGATCGAATGTTGCAATTTCAATAAACACCGACAGCGAAGAAGAAGCAACAAAACTTTTTAACGGACTTTCAGCTGGCGGAAAAGTGACAATGCCTTTAGAAAAAACTTTTTGGGGTGCATTTTTCGGAATGTTTACCGATAAATTCGGAATTCATTGGATGGTCAATTATGATTATGAACAATAAGTCGAAAGTTTAAAAGTCTTAAAGTCAAAAGAATCCAATAAAAAAGCCTCGTTTTAAGTAAACGAGGCTTTTCAACTTTATGACTTTTATTTTTTGCTTGGAATATTTTCTAAAATCTCCAACACAAATTTCCAATATTTTTGAGCAGAAGAAATACTTGCTCTTTCATCAGGACTGTGTGCTCCTTTAATTGTCGGACCAAACGAAATCATATCCATATCAGGATAATTTGTTCCTAAGATGCCACATTCTAAACCTGCGTGACAAGCCACAACTGCTGGTTTTTCGCCATTATTTTGCTTTTCATACAAACCTGTCAAAACATCCAAGATTTCAGATTTTGCATTTGGCGTCCAACCTGGATAAGAACCTGAAAATTCAACTTCACAACCCATCAATTCAAAAGCTGAACGAAGTGCGTTTGCCAAATCTAATTTTGAAGTTTCTACTGAAGAACGCGTCAGACATTGAACTGATAATTTTCCTTCGCCTAAAACTACTTTTGCGATATTATTTGAAGTTTCCACCAAATCATCAAAGTCAGCACTCATCCTGTAAACTCCGTTATGCGCCGTATACATTGCTCTTACGAAATAAAACTGAGCGATTGTCGGCATCACTTTCGCTGGAGTTTCTTCTAATTTTTGGAAAACAACTTCCAAATTTGGTTCTGTTGTCTTGAATTCTGCTTTGATTTCATTTACAATTTCTTGCATATCAAAAACAAAAGCTTCGTCATAAACTTCTGCAATAATCACTTTTGCAACGCTTTCACGCGGAATCGCATTGCGCAAGCTTCCGCCTTTTATTTCAGAAATCTGCAATCCAAAATTATCAAATCCGTCAAATAAAAGACGGTTCATGATTTTGTTTGCGTTTCCTAAACCTTTGTGGATATCCATCCCTGAATGTCCGCCTTTTAAGCCTTTTACAGTAATTGTGTAACCCACAGAACCTTCTGGAGTTTCCTCTTCGTCATATTCTGCAGTTGCAGTTACGTCGATTCCTCCGGCACAGCCTATGTCAATTTCATCATCTTCTTCAGTATCTAAATTTAAAAGAATTTCACCGTCAAGCAAACCTCCTTTTAAACCCATCGCTCCTGTCATTCCAGTTTCTTCGTCAATTGTAAACAAAGCTTCGATCGCAGGATGCGGAATCGTTTTTGACTCTAAAATCGCCATAATTGTGGCAACTCCAAGTCCGTTATCAGCGCCAAGCGTCGTTCCTTTTGCACGAACCCAGTCACCGTCAACATACATTTCGATTCCCTGCGTGTCGAAATCAAAATCAGTATCGTTATTTTTTTGGTGAACCATATCTAAATGCGATTGCATCACGATAGTTTTGCGGTTTTCCATTCCAGCAGTTGCCGTTTTTTTGATGATTACGTTTCCAACTTCGTCTTCGATGGTTTCAAAGCCTAATTTTTTTCCGAAATCTTTCATAAATGCGATTACTTTTTCTTCCTTTTTTGAAGGTCGGGGCACTGCATTTAAATCTGCGAATTTGTTCCAAAGTTCTTTTGGCTCAAGGTTTCTTATTTCTTGACTCATTATTTTTATGTTTCAATTTTAGTGTGGCAAAGTTACAAAGTTATATCCTGAAATGTCAAAAAAGAAGATTTTTAAAGGATATGTTTTTCGAATAGTTTTTTGGCTTTTTTAACCGAAACTTCTTTTTTCCAAATATCTTTTGGCTCGATGCAAAGAACCGGAGCCTTTTTGCACATTCCTTGGCAATCCATTTTTGACAGACAAACTTTATCTTCCAATCCAAATTCAATAATCTGCTTTTTCAGATACTCTTTTGGCTCTTTATTATACTTACTGCACTTTTTCCCATTACAGAAAAAAATTATCGTCTTCTCCTCTTTCTTTTTCATAAATAATTTCAAAGTAAGCTATCGAATTTCAAACGCTGAAATCCAGTACAATTTTACGATTAATTACGCTATGATTCTGCCTTGCAACTATTAATTTTTATGTAAAATTTGGCGCAGAAAAAAACTTTAAATTGTTTCTGTTTATATTTACAGAACCAAAAATTCTTTTAATGAAAAAGTCAAAAATTATCTTGAGTATTTTTTTTGTTATCCAGATAATTACAATAAAAATTCTTTCTTTTTTTCCAGAATTTATTGAAGAATACTACAGCAACGGATTGTATTTATGGATTTCGAAAATCTCTAGAATCGTTTGCGGAAGCTTTAACTTTTCAATTGGAGATATAATTTATCTGATTTTAATCGTAATCCTTATCCGCTACATTTTCATAAATAGGAAGACCATTTTCTCTTGGAAATCTTGGAAAACGGAATGGAAATCTAAAATGTTGACTGTTTTAAGCTTTGTTTCTGTATTTTATTTTTTCTTTAACTTTCTCTGGGGACTGAATTACCATCGCGTTCCGCTATATGAAAAAATGAATTTAGACAAGGAATATACGATGGAAGAGCTTATTGTTTTTACAAAGAAAATGATTGTCAAAACTAATGAAATCCATAGTCAGATTGAAAAAAATGACAGCTTGAAAATAGCAAATCCTTATAATATTGAAACGATTTATGGCAAAACTCAAAATGGTTATGACAAATTAGGAAAACAATATGCTTCTTTTAAATATGAAAATCCGAGCATTAAAAAATCTTTAGTAAGTTTGCCCTTAACTTATATGGGCTTTGGTGGTTATTTAAATCCGTTTACAAACGAAGCTCAGGTAAATTATAAAATTCCGAAGTATAATTTCCCGACGACAGTTTGCCACGAAATGGCGCACCAAATTGGTTATGCTTCTGAAAGTGAAGCGAATTTTATTGGCTATCTGGCTTCGATAAACAACGAAGATATTTACTTTAAATATTCTGGATATTCGTATGCCTTGAAATATTGCTTGGGAAGCATTGAAAAATTTGAAGAAGGGAAAAGCAAAGAATTATGGCCGTTGATTCATCCCGGAATTTTGAAAAACTTTCAAGAATCACAGGATTTTTGGGACAGTTATCAGACTCCGATTGATACTTTTTTTCATTATTTCTATGATCATTTCTTGAAAGCAAACCAGCAAAAAGATGGATTGGAAGGATATAGCAAATTTGTGGGATTAATGATGGGATATTACAAGGATAAGGCTAAAATTGAATAGCTAAAAAGCAAAAGTTGAATCTTGCATTAACTTTTGGCTCTTGCCTAATTACTATTTACTAAATCAAAATTCATCAAAAGTAAAACTCGTAAAACTTTTCTTTTTGTAAGGGCGGATTATCAATCTTCCTTCGCGGTCAAAACGGATGTAATTGTAAACCCAGCTCAAGAAAACAACAGCTTTATTTTTAAATCCAATTAAGGAAAAAAGATGAACGAACATCCAGACAAACCACGCAAAAACACCGTGGAAATGATATTTTGGCAAATCTACGACGGCTTTATTTCTTCCGATTGTGGCCATTGAACCTTTATCGTTGTATTCAAAAGGCTTCATTTTTTCTTTTTGAAGGAGTTTTGCGAGATTTTCTCCTAATAATTTTCCTTGCTGAATGGCGGGCTGTGCGACCTGCGGATGGCCTTGCGGATATTCTTCAGTGGTCATCAAAGCAATATCGCCAAGAGCAAAAATATTTTCAAAACCTAAAACTTGGTTGAACTCGTTGACTTTTATTCTTTCCACTTTTTCTACTAATGCGGAAGCCGGCAAACCATTGACCATCGCACCTTGAACACCAGCCGTCCAGATTAATGTGGCAGTTTCTAAGACTAAATCTGTGTTTGTGGAAATTGTTCTTCCGTCATAGCTTGTTACCCTTACGTTTTTCAAGACGTTCACTCCTAGTTTTTGCAGATATCTTTCTGCGGCTTCAGATGATTTTTCAGACATTGTGTTTAAGATTCTGTCGCCACTTTGCACTAGATTGATCTGCATTTTGCTCACATCTAAATCTGGGTAGTCTTTTTGGAGGATTGCGTTTTTCATTTCGGCTAAAGCTCCGGCAAGCTCGACTCCGGTTGGGCCTCCTCCTACTAATACGAAATTTATCAAGCTATTTCTTTCTGCAATATCGTTTGTCAAAAGCGCCTGTTCAAAATTTTCCAGAATCAAACTCCTGATATTAAGCGATTGCGGAATGGTTTTCATCGCAATGCTATTTCTTTCAATTTCTTTGTTGCCGAAATAATTGGTTTTTGAGCCAGTGGCAATGACCAGATAATCAAAGGAAAGTTCTCCGATATCAGCGATGATCTTATTGTTTTTTGTATCGATTTCATTAACGTGACATAGGCGGAAATAAAAATCTTTGTGTTCGTGAATCACTTTTCTGATCGGGTAAGCAATCGAACCTGCTTCGAGTCCGCCGGTGGCGACTTGATATAATAATGGCTGGAAAGTGTGGTAATTATGCTTGTCAAGAAGAACAACCTGAACTGGCTTATTTTTTAGTTTTTTGGCTAGTGAGATTCCTGCGAAACCGCCACCTATTATTATGACTCTGGGAAGATTTGATGCTGGTATGTTCATTTTTTATTGAAAAATTGAATGATTCAAACACTGATTATTGAACCAATGCCTACTGCAAGATACGAAGTTTTTTTCAGCACAAAGTTGGGATGGCCTTTAAAAGAAGCCTAAAAGTTTGGGAAATAGCCCTGATGGTGCCTTTGTTTGAGCTCTTGCGCCAGCCTTAAAAGCTGGTGCGAAGCGAGTGGCACCAGCAAGAATTTCATTTAAAAAGTGCCTGAAGTTTGGCTTCTGAAAAAAATTAAAGTAAACTTGTAACAAAATCCATTTATGACCTACTAACAGGTATGAGCCAAGATTTAGAACAGTCTTTTGTAAAACAACTAAAAGATAATCAGAACATTATCCACAAGATATGCAGGTTGTATACTTCTGGAGAGGACGCTCATAAGGATTTATTTCAGGAAATCACGATTCAACTTTGGAAAGCATACCCAAAATTTAGAGGGGATTCTAAATTTACCACTTGGGCTTATCGAGTTGCGCTGAACACGGCCATCACGCTTTATAGGAAAAGCACGCGGTCAATTTCTACGACAGAATTTGACAATTCTAAGCATTTTATCAAACAGGAAGATTACAATTTTGAAGAGGAAGAGCAGATCAAGCTAATGTATAAAGCTGTCTATCAACTGAATGACATTGAAAAAGCCTTGGTTTTCATGTATTTGGAAGATAAGGATTATGAAGAAATTTCAGAAACCTTGGGAATCAGCGAGGTAAATGCTCGTGTGAAAATGAACAGGATTAAGGGAAAATTGAAAAAAATATTAAATCCGTAAGGAGAAAAAATTATGGAAGAGCTAGATTTACTTAAGAAAGACTGGAAAAAGAATGAGAATTCTTTTAAGCAGATTTCTGAAAATGAGATATATAAGATGATTCACCAAAATTCATCTTCGGTAGTGAAGTGGATTTTAATTATCGGAATCATTGAATTTGCCTTGATGACAACTTTGGGATTTTTTACAGCAGATGACAATTATTTTGTAATGCTGAAAAAATACCATATTGATACTTTCATGAGCATTTTGACTATTCTAAATTATGTCGTCGTTATTTCCTTTATCTTTTTGTTTTATAGAAATTTCAAGACAATTTCTACGACAGATTCAGCTAGAAAATTAATGAAGAACATTTTAAAGACTAGAAAAACAGTTCAATTTTATGTTTGGTATAATCTGGGAATGTTTGCCATGATCTTCTTCGTAGTACTTTTATCTACTTGCTATTATGATGAAAGAATGAGCACGATGCTTCATGATATTGGAGAGAAAGACAATGCTATTTGGATTTGGACAGTAATAATCGGATTAACTTTGGGAATGTTTGCCGCCATGTTTGCCATCTTTTGGTTGTTCTACAGACTGGTCTACGGATTTTTGCTAAGAAAGCTCCACAAAAATTATCAGGAATTGAAGAAAATAGATTTATAAAAAAAAGAGTCCGAAATTATCGGACTCTTTTTTTTAATATTCCCAACGGCGTTTTTGGTTCAGCTCCTCTTCTGTCTTCAGAACTTCATCTCTGATTTCTGGCGGTAAAACTTTTAAAAACGAAGGATGCTGTTCAATTGCATATTCCACTTTTTCTACAATTTCATCAATTGTGTCATTTTCATAATCAATCTGCAAGGGTTCTTTGACTATAAAAGACTGCAGAATTCCTTTCTTCTTTAATCGCAAGCCTTTTTTGTCAAAAGAACGTCGAAAGCCATCAATTACAATTGGAACTACTATTGGCTTATGTTGCTTGATAATGTGTGCCGTTCCTTTTCTGACAGGCTTGAAAGACTTAGTTGTTCCTTGCGGAAAAGTAATTACCCAGCCGTCTTCCAATGCAATTTTTATATTTTCAGTATCGTTTGGATTTACTTCTCTCTGCACGTCTTTTCCTTTCGCGCGCCACGTTCTTTCAACCGTAATTGCTCCTGCATAAGACAAAATTCTAGGAAGCAGACCTTCTTTCATTGTTTCTTTTGCGGCAACATAATAAATATTCAGTTTTGGATTCCAGATATAGCCGATATTTTTAATATTATCTTCACGCCCTTTCAAGCTTGCATTGAAAACATGAAACATAGCCACAACATCTGCAAAGTAAGTTTGGTGGTTTGAGATAAACAGAACATTTTTACCCGGAAGATTTCTTATAATTTCTGAACCATCAATGTCAAGCTGATTAAAACCCCTATATCGCCTATGTGTAAGCATTCCAAAAACACGGATTAACCATTTTTTTAGGAAAAGTATATGACCAAAAGGATTTCTTTTAAATAATCCCATAAGAATTTTGCATTTTTTTAAACCGAAGGGCAAACATACAAAATCACGGCTATTTAAGCACTCTTTTTATCACTTCTTTAAGTTCATTCATCATCTGGGCTGTTGCTCCCCAAACATAGAAATCCTCAAATTTAAAAGCAGGAACGCCAGCTTCTTCCATATAGGAAGTTTTCAATGTTTTTGTGACTAAAATACTGTCATCTAAAAAAACAGAAAGTGGCAGTTCTATTAATCCAAAAACTTCTCTTGCATCCGGAATAAAAGTCAATTCTTCCACGCTATAGGCTAGAAATGGTGTAACCATAAAATTGCTTGGCGGAATATAAAGTTCTGTAAATGCTTTTACCACAGTAATCTTATCTTTTGCAATCCCAATTTCTTCAAAAGTTTCACGCAGAGCCGTTTCGTCTAAAGAAATATCGCTAAGTTCTACTTTTCCACCAGGGAATCCGATTTGAGAAGAATGAATGCCAGGATAAGAATTTCGAACAATTAAAACTAAATGAGCTTCATTATTTTTCGGATAAAAAAGCATCATCACCGCAGCTCTTCTTGGATTGATCGACGACATATCAAGACGCTTAAATATTTCTATTCGCTCTTGAGGCATCATTTTTTGTTGTGCTTCTTCGCCTGGAAGATTTTCTTTTGCTATTTTTGGTATATATTCTAAAAACTCTTGGAAATCCATTAGATATATTTTTTTGAGTTTTAAAGGTATTCCAAAAATAAATTTAATCAAACATATTTTATAAAGATGTATAGCAAAGCAGAAGCACATTTCATAAAAAAAGATTTCTGGGTAAAATTTGCAGAAGAATATCCGCGGAAATGGCTTTTGTATGACACAAAAATTAAGGATTTTTCTTTTAAATTTTATGTAGATAACAAAAAAGCACAAGTTCTAATTGACATAGAACCCAAAGATGAGGAAAAAAGAAAGATTTATTATGAAAAAGTGGAATCTTTAAAGCAGATTCTATTAGATGAATTTATTCCAGAAGCCATTTTTGAGAGGAATTTCCACTTAGAAACAGGCAAGATAATAAGCAAAATTTGGGTTGAAAAAACGGGAATCAGCTTAATGAATAAGGATACGTGGCCTGATATTTTCAGTTTCTTCTACGAGAACATGGATTCCTTTGAAAGATTCTTTTACGAGTATCGCGATTATATTGAGGACTTGGAGGTAAATACTTGATGACAGCCTGGCATTTGAACAAAAAAAGCCGCGCAGATTGCTATCCTGCGTGGCTTTTTCATATCAGACCTGATGCCTTCGGTAAATTTTTTCACCATATATCCAAAAAAAAAATCCCTTCATTACTGAAGGGATTCTCAAAGAAAGGCGGCGACATACTCTCCCACAGGATTGCAGTACCATCTGCGCAGGCGGGCTTAACTTCTCTGTTCGGGATGGGAAGAGGTGAGCCCCGCCGCAATAACCACCTTAGGCTATTCTTGTCGCGTCGGGCGACATGTCCGAGTTCTCTTTTAACGATGTGCTCGGCAATATCTTGGCATACTGGGATAAAAAATTAATAAAAAGACAGAAAGAAAGTTTCCTCCCCCGCCGGGGCGGGGGGAAAGTGCGCATAAGCTTACGGGTTATTAGTACTACTCGGCTATGGCATTACTGCCTTTACACCTATAGCCTAT
>JASCOH010000029.1 GCA_029959295.1 Flavobacteriaceae bacterium PS02334 | reverse complement strand
TGTATGTCTTCAAACTAAATTGGACTTTTCCTAAGAGAGTATTTAGTTAATAATTCAAAGATAATTGTTTTATTTGATTCGTTGTTAATTTTGTTTTTTGGTACTCACTTCTGCGGTTAATTATCGCAATTTCCTTTAATCGTTCTCGTTCTTTTAAAATCAATTCACCTCTTCCAAAATAGACATCAGCTGGGGTTAAGTTGTTTAATGATTCATGATACCTTTCATTATTATAACGATAAACAAATTTTTCTAAAGCAGCTTCTAATTCCTCTGGAGCGAAGTAATTATCAAGTTTTACTACGTTTTTCATTGTCCTGTGATAGCGTTCAATTTTCCCTTGTGTTTGTGGATGATTGGGTCTGCCATGCACTTGTTGCATTTGATAATTGTCTTTTAAATATGATTTTAATTCGCTTGCAATGTAACACGAACCATTGTCGGACAATAGTTTTGGCTTCTGTTTGGTTACCAATTTTGCTTTTTTAATAGCAACATCAACCGTTCTTTTTACATCATCTGCTTTCATATTAGAACAAAGTTCCCAGTGTACAATATACCTGCTGTAATCATCTAAAACTGTGCTTAAATAATACCAACCCCATCCCAGGATTTTAAAGTAGGTAAAATCGGTTTGCCACATTTGATGAACAAAGCTTGTTTTATCTTTAAACTCATCAGCTGCACTGAGGAAAATATGAGCTGGAGCTGTAATTAATCCCCTTGCTTTTAAAATTCGATAAACGCTTGATTCCGATAGAAAAATTTGTTGCTCATCGGTCATTTTATAGGCTAATTCACGAGAAGATAAATCAGGATAATCTAGAGCTAATTTTACAACCAGATTCTTCTGTTCTTGTGGTATACTGTTCCACTGCCTGTTTGACGTTCTTTTGTTTGGAAGTAATCCTTCAACACCATTTTCGCTATAAGCGTGATACCAATTATAAAAAGTACTTTTATTGATTCCAATCTCCCGAAGCGTTCTATTTATACCAATTTCAGAACGAGTAACCATATGAATGATTTCTTGTTTTTCGGATACTGTAAGTCGCATATATTTTTTGAACTTTTCAGTTAATCCAGCATGTCCAAGCTTTTTTTTACGATATCATAGCGTAAAACTAAATCGGCAATCATGACTTTTAATTGTTGATTTTCTTTCTTGAGCTCTGCTACTTCATCACTGGTAGCTTCTCTTGTGGTATCACCTGCTAAACGTTTTTTACCAGCTTCTAAAAACTCTTTATTCCATTTGTAAAACTGTGATTCGTTGATGGAATACTTTCTGCATAATTCAGCTACAGACATTTCTGCTCGCAAGGCTTCCATAACAATCTGTATTTTCTGTTCGGAACTAAAGATTCTTCGTGTGTTTCTGCGAATGTCTTTAATGAAATTCTCTGCTGTTTTTTTCTTGGGTGTTCTCATAATTCAAATTTAAGGATTTTGAAAACACTCTCTTAGTTTTGACTTAAATCAGTCCACTTTTTGCTGACGATTTACA
>JASCOH010000028.1 GCA_029959295.1 Flavobacteriaceae bacterium PS02334 | reverse complement strand
ATCGCAGAAGGATTATTCTTAACTCTCGCAGGCATGATTATTACTGATTATTTTATTTTATCGTGGCAATCTTGTGCCAAATGCTCTCTTATTTTCGAAATCTTATCTTGAATTTCTAAGAGTTCCTTTTCTATATTAAACTCACTATTATCCGGTTCTTCAACTTCAATTGGTTTGTTTTCACTGAAAATTGACTGTAGGTCAATTTCTGGGAATGCTTTTAAAAGATTTATTATAAAGTCTTGATTTATATTATCGCTACCAGATAAATACCTACTCATCATTGATGGACTTGTATTTAATAAAATAGCCGCTTCTTTTTGGCTAATACCTTGTATTTTAATGTACTGACGTAGTCTGTCGTTCCATTTCATAGTTTAGAATCGTTATAAATTATTACCATAGGTAAACTTTGTCGGGGTAAAAGTTTACTTGTAGTAAATTTTTGTGTAGGTTTGTGACATAAATATTAAACTTATGACAAAGATAGCAGAAAAAAACAAAGTTGAAGATATGCAAACGCATATTAAAGAAGCATTGGAATTTTTAGATCAGCATCTTCCAACTCTTTATGTTTCAGAAGTTAAGAAAAGACTTGCAAAAGATTCAGGAATTACTTCCGGGATAATTAGAAATGTTAGAAATCAATCTTCAACAATTACCGAGAATAAACTTAATGTTCTTAATGCCTTGGTCGAAGTGGCAAAAGAGAATAAAATTCAAAAGGAAATTCTTATTGAAAGCTTAAAATAATCACTTAAAACCATGACACAATTATCTAAAACTTATCCGGGAATGACTTCTTCAGCAACAGAATTTTTCACACACGGATCGGAATTAAAAGTTATTCAGAATGGATGTATCAAAAATTTTAATGAAATCTCCTTCTGTACTATTCAAATATTAAAAGAAGCAATTGTTTCTTCAAAAGAAACGAGTAATGCTTTATTCGAAATGCACCCAAACTCAGAGATCAGAAGGATAGAGCAATTTGCAATGTGCAGGTTTGGCGGGCTTGATTTCGATGCAGATATCAAAGAAGGTGTGTTGCAGGACGGTGAGTTCTGGCCGTGCCCATCGCATGGAAATTGCGCACATGAAGGAATTCTTTGCAAGCTTCCGATGTTTAACGGTCACAGACTTTCCAAAACAGAAGTATTACTTATGCAAAAATCATCTACTGAAAAAACTAATGAAGTTATTGCTGAAGAACTGGAACTTCCTTTTGGTTCCTTTCATAAAGCAAAGAAAAATTTATATGAGAAGCTGGCGGTTCAAACCAAACAAGAGGTTGTCAAAATCGCCATCATCTTAAACCTCATTCAGCTGTAAAGCTGGAGCTACGTTCTTATATAGCTTGGATGTGCACAACGTCCGAAAACCACTCCTAAAAGTGGAGTGGTTTTTTTTAAAATATAAAAATTTGAAATATGAAAACTAAGGAAACACAAGCAGCAAAAAAAATATTGGAATCTGTTTTCACAGATGCTATTGCAAAAACTTCAACTATTTATCATAAAGATAAAGTTATTGAAGCTGTTCAAATCACTACAAAAAAAAGTATTGATTCAAGCTTAGTTAACAAGCTTGGAAGAGAATTATATGAAGAAAAAATAATTTTAGATTATAGAATTTCCCGATCCGGAACTGGACTTACAATCGCACTGTTCGATTTTCAACAATAATCAAACTCCCCCTTACTATGTCTGAAAATATAATTGAATCAAAAAAAGAATTGCTACAAGAGCAAATCGAAAATTTAGAAAAATCAGGTTTTTTTACGGAAAAAGAAATGGATCGTTTAACTAACCCGTTGCGAAAAGAATTAGAGGATTTAATAAACTTAAAAGAAACAATTTCATTAAGTGTTTCGTGTGCAAAAAATATGTTTGAAAATGAATTAACTCCTAAATA
>JASCOH010000027.1 GCA_029959295.1 Flavobacteriaceae bacterium PS02334 | reverse complement strand
AAGCAAGGTCCGTCGGTAGAGAAAATAATTTTTGAATTAGATATCAATCCGATCAGGTTGCACGATTCCTCCGGCGAGGCAATTCCAACAGTTATAAATCCAAACAAAGTTGATCTTACCAGAACCGTTCCTGATATGAAATTTGGCGATTTGTTCACTGCATATAGAAATTGGTTCAATTATGGAATTGAAGTTGTTGGAAATGTGGTTCAGGTTAATTTCATTCAGGATCAAATAAATTCGCAAGATGAATTTGACCTATCGCATCTGGAGGTAAAAAGGCCAAGGCGAAAATTCAATAAAGGAATTTCGTTTCTTCTGCAGTTTGGAGAAGTTAGCAGTAAAGATTACAAATTTTTACCTGTCTTTCAAAATGCTTCAGGAGTTACTAATGTTGGATATATTAAAGATGAAAAAACCAACGAGATAATTGTAAATGCAATTCCTTTGCCTTTGCTTGAAAGAAATGGTGTTCAGTCAGCGCACGGATTTGAAGATGACAGGACCAAAATTTATGCGGTTTTGTATTCCGGCTTAACTCGTGGGTTAAATATTACGTCAGATCCTGATCCTATATCAATGCCTTCAGCACATGCGCGACATTCAAAAGATTGGTTTTCCAGAAGAATACATTCGCAGGTGTTTCAATGGTCGTTTACAGATTACTACGAAAAACTAATTGGATTAAAACTAAAACGCTCGGTTTTTGCTTATGGTTTAAGCCATATAATCAAGACAATAAATCGTGATGAAATCGGCGAGAATCTATATCAAATCGATATAGAAACTGAAAGCTCGCTAAAATAGGCCATCAAGGAGGTAGATTTCCGTGTTTGCCTCCTGATTTACTAAACTTACATAGATCATTGTCTGAGCTATTGTTGAGTGGCCAAGCAACAGCTGCAACTTTGCAACGTTACCGCCTTTCCTGATAAAAATAGTTGCAAACGTATGTCTGGCCACGTGAAAAGTAATGTTTTTATGAATGCCTACTATAACGGCTATTTTTTTCAAGGTTTCATTAATCGTTTTATCTGCAAATTTTTTCACAAATAAATTAGGATCATGCAGAATGATTCTTTTGACCGTCTGATTTAATTCAATCAGCTGATCGCTTTGCGTTTTTTGAGAAACAAAAGTGATGTAATCTTCCAGCATATCTCTTCTTGATAAACTTTGAACATCTGAAATTCGAAGTCCGGTCATGCAACTAAAAAGGAAATAACCTAATGCAAGTCGATAGGATTCGTTTATAAAAGGGGAGAAGTAGAACTCGCCAAGCTTTGTAACTTCTGCATTTGTAAGACTGGTTCTGTTTCCTTTGGTGCTTCCGATTTCAAGATCATCAATATTAAAACACAGCCGAATACCTGAGCGCTGGGCAATATTTAAAAATTTCTTTATACTGGCCATGTTGGCGGCAATAGTAGTTTTTGCATTACCAAGTTTAATCAGATGTCTTTTGTATTTTAAAAACCAATCTAGATCAAGTTCCATAAAGCTAACTTCGCTATTAAATTCCTTGATTTTTTTTAAGACTGAACAATGTCTTCTATAGGTGCCAGGTTTCATTTCTATTTTTTCATTTTCTAATGCCATAGTAAAAAAGGCACAGAAATTTACTCTGGGCATTCCGGAAAAGAATTCTTGGCGTAACATTTTCGGATTAAGAAATTTATTTGCTAAGCGATATGATGTTTTAATGGCTGTGATTTTCGAAACAATATTATCCAAAATTAAATTTAGATCAGTATTCTCTTTTGAAATTGGACTTAGCCGTTGCTTTTTAATATTCCATTCTTTCGGATTAACTTCAACATCAATTTGAAATCTTTCTCTTTGCTTGTTACCTGTAATTGTTAGAATGACAGGGGATTTTCCATCTGATTTTATATACTCTCTTAGCGAGAAATTTTCTTTTGTTGCCACGTGAATTATTTTTGTGTCAACGAGCGTGTCAAAGATTCTTTCTGAGGATAGATTCATTAAACTTTAAGTTTAGGTTAGAACAAAATAAAAATGCACATCTACAGGCTTTTACGCTTGTGATGTGCACTTGTATTCTGACTACTTAAAGTCGTTTGTGATCGCAGAAGGATTCGAACCTTCGACCGCC
>JASCOH010000026.1 GCA_029959295.1 Flavobacteriaceae bacterium PS02334 | reverse complement strand
ACTTTAAGTTTAGGTTAGAACAAAATAAAAATGCACATCTACAGGCTTTTACGCTTGTGATGTGCACTTGTATTCTGACTACTTAAAGTCGTTTGTGATCGCAGAAGGATTCGAACCTTCGACCGCCGATTGATAATCAATAACCTCGACTGATTCAAACCAGTAATCTTCATGTGCGTTTCTTCGACCGCCTGCTTAGAAGGCAGGTGCTTGATGGAGTAGATTTTCCATGCAATGCATTCTTAGTCTGTTGTAGGTTAGCAACGATATGCAAAATAGTTGTTGTTTGCTGATGATTTTGATTTTGGCCCCTCGACTGCGCTCGGGGTGACAAAGGAAAATTTGTGGTAAGGAATTGGAAACAGGAATTGGAAACGGCTTTTTGGAGTAGGTTCCTGTTCCTTTTTTTGTTTTGAAGTATTTTTGAAGATGTATTGCAGAAAAAGTTGTAGTTTTTTATATAAAAACTTTGTCATAAAATTATTTGATGTATTGAGCTATAGTTTATTCTTTGTCTTTCCATCCCAACACATGTCTCTGCACAATCCTTCTGCTGACAGGATGCAACTCTTTGCCATTTACGGGGTGTACTCCGTCCATAGTAAAAAAATCATAGTTATTCCTTCCATAATAAAAAAGTACAGGTTCATTGTCTTTAAAAAAAGTAGTCGTATCAGTCGGTATTATTTTTCGCATGCCTTCAAATAATGCTTCGTTGTAAGGACGAATTTTATCATTGGAAAACAATCCTATAGGTGCCTCTTGCTCGCAATCAATCATCTCATAGTGGTCTTCCTTCCAAACCATACATTTTGGTTCGGTGGTTTTGTGGATGAAAAAACCTGTCAGGCTTATGAAAAGAATTAAGGCTAAGGCTATTAAATAAGGTTTTCTTCCTGGAGGAGTAGGTTTATTGTCAACTGGATTTGCAAAATGCGTCACCCTTTCTTCTACTTGAGATTCTACTACTGTTTCTGTCTCTGCAAAATCTTCTTTCTGTTTTTCCCCTTCTGCAATTTTTTCTTTCCCAATAGTTTCTTCAACGGACTGCAATTCCTCTTTCTGCGCTTCTGTACTAGGTGGCGCGTTTTCTTCTTTTTCCTTTATGATATCTTTTGATAGCTCTTCCTTCTCTTTTTCCTCCTGTATTGTATTTTGAAACGTTGTGAAAGGTCTTGGTTTAAAATCAACTAATACTGCGACAAGATTAGCATGTTGGCGGTTATTGGTCAATCCTTGTTTCAGTCTTAAGAAATCACTAGGAGTTCTCAATCCGTCTGTACTCATGTTTCTTATATGCGCATAGAGTGCCCGTTCTTCTTTTGGATGGAAGAAGTTTAGGAATGCTTTTTCGTCTGCATTGCTCAAGCCTTTTTCTAAAAGCTGGAGACACAATTTCTTCAAATTGCCAGGCGTGGGCTTTTCTAAAAGGTCGGCGTTTTTTCCATTTTTCACTACTTCATAGTGTTCCAGAATTGCCTTAAGGTAGTCTTCAAAGTTTTTGTTCATCGCTGTAAAAATCAGAATTATCAGTAATCCTCCGTAATGGGCCGAAATATCAGAAACATCCGAAATCACTAGCAATGTTGGGGGAAACCTGCTGTTACTTTGCCTCAGAAATCAGTTGCCGGACTCTTGATGCATCAAGAGCAAATGTACAAAACTGATTTTAATAACAGCATGATTTTCAGGAGTGATGATTATTCGGGAAGTATAAAACTTCTCTTCTGACGGTCTGCTGTACTTCCCAAAGCGGACTATTGTCCAAAACAGCAGCATTGCCCATTTAAGATCGGAAAACCTTCCGAAAGGGTAGCGCCATTTCTAAACTTTTAAGAATATTAAAATGAAAAAAATACTTTTTGCAGTGGCAATTGTAACTTTTGCCTGCATCTTTGTTTCTTGTGACGCTGATAGCGTGGATGATGGTTTATCAACTATGAATGCGGCCGATACTGGCGGGCCTGGAGGCGGCGGAGGCGTTATAGTTCCGCCACTGCCACCACCACCGCCACCAAAAGATCCAAGCACTGGGGGTTAATTTTTTAATAATCATAATATATTTTTAGTACTTTCGGGGAAATATACTTTGTATGAAGCAATTTCCCCTGATTGTACTTTTTTTTATGATATTGCTAATCTCCTGCAAAAAGAACAGAAATGATCATAAAGAGCAGTATTCTCTTGCAGACAGTATCAGTCTAAATATAAAAGAGTCCAAAAATAGTGCGACCAGTTCTGAGCGTTTGAAATATAGCAATCAAGCTTATCTCCTTTCACAGCAATTGAAAAATGATTCAATTTTGTATAATTGTATGTCTTCAAACTAAATTGGACTTTTCCTAAGAGAGTATTTAGTTAATAATTCAAAGATAATTGTTTTATTTGATTCGTTGTTAATTTTGTTTTTTGGTACTCACTTCTGCGGTTAATTATC
>JASCOH010000025.1 GCA_029959295.1 Flavobacteriaceae bacterium PS02334 | reverse complement strand
AAAAAAGGCGCCCATTGGGCGCCTTTTCAATATCTAAACATTTCCTTATTTCTTCACGATAAGAAACTCGTTTCTTCTGTTCTTCGCATGGTCTTCCTCGGTGCAGTTTTCCTTGCAGTCCACCTTAGGCTCGCTCTCGCCATAGCCTTTTCCAGCGATCCTTGCTTTTGCAATCCCTTTCGAGATCACGTACTGGACTGCAGCCCTCGCCCTTCTGTCAGAAAGGTTCAGGTTGTACTGGTCAGAGCCCCGGTTATCCGTATGCCCTTTTACCATGATTTCCATGTTCGGGTTGTTCTTCAATACCTGAACCAGCTTGTCAAGCTCGAAGGCGCCCGCCTGGGTGATGTTGCTCTTGTCGAACTCGAAGTAGATCTCGTTCAGCACGACTTCCGTCTCCTTCACGATCACGTCGATCGGCTGCAGGTCGGCCGCAACGTTCACCGTGCCTCCGTTCGTTTTCGCCACCGGGAAGGTGTTGCTCTCATATCCGTCTCTTGTAACCTGGATCAGGTAGGGCTTGTTGCAGTCCACGCTGTAGAACACCTCGCCGTTAGATTCAGATATCTTCGACTCGATCACGTTTTTCTTCGCATCGAGGATGGAAACTTTTGCATCCGCAAGCGTCTTTCCTGTCCTTGCATCCTTTACCAGGGTGATCACTTCCACGCCGCACACCGGAGTCGCCATATAGATGTTGTCGTCACCGGTTCTGTTGCTCGAGAAGAACCCGATGTTTTTTGCCGTATTGAAAGAGAAAGCGAAGTCGTCCTTTTCCGTATTTACAGGAGCCCCTACGTTTGCCGCTTCCGTCTTCCTGTTCAGGTCGATGACAAATACGTCCAATGCCCCGAAGCCTTTCCTTCCGTCAGAAGAAAAATAGAGCTTGTTGTCGTCGGTGATGAATGGGAAGCTCTCGTTGCCTTCCGTGTTTACCGATTTTCCTAAGTTTTCAGGAGTGCCGTAGCTTCCGTCCTCGTTTACCGCTACCTTCCACACGTCGTTCCCGCCAAGGGATCCCGGCATGTTCGATGAGAAGTAGAGCGTCTTTCCGTCCCTGCTCAGGCTCGGGCTGCTCGTCGAGTAGGCCTTGCTCGTGAAAGGAAGCGCCTTGATGTTGGTCCACTTGTCGCCGTCCCTGGTTGCCTTGTAGAGGTATACCTGGCCGTATTTCAGTTTCTTCGCCTTGTCCTTCTCGAAGTCGCCTTCCTTGAAGCTCTCGCTGGCAAAGTACATCGTGTTCCCGTCGGCGCTGATGCTGGCAGGGCCGTCGTGGAACTTGCTGTTGATTTCTGCTACCGGAACCGGCTCGCTGAAAGTCCCGTCGGCATTATAAGTTGATTTGTACAGGTCAAGGAAAGGCTCCTCGTTCCATCCGTAGTTCTTTCTGGCCTTGTTTCTGGCCGTGGCAAAATAGAGCGTGTTGTCATTGGTCAGCACCGCCCCGAAGTCAGACTTGTCGCTGTTGATGTCGAGCGACTTCTCGTCGAAGAGCTTCGTCTGGCTTTTCAGCTTCGGAAGGTAGTTCGGGTCCTGCTTGAATTCCACGGCTCTCTGGTCGCTCGGCGCAAGGCTGGCAAATTTCTGCATCTGCTTGTTCGATTCGGCATACTTTCCGTCGGCCTTCAGCATCTGGGCATACCTGTAGTAGGTTTCCGCATCCTGCTGTGTTTCGGTGGCCTTGGCATACCATTTTGCCGCTTCCGCCGTATTGAAAACATTGAAATAGCTGTCGGCCAATTGCTTGTAGACGTAGGCGTCGGCTTTCTTGCCTTCCGCCAGCTTCAGGTATTCGCCTGCCGCATCGACATACTCGAACCTCGCGAAAAGCCTGTCGGCCTTTTCGGTATCGCTGTTCTGGGCCGAGAGCGTCATGCTGGCGATCACGAAACTTAATGTAATATATAGATTCTTCATTATACTGGGTCGCTTTTTAGGTTAGAAATATCTTGGTGAACGGGATACCTTTTTCGGGAAGTTCAGGTCGAACAGGAGGATTACCTCGTGGGAAGCAGGCGTGGTCACCTTCAGGTCGGAAATGATCCTGTCGTAGGCATACCCGATTCTCAGGTTCGGCGTGATCGCATAGTTCACCATCGCCCCGTAGGAGTCGTCGAGCCTGTAGGTGGCGCCGATCTCGAAAACCTCGTTGAAGAGGAAGTTGGCTGAGGCGTCGAAGGAAAGCGGCGCGTCGAAGGCCGACTTCAGCATCGTCGAGGGCTTGAACTTCAGGTTCTCGTTCAGCTGGAAGACATACCCTCCCGTCAGGAAGTAGTGCTGGCTCTCCTCGCCGTAGTATCTCTCCTGGCCGTCGGTCCTTACGTTAAGGTGCTTCGAGTTCAGCATGTTCGGAACCGAAAGCGCGATGTAGTAGTTGTTGGTATAGTAGAAGAAGCCGGTACCTATGTTGAAGTAGGTATTGCTGCTGTTCTGCGAGAACGCCTCGTCGGCAGGGTT
>JASCOH010000024.1 GCA_029959295.1 Flavobacteriaceae bacterium PS02334 | reverse complement strand
GCATAAGATCTTCTATAGAAATAATATCGCTTTCAGAAATAAAACCAGTATTGATTGTCAGTTTTGAAATTTTTTTGCTTTGGATCTTAACCAAAATTTCTTCTAGATTTTTGAAAAGATTTTGAGTAATGTTTTCAATATCTGATTTTAACTCAAACTTTCCTGTGAATTCTAAAAGTGATTTCAAAAGAAATATATCTTCCCAAATAATCACGTTATTTTCAATTCCTTCAGGAAAAACTATAAACGATTTAGATAAATAAGAATTATCAACTATCAATCTGCATTCGATTAAATCACCTGGTTTTGAATTCAGATCTGCAAAAATTATTTTTTCGCAGTACAAATTTTCTGATGAAGCAATTACCCTACGCGAATGTTCTTCCTTATTTTTAAAAATAGCCAACGTTGCACTACCTAATGGCATCAAAATATTTAAATATTGATATCCACTTGCGGTAACTCTAGTCATATTTTCATTTGAAACTAGCAAAGCATAATCTCCTATCATTTTTGGCTTGTTTCCGGCAACAAAATCATAAAGAAGATCTGTTGTGACTTCTCTGATTATTTCTTCAGTACCGAGCGTTTTTTCTTTTATCTCAAAACCTACTTTGGCCAATCGATATTGTTGAATCGAATCTTCTTGTAACTTATCGACTTTTCGCATTAGCCTATGAATTCCTTCGCCAATGTTGAATTTTTGCGCACCTTTCAATAATGGAATTTTTAAAGGCACTAAAATTTCCTTTTCAATATTTGTATAAAAATCATAGAACATTCCTTTCATATAGAAATCAAAATATGTTCCGGTGTTCAAAGTGTTCAACTGTATAAAAGTTCCGTCAAGCGTAAAATTAAAACCTTCTTTATTGTACGGAATATCCACATAGCCAAGCAATACATAAGTTACAGGAATTATTATCTGTGACGGAATTCCGGCGATGACTGCATCTAAAATGATTTCTCCAGTATAAATACCTCCTTCCATTGATTCGGTTGAAATTGGTACTGCTTTTATTCCTGGCTCATTTCCCGGACCAAAAACATCTGGAGTTATAATAAGCCACGGCGGAGATTGAACTGTATAAACAGATGTGCAATGGACAAAAACAAATTGTTCTTCAGGTTCAAAAATTCCTTTAGTTCCGTTAAAGCTTAAGCTTGTCGGAGAAACTTCGAATTGACCTTGGTTCTGCAAAGTGACGTTAACTCCAATTGTTCCGATCAAAGTCGAATTTGAATCAACCGAAATCGCAGTATTTAAATTTGGACTACCAATAGCGGCATCCGTATTAAAAAAATCTGATAGTGATAGATCAACTATTCTTTGGCCAGTTCCAACAGCTTTATAAATCATTTCAGTTCCGACGGATTGATGAGTTATTATTACTGCAGGATCTGCAGAACTTAAAATGTATTTATCTGGAGCTGTCAACTTCCAAACTGGACCGTTTACCGTAATAGGAACGACCGGACTAGCCGTGTCTTGAAAGTGAACCATGTTTATTACACTTGGAGAATAAACGACACTATTGGTTGCATAAACTGCAAGCTTCACGTTGTATACATAGGAATCGAATAATTCCCAAGAGCCAGAAGCTTTTCTTCCATAAACTAAAAAATCAAGTCCCGCCTTATAAGTTCCCGGCACTAAAAGATTTACGTTGTTTATATTAAAAGTTACCGTTCCTGATAATCCATTCGCAACTATCGCCGTGTATTGTAAAAAATCAAAATTAAAGTCGGGGCTTGACGTTCCAAACCAACTTGCAAAAGATCCGCTCAAATAATATTTTCTTATGTTATATCGGAATTGCGTGTACTGAGATGTAGTACTTAAACCAATAACATCTTTAATTCTAATCTCAACTGTTTGCGGAACGACTACGCCGCCACCGGTCATGAAATAAGTAAAGTTCGATGTGCCATTTAACGGCGCCCAATTTTGAAATACTGGTTCCGTATTTATCGTGTTGTTTCCTGGTGAATTTGACAATGGACTACTC
This sequence comes from Flavobacteriaceae bacterium PS02334, assembly GCA_029959295.1. Classification (GTDB taxonomy): domain Bacteria; phylum Bacteroidota; class Bacteroidia; order Flavobacteriales; family Flavobacteriaceae; genus Flavobacterium. The sequence goes on along the minus strand of JASCOH010000024.1, from coordinate 1,238 downwards.
ATAATGTTTCTTCAGGTATTTGTGAAATTATTTGAACTGGAATTTGCTCATATTTCCCATATGAAAGGACATCTGGAAAAAACCAAACTTCAATAAATAATTCGTTGAAATTTATAAGCGTGTGGTTTTTAAAATTGATTACTCCTGTATTTGACGGAGAAATTGCATTGGCATTCAACTGATGATATTCGAAAATTTCCCTAGAATCAGTTATAAAAACTACATTTCGGATAGGTTCTTCTTCATCCGTCTGAAGGTTTAAAGCCAATCTTCCGGACAAAACAAAATGATCGTTCAATTTATCTTCTTTTGGGTCATCGTCTTTAAAATGTTCCCGGACGTTGGCCATGATCTGATCACAATAAACATTGCACAAATCATTATCTATTATGCGGTATTCTGCAAAAAAAGTATCCATATTTAAATTTTAGCTTTATCTCTGTTTTCTTTAATTTTTTTCAATCCTTCCTGCAATTCTTTCATTGATTTCATATCTCTTGAAGAAACAATCGCCATCAATCCAGAATCCTTAATCTCTCGCATCACTTCGGTATTTTCCCTGATCATTTCGTACATCAAAAGCAACAATTGATTGTCTGGAGCAGGAGCTGTCGGAGTTGGTTCTGGTTTTGAAGTTCCGGTATATAGTACATTATCTTTATAATATCCATTTTCAAAACCTTTAACCCCTTGAAGCGATCGAATTAAAGAGTCTTTGACTTCTGGCGGAATTTTTCTCCAGGCTTTATTGTCAATTACCATTTCGGGCTTATTTCCTTCAGCTACCATCAATGAATTTTTAGTCACCAATCCGGACTTTAGTTTTCCTGCATTTTTAGGACGATATTTTTTGCCATCCTGTTCACGGACAACATTGACATAATCCGGATAAAGACCATCTTCATATCCTTTTGCAGGTAAAGGAGTGGCCAGAACCGTTGCCGCCTGAAGTGCTCCGGTTGCTGCGACAATTCCTGTCAAAATTCCTGCAGTAGCACCAAAATCAAATTTTGGTACCTGAGCCCAAATACTCATAATAGCCTGAGATGTGCTCATTGCAATGTTTGCCAATGCCATTATTCTTTGGCGCTTAGCTTGCTTATATTCGACTTCCGCTTTTTTCTTATCAAGATCATCATCAACTTTTTCAATACCTTTTTTATATTGAACTTGGTTGATCATTCCATTGTCTAGCTGTTGCTTTAATCGACGTTTTTTTGATTCAGAATTTTTCTCAT
>JASCOH010000023.1 GCA_029959295.1 Flavobacteriaceae bacterium PS02334 | reverse complement strand
AAACAGGTAAAAAAAATGATGCTAGCAAAGAATTAGATTTAGGTTTAGGTAGTGATAATGCAGATATTTTAGGCTTTACACAAGACCAGTGGGATAATTTTTTGCAGAATATCCAAAACGGTACTATCGGAATTCAAACTATGCAGATGGCAGTTGGTGCTGTCCAAAATATGTGGGGACAGCTCGACAGTTTTATAGCCGCTTCAGAAGCTACTCAATTAAAAACGTATGAGAAAAATTCTGAATCAAAAAAACGTCGATTAAAGCAACAGCTAGACAATGGAATGATCAACCAAGTTCAATATAAAAAAGGTATTGAAAAAGTTGATGATGATCTTGATAAGAAAAAAGCGGATGTAGAATATAAGCAAGCTAAGCGCCAAAGAATAATGGCATTGGCAAACATTGCAATGAGCACATCTCAGGCGATTATGAGTATTTGGGCTCAGGTACCAAAATTTGATTTTGGTGCTACTGCAGGAATTTTGACAGGAATTGTTGCAGCAACCGGAGCGCTTCAGGCGGCGACGGTTCTGGCCACTCCTTTGCCAGCAAAAGGATATGAAGATGGTCTTTATCCGGATTATGTCAATGTTGTCCGTGAACAGGATGGCAAAAAATATCGTCCTAAAAATGCAGGAAAACTAAAGTCCGGATTGGTGACTAAAAATTCATTGATGGTAGCTGAAGGGAATAAGCCCGAAATGGTAATTGACAATAAAGCCTGGAGAAAAATTCCGCCAGAAGTCAAAGACTCTTTAATTCGATCGCTTCAAGGGGTTAAAGGTTTTGAAAATGGATATTATAAAGATAATGTACTATATACCGGAACTTCAAAACCAGAACCAACTCCGACAGCTCCTGCTCCAGATAACCAATTGTTGCTGTTGATGTATGAAATGATCAGGGAAAATACTGAAGTGATGCGTGAAATTAAAGATTCCGGATTGATGGCAATTGTTTCTTCGAGAGATATGAAATCAATGAAAGAATTGCAGGAAGGATTGAAAAAAATTAAAGAAAACAGAGATAAAGCTAAAATTTAAATATGGATACTTTTTTTGCAGAATACCGCATAATAGATAATGATTTGTGCAATGTTTATTGTGATCAGATCATGGCCAACGTCCGTGAACATTTTAAAGATGATGACCCAAAAGAAGATAAATTGAATGATCATTTTGTTTTGTCCGGAAGATTGGCTTTAAACCTTCAGGCGGATGAAGAAGAACCTATCCGAAATGTAGTTTTTATAACTGATTCTAGGGAAATTTTCGAATATCATCAGTTGAATGCCAATACAATTTCTCCGTCAAATACAGGAGTAATCAATTTTAAAAACCACACGCTTATAAATTTCAACGAATTATTTATTGAAGTTTGGTTTTTTCCGGATGTCCTTTCATTTGGGAAATATGAGCAAATTCCAGTTCAATCAATTTTACAAATACCTGAAGAAACATTATGAGTAGTCCATTGTCAAATTCACCAGGAAACAACACGATAAATACGGAACCAGTATTTCAGAATTGGGCGCCATTAAATGGCACTTCAAACTTTACTTATTTCATGACGGGTGGCGGTGTTGTCGTTCCGCAAACAGTTGAGATTAGAATTAAAGATGTTATTGGTTTAAGTACTACATCTCAGTACACGCAATTCCGATATAACATAAGAAAATATTATTTGAGCGGATCTTTTGCAAGTTGGTTCGGAACATCAAGCCCCAACTTTAATTTTGATTTTTTGCAGTACACACCGATAGTTGCCAATGGATTATCTGGAACGGTTACTTTTAATATAAATAACGTAAATCTTTTAGTTCCGGGAACTTATAAAGCGGGACTTGACTTTTTAGTTTATGGAAGAAAAGCTTCAGGTGCGTGGGAATTGTTCGATTCTTATGTGTACAATGTGAAGCTTGCCGTTTATGCAACTAATAGTGTTGTGTATTCGCCTAGCGTAATAAATATAAATCACTATCAAGATACAGCTAGTCCTGTAGTTCCAATTACGGTAAACGGTCCAGTTTGGAAGTTGACAGCTCCGGACAAATACATCTTGAGTTCTGCAGATCCTGCGGTGACAATTACGCATCAATCCGTCGGAACCGAAATGATTTATAAAGCTGTTGGAACTGGCCAAAGAATAGTTGATCTATCGCTATCAGATTTTTTCAATACCGATGCTGCTATTGGCAGTCCTAATTTGAATACTGCGATTTCAGTTGATTCAAATTCAACTTTGATCGGAACTATAGGCGTTAATGTAACTCTCCAGAATCAGGGGCAATTCGAAGTTTCTCCGACAAGCTTAAGCTTCAACGGAACTAAAGGTATTTTTGAACCTGAAGAACAATTTGTATTTGTTCATTGCACATCTGTTTACACAATTCAATCACCGCCTTGGCTGACAATTACTCCAGATGTTTTTGGTCCGGGAAATATGCCAGGAATAAAAGCGGTTCCGATTTCAACCGAATCAATGGAAGGAGGTATTTATACTGGAGAAATCATTTTAGATGCAGTCATCGCCGGAATTCCGTCACAGATAAGAATTCCTGTAACTTATGTTTTGCTTGGTTATGTGGATATTCCGTACACTAAAGAAGGTTTTAATTTTACGCTTGACGGAACTTTTATACAGTTGAACACTTTGAACACCGGAACATATTTTGATTTCTATATGAAAGGAATGTTCTATGATTTTTATACAAATATTGAAAAGGAAATTTTAGTTCCTTTAAAAATTCCATTATTGAAAGGTGCGCAAAAATTCAACATTGGCGAAGGAATTCATAGGCTAATGCGAAAAGTCGATAAGTTGCAAGAAGATTCGATTCAACAATATCGATTGGCCAAAGTAGGTTTTGAGATAAAAGAAAAAGCGCTCGGTACTGAAGAAATAATTAGAGAAGTCACAACAGATCTTCTTTATGATTTTGTTGCCGGAAACAAGCCAAAAATGATAGGAGATTATGCTTTGCTAGTTTCAAATGAAAATATGACTAGAGTTACCGAAGGCGGATATCAATATTTAAATATTTTGATGCCATTAGGTAGTGCGACGTTGGCTATTTTTAAAAATAAGGAAGAACATTCCCGCAGGGTAATTGCTTCATCAGAAAATTTGTACTGCGAAAAAATTGTTTTTGCAGATCTAAATTCAAAGCCAGGAGATTTAATTGAATGTAGATTGATCGTTGATAATTCTTATTTATCTAAATCGTTTATTGTGTTTCCGGAAGGATTAGAAAAAAATGTAATCATATGGGAAGATTTATTTCTTTTGAAATCACTTTTAGAATTCACAGGAAAGTTTGAATTAAAATCGGATTTTGAAAATATAACTCAAAATCTTTTCAAAAATCTAGAAGAAATTTTGGTTAAGATCCAAAGCAAAAAAATTTCAAAACTGACAATCAATACTGGTTTTATTTCTGAAAGCGATATTATTTCTATAGAAGATCTTATGC
>JASCOH010000022.1 GCA_029959295.1 Flavobacteriaceae bacterium PS02334 | reverse complement strand
AAAAAATTAATAAAAAGACAGAAAGAAAGTTTCCTCCCCCGCCGGGGCGGGGGGAAAGTGCGCATAAGCTTACGGGTTATTAGTACTACTCGGCTATGGCATTACTGCCTTTACACCTATAGCCTATCGACCTGGTCATCTCCCAGGACCCTTAAAAGAAATCTCATCTTGTGGTGGGTTTCGCGCTTATATGCTTTCAGCGCTTATCCCTTCCCAACGTAGCTACTCTGCGGTGCCCCTGGCGGGACAACAGATACACCAGCGGTTGGTCCAATTCGGTCCTCTCGTACTAGAATCAGATCCACTCAAATTTCTTGCGCCCGCAGTAGATAGAGACCGAACTGTCTCACGACGTTCTGAACCCAGCTCGCGTGCCACTTTAATGGGCGAACAGCCCAACCCTTGGGACCTTCTCCAGCCCCAGGATGTGACGAGCCGACATCGAGGTGCCAAACCCCCCCGTCGATATGAGCTCTTGGGGGAGATCAGCCTGTTATCCCCGGCGTACCTTTTATCCTTTGAGCGATGGCCCTTCCATGCGGAACCACCGGATCACTATGCTCTACTTTCGTACCTGATCGACCTGTATGTCTCTCAGTCAAGCTCCCTTATGCCATTGCACTCTGCGCACGGTTACCAAGCGTGCTGAGGGAACCTTTAGAAGCCTCCGTTACTCTTTTGGAGGCGACCACCCCAGTCAAACTACCCACCAAGCAATGTCCCCCGCAATACGGGGTTAGACCTCAGACAAGCAAAGGGTGGTATTTCAACAATGACTAACCAACGCCTGGCGACGCTGGATCGAAGTCTCCCACCTATCCTACACATCACTTGTCCAAGACCAATACTAAGCTATAGTAAAGGTGCACAGGGTCTTTTCGTCCCACTGCGGGTAATCGGCATCTTCACCGATACTACAATTTCACCGAGCTCATGGCTGAGACAGTGTCCAGATCGTTACACCATTCGTGCAGGTCGGAACTTACCCGACAAGGAATTTCGCTACCTTAGGACCGTTATAGTTACGGCCGCCGTTTACTGGGGCTTCAATTCAATGCTTCTCCGAAGATAACATCTCCTCTTAACCTTCCAGCACCGGGCAGGTGTCAGGCCCTATACTTCATCTTGCGATTTTGCAGAGCCCTGTGTTTTTGATAAACAGTCGCCTGGACCTCTTCACTGCGGCCAGCATTGCTGCTGGCGACCCTTCTCCCGAAGTTACGGGTCTATTTTGCCTAATTCCTTAGCCATGAATCTCTCGAGCACCTTAGGATTCTCTCCTCGACTACCTGTGTCGGTTTGCGGTACGGGTTGTCATAACCTGAAGTTTAGAGGTTTTTCTTGGAAGCCCTTAGGTACACTATCCCTTTGTCCGAAGACTCCGGGTACTATCGGCCTTTGCCATTCTCAACGGATTTGCCTATCGAGAATATAGCTACAGCCTTCAACGAACTATTCCGTCAGTTCGCGGTACTTTCATCACTCCGTCACCCCATCACAGTTATAACAAGTACGGGAATATTAACCCGTTGTCCATCGACTGTCCCTTTCGGGTTCGCCTTAGGCCCCGACTAACCCTCAGCTGATTAGCATAGCTGAGGAAACCTTAGTCTTTCGGTGTGCGGGTTTCTCGCCCGCATTATCGTTACTTATGCCTACATTTTCTTTTCTGACCGGTCCAGCAGGCCTTACGGCACACCTTCAGCCCTGTCAGAATGCTCCCCTACCACTTGCAATAAATTGCAAATCCATAGCTTCGGTAATACGCTTATGCCCGATTATTATCCATGCCCGACCGCTCGACTAGTGAGCTGTTACGCACTCTTTAAATGAATGGCTGCTTCCAAGCCAACATCCTAGCTGTCTGTGCAGTCGGACCTCGTTCTTTCAACTTAGCGTATATTTGGGGACCTTAGCTGATGGTCTGGGTTCTTTCCCTCTCGGACTTGGACCTTAGCACCCAAGCCCTCACTGTCATGAAACATTATATAGCATTCGGAGTTTGTCAGGAATTGGTAGGCGGTGAAGCCCCCGCATCCAATCAGTAGCTCTACCTCTATATAACTTTGCGCATGACGCTGCACCTAAATGCATTTCGGGGAGTACGAGCTATTTCCGAGTTTGATTGGCCTTTCACCCCTACCCACAGGTCATCCGAAGACTTTTCAACGTCAACCGGTTCGGACCTCCACTGTGTGTTACCACAGCTTCATCCTGCCCATGGGTAGATCACACGGTTTCGCGTCTAACACTACTGACTAAAGCGCCCTATTCAGACTCGCTTTCGCTACGGATCCGTGGCTTAACCACTTATCCTTGCCAGCAACGTTAACTCGTAGGCTCATTATGCAAAAGGCACGCCGTCACCCCACTAAAGGGCTCCGACCGCTTGTAGGCGCATGGTTTCAGGATCTGTTTCACTCCGTTATTCACGGTTCTTTTCACCTTTCCCTCACGGTACTGGTTCACTATCGGTCTCTCAGGAGTATTTAGCCTTGGCGGATGGTCCCGCCGGATTCAGACAGGGTTTCACGTGCCCCGCCCTACTCAGGATACCAATATCTATTATACTCGTTACCCATACCGGGCTATCACCGTCTATGGCTGAACTTTCCAGTTCATTCTGGTTCCTCGTACATAAAATGTCTTGGTCCTACAACCCCAGCCGTGCCGTAACACTTCTGGTTTGGGCTAATCCGCGTTCGCTCGCCACTACTTACGGAATCACTTTTGTTTTCTTCTCCTCCGCCTACTTAGATGTTTCAGTTCAGCGGGTTTGCCCACCTATCGGTGTACTATGTCTTCAACATAGTGGGTTGCCCCATTCGGAAATCTTCGGATATAGTGCGTGTGTGCCGCTCCCCGAAGCTTATCGCAGCTTATCACGTCCTTCTTCGCCTCTGAGAGCCTAGGCATCCCCCATGCGCCCTTATTTTGCTTATTGCGCTTTCTTCATGCATTGCTGCATGATATGCTTTCTACTTTTTATTGTATTTTCTTATCCCAATATGTCAATGAACTTTATCCTAGGCAGTAGCAATAAGCCAGAAGGCATTAGTACCGCTTCGGTATTCAGCATTTTAGGGCTATTGCCTAATTGCTAAATCTGTGGAGAATAACGGAGTCGAACCGTTGACCTCCTGCGTGCAAGGCAGGCGCTCTAGCCAGCTGAGCTAATCCCCCATTTTTAAATTATGAGTTATGAATTATGAGTTATGAATGCTCATAAACGCTCAACTTCTAAAATTTCCTTTCAAGTAAAGTAAAATAGTAGTCCCGCCCAGACTCGAACTGGGGACCCCTACATTATCAGTGTAGTACTCTAACCAGCTGAGCTACGAGACTCTGTTTTGCTTTTCTTGTATTATTTTGAACCAACAGCGAGAGCGCTTCTTTTTCTTATTCCGGCCAGATTTGCCTTGCTTCTTCGTCTTTCTCTAGAAAGGAGGTGTTCCAGCCGCACCTTCCGGTACGGCTACCTTGTTACGACTTAGCCCCAGTTACCAGTTTTACCCTAGGCAGCTCCTTGCGGTCACCGACTTCAGGCACCCCCAGCTTCCATGGCTTGACGGGCGGTGTGTACAAGGCCCGGGAACGTATTCACCGGATCATGGCTGATATCCGATTACTAGCGATTCCAGCTTCACGGAGTCGAGTTGCAGACTCCGATCCGAACTGTGAACGGTTTTGTAGATTCGCTCCTGGTCGCCCAGTGGCTGCTCTCTGTACCGTCCATTGTAGCACGTGTGTAGCCCAAGGCGTAAGGGCCGTGATGATTTGACGTCATCCCCACCTTCCTCTCAGTTTGCACTGGCAGTCTCGTTAGAGTTCCCGACATGACTCGCTGGCAACTAACGACAGGGGTTGCGCTCGTTATAGGACTTAACCTGACACCTCACGGCACGAGCTGACGACAACCATGCAGCACCTTGTAATCTGTCCGAAGAAAAAACCGTTTCCGGTCCTGTCAGACTACATTTAAGCCTTGGTAAGGTTCCTCGCGTATCATCGAATTAAACCACATGCTCCACCGCTTGTGCGGGCCCCCGTCAATTCCTTTGAGTTTCATTCTTGCGAACGTACTCCCCAGGTGGGATACTTATCACTTTCGCTTAGCCACTCAGATTGCTCCGAACAGCTAGTATCCATCGTTTACGGCGTGGACTACCAGGGTATCTAATCCTGTTCGCTACCCACGCTTTCGTCCATCAGCGTCAATGTATTGGTAGCAACCTGCCTTCGCAATCGGTATTCCATGTAATATCTAAGCATTTCACCGCTACACTACATATTCTAGTTGCTTCCCAATAATTCAAGCCCTGCAGTATCAATGGCCGTTTCCCCGTTGAGCGGGGAGATTTCACCACTGACTTACAGGGCCGCCTACGGACCCTTTAAACCCAATGATTCCGGATAACGCTTGGATCCTCCGTATTACCGCGGCTGCTGGCACGGAGTTAGCCGATCCTTATTCCTACAGTACCGTCAAGCTCCCTCACGAGGGAGTGTTTCTTCCTGTATAAAAGCAGTTTACACACCATAGATGCTTCATCCTGCACGCGGCATGGCTGGTTCAGGCTTGCGCCCATTGACCAATATTCCTCACTGCTGCCTCCCGTAGGAGTCTGGTCCGTGTCTCAGTACCAGTGTGGGGGATCTCCCTCTCAGGACCCCTACCCATCATCGCCTTGGTAAGCCGTTACCTTACCAACTAGCTAATGGGACGCATGCTCATCTTCCACCGATAAATCTTTAATCACATGATGATGCCATCTCGTGATGCTATAAGGCATTAATCCAAATTTCTCTGGGCTATTCCTTTGTGGAAGGCAGATTGCATACGCGTTACGCACCCGTGCGCCGGTCTCATATATTGCTATACTACCCCTCGACTTGCATGTGTTAAGCCTGCCGCTAGCGTTCATCCTGAGCCAGGATCAAACTCTTCATCGTATATTTTTAATAATTTATAGACGCTTCGCTTGGCTTTTTTTATCTTGCCTTAAATAGGATCAAGACGTGCTCTCTCTTTTTGCCCTGATGAATCAGGGACTTTGCTGTCAATCCAATATGTCTATGAACGTGTCATTCTTTTTTATTTCCGAATCCGTGTTTCAGGAAGCGGGTGCAAAAGTA
>JASCOH010000021.1 GCA_029959295.1 Flavobacteriaceae bacterium PS02334 | reverse complement strand
AATGTCTTTAATGAAATTCTCTGCTGTTTTTTTCTTGGGTGTTCTCATAATTCAAATTTAAGGATTTTGAAAACACTCTCTTAGTTTTGACTTAAATCAGTCCACTTTTTGCTGACGATTTACAGTATTATTCTGAATTGAATAAGATGTTGCAAAAGCAGAATAACCTGATGCAAAAGTTTGTGCGTTCGGCTTCCTTGCGTTTTCTGACAGGCGAAACCAATTCGCTTGAAAAAACTACGGCAGAGGCAAAACAGCAAGAATTAGAGCAAAAAATCAAGCACAATGACGCGATGATTTGGGTGGAAAAATCCAAAATCAAAACGTTTTTGAATCGACAAGAAAACTTTGTTTCGACCGATACTTCATTTGTTGCCTTGCCGACGTTGGGGATTTTGGACAGCACTCTGGTCAAGGAAAATCCGAATGTGAAATTGGCTTCACAGCAGGTAAATGTGGCCGAAGCCAATCAAAAAGTTGAAAAATCGACGTTAATGCCTGATATTTCTGCGGGTTATTTTATCCAATCTCTTACAGGAAACCAAGAGGTAAACGGGCAGACGGTTTATTATGACGGCTCGCCTCGTTTTCAGGGGTTTTCGGTTGGGATTTCGCTTCCGATTTTTGCAGGAAGCAATGTGTCCAAAATTCAGGCTTCCAAAACAAATATTGAAATACAGCAGAAAAATGCCGATTACCTGAAATTGGAACTGGCAAATCACTACCAACAGCAGATCCAGCAACTGAATACGTTTCAGTCTTTGGTGGATTATTATAAAAATACGGCTTTGGCGAATGCCGATCTGATTACGAAAAATGCTGGGAAAGCCTATCAAAACGGCGATGTTTCTTATGTAGAATATGTGCAAGCTTTGGAAACCGCACTCACGATCAGAACCAATTACATCAACGCAATCCATAATTTTAATCAGACTGTAATCAACTTGCAGTTTTTGGTAAATCAATAAAGATGAACAGAAAAAACATACTATACGGAAGCTTTGCGGTCATTGCAATTGCGATAATCGGATACTTTTCACTTCGCCATTCCGATACTGACGGACACGACCACGGTGAAGAAAATGCAACCGAAACCGAGAAGCCGACAGCACAGACGCCGATTAAGGAAGTAGAGCTAAACGAAGCGCAATACAATGCTGCCGGAGTGGAATTGGGAACCTTCTCGATGAAGAATTTGAGCGATGTGGTCAATACCAACGGCTATACTAAATTGCCTCCGCAGAACCAAGCCGACGTCTCCGTCCACCTGACTGGAATCGTGAAATCTATTAATATTATCGAAGGCCAGTCGGTAAAAAAAGGACAGGTTTTGGCCACAATTGAAAGCCCAGAATTTGCGAAGTTGCAGGAAGCGTATCTTACTTCAAAAAGCAATTTAGAATTCCTGACGCTGGAATACGACAGACAGAAAACGTTGAGCGACGAAAATGTAAACTCTAAGAAAGTGTTTCAAAAGACCAAGTCAGAATTTGAAGTGGAAAAAGCCAGATTCAGTTCGTTGAAACAGCAATTAGCAGTTTTGAATTTAAATGCAGGAAACAATACCAGTTCGATCATGCCGATTGTGGCTCCGATTTCTGGATTTATAACCGAAATAAATATCAAGATCGGAAGCAATGCCGAGGTGGGGAAACCGCTTTTGAGTATCGTTGACAACTCACAATTGCATGTGGATTTGCTGGTTTACGAAAAAGACTTGCAGAAAGTAAAACCGGGACAGAACATCCGATTCGTGCTGACCAACCAAGACAATACTGAAATCAACGGCAAGGTTTTCAATGTAGGGAAAGCATTCGAAAATGAAACCAAATCGGTTGCCGTGCATGCTGATATTTCAAACAAAAGCCAGACGCTGATTCCAGGGATGTATGTCAATGCGCTGATTGATGTGGGTGCTAGAAATGTACAAGCTTTGCCCGTCGATGCTGTCGTTAAAGCAGACGGCAGGGAATTTATTTTTATCTTGGAAGAAGGCAATGAAGAGGAAAGCCATGATGAAAAAGAAGGCCACTCTCACGAAGACGGCGACGCGCACGAGCATGAAGGGAAAACATTCCATTTTCAAAGAATTGAAGTAAAAACGGGCACTTCACAACTCGGATTCGTGCAGGTTTCTGTCTTGCATAAAATAGAAGAAAATGCCAAGATTGTCTTGAAAGGCGCTTATTATATCCAAAGCCATTTAGTAAAAAATGAAGGCGGTGGCGGGCATTCGCATTAATTTTAATTATAGATTTTTTAAAAGCCACTTTGCGTGGCTTTTTTTATGCGCTATAAATAATGCAACATCCATAAAATAATTATTCAGAAAAATCGTTCTGCTAGTATAATTGATAAACAGCATAACCTGCTTGTTGTCAGCTATTCATTTAAAAAATAAAAGCCATCGTTTAACTTAAATATTTGCCATGTGGAAGCTGAAAACCTGCGTTTGAAACAACAAATTGCATCCCTTACTGCAAAGATAAAAGAGCTTCAAGAATCTCCTTTTTACAATACTGATGATGTAAAAAAGATATTGGGCTGTGCTGATTCAAAACTTTCCAGCCTCTGCAAGCAGAAGTTGATTCCGAGTATTAAGATAGGAGGCACGACCGTTTTTCCTAAAGTGCACTTTACCCACATTTTAGTGCTTGAAAGCTATAAAGGCTACAAAGGCAACGAGCTAAAAGGACCACTGCCTGATTTTTTGAAATTTTTAAAACCACCAGAAGATGATAGTGCCGGGGTTTAAAATAACAGGCTCTGTTTTGGATAAATCCGTTTAAGTTTTCTGTTTTTCAGCGTAAAATACTTTTTTATGGAATTGAATTTTATTCTTTTCCAGAAGATTTTTTGATGTCAATTTTCTTCTCTGTTTTTACTTTTTTACAGCCTCAAAAGTGGTTTTTTCAGGCCTCTTTTGAGGCTGTTTTTTTAGTCTTTTTTCATGCTTAAAAACAGCCTAAAATCGACCTTGAATTTCTCTGGTTTTTAGCGCTTTTGAAGCACCTTTGTTCGGGTGTTGTTCGGTAAAATGGCGTTTTTACCGAACAAAGTGCAACAATCCCCGAACGAACCCCGAACAAAACCCCTAAAAATGAGGTAAAAATGGGGAGGTTTTGATTGGAGGAGATTTAGGCGTTTTTTGAGGGTGTTTTTTGGGGTTATTTTTGAGGGTTAGAATGATTGAACGCGGATGTTGCGGATGACACGGATTTTCGCAGATTTTTTTTTATGTAGTAAAAAACATAAAATAAATTAACTGACAAATAAGCATAGAAAATTTCTTTAAGTAATAATTTTAAATTTGGGATATGTAACTTATTTGCATTTTACAATTTTCTAAATAATAAATTATAAAATCCGCGAAAATCTGCGTCATCCGCAACATCTGCGTTCCCTTCAAAAAACAGCAACTAGAAATAAGATAAAAAACAATCAAAAACCCGTGAAAATCCTTGAAATCACTTGTTTTAGATTGAAAGTGCTTGAAAACCAATTCATTTACACTAAAATCCACTAGTTTCCGTTCGCCAGATTGGGATTCAAAAAGACTGTTTTACATTCGTCAGAGCAAAGGGTCAGAGAGGCGCTCAAGACCCGATTAACAAAGAAAAAAAAAAGAAAAACCATGGGAACGTACAACAAAGGAATTTTAGGAGCCTTTTCAGGCAAAGTAGGACCGGTCGTGGGAGCAAGCTGGAGAGGAATAGAAGTGTTGCGAAGCTCGCCGAAAAAAACCAGCCGTGAGCCGACAGAAAACCAACTGGCACAAAGAGAAAAATTTAAGACGGTGACCAAATTCATCACGCCCTTAAAACTAGTAACGAGCCGTTATTTTGGCAGTGACTCAGGCGAACAGTCAAGAGCCAACCGTGCGATGGGATATCACCTGAAAGAAGCGGTGATGTATGAAGACGGGGTTGCAAGCATAATTTACACCAAGGTGCTGATCAGCAAAGGCGACCTGATGGGACTTCAGGCACCGACCATAAGGGGAGAAGCGAATCAAGTGCTTCAGTTCACTTGGGAAGACAATTCAGGGCAGGCAACGGCCAAGCCGACTGATAAATTGGTGGTAGTGGCGTTTAACCCAGTAAGCGGATTGTCAGCTATTTTTTTAGATGCAGGAACGAGAGCCGATAGAACTGCAAATGTGACTTTGCCAAACCATTTTCAAGGCGCTCAAGTACAGTGCTGGATAACGTTTGCTTCTGTCAGTGAAAAGCTTTATGCGACTAGTGTGTATATGGGGGAAGTTGAGGTGTTGTAATTTTAAAATGCTGATTTTTAGAAGCCTCGGGGGATTTTTCTTCGGGGTTTTTGTTGTTTATTTGTTGAGTGTGTAAGAAAATATTGTAGTATTGTACTTTGTGCATAGTTTTTAATTTAAAATAATATTATTATTATGAAGCTAGTAAGAAAATTATATAAACAATAAACCTTATAAATGTTTAAAAAAAAAATAAGTATGTGTTTACTGATTAATGTGAGAAATAAAATACATTAAATAGAAATGTTTTAATTATGACAAAACCAAAATTACTATCAAATGTAAGAATAGACGAACTAACTGAAGAAACTGATTATTTAGGAATTATTGATAAAGGAGATTTAATTAAAGAATTTTTAGTTGGTAGCAAGGATACATTTCATGAATTTAAAATGTTTTCACTTTATGGAGAATGGGGAAGTGGAAAAAGTAGTTTAATGAAATATCTTCAGAAAGAATTAAATACTGAGTTTAATACATTCTTCTTTGAGGCTTGGGAATTTGAAAAAGATGAAAATCTGGCAATGTCTTTATTAGAATACATTACTTTTGAAAGCTCAACTACTGAAGATAATTTCTATAAAGAAGTATTAAAATACGGTAGCAGAATTTTAAGAGGAATGGGTAAATCTATTAAATTCAATATTCCGTTATTTCCTAATGGTCCAGCAATTGAACTTGACCCTTCAGCATTTATTGAAGAAATAGATAAACAAGAAGAGCTCACATTCTATACTGCATTAAAAAAATTTAAAATAGAGTTTCAACGTCTTGAAGATCATTTGACTTTAGAAGGTAAGCCAAAATACAATATTGTATTTATTGATGATTTAGATCGCTGTGAGCCTGAACAAGTTTTAAATCTTATGTCTGCTATAAAATTATTTTTTACTTATGGTAAAAAAACTATTTTTTTCTGCGGCATTGATAAAAAAGCAATTGAAGAAGCGGTTAAGACTAAGTATGGGAAAGTTGTAAAGGCAAATGAATATTTAGAAAAGATTTTTGATGTTTCATTTTCTATGCCTACTCATAATAATTTATTAAAACTTATCAATCATTATTTTGACAATAGAAATTACAATATTGGAGGAGAAAATACTCCCATTAATATGCGTATTGAAGATTTTTTTCAGGCTTTAGAATTCACTAATCCGCGAAGAGTAAAAAAAGTTTTAAATAAATTTCAGATGCTTCGCAACTTTAAACAAATAGCCTCTGGGAAGCATGAAGGTTTCCCAAATGTTGATATGAAAAATAATTCGGAAAGAGGCTATTTTGAAACAATTGTATCTTTATATCTAATTATATTACATGAGTTCTTTCAACTTGATTTTGATGGTTTTTTAAATTTTGATCGTAAAAAGGATGTGTATTTTAGAAGTATTACAGAAGGTGCTAACTTTGAGATTATAAATTCTGCTTTAACTAATAATTCTTCTAATCTCTTTTTTGGTGATATTTACAGTAATCTTATGACTGGAGGAAATTCTGCACAGCAAGAAAAAAAATTTTACGTATGTATAAGTCCTCTAAATGTTCAGAAACTTGTGCCTAATTCACTTGCTGATAATTCTTTTTCTCACTTTACAGTGAAGGAAAAATATATTGATTTTTTATTTTATAAATATGTTAATTCAAAGGGCATTGAAACTTGGTTGAAAAATGTTAAAGGTACTTCGGCATCATTTTCGTCGATAAAAAAAATAATTAAGGATATTCTTTAGATAATTTTTGGTAAGTGTGAAGTTTCTATTTAAAACTAGAATTAAAATCATTGATATGCTCAATTAACAAAAAGCAAAAATTCAAAGAAAACCAAAATTGGAATGGGCACGAGCGGGACGCTCGCGCTAGCGGAGGAAAAGGGCGGGAGTGAGCTGTTTGTTCTTTAATTTAGTGTGACTGCGTTTGCTAGCGCGAGCGTTTCGCTCGTGCCCGCAATCAAAATCAAAAAGCCAACATAAATAATATGAGCCGAAAATATAAATTCAGAGAAAAAGAAGGAGCCTATTTTATAAGTTTTGCTACAGTCAATTGGATTGATGTGTTTACAAGAGATGCTTATTTTGGGTACATAACAGAATCCTTAAACTATTGCCGAAAGAATAAAGGAATGGAAATCTATGGTTTTTGCATTATGCCGAGCCATGTCCATTTACTATTTCGTTCAACATTAATCAGTCCTTCAGAATTGATTAAAGATTTTAAAGGATTCACGTCTAAAAGAATGCTTAAGGAAATTGAAGAGAATCCACAAGAAAGCAGAAAAGATTGGATGCTTTGGATGTTTGAAAGAGCAGGACAGAAAAATAGCAATGTAAAGCACAGGCAGTTTTGGCAACAAAATAATCAGCCTATTGAAATTTGGACATTGAAAGTATTTGAACAGAAATTAAATTATATTCATAATAATCCTATAGAAACCGGATTTGTGACCGATGCAGTGGACTGGAAATATAGCAGTGCTAGAAATTATGCAAATCATGACCATACGGTTTTAGAAATTGATTTAAACTGATAATGGGGTTGGGCACGAGCGGGACGCTCGCGCCAGCGGATAGTGTATATCTTAACTATTAATTAATCATTATCGCTAGCGCGAGCGTCCCGCTCGTGCCC
>JASCOH010000020.1 GCA_029959295.1 Flavobacteriaceae bacterium PS02334 | reverse complement strand
GCGAATGTCTTTAATGAAATTCTCTGCTGTTTTTTTCTTGGGTGTTCTCATAATTCAAATTTAAGGATTTTGAAAACACTCTCTTAGTTTTGACTTAAATCAGTCCACTTTTTGCTGACGATTTACACCCAATCCTGTTCCTTCTTCTTCACCTGTATATTGATTCCTTCTCGTAGTAAACAATGGTTCAAAAATCTTTTCAGGTTCAGTAATGTCCTTTGAAAGTCCTGGTCCATTATCGTGATAATCTATAATTATCCCTTTGTTGTTTTGTGTGATTTTAAGATTAATTTGTCTTGGTCTATTAACTTTTGAGATTATAAATGCATCAATAGTATTAACTAGTAAATTGTTAAAAATACTATCCAAATCAATTTCAAATATCCTCATATGGACATCTTCAACCTCTGATAAGTCATAGTTAATTCCTTTTTCATTTAATACAGTAAGCCAATCATTTTTATAATTTGTAAAATATGACTTAAATGATAATTGTCTTCTAGTTCTTTTGTCTTTTCGAGTTGCTCCAAGAGAAAAATTTAGCCAATTTTGTATTTTGACATCCTGAACTTTTATGCGTTCAATAAGTTTAAATGGATTTTTCCTGTCTTCTATTTGATCATATTCATTTTCTTGGATTTTTGAAATTAAAAGGTTTTTTAAGCGATCAGTTCTAACAGCTAACATATCATTTAGCTTACTTAAATCGTGACTAAATGAAGCTAAAACGATACCGCTACTAGCCAATGCCCTTAACATTTTCTGTTCTTCCTTTAACTTTTCTATTTCTTCTTCTTTTCGATCTAATTCTCCTGCAAGAATTTCTTTTTCTTTCTCGGCTTCGGACTCTTTTGAGTTTTCGTTATCATCTTTAACCGCATTAGGGTTATTTGCTGAAGCTTCTTTCTTAGCTCTACTTTTTGCTAATATTTCATTTTTGAGTTTCTCTGCCTTTTCTCTATCTCTTTCTGGACCATACTTGATGTCATCATAGTCAGCCATTTCTCGGGCAATGTATGATCTGTCTTTTTCAAATTCTGCAATTATTTGAGTAATAAGTAGAACAAATATTCTAAATGTCTTATTTTCCTGTAAACCTTCACGACTTGACTTATCTTCGAAATCTACATTTGTTAATCTTGAAATATTAACCGCACCTGCGACATTATCAGGCTCTACTTTGTACCCACCTTCCTTTTTAGCAACACTAGCAGGACTTTGAGCTTTTCTGCTACCTAATCCTAACCAATCAAATGCTACATTATTAACCTCCCCATAAGGTCTTACCCTAAAATTATCTCTTACCAGTTTAATCCCGCCAAATTTATTCAACCAATCTCTTCTATCATTAGACATAAAACTTTTATTAAAGAATTTTTTTGTGTCTAATGAATTTGACTGTCTTTTTAGAAAATAAAAGGAGAAGCTAAAAATCCCAATATTTTTGAAAGTATTATCCTCATCAATATCTTTGAAACCTTTTAATAGTTCAGAAAAAGTACTGGTCTTTTCCCAATATCCCTTAACAAAATCATTTTTCTTGTAATTATCTTTTTGCATCCCTTCTCTTTCAAAGAAATCACTAGGTATAAGCTCAATATCATACTCATTTCTATATATTTTTATTGTAACATTTTGATCATCATCAGCAGTAGCAACTAATTTGTAATCAAAATCATCACAAACAGATCCTAATACTTCTCCATACTTATTAGTAAATAGCGAACTGAATAGAAAAATTTCGAATCCACCTGCTTCCTTCGGTGGTACTAAAACTTCTAAATCATTGAAAACTTGCTCAACAAAAAAATCTTCCCACTCATCCCTTAAATCAGTTATTTTTAAAATAGTACCAAATTTAAAATCCTTCTCAGATTCTATTTTTGTTAAATCTATCTGTGGTAATCTATTTAAAAGCTCATCTTTAATGGATTTAGAAGTTAACCCTGTTAATTTTGCTCCTACTTTCTCCGCTGATAAAAATCCTAAAAGGTATCAAAACCCCCGAAATCCTATGATTTTCGGGGGTTTTTGCTTTTGCTGACATACCAAATTATTCATAAAATCTTATCGCTAAAGGGACTAAATCGAGACCCTAGAAAAAATCAGAAATCTAGGGTCTCGCTAAATCTCTTTAACCCTTGTAAACATTGAGGTTAACGATGTGAAAAAGTAGCTCGTTCACTTATTAAACATCTTGTTTGGCTTGGGAATGGATTTTAATTTGAAGAATAATTAACCAGTCAGTAAAATGAAAGCGAAAGTAAACCTGCATATCTATGCAAAATCCACCAAGGCGAATGCCAAAGGGCAATTTCCAATTTATGTTCGTCTAACCGTAGATGGAAACAGAACCGAATTCAGCACTAAAAAATTTATTGAACCTTCCCGATGGTCGTCAGAAGCATCTAAGGTTAAAGGTACAACTGAAGAAGCCCGTTCAATAAATAGTTACCTTGATGTAATAAAATCTAAAGTATTGGATATACAAATGGAGCTAATTCATAAAAATCAAAATCTAAGTATTGAGAATTTTAAAGAATTGCTTTTCGGCTCTGATGAAAAACAGCGAATGCTTGTACCCATCTTTCAAGATCACAATAACAAGATAAAGGAATTGGTCGGAAAAGAATATGCTCCCGGAACATTAGAACGTTACGCAACTTCTTTAAAGCATACTATAGAGTTTTTAGAGTGGAAATACAATGTAACTGATATTGAGATTTCCAAAATAAACCACGCATTCATTACTGACTATGAATTTTATTTGAGAAGCGTTAGAAACTGTTCAAATAATACGGCAGTAAAGTATATTAAGAATTTTAGTAAGATTATCAAGATTTGTCTTGCTAATGATTGGTTGGAGAAAAACCCATTTGCAAATTATAAAGCAAAAGTGAAAGAAGTTGAACGTGTCTATTTAACCGAAGAAGAAATTCAAGAAATAATAAAAAAGGATTTAAAAAACGACAGGCTTTCACTTGTTCGGGATATTTTCCTTTTTAGCTGTTTTACAGGCTTGGCTTACATAGATGTGAAGAACTTGACCAAATCCCACATAAGTATTGGGATTGATGGGGAAAAATGGATTTTTACACATCGTCAGAAAACCGAGAGTGCTTCAAAAATTCCAATTTTGCCAGTTACTCAAATGGTAATTGACAAATATGAAAATCATCCGCAATGTGTTGGGGAAGATAAATTGCTCCCTATCCTATCCAATCAAAAAATGAATGCCTACCTAAAAGAAATTGCAGGAGTTTGTGAGATAGAAAAAGAATTGACCTTTCACATTGCCCGACACACTTTCGCCACGACTGTAACGCTAACTAATGGAGTTCCGATAGAAAGCGTGAGTAAAATGTTAGGTCATAAAAATCTAAGAACTACTCAACATTATGCAAAGGTTTTGGATAGAAAAGTGAGTGAGGATATGGAAGTTCTCAAAGAGAAATTTAAAATAAGTCCAAATTATATTGAAGCAGTTAATAGATAATTAAATATCTTTTAAAATGACCGTTGAATTAGATTGTCTTTGAATTTTTAAGATAAATCGCCTATATCCACAATTTCATATCCCTGCTGAAGTCAAGTCTTAAAGTCGTATTTTGATGTATGTTTTCATTTGCAGGGTGTTGTTCTAGAATTAAGCGGTTATTGTCGTTTAATCGCTTTTTTGCTCCCTAAAGTACGGAGGTATTCTAAAATCAAATGCACGCCCTCATCATGCGACATAGAAGTTCCTATCTTTGGCATGTGAAGTTCGCCTTTCGCTGTTATTCTCATTGCTATTTTGCCTTGCTTTTGCCATATCCCCGTATTATTAAATGGTGTTTCAGCCCTCAAATCCATTTGAGCCATATAGGCAATTCCCTGTGGGTTATGGCAGTGTGCGCAGTTAATATTAAGATAAGCCCTTGCCTTTGCTTCAATTGTTGCAGATGGATCATTATAATCCGTCATAGACAATAGTTTTTCGTTAGGTAAAATCTGGAGTTTGTTATGTTGCTTTAAATATTCTAATTGGTTTACCAGTTCATGATTTCGATTTATATCCATATTCATATTTTTGATTTTTAGTCCAATGGGTAAGAGCTCATTATCCTGGCGATGACATACAATACAATCAGTTCTAGAGGGAATTACGTAGTTTGTTGCGCGTTTTTTACCATTTTTGTCGATAAACGTGATAGGTGTAGTTTTGCCGTTCTGTGATAAATATGCTTCATTTTGCAATTCGTTCCATATATAAACAGCGGCATTCCATTTAGCTTTATATTTTATTAATACACGTGTTTCCAGCACAGATTTGATAATCTTATTGTTCTTTAGGCGACTGCCATAATAAAATGTTTTAGCAATAATGGTTCCGTCCGGAAATTGTGGCAGTCCGTTTGTCTTGGCTATCATTTTTTGTCCGTGAGGTAAAATAACGATTCTCTTTTTTTCAGCATAATCCGTAAATAATGTGGATGCTATTTCTACTGTAATTGCTTCAGTATTGGGTTTCAAATTTAACATTGGACCCTCAAAAAAATGATATTCAGATAGCTTTTCCTTAAAAATGATATTATATTCAATTACCGAATTTGTCCGTCGGTTATTGAGCATTATTATCAAAAATGGAACTAATAGCATTATAAATACAACGATATAAGATTTTTTCATACTTGTGAAAATATTAGAATAATTTAATGATACTTGAAAGCCAAAGTTTCACAAAAAGGTATCGGTAATATCCCGTCATTTGTGCGAAACGCTTCGCCATGAAATAATCTCGTTAGGATGAAGAAAAAGTATGCTGGAATTTCAATATCATAGCTTTTCGTTCCGATAGAAAAATAACCTTCCCCTTAATCGATGAACAAGATTTTATAAAAGTCTCTCGTGTTGGGTTACATATAACTATCGCAGACTATTTCGTCACTATCTGCCACAAAAATGAAATAATCTCTGTTAACTGGAATATTGGATGGAAAGTCTTAAAGTTGTTGAATATCTGCCAATTGCTTTATATTATCTTAAAACAATGCTTCGGATAATTTGCTGCATTTTAATAGTTTTACTTATAGTAAGGTGAAATTAATAAATATACAATCACGCCAGTTAAGCTAACATAAAGCCAAATTGGCATTGACCAGCGGGTAATTTTTCTATGAAGTGCAACTTCCATATTTAAACCTCTGCCTATAGATATAAGTGCCAGAGGAACCACTATTATGGCAAGTATGACATGTGTAATTAATATTACGTAGTATGCATATTTTACAAAACCCACACCTCCAAATTTTGTTGATGGCGTAGTAAAATGATACAATAAGTATGATAACAAAAAGACTGATGTAGACAAAAATGCGGCAAAGATAAAATTACGATGCCTTATGATTTTCTTTTGCTTGATAGCATAGAGTGCAAGTAAAAGAAATAAAAAGGTTGCCCCATTCATTATAGCATTCAATAGTGGCAAAAATGAGAAGTCATATTCTTGAAGACTCTCTCTTTTGGGAAGAAAAAAGGATAATGTAATAAGCCCATTGATTCCCAAACCCAAAGCCCAAACCCATGGTTTGTAATTCCTGATAATTATTCTGTTGTATTCCAAAATGAAGTTTTAAAAGTTATTAATTGTTTTTCTGTTAATTGAATTAAAAAGGTCTAAAATTTGGTCTGCTCGCCAATGGAGAGAATGACCAAGGGATTGATGTTAGTATGATTATAAGCCCAACTGTAAACCATAGAGCCTCAGTCTTAAATTTTTCGACATCCATTTCCTTTCGTTTTGCCTTAGCAGAACCAATAGAGATAACAATGATTGCTATAAACATCATAAAACTGTGTTCCATCCCAAAAAAGCGGATTTCCCTTTGATGAACAGCCTCGTTATAATTATGAATGAAAAAGTTAGTGATTGGACTTATAAAATAAAGCCATAAACCTAAAATAAGTTGTATATGAGATATTGTTGCTGTCCAATGCCGTAACAAATTATCAAATTTTGAAAAGTCACGTTTGAGAAACCAACCCCGATAAGCACAAAAAATTGACAGGAGCAGGCTTATAAGCACAAACCATCTATTTAGAGAATGTAATGCTAAAACGGTTGAATACATAATAAACTGTAATTTGTGTGACAAAAATACATAAAAAACATACCAATCGGTATCTTTACAATAATTTTCTAAAAACTCAATTAATAAGCTTAACATTACCCACAACCATAGAATTTTTATAACCTACATAGAGCTTGTATGAGCGGGTTCAATTTTGTTCCTTTGCAAACTAAATATTGATCTAAATGAAAAAAGCAGCGGCTACACGCTTAACTATTCTACAAAAAGCATTTGATTTAATTTATGCTAGAGGATATCAAACTACAAGTATCGATGATATCATAGCCACAACACAAGTAACAAAAGGAGCATTTTATTACCATTTTAAAAATAAAGATGAAATGGGAATTGCCATAATTAACGAAATCGTAAAACCGATACTTACGAATAGCTTAATCATACCTCTGCAAAATGAAAAAGATCCATTAAATGGTATTTATGCTTTAATAAATAATCTTTTATTAGATAATGATTTGCTAAAGGTAGAATATGGATGTCCTATTTCAAATTTTACACAAGAAATGAGTCCTTGGAATTCAGAGTTCAATAATGTATTAAGTAAATTGTCACAGGAATGGATAGAAAAAATGACCGCAACTATTGAAAATGGGAAAAACGAAGGATACATACGCAAAGAAGTAAATGCAAAACAAGTAACAATATTTATTATTTCCGGCTATTGGGGAGTTAGGAATTTCGGTAAAATAGAAAATAGTAATAGAGTATATTTTCACTATTTAAGGGAACTCAAACACTATCTTGAATCATTGAAATAATTTTTTTATTCAAAAACATACAATTTAGTATGTTTTTAAGTAACTTTGTCAATTAATTTTAAAAAATTTAAAAATGACAAAATTTAGCGAATTCGAATTCAGAAATATTCCTGGATTTGACCAAAACAATTTTCAAGGATTAGACCAAGCAATTCCAATGAAAACAATTGTTATCTATTGTTTCGATCCCCGAGCTTCGGAAATTCCGATGGCTGTAGCCAACTATTTAGGCGATGAAGTTTACCCCGGAGAAAATATTGTTGATGAAAACGGTGTTCGAATGGGTCACACCCGAACACTATTTACTATGTCAAATGGAGGCGGTCGTGCACTTCAGTCGCTTCAAACAATAGCAACAATGGATTATCTATTCAATTATAAGAATATTGTTATAGTACATCATTCATTTTGTGGTATGACTTCTTATACTCCTGAATTACTTATTGAAAAATTTCACGATCGTCATCATGTTGATATTTCAGGCATGTGGTCTCATGAAGATATGGCAATAGTTGATTACGAAAAGACCATTAAACATGATGTCGAACTACTTCGCAACAGTCCTATCGTACCAAAACATCTTAATCTCTATGGGTTTTTCTACGAAATAAATTCAGGTCAATTGACTGAAGTCGTTCGTGATATTGCTTAAGAGGAAAACGTATAATATTTTTATGGAGCGATCTTGGAAATATTGGTCGCTCCATTTGTATTAATTATGGATTTGTCTCAATCACCATTTTGAACAATCCAAAAAATAATTCAAATATGATTTTAGATATAAAAGTGCCTGATAGCAGTATTGCGCTTCAGGCTGAGGAGTTTGCCCGCTCTGTATCCGATGATATGTTATTTAATCATGTCATGAGATGTTATTATTTTGGGGAACTACTTGCAAAGCAAGCGAACATAAAGGTTGATAGAGAATTGATGTTTGTATCATCAGTTCTACATGATCTTGGTTTTACTGAAGCTGGGAAAGGAACAAATCGTTTTGAAATAGAGGGTGCTAATGCAGCCCGAAAATTTCTTTTGGAACGAGGTGTAGAAGAAAATCGGACATGGAAAGTATGGCATAATATTGCACTTCATGTGGGAGACCTCAATCTTTTCAAAGATGAAGAAACTCGCATTATGCAACTTGGCATTCTTTATGACCTAACTGGTTTGCCCCAAGAGATTAAATTAGACCCAAAAGAAGTGGATACTGTTTTACAACATTATCCACGATTGGATTTTAAAAAGAATTTCTTGAAGTTGTTTGAAAACGAACTTGATATTAAACAGCCCTATCCTCACCGTTTTCATTTCTGTACGTGTATTGAGCATCAGCGCAATGGAGGGTTAAATATACCTGTTCCTCAAGATGTCTTAAGCACTGCCCCATTTACTGAATAAAACAATATATCAATAAATGATTTAATTTAAAGATTTTAAACAACTTAGAAGGCTTTTCGAAATGCAAGAATTAGAGCTAAAATTTTATGCTTTTATTCTTGCATTTCGAAAAGCCTACTACTGTATGTCTTCAAACTAAATTGGACTTTTCCTAAGAGAGTATTTAGTTAATAATTCAAAGATAATTGTTTTATTTGATTCGTTGTTAATTTTGTTTTTTGGTACTCACTTCTGCGGTTAATTATC
>JASCOH010000001.1 GCA_029959295.1 Flavobacteriaceae bacterium PS02334 | reverse complement strand
CCTTTTCAGGGGGTTCAGGATCTACATTTTTTACGAGCAACAACGCGCTTCCTATGCAAATCACAGGGCCTTTGAGCACAACTGCAAATAGCATGCTGCGCATTGGCGGTGCATCGGGCACGGCAGCAGTGGGACAGCAGGCGCTTATTGGTTTTAATCCTAACTTCATTAATGG
The DNA here is from genome assembly GCA_029959295.1 of Flavobacteriaceae bacterium PS02334. Taxonomy (GTDB): domain Bacteria; phylum Bacteroidota; class Bacteroidia; order Flavobacteriales; family Flavobacteriaceae; genus Flavobacterium. The sequence goes on along the minus strand of JASCOH010000001.1, from coordinate 1,038,034 downwards.
CTCTTATCCGATAGCCATCGGTGCAGAATATGTGAATGGTTCAGCCAACGAAGGCGCTGCTGACTTTGTTGTTAAAACATCAGGCGGCGGCGGCGCAACAACTAGATTTTTAGTGCAAAACGCTGGTAACGTGGGTATTGGAACAACAACCCCTGGCGCAAAACTAGATGTTAACGGTACGATAAAAATCACTGACGGCTCTCAGGCTGCAGGAAAAGTACTGACTTCAGATGCCAACGGTTTGGCTAGCTGGCAGACAGTGGCTGCAGGTTCTACAGGTGATGGTTCTGAAACTAAAGTACAGGCAGGAACCAACACAACCGTTACAGGTTCTGGAACTACGGCTGCACCTTATGTGGTAGATGCTTCAAATTTATATACTAGTAATGGTACGCTTACTAGCGGACGTTCGGTAAATATGAATGACAAGAATCTTCAGTTTAATTCTACAACGGGTACGTTTGTAATTAATACAGCAACAGGTACGCAAGCATTTACGCAAACTGGCGCTGGTATTTTTGGTATCGATGCCCCTAACGTAAGCAATGGACGTTTTGTAGTGCTTGAAAACGGAAATGTGGGTATCGGTCAAAGAAATCCGAATGCAAGACTAGACGTTGCAGGTACAGTAAAGATTGCTGACGGTACGCAAGGTGCAGGAAAAGTTTTGACTTCTGACGCTAACGGTTTGGCTACTTGGGCAACTGCAGCATCAACAGCTGACGGATCTGAAACTAAAGTGCAAGCAGGGACAAATACAACCGTTACAGGTTCTGGAACAACAGCTTCACCATACATCGTGAACGCTACTGCAGCAGCTGCTGATGGTTCTGAAACTAAAGTAACTGCCGGAACCAATGTAACCATTACAGGTTCTGGAACAACAGCAGCTCCTTATGTGGTAAACTCAACAGGCGGTGTATTAACAAATGCTGGAGTATATGCTACAGCAGTTGCCTACACATTACAAGCAAGCGACCTTGGTAAAATTATCACCTCAACCAATGCCAGCGGTACTATTTCTATTACTGTTCCAGCTACACTTCCTGCAGGATTTTACTGTGAGATTATCCAAAAGGGGGCTGGTAGAGTAAACGTTGTTGCTGGATCTGGAACTGTAGTAAACTATCCATCAGGTGGCGGTTCACTTGCCAGAGTGAAAAACTCAGCTATTGGTGTTATCGTTGATACTCCCGGAAACGCTTATGTAACTGGAGATTGCGCACTATAATTAAAACAATTAGACGGTACTGCCACAAGTGCAAAAGTACCTTGACGGTTACTGAATTAATAAATATATATAGTGGATTAATATTACCGATTAAACTCTTTTAAATTTTTTTATATCCCCATGTTGTAGTAATGTGGGGATTTTTTAAAAACTTGAAACCTTCCAAAATAGGTTTCGAGTTTCTAAAATAAAATCCAAACAATTATTAAATTTTTTATACCATGAAAAGACAATTTTACGCATTAGTAGTTCTTTTAATAACGAGCTTAGTAGCCAACGCACAAGTAGGTATTGGTACAAAAACGCCTGTTGCCTCATCAATGCTAGATATCACCAGCACAACTAAAGGTTTCTTGATGCCACGAATGTTAACTGCTGAAAGAACAGCAATTGTATCTCCTGTGGCAGGTCTACAGGTTTTTGATACTACCTCGAATACCATATGGTTCTTTGACGGTACCGCTTGGAAAGACTCAGGAACAAGCACCAACATTTACAACAGCAATGGAGCGCTTACCAGTAATCGCTCCGTGAACATGGCTGACAAGAATCTTCAGTTCAATGCAACAACTGGTAAATTCATCTTGAATACTATTGCTGGTTCACAAGCATTTACGCAAACAGGTGCTGGTATTTTTGGTATCGATGCTCCAAACGTAAGCAATGGTCGTTTCGTAGTACTTGAAAATGGCAATGTAGGTATCGGTACCGCTACGCCTTCAACGACACTTCACGTAAACGGAATCATCACGGCTACTAAAATCCAAGGACCTTCTGACTCTAGATTCAAAAAGAACATCAAGCCGATTCAAAACGCTTTGGAAAAAGTAATGCAATTAGGTGGCTATACATATGATTGGAAAGAAGCGAAAGATTTTCCAGGACAGACTTTAGGAAATGGACATGATATGGGGGTTATCGCTCAAGAAGTAGAAAAACAATTTCCAGAAGCGGTTAGCACTAATGATCAAGGTTTTAAAGCGGTTAGCTATACAGAGTTGGTTCCTGCATTGATTGAAGCTATCAAAGCACAGCAGGCTCAAATTAATGAGCTTAAAGCAGAAATGGAAAAACTTAAGAAATAATCAGGTGGCTGGGCGTAAGGTTCATGGGTAAAAAAACATGAGCCTTATACCTAAAACCCTTTAAACCTAAAAAGATGAAAAAAATAATAACCCATTCTGTTTTGTTACTATTGCTGGCCTGCCTGCCTGCAGTGGCCCAGAACACCGCGACAACCTCAGGGAATTGGGACAATTGTGCTACTTGGGGAAATCCGACGAGTATCTTTAACGTTACGACGGACACCAAAACGATCAATACCGGTGTTGCCATCGTGCAAAATACAACTTGGAGTACAAACAATGTAAATTTTGGCACAGGCAATGGCTCGGTAAGCTTTGCTGATGCTACTAAATCTATTGATTTTGTGACTGATGCAGGTGCTGATAAAACGTGTGTAACTCCTGCTGTTTCTAGCATTAACTGTGCTACGGGCGTGCTGACTGGCACTCTTACATCACAGACTGTGGCAAGTGGCGTAAGCCAAACGGTTCCTTACACCGGTGGAAACGGCGGAAGTTATCCTGCCGATGCAGGCACTGCTTCTACTGGTGTTACTGGGCTTACGGCTACACTTCGTGCAGGAACGCTCGCCAGCGGTTCGGGCAATTTAGTCTATGACATTACCGGAACGCCTTCAGGCTCAGGAACAGCTTCGTTTGCCATCAGCTTTGCCGGACGCAGCTGTACGATGACTATAACTGTTGGCGTGGCCATACTGTTTGATAACAATGGTTTTAATTGCACCCTTGTTTCTGGTGGAGGATGGGTACTCAGCGGATCGTGGCAGTCTGCAAAGGTTTGTGATCCGGGCGTGCAGCCTGCCTGTTACCTTAGCGGTGACAACTGCAGCAATAGTACCATAGGAAGCGGTATGGCTTACAAAACAGTAGCAACCGTTGCCGGCAGAACTTACACAGTTAGGATGGTTACCAACCACAATGGTTTGTCTGGTACCGATGGTTATGGCACACATACCCAGACTCAGATTAACGTCTATGGTGGCACGGCTACAAGCGGCACGGCAATTGCAACGCGCAATACGGGCAATGGAACCAATAGTGCAGGATACGTGACCACGTTTACTTTCGTAGCGGCCGCAGGCACAACAAGCACAACCTTCAAGCTGACCGAAACAGGAACTACAAGTGCGGGAGACCAACAATCGGTCACGCAAGTTAAAGTGACCTATTAAATAGTCAATATTATGCCACTCGCGCAAGCATTCTAATTGTGAAGCTAGTGGCATAATACCCGCAATTAATTTGAATAATTCAAGTCTGGAATGTTTTAGCGCTTAGCTTTTATGAAACAAAAGCTTGAAACAACCCAACCGTTTACCCTTCATGACCCAAGCGGTTGGGTAGGGTGACCTAACCGGTTACCCCTGACAACCCAACCGGTTAGGTTATATAACCCAACCAGTTACCCCTAGGGACCTAAAATTTTACCCTATACAACCCAAGCGGTTGGGTCATCTGACCTAAACGGTTAGGTCGCCACACGCAAACGGTTAGGTCTAGCCCGCACTAATGCTGGGCTTAAGGTAAAAGCAGGATGCTGGTCATAAATAATATTTTGGATTATCAATACAGATTTATGTCCTAATAATTGTTTCTTACAAGCAATAAATTTTGACAAGGACAGCAACAGTCATAAAGGGTTTTCTCTTTAATTAACTATTATAATTTTAATTTCCCTGCATTTGCATTAAAATGCAGGGAGATTTTTTATGAAAATACTTTCTCTTTTTTCTTAAACAGATTGCTGTTTTGATTGTCCAAATCTTAATTTTTTGCAATAAGACTATTTATTGGTTATTTTTATCGAATATTAATTGGTATACAATTTTTAATACTCTTTCCCCCCACAATGAAAAAGCTTTATTTTATTCTTTTTTTACTAATCGCCTTTAGTGCCACAGCCCAAAAAGACTCGCTGGCAAAATATACTGTAAAACAGCTTATCGATAAAACGGACCAAGCAAATGCGAATTTGGACCCGCGAATAAAAATTTATTGTGAAGAAATCATCAGCCGAAACCCCCATGATTCTATAAAAGCAATGGCTTATTGCAATATGGGCGATATGTATTACGGTGTTATTAAAATTGATTTGGATAAAGCCATTGAAAACCTAAAAAAAAGCTTGATGCATGCCAAAAGAAGCCATAATACGCATTATATAATAGAGAGCCATAATGTGATGGCAATCCTGTATGTAATGATGAATAAAAACCAACAGGCACTAGACTGCATCGAGCAAATTAAAAAATATAGTACTCAACGAACAGAAATGGAATCACTGAGACACGGTAATATTTATGCTATTGCTTATGGATTAATGGGCGATTTTAAAAAGGAAGCAAAAACATATAGAAAAGACATAGAAAAAATAGAGCGCTATATAGCCTCGCATCCCAATGAAGAAAAAGAAACAATTGCTAAGCTGTTGAAAAATAAAGGATTTTATGCGGGAGAACTAATAACCAATTATAACTATCAAAAGAAACTCGATTCGGCTGCTTATTATATCAAACAAGTAAGGCAGCTGGAAAAAAAAGGCATCTATGATATGTTTGGCATCTGGTATCAAGAAACTTTTTATTTCATCTTGCGAGGCCAGTATGATGATGCCATCGCCAAAATTGCGGCATCTCAAGAGAAATATATCAAGGGTTCAAAAATAGACACCTACCAGTCGCTTTATTATTTGGCCGTATGCTATAACAAGAAAGGTGAATATGCCAAATCGCTGGCCTATTGCGAGCAGGCATTAGCCAATAAAGTTGTAATGCAATCTTCCCTTAACTATGAACTGGAGCTCTATCATCTGGCCTCGCAAAATGCCGAAAAATTGGGAGATGAAAAAGCCGTAGCATTCTATTCTAAAAAATATTTGGTAGGTTCTCAAAAAACAAACTATGCCGCCAAAGCCGATTTTATGGCAAAGCTTTATCAAATAGATGTCATAGACCCTATGAATAAAGAACTCTCCCACAAGAATAAAACAGCAAATCGCTATGCCCTATTGGGTATTTTGGCAGGTTTGCTCGCCACTGCAGTAATCATTGGGGCAATGATAAAGGGCAAGCATGACAAGAAAAAATTCCAAGCAGTGATGGCAAGACTTGACCAGCAGGAAGCCACACAAAAAGAATTGCCGGAAGCAGAAGAAATCATAGAAGAAAAAGAAAACGTCGCCGAAAAGCCAATCCCGGCAATAAAAAATGTGACTTCTGCCATGAGCGATGAAGCTGAGAAAAATATCCTAAAGCGTTTTGACAGCTTTGAACGGAAGCTGAAATTTCTCTCGCCAGAAGTTTCAGTGAGCAGCATGGCGATAGATTTTAATACCAATGTACGCTACCTTTCTGAAGCTATAAAAAAATATAAAAACAATAATTTTAATGGTTATGTCAACGACCTGCGGATAGATTATATTATCTTGAAGCTAAAAAATCAACCCGAATATTCCAGCTATAAAATTGCCTATCTTGCTGAAGAATGCGGTTTTGCTTCGCATGCAGTTTTCAATCGTGCTTTTGTGCAGAGAACCGGAATTGCGCCGTCAAAATTCATTTCTTATTTAAAACGTGATTCGATTATTATCGCTTAAAAATCCTTTTTAATGAAAAAGCTTTATTTTATTCTTTTTTTATTAATCGCCTTTAGTACCACAGCCCAAAAAGACTCGCTGGCAAGATATTCTATAAAGCAACTTATTGAAAAATCTGAAAAAGCATATTATAGTTTAGATCCGAATATTAAACCTTATTCTGACGAAATCATAAGCAGAAATCCCCATGATTCTATAAAAGCATTTGCTTATAATAATATTGGCGATATGTATTATGGTTCTATTAAAAATGATTATAATAAAGCCATTGAAACCATAAAAACAAGTTTGATGTATGCCAAAAAAAGTAATAACCTTTATGAGATAATGAGGAGTCTTAATGGATTAGTACAGATGTATGCAGCAATAAATAAAAATGATCAAGTACTCGCCTGTATCAATCAAATTAAATACTATACTATTAAACAGACAGAACTCGAATCATTGATGAATGGTGATAATTATAGCGTTATGTATTCAATGGTAGGTAATTTTAAAACAGCAGTCAAAATACGCAGAAAGGATATAGAAAAAATAGATCGCTATATAGTCTCACATCCGTATGAAAAAAAAGAAGTAATAGAGGCGTTACTGAAAAATAAAGAATTTTACGCTTCACAATTGATAAACCATTATAACTATCAGAACAAACTCGACTCTGCTGCCTATTATATCAAGCTAGTAAAATTACTAGAAAAAGAAGGTATCCATGATATGTTAGGCATCTGGTATCAAGAAACTTTTTATTTCATCTTGCGAGGCCAATATGACGATGCCATTGCCAAAATTGCGGCATCTCAGGAGAAATATATCAAAGGCTCAAAAATAGACACCTACCAGTCGCTTTATTACCTGGCCGTATGTTACAATAAGAAAGGAGAGTACGCCAAATCGCTGGCCTATTGTGAGCAGGCACTAGACAATAAAACGATCATTCGAACTTTCCTTAATTATGAGCTAGAACTCTACAGGCTTGCCTCGCAGAATGCTGAAAAATTGGGCGATGAAAAAACGTCTGCTTTCTATTCAAAAAAATTTATAGAAGGCTCCCAAAAAACAAACTATGCCGCCAAAGCCGATTTTATGGCAAAGCTCTACAAAATAGATGTCATAGATCCTATGAATGAAGAACTCTCGCACAAGAGTAAAACGGCAAATCGATATGCCCTACTGGGTATTTTGGCAGGTTTTTTAGCAGTGGCAGCCATTATTTGGGCGGTTGTAAAAAGTAAGCGCGATAAGAAAAAATTCCTAGCAGTAATGGCAAGATTTGACCAGCACGAAGCCGCACAAAAAGAATTGCCAGAATTAGAAGAATCAGAAGAAATAGAAGAAAAAGAAAACATTACCGAAAAGCCAATCGCAGCAATAAAAAATGTGACTTCTGCCATGAGCGATGAAGCCGAAAAAAATATCCTGAAACGTTTTGACAGCTTTGAACGGAAGCAGAAATTTCTCTCGCCAGATGTTTCAGTGAGTAGCATGGCGATAGATTTTAACACCAATGTGCGCTACCTTTCGGAAGTCATAAAAAAACACAAAAACAATAATTTTAACGGGTATATCAACGACTTGCGAATTGATTATATTATCTTGAAGCTAAAAAACCAACCCGAATATTCCAGCTATAAGATTGCCTATCTTGCTGAAGAATGCGGTTTTGCTTCGCATGCGGTTTTCAACCGTGCTTTTGTGCAGAGAACCGGAATTGCGCCGTCAAAATTCATTTCTTACTTAAAACGTGATTCGAGTATTATCGCTTAGAAACCCATTTTTAATGAAAAAGCTTCATTTTATTCTTTTTTTACTAATCGCCTTTAGTACCACAGCCCAAAAAGACTCGCTGGCCAAATATACTGTAAAACAGCTTATTGATAAATCAGAACAAGCCTTTTACAATATGGATACGGTAATAAAATTTTATTCTGAAGAAATCCTCCGCAGAAACCCCCATGACTCTATAAAAGCAATTGCTTATTGGGACATTGGCGATATGTATTATGGGACTCTTAAAAACGATTATAATCAACGGATTGTATATCTAAAAAAAAGCTTGATGTATGCTAAAAGAGGCAATAATCCTCGTTATATACTAAAGAGTCTTAATACGATGGCTGCGGTGTATGTAATGATAAATAAAAATGAGGAGGCGCTAGCCTGCATAGAACAAATTAAAAAATATACTCCTAAACAGCCAGAACTGGAATCATTGATAGAGATTAATGTTTATTGCGCCGCTTATGCAGTAATGGGCGATTTTAAAAAACAAGCCAAGATATATAGAAAAAATATAGAAAAAATAGAGCGCTATATCGCCTCGCATCCCCATGAAGAAAAAAAAGTAATGGTTGATTTATTGATGACTAAAGAGGAATACTCTTCGCGATTAATAACCAATTATAATTATCAGAAAAAACTAGACTCTAGCGCTTATTATATCCAACAAGTAAAGCTTTTAGAAAAAAAAGGCATCTATGATATGTATGGCATTTGGTATCAAGAAACTTTTTATTTTATCTTGCGAGGCCAGTATGATGATGCCATTGCCAAGATAGAGGCATCGCAGGAAAAATATATAAAGGGTTTAAAAATAGACACCTATCAGTCGCTTTATTATTTGGCCGTATGCTATAACAAGAAAGGAGAATATGCCAAATCGCTGGCCTATTGTGAGCAGGCATTGGCTAATAAGGTTATAATACAATCTTTTACGAATTATGAGTTAGAACTCTACAGGCTTGCCTCGCAAAATGCTGAAAAATTGGGCGATGAAAAAAAGGTTGCGCTCTATTCCAAGAAATTTATAGAAGGCTCCCAAAAAACAAATTATGCCGCCAAAGCCGATTTTATGGCAAAGCTCTATCAGATTGATGTCATCGACCCTAAGAATGAGGAAATCTCCCAAAAGAATAAAACAGCAAATCGCTATGCAATATTGGGTATTTTGGCAGGTTTTCTCGCAGTGGCAGCCATTATTTTTGGGGTCATAAAAAGCAAGCGAGATAAGAAAAAATTCCTAGCCGTGATGGCAAGACTTGACCAGCAGGAAGCCACACAAAAAGAATTGCCGGAAGCAGAAGAAATCATAGAAGAAAAAGAAAACGTCGCCGAAAAGCCAATCCCTGCAATAAAAAATGTGACTTCTGCCATGAGCGACGAAGCCGAAAAAAATATCTTGAAACGTTTTGACAGCTTTGAACGGAAGCTGAAATTTCTCTCGCCAGATGTTTCCATCAGCAGCATGGCGATAGATTTTAATACCAATGTGCGCTACCTTTCGGAAACCATAAAAAAACACAAAAACAATAACTTTAACGGGTATATTAACGACCTGCGGATAGATTATATTACATCCAAGCTAAAAAACGAACCTGAATATTCCAGCTATAAAATTGCCTATCTTGCCGAGGAATGCGGTTTTGCTTCGCATGCGGTTTTCAATCGTGCTTTTGTGCAGAGAACGGGTATTGCGCCGTCAAAATTCATTTCTTATTTAAAACTTGAATTTGAATCAATGCAAGCTAATTAGTTTTTTAGATTATTGGATTGATTAATAATTTTCGAAGAATCCGATTGTGAGCAATATTTCATACGCAAAAAGTTGATAAGCGAAATAATTTTTTGCTTCATGCAAATTCCCAACAATGTGCTATATTTACTTATTGTTCTGAAAGCCTTAAATCACGGCTGTCATTTCAAATGATTTTGCTATTTTTGAAATCAATAAAAAGACATCTTTTGAAATATTTTTTCACGTTATTTTTACTTCTTCCTTATTTGATTTCGGCGCAGTCTGATTTCAAAAAAGCGGAACAGTTTTTCCAAAAAGGGAATTATGCCGATGCAAAAGAAATTTTCTTAGAATTGCTTAAAAAGAAACCTTCTGATGCTCAAATCATGGAATATTTAGGCGATATTGAAAGCTATTCTAAAAATTGGGATAAGGCGATAAGCTATTACGATAAGCTAAAAAAGCAATATCCTTCTGAAGCTGATTATTTTTACAAATATGGTGGCGCTTATGGAATGAAGGCAAAAGAAAGCAACAAATTCAAAGCTTTGGGAATGATTGATGAAGTGGAAGAATCTTTTGAAAAAGCTATAAAATTAAATCCAAAACATATTGGAGCGCGTTGGGCCTTGGTAGAATTATATTTGCAATTGCCAGGAATTGTTGGCGGAAGCGAGAAAAAAGCACAAAAATATGCCTCTGAATTGGCAAAAATTTCTGCTGTTGACGGCTATCTTTCCAAAGGCCATATTGCAGAATATTTCAAAAGGTATTCCGAAGCCGAAAAAAATTATAAAAAAGCAGTAGAAGTCGGAGGTTCAAAAACAACCTACCAGAAACTGGCCGATTTGTATAAAAATAAAATGAAACAGCCAGAAAAAGCAAAAGCAATTCTAGAAGAATTTACAGAAAAAAGCAAAACATAATGAAGTGTATTTTTGATAAGATTCGGCTCAACCGAATTCATAAATCATGAATCACAAATCACAAATATAAAATGAGAACACATTTCATAGCCATTGGCGGCAGCGCGATGCACAATTTGGCGCTAGCATTGCACAATAAAGGATATCAAGTTACCGGAAGCGACGACGCAATCTTTGAGCCTTCAAAAACACGCTTGGAGAAAAAGGGACTTTTGCCTGAGGAATTGGGCTGGTTTCCTGAGAAAATAACTGCTGACATCGAATCGGTAATTCTTGGAATGCACGCCAAAGCGGATAATCCTGAATTGCTGAAAGCGCAAGAATTAGGATTGAAAATTTATTCTTATCCTGAATTTTTATACGAGCAGTCGAAAAATAAAACCCGCGTTGTCATTGGCGGTTCTCACGGGAAAACTACAATTACGTCAATGATTTTGCACGTGATGCATTACCATAATATCAATGTAGATTACATGGTTGGCGCGCAATTGGAAGGTTTTGACACGATGGTTCACTTGACGGAAGAAAATGATTTTATTGTTTTGGAAGGTGATGAATATTTGTCTTCGCCGATGGACAGACGGCCGAAATTTCATTTGTACCAGCCGAATATCGCCTTGATTTCAGGAATCGCTTGGGATCATATCAATGTTTTTCCAACATATGAAAATTATGTAGAGCAATTTGAAATCTTCATCCAAAAAATTACAAACGGCGGAATTCTGGTTTACAACGAAGATGATACTGAAGTGAAAAGAGTGGCAGAAGCTTCGACAAATCCAATCAGAAGAATTCCGTATTCCACTCCAAAATATTCAGTTGAAAATGGCGTGACTTTATTAGAAACTCCTGAAGGAGCAATGCCGATTGAAGTTTTTGGAGCGCACAATTTAAATAATTTGGCAGGAGCAAAATGGATTTGCCAAAATATGGGCGTTGACGAAGCAGATTTTTATGAAGCTATTGCAAGTTTCAAAGGCGCTTCAAAACGTTTAGAAAAAATTGCAGAAAATAAAAATAATGTAGCGTATAAAGATTTTGCGCATTCGCCAAGCAAAGTTGCGGCGACGACAAAAGCGGTGAAAGAACAATATCCAGACCGTCAACTGATTGCTTGTTTAGAATTGCATACTTATAGCAGTTTGAATGCAGAATTTCTGAAAGAATATGAAGGAGCGCTTGACGCTGCAGATGTTGCGGTTGTGTTTTATTCTCCAGATGCGGTTAAAATTAAGCAATTGGAAGAAGTGAGCTATGAGCAAATTGCAAAAGCCTTCAATCGTGAAGATTTGATTATTTACACCAATCCGGCAGCTTTTAAAGAATATTTATACCACTTGAAATTTGATACTGAAAAAATTGCCTTGCTTTTAATGAGCTCTGGCAATTATGGCGGGTTGAATTTTGATGAAGTAAAAACTTTGTTTAATTAGCGAATGATTTAATTAGCGAATTAGCGGAATCCAGAGGTCGCTAATTCGCTAATTTTCAAATTCGCTTATTTCTTAAATCGATAATGTCCCGTCACATCATATTTAAAAAGGCAGTCTTCTAAAACCTGTCCGGCGCCGACATTGTGAACGATTAAATTTCGTTTTCCGTCAGCAGTTTTTTTATTGGTCACGATTCCGATGTGAGGCAATTTTCCGTTGATTTTCCACGTAACCAAATCGCCTGTTTTATAATCAGAAGCTTTTTCTGAAATACCTAAACTTTCTCCGAAACGAGTAAAATATACTTGTAAATTCGGGACTCTTCTGTGATCGATATTGGTGTCAGTTTTTTTCAATCCCCATGTTTTTGGATACTTTGAAAAATTGCTTTTCATGTCTTCGTGGACTTCTTTTTGCAGATCAATTCCAAGTTTTCTATAGGCGCGAATCACAACATCCGTGCAAACTCCTTTGTCTTTTGGCACATCTCCGTTTGGATATTTTATCGAAAAATATTTTGGATCGTATTCGACTTTGTCTTTTGTCAATGTAATTGCGGCATCAGAAAGTTTCTCGTAAAATGTTTTTTCAACTTTTATTGTAGAAATTCCAACTAAAAATAACAGCATGCAAATTGATTTCATATCTTAGGCTTTGCTATTCAAACGGATAGTATTGTAAGAAAATTATAAACCATTCAAAAAAAATAGTTGCCAAATGGAAGAAAATACCCCATTCTCAATAAAATATTGGGCTGAAGACGACAAGCCACGAGAAAAATTAATGCTCAAAGGAAAGTCCGTTTTGAGCGACGCCGAACTGATCGCCATCTTAATTGGTTCAGGAAATCGGGACGAAAGCGCTGTCGATTTAAGCAAAAGAATCCTTACCAGTGTTGAAAACTTGAACGCTTTAGGAAAAATGTCGCTGCAGCAATTAACAACTTTCAAAGGAATCGGTGAAGCAAAAGCTATCTCGATTATTGCCGCAATGGAGTTGGGAAGAAGAAGACGTTCTGAAGAAACTGTCGAACTTACAAAAATTACTTCCAGCAGAATCGCTTTTGAAATTATGCAGCCGATTATCGGCGAATTGCCTCATGAAGAATTCTGGATTTTATACCTTAATAATTCCAACAAAGTAGTTTATAAATGGCAGTTGAGCAAAGGCGGCATTACGGGAACTGTTGTGGATATTCGGCTGGTTTTCAAAGTTGCTTTGGAACAAAATGCTACCGGAATTATACTTTCGCACAATCATCCGTCGGGTGTTTTGATTGCGAGCGAAGCTGATAAACAAATCACAAGAAAACTGAAATTGGCGGGCGATAATTTAGATATAAAAGTTTTAGACCATATAATTGTCACTGAAAAAGGCTATTACAGTTTTGCGGATGACAATATTTTGTAATGCAATTTGTTTTTAAGCGCCAAATGTCGTAAATTTGAAGACAAATGTCATAATTATGTCAAAGTTAGTAGCCAATTCAGATGTCCAAATAGACAAAGCAGTTCGTTCTTTTGTCACCAAAGTCGAGAAGGAATCCAATCTTGCGGTAGTCGATAAAGATCTTACGTATAAAAAATTCTTGTCTAGCAAATTGCTGATTGTGCATTCGATTCGAAGAGGAATTCCGTATGATTTATATGAAATGATTAAAGACAGAACGCCTTTCAAGCAAGAAGACTGGGCAGAATTTTTAGGCGTTTCTACTAGAACTTTGCTTCGAAATAAAACCAAAGACAATTATGTATTTGAATCTATTCCTTCAGAAAAAATCTTGGAATTGGCCGAAGTTACTTCACTTGGAAAGGATGTTTTTGACTCTGAAGAACAATTTTATCTTTGGCTGAATACGCCAAATTTTGCTTTGGGAAATCTGAAACCTTTTGAATTGATGAAAGATTCTTACGGGAAAGAAATGGTGATGAGCGAATTGCATAAAATCGACCAGGGAATTTTTGTGTAATGGAAGTTTTCAGGCTCCAAAATAAAAAATATCCGATAGCATTATCCGGAATCGGCGCCGCAATGATTGGCGCGCGCTGGAATTCTAAAGGAACGGAAGTCATTTATACGGCACAAAATCGCGCACTTGCGATGGCAGAAGTCGCAGTTCATTTGACTTTGGCGACAATGCCCAAAGGTTTTGCAATGATAACGATTGAAATTCCCGATGATTTAGAAATTTATATTTTGGATAATAAAGAGCTTTCGAAATCTTGGAATACTTTTCCTGAAAATATTGAAACCCAAAAAATAGGCGATAAGACCATCCGAGAAAATAAATTTTGCCTGATAAAAGTGCCTTCTGCTGTGGTAAAAGGCGAACATAATTTTTTGATAAATCCCTATCACAAAGATTTTCACCGCATAAAAATCATCCACCAAGAAGATTTTCCTTTTGACAAGCGCATTTTTAAGTAATCTTTAAGCCACTTCACTAAATCTTTGATTAAATTGCGGGTTATAATTTACAGCAAGAATCGGCATGATAAAAACTAAAGATCTCGCTTTTTCATACCAAGGAAAAGTGAATTTTAATTTTCCAGATATACAAATTGAAAACGGTGAAACGCTTTTGATTACGGGCGGTTCGGGAAAAGGGAAAACTACTTTACTGCATTTATTGGGAGGATTATTGCGGCCAAAAAACGGCATGATTTTAATCGATGAAACTTCAATTTCTACGCTTTCTGATAAAAAACTAGACCAATTTCGAGGGAAAAATATCGGTTTGGTTTTGCAGCAATCTCATTTTGTGGAAGCTTTTTCTGTTTTAGAAAATATTTCAATGGCTTCTTGGCTTGCCACTGGAAAAAAATCTGAAGAAAAAGCAAAATCACTTTTGAAACAACTGGATTTAGAAGACCAGATGCACAAATTGACTTCGCAATTAAGCATTGGGCAACAGCAAAGAGTTTCGATTGCTAGAGCTTTGATCAACGAACCGAAATTGCTTTTGGCTGACGAACCGACTTCGAGTTTAGATGATGAAAATGCTTTTAAAGTAGCCGATTTATTGTCGAATTTATCCAAAGAATATAAAGCTTCCTTAATAATTGTGACGCACGACCAAAGATTGAAAGACCGATTTTCTAACCAAATTTCTTTATAATGATTACAAAATTAGCTTGGAAAAACATTTGGTTTAAGCCTTTGAATACTGTTTTGAGCGTTGTTTTATTGACGGCAAGTGTAGCCATTATTTCGCTTTTGATTTTATTGCAGGAACAATTTGAAAAACAATTTTCTAGCAATATTGACGGCGTTGACGTGGTTTTGGGAGCGCAGGGAAGTCCGTTGCAATTGATACTTTCGTCGGTTTATCAAGTCGATGCGCCAACTGGAAATATCAGTTATGACGATGCGAAAGTCTGGATGAAACATCCGTTTGTGAAATCGGCGATTCCTTTGGCTTTTGGAGATAATTACCGCGGTTTTAAAATCGTTGGAACGACTCCGGAGTATTTGGAGAAATTTGGTGGAAAAGTGATTTCTGGAAAAATCTTCGATAAAAATCTTGAAGTTGTTGTTGGAAGTGAAATTGCAAAAAAATTAAACATTAAGGTAGGAGACAAATTTTTTGGTTCTCACGGAGATGCTTTGGAAGGCGAAGTTCACGAAGAATTTAAATATATAGTTTCAGGAATTGCAAGCGAAACCGGAAAAGTAGTGGATAATTTAATTCTGTCAAATATCCAAAGCGTTTGGCAAATGCACGAAAATCATGAACATTCTGAAGCTGAAGAAAATCCAGATCATGGAGAAGAAGGGCATATGCATTTTGAAGGAGATGAACATGAACACCATGATCATGAAGCTCATCATGAAAATACTGCTCCAGTTTCAGAAAATGGAAAAGAAATTACGGCTGTTTTGATAAAATTCAGAAATAAAATGGGCTTTGTGACTTGGCCTAGATTAGTTGCGCAAAATACAAAAATGCAAGCCGCTTCGCCAGCAGTTGAAATTAACAGACTGTTTTCTTTATTCGGAATAGGCTTGGAGGCCTTGCAATACTTGGCTTACGGAATAATGCTAATCTCAGGAATCAGCATTTTTATTGCTTTATACAATACTTTAAAAGAAAGAAAATATGAATTCGCGCTACTCAGAGTTTCTGGCGCAAGCCGTTTACAGCTTTTAAGTTTAGTTCTTTTTGAAAGTATTTTGCTTTGCTTCACAGGTTTTATTCTTGGCACTATTGTTGGAAGAATTGCGCTGGTATTGATTTCTTCCACGACTGATGAACAATATAAAATGACTTTTGATCCGTTCGCTTTTGTGTGGGAGAAGGAGGGAATTTTATTTATTGTTACTATCTTTGTAGGGATACTGGCAGCGTTGATTCCGGCTGTAAAAGCATACCGATTAAACATTTCAAAAACTTTGGCAAATGCGTAAGATATATTATTTTTTTATTGGCTTTTTTATATTGATTTTAGGTTTAGAAATGGCTTTTTCTTCGGAAGAAAATTTACAAAGAAACAATTCAGAACCTTACCAAGAAGCTGGATTTTTGCCTTCTGCAAATTTTTCTGTTTTTGAAAATAAAACATTTGCGGTTGTAGACACTTTAAGCTGGAAACAACTGGGCGCTATAAAATTCCTCAAGAAAAAGCATAAGGATTATCCTGAAGGCGTGATGTTTCCATTGGTAAATTCTACGCTTAAAGCAAAAAATAAAAAGCGAGTTGCCATGTCAGGATTTATTGTTCCGATTGATAATACGACTTATGCTTTAAGCAAAAATGTATTTGCTTCTTGTTTTTTTTGTGGTCAAGCCGGTCCGGAAACCATCATGGGAATCAAATTTAAAGGTTCTACACCAAAATTAAAAACCGACCAATATGTTACTTTGGAAGGGAATTTTAGAATTAATGAAAACGACATTGAAGATTGGATTTACCACATTGAAGATGCCGTAATCGTAAAAGGAAAATAAATTGGATACAAAAATTTCAGATATATTTTTTGATTTAGACCACACGTTGTGGGATTTTGAAAAAAATTCGGCTTTGGCGTTCGAAGCAATTCTTAAAAAACACGATATCAATGTGAATGTTGAAGAATTTGTAGCGCTTTATGTTCCAATAAATACAAAATATTGGAAATTATACCAAGATGATGAAGTTACCCAAGAAGAATTGCGTTATGGAAGGCTAAAAGATGCTTTTAATGCTGTAAATTATGCTATTAGCGATGATTTAATTCAGTTGCTTTCTGAAGAATATATACAATTTTTGCCACAATACAACCATCTTTTTGAAGGAACAATAGAGCTTTTAAATTATCTAAAACCAAAATACAAGCTTCATATTATTACAAATGGTTTCAATGAAATTCAATATAATAAGCTGAAGAATTCAAATATTGCCCATTATTTTGAGACAGTAACTAATTCTGAAAATGCAGGTTTTAAAAAGCCTAGTCCGCATATTTTTCATTATGCTTTAGATTTGGCACGATCTAAAAAAGAGACAAGCATTATGATTGGTGATAACTTTGAAGCAGATATTCAAGGTGCTTTAAATGTTGGAATTGATGCCATAATGTTTAACGAACATAATATTGAAATTACTGAAAACATCAAGCAAGTCAATAATTTATTAGCTATAAAAGAATATCTTTAAACCAAAAATAAAAATGAAAAAATATTTCCTAATTCTGTTTTTGTCGATCTCATTTTTTGCATCAGCGCAAAAAAGCTTGAATGATTATCAAATAGTCATAGTTCCTGTAAAATTTGAATTTTTCAACGAGGAAAATAAATACAGGTTGAACACAATTACTAAGCATAATTTAAATAAAATGGGTTTTCAGGCATTTTATGAGAATGAAAATCTTCCGCAAGATGCTTCTAATGATAGATGTAGCCGATTATATGTAAATGTTGAGAATGCTGGTGGTTTTTTAGCAACAAAACTGATTATAGTTTTTAAAGACTGTGATAATAAAGTTGTTTTTACGAGTGAGCCAGGAAAAAGTAGAAATAAGGAATATAAAATTGCTTATCCAGAAGCTTTAAATGATGCTTTTTTAATTCTTAATAATTATGGATACAAATATAATGGTACAAAAGTTACGTCACAATCTGTATCTAATGTTACACAGACGCTACAAACCCCAAAATCATCACCACAAATTGATGAAAATAAAGATTATCTTTTTGCGCAACCAATTGCAAATGGTTATCAATTAGTAGATAAAACGCCAAAAGTGGTTTTGAAGATTTATAAAACTTCGCAACCAGATTATTTTACAGCTCAATCTGAAACAATAAATGGTGCTGTAATTAAGAAAAACGGCGAATGGATTCTTGAATATTACAAAGATGACAAACCAGTTTCTGAAAAGCTTTTAATCAAATTCTAATAGCCATATTTGTCTTTCCAGCGGTTTTTCAAGAACTCTCTAGTAGAAGCTTCTCTTGAATTATTTCCCGGAACATAAAAAGCAGTACTTTTAATTTCGTCGGGTAAAAATTCTTGCTCGGCGAAATTATTTTGATAATCATGGGCATATTTATAGTCTTCGCCATGACCTAATTCCTTCATTAATTTCGTCGGCGCATTTCTCAAATGTATTGGAACCGGCAAATCGCCAGTCTGTTTTACAACTTGCTGTGCTTTTCCAATTGCCATGTACGAAGCATTGCTTTTTGGAGAAGTAGCCAAATAAACTGCACATTGACTCAAAATAATTCTGCTTTCTGGGTAACCGATCGTGGAAACGGCTTGAAAAGTATTATTTGCCATAATAAAAGCCGTCGGATTTGCATTTCCAATATCTTCGCTTGACAAAATCAGCATTCTCCTTGCAATAAATTTCACATCTTCACCGCCTTCAATCATTCTCGCCAGCCAATAAACAGCTCCATTTGGATCGCTTCCGCGGATAGATTTTATGAAAGCCGAAACAATATCATAATGCTGTTCACCAGTTTTGTCATATAAAACGGTATTCTGCTGTACCAATTTCAAAACAGAATCATTCGTAATTACGATATTATCATCGTTCGAAGCATTAACAACAAGATCAAAAATATTCAGCAACTTTCTACCGTCGCCACCCGAAAGCCTCAGTAAAGCCTCGGTTTCTTTCAGCTCAATATTTTTTTGTTTCAAGAAAACATCGGTTCGCATCGCTCTTTCAAGCAACGATTCCAAGTCTGATTTTGAAAAAGCATTCAAAATATAAACCTGACAACGCGACAGTAAAGCGGGAATTACCTCAAAACTCGGGTTTTCAGTAGTCGCGCCAATCAATGTAACCCAGCCTTTTTCAACAGCAGCCAACAAAGAATCCTGTTGCGATTTGCTGAAACGGTGAATCTCGTCGATAAATAAAATTGGATTTTTAGCCGTGAAAAGGCCACCGCTCTGCTTGGCTTTTTCAATCACGTCGCGAACATCTTTTACGCCAGAATTGATGGCGCTCAAGATATAAAACGGGCGTTTTGATTCCTGTGCGATGATTTGCGCCAAGGTCGTTTTTCCCGTTCCAGGCGGTCCCCACAAAATCAGCGATGGAATTAATCCTTTCGTGATTTGCTGTGTCAATGAGCCCGAAGGTCCCACCAACTGCGGTTGTCCCAAATAATCTTCAAGTGATTGTGGTCTGATTCGTTCTGCTAAAGGTGCTTCCATTTTGTAAAATTACGGATTTTGGAGGTGTTTTTTTTATATTTTGAAGCATAAACTTTTGTAAAATTTCCGAGGCTTCAGTCCCGCTTTCCGCTCCAATCTTTTGCCTCGATCCCGAAGTTTCGGGATGAGGCAAAAGGATTTCCGCTGCAATCGGGGCTAGCTCGAAAGAGTAGCGCTCAGTTTGTCGAAAATCGGAACGCTGACAAAATAGCACGAAAATATTTTTGGATATATTTTTGAGTAATTTTTCCCAACAAACTAGCTTAAGAAATAATGGAAGACAAAAATTTAAAATTCTCACCCTCAGTTTTGGCTTGGCCATTATTTTCTGTTGTGCTTCTCTGGCTGGTTTTTTGGGCAGAAATTCGATTCAGATTAAACTTAACGGAATTCGGAATCTATCCTAGAACTTTTGAGGGAATGCGAGGAATTCTTTTCAGTCCGTTTTTACATGGTGACATTGAACATCTTTATAACAACTCGATTCCGTTATTTCTTTTGATTATGGCATTGCGCTTTTTCTATAGAAATCAAGCCTTGAAAGTCATCGGCTTTGGAATATTGCTTTCTGGTTTTCTCACTTGGGTTATTGGCCGTGAATCTTATCATATTGGCGCCAGCGGCTTGATTTATGTTCTAGTAAGTTTTATTTTTTTCAAAGGAATTCAGACAAAATATTATCGATTGGTTGCGCTTTCGTTTACGATTATCCTTCTATATGGAGGAATGATCTGGTATATTTTTCCAGGTGTAAAAGAAGGAATTTCTTGGGAAGGGCATTTGGCAGGATTGATTACGGGTTATGTTTTTTCACTTGCGATAAAAACTCCAGAATATCAGAAGCCTGTTTTTTATGAATGGGAAAAGCCGGATTACAATTCAGAAGAAGATCAGTTTATGAAGCATTTTGATGAAAACGGAAACTTCCAGAATTTGCCAAAATTAGAGGAAATTGAGGTTGTGGATGTGGAGTATTTTCGTTCTAATTTTAATGTTGTTTATACCGTTATTCCTTTTGATGATACTACAGAAATTCATAAAGAAAATACTGAGTTTCGCAAAGAGGAATAATATTTTAGAAGATTCATGTTAAAAGAAAACCGCAGATTCGCTGATTTTGAAATCACGAAGCTGCGGTTTTTTATTGATAAACCAATGGCTGGAAGAGATTTAGCTTCTTTGGCGAACAGCTTCATAAAGAAATGCACCGCAAGCCACGGAAACATTCAGAGAAGCAATAGTTCCAAACATTGGGAGTTTTGCTTTTTCGTCTACGATTTTCAAAACTGATGGGTTTACGCCTCGGTCTTCAGAACCCATGATTATTGCAACAGGTTCGTTTAAAGCGATGTCGTAAATGTTTTGGTCAGTTTTTTCAGTGGCGGCAACAGTCTTGATTCCTGAACCTTGAAGTTGAAAAATAGCATCTTTAATATGTTCTACTTTGCAAATCGGCACATTGAAAACGGCTCCTGCAGAAGTTTTTACAGTATCTCCGTTTACCGGAGCGGAACCTGCCTTTTGAACAATGATTCCGTTAACGCCTGTACATTCTGCGGTTCTGATGATTGCGCCGAAATTTCTGGCGTCAGAGATTTGATCTAAAATTAAAAATAGGGGAGTCTTGCCACTTTCTATGACAGATTCGATTAAAGTTTCCAGATCTTGAAAAGATATCGGAGCGATTGTTGCCACGGCACCTTGATGATTATTTGGCGTCAATCGGTTCAGTTTTTCAACAGGTACGTAAGAGAAATTCACGCCGGCGCGTTTCATGACCTTCATTAGGTCTTTCATCAATTCGCCTGAAATGTCTTTTTGAATGAAGACTTTGTCAACTTCTTTTCCTGCTTGAATAGCTTCGATTATTGCTCTGATTCCGAAGATTTGGTGTTCTTTTTCCATGGCGCAAAGATATAAAAAAAAACCATCCGTTTTAACGGATGGTTTTTTACAGTTATTATTTCTATTCTAAATTAGTTAGCAATCCAAAATGCGCCTTCCGTGAAAACTTGTGGGAGGGTTAACTGTGGTACGTTTGATGAATTAGCTACATATTCTGATAAAGGGTAAAACAAACGTTTTGGTTTTGTTGGTCCGTTAGCAGTTAATGGTTGCGGTGTCAAAGGAAAACCAGTTCTGATAAAATCAATGTATGGTTCAATACCGTGAATACCTGTAAGGGCTAACCATTTTTGTGTCATGATTGCTTGAATCTTATTGCTTGATCCTGTCCATCCAATTCCATCATAAGAATCAGATGCTGCGATATAAGCTGCAGCATTTAAAGCAGGAAGCGTAACTCCAACATAACTAGGAGAATAAAAAGCAAAAGATGCTGTGATTCCTTGCTCAAATAATGCTTTTGCATCTTGTGTAAATACAGCAGGATATCTGTAAGCTGCTTCAGATTGAAGGAAATAGCTTTCAGATGCAAGCATCACAAAGCCGTTTCTTCTTGAACCATTTTGCAAAGATGTATTTCCGCCACCAGCAGAGCCATTTACTAAACCAGTTATTCCAATTCCTAATCTTGAAAGATTAGCATCTGTAGGAGCGCTACCGCCAGCAGCTATAGTTACATCTCCTTGTGTTACTCCTCCAACTTTATTACTTGGAACGCCTCCTGGAGCAGGATTTGTAAACATTCTAAATCTTCTTTCGTCTACTAGGCCAACAGTATTGTTAGGAGTAGTTTGAGTACCATTAAGAAAAGTAGCAATATGTGACGATGCTACTACAAAATTACGATTTTGTGGTGCTGTTCCAGCTGCATCAGCAACGAAATCGTTGAAAAATGGATTTTGCTGATCATCATTTGCTTCTGAATAGCCAGGATTGATAGTGACATCTTCAGTGACGAAATCATTTAATGCAACCAATTCAGCCAATTTTGTATTTCTGTAAGTCACAGTTTCGCTATCAGTAAGATTTGATTGTCTTAAAAGTATTCTAAGTTCAATTGTATTTGCAAAAGATACCCATCTGTCCATGTCTCCTCCCAGCATTATGTCGGAAATTGCTTCTTCAGCATCAGGTGAATTTGCAATTAATTCTCTTGCTTCTTCTAACTCTTGTACTAATGCACGGTAAATAGCTTTGTCGTCATCATATGCAGGTGTCAAATTATCACGACCTTTAAATGCTTGGCTATAAGGTGCCTTTCCGTAAAGGTCAACTATATACTGCATGTAATATGCTTTTAAAATTTTAGCAATTGCAATATAGTTTTCCTGATTAGGAAGTTTTGTATTAATGATGTTTTGAAAATTGTAGACATTAAGATATATACCGTCCCAAACTCCATTATAGAAAGTATTGTCTATGTTTTGAGTGAATTCTTTAGAATAACCACCTGTTACTCTATTAACATTGCCGGCCCAGCTATTTGTCATAACGCTCCCAAGTTGGTTCATTCTAGTGCCGCCAGCTTGTGTGTTAAATGCTAAGCTTTGAGCGCCAGGTAAAATAGAACGAGGCGTAATAGTTTCAGTAAGCGGATTATTTGTGGTGGTATTTACATCTACGAAATCCGAACATGATACCAGCGTTAATGCCAGTATTGTAAACGAATAAATTATTTTTTTCATGATTTTTTTTTAAAAGGTTAAATTAACACTGAAACCAAAGGTTCTAGTTGAAGGATATTGGCCTGTTCCTGAATAACCCTGACCATTTAAAGAAGTGTTACCCGTTGCTCTAACTGAGGCATTTGTAACCCCAGCATTGTAAGTGTTGTCAGCTTCTGGATCAGTGTAGCCTTTGTTTTCAGAAGAAAGATCAATAAAAGGATTTCTAGCGTTTACACCAATACGTAAACCTGTCAAGCCTGTTCTTTCCAAAGATTTTTCAGGAAAAGAATAGCTAAGTGCAATTTCACGAACTCTGAAAGCAGTGGCGTCAATTACATTGTTTTCTCCACTTTTAGATAAAAGATCATAGTAATTAATAACACCATTTCCACCATAACCGGCTGCGGATGGAGTAGTATTTGGTATGTAGTTTCCTGATCCAGCTGGAGATTCCATTACAGAACCTGGATAAATAAATCCAGCATCTCTGTCAAAATCGGCAGTCTCTCTACTGTGTCCACTCCAAGTCAAGTTGTATTTAGTTTCTGATATTACTTTATGCCCTGTTCTATAGTCCATAACAGTAACTAGTCTAAAGCCTTTGTATTCAAGTGTGTTGGTGAATCCTAGTATGTAATCAGGTGTTACTTTTCCTAAAGTTTTGAAAGTAGGGTCAACTGTAGGCATCCCGTCATCTCCGATGATTACGTTTCCATTATCATCTCTCACTAAAGATGTTCCTTTGATTAAAGGAAATTCTTGACCAACTTCTGCAAAAATACCTGCGCCAATGTTACTTACGGTAAAACCGCCATATCCTCCTGTTGAGTTAGCCGTAAATAAATTGATTTGATCTGCGCCTTCTGATAATGATTTTACAACTGTTTTATTTGAGCTATAACTTGCTCTTACATTCCAGCTAAAGTTTTCAGTTTTAATCGGTGTTATTGCTAAATCAAGTTCTATACCTGTAGTTTTTAAATCGCCAATGTTTGATGTGTAATTAGTTAGTCCTGATGCAGATGATGTTGAACTTTGAGTAATTAAGTCTGTAACGTCTGCTCTATAAATTGCGCCGTCAAAAGTGATTCTGTCTTTAAGAAATCCTAAGCTCAAACCTAGTTCTTTAGTGACTACAAATTCAGGATCAATATCTGGATTTGTCACATCTCTATTGGCTATATAAGATCCTGTGGTTCCGAATGGGAAACCTGTAGGTACAACGCTCACGTCGTTAATTCTATATGCGTCAACTGGAGCAGCGTTCCCAATTTGTACGATACTTGCAGAAATTTTAGCATAACTTAAAATATCATTTTCAGCTTTAAAAGCTTTTAAAGGAATGAATGATAAGCCGGCGCTAGGATAAAAATAGGTCTGATTGTCTTTTGATAAAGTAGAAGTTCCATCAACTCGACCAGTGGCATTTAAAAATAAAAAGTCTTTATATCCTAAATCAAGATTTCCAAAAAAACCGTATCTTCTTGATTTTGTGTAGGAATTATTTAATGTTAATGGATTAGCTGGATTAAGTACGTTTTTAATATTGTACCATCCTGGGATATCCAAGTTTGTTCCTCCGTTTGAAGTTATTCTATAAGATCTGTCCTGAATGTTGTTACCTACGTTTAATTTTAGGTTCAATGCATCGGTTAGTTGGTATTTGAAATTGATCAACAAATCACCATAAAAATTTCTTTGCGAAGATTGCGAAGAAAAGAATTGTGAAGTTTGGCTTAAAGAGTCATGCCCATTAAGGTCATTATAGCCGTTAATGTAACTTTGGCTTTCTCCATTTGTAAATTGTACGTTAGCGGTATAAGAAACATCAATGTTTTTATTGATTTCATATCCTAAAGCTACAATTCCATTTAAAAATGTTTGATTTGCACTAATACGGTTATTATCTCTCACCCAATAAGGATTTTTGTAATAAGCAGTCCAGCCTGATCCAGGTCCTGAATTCTCAAATGCTTTAACAGGAATGTTTGAGGCTCCTTGTAAGAGAGAAAGTAAAATGCCATCTCTATTGTTTTCAGCATTTGTTTGGCCTGACTTAGAGTAGTTATAGTTTATATTACCATCAATCTTGAATTTTCCAATTGTTTTTCCAGCTTTTAAAATAAAGCTGTTTCTTTCAATTTCGTCACCTTTTACAACAAAGTCTGATTTGGTATTATTTGCTGTAAATAAAACATATCCATTTTCTCCACCAGCATTAAGCGTAATGCCGTTTTGTCTTGTAATTCCTGTTTTGAAAAAAGGCTTGAAGTTGTCTTTTATGCTACTATATGGTAATAGAAGAGATTCTCCGTTTGCTTGCGCTAAGCCTGTTTCAACAATTTGTCCATCAAGTAGAGCTCCCCATGCGCCATTTTCATCGGATAGTTGTTCTCCGTCCCATCCTTGACCATATTTTTTTTGTCTTTTCGGTAAAAAAGAAATTTCTTCAAAGTCAAGAGAAGAGTTTACGGTAACTACTAATTTTTCGTTTTTAGTTCCTCTTTTTGTAGTGACAATAATTACACCATTTGAGCCTTGTTCTCCATAAAGAGCCGCACCTTGAGCACCTTTAACAATGTTCATGCTTTCAACAATTTCTGGAGGAAGCTGTTGCAGTGCTGAAGCACTAGAAATTGCGTTATCAATAACAACTAAGGCTTCGTTATTGCCTGATATTGACCTTGTTCCTCTCAGTACGATACGAGTTTTTGAATTTACTCCGTTACTTGAATTGTTAACCTGTAAGCCTGATACTTTTCCTGCTAAGCTTCGTATAACGTTAGGGTTAGAAGCTTGAGTAAGTTCTCTGTTGTTAACTACTTGTGAAGCTGAAGTCAGCTCATCTTTCTTTCTTTTAATACCCATTGCTCCGGTAATTACTACACCTTCTAGTTGAACGGCATCCTCTGCCATTTTAACGGTCATGTTTGGCGAAGCAACTACTTCTTGAGTTTTTAAACCAATGAAGTTGAATACTAAAACTTGTGAATCTGCCACTTGAATTTGGAATTTTCCATCGAAATCTGTTTGAGTTCCTTCGGTAGTTCCTTTCTTTACGACCCCTACGCCTGGAAGAGGCAATCCGCTGGCGTCAGTAACAGTGCCACTCACTGTCCTTTGTTGTGCAAATGTAATTTGCACGATTAACGCCATGAAAAGCGTCAAGCACCAATTAATTTTTGTTCTCATTATATTAAGGTTTGAATTAGTTAGTTCAAATTTCTTAATAAAACATTAACAAAGCAAGAGTTTTTTTTAATATTTTTTTTGTAGATTAAAGGCTTTTGGTGGTTTTCTGTTAAAATTTTGCCTTGAAGCTGATATGTACAATTGAATTTGAGAGCTTAATTTCCTGATCGCCTGTACTTCCGTTGGCGTAAATGAGATTGAATAATCCATTCTTCGTCAGGAGTCCAAAACCAAAACCCAATCCTAATAATTGGCCTTCGTTGTTGGTGGTTTTGTCTTGAAAATAGCCAAAGTCGATTATAGAGTGTGCGTAAATAGTGGGGGCAAGGATATATCTATATTCTGTCAAAATGGAAGAAAACAAATTTGCCTGCAGGCTGTTTTCGTTAAAACCTCGGATGGAATTTATGCCTCCAAAGCGAAATAGTTCATTTGTGATATAATCTTCACTTTGTAAATAATAGTTCTGGCTTTTTATATTTATGATATTTTTTTCGTTGAGATATAAATTATGCCGCAAATCGCCATTGATGAAAAATTGATTGTTTGTGGATGTTTCTGAGTTTCTTTTTCCGGTTCCGGCTTTGATGTTGATAATGGTTTTTTCTGGAAAGAAATAATCGTCGTTTTTAAATTGTGTGAATTCAAAATTTCCCGTAATAAATGAATTGTCGAAATCGGTAATTGTTGATCCGATTAAATTTTGGATGTCGTTCGATTCTGTGGATTGGTATCCTAAATAAACTCTTGTGTTGAAATTGAAATAATATCCTAAGTCAATTGCTGTTTGCGTGTTTTGGAAAGTGCTGTCTTGCTTAAAAATATTTAATTGGCCTTTAATTCCCAAAGGGCTTTTGAAAATATAAGGAAGTTCTAGCGAAGCATTGAAAGTAGTTTGCTTGTTTCCGTCGCTTTTCCAGTATAAATTAAATCTTTCTCCAACATTGAGAGAATTTACCAAAAGCAAGTCTAAGTAGCCATTTATTTTTAAATCGCCGTTGTCGTTATTTCCAAATCCAATAAATCCGTCGAAACGATTTGGTTTTGATTTTTCTACATAGACATAAACTTTTGTGGTGTCTTTTGTGAATAGGATTTCTGGATATTTTGTTTGATTGACAAATTGGAATTTTTCAAAATCATCATGAATCTTTTTTAGTGTTTCTTGGTTGAAAACTTTGTTTTTATAACGGCGCTTTATTTCTTTTTTATGGCCTTCCGGAAATTTGTCATAACCGTTGATGACGATGTCATTTACCTCTCGTAGCTTTTCGTTTTCAAAAAACAAATCTGCTTTCAAAAAATCTTTTTCTCTTTTTAAATTTGTTAGTTGGAGTTTGGCCAGCGAATATCCTTTTTTTTCTAATTTCTGCAAAGTAGCATTCATGAAAGTTTCCGTTTCGGACAAAGGCATTATTAAAGTGTCTTTTTCTTCTAGAATTCCGAGTTTTTGAAGTTCAGAATTTCTACCTATATATATATGTATGAATTTTGTTTTTTCGCCGAGTTTTAAATTTGTGTGAAAAGTGCTATCGTTTTCCTTTTTATTCTCAAGAGTTTCATTTTCTAAAAAACCCAAACGCTTTAATTTGTCGGAAACACTATTCGTTTCTTCTAAAATTGATTTTGCATTACTATGTTTTTTTGAATATCCGACGGAGTCGATAAATTTAGTAGCTTTTTCAGTTTCTCCAGAAATTTTTAAATACAGATTTTGCCCAAAACTTTGAAGGCTGAAAAAGAAGAATATAAGAGGAATGAGTTTTTTCAAAAGGGAATTAAATTATTTAAAAGCAAGCGGATTATGTTTGTAAAAGTAACGCAAAAAATGAAGGAATAATATATTCGAAAAATATTATTGGCTAATAGGATTGAAAATTAATGAATTAAGGTTTGTTTAAAAAAAAAATATTCATACATTTGCAACCCCGTAAAAAGCGGGAAAATTAAATCATAATATATTTTAGTATTAATTATGCCAACAATTCAACAATTAGTAAGAACTGGAAGAACTCAGATGACTAAGAAGAGTAAATCGGTTGCTTTAGATTCTTGTCCTCAAAGAAGAGGGGTTTGTACGCGTGTTTACACTACTACACCAAAAAAACCAAACTCTGCAATGCGTAAAGTTGCGCGTGTACGTTTGACAAATGGTAATGAAGTGAATGCTTACATCCCTGGAGAAGGACACAATTTACAAGAGCACTCGATAGTATTAGTTAGGGGTGGAAGGGTAAAAGATTTACCAGGAGTTAGATACCACATCGTTCGTGGAGCGCTTGATACATCAGGTGTTGCAGGAAGAACGCAAAGAAGATCTAAGTATGGTGCTAAACGCCCAAAAGAAGCAAAAAAGTAATCTTAAACACGTTATAAGTTAAAAGTGCACGTTTTTATACGATGAACATTAACGAATAACAAAAAAACGAAGAAATGAGAAAAAGACAGGCCAAAAAAAGACCTCTTTTGCCAGATCCAAAATTTAACGATCAGTTAGTAACACGTTTCGTGAACAACTTGATGTGGGATGGTAAAAAATCAACTGCTTTCAAAGTATTCTATGATGCATTAGAAATCGTAGAAAACAAGAAACAAGACGCAGAAAAATCTTCATTGGAAATCTGGAAAGATGCCTTGACAAACGTTATGCCTCACGTAGAAGTACGTAGCCGTAGAGTTGGTGGAGCTACATTCCAAATCCCAATGCAAATCAGACCAGACAGAAAAATCTCTATGGCAATGAAGTGGATGATACTTTATGCACGTAGAAGAAATGAGAAATCTATGGCTCAAAAACTAGCTTCTGAAGTTTTAGCTGCTGCTAAAGAAGAAGGTGCTGCTGTTAAAAAGAGAATGGATACTCATAAAATGGCTGAAGCAAACAAAGCATTCTCACACTTTAGATTTTAATCATTAAGAAATGGCTAGAGATTTAAAATACACAAGAAATATTGGGATTGCTGCTCACATTGATGCTGGTAAAACAACAACAACAGAGCGTATCCTTTTTTATACTGGAAAATCACACAAAATTGGTGAGGTGCACGATGGTGCTGCAACAATGGACTGGATGGCACAAGAGCAAGAAAGAGGTATTACAATTACTTCTGCTGCTACAACTTGCGAATGGAACTTTCCAACTGAGCAAGGAAAAGTGCTTCCTGAAACATTGCCTTATCACTTTAATATCATTGATACTCCTGGACACGTTGATTTTACCGTAGAGGTAAACCGTTCTTTGAGAGTATTGGATGGATTGGTTTTCTTGTTTAGTGCAGTTGATGGTGTTGAGCCTCAGTCTGAGACTAACTGGAGACTTGCTGACCAATACAGAGTTCCTCGTATGGGATTCGTAAACAAAATGGACCGTCAAGGATCTAACTTTTTGGCAGTTTGTCAACAAGTAAGAGATATGCTAAAATCAAACGCAGTTGCAATCACTTTGCCAATCGGTGAAGAAAATGATTTCAAAGGTGTTGTAGATTTAGTAAAAAACCAAGCTATCATCTGGCATGACGCAACTCAAGGGGCAACTTTTGATATTGTGCCAATTCCAGAAGACATGCTTGCTGAAGTGAAAGAATACAGAGATATCCTTATTGAAGCAGTTGCTGATTACGATGAGAACCTCCTTGATAAATACATGGAAGATCCAGATTCTATCACAGAGGAAGAAATCAACGTAGCGCTTAGAGCGGCTACTATGGATATGGCTATCATTCCAATGATTGCTGGATCTTCTTTCAAAAACAAAGGAGTTCAGTTTATGTTGGATGCTGTATGTAAATATTTGCCATCTCCAATGGATAAAGAAGGTATTGTTGGGATTGATCCTGATGATGTTGATTTATTAGAAGAAGATCAAACAAAAATCTTGCGTAAGCCAGACGTTAAAGAGCCGTTCGCTGCTCTAGCGTTTAAGATTGCAACTGACCCATTCGTAGGTCGTTTGGCTTTCTTCCGTGCTTATTCAGGTCGTTTAGATGCAGGTTCTTATGTTTTGAATACACGTTCTGGAAACAAAGAAAGAATTTCTCGTATCTATCAAATGCACGCTAACAAACAAAATCCAATCGATTATATCGAAGCTGGAGATATTGGAGCTGCTGTTGGATTTAAGGATATCAAAACTGGAGATACATTGTGTGATGAAAAACACCCAATTATTCTTGAGTCTATGAAATTCCCGGCACCGGTAATTGGTATTGCAATTGAGCCTAAAACTAAAGCTGACGTTGATAAAATGGGTATGGCTTTGGCAAAATTAGCTGAAGAAGATCCAACATTTACTGTTAGAACTGATGAGGCTTCTGGTCAAACTATTATCTCTGGTATGGGTGAGCTTCACTTAGATATCTTGGTTGATAGAATGAAACGTGAATTCAAAGTTGAAGTAAACCAAGGTGAGCCTCAAGTTGAATACAAAGAAGCTTTTACAAAATCTGCTCAACACAGAGAAACATACAAAAAACAATCAGGTGGTCGTGGTAAATTCGGTGATATAGTATTTGTACTTGAGCCAGCAGATGAAGTTGACGGTAAAGTTCCTGTAGGATTGCAGTTCGTGAATTCTGTAAAAGGTGGTAACGTTCCTAAAGAATATATCCCTTCTGTAGAAAAAGGTTTTAGAGAAGCAATGAAAACTGGTCCTTTAGCAGGATACCAAGTAGATAGCTTGAAAGTAACTTTGTTAGATGGATCTTTCCACCCTGTGGATTCTGATGCTCTTTCTTTTGAATTAGCAGCAAGAATGGGTTATAGAGAAGTAGCTAAAGCTGCTGGTGCTGTAATTCTTGAGCCAATCATGAAAATGGAAGTTATTACTCCAGAAGAAAACATGGGAGATATCGTTGGTGATATCAACCGTCGTAGAGGTCAAGTTAATGATATGGGTGACAGAAATGGCGCTAAAACAATCAAAGCTGATGTGCCATTATCTGAGATGTTCGGTTATGTTACAACATTAAGAACATTGTCGTCAGGTAGAGCTACTTCAACAATGGAGTTTTCTCACTATGCTGAAACGCCTTCTAACATATCTGAAGCGGTAATCAAAAAAGCAAAAGGTAACGCTTAATTCTAAAGAAAATGAGTCAAAAAATCAGAATAAAATTAAAATCTTACGATCACATGTTGGTAGACAAGTCTGCTGAAAAGATCGTAAAAACCGTAAAAAGTACGGGTGCGGTTGTAACGGGTCCAATTCCATTGCCAACTCACAAAAAACTTTTCACAGTGTTGCGTTCTCCGCACGTTAACAAAAAAGCGAGAGAGCAATTTGAAGTAATGTCATACAAAAGATTGATTGACATTTATTCTTCTTCATCAAAAACAATTGACGCTCTAATGAAATTAGAGTTGCCAAGTGGAGTAGAAGTAGAGATCAAAGTATAATTTTCTATTATATTTTATAAAAAAAAAGCGAGACAGAAATGTTTCGCTTTTTTGTTTTTTTTATTTTATAATTGGATTTTGGAAAAGATTTATTTTAAAACAATATTCTGGTAATGTCTCTTATGGCGGGGTTTTCTGGAATTTTTTATAGAATCTTTTAGTGGTGTTTTTAAAAAGTATCAGATAAAATTTCAATTACTGCTATTTTAATTTTTTCTTAGATTGTAATAATCAGCTATTTAATTTTTATAACTGTTTGGTATATTCGATTTTAATAGCTACTTTTGCACTCCCTGTTTGGAAACTTATGTGGTTTTTAAATTGAAGGGAATTTTTAATAATCAAAATTAATTTTTATGTCTGGGTTAATTGGTAGAAAAATCGGCATGACTAGCATTTTCGACGAAAACGGGAAAAATATTCCTTGTACAGTAATCGAAGCTGGACCATGCGTTGTTACCCAAGTCAGAACCAAAGGTGTTGACGGGTATGAAGCGTTGCAACTTGGTTTCGATGACAAAAACGAGAAACACTCCACTAAGGCGGCTGTAGGTCACTTTAAAAAAGCTGGAACTGTTGCGAAGAAAAAAGTCGTTGAATTCAAGTTTGAAAACGAGTACAATTTAGGTGATGTATTGACAGTAGATGTTTTTACAGAAGGTGAATTCGTAGATGTTCAAGGTGTATCAAAAGGTAAAGGTTTTCAAGGGGTTGTTAAACGTCACGGTTTTGGTGGTGTTGGACAAGCAACTCACGGTCAACACAACCGTTTAAGAGCGCCAGGATCTGTAGGAGCTTCTTCTTATCCTTCTAGAGTATTCAAAGGAATGCGTATGGCAGGAAGAATGGGAACTGATAATGTAACGGTTCAAAACTTGAGAGTTTTGAAAGTTGTTGCTGACAAGAACCTACTTTTAGTTAAAGGATGTGTTCCAGGACACACTAACTCTTATGTAATCATTCAGAAGTAATGGAAGTAAAAGTTTTAAATTTCAACGGAAAAGAAACTGGCAGAACGATCACTCTTTCTGATTCAGTATTCGCAATTGAGCCAAATAATCACGCAGTATACCTTGATGTGAAGCAATATCTTGCTAATCAAAGACAAGGAACGCACAAAGCTAAAGAAAGAGCTGAAGTTGCGGGATCTACTCGTAAGATTAAAAAGCAAAAAGGAACTGGTACGGCTCGTGCTGGTAGTGCAAAAAACCCTTTGTTTAAAGGTGGAGGTACAGTTTTCGGACCAAGACCAAGAAGTTATTCATTCAAATTGAATAAAAGCTTGAAAAGATTGGCAAGAAAATCTGCTTTCTCAATCAAAGCAAAAGAATCAAATATTACAGTTCTAGAAGACTTCACATTTGATACTCCAAACACTAAAAATTTCATTAACGTTTTGAAAGCTTTAGGGTTAGAGAATAAAAAATCTTTATTCGTGTTGGGAGAGTCAAATAAAAATGTATATTTGTCATCACGTAATTTGAAGACATCTAGCGTTGTAAGTAGTTCAGAATTAAGTACTTATGCTATTTTAAATGCAAATAATTTAGTGCTTTTAGAAGGATCTTTAGAAGGAATTGAAGAAAATTTAAGCAAATAATAAGCTATGAGTATTATAATTAAACCAATTATCACAGAAAAAATCACTAAAGATGGTGAGGTTTTCAATCGTTTTGGATTTATTGTAGATAAAAAAGCAAACAAAATTCAAATTAAGAATGCTGTAGAGGCTGCTTATGGAATTTCAGTTGTTGAAGTAAATACAATGAACTACAGAGCTGATAGATCGACGAAGTACACTAAGAGTGGTATCATCAATGGAAAGACAAATGCTTACAAAAAAGCAATCGTTCAAGTACAAGAAGGAGAAACCATCGATTTTTATAATAATATCTAAAATAAGGCAGAAACATGTCAGTTAGAAAATTAAAACCTATTACCCCGGGTCAGCGTTTTAGAGTTGTTAATGGTTTTGACGCCATTACAACTGATAAGCCGGAGCGTTCATTGATCGCACCGATAAAAAACTCAGGCGGTAGAAATAGTCAAGGAAAGATGACCATGCGTTATACGGGTGGTGGTCACAAGCAGAGATATCGTATCATCGATTTCAAAAGAACTAAAGATGGAATTCCAGCTTCAGTAAAATCTATTGAATATGACCCGAATCGTACTGCGTTTATCGCTTTGTTAGCTTATGCTGATGGAGAGAAAACTTACATTATCGCACAAAACGGATTGCAAGTGGGTCAGAAAGTAGTTTCTGGTTCAGATGCGGCTCCAGAAATCGGTAATACATTGCCTTTGAGTAAAATTCCTTTGGGAACTGTTATCTCTTGTATTGAGTTGCGTCCAGGTCAAGGAGCTGTAATTGCTCGTTCTGCTGGAACTTTCGCTCAATTAATGGCAAGAGATGGAAAATATGCTACAATCAAAATGCCTTCAGGTGAAACAAGATTAATCTTGCTTACTTGTTCAGCTACAATTGGAGCAGTATCTAATTCTGATCATCAATTAGTGGTATCTGGAAAAGCAGGTAGATCTAGATGGTTAGGTAGAAGACCAAGAACAAGACCAGTAGCGATGAACCCTGTCGATCACCCAATGGGTGGTGGTGAAGGACGTTCTTCTGGAGGACACCCACGTTCTAGAAACGGAATACCTGCTAAAGGTTATAGAACCCGTTCTAAGAAAAACCCGAGTAACAAGTATATCGTAGAACGTAGAAAGAAATAATAAGATATGGCACGTTCATTAAAAAAAGGACCTTTTGTTCACTATAAGTTAGATAAAAAAGTTCAAGAAAATATTGAAAAAGGTAACAAAGGAGTTGTAAAGACATGGTCTAGAGCTTCTATGATTACTCCAGATTTTGTTGGACAAACTATCGCAGTTCACAACGGTCGTCAGTTTGTACCAGTTTACGTAACAGAAAACATGGTAGGTCACAAATTAGGAGAATTTTCACCAACAAGATCTTTTAGAGGTCACGCTGGAGCAAAAAACAAAGGTAAAAAATAAGAAGCAATGGGAGTTCGTAAAAGAGAAAGAGCTGAAGGCATCAAAGAAGCTAACAAGCAGATTGCCTTCGCAAAATTGAATAACTGCCCTACTTCACCTAGAAAAATGCGCTTAGTAGCAGATCTAGTAAGAGGTCAGAAAGTGGAAAGAGCTTTGAATATATTAAGATTCAGTTCTAAAGAAGCTTCAAGAAAGTTAGAGAAACTTTTGTTATCTGCAATCAACAATTGGGAGCAGAAAAATGCAGAAGGTAACGTAGCTGAAGCAGGCTTAATCGTTAAAGAGATCAGAGTAGATGGTGGAATGATGTTGAAAAGACTTCGTCCAGCTCCACAAGGTCGCGCACACAGAATTAGAAAACGTTCTAACCACGTAACAATCGTATTAGGACAATTAGATAACACACAAGCAAATAATTAAGATGGGACAAAAGACAAATCCAATTGGAAACAGACTTGGTATCATCAGAGGATGGGATTCAAACTGGTATGGTGGAAATGACTACGGCGATAAACTTGCTGAAGACTATAAAATCAGAAAGTATATCCATGCTCGTTTATCAAAAGCTAGTGTATCAAAAGTAATCATCGAGAGAACTTTGAAACTTGTAACCGTTACTATCACTACTGCTAGACCTGGTATCATTATCGGAAAAGGTGGCCAAGAGGTAGACAAGTTGAAAGAAGAACTTAAGAAAGTTACTGACAAAGAGGTTCAAATCAACATCTTTGAAATCAAGAGACCAGAACTAGACGCTTACTTAGTAGGGACTAGTATTGCTCGTCAAATTGAAAGTCGTATTTCATACAGAAGAGCAATTAAAATGGCTATTGCTGCCGCAATGCGTATGAATGCAGAAGGTATCAAAGTTTTAATTTCAGGTCGTTTGAATGGTGCTGAAATGGCACGTTCAGAAGGTTTTAAAGAAGGACGTGTTCCTTTATCTACTTTCAGAGCCGACATCGATTATGCTTTGGCTGAAGCACATACTACTTATGGTAGAATGGGAATCAAAGTGTGGATCATGAAAGGTGAAGTTTACGGTAAAAGAGATCTATCTCCACTAGTTGGAATGGATAAGAAACAAGCCGGTGCTGGTGGAAAAGGTGGAGATTCTCCAAGAGGAGATCGCAAGCCTTTCAACAAAGACAGAAAACCAGGTGCAGATCGTAAAAGAAAGTAATTTTTAAATTAAAGAAAAATGTTACAGCCTAAAAGAACAAAATACCGCAAGGTACAGAAGGGTAAAATGAAAGGAAACTCTCAAAGAGGGCATGAACTTTCTAATGGAATGTTTGGTATTAAATCTGTACATGAAGATGGAATGTTCTTAACTTCTCGTCAAATAGAAGCGGCACGTATTGCTGCAACTCGTTTCATGAAAAGAGAAGGACAATTATGGATCAAAATATTTCCAGACAAACCAATCACAAAGAAACCTCTAGAGGTACGTATGGGTAAAGGTAAAGGTGCCGTAGAATATTGGGCTGCCGTTGTTAAACCAGGAAGAATTATGTTTGAAGTTGGTGGAGTTCCTTTGTCAGTTGCAAAAGAGGCGTTACGTCTTGCAGCTCAAAAGCTTCCCGTAAAAACTAAATTCGTCGTTGCTAGAGATTTCGAAGCATAATTAATATTTATTATGAAACAATCAGAAATTAAAGATCTGTCTATTGCTGAATTACAAGAGAAATTATCTCAGCTTAAGAAGACATATGCCGACTTAAAAACCGCTCATACTATCTCGCCAATCGAAAATCCGCTTCAATTAAGAGGTGTAAGAAGATCGGTTGCTAGAGTAGCTACTGAGATAAGCAAAAGAGATTTACAATAATTGTATTCTGCTCAAAGATGGAAGATAAAAGAAATTTAAGAAAAGAAAGAGTTGGGGTTGTTACTAGCAACAGAATGGAGAAATCTATTGTTGTTTCTGAAACAAGAAAAGTAAAACACCCACTATACGGTAAGTTCGTGTTGAAAACAAAGAAATACGTTGCACACGACGAAACAAACGACTGTAACATTGGAGATACTGTAAGAATTAGCGAAACGCGTCCTTTAAGTAAATCAAAATGTTGGAGATTAGTTGAAATCATTGAAAGAGCTAAATAATTATGGTACAACAAGAATCAAGACTAAAAGTAGCAGATAACACAGGGGCTAAAGAAGTTTTAACTATCCGTGTTTTAGGAGGTACCAAAAGAAGGTATGCCTCTGTTGGTGACAAGATTGTAGTTTCTATCAAAGATACATCTCCTAACGGAAGCGTTAAAAAAGGAGCTGTTTCAACTGCAGTTGTTGTACGTACCAAAAAAGAAGTGAGAAGAGCCGACGGTTCTTATATCCGTTTCGATGACAATGCATGTGTTCTTTTGAACGCTGCAGGAGAAATGAGAGGAACTCGTGTTTTTGGTCCGGTAGCAAGAGAACTTCGTGAAAGACAATTCATGAAAATTGTATCATTGGCACCAGAAGTGCTTTAATTATTTACGAGATGATAAAGCTAAAAATCAAATCAGGAGATATCGTAAGAGTAATTGCTGGAGACCACAAAGGTACTGAAGGTAAAGTTTTGCGAGTAGACCGTGAGAAAAATAAAGCGATCGTTGAAGGTGCTAACATGGTTTCAAAACACACGAAACCAAGTGCGAAAAACCCTCAAGGCGGAATCGTTAAGAAAGAAGCTCCAATTCACATTTCTAACCTATCTCTTATAGATCCTAAAACTAAGGAAGCTACTAAGACAGGTTCGAAAATTGAAGGAGATAAGAAAGTAAGATTTGCAAAAAAATCTAATCAAGTACTATAGTAATGGAGTATACACCTAGACTAAAACAGGAATATAAAGACAGAGTTATCTCTGCTCTTAAAGAAGAATTCGGTTACAAAAACGTAATGCAAGTTCCAAAACTTGAAAAAATCGTTTTAAGTAAAGGAGTTGGTGCTGCTGTATCTGATAAAAAACTTATTGACTATGCGGTTGATGAGTTGACAAAAATTACAGGTCAAAAAGCAGTATCTACTATCTCTAAGAAAGACGTTGCGTCATTCAAATTGAGAAAAGGAATGCCGATTGGTGCAAAAGTAACTTTGCGTGGAGAAAGAATGTATGAGTTTTTAGACAGACTTATTACTTCTTCTTTACCACGTGTAAGAGACTTTAGCGGAATTAAGGCTACTGGTTTTGACGGAAGAGGAAATTACAACCTTGGAGTTTTGGAACAAATCATTTTCCCAGAAATTGATATCGATAAAGTTAACAAAATCTCAGGAATGGATATTACCTTCGTTACATCTGCAAAAACAGATAAAGAAGCAAAATCATTATTGGCAGAATTAGGTTTACCTTTTAAAAAGAATTAAGACATGGCTAAAGAATCAATGAAAGCCCGTGAGGTGAAAAGAGAAAAAACGGTAGCAAAGTATGCTGAGAAAAGAAAAGCTTTGAAAGAAGCTGGAGATTTCGAAGGTTTGCAAAAATTACCGAAAAATGCTTCTCCAGTTCGTTTGCACAACCGTTGCAAATTAACAGGAAGACCTAGAGGGTATATGCGTCAATTCGGAATTTCACGTGTAACTTTCCGTGAAATGGCTAATAATGGACTAATTCCAGGTGTTAAAAAAGC
Source organism: Flavobacteriaceae bacterium PS02334 (assembly GCA_029959295.1). Classification (GTDB taxonomy): domain Bacteria; phylum Bacteroidota; class Bacteroidia; order Flavobacteriales; family Flavobacteriaceae; genus Flavobacterium. The sequence goes on along the minus strand of JASCOH010000001.1, from coordinate 999,799 downwards.
AAGCTGGTAAAAATATTATTTGCAATTTTGATATGTCAACAGATAGTTGTAAGTTTGCCGGATTTTTGTCGGTAAATTGACAACTATCTGTTGATTAATTAACTAAGTTTAATGGTTTCAGGTTCTTTCGGATGGTCCGAAAAGAAAACCAAAACCGCAATTTTATACATATGTATACAGATCCTATTGCGGATTATTTGACAAGGGTAAGAAACGCCGTGGCTGCAAACCACAAAGTTGTTGAGATCCCTGCATCTAATCTAAAAAAAGAAATAACAAAGATCTTATTTGATCAAGGTTATATCTTAAGTTACAAATTTGAAGACAACTCTGTTCAGGGTTCAATCAAAATCGCTTTGAAGTATGATAAAGATACTAAAGAGCCAGTTATCAAAGATATCCAAAGAATTAGTAAACCAGGTTTGCGTAAATATGCAGGTGCTGCTAACCTTCCAAGAATCCTTAACGGATTAGGAATTGCTATTGTTTCTACATCAAAAGGCTTGATGACAGGAAAACAAGCTAAGCAATTGAATATTGGTGGTGAAGTAATCTGTTACGTATACTAATTTAAAACGACTTAACGATGTCAAGAATAGGAAAAAATCCCGTTGTAATCCCTGCTGGAGTAACTGTTGAAGTTGCTGAAGGTGTGATTACAGTAAAAGGAAAATTAGGTCAACTTACTCAGGAATTTTCTGATGTAACTGTAAAAGTTGAAGATGGTCAAGTTCTAGTTGAAAGATCATCTGATCATAAAGACCAAAGAGCAAAGCACGGATTATACAGATCACTTGTAAACAATATGATTATTGGTGTGTCTGAAGGTTTTACTAAATCATTAGAATTGGTTGGAGTTGGTTATAGAGCTTCAAACCAAGGAAATAAATTAGATTTAGCTCTAGGATTCTCACACAATATCGTTTTAGATATCGCTCCAGAAGTAACTTTGGAAACAATTTCTGAAAAAGGTAAGAACCCAATTGTGAAATTAACATCTTTTGATAAACAACTTGTAGGACAGGTAGCGGCTAAGATTAGAGCTTTCCGTAAGCCAGAACCTTACAAAGGAAAAGGAGTTAAGTTTGTTGGTGAAGTATTAAGAAGAAAAGCAGGTAAATCAGCTTAAAAATAGAAAGATTATGTCATTAACAAAATCTGAAAGAAGACAGAGAATTAAATTCAGAATCAGAAAAATTGTAAGCGGTACTGCTGCTAAACCAAGATTATCTGTATTTAGAAGTAATAAAGAAATCTACGCACAACTAATTGATGATGTGAACGGGGTAACTTTATTAGCTGCATCTTCAAGAGAAAAAGAAGTAAGTAAAGGTACAAACGTTGAAGTAGCTGCATCAGTTGGAAAACTGGTTGGTGAAAAAGCTTTAAAAGCTGGTATTGATACAGTGACTTTCGATAGAGGAGGTTATTTATACCACGGACGTATTCAATCATTAGCGGAAGGTGCGAGAGCAGCTGGACTTAAATTCTAATATAGTATGTCTAATAGTAAATACAAAAATGTAGAGTTAGTAAAGCCTAGTGGTCTTGAATTAAAAGATCGTTTGGTAAGTGTTAATCGTGTTACTAAAGTTACAAAAGGTGGTAGAGCTTTCGGTTTTTCTGCAATTGTAGTGGTAGGTGATGAAAACGGAGTAGTTGGTCACGGATTAGGAAAATCTAAAGACGTTTCTGAAGCAATTGCGAAAGCAGTAGAAGATGCTAAGAAAAATTTAGTAAAAATTCCTTTGAACGGTCAGTCTGTTCCTCACGAGCAAAAAGGTAAATTTGGTGGTGCACGCGTATTCTTGATTCCTGCCTCTCACGGTACAGGAGTTATCGCTGGTGGAGCTGTTCGTTCAGTTCTTGAATCAGTAGGTATTCACGACGTATTATCAAAATCTCAAGGTTCTTCTAATCCTCATAACGTAGTTAAAGCAACTTTTGATGCTTTATTGCAAATGAGAAGCGCTCACACTGTTGCAAAACAAAGAGGTGTTTCTTTAGAGAAAGTTTTTAAAGGTTAATTCAAGGAAATTATGGCAAAATTATTAGTAAAACAAGTTAGAAGCAAAATCAATTGCCCTCTTACTCAAAAAAGAGGTCTTGAGGCTTTAGGTCTTCGTAAAATGGGACAAGTTGTGGAGCATGATTCAAACCCTGCTATCCTTGGGATGATAAACAAAGTAAAACACTTAGTTTCTGTTGAAGAAGCTAAATAACAAATTATAGTTATGAATTTAAGTAACTTACAACCTGCTGAAGGTTCTACACACAATCAAAATAAAAGATTAGGTAGAGGAGAAGGTTCTGGTAAAGGTGGTACTTCTGCAAGAGGTCACAAAGGAGCAAAATCTCGTTCTGGTTATTCTAAAAAGATTGGTTTTGAAGGTGGTCAAATGCCGCTTCAAAGACGTGTGCCTAAGTTTGGTTTTACAAACATCAATCGTAAAGAATACGAAGGTGTAAACCTTGACACGCTTCAAGCTTTAGTTGACAACGGAATTATTACTGACGGAACTGTTGATATGGCAGTTTTTGTAGCAAACCGTTTGGCAACTAAAAACGAAATCGTTAAGATTTTGGGTAGAGGCGAATTAACAACTAAATTAAAGGTAACCGCTCATAAATTTACTGCTACTGCAAAAGCTGCTATTGAAGCTGCTGGTGGAGAAGCTGTAACTTTATAATTCTTATAGTTAAGATGAAGAAATTTATAGAATCGCTAAGCAATGCTTGGAAAATTGAAGAACTAAAAAATAGAATTTTAGTGACTCTTGGTCTGTTATTAGTATACCGTTTTGGTGCACAAGTAACACTTCCAGGTATTGATGCGACTAAGTTAAATGGACTTACTGATCAAACTAAAGAAGGGATTGGATGGCTAATCGATGTATTTACAGGTGGTGCGTTTTCGCAAGCATCTGTATTTGCATTAGGTATTATGCCATATATTTCTGCATCTATCGTTGTTCAATTGATGGGTATCGCTGTGCCTTACCTTCAAAAACTTCAAAAAGATGGAGAAAGTGGCAGAAAGAAAATGAATCAAATCACTCGCTGGCTGACTATCGTTATTACTTTAGTTCAAGCTCCGGGTTATATTTTCAATCTATACAGAACTTTGCCAGGAGAAGCTTTCCTTTCTAATGTTAATCCAGGATTGATCTCGCCTTTTGCGTTCCAGTTTTTATCTGTGGTAATACTTGTTTCAGGTACTATCTTCGCAATGTGGTTGGGTGAAAAAATTACTGATAAAGGAATTGGAAACGGAATCTCATTATTGATCATGGTTGGAATCATCTCTAGAATGCCACAAGCATTCATCCAAGAGTTTTCAACTAGGGTAACAAACAATAATGGTGGGCCGATGTTATTAGTTTTCGAAGTAATAATTTGGCTTTTGGTAATCGTAGCTTGTATCTTATTAGTGATGGCCGTTAGAAAAATTCCAGTACAATACGCTCGTCGTACTGCTTCTGGAGAGTTCGAACAAGCCGGAAATAGACAATGGATTCCATTAAAGCTTAATGCTTCTGGAGTTATGCCTATCATTTTTGCGCAAGCAATCATGTTTATTCCTGCGGCTTTGGCTGGTCTATCTAGTTCAGAAACAGCGACTTCTGTGAGTACGGCATTCCAAAATATCTTTGGATGGCAGTATAATTTAGTTTTTGCGTTGTTAATCGTAGTTTTTACTTACTTTTACACCGCAATTACGGTACCTACAAATAAGATGGCAGATGACTTGAAAAGAAGCGGCGGTTTCATCCCGGGAATTAGACCTGGAGCTGAAACTTCTGAATTCTTAGATAGAATTATGTCATTAGTAACGTTTCCAGGCTCATTATTTCTTGCTTTAATAGCTGTGTTCCCAGCAATTGTTGTAAGTGTTTTAGATGTTCAACCATCTTGGGCTTTGTTTTATGGTGGTACATCGTTATTGATTATGGTGGGTGTTGCAAGTGATACTATCCAACAAATTAATTCATATTTGTTGAACAAGCATTACGACGGTCTGATGAAGAGCGGTAAAAACAGAAAAGCAGTAGCTTAATTTATGGCAAAACAATCAGCAATAGAACAAGACGGTTCAATCATTGAAGCATTATCAAATGCGATGTTCCGTGTAGAGTTAGAAAATGGACATATTGTGATCGCTCACATTTCTGGTAAAATGCGTATGCACTACATCAAATTATTGCCTGGCGATAAAGTGAAACTAGAAATGAGCCCTTACGATTTGTCAAAAGCAAGAATTACTTATAGATATTAAGGATATGAAAGTTAGAGCTTCAGTAAAAAAGAGAAGTGCCGAGTGCAAGATTGTGCGAAGAAAAGGCAGATTATACGTGATTAACAAAAAGAATCCTAGATTTAAACAAAGACAAGGATAGTTATGGCAAGAATAGCAGGGGTAGATATCCCAAAAAACAAAAGAGGAGTTATCGCTTTGACTTATATCTTCGGAATAGGATCAAGCAGAGCTATCGAGATTTTAGAAAAAGCTCAAGTTAGCCAAGATACTAAAGTTCAAGATTGGAATGATGACGAGATCGGAGCAATTCGTGAAGCTGTATCATTTTTTAAAATCGAAGGTGAGTTACGTTCAGAAATTTCATTAAACATCAAACGTTTAATGGATATCGGATGCTACAGAGGAATTCGTCACAGATCTGGTCTTCCATTAAGAGGACAAAGAACTAAGAACAACTCTAGAACAAGAAAAGGTAAAAGAAAAACTGTTGCTAACAAGAAAAAAGCAACTAAATAATAAGTAATATGGCTAAAGCAACTGCAAAAAAACGTAAAGTTATCGTTGAATCAACGGGAGAAGCTCATATTTCTGCTACCTTCAATAATATCATCATTTCTTTGACAAACAAAAAAGGTGAAGTTATTTCTTGGTCTTCAGCTGGTAAAATGGGCTTTAGAGGTTCTAAAAAGAACACTCCATATGCAGCTCAAATGGCAGCAGAAGATTGTAGTAAAGTAGCGTTAGAGGCTGGACTTAAAAAAGTGAAAGTTTATGTAAAAGGACCAGGAAACGGACGTGAGTCTGCTATCCGTTCTCTTCATAATGGTGGAATCGAAGTAACTGAAATCATTGATGTTACTCCAATGCCTCACAATGGATGTCGTCCTCCAAAAAGACGTAGAGTTTAATATATATTTAAGTATAACTAGGTAGATAATAGATTATCGGAGGATATGACCTGAATTCATAATCTCTACCTTAATTTAATTTTTAGAAATGGCAAGATATACTGGTCCAAGTACAAGAATCGCTCGTAAATTTGGCGAGGCAATTTTCGGAGATGACAAATCTTTCGAAAGAAGAAATTATCCACCCGGACAACACGGGCAGGCTAAAAAAAGAGGAAAAAAATCTGAATATGCTGTCCAGTTGATGGAAAAGCAAAAAGCTAAATACTCTTACGGTATCTTAGAAAAACAATTCAGAAACTTATTCGAAAAAGCATCTGCAACTAAAGGTGTAACAGGTGAAGTTCTTTTACAATTATGTGAAGCAAGATTAGACAACGTAGTATTCAGAATGGGTATCGCTCCTTCAAGAAGAGCTGCACGTCAAATCGTTTCTCACAGACACATCACTGTTAACGGTGAACTTGTAAACATTCCTTCTTACCACCTAAAACCTGGAGATAAAGTAGCAGTTCGTGAAAAATCTAAATCATTAGAAGCGATCGACCGTTCATTATCTAATTCAAGTCATGTTTACGAATGGATCACTTGGAACAACGACCTTAAAGAAGGTGTTTTCGTTTCAGTTCCAGCAAGACTTCAAATTCCAGAAAACATTAAAGAGCAGCTAATCGTAGAGTTGTATAACAAATAATAGACACTAGTCGAACATATGGCAATATTTAATTTTCAGAAGCCCGATAAAGTTATCATGATCGATTCAACCGATTTTGAAGGTAAGTTTGAATTCAGACCTTTAGAACCTGGCTATGGATTGACTGTTGGTAATGCACTTAGAAGAGTCTTGCTTTCCGCTTTAGAAGGATATGCAATTACATCTGTTCGTATCGAAGGTGTAGATCACGAGTTTTCTACAATTTCAGGAGTAGTTGAAGACGTTACAGAAATTATCCTTAATCTTAAGCAAGTACGTTTCAAACGTCAGATTGAAGATATCGATAACGAATCTGTTTCCATCTCAATTTCTGGTAAAGACCAGATCACTGCTGGAGATTTTCAAAAATTCATTTCTGGATTCCAAGTATTGAACCCAGAATTGGTTATCTGCAATTTAGATAGCAAAGTTAACTTGAACATGGAGTTGACTATTGAAAAAGGTAGAGGATACGTTCCTGCAGAAGAGAACAAAAAACAAAATGCTGCAATCGGTACTATTTTTACAGATTCAATCTTTACTCCGGTAAAGAACGTAAAATATGCAATTGAAAACTTCCGTGTAGAGCAAAAAACAGATTACGAGAAATTAGTTTTTGAAATCAAAACTGACGGATCAATCAATCCAAAAGATGCCCTTACTGAAGCTGCAAAAGTTTTGATTCACCATTTCATGCTGTTCTCTGATGAAAGAATAACACTAGAAGCTGATGAAATCGCTCAGACAGAATCATATGACGAAGAGTCATTGCACATGAGACAATTGCTTAAAACTAAGCTTGTTGATATGGATCTGTCAGTGAGAGCATTAAATTGCTTAAAAGCGGCTGAAGTGGATACACTCGGAGATCTAGTATCTTTCAACAAAAACGACTTAATGAAATTCCGTAATTTCGGTAAAAAATCATTGACTGAGCTTGATGAGCTTGTGGCTGTGAAAAACCTGCATTTCGGTATGGACTTAGCAAAATACAAATTAGATAAAGAATAAATTACTTCATATTTTGCTCTCCAAAGAGGATTGAAGCAAGATGAAGTTAAAAAAAACACGTCATGAGACACGGAAAAAAATTCAATCACTTAAGCAGACAAACATCGCACAGAAAGGCAATGTTAGCTAATATGGCTTGTTCTCTTATCGAGCACAAACGTATTAACACAACTGTCGCTAAAGCAAAAGCGCTTAAACAATTCGTTGAGCCATTGATCACAAAATCAAAGGATGATACAACGCACAACAGACGTGTTGTTTTCGCTTACCTAAGAAGCAAATATGCGGTAACTGACTTGTTCAGAGACGTAGCTGCAAAAGTAGGAGATCGTCCAGGTGGATACACACGTATCATCAAGCTTGGAAATCGTCTAGGAGATAACGCTGACATGGCGATGATCGAACTAGTAGATTTCAACGAACTTTACAACGGTGGTAAAAAAGAAGTTAAAAAAGCAAAAAGCCGTCGTGGTGGAAAAGCTAAAAAAGAAGAAACAGTTGTTGAAGAAGCTCCAAAAGCAGAAGCACCAGCAAAATCTACTGAAGAAACTTCTACAGACGCTGCAGAATAATGAAGAAATTCATTTCATAAAAAAATCAAGGATAAGCTATTATAGTTTATCCTTTTTTTTTGCGTCATTGCGAGGAACGAAGCAATCACATAAAGTTTGTCAAGCACAGTCGAGGGAACGTTTTCAGAAGCGAAACACAAGGCATTTCCAGCAAAGGCAATTTCCGCTGGAGCCACTCGCTTTAAACCTGCTCGGTCGCAGGTTTAAGAGCTCAAACAAAGGCACCATCGGGGCTATGAGAGAAACGCTTGGCATTTTTGCAAACGCCAGTCCCAACCTTTGTCGGTAAGCAATATCTTCAGTGTCATCCCGAGCGCAGTCGAGGGAACGTTTTTAAAAGCTAAAGACATCGCAGATTCGTCCTTTGTCCGCACGGTCACAAGAAGATTATAAGCACAATTTTTGAAAAATCCGCGTTAATCAGCGCCATCCGCCAAAATCCGCATTCCAAAACATACAAGCAGAACAAATAAATTTTCAAATACCCATAAATTGAATTAAATTTGCACCCGCAACTACACACAACAACTACAAATGAAACGAAGCTTAGCGAGTTCCATGAGTCAAATAAAAAAAAATAACTACGACGAATGAAATACACAACACGACAAAGCGCCATCCTGCTCTTAAGCGACGGAACCATTTTCCACGGAAAATCAATGGGAATCAGCGGCACTACTTTTGGAGAAGTATGTTTTAATACAGGAATGACCGGCTACCAAGAAATCTTCACAGATCCTTCTTATTTCGGCCAGATCATGGTCGCAACAAACGCCCACATCGGAAACTACGGCGTAAATGAAGAAGACATTGAAGCAGACAAAATCATGATTTCTGGATTGGTTTGCAAAAACTTTTCTTTCAATCATTCCCGTGTGAACTCTTCAGAAAACTTGGAAGATTATTTCAAGAAACAAAACCTGATCTGCATTTCTGATGTAGACACCAGAGCTTTGGTAAGCTATATCCGCGATAATGGAGCGATGAATGCGGTAATTTCTACAGATGGAAAATCAGTAGAAGAATTAAAAGCATTGCTTGCTGAAGTTCCAGATATGAAAGGTTTGGAACTGGCTTCAAAAGTTTCTACAAAAGAGCCTTATTTTATCGGAGAAGAAACCGCTCAATATAAAATCGCAGCTTTGGATTTAGGGATCAAGAAAAACATCTTGAGAAACCTAGCAAAGAGAGACTGCTACATCAAAGTTTTTCCTTTCGATACGACTTACGAAGAAATGAAAGCGTTTAATCCAGACGGATTTTTCCTTTCAAATGGTCCTGGAGATCCTGATCCGCTTTTTGGCGCTATTGAGATTGCCAAGAAAATCTTGGAGAATGACGAACCTGTTTTCGGAATCTGTCTTGGCCACCAAGTATTGGCTTTGGCAAACGGAATTTCCACTTACAAAATGTTCAACGGACACAGAGGGATCAATCATCCGGTGAAAAATGAAATCACTGGAAAAGGAGAGATTACTTCTCAAAACCACGGATTTGCAGTCAATCGCGAAGAACTAGAAAAACATCCTGATTTAGAAATCACACACACGCACATCAATGACGGAACCGTTGCCGGAATGCGAATGAAAAACAAAAACTGTTTCTCAGTGCAATACCATCCAGAAGCGAGTCCTGGTCCGCATGACTCTTCTTATCTGTTTGATATTTTTATTGAGAATATAAATAAAGCTGTTAAGGCTTAATTGAAAAGACGCTGTAACAAGCGTCTTTTTTGTTTGTGATTAGTTTTTAAAAACGAAATTTTCTAGTGGCGATATTTTTACTACTTTTAAAGAACTTAAATTTCTAAAATGTCTCAAAACGTAAAAGAATTAAAACTTGCGGTATTGATTGATGCCGACAATGTGCCTTACAGCAATGTGAAAGGCATGATGGAAGAAATTACCAAATTTGGAACGCCGACAACCAAACGAATTTATGCCGACTGGACGCGTCCAAATGCCAACGGATGGAAAAGCGTTTTGCTGGAACACGCCATCACGCCGATTCAGCAGTACAGCTATACTTCTGGAAAAAATTCTTCTGATTCTGCCTTGATTATTGATGCGATGGATTTGTTGTATTCAGGCAAATTAGACGGTTTCTGCATTGTTTCAAGCGACAGTGATTTTACGCGCTTGGCAATTCGACTGCGGGAATCGGGCATGAAAGTCATTGGAATCGGGGAACAGAAAACGCCTAAACCCTTCATAAGCGCTTGCGACCGGTTTATTTTCATTGAAGTTTTAGACGGAGCCATCAAGAAAAAGACAATTAAAAGCACCGTTGCTGCTTCTGAAATTAAAAAAGTGGTTGAAAAAGAAGTCGCTAAAATTGCTGAAAAAGCTACTCAAAAACCGCTTAATAAAATCGATGAAGATATTATACAACTCATCGAATCGACCATTGAAGATATCGCCGACGACGACGGATGGGCATTTTTGGGCGATGTTGGAAATCTTGTGGTCAGGAAAAAGCCTGAATTTGATTCCAGAAATTATGGTTTTGCAAAGCTTACGCCCATGCTGAAATCGCTTACCGATATTTTAGAAATCGACGAAAAGGAATCTGATAAAAAGGGAATAAAGCATGTTTATGTCAGGCTAAGATTCAGCTGATTTAAGTTACTTCTTTAAAATTCCTTTTTCCACGCTTTCATTAATTAAATTTTCGGCGTAATTCCAGATGGTGGATGAACCGTCTTTGATCGCTACTTTCTTGTCATAAACTTTCTGATACGGCACGTCAAATTCCTTCCAAGTTCCGCCGTTGTTTGAAGTGTTTTGGAGTAGGGGTTCGAATCGGTCCATTGTTTTGGCAAACTTGGCTTCGTCGGTTATTCCGTCTTCGAATTCTTTCCAGATGGCTATAAATTCTTCAGCTTGTGCTGCAGGCAAGAGCCCGAAGATTCTTTGTGCGGCAAGCAGTTCCTCGTCGGTGTTGGAATGGTTTTTTACCGTATCATAAATAAAAATATCGCCCGCATCAATCTCCACAATGTCGTGGATCAAAACCATTTTCAAAACTTTCAGCACGTCTATTGGCTTGTCTGAATGCTCGGCTAAAACAATTGCCATCATGGCCAGATGCCAGCTGTGTTCGGCGTCATTTTCGTGGCGGTCGCTGTTGAAAAGCTTGGTCTTGCGCTGGATGTATTTCAGCTTGTCGATTTCTTTGATGAAAGCGACTTGTTTTAGGAGGTTTTCGGTTAGCATTGTTGTTTATCGTATGAATTTAAGGAAAATTTTATCGATTGCACGTCAGCTCCGTAGGCGAATATCCAAAATGCTTTTTGAACGCAAAAGAAAAATGCGAAAGATTTTCAAAACCAGTTTCAAGATACACATCAATCGGTTTTTGCTTCTTTTCAGACAGTTGATAATGGGCAAGTTCTAGTCTTTTTTGGATAATCCACTTTTGAGGCGTATTGTTGAATTCTTTTTTGAAATCACGCTTAAAAGTAGTGAGGCTTCTTCCGGTCAGGTAGCTGAACCTTTCGATTGTCAAATTGAACATATAATTCTTCTCCATGAACTGGGCAAGATTGATTTTATCAGGCTGTGAAAAATCAGCTAAGATGTTATCTGCCGTGGCATCGATGCTGCGAAGTATGGTCAGCGCTTCTTCTATTTTTATGGAAACAATTTTTTCAGGCAGATCACTTTCTAAATCAAAATAAGGAATCAAAGAAGCAAAAAAGCTTTCCAAAAGGGGATGGCTTTCAAAGGTCTTGATCTTATGCAGATGTGGCGATGTAAATTGAATAGGATTTTTGGTATAAAAATCTTTTAATCTTTTTGGCGTAAAAAAGATTACCATCGCTTTGTACGGCAGTCCGTGTTTTGGATTTTTAATCAGTGTAGAAAGTTGGTTTCGGGGGAAAAGCAAGGTCTGTCCGGGACCAAAAGTATAGGTCTTATCCGCCTGTATCACTTTCATTTCGCCCGAAATGATCCTTGCAAAAGAATGGTGCTCTAAAGCAATTTCATTCTTGAAGTATTTTTCTTCAATGCACGACAATAGAATTTCTGCATATTCGCTTTGTTGCTGTCCCATGATCACAAATTTACGAATAAAAAGAGAGGCGCAAATATAAAACACCTCTCTCTATAATTTTATGCTAGAATTAAATTCTGTCTTTAGCTTTTGTGTACAAGCTCAATTTCATAACCGTCAGGATCAAGTACCCATGTCGCATAATACCCAGGATAATATTCAAGAAAAACTCTAGGAGATTCAAGAACTTGGGCTCCGGCTGCAACTGCCGCTTTGTGGAAGGCATCCACTTGTGCGTGGTCTTTTGCTACGAATCCGATATGCGTTCCGTTCGCATTGGCCTTTCCTTCCTTCATCCAAAAAAAGATAGTGTTGCCATCGCCAAAACCTTTTAAATTAGGGTGGTTTTCTGGGCCTTTATAATCCATTTCCATTGTAATGCCAAGCGGTTCTAAGGCTTTCGTATAAAAATCTACCGAACGTTTGAAATCGCTAACTGTGAGAATAATGTGGTCTAACATGATTTTGTTTTTTTGTGTTAGACAAATTTAGGGCGGCTTAAAGCGGTTCGCTTTGTTTTAAAGTCCGATTTTACTTTGCTGAGAGGGCCATTTTTTGAGGATTTGTAATTAATGAATGTCTTATTCTAATAGAGATTAACCTTTAGGACTAACTTTATTATCATTAGGACTAACTAAATTCACTGTTGGACTAATTAAATATACGTTTAGACTAATTTAATTATCGTCTGGACTGATTTAATACACGTTTGGACTAACTTAATATACTTTTAGACTAATTTAATTATTGTCTGGACTGATTTAATACACGTTTGGATTAACTTAATATACTTTTAGACTAATTTAATTATCGTCTGGACTGATTTAATACACGTTTAGACTGACTTAATATACTTTTGGACTAATTAAATATACATCCTTACTAACTTTATTTACTTTTAGACTAATAAAGTTCGGTTGATGACTAACTAAATTCGGTTGAGGACTCATAAAATTTGGATGAGAGCTAATAAATTAGATCATAATCCTGTTGAAAGGGGTTTTGTCAGAGATTCGATTGATTGGAAATATAGCAGTGAAAGAAATTATGGCAATGATGTTCAAACTGTTTTGGAAATAGATTTGAATTAGATTACGAGTACAAGTATCTGTGTCGTCAACGCTCGCGCAAGTAAGGGCTTTTATTAAACAGATGGATAATTGTAATAGTTTTTAATGCTTTCAATTCTCAATTTTAAATCACTATTAATTGATTCGGTCTCTAAAATTTGAAATATATATACGAGTTTTGAATAATAAATATATGTTGTTAGGCTTTTCAAATCAAGCAAATATTCATCTTCGAGTTTACTTTTGTTAATTGATTCGAAAATATAATGGTAATGAATAATCATATTTGTTAACGTTAAATATATACCCATATAACTATCGTTTAATCTTACATTCTTAGTTCCATTCTTTTCCTTTTCACCTTTGTCTCTAAAGAACTCAATCAAGAAAAGTTGAATTGCTTGTAATCCAATAAAATTGTATTTCTTGGCATTTTTATCTTTTAATTCATTTATATTGGTAATCATTTTGTTATTGTGGTATGAAATGTTAAAACTGTTGAATTCGTTTATAAAGAGATTTAGTTGGTTTCGATAGTTATTAAATTTAAAATCTGTATGTTGATTAATCTGTGTTTTATTAAATTGGGATTTTAATTCTTCATTCGAAACAATTTGCATATAAAACGCTAGAAATGTTAGGAGTGCTGCTCCAATTGCAATGATAGGATTAAGTACCCCTCCCATTGCATCGCCAAATACACCAAAATTATTTGGTAATTTGTCTATGATTGCTAATTGAAAAGTTATAGCAACTATACCGATAATTGTTATTACAATACATAATATTGTTGCAATGACAAAACGTTTAATAGATGGTTCGTAATTGTGTAGCATTTTAATTAATTGTTTTAGTTTCACTTATATTATGTTCTAAGATGATTATTGATTATTCGTATGCTCAACTTTAAAATATATAATAATTCTACAATACTAATTAAAATAAATCACCTTTTGCTAACAAAAAGAAAAACAGGTAAAACTACCTAGTCAAAAATTTGCACAATCTCCCAATTTAAATTATATTAAAAGAAATACTCTTCCTAAATCGTTTGCGTTTATAAGTTTTTAAAAAAATAACGCATCCGCTTTTTAAAATCATTAAATTTGTTTTTCGTTCAAAAAAGCAAACAAATAGTATTAAATAAACAAAACAAAATGAGCATAATTATTAAAGTTCACGCAAGACAGATTCTTGATTCAAGAGGAAACCCAACAATTGAAGTTGATGTAGTTACAGAACACGGCGTTCTTGGAAGAGCGGCGGTACCTTCTGGAGCTTCAACTGGCGAGCACGAAGCGGTGGAATTAAGAGACGGCGGCAAAGCATTCATGGGTAAAGGTGTCTTGAAAGCAGTTGAAAATGTAAATATCAAGATTGCTGAAGAATTATTGGGAACATCAGTTTTTGAACAAAACCTGATTGACCAAAAAATGATTGAATTAGACGGAACTCCAAACAAATCTAACCTTGGAGCAAACGCAATTCTTGGTGTTTCTTTAGCAGTAGCTAAAGCGGCGGCGAACGAATTAAATATGCCATTGTACCGTTATGTGGGCGGTGTTTCTGGAAACACGCTTCCGGTGCCGATGATGAATATCATCAACGGTGGTTCGCATTCTGATGCGCCGATCGCGTTCCAAGAATTCATGATCATGCCAGTGAAAGCAAAAACGTTCTCACACGCCATGCAAATGGGAACGGAAATTTTCCACAACTTGAAAAAAGTATTGCACGACAGAGGCTTGAGCACAGCTGTAGGTGACGAAGGCGGTTTTGCTCCAAACTTGGCTGGCGGAACTGAAGATGCTTTAGATTCTATCAAATTGGCAGTTGAAAATGCTGGATATACTTTTGGTGATGACGTGAAAGTGGCTTTGGATTGTGCGGCTTCTGAGTTTTTCGTAGACGGAAAATACGACTACACGAAATTCGAAGGAGAAACAGGAAAAATCCGTTCTTCAAAAGAACAGGCTGAATATTTGGCGGAACTGGCTTCAAAATATCCAATCATTTCGATCGAAGATGGTATGCAAGAAAACGACTGGGACGGTTGGAAATACCTTACGGAATTAGTTGGAGATAAAGTACAATTAGTTGGAGATGATTTATTTGTAACTAACGTAGAGCGTCTTAAAAAAGGAATCGATTTAGGAATCGCAAATTCTATCTTAGTAAAAGTAAACCAAATCGGAACTTTGACAGAAACTATCGCAGCAGTAAACATGGCGCACAACGCTGGTTACACTTCTGTAATGTCACACCGTTCAGGAGAAACTGAAGATAACACGATTGCTGATTTGGCTGTAGCTTTAAACTGCGGACAAATCAAAACGGGTTCTGCTTCACGTTCTGACCGTATGGCAAAATACAACCAATTGCTTCGCATCGAAGAAGAATTGGGAACAACAGCTTACTTTCCTGGAGAGAACGCTTTTAAGATTAAATAAGTAATTTTAGTTTTATAATAAGTACCCTGACAGCATTTTTTAATGGTGTCAGGGTTTCTTATTTAGAATTATTCTTAAAAACTGACTTTTATCATAGCTTTTTTTAATTGACTGTCGTAACTTTCGCCCATCAAATTTTTATATAATCAAAAGTCCCTATTATGAGTACTACACATACTGACCAGTCACAAGTAAAGCCAAAAGCACCAAAAGTTAAAGAATTAGTGGAAAGCACAAAATCATTGATCTTGGCAACAGTTGATGCAGAAGGAAATCCGGTTTCAAGCTATGCGCCTTTTGTTTTAATTGACGGAAGCTTCTATATTTATGTTTCTTACATGGCAAAACATACTAAGAATCTTCAAGATAGAAAAAAAGCGTCAATCATGTTTATTGAGGACGAAGCGGCAGGAAAACAGATTTATGCAAGAACGCGCTTGACTGTGAACAGCGAGGCAAATCTTATCGAGAAAGAAAATCCTCTTTTCGCACAAGCGATAGATGGCTTGAAAGAACGTCACGGAAAAGTAGTGGACGTGCTTGCTGAAATGACAGATTTCGTTCTTTTTGAACTAAAACCTCAAAGAGGCGCTTATGTGAACGGTTTCGGAAGCGCTTATTTCATAGATTCAAATCTTGAAGTCATTGAGCAAAATACAGGAGAGCAGGGCGGTCACGGCCACAGCACTCCAGAGCAAAAGAACTAATATATTTTTTAAATACTGTTGAAAAGCAATCTCTTTTGGGATTGCTTTTTTTGTTTCAAATTCTCACTCAAAACCCTCAAATTCTAATTCAGCGCTATTGGATTAAAAGTAAATATTACTTTTGCTTGGATCAATGTATTGAAAGCACCTGCTTTTCAACGAATAATTAGTTTCTTATGAAAGAAAAATTACGAGTGCTGTTTCTCTTTCTTCTGGTGTCGCTTCCGGTTTTGTCACAGAATAAAACGGCGGACAGCCTTGTGGATATACTCCAGAAATCTAAAAATGATATCGATAAAACGGTTTTGCTGAATGCAATTGCCACTGAATATATGTCTGGCGATCCAAAGAAGATGCAGGATTATGCTAAAAAAGCTTTGGAATTGTCTAAAAAAATCAAGCACAAAGTTGAAGAAGGAAACGCTTGCTTAAATTTAGGAAATGCAAATATCATCCTCGGAAATTATCCTGCAGCGCTAGAGAATTTTTCGAATGCACAGCACGTTTTTGAGTCTGAAATAAATTCAGATTCTAAAAAAGAAGATGCTGTTAAAAATGGCTTGGCGCGATCTTACGGAAGCATCGGGATTGTGTTTTCAGAGCAAAGCAATTATTCAAAGGCACTCCAATATTATCTGAAAGCTGTAAAAATCTACGAAGAAATTAAAGATGAAACCAAGGTGGCGCGAATCTACAATAATATTGGTGTCGTTTATAAATCGCAAAATGAAGAATTCAAAGCGCTGGAATATTTCCTAAAAGCGCAGAAAATCCAAGAAAAAATAGGGGATAACGCGCTGGGAATCATGACGACGAATATTGGGAATATTTACTTGAAGCAGAAAAATTTCCCCAAAGCATTTGAATATTATTCTAAAGCTAAAGCCGTTTTTGAGAAGAAGCCTGACGCTCGCGGTTTGGGGGAGCTTTATAATAATTTAGGGACTTATTATAAAGAAACAGGGAAATCTCCCCAAGCTTTAGAAAGTTGGAAAAAAGCGATTTTAGAATTTGCTTCCATCGAAGATAAATTCGGAATTTCAGATACTTATTTTAATTTGGGGAATTTCTATTTTTCCAAAGGAAACTATCACGAAGCGCTTTTGAATACCAATAAATCTTTAAGCTTGGCCAAAGAATTGCAGGTTTTGGAACAGATGATGGCGTGCGAAAAAATGCTGAGTGAAATCTACCAAAAACTGAACAATCCCGCAGAAGCTTTAAAACATTACCAGCTTTTCAGCACTGCAAAAGACAGCTTGACGAATCATGAAAACATTCGCCAAAGCGTTCAGGCAGAGATGAATTTTGATTTTGAAAAAAGGGAAGCCCTGCAAAAAGAAGCACATGAAAAGAAGGAATTGCTGTTTTCTGAAAAGGCAAAACGCACGACTTTGATTACGATTTTCAGTGCCTTATTTATTCTATTATTATTCGGAATTGGCTTTTTGGTTTACAATAGAAAGCAATTGAAAAAATCATTGACGCTTCAAAAAGAATTGGCAGAATATGAACAAAAAGCATTGCATTTGCAGATGAATCCGCATTTTGTATTTAACTGTCTTGGTTCGATTTCTAGTTTTATAGTTCAAAATGGAACCGATTCTGCGATAAAATATCTTTCGAAATTCTCAAAACTGATGCGCCTTACTTTAGAATATTCTAAAGAATCGCTGATTCCGATTGACAAGGAAATCGAGAGCTTGCAGAATTATTTAGAGTTGGAACAATTGCGCTTCAACCAAGTCTTTAATTTTTCGATTACAAAAAGTCCAGAAATAGAAGATGATATGGCTTTGCCACCGCTTTTGTTACAGCCATTCGTGGAAAATGCCATCATTCACGGCTTGATTCCGAAGAAAGAATTGGGACATATTGCTATTGATTTTGCCATAAAAGGTCAAAGCCTGATCTGCACGATTACCGACAACGGGATCGGTTTTGACAAATCAAAAGAATTAAAAGAACAGTCGGTTTCTATTCATAAATCAATGGCTTTGGATATTACCAAAAAGCGATTGGAAATGATGGAAACCGTGACCAACAAAACCTCGCAAGTCGATATCAAAGAAATTACCGACGAAAGCGGAAAAGCTATCGGAACAAAAGTGACTTTGAATCTGCCGGTGCAATATAACAGTCCAAAGTTGTAAAGTTGCAAGCCTTAAAGCCATTACACTTTCGGCTTTAAGACTTTCAACTTTAAGACTAAAATAAAAGAAAAATATGATTACAGCATTACTAATTGACGACGACGCCAATTTGAGAAACGGAATGAAAAGCCTTCTGGCAAGATATGCGCCAGAAATTAAAATTTTGGGAGAGGCAGATTCTGTAGAAACAGGCGTGGAAGCCATACAAAATTTAAAGCCAGAAGTTGTTTTTCTAGACATTCAATTGACAGACGGAACGGGTTTTGATATTTTAGAACAAGTGGCGAAAAACCAAGGAAAATCTTCTTCGCATATTGTTTTTATTACCGCTCACGAGCAATATGCCATCAAAGCTTTTCGATTCAGCGCATTGGATTTTCTGCTGAAACCAGTCGATCCAGAAGAATTGGAAAAAGTAATCGCCAAGATAAAAGGTGTTTTGGAGAAAAACGATAGTTATGCCCACATTGATTTGCTTTTGGAAAATATCCGAAAGAAAGTAGATAATTTCAAGCGAATTGCGCTGTCCACTTCCGATGGAATTCACCTTTTTGAGATCAGCGATATTATTAGATGTGAAAGCGAGGACAATTATACGAAGTTTTATATCAAGAACAATAAGCCGATTTTGATTTCTAAGACTTTGAAGGAATATGAAGAACTGCTGACCGAACATGGATTTGAAAGAATCCACCAGTCGCATTTGATCAATCTTTCTTATCTGAAATCGTATATCAAAAAAGACGGCGGTTATGTAATCATGGCTGACAACAGCAATTTGCCGATTTCACAGCGAAAAAAAGACAGATTGCAGGAACTTTTGAAGACGATTTAGCGAATTCTAATTCAAAGTAATCGAATACTCAATGGCTGAAAATTTATTGTTTTTTGCAGTATACTTTTACAAAAAATAAATACGACAAACTTAAATATTATGAAAAAATTACTACTATTAATTTTGGCTGTGTATGGTTTTTCCCTGCAAACCGTTTCTGCGCAGCAAGAGTTGCCTCCGCTTTCGGCTTGCAGAAATTCGCCAGAACTGGGGGCTTTCAACTTGAATATGAAATATGTGGATCTTATTGCGATTGATACTAGACTGCAAATACGTTCTTTTCATCATTCTCTGGAAGATGCACAAAATAACAGCAATCCAATTTTTAATGTGTCTGTTCCAAATTATCAGGCGACATCAAATCCTGAAAGAGTTTATATTAGAGTTAGGCACAGTGCTACGCAGTTTTATAGTTATTATTATTTTGATTTGATTACAAATTATCCGTCAGTTGTCGGAAATCCAAGTGACTTGTTTTTGTCAAGACCAGCAAATGTTTTTGACTTGACCCAAAATAATGCCTTAATTACTAATGGTGATTCAGGGCTAACAGTCACTTACCATAAAAATCAGGCTGATGCGGCGACAGGCGAAAATGCAATTTTATCTTCAAATGCTTATGTGATGGAATCATTGGCGCAAACAGAAAAAATTTGGGTGAGCGCTCTTAATGCTAACGGATGCAGAAATGCGACTAAAAGTTTTAATTTAAATGTGACAAACGGATCATTGCCAGTGCCTCCAATCATTACTGCTTACTTGTGTGACAATGATACAGACGGAATTATTACTTATGACCTGCAAAATTCACTTCCTCAAATTTTTGGAGGATTAAATCCGACTGAATATTCCGTAAGTTTTTTCAATACAGAAGCCGATGCAATCGCAGGAACAGGCGCTTTGACAAACATGAACTATACTCTTGATACGCCATTTTTAGATTACCTTTTTGTTCGTGTAACAAAAATCCCAACTCTTGAATTTAGTACGGCGACTTTTTTGATGAGCGTAAAAATCAAGCCTACCATTCGTCCGTTGCAAAATTATGTTCTGTCTCAAAGACCTTTTACAGGAATCACTTCTTTTAATATCATGAATCATTTTCATACGGTAAATAACGAGCAAGTTGTAGTTGAAGATGGAGGTGTTGTTGGAGCACATGCGCTGAATGTAAAGTTTTTCTTGACGCAAGCGGATGCAATTGCGCAAACAAACGCGATGAACGACAATTATGACTTGACAGATTATACAAATATTTTTAACCCGCAAACAATCTACATCAGTGCAACAAATGTGACTGACGGAGTTGTAGGCTGTGAACCTACAATTTCAAGCTATCAATTGCGAGTAATAGAAGAGGATTCAGAAGTGGTTTATATTCCGGATGCTAATTTTAAGGCAAAATTGATTGCTCATGGGTATGACACGAATAGCGATGGAAAAATACAATTTACAGAAGCTACAGCTGTTACTGGAAGCTTGGGTGTTTCTAGTTCAGATATTTCAGACTTAACTGGATTAGAAGCTTTCACAAATATTTCTGGGCTTTCTTGCAGTAATAATAATATCACAAAGGTCGATGTGAGCCATATTCGTGGTGGGCAATTTGATTTTTCTAATAATCCTTATTTAGAGTATATTAATTTAAAAAATGGACAGGCAGATGCATGCGGTGTTCTTTTGGCAGAAGGATTTGACTATGCTTGTTCCATGTTTTTGGGTTGTCCTTCATTGCGCTACATTTGTGTTGATGAGGGCGAAAACACGAGCTGGACTTTGTGGGGCTATCCAAATTTGCAACTTTCTACTTATTGTACTTTTGTTCCAGGAGGAAATTTTAATACGATTACAGGAAAAGCAACCTTCGATTTGACTAATAACGGTTGTGATGCGCTTGATTCTCCAAGGCCTTTTGTGAAAATGAAAATCAATGACGGTACTACTACCGGATCAGTTTTTACCAATCAACAAGCAGATTATACTTTTTACACGCAATCAGGAAATTATACAGTTACGCCAGAAATTGAAAATCCAACGTTCTTTAATATAAATCCAGCAAATGCAGTAGTTAATTTTCCATTGGTGAATAATTCAGTTTCGACTAATAATTTCTGTATTTCTACCAACGGAATTCGTCGTGATTTAGAAATAGTAATTGCGCCAGTTGTTCCCGCAAGACCAGGTTTTGATGCTGTTTACAGAATAGTTTACAAAAATAAAGGAAACCAGACGGTTCAAGGACATGTGAATTTTTGGTACAATTCAGATCTTTTAGACCTGATTTCGACATCAGCTGTGCCAAGTGGCGCGTCAACCGGACCTGGCCGAATAAATTGGACAATTCCTAATATAAAACCTTTTGAAAACGGCTTTATTGACGTAGTTTTTAACGTAAATTCTCCAACAGAAACGCCTGCGGTAAACATTGACGATATCTTAACATTCAGGGTTTTTGTAGATGTGACAACCGATGAAAATTGGTCTGATAATGAATTTATATTTAATCAAACAGTCGTTGGTTCTTTTGATCCAAATGATATTCAGTGTCTTCAAGGAGATATTGTTCCGCCATCGGAAATTGGAAAATACCTTCATTATATGATTCGTTTTGAAAATACGGGGAATTACCAGGCTGAGAATATTGTAGTAAAAGATATTATCGATACTACAAAATATGATATTTCATCGTTGCAAGTTTTGGGAACTTCACATCCTGTAGACGCAAGAGTGAAAGGAAATATCGCTGAATTTATCTTTAAAAGCGTAAATCTTGATTCTGGAGGCCACGGAAATGTACTCTTGAAATTAAAATCAAAAGCAAGCCTGACAACAGGCGACGAAGTGTCTAAAAAAGTGTCTATTTTCTTTGACTATAATACGCCAATTAATACAAATAATGCAAATACGGTTTTTCAAACTTTAAGTGTAGGCGAGCACAACTTAGATAATTCAGTAAAAATGTATCCGAATCCGGCGAGTGAAAACGTCAATATCAAAGCATCAGGTATTATTAATTCGATAGAATTTTATGATGTTCAAGGAAGGATTTTGATGAGAGGCTTGGTTAATGAAAATTCTACAATCATTGATTTATCAAAATATTCAACAGGAATTTATTACTTGAAAATTAAAACAGATAAGGGTTATAAGGTTGAGAAGTTAATCAAAAAATAATTAAGTTGGTAGTTAAGTAAAAAGGCCTGCAGATTTATTCTGCGGGCTTTTTGTTATATTAATGTATACTAACTTTGCAAAATTTAAAGAAATATTAACGAAATCGTTACCGTATTACTTTTTAGTTACTCCTGAATTTCCTATTTTTGTTAAATTATATTTACTCAATTTTAAAAAATTCCCAATAATATTATGTCAAAAACAGCAATATTAGAAATTGATGGTAACAGACACGAATTTCCACTAATCGTTGGAACAGAAAATGAAGTTGCTATCGATATCGATAAACTACGTGGCGCTACTGGCGCAATAACTATGGATCCAGGTTATAAAAATTCAGGATCATGTAAAAGTGAAATTACTTTCCTTGACGGAGAAGAAGGAATTTTGCGTTACAGAGGTTATTCAATCGAAGATTTAGCTGAAAAAGCTAACTTTTTAGAAGTTTCTTACCTTTTGATTTTCGGAGAGCTTCCAACTGCAAAACAATTGGAGCAGTTTGAAACTGATATCAGAAAATATACTTTGGTAAACGAAGAGATGAAAAATATCATCGACGGTTTTCCAAAAAATGCACATCCAATGGGTGTTTTGTCTTGCTTGACAAGTGCTTTGACTGCTTTTAACCCAAAATCAGTTAACGTTGAAAATGAAAAAGAAATGTATGAGGCAGTTTGCAAAACTATGGGTAAATTCCTGGTTATTGCAACTTGGACCTATAGAAAAAGCATGGGCTACCCATTGAACTATTATGACAATACAAAAGGTTATGTAGAAAACTTCATGCAATTGATGTTCTCTCTTCCAACCGGACCTTATGCTGCAAACCCAACAATTGTTGCAGCTTTGGATAAATTGTTCATTCTTCACGCTGATCACGAGCAAAACTGTTCGACTTCAACAGTAAGAATGGTTGGTTCTTCTCACGCTGGATTATTTGCTTCAATTTCTGCTGGAGTTTCTGCGCTTTGGGGACCACTTCACGGTGGTGCAAACCAGGCTGTTTTAGAAATGCTTGAAGAAATCCAAAAAAATGGCGGTGATGCTGACAAATATTTGGCAAAAGCAAAAGATAAAAATGATCCTTTCCGTTTGATGGGCTTTGGCCACAGAGTTTACAAAAACTTTGACCCGAGAGCAAAAATTATCAAAAAAGCAGCTGATGAGGTTTTGTCAACTTTAGGAGTTGATGATCCAATCTTGAATATTGCTAAAAAATTAGAAGAATCAGCTTTGGTTGATGACTATTTCGTTTCTAAAAAATTATATCCAAACGTAGATTTCTATTCAGGAATTATCTACCGTGCTTTAGGAATCCCGACAGACATGTTTACGGTTCTTTTTGCAATCGGCCGTCTTCCAGGATGGATTGCACAATGGAAAGAAATGCGTGTGAACAAAGAACCAATTGGTCGCCCAAGACAGATTTATATGGGAGCTCCGTTGAGAGATTTTGTTCCTTTTGAGAAAAGATAATTCTTTTTTGAATAATTAAAAAAGCTTCACTTTATGTGAGGCTTTTTTTTTGATCAAAACTTAATACAATGAATTCTGAAAAATACTTTTTCTCTTCATTTTAACCATTTTTCTCCAAACAAATTTCTCTAAATTATTGGAAACTAAGTTTAGGAAATGTAGATTTGTCAACCATAGCATTTATATGAAAGATAAAAAAGCAATCATTATCGGTGGCGGACCTGCAGGGCTTACGGCTGCGTATGAATTTATTGAAAAAACGGATATTCAGCCAGTTGTTTTAGAGCAAAGTGAGTTTTGGGGAGGAATTTCTCGAACAGTAAATTACAAAGGAAACCGCATCGATATTGGCGGACATCGTTTTTTCTCGAAATCAGATGTTATTATGGAATGGTGGTGCAAAATCTTGCCGATTCTTTCGGAAGAAAAAGCCATCAAAATCTCTTACCAAAACAAATCTAAAGAATTAAACACGATTGATTTTCCTTCGGATGCTAAAAATCCGGACAGCGTGATGTTGGTGAGAAGTCGAAAATCTAGGATTTACTATCAGAAAAAATTCTTTGATTATCCGATTTCGTTGACACCAGAAACAGTTTTGAAACTAGGGCTTTTCAATACTTTCTTAATCGGAATGAGCTATATGAAAAGCGTGGCATTTCCTATAAAAAACGAAAAAAACTTAGAAGATTTCTTTATAAATAGATTCGGAGAAAAACTATACAAAACGTTTTTTAAAGATTATACCGAGAAGGTCTGGGGAATTAAATGCACGGAAATCAGTTCAGAATGGGGAGCGCAAAGAATCAAAGGCTTATCGATCAGAAAGTCAATTGCGCACTTTTTAAACCAAAAATTTTCTAAAAAATCAGATAAGAATATCAGCCAGAAAGATGTGGAAACTTCGCTGATTGAATATTTCTTGTATCCAAAATTCGGTCCGGGCCAGATGTGGGAAGAAGTTGCTGAAAAAGTTACGGCGAAAGGTGGCGAATTGACACAGCATTTGAAAGTTAAAAATATCAATGTGGAAGGGAATAAAATTCTTTCTGTCGTTGCCGAAAACCAAATTACGAAAGAAGAAATTCTTTTTGAGGGCGATTATTTTATTTCTACAATGCCGGTTAAGGAGTTAATTGCGTCTTTGAATTGTGAAGTTTCGAAAGAAGTTAGTGAAATTGCGGAAGGCTTGATTTATCGTGATTTTATAACAGTTGGGTTGCTTCTGAAAAAGATGAAAAAAGAAGAAATTACCGACAACTGGATTTACATTCAAGAGCCATACGTGAAAGTCGGGAGATTGCAGATTTTTAATAACTGGAGTCCGTTTTTGGTAAAAGATCCAAATACAAAATGGGTCGGATTAGAATATTTCTGCTATGAAGGCGATGATCTTTGGAATAAATCGGAAGCAGACATGAAAGAATTGGCAATTCAAGAAATGATTGAAATCGGCATGATTAACCGGGAAGATGTTTTGGATAGCGTGGTAATTAAGATGCCAAAAACCTATCCAGCTTATTTTGGGACTTATGAAAAATTTGATAAAATCATTGATTACACCAGCCAATTTGAGAATTTATTCTTGATTGGAAGAAACGGAATGCACAAATACAACAACCAAGATCATTCAATGCTGACGGCGATTCAAGCGGTTCAAAATATTAAAAACAATATTTTAAGCAAAGAAAATATCTGGGAAATCAATACAGAACAAGAATACCACGAAGAAAAATAATTATCTAATTAGTAATTTACGAGGTTAAAATATAGGAATACAGCAAGTTTCAGCTACCTATTTTCTATATTTGCCAAAAGCCAAAATTCTATGTTGCAGTTAAATGTAAAAAATGAAACCTCAAGATTAAGAGCTGTTGTGCTTGGTTCAGCGATAAATAACGGACCAACCCCAACTGCGGATGAAGCTTATGATCCAAAATCGCTAGAGCATATTTTAGCAGGAACTTATCCGGTTGAAAAAGATATGGTCAATGAAATGGAAGCTTTCAATACCGTTTTTCAGAAATATGACGTGAAGGTTTTCCGTCCGGAAATGATTGAAAATTACAACCAGATTTTTACGCGAGATATTGGTTTTGTAATCGATGATATTTTTGTGAAAGCGAATATTCTTCCCGATCGTGAAAGAGAATTGGATGCGATTCAGTTTGTAATTGACCAAATAAATCCAGCAAAAGTAGTTCGTCCGCCAGAAGAAGTTCATATTGAAGGTGGCGACGTAATGCTTTGGAACGACTATATTTTTATCGGAACTTACAAAGGTTCTGACTACAAAGATTACATCACGGCCCGAACCAATATGGAAGGCGTAAATTATATCAAAGAATTATTTCCTAATAAAATTGTCAAGGAATTTGACTTGGTGAAATCGAAATTAGAAGCTCGAGACAATGCTTTGCATTTGGATTGCTGTTTTCAGCCAGTAGGAAAGAATAAAGGAATCATTTACAAAAGCGGTTTCCGCCAAGAATCAGATTATTTATTTTTAATAAATTTATTTGGCAAGGAAAATCTTTTCCATATTGACAGAGACGAAATGTATAATATGAATTCTAACGTATTTTCAATTGCGGAAGATATCGTTGTTTCTGAAAGAAATTTTACCAGATTGAATAATTGGCTTCGCGCTCAAGGTTTTACTGTAGAAGAAATTCCGTATGCCGAAATTGCCAAACAAGAAGGATTGCTGCGATGCTCGACATTGCCATTAATTAGAGATTAATTTTTAGCCAAAAGTAAATAGGCAAAAGGCAATAGCCTGAACCCAAAACCTAAACCCTAAACCCAATAACATGAAACAGACAACAAATTCGATTTTAATGATTCGTCCGGTGGGTTTCAGAATGAATGAGCAAACCGCGGTTAACAATTATTACCAGAAAATTTTAGACGGATTGCTTCCGGAAACAGTAAACTTAAAAGCACAGTTGGAGTTTGATGAATTCGTAATAAAATTGCGAGCTGCCGGAATCAACGTGACCGTTGTGGATGACACGAAAACACCTGACACGCCAGATTCTATTTTTCCAAACAATTGGATTTCTTTTCATGAAAACGGAGACGTAGCTTTATATCCGATGTTTGCAGAAAATCGCCGTGAAGAGCGCCGTGAGGATATTTTAGATCTATTGGAAGAAGATGGATTTAAGATTGAAAATATCGTAGATTATACTTCGGCTGAAGACGATAAAATATATCTAGAAGGAACTGGAAGTCTTTTGATTGATCGTCCAAATGGTAAAGTTTATTGCGCTTTGTCGCCGCGTGCTGACGAAGAACTGGTTATTGAATTCTGTGAGGATTTTGATTATGCTCCTGTGATTTTTGAAGCTTTCCAAACGGTAAATGGCGAAAGAAAATTGATTTATCACACTAACGTAATGATGTGTCTGGGCGAAACTTTTGCGGTAATCTGTGCTGATTGCATTGACGACAAAAAAGAGCGCAAAATGGTTTTGGATAACCTGAAAGCCGATGATAAAGAAATTATCCTGATCACAGAAGATCAAGTGAATAATTTTGCAGGAAATATGCTTGAAGTAAGAGGAAAAGATGACAAGCGATTTTTGATCATGAGCGACGCGGCTTACAAAAGCTTGAAGCCAAACCAAATCGAAAAGCTACAATATCACTGTGAAATAATCAGCTCAAGCCTTGATACGATTGAAGCTTGCGGTGGCGGAAGTGCAAGATGCATGATGGCAGAAATATTTCTTCCAAAAGCATAATAAAAATAATTTAGTACAAAAAAGGCTTTCAATTCGAAGGCCTTTTTTGTTTACTGTATATCTGGAAATGTAGCTTTTAAGATATTCACGACGGAACTGCTGATGTATTGAACTCCGATTGCAATTACGATAAAACCGATAATTCTTGAAATGGCAACAATTCCTGAAGCTCCTAAAATTCTTGAAAGATAATGCGCGCTTCGCATTACCAAAAAGATGACGATTGCAACGGCTACAATAGCAATACAAACTAAAATCTGTTCGTTTAATTCTTTATAGTCTTGGTATAAAGCGATTAAAAGCGAAATCGATCCTGGCCCGGCAAGCATTGGAATTGCTAGTGGCGTCAAGGCGATGTCATTTCTTTTTTGAGCATCATTTTCGACTTGTTTATTTACACCTCGAGTTTTATTGAATCTTCCTGAAAGCAAGGCAAATCCTGAATTTAAGATGATCAAGCCTCCGGCAATTCTCAAGGCATCGATGCTGATTCCAAAGAAATTCAAGACATATTGGCCTATGAAAAAAGAAATTATCAGAATGATAAATACGTTTATCGCTGTCCAAAGCGAAATTCTGGAACGCTCTTCTTTGCTGTCATCTTGCGTCAATCCAACAAAAATCGGAACCGCTCCGAGAGGATTGATTACCGAGAAAAGTGCTGCGAAAACATAAATAAAAATCTCCATAGTTTTTGTGTAAAATTAGTTTGAGGAGTGTTGCTTGTAGTAAAATTAAGAATAAATAATCATTATCTAATGCTGTTTTTACTCAATTTGTTAATTATTGAATAAATAACTGAATTGCATATATTTGTAACAATCGATTTAAAAATAGCCCCATGAAATTCCGCTCCCTAATTTTGTTCTTGTCACTTTTTTGTATTTCTTCAATGTATTCGCAAACACTTGAAGGATATATTTATGATAAATTATCGGAGAAACCTCTTTCGGGTGCAACAGTTTACGTCGACGGAACAACAATTTCTAGTTCAACAAATGAAGACGGTTATTTCAAAATCAACGGTTCAGGAAATAAAAATAGTGTTTTGGTTGTAAGTTTTGTCGGATACATAACGAGCCGAATTGAAAATCCGTTTCAATATAAAAAGATTAAAACTTTCTTGGATGAAGACCGAATTACGATGGCTGAAGTAGTAATCGGTAAAAGTATTTTTACTAGAAAAAGCATGCTGAAAGCGTTCCGAGAGAATTTTTTAGGAACTTCTGAAGCTGGACTTTCTTGTAAAATTGAAAATGAAGACGATATTAATTTGTTTTTTGATGAAGAAACAAAAACACTTTCTGCAACTTCAAGAACGCCTTTAAAAGTTATAAATAAGAATTTAGGCTATGAAGTATTTTTTGATTTAGTAGATTTTAGTGTAGAATATAATGAAGCAAAACTAAGTCCGTTTTATGTTCGAAAAAGTAGTTTTGCCGGAACTTCTTTTTATAAGGATATTTCAAAATCTAAAAAAGCAGATAGAAAAAGACAGCAATCTTTTCTTGGTTCTGCAACACATTTGATGATGACAATTGCTAATGAAAGCTGGCAAAAAGAAAAATTTGGCTTGTATGTAGATAGATTTCCTGTTGATCCAAAAGAGTATTTTAAGGTAAAAGATACGCTTGGGGTAAGAAAAGTCACGCTTGTAAAAGAGCCTGTAAAAAACACTCCGATTTATAAAATGCATGTTGGAGAAATTGATTTTAAAAATCCGATACAGCCTGAAATTATTGGATATGAAGACAAAAAAGTGAATTTCAATATCCTTTACGACGGCAAAAAGCAATCTGTAGCCGATTTTCTTGAAAAAGAATTCATTGTTGACGAAAACGGAAATTACAGTCCGGTTTATTTGGCCTTTTTCGGAGGCTATTTGGGCACTCAAAAATTGGGCGACATGCTTCCATCAGATTATTACCAAACCATAAAAGGCAAATATTAATTGTTATTATTTTTATAAATCAAAAAACTTTCCACCGAAATTTGCCTAATTTTACAGCATATAAATCTGTTATGAGAAATAAAAAAACATTAGTTCTGGGCGCTTCCTCAAATCCTATGCGTTATTCCTATATGGCCATCAAAAGCCTTACGGATAAAGAACATTCCGTTGTGGCCATTGGCTTGAAAGAAGAAGAAGTTCTTGGAGTGAAAATTCAAACCAAGCAGATTCCGTTTACAAATATTGACACGGTAACGTTATATTTGAATCCGCAACGCCAGCGCGATTATTACAATTATGTAGTTTCGCTAGCGCCAAAAAGAGTGATTTTTAATCCTGGAACTGAAAATCCTGAATTTTATCAGCTTTTGAAATTGAATAATATCAAAGTAGAAGTAGCTTGCACTTTAGTATTGTTGTCTACAAAGCAATATTAAATTTCAATTTATAAAAATAAAAAAGCCTTCTGAATTTTTTTGGAAGGCTTTTTTATTGTTTAAAATCGGGTTTGTTCGGTAGCTTTTTTACTGATCAGAAGCAATCCTAAAAAGGTCAAGCCTCCGTTTAAAATAATCAGTTCTTCTGCAAATTGGTAGTTTCCAAATAGTTCTGTCGAATAAGAACTTATCACAAAAGTTATTGCTGGCGCTAAAATGCAGATGAAAGGTACAAATTTGTCTTTTACGGTTTTCTTTTTCATAAACAATCCGAAAGTGTAAAGTCCTAAAAGCGGCCCATAAGTGTAGGCTGCAATTTTGAAAATAAGGCTTACGACTGAATCGTCATTTAAAAGATAAATTGCCAGAATTACGAAAAACATCAACAGCGAAAATCCGATGTGCACGAAATGCCTTGTTCTGACCATATTTGGTTTTAGCGCATTTTCGGCTTTGTCCATTCCTAGAAAATCTACGCAGAAAGAAGTTGTCAATGCCGTCAAAGCAGAATCTGTTGTCGCAAAAGTTGCAGCTGTCAATCCTAATAAAAATACAATCGACGGAATCAAAGTCAGATAATTAAAGGCAATTTCTGGGAAAAGCAAATCGGTTCTAGGTTTTCCTGTAATTGCATCCAACGGAACGCTGATTCCGTTTTTTTCTGCATAAATATAAAGAAGCGCACCTACGCTTAAGAAGAAAATATTGATAATAACAAAGATTCCGGTAAACGTAAACATGTTTTTTTGTGCTTCGCCGATGTTTTTACAGCTCAAATTTTTCTGCATCAAATCTTGGTCTAAACCAACCATGGCAATTGTTACGAAAATACCGCCGAGAATTTGTTTCCAGAAGAAATTGCTTTTCAGCCAATCTTCAAAGAAAAATATTTTAGAATAATTGCTGTTTTTTACGGCTTCAAAAGCTTGCGGAATATTATAATTCAGACTGTTGCAAATAAAATAAATCGTAAAAATTACGGAAGAAACTAAAAATAAAGTCTGTAAAGTATCTGTAATAATGATAGTTTTCAAGCCGCCGCGATAAGTGTAAGCAAAAATCAAAGCCAAAGATCCCAAAACAGTTGCCCAAAACGGAACTCCGAAAGCATCAAAAACGTAGCGTTGCAAAACAATTACAACCAAATACAAACGCGCAGCAGAACCAATTGTTCGGCTGATTAAGAAAATCGAAGCGGCAGTTTTGTAAGAAACATAACCCAATCGTTGTTCTATATAACTATAAATCGAAGTCAGATTCATTCGGTAATAAAGCGGAAGCAAAACTTTGGCGATAAGGATGAATCCGATGGCGTTTCCTAAAACAAATTGAAAATATTTAAACTGAATGTCTGGCGAGCCAACCTGTCCAGGAACCGAAATAAAAGTTACGCCGGAAAGCGCCGTTCCGATCATTCCAAAAGCTACAAGATACCATTTTGAATTTTTGTTGGCCTTGAAAAAAGCATCGTTTCCAGAATCTTTTTTGCTGACGACATTCGAAATCAAAATCAGGATTCCGAAATAAATTACAATTATTAAAAGTATAGTTAATGGCTGCATGTTGGGTGAGTTTGTTGCAAAGCAAATAAAATTTAGGCAGAAAATAGAAAAAAATAAAAATTATTCTAAATCTAGAATATGTAGTTTCAAATTTCAGGATTTTTTTTCGACGACAATCCTTTGATTTTATTTAAAACACTTCTCCATAAGGCTAAAAATCAGGTTTCTCTTTATTATATTTGCAGCTTATGGAATTTTCATCGAAACTTTTAGAAAAAGCGGTTTACGAAATGTCTCAATTGCCTGGAATCGGCAAAAGAACGGCATTGCGACTGGTTTTGCATTTACTTAAACAGCCAAAAGAACAAACTGGATTTTTATCGCAGGCGCTTTTAAATATGAGGGAAGACATCAAGTTTTGTAAAAGCTGCCATAATATTTCAGATGTAGAGATTTGCGAAATATGTTCTAATACGAGCAGAAATCAGCAGATTATTTGCGTCGTTGAAGATATCAGAGACGTCATGGCAATTGAAAACACAGGGCAATTTAAAGGAATTTACCACGTTTTGGGAGGAAAGATTTCTCCGATTGACGGCGTTGGGCCAAGCCAGCTGAATATTCCGACTTTGGTTGAAAAGGTAAAATCAGGAACAATCCGCGAATTGATTTTTGCGTTAAGCTCTACAATGGAAGGCGACACCACAAATTTTTACATTTACAGGCAGATTAAGGATGTCGATATTATAACTTCCACGATTGCCAGAGGAATTTCTGTAGGAGACGAGCTTGAATATGCAGATGAGGTTACGCTTGGGCGAAGCATTTTGCACAGGGTTCCGTTTGAAAATTCATTTAAAAATAACTAGATTTATTTACCATATTCTAATGGAAAAACTATATTTGTTCACTAAAAAATTGACAATGAATAAGGCTTTTTTACTTTTTTTGCTCTTTACAGGCGTATTTTTTACATCTTGCGTGCCAACGAAAGACCTTATTTATTTGCAAAAAAATGAAAACACTGAAAATTCATCACTTGTAAATCCTGTCGTTTCAAAGCCTTATCGAGTTCAGACCAATGATATCTTGAGCATAAAAATTAAAGCGCTTGATGCAAAATTGGTTGCAATGTTTAATGCTTCTGATGCGGGAGAAGGAAAAACGGTGAGTGATCAGACTTTGTATTTTGACGGATACAGTGTCGATGACCATGGAAATATTAGAGTTCCGGTTTTGGGCGAGGTAAATGTCATTGGATTTACTCTTGAGGAAATTAGGATTAAGATCGAGAAACAACTTTTAGACGAGTACTTTAATAAGGAAGCCAATATTTTTGTTACTGTAAAATTAGCAGGATTGCGATATACTATAAATGGAGAAATTACGAATCCAGGAACCCGAACGCTTTTTCAAGAAAAAGTAAATGTTCTCGAAGCAATTGCAAATTCTGGAGATATAACAATGGTTGGCAATAGAAGAGACGTTACGATTATTCGTCAATATCCGCACGGAACTGAGATACATTCGCTTGATTTGACAGATATAAATGTGATGAACTCTCCTTATTATTATATCCAGCCGAACGATTACATTTATGTAAAACCTTTGAAACAGAAATCTTGGGGAACTGGAATGACTGGTATTCAGTCTATTAGTTCAGTTATTGCTTTGATTTCTGTAGTTGCAACTACAATAGTGCTTATAAACCGTTAATTATGCTTGATACAAAAGATTTTTCCTTTTTTGAAAACCAAAATAATTTTGATTTTAAGGGTTTTATAATCAAGATATTAAGTTATTGGAAATGGTTTTTAGGCAGTTTGATTATCTGCATGTTTATCGCTTATCAGGTAAATATCAGAAAAGAGAAAATTTATGGCATGGAAAGCTTAATTGCTGTCCGTGAGGAAAGTAATCCTTTTTTTACTTCAAATACTAGCTTGGTTTTTAACTGGGGTGGCACTTCTGATAAAGTTCAGACCGTTATTACCACATTGAAATCGCGTTCGCATAATGAAATTGCAGTTGCAAAACTTCAATATTATATCGATTATCTAAAGCAAGGAGAATATAATTTAATAGACGCTTATGGAGAAGCGCCATTTAAGATTAACATCGACAAATCTAAAGGACAGCTTGCCGGAATTCCTATCAAAATCAGATTCCTGTCAGAGTCAGTTTATGAACTTTCTGTTGTTTTTGAAAGCGAATCGGCTTCACTTATAAATTACTATGACGACAGTACGAGTAAAATTGCTGTCGGGCAAGAAGAATTCAAAAAAACGTTTAAAGTTGGACAAGAGGTTTCGCTTCCTTTCGTAAATTGGAAACTTGAAATGAAACCGGATGCTTCTTCTTATAAAGGAGCGGAATATTTCGTAAGATTTAATGATTTTAATGCAATTGTTGATCGATATAGAGATGTAAATGTCGAAAGTGATGTCAAAGGAGGTTCTATCTTAAAGCTTACGATGCAAGGAACCAACAAGGCTAAAATGGTTGATTATCTTAATGTAACTGTTCAAGTATTGCAAAAAAACCAGCTTGACAGTAAGAATCAATTTGCCATCAACACAATTACTTTTATTGACAGTACGCTTGTCGCTATGGGAGCCGAAATGGATGGTGTTGAAAGCGAGCTTCGTGAGTTCAGAAAAGATAAAAATGTATTTAATCTTGAATCGGGAGGAGAAAAGATATCTGAACAATTGGCCGATCTTGATGTAGAGCGTGATGCCATAAACAGGAAGATTTCTTATTATAATTCGCTTCGGTCTTATCTGACTAACAGTGTCGATTATTCCAAACTTCCTGCGCCAGCAGTTGCAGGCATTGAAGATCCGAATATTGTTAATAATGTTTCAAGGCTAATTGCGCTTTCTGTGGAGCGTTCAGAAAAAGCATACGCCGTAAAAAACACAAAGTTTTTCAAAGATTTTGACAATGAAATGGAAGCGGTTAAAAAAGTGCTTCTTGAAAATATATCTTCTGCAAAAACATTGATTCAAAATGATCTTTCCAGAATTAATGGCCGCATTGCGACGGCTGACCAAAGCATCAAAAAGCTTCCGGAAGACCAGCAAGATTTGCTCAAGATTTCTCGAAAATTCAATTTGACAAATACCATAATAAGTACTTTTCTTGAAAAGCGAAATGAAGCGAATATTGTAAAAGCAGCCAATCTTTCAGATATCCATTTTATTGATTCGGCAAAAGATACTGGCGGCGGATTAATTGGCCCGAAAACTAGCGTTAACTATGTATTGGCACTTTTCCTGGGACTTTTGTTGCCTTTGATTGTGGTTTTTATTATTACGCTCTTAGATAATACGATTCACACGACAGAAGATGTTGCCAAGCTTACGCAGATTCCCGTACTTGGCGTTGTCGGCAAAAACAAAGGATTGAGCAATCTCGCTGTTTTCGAAAAGCCAAAATCTGCTTTGGCAGAAGCCTTCAGGGCGATTCGTTCCTCGTTGCAGTTTTTGTATAAAAAGCAAAATATTGCGGGTGCCAAAACCCTTATGATTACTTCTTCAATTAGTGGGGAAGGAAAAACTTTTTGCTCGATAAACATAGCGACTGTTTTTGCTTTGAGCGATAAGAAAACCGTTATTGTCGGGCTTGATTTGAGAAAACCAAAGATTTTTGGCGATTTCAACTTAGACAATAGCTTTGGAGTCGTGAACTATTTGATCGGGCAAAAAAATACGGACGAAATCATACAAAAAACCGAAATGCCATTTTTAGATGTAATTACTTCTGGACCAATTCCTCCAAATCCTGCAGAATTGATTATCGGAGAAAGCATGGGCGAATTATTAGAAGATTTGAAAAAGAGGTATGACTATATTATTTTAGATACGCCTCCAATAGGCCTTGTTTCGGATGCTCTTGAATTAGTGCAATATTGTGATGCCACTTTATATGTAGTTCGCCAAAACTTGACAAAAAAATCAATGCTTGCTTTGGTAAACAGCAAACACAAAGCTGGAGAATTGACAAATATCAGTATTATTATCAACAGTTTTGAAAATAAAGCGAAGTATGGCTATACTTATGGATATGGCGATTACAGCAATGGATATCATGAAGAAGATGAGCCGGAGAGCCGTTTAAAAAGAATTTCAAAAAGAATCAGAAAAGGAAATTAAGCGCAGGTTAAACTGTTTTTTACTCTTATATTTTTTACCACGCACTATATTAAAATTGATGTAATGGAGGTAATGTTAAAAACCTTACTTTTGCAAAGATTTAATTAGAAGACGCACTAAATGGGCAAAAGCAAAATTTTAATAACCGGAGGAGCCGGATTTATAGGATCAAATCTCTGCGAGTATTTCCTTTCAGAAGGACATGCGGTAGTTTGTTTGGATAATTTTGCTACGGGTCAGCGCCATAACTTAAGCAGTTTTTTAGATAATCCGAATTTTAGGCTTATTGAAGGAGATATTAGAAATCTTTCTGACTGTGAAAATGCAGTAAAAGGAATGGATTATGTGCTGCATCAAGCTGCTTTAGGTTCAGTTCCAAGGTCAATAAATGATCCGATTACGACGAATGATGTGAATGTCAGCGGGTTTTTGAACATGCTTGTTGCTTCAAGAGATGCTGGCGTAAAGCGTTTTATTTATGCGGCTAGTTCTTCGACTTATGGCGATTCAGAATCTCTGCCAAAGGTAGAGGATGTGATTGGCAAGCCATTATCGCCTTATGCCATTACAAAATATGTGAATGAATTGTATGCAGAAATTTTTGCAAGAACTTACGGATTAGAAACAATCGGGCTTCGCTATTTCAATGTTTTTGGAAGAAAGCAAGATCCAAATGGAGCTTATGCCGCAGTTATTCCAAAATTTGTGATGCAATTGATGAAACATGAAAGCCCTGTGATTAACGGCGACGGTAATTTTTCTCGTGATTTCACCTACATTGATAATGTCATACAGATGAATGAATTGGCGATGAAA
Organism: Flavobacteriaceae bacterium PS02334; assembly: GCA_029959295.1. Lineage (GTDB taxonomy): Bacteria > Bacteroidota > Bacteroidia > Flavobacteriales > Flavobacteriaceae > Flavobacterium. The sequence continues at coordinate 963,823 of JASCOH010000001.1, read as the reverse complement.
GCTAAAAATCCAGAAGCTGTAAACACAGTTTACAATACCGCTTTTGGAGATAGAAATACGCTTAACGATTTGGTTGGTTATTTGAAAAAATATTTGTCTGAATTTGATGCTTCCATAGCTGAAATACCAATTATTTATGGACCTAACAGGGCAGGAGATATTCCGCACTCTTTGGCAAGTATTGAAAAAGCTAAGAAATTATTGAATTATGATCCGAAGTTTTCAATTGAGCAAGGATTAAAGGAAGCCGTAAAATGGTATTGGCAGCATTTAAAATAAATATTGAAAAGTAAAAAATATAGAATCCCCAATATGAATACAAATATTACAAAAATCTGTTGCATCGGTGCAGGATATGTCGGCGGACCAACAATGGCGGTTATTGCCCAAAAATGCCCTCATATTCAGGTGACGGTCGTTGATCTTAACGAAGCACGAATTGCCGCATGGAATGATGCAGATACTAATAATATACCAATATATGAGCCGGGACTTTCTGAAGTTGTAGCTGAGGCTAGAGGAAGAAATTTATTTTTTTCTACAGAAGTTGAAAAAGCGATCGAAGAAGCCCAAATGATTTTTATTTCAGTAAATACACCAACAAAAACGTATGGTTCTGGAAAAGGAATGGCGGCAGATTTAAAATATATAGAACTTTGCGCAAGACAAATTGCAAGCGTTTCTAAATCAGATAAAATTGTTGTTGAAAAATCAACGCTTCCGGTAAGGACTGCGGAAGCTATAAAAAGCATTTTAGACAATACTGGAAATGGTGTGCAATTTCAAATCCTTTCCAATCCGGAATTTCTTGCGGAAGGAACTGCGGTTCAAGATCTAATGAATCCGGATAGAGTTTTGATCGGTGGAGATCCTACAGAAGGTGGACAAAAAGCGGTGCAAGCTTTGGCGGATATTTATGGTACTTGGGTAAGTAAAGACAGAATTTTGACGACTAATTTATGGTCATCTGAATTGTCAAAACTTACTGCAAATGCTTTCTTGGCACAAAGAGTTTCTTCTGTAAATGCAATTTCTGAATTGTGTGAAAAAACAGGAGCAGATGTAAATGAAGTAGCCAAAGCAATTGGAATGGATAGCCGAATCGGTTCGAAATTCTTAAAAGCGTCTGTTGGTTTTGGCGGTTCTTGTTTCCAAAAAGATATCCTAAATTTGGTTTATATTGCAAAGGCTTACGGCTTGAATGAAGTTGCAGATTATTGGGAACAGGTCATCATTATGAATGACCACCAAAAAAGAAGGTTTGCAAATAAAATTGTGAACACTTTATATAACACGGTTTCCGGAAAAAAAATAGCTTTTTTAGGCTGGGCTTTCAAGAAAGATACCAATGATACCAGAGAATCTGCGGCGATTTATGTAGCTGATGATTTGATAAACGAACAGGCTTCACTAGCGGTTTTTGATCCTAAAGTTTCCGAAAAGCAAATACTTTCGGATCTTAATTATTTAGAATCTAGAAGTGAAGATAAAAATAGAGAATATATTGTTACAGCCAGCGATCCTTACGAAGTTTGTAATGACGCACACGCAATCGCAATTTTGACAGAGTGGGACGAATTTAAGGAATATGACTGGCAAAAAATTTATGATAATATGCAAAAGCCAGCATTTATCTTTGATGGAAGAAATTTGCTAGACGGCAAAAAATTAAAAGAAATAGGATTTATATACCAAGCAATAGGATCATAATATAACAAGTATGAAAAAAATTTTAATTACAGGAGGAGCTGGATTTATTGGTTCTCACGTGGTGAGAAGATTTGTGAAAAAATATCCAGAGTGTCAAATTTTCAATTTAGACGCATTGACTTATGCAGGAAATTTAGAAAATATCGCTGATATTGAAAAAGAAGCAAATTACACTTTTATAAAAGGCGATATCGTTGATGCAACATTTATCGATTCTCTTTTTAAAGAACACCAATTTGACGGCGTTTTGCATTTAGCTGCAGAATCTCACGTTGACCGCTCTATCACTGATCCGTTGGCGTTCGTGAAAACAAATGTAATTGGAACTATGAATCTTTTGAATGCTTTTAAAGAAACTTGGAAAGGCAATTTCGAAGGAAAACGCTTCTATCATATCAGTACGGACGAAGTTTATGGAAGTTTAGGTGAAACCGGACTTTTCACGGAAACAACTGCTTATGATCCAAATTCGCCTTATTCAGCTTCAAAAGCAAGTTCTGACCATTTTGTGAGAGCTTATGGTGAAACTTACGGCATGCCTTATGTTTTGACAAATTGCTCAAATAATTACGGTCCGAACCATTTTCCTGAAAAATTAATTCCGCTTTTTATAAATAATATCATCAACAACAAAGCTTTGCCGGTTTATGGTGATGGAAATTACACGCGCGACTGGCTTTTTGTAGAAGATCATGCCGTGGCTATTGATTTGGTTTTCCACGAAGGAAAAAATCACGATACATATAACATAGGTGGTTTCAACGAATGGAAAAATATTGATTTGGTAAAATTGCTTTGCCAAATTATGGACGACAAATTAGGAAGAGAAAAAGGTACTTCTGAAAAATTAATTACTTACGTAAAAGACCGTCCAGGCCACGATTTGCGTTATGCTATCGATGCTTCAAAAATCAATACAGAACTAGGCTGGAAACCTTCTGTGACTTTTGAGCAAGGTTTGGAAAAAACGGTAAATTGGTATTTGAGCAATGAAGAATGGCTTAAAAATGTCACTTCGGGCGAATACAGCAAATACTACGAAAAACAATATAATTAGTATTATATAAATAAAAGATGAGCTTGAAAATTGCTATAATAGGATTAGGATATGTAGGATTGCCCTTGGCAAGACTTTTCGCCACAAAATATCCTGTAATTGGTTTTGACATTAATAAAAACAGAATTGAAGGCCTGCGTTCAGGAACGGACAGCACGCTTGAAATTGAAGACGATATCCTGCAAGCGGTATTGTCAGATTCTGTTTCAATGGAAAAAGGCCTTTATTGCTCATCAGATTTATCAGATATAAAAGATTGCAATTATTATATTGTGACGGTTCCAACTCCGGTTGATAAAAATAATCGTCCAGACTTGACGCCGCTTTACAAAGCGAGCGAAACAGTTGGAAAAGTATTGAAAAAAGCAGATATTGTTATTTATGAGTCTACCGTTTTTCCTGGTGCTACCGAAGAAGAATGCGTTCCGGTTTTAGAAAAAATAAGCGGACTTAAATTTAACGTAGATTTCTTTGCAGGGTATTCTCCAGAAAGAATAAATCCGGGCGATAAAGAACATACGGTAGAAAAAATACTAAAGGTTACTGCTGGTTCAACTCCAGAAATTGGACAGAAAGTAAACGAATTATATAAATCTGTAATTACTGCAGGAACACATTTGGCGCCGACAATTAAGGTTGCCGAGGCGGCAAAAGTGATTGAAAATTCACAGCGCGATATTAATATTGCTTTTGTAAACGAACTGGCGAAAATCTTCAACTGCATGGAAATCGATACCCAAGATGTTTTAGAAGCCGCGGGTACAAAATGGAATTTCCTTCCGTTCAAGCCAGGTTTGGTAGGCGGTCACTGCATTGGCGTTGATCCCTATTATTTGGCGCAAAGAGCTCAAGAATTCGGCTATCATCCTGAAATAATTTTGGCAGGAAGACGCTTGAATGATAGCATGGGCGAATATGTGGCTTCGCAGATTGTAAAGCTTATGATCAAAAAAGAAATTCCGGTTAGCGGTGCTGAATTGCTGATGTTGGGAATTACTTTTAAAGAAAATTGCCCTGACGTTCGCAATACTAAAATCGTTGACGTAATTGCCGCATTAAAAGATTACGGGATTATTGTTAAAATATATGACCCGTGGGCTGATGTTCAAGAAGTTGCACATGAGTATGAACTTTCTACAACAAAAAGCTTACCTTCGCAAAAATTTGACGCCATTGTTTTAGGCGTTTCCCATAAAGAATTCTTAGATATTGAATTTGATGCCCTGCGCAAGGAGAATAGTATTCTCTATGATGTGAAAGGTATTTTAAAAGGAAAGGTCGACGGAAAGCTGTAAAAAAAATCTACCTGAGATTACCAATTAATTGCCAAGAAAATAAGTATGAAAGAAAAAAAGCCTGAAATTTTACACCTTCCACAAATATTGGAAAAAAGAGGAAATCTTTCCTTTTTAGAACATCCAAGCCAGCTTCCGTTTGAAATAAAACGAACGTACTGGATTTATGATGTTCCGGGTGGCGAAATAAGAGGCAGTCATGCTTTTAAAGAACAGCAAGAATTTATAATTGCCTTGTCAGGAAGTTTTGACGTAGTCTTAAATGACGGTCAAAATGAAACCAAATTCTCACTGAACCGCTCTTATTATGGATTATATGTCCCTAATAAATATTGGAGAACTTTAGAAAATTTCTCTACAAATTCTCTAGCATTAATTGTGACTGACAAAACTTTTGATGAGTCTGACTACATCAGAGATTTTCACGAATTTAAAAGTTTCAAAAATGTATAGTGTCGAGGATTGCATACTAGTAGACTTGCCGAAAATCCACAGCGATGCGGGCAATCTTACATTTTTAGACAACAATAAAAATATTCCTTTTGATATAAAACGCGTCTATTATTTATATGATGTGCCTATGGGCGCTGAAAGAGGCGGGCATGCGCATCACGAATTAGAGCAATATCTTGTTGCGGCAAGTGGTTCGTTTACCGTAGTTTTAGATGATGGAAAGCAAAAGAAAAGTGTTTTCTTGAATAATCCTTCAAAGGCATTGTACCTTAAAAAAGGAATCTGGAGAGAAATAGAAAATTTTTCTAGTGGCAGTATTTGCCTTGTTCTGGCTTCAGAAGTTTATCTCGAGTCTGATTACATCAGAGAATATGATGATTTTATTAAATTTCGCAGTTAGATGGAAATTGTGAAATATACAAATGCCGAAGCTGGCGCGTGGAACGATTTTATATCGAAAAGCAAAAATGGAATCTTTCTTTTTAATCGCAATTATTTAGAGTATCACAAAGACCGCTTTTTAGATCACTCTCTTATGGTTTTTAAAAATCAGAAAGTCATAGCAGTTTTTCCTGCAAATGAAAACGGATCTGAAATTCATTCTCACGGCGGTCTGACTTTTGGTTCGCTCATTATGGGATATGATCTTAAGGCGACAGAAACGCTGGAGATTTTCGAGCTTATAAAAAAATATTATTCAGAATTAGGCTTTAAAAAGCTAATTTATAAAGCAATACCTTCTGTTTTTCATAAATATCCTGCCGAAGAAGATTTATATGCTCTTTTTAGGATGGATGCAAAATTGATAAGAAGAGATATTTCTTCCGTAATTGCAATCCAGGATAAAATACGATTTTCGGAAACAAAAAAGCAATCAATTTCAAAATGTGAGAAAGTTGGAATTATATTTTCTGAAAATGAAAATTTTGAGGAATATTGGGCTCTTCTTGACGAAGTTTTAGCTAAATTTGAAACAAAGCCCGTTCATTCACTAGAAGAAATTACCAGATTGAAATCATTTTTTCCTGAAAATATAAGGCTTTTTGAGGCAAGGGAAAATAACAATCTTCTTGCCGGAATCATAATTTATGATTTTGGAAAAGTCGTGCACACGCAATACATGGCAAATTCCCAAGAAGGAAGAAAAATTGGCGCTTTAGACTTTTTGAACTACAATCTTATCCAGAATATTTTTTCAGATCGCGAATATTACAGTTTCGGAATTTCGACAACAAACCAAGGCAGAGAATTAAATGAAGGATTGATGCAGCAGAAAGAAATGATGGGAGGCCGAGGAATTGCAATAGATTTTTATGAAATTCAATTTTAAGGGATGATAAAATTTTTAGACTTACAGAAAGTAAATCTCTTGCATCAGAATGAGATTGAAGAAAAGTTATTAAGCACTTTCAGAAGTGGCTGGTATCTTTTGGGCAATGCAACGCTTGATTTTGAAAATAATCTAAAAAAATATATTGGGTCCAAACACGCTGTCGGTGTTGCCAACGGATTGGATGCTTTAAGATTGATTTTCAAAGCTTACATCGAATTAGGAATCATTCAAAAAGGGGACGAAGTAATCGTGCCTGCAAACACATATATCGCATCATTGCTAGCTTTGACAGACAATGAACTGGTTCCAGTTTTAGTGGAACCTGATGCCGAAACGTATAATATTGATATTTCAAAAATTGAAGAAAAAATATCTTCAAAGACAAAAGCGATTCTCATTGTGCATCTTTATGGAAGAATCGTTTTCTCTGAAGGGTTGAAGGTTTTAGCAAAAAAGCACAATCTGAAAATTGTGGAAGATAATGCGCAAGCTATCGGTGCTTCTTGGAAAAATAGCAAGTCGGGAAATTTGGGAGATGCGGCAGGATTCAGTTTTTATCCAGCGAAAAATCTTGGCGCTTTGGGAGATGGAGGCGCGGTGACTTGCAATGATGATGAATTGGCGACAACTATCAGGGCATTGGCAAATTATGGCTCAAATGAAAAATATGTTAATATTTACAAAGGCTTGAACAGTCGATTAGATGAAATTCAAGCTGCAGTTTTGGATGTGAAATTAAAATATCTGGATGGTGAAAACCAGCAAAGGAGAGAAGTTGCCAAAAGATATTGCAATGAAATTGTAAATCCGAAGATCTTGCTTCCGAATATTCCTGAAAATGGAGAAGAACAGGTGTGGCATTTATTTGTAATCCGAAGCAAGGAACGGCAAAATCTCCAAAAATATTTGATGGAAAAAGGGATTCAGACGCAGATTCATTATCCAATTCCGCCGCACAAACAAGAAGCTTACAAAGAATTAAATGGGCTGTCTTTTCCAATTACTGAAGCAATTCATGAAGAGGTTTTAAGCTTGCCGATTAGCAATATTCTGACACAAGAAGAAGTAACAGAAATAATTAAAGCAGTTAATTCTTTTTAAGATAAGTATAAAACACACACGATAAATTTATGATAATGCCAGTAAAACAAAATAAATGTCTTTAAAAAAAATTGCTCTGTCCGGAATGGTCTGGACTGCCGCACAACAATTCAGCACGCAGGGTGTAAACTTTATAGTTTCCATCATTCTGGCTAGAATTTTATTGCCTGATGAATTTGGACTCATCGGCATGATCGCGGTTTTTATTGCAATAGGATCAATGCTATACAATTCGGGTCTTACGCAATCTCTCATCCGTACGAAAGATCCCGACCAAGATGATTATTCTACTGTTTTTTGGTTCAACATGGCAGGAAGTATTTTGCTATTTCTGATCATGTTTTGCGTGGCGCCATTGATTGCAGATTTTTACAAAAAAGATATCCTGAAAGATATCATCCGGGTTTATAGCTTGAGTTTTATTATCAACGCTTTCTCTGCGGTTCAAAGCACGCGGCTTACCAAATCATTTGATTTTAAGGCACATTTAAAAATCAGTCTTCCGTCTACAATTGTGACAGGCTTGACCGGAATTTATATGGCTTACAAGGGCTATGGTGTTTGGAGTTTGGTCTTCAATAATATCGCAGGAGCTTGCTGTTCTTCCATATTATTCTGGATTGTTTCTGGCTGGAGGCCTTCTTTTCGATTTCATAAAGAAAAATTCAGGACGCATTTCAAATTCGGCTATAATATGACATTGTCAGGACTTCTAAGTACCGTTTTCGACAACGTTTATATCATTGTGATTGGTAGATTTTTCTCGCCTTCGCAAGTTGGATATTACACAAGAGCCGATACTTTGAAGCAATTTCCTGTTGGAAATATTTCAACCATTTTGAATACGGTGGCCTATCCTTTATTTGCTAAAATACAAGATGACGATGTGCGCCTAAAAGCGGTTTACAAGAGAATTATCAAGATGGTGATTTTTCTTGTAGCACCGATTCTTGTTTTTATGGCTGTCGTTGCAGAACCATTATTTCGATTTTTGCTGACCGAAAAATGGCTTCCGGCGGTTCCTTATTTTCAGATTCTTTGTGTTGCGGGAATTTTATACCCAGTTCATGCCTATAATCTTAATATTCTTCAAGTTAAAGGTCGAAGCGACTTGTATTTGAAGTTAGAAATGGTAAAAAAAGCGATAGTGCTTTTGGTAATTTTAATTACGATTCAGTTTGGAATTTACGGACTTTTATGGGGACAGATATTCCTTTCTATCGCCGCATTTTTTATAAATACCTATTTTACAGGTAAATATTTAAATTATACTTCTTGGGAACAAGCGCTAGATTTAATCCCAACAATCGGGATCGCTTTCTTTTCTGGCGCTTTGATGTTGCTATTAGATTACTTCGTAATTTCTCACCTTTCCGATTTTTTGCGTATTTTTATATGCAGTAGCATCGGAACTGTCTTGTATCTAGGTTTAGCTAAAATTATCAAAGAAGATTCTTTAGGTGAGGTAATTGCCATAATAAAACGAAAATAATTCAATATAAAATTTAAAAAAATGATTCCAGTAACTAGACCTTTTCTGCCGCCCCAAGAAAGTTATGAAAAATATTTAGCAGGCATATGGAAGCGCCAATGGCTGACAAACATGGGACCTTTGGCGAGTGAACTAGAAATGAAACTGAAAGATTTTTTATCTGTAAATCATTTATTGTTTGTAACCAACGGAACTGTTGCCCTTCAAATGGCAATCAAAGCCTTGGATTTAAAAGGAGAAATAATAACGACGCCGTTTTCTTTTGTGGCCACGACAAGTTCGATCGTCTGGGAAGGCTGTCATCCTGTATTTGTGGACATTGACAAAGATTCTTTGAATATCGACGCCAATAAAATAGAAGCAGCGATTACAGAAAATACTTCTGCAATTTTAGCTACGCACGTATACGGAAATCCATGTGATGTGGAAAAAATTGAACAGATTGCCAAAAAGCATAATTTAAAGGTAATCTACGACGGCGCGCACGCATTCGGAGTAAAAATAAACGGGAAATCAGTTTTTGAATACGGCGATATTTCTATCTGCAGCTTGCATGCGACGAAGCTTTATCATTCTATCGAAGGCGGATTGGTAATTACTAAAGACGCCAATTTGCTGAAAAAATTAGCCTACATGAGAAACTTCGGATTTAACGGTCCGGAAGCTTTTGCTGAATTAGGAATAAACGGAAAAAATTCAGAATTCCATGCGGCAATGGGTTTGGTAAATCTAGATTATATAGAAGAAATTCATACGAACAGGCAAAAAATAAGCGAGCGCTATGACGAACGCCTAAAAACATTCAAAGCGATAAAACCTTTATGGAATAAAAATGGCACGAAAAACTATGCCTATTATCCTGTGGTTGTGGAAAATGAAGAATTGTTGCACAAATGTATTCACGATTTGAAAGCCAACGAAATCTTTGTAAGACGCTATTTTTATCCGTCGCTTTCCAATGTTCTGCCTTATTTGGAATCCGTTTCTATGCCAATTACCGAAGATGTTTCAAGAAGAGTGATGTGCCTTCCTCTATTTTCTGATTTGACAATCGAAGAAGTGGATCTTATCTGCCGACTTTTATTAAGAATACAAAATAATTAGTGATGAAGCTGGCCATAATGCAACCTTATCTTTTTCCTTACATAGGATATTTTCAATTAATAAAAGCCGTTGACAGATTTGTTGTATATGATGATGTCAATTTCATCAAGCAGGGTTGGATTAACAGAAATAATATTTTAGTTCAAGGAAAACCGCTATTATTTACGGTGCCCTTAAAGAATCAAAGTTCTTTCCAGAAAATTAATGAAAGCCTTATTAATGAGAAATTCTATGAAACTTGGAAATTAAAATTTCTTAGAACTTTAGAACAATCTTATAAAAATGCGCCTTATTTTAAAAGCGTTTATGCTTTAATTGAGGAAGTCTTAAATGAAAATTATGACGACAAATCGGTTTCAGATCTTGCCGTAAAAAGCATAATCGCCGTGTCTGACTATTTGGAGTTTAAAACCGAGTTTGTGCTGACTTCTTCTTTCTATAATAATCACGATCTGAATGGAAAAGAAAGGGTAATTGATATTTGCAATAAAGAAAAAGCAGTGCAATATATCAATCCGGTTGGCGGGCAAGAATTGTATGATAAAGATTATTTTAAAGAGCGAAATCTGGAGCTGCATTTTATAAAATCGCTTCCAGTTCAGTACACTCAATTTAAGAATGACTTTGTGCCGTGGCTTTCGATCATTGATGTTCTTATGTTTAATTCTGTAGAAGAAACTAACGCGTTATTAATGAAATATGAATTGATATGAAAGCGATCGGGGGTTATTTCGGATTAGAATTACAGGAAAAGCAAGAATATCATCCAGAAGCGATTCGGTTAAATACCGGCAGAAATGCTTTAGAATATATCTTGCTTGCAAATAAATATAAGAAATTATACTTGCCATTTTATTCCTGTGATGTCCTTTTAGAGCCTTTGCATCGCAACAATATTGCGCACGAATTTTATAGAATAGATGAAAATTTTGAGCCATTATTTGATTATAAAAATATTCAAGAAAACGAAGCTTTTTTATATATAAACTATTTTGGGCTGAAGGAAAATTATGCAAAAGAAATCGCAAGCCATTGTAAAAACTTGATTGTCGATTCATCGCAATCTTTTTTTTCAATGCCGATTTCTGGAGTAGATACATTTTATTCACCAAGAAAATTTTTAGGCGTTCCGGATGGCGGTTATGCCTACTGCAAATTGAAATTAGAAAGCGAATTGCAGAAGGATATTTCATTTGAAAGATGCGAACATCTGCTGAAAAGAATAGACATTTCGGCTGAAGAAGGTTATGCTTCATTTGTTGCAAATGATCACAATTTAAACAACGAGCCTATAAAGATAATGTCAGATTTGACCAAATCTCTTTTGGCTTCTTGTGATTATAAAGCGATTATGGCTCAAAGAAAAAATAATTTTAACTATCTTCATCACCTGTTAAGAGATAAAAATAAGCTGAAGATTGAAAGTGCCGAAGAAAATGTTCCGATGGTTTATCCATTTTGGCAAGAAGACGAGACTTTGAAATCAAAATTGATGCAGTACAAAATTTATACGGCTACCTATTGGCCAAATGTTTTTGAATGGTGCAACGAAGGCGATTTAGAATATAAAATGGCAAAGGAAATTGTTTATTTGCCTATTGACCAGCGCTATGCTGAAAAAGATTTAGAGAGAATTTTAGAAATAATTTAAAAACCAAATACAATGAATATCGAAGGACGACACGTTACTTTACGCGCAATTGAAGAAGAAGATTTAGAAATATTGCAAAAATGGGCAAACAATCCAGAAATACAATATTGGCTCGGCGGATGGCATTTTCCAACAAACATGAACGATCAAAAAAAATGGTTTTCTAGTCTTTCTGTTGGGTCAAATAACCAAAGGTTTGCAGTTGAAACTAAAGATTTGGGCGTAATCGGAACAGCAAACTTAGTTGATATTGATTGGAAAAACAAAAATGCTTTCCACGGGCTTCTTTTGGGGGATAAAGACATCAGAGGGAAAGGCTATGGCATTGATACGATCATGGCTATCACAAAATATGCTTTTGAAGAATTAGGGCTTAACCGTCTTGATGGAACTATTATCGAATACAATAACGTCTCTTTTAACATGGTTAAAAAATGCGGCTGGAAAGAAGAAGGAAGACAGAGAAAATGGTATTTCAGAAAAAATGAATATTGGGACAGAATTTTAGTAGGAATTACCAAAGAAGATTATTTCGCCCTTATTAAAGAAAACAATTATTGGGGATATTAATCTCAAAAAAACAATATTCCATTCATGAATTTACTTGCCAAGATAATCAGGAAGATTAAATATTTAATAAAAACACCATTTGAAAGAGCTAGCGTTCTTAACGAAAGAAAAAAGCTGATTGCAAAGTATAAAAAAGCCGAAAAACTGATAATCATGTTAGTTCCTGATGGCGATATAATCAACGGCGGCGTTCTTTCACTAGTGTCGATTCACAAAGAATTCACAAGACTTAAAAACATTCATGGATGTGAAGTGCTTGCCACGACAAACAATTATGATTGCGAGACGTATTTCTTGAATTTCACAAATTTCAAAAATCAAATGGAAGTCTTTGACTTAAAAACCATTTTTGATGAAGTGCCGAACATAAAAGAATTGCATTTTCATTTGCCAGAATTATTTATAGATGGTTTTTTAAATGATTTTGAGAACAAATGGTCGCTCAATCACAAGGAAGTTTTTCTGAATGCAGATAAGGTTAGCATGAATATCTTGAATCAGAATATTGTTCTGATGCCCGAAGTTAGCTCAATCCAAAAGCTGAAAAGTATTTTTGGAGATGACATTACGATGACAATGGCACATAAACAATATGCAAATCAAGAAGTGAAAGATAAATATGATATTCCGGTTCATTATTTGTCTTCCTGGTTTAATCCGGTTCCCTATGATGTGAAGGAATTTAAGAACAAGAAAAATCTGATTCTTTTTTCACCGGATGAACTATCAAGAACGAATATTCAGACTAAAAATTCGAAGCAAGATTTAATAAATGGCATACAGAAAAAATTTCCTGATTTTGAAATCAAGATTATCAAGAAATTAAAATATGATGATTATAAGGCACTGGTTTCAGACGCAAAATTCATGATAACATTAGGCGAAGGTCTTGACGGATATTATACTGAAAATGTGATGTGTGGCGGAGTTTCGTTTGCGGTTTACAACACTGATTTTTTCACGCCAGAATATGATAATCTGCAAACGGTCTACAAAAATATTGACCAGCTTTTTGAAAGAATAAATATCGATATTCAAGATTTTAATACCAATCCAGATGCTTTTAAAGCTTATAATGCGGTGCAAAAAGAGATAATCGAGCGAGAATACAGCTATGAAAAATATCAAAAAAGAGTAGAAGATTTTATTTTAGGGAATTACGATTTTAAATAAATTTTAAAATCATTAAGAAAAAAGACATGGTATATTTTATTATTGTAACCTACAATGGCATTGCTTGGATTGAAAAATGCTTGAGCAGCCTTCAATTTTGCGATACTGATTTTAAGGCGATTGTTATTGACAATGGGTCAACTGACGGTACGCAAAAAGTTATCAGCCAATTTCCAGACGTAATTTTTATTCAGTCGGAAGAAAATTTAGGTTTTGGAAAAGCAAACAACATCGGAATTGCGAAAGCGATCAGGGAAGGAGCAGAATATCTTTTTCTGCTAAACCAAGATGCTTATCTTTACAAGGGTTCGGTTAAGAAAGTTATCGAGATGTTCGCTAAAGACGAGAAGATCGGAATCATTTCGCCAATTCATTACACCGGAAATGGCAAAAATTTAGACATTTCATTTTATGAATATGCAAAGCAGGCCAAAACTCCTGAATTAATGGGAGACCTGCTTCAAAATGAATACAAAGAACTCTATAAAACAGAGTTTGTAAATGCGGCCGCGTGGATTGTCAAAAGAAGCGTGTATGAAAAAATCGGCCTTTTCCACCCGATATTTGATCACTATTCTGAAGATGTAGAATATGTATACAGAATGCAGGAAAATAATTTTGAAATTTATATTTCTCCTTATTTGTCTGTAATTCATGATCGCACAGACAGCGGGAAAGTAAGTTTCTTTAACCCTTATCTCACCATTTACAGAATGTTTTTGATGAGTTTCTTGGGCTTTGGAGGCTTCAGCTATTTTAGCATTTTCGTTCGTTTTGTTTTTTATTTCTTGAGCAGTATTTTTACGCTTCGATTTAAAAACGCCTATCTCTTAGTGTTTTACTATATAAAATCGCTAAGATCACTTTATAAATTAAAAACGAACCAATATAAACTGGCTATTGAAGATTATTAAAGCTTCAAAAAAATAGTTTTGTTAGTATATATTCCACCACATATATAATGATAAAAGTAAATGTAATAATGACAACCTTCAACATTGAAAAATATGTTGAAAAATCGATTAAAAGCGTATTAGATCAGGAAACTGAGTATGCTTTCAATCTAATTATAGTTGACGACTGTTCTACAGATGGAACAATTGCAATTATAGAAAATAGCATAAGTTCTCATCCAAAAGGAAACCTGATTGAATTGCATAAAAATAGTGTTAATCTGGGAGTAGTAAAAAACTCTAGAAAAATACTCAGTTTGGCTAAAGCGCCCTATGTAGCGATGATTGACGGCGATGATTATTGGATAGACAACTTGAAGTTGCAAAAACAGATTGGTTTCTTAGAAAACAATCATGAATTTAATTCTTCAGCAGGAATCGTAAAAAAATTAATTGAAGAGACAGGGGAAATAAAAATATTTAGAGATGGCTGGAACCATGAAAAAAAGGATGAATATATGCTTCGCGACTATTTGGTTGGGCCATTTTCTCAAACAAGCAGTTATGTGTATAGAAATAATTTTACGTTTCCAGAATGGTTTAACAATTTGCAGTCAAACGACGCAACAATTTTTATTCTTGCCACAAACACGGGCAAGATAAAATATTTTAAAGACGAATTTAGTGTTTATAGAGTTCGCAAGAATAATTATTCAAGTAATAAAAAAGCTAAAAAATCAAATGAAAAAACGGCTTATTTTTTAAATCAGATAGACAGCCATTTTAATAATAAATACCATAAGACTATAAATATCAGACGTTTGATTAATAATGTGTATTATAATTTTATGGATGAGAAAAATAAAATTTCTCAGTTAGTAGGAAAAGCATTAGTGCTGTCACTTTTTTTAATTAACAAGTATATGATAAAAAATTAAGCAGAATAAATAGTTTTTATAAATTTTCGATCTCAAATCATAAAATTAACCTACAATATTATTAATGCGAAAAATTTTTTTTTAAAAAGATTTTTGGAAAAAAAATAAATTTATGATTCATTTTATCGATCAAACCTCAGAACGAGACCACCATATGGTTTTTAACTCGTCAATTTTAAAAATACTATTAAAAATGTATCCGTCAGAGAAGATAATTTCTCATGGAAACGCATCAAATCACAAAAGCATCAAAGAGCTTCTGAGTGATGATGAGGTAAGAAATATAACTTTCAAGCCAATTCTCTACACCAAAAGCATCTCAGAAGCCAAAGTGGTGAAAGGGTTGAATTATATCGTAAAGGAAAACAAAAGAAGATTGGTTTTTAAGGAAATACTTTCAAATGCAAGCGCAAATGATTTGGTATTTCTCTCAATCACCACTTTTTCTTCTTTCTTTGTTTTTAAAAGATTGAAGGCAAAATCTAATGTTCCGACAATTGCCGTATTGCATGGCGATTTAGATTTTGTTTACAATGCAAATGACAAGGTCGAAAAATTAATCGGGGCGACTTATAAAAAAGTTTTTAATACTTTCGCTCCAAATTTTCATTACCTGCTTTTGAACAAGATTTCAAAGGAATATTTGATGCAAGACGGATTTTTGAAAAGAGAAGAAATATTAGAAATTGATCATCCGCACAATATGCTGGCCGTTGATGTGACTGAAAAAGAAATAGCCGGCAATACTGTTTTTTCATTTGGCCATATCGGAAGCATGGAAGTAGAACGAAAAAACTCACATTATATTTATGAGCTGGCTGAGAAATTCAGTGCAGAAATAACACAAAAAAAAGTTTCTTTTCAAGTAATCGGATTGATAACTTCAAGCGTGATTCCTTATAAAAATAAATGGGTTGAAGAAATGACGGGCAATTTAAAAGAAAACAAGCCTGATTATTTGAGCAGAGAACAATATGAATCAAAATTGCAAAAATTAGATTATTCATTATTTTTTTATGATACCAATCAATATATATTCAGAACCAGCGGTGCGATAATTGACGCGATTGCGGCCTGCATTCCGTTTGTTGTTTTGAAGCATCCGATATTTGATTATATTTTTCAGGAAGCTGGAAACGTGGGCTTTCAATGCAAAGATTTAGATGAAATGCATGATTTGATTAAAAAAATAATAGCTAAAGATGAAGAAATAATAAAGCAATATAAAATTCAGGTCTTAAATCTGATGAAAATTAGAAAAAGGCTGAGTGTAGAAGAGGTTGCAATTGATCTCAAAAAACAGATTGATGCAATAGGATATTATAATTCTAATAAAGTATTGTCATAAAGGCGCACATTATATAAAAGTTTAAATGATTCCATACCTTATAGTTTTTTTATTCGTAGCAGTACTTTATTTTCAAAAAAATGAAACTAAAGTCTCATTCGGATTCTATGCTGTGTTGGCGTTGCTGATCGCATTCTCTGGTTTCAGAGATATGATTGGCGGTTTTGACGTATATATTTATGGAGAAGTTTATGAGTCGTCGCCAGATTTTATCAAGCTTTACATGGCTTTTGAAGTTGGTTTCAAAACTTATTTCCTTCTTTTGAAAAACATAAGCAACGACCGCTATTTTATGTTTTTTTTCAGTGCGGCGTTGATGCTTTCCTTGCAGTTTTATACAATAAAAAAATACAGCCCTATAGTTTATTTTTCTGTTTTTATTCTTTTTTGCAAGTTCTTCTTGATGTCGTTTGTTTATTTGAGGCAAGGTATCGCAATGGGAATAATATGGCTTTCTTTGCCGTTGATTTTAGATAGAAAATATTTGAAATTCTTTCTCCTGGCAGGTTTGGCTTACTTATTTCACAAGAGCTCGCTGATCTTTTTTCCGATGTATTTTATTGCGAACATTAAATTTAAAAACTTAAATATGTTTGTGATTTCGGTCGTGGCGCTTATCGTTTCTGTCTCTCCGCTTTCTGCTTTTATCTTAGGGATTTTAGCTGAAAATGCAGACGCAAAAGTTGGTGTCTACGTAGAAAAATCAGGCGGAATAAATGTTTTCTACCTTATTGAATCGGCAGTTTTAATTTACCTGATGCTGAAATACAGAAGCCATTTTTATAAAACAAAATTCGGCACGCTAGTCTTAAATGGCTTATTCGGATATATTATCGTAAATATAATGGCGCTTACAAATGCTTCCTTCTTGAGGTTCGGATGGTATTATTTCGTCTTCTTGGTCATGGCGCTTCCTTATATCTACAAATTTATTGAAGATGCTAAATTCAAGGCCAATTTTAAATTGCTCATCTTTATATATTACGGTTTTGTCTTTTTCAGGTTATTGTTTGCTTTTGATGATGGCGATTTCATGCCTTACAAATCAATATTTCAAGACTTCAGAAGAAATGGACAATGGGAACTAATGGAATATAGATAATAATTATTCATGATAAAAATAACAGTATTTACGCCAACTTTTAACCGAGCTTATCGCCTCACAGAACTTTATGATTCACTGTGGAAACAATCCTATGCCAATTTTGAATGGCTTGTTGTCGATGACGGAAGCACGGATAATACAGAAGAACTAATTGCAGGCTTCAAAAATGAAAACCGCATTCCTATTCGCTATTTCATCCAAAAAAATGGAGGAAAGCATGTGGCCATAAACAAAGGGGCAAGAGAAGCCGAAGGAGAATTGTTCTTTATTGCAGATAGCGATGATATTCTGCCTGAAAATGCGCTTGAAAAAGTCGCCGCTTATTATGAAACCGTAAAAGGAAATCCGCAGATTGGCGGTGTTTCTGGAAGAAAAGCTTATTATGATGGAAAACTGGTTGGAAATAACAAGGCATTCAGCCCTGTTGTTGCTGATGCTGTAGAAATTAGATATGAGCACAAAATCCAAGGAGATTTGGCAGAAGTTTTTAAAACGCAAGCGTTGCGGGAATTTCCTTTTCCAGAATATGAAAATGAAAAATTTTGTCCTGAAGTTTTAATATGGAATAGGATTTCATCAAAATATAAGCTTTTGTATTTTGACGAGCCGATATATTTATGCGAATATTTGGAAGACGGGCTCACGGCAAAAATTGTCAAAATCAGAATGAATTCGCCATTGGCAACCATGGATACTTATGCAGAATTAGAAAAAAAGAATATTTCACTAAGCCATAAGCTGAGAGCTAATATTAATTTTTGGAGGTTTTCATTCAACAGCAAACTTGGATTTTCCAAAAAAATCAGCAGTGTGTCTTTTTTACTGACTCTTTTCGGATTGCCGATTGGTTTTGCAATGTTTCTTAGAGACAAAAAAAATAACTCATGAAAGTATTACAAATTATAAATAACCTAGAAACCGGCGGTGCTGAAAAATTACTTTTAGAAAGCCTGCCATTATACAATCAGCTTGGAATTCAAATGGATATTTTAGTCTTAAATGAAGGGAACTCGCCATTCATGAAAGAACTAAAAGCGTTGAATTGCTGTACGATTTATTCTTTAGGACAAAAATCGGTTTACAATCCGTTGCATATTTTTCAGATTATACCTTACTTGAAAAAGTATGAAATCGTGCACGTGCATCTTTTTCCTTCACAATATTGGGCTGTAATTGCAAAATTAATTTCCTTTTCTAAAACGAAATTGATTTTCACAGAACACAGCACTTCAAATAAAAGAATCCAGAGTTCTTGGCTGAAATATATTGACCGTTTTATTTATGAAAAATACCACAAGATTGTCTGCATAACTCCAAAGGTTTTAGAGGTCGTCAAAAAACATACAAACCTCCCGGATGAAAAGCTTGAGATTATTTTAAACGGAGTCAATGTGGGCAAATATAAAAATGCAAGTCCGTTGCCCAAGGCAGATTTTTTTCCACAATTTAATGAAAACGAAAAATTTATAATACAAGTTTCTTCTTATCACGGGCCAAAAGACCAGCAAACGCTCATACGTGCCATAAGCCTTTTGCCCGAAAATATAAAATTGCTTTTAGCGGGAGACGGCGTGACTAGAAAAGATTGCGAGCAGTTGGTAGCTTCGCTGAAACTCGAAAAAAGAGTATTTTTCTTAGGGCTTCGAATGGATATTCCTAATCTTTTGAAAAATGTTGATATTGTTGTTTTGTCTTCCAGATATGAAGGCCTTTCGCTTTCAAGCATTGAAGGAATGGCTTCTGGAAAACCTTTTGTTGCTTCAGATGTTCCAGGATTGTCAGAAATTGTGGGTGGCCATGGATTGCTTTTTGAAGTTGGAAATGAGAAAGATTTGGCAGAAAATATTACAAAACTTTTATCTGATAAAGAATATTATTCATCAATCGTCGATAGATGTCAAAAAAGAGCAGAGGAATTTAATATCCAGGCAATGGTCAGCAAGCATATTGATTTGTATAACAGAATATTAAGTCGATAAAAAAATAATTTCAGCAATAAAAGAAGTTCATCGAGAGTTAAAAAGCAAACTCCTTAAGAGTAATGAAAAAAGAAAAAGTACTTCATATAATTACGGTATCATTTGTCATCAACCATTTTTTTGGCAAGCAGTTTTTATATTTACACGCCAAAACAGGAAATGAATACCATCTGGGATGTTCTCCTTCAAAAGAATTTTTAGCATTGTCTGAACCATTAGGATATATTCCTTTTGAAGTAGAAATTACTCGAAATATAAGTCCGATTAAAGATTTAAAAGCGATAATTAAGATTTACAAATACATAAAAGCGAACAATATTGATGTCGTTGTCGGACATACGCCTAAAGGCGGCATGGTGGCAATGATTGCTTCCTTTTTTGCAAATATCTCAAAGCGAATTTATTTCCGACACGGAATTATCTATGAAACCAGCAAAGGTTTCAAAAGATTTCTGCTGAAAAATATTGATGCCATTACCGGAGGATTTGCTACAAATGTAGTCTGCGTAAGCAAATCGGTTAGAGAAAGAAGTGAAAAAGACAGGCTGAATGATCCTAAAAAGAATGTCATTCTGGGCTTGGGAACTTGCAACGGAATCGATACAGAATCTAAATTCAATCCAGAATTTGCAGATACAAATAAAGTAGAATTACTTAGACAGCAATTGAAAATTGAGAAAACCGACAAAGTTATTGGCTATGTCGGGCGTTTGGTAAAAGACAAAGGAATCGAAGAATTAATCGAAGCTTGGAAATTTATAAAAGTAAAATATCCAAACGTAAAGCTTCTTTTAGTAGGTCCGATTGAGGAAAAAGATTCTATTTCTGAAGCCACAAAAACAACGATATTTTCAGATGAATCGATACTTTTTACTGATTTTGTGCTCGATTCTGCGCCTTATTTCAGTTTAATGGATATATTTATACTGCCAACTTATCGCGAAGGCTTTCCAACGGTTTCTCTTGAGGCTTCTTCAATGGAAATTCCTGTGATTATAACCAAAGCGACAGGTTGCACTGAGTCAATTCAAGAAAATAGTACAGGCGTTTTCATAACGCACGAACCAAAAGATATTTCAGAAAAAATATTGTTCTACCTGAATAATGATGAAATTGCAAAAGAACACGGCACTAACGGCAGAAAGTTCGTAAGGGCTAATTTTGAAGAATCTAAAATTTGGAACCATATTTCCGAAAATTTAAAATATTAAAAATGAAAATCCAAATAACAGGCGCTACAGGATTTGTTGGACAGAATCTTTTAAATTATTTAGAGGACCGCAATTTTGCAACAGCATCGCTTTCTCTTCGAAAAGAAGATTGGAAAACTAATTTTGATGCCAAAGCCAATGCGATAATTCATTTGGCAGGAAAAGCCCACGATACAAAAAACACAAGCGAAGCTTCTGATTATTTCAAGATAAACACAGAGCTTACAAAAGAATTATTTGACGTCTTTTTGCAAAGCGAAGCAAAAGATTTTATGTATTTCAGCAGCGTAAAAGCGGCAGCCGATGAAGTGACCGGCATTTTAGAGGAAAATGTTTCGCCAAATCCAAAAACGCCTTACGGAATTTCAAAGCTGAAAGCCGAAGAATATATTTTATCAAAAGAATTGCCACAAGGAAAAAGAGTTTTCATTATCAGGCCTTGCATGATTCACGGGCCAGGAAATAAAGGAAATCTGAATCTTTTGTATGGTTTTGCAAAAAAAGGATTGCCTTATCCGCTGGCGGCTTTTGAAAACAAGCGCTCTTTTTTGAGCATTGAAAACCTTTGTTTTGCAGTGGAAGCGCTTTTGGTTCAAGATATCGCTTCAGGAATTTACCAATTTGCTGACGATGAATCGTTATCGACAAACGAAGTGATCGAATTGGCAGGAAAAAGCCTTGGCAAAAAAACAAAAATGTGGAAGATTTCAAAAGGATTGATTGACGCCATGGCAAAAGCTGGAGACAGCCTGAAATTGCCCCTGAATTCAGAACGTTTGCAAAAACTGACTGAGAACTATGTGGTCAGCAATGACAAAATCTTAAAAGCAATGGGAAAACCATTTCCTATTTCTTCCCGAGAAGGATTATTGAAAACATTTGAATCGTTTCGTAAATAAATAAACATGCACTATTTCATAATTTTATTGCTTCTGTTGGTTTTGGAGCTGGTTTATTTTAAAATCGCAGACCGCTTCAATATTATCGACAAGCCAAATCACAGATCGTCGCATACTGATATTACTTTGCGTGGCGGTGGCGTCATTTTTCCAATAGCTATGCTGATTGCCTGTGTTTTAGGCGATGCTTCGCTGTTGTTTACGGCGGCAGTTTTAGTAGTTGGAATTGTAAGTTTTATTGATGATATTCGGCCTTTGCCAACTTTTCCAAGATTTGGAGCGCATATTTTAGCCACTATTTTAGTGTCTTATGAACTCGGACTTTTTGAAGGAAATTTATGGTTTTTGCCATTGATTTTCATAGGGATGATTGGCTGGATAAACGCCTTTAATTTCATGGACGGAATTAACGGAATTACCGTTTTATATGCTTTCGTCTCAATTCTGGCTTTTGCTTACCTGTTTAAAAATGACGCAGTTTTTGAACTTTTAACGATCATGGGATTGGCTTGCTTGGTCTTCGGATTTTTTAATATCCGAAAAAAAGCAAAGACTTTCGCCGGCGATGTGGGAAGTGTGGCAATGGCAGTTTTCCTTGGATATATGATGCTGAAAGCGATTTTTGAATTTGAAAATGTGGCTTACATTCTAATATTTTCCGTTTACGGAATCGACGCTGCCATTACGATTTTATACAGATTAAAGAACAAAGAAAATATCTTGAAACCGCATAGAAGCCATTTGTACCAATATTTGGCGAATGAAATGGGCTGGTCGCATTTAAAAGTATCTTTTTTATATGCTTTCGTACAGCTATTTATCAGTGCGATAGCAATTTATTTAATTGAAAAACACCAAATGTCTTGGCTTGGAACTGGGGTAATTTTAGTATTTCTGTCAGCGATTTATTTTGTAATTAGAAATAGCGTAAAAAAGAAAATTACAGCATGAAAGAATCGGTTTTCATAATTGGCGCTGGAGGTGTGGGAAGAGAAATTCTTGCCGTACTTCAGCATACTTCGCTAAATGAAAAATATGCCGTTTCAGGCTTTATTGACGACGGAATTGAAGCTGGAACTCTTATAAATGGAATAAAAATTTTAGGCGGAATCGAGTATTTGTTGGCACTTGAAAAAGCAAGCATAATCATCGCTTTAGGAAATCCGAAGGTTAGAAGAAAAATGATTGATCAATTTTCAAGTAATAAATTTAGTTTCCCAACGATAATTCATCCAGAGGTTTCGTTTCACGATCCTTCGAAAATTGCAGTTGGAAAAGGAGCATATATTACGCAAGGTTGTATTTTGACAACAGATATTTCGATTGGGGATTTTTGTTTTTTAAATATCGGAGTGACTATAAATCATGATGCTATTGTTGGCGAGAATTGTGTTTTGATGCCAGGAGTTCGAATTACATGTGGCGCTAATTTAGGAAAAGATTCTTATGTGAGTCCGAATTGCGTAATTTCAAAACCAGTTGAAATTCCTGCGGAAAGCTGGATAACGGAATCGATATAGATTTATGATTAAGAGAATTTTTGATATTATTTTTTCCCTTTTGCTATTGGTATTGCTTTGCGAATTGATTTTTATCGGATTTATTTTAGCAAGCATCGATACTGGTTCCAGCGGAATTTTTTGTCAAAAGAGAGTAGGGCAAAACGGAAAATTATTTACCATTTTTAAGCTGAAAACGATTCATCCAAAAACGCGAAAAATATCAAATTTAGGAAAGCTGTTCAGAAAATATAAAATTGACGAATTGCCACAGCTTTGGAATGTTTTTATAGGGCAAATGAGTTTTGTTGGACCAAGACCTGATATTTCGGGATATTATGATAAATTGCAAGGCGAAGAACGAAAAATTCTTGAGTTAAAACCAGGAATTACAAGCTTGGCTTCCATAAAATATAAAAACGAAGAAGAGATTTTGTTGAAAAAAGAAAATCCGTTGGAATATAATGATACCGTTCTGTTTCCTGACAAGGTAAAAATGAACTTGGACTATTATTACAATCACAGTTTCTTTGGCGATATAAAAATTATTTTAAAGACAATATTTAGATAGCTGTTACAAAAAATGAAAAATGAAAATTCTAAAATATGGCTGTCTTCTCCGCACATGGGCGGGAAAGAAATGATTTATATCAACGAAGCTTTTGAGACCAATTGGATTGCTCCAGTCGGAAGTAATATCTCAGGGTTTGAGCAAGATTTAGAAAATTATTTTAAAGAATATCATGTCTGTGTGTTGAATTCGGGAAGCGCCGCGCTTCATCTGGGCTTGATTTTATTGGGGATAAAATCAGGTGATGAGGTTTTGGTTCAAACGCATACGCACATTGCATCGGTAAATCCTGTTTTATATTTGGGAGCAACGCCAATTTTTATCGACAGCGAAAAAGATACTTGGAATATTTGTCCGGAAACTTTGGAAACCGCCATTCAAGACCGTATTGAAAAGGGAAAAAAACCAAAGGCAATCATAGCGGTTGAACTTTATGGAATGCCTTATAAATATGATGAAATAAAAGCGATTTCTGAGAAATACCAGATCCTGATTTTAGAAGACAGTGCAGAAGCTTTAGGGAGCACTTACAAAAATCAAAAATGCGGGACATTGGGCGATATCAGCATTCTTTCTTTCAATGGAAATAAAATTATCACTACTTCGGGAGGCGGTGCTATTGTCTCTAATAATAAGGAAATAAAGGATAAGGCAATATTTCTTTCAACTCAAGCAAGAGACGCGGCGCCTCATTATCAGCATTCTGAAATTGGCTTCAATTACAGGATGAGCAATATTTCTGCAGGAATTGGTCGCGGACAAATGGAAGTTTTGGAAGAAAGGATTCTGCAGAGGAGAAATATAAATCAATTTTATAAAGATAGTTTTAGTGGAATTGATGGCGTAATAGTTTTTTCAGAACCAAATGAAGATTTTTTTTCAAACCATTGGCTTACGGTGATTCTCATTGATTCTTCTAAAACTGGAGGAAAATCTAGAGAAGATCTGCGATTGGCATTGGAAGCTGAAAATATTGAAAGCCGTCCGATTTGGAAACCGATGCATTTACAGCCTGTTTTTCAAAATTATCCGTATTACGGCGGTTCAATTTCAGAAACTATTTTTGAAAATGGGCTTTGCCTTCCTTCCGGATCAAATCTATCAGATATTGATAAGAAAAGGATTAAAAAAGTTTTGCAAGATTTCTTTGAAAAATAAATTGAATAATAATAGTTTTTTGTAATTTTATATGGCTTTTGATTAAGAAAAAGTTACAAAGCTTATTTGTTATGCAAAAGTTTTTATAGAAAGCGTAAAATTTTAATATTTAATTAGCAATTGTGTTTTTTTGTGTAACTTTGCTGACAATTAACATTAGTTTTAATTCCCCGACAAAATTTGAAATTTGAAAAAATTCGATAAAAAGAATTTTAGGCCTGATATGGATCAATTTATATCAGGGCTTAAAGAAAGGTTTAGTTTCAATAATCTGGGTTTTCTTCCTAGGTGGCTTGTGCTGTTAATGGATTTAGGAATTGTCTTGTTCTCTGGAATTACGACTTATTTCTTGCTAAAAGGCATCAAACTTACTTATATTCCAAGCGATTATATCTTGCATGGCCTGCTTTTGTACTTTGTAATAAATATCTTTTTCTTCTGGATATTCCGAACCTATTCTGGAATTATTAGGCACTCTTCATTTATTGATGCTGTAAAAATATTCTTCGCACAAGTCTGTACGCTGATCACCTTGATTTCCGTAAATTTTGTATTCTTGCTTGATCACGATTTCAAGATTTTTCTCAGTACCGGAATTTTTATCAATGTAGTGCTTTCTTTCACGTTGCTGTTTTTTTACAGAATTGTCGTAAAGCAGACATTTGAAAAATACATCAATATTTCAAAAGAAGAAGGGCGCACAAAAGCGCTGATTTATGGTTTTGACAATAATGCGATTGCTGTTGCCAATGCCTTGCGTTCTGAAAATCCGGGTCGATTTAAATTAATCGGATTTATTGATAAGTTAAGCCAAAATACATCAAAGAGGATATTGGATCTTCCGATATTGCAGTTGAAAAAGAAGGTTCCTGTGATCATGAGATCTCTAGGTGCTGAGGCTTTGATTATTGCAGATAAAGGACTTACGAAAGACGAAAGGTCAGCAATTGTTGAAGAATGCCTTGAATACAACTACAAAGTTTATACTATTCCGCTTATAACGGATTGGGAAAATCAGGAAGAAATTTCTAAAAACATTAAAAGTTTTGAGATCCAAGATTTATTGGAAAGAAAGCCGATCGTGCTGGACATGAAATCGATTTCTTCAAAATTATACGGGAAGACAATTTTGGTAACAGGTGCCGCAGGTTCTATCGGAAGTGAAATCGTGCGCCAAATCATCGGATTTAATCCAAAAACAATCATCATTCTTGATCAGGCAGAAACGCCATTGCACAGCCTTTCGCTTGAAATTGCGAATTGCAACCCGAACATTCAGATTAAAAATGTTCTGGCTGACGTGAGAAGCAAATATGTGTTGAAACAGGTTTTTAAATTTTATAAGCCACAGGTTGTTTATCATGCCGCGGCTTACAAGCATGTTCCATTGATGGAGGAAAACCCTTCCCAGGCGATATTTACAAATGTTTTGGGAACTAAAAATCTTGCCGACTTATCACAAAAGTATGGCGTTGAGCGTTTTGTAATGGTTTCAACCGATAAAGCGGTGAATCCGAGCAGCGTAATGGGAGCTAGCAAAAGGATTGCAGAGAAATATGTACAGTCGCTTCATTATAAATATAGAGCTGATGGCAATTCTGGCGGGACAAAATTCATCACAACGCGTTTTGGAAATGTCTTGGGTTCTAATGGTTCTGTAGTTCCATTGTTTAAAAAACAAATTGAAGAAGGCGGGCCGATAACGATCACGCATCCTGATATTATACGCTATTTTATGACCATTCCTGAAGCTTGCCAGCTGGTTCTTGAAGCAGGAGCAATGGGTAATGGTGGCGAAATTTATATTTTTGATATGGGCAAACCAGTGAAAATTATTGATTTGGCTAGAAAAATGATCAAGCTTGCAGGCTTTGTGCCTGATAATCATATTAAGATCAAGATTGTAGGATTGCGTCCTGGTGAGAAATTATATGAAGAATTGCTTAATGACTCTGCGAAAACATTGCCTACCCATCACGAAAAAATTATGATTGCGGAAGATTATTTTGACGATTTCGAGAACGTAAGCTTGGCAATTCATGATCTGATCGATACTTCTGAGCTCACCTCTAATAACGAAATTGTTTCAAAAATGAAGCATATTGTACCAGAATTCAAAAGCTTAAACTCTATTTTTGAAACGCTGGACAAAAAAAATACAAATCCAGTTGAATAGGTTTTTCAAAACTTAAATCATAAACAGTATATTTAGACCATCCAAAACAAAAACATGAAACAATTCATTTATTTTAGATTTCCATTTTTAATTATATTTTCAATGCTTATTTTTTCTTGTGCTTCAAGAAAAGATATGGCTTATTATCAAAATATAGATTCCGTTGTAAATGGAGAATCTAAAGGAAATTTTGATCCGGCACTAGAAGTAGATGATTTGCTTCGTATTATTGTTTTGGCAGAAAACCCTGAAATTGCTGCACCTTTTAATATGAATCACCTTGATCCAGGATCTGGAATTGCGGCTGCAGGACAAGAAACAAATACATACCTAATTGACAGCGAAGGTTTTATACAGTTTCCGATAATTGGGAAAATTAAATTAGGCGGTTTGACTAAGAGTCAGGCGACTACAGAGCTTAATTCTGTTTTAAGGGAATATCTTAAAAAACCATCCGTAAATATTACGATCTTAAATTACAAAGTTACCGTTCAAGGAGAAGTTGCCCGACCAGGCGTATTCAATATTCAGTCTGAAAGATTGACGCTTCCTGAAGCTTTAAGCATGGCTGGAGATCTTACCATTTATGGAAAACGAAATAACATCATGGTTATTAGGGAAAAAGCAGGCAAAAAGACTGTAGAAAGGGTTGATATTACAAAAGCTGATTTTGTAAATTCTCCTTATTATTACTTGTCCCAAAATGATCTTGTTTATGTTGAGCCAAATTCAGCTAGGATAAATGCGTCGGTAATAGGCCCAAATATTGGGTTGATTCTTTCGGTAGCTTCATTTCTTGTAACAATTATTGTACTTATTACTAAATAGATTATGGAGAGCCACACAGAGAAAATAATAGAAAAGGATATGAATATCCAAGAGCAATTGGAAATGTATATCATTCATTGGAAATGGTTTATTGTTACCATACTTGTTGCTTTAGGAATTGCTTTTTTATATCTTAGATATTCAACACCACAATATAAAGCGAGTACTTCAATTGTCTTAAAGGATGATAAAAAAGGCGGCGCTTCTTCAGAATTGGCGGCTTTTTCAGATAAAGGCCTTCTTGGAACTGGGAAAAATAATATTGATAATGAAATTGAGATATTAAGATCAAGAACTTTGGTCGAAAAAACTGTCGCAGACTTAAAATTAAACGTAATCTACATTAATCAAGGTCGTGTGAAGGATGCAGAAATGTATAAAAATTCACCAGTGTCAGTAGTTTTCTCAGCAAATTCAGAAGCAGAAAAAGCAAAAAATCACTTTTTTAAGATCGAACCAGTTTCAAATTCTTCATATAAATTATTTGAAGGCGAAAAAGAAATCGGCGATTTTCAATATGATAAAACAATTAATGTTGAGTCGGGATCGATCGTGGTGACTAAAAGTAGTTTTTATTCGTCATCTAAAGATAGGCTGTCATCAGTAGACTGTGTCATTTATCCAGTTGAAGCAGTTGCTCAAAGTTATAAAGCCCGTTTGGTAATTGCAGTTCTAGGAAAAAATACAAGCATAATTGAACTTGCTTTAATTGATCCTATTAGCTCAAGAGCCGAAGATTTTTTGAATACGCTTGTAAGGATTTACAATGCTGATGCAATTGAGGATAAAAATTTAGTTTCTGAAAAAACATCTATTTTCATTTCTCAAAGATTGGAATTGATAACTGAAGAGCTTACTGATGTTGAAAAAAATGTAGAAGGTTTCAAGCGCCAACATAATCTTACCGATATTCCTTTAGAGTCTGGGCAATTTATGGCAAGTGCTACTGAATATGAAAAAAGCATTATAGAAACTGAAACACAGCAGAATATCGTCAATTCGATGATTGAATATCTTAAAAATATTCGTCCGGGTGAAACGGTTCCTGTGAATGTGCTTTCTGGAGAATCAGGTGCTTCGGGTGCTATTGAGCAATACAATTCATTAATTATTGAGCGCGAGAGAATTGCTTCCGGCGCTACAGCAAGCAATCCGGTTGTTATCAATTTAGATAATAAGCTTCAGGCTTTAAAAGAAAATGTAACGCAAAGCCTTCTTCGGTTTAAATCTTCATTGGCAATAAAAAAACGTGATCTTGACAGACAGGGTTCGGTTGTAAGCGGTAAAAAATCTCAAGTTCCTGAATTAGAAAGAAAATTCAGAATCATTGACCGCCAGCAAAAAGTGAAGGAAGCTTTGTATTTGTATCTTTTGCAGAAAAGAGAAGAAACGGCGCTTTCATTAGCCGCAACAGTTGAAAATGCAAAAGTGATTGACAGTGCCTTGGCGTCTCATACTCCTGTTTCGCCACAAAGAAATATTGTCTTGCTGATTGCTTTTGTACTCGGACTCATAGTCCCAATCGGAATAATTTACCTTAGGGGATTACTTGACAATAAGTTAAAAAGCCGTAAAGATATTGAAGAAAGATTGACGGTTCCTTTTCTTGGTGACGTTCCAAGATCTGCCTCTCATTCAGAATTAATTCAGTCAAATAGCCGTTCAAGTTCGGCAGAAGCATTGAGGATTGTGCGTACGAATCTGGAGTTCATGCTTAATCTTGTTCCGGAAGGAAGGGCAAAAACCATTTTTGTGACTTCGACTTTTCCGAAGGAAGGAAAAACATTTATTGCGATTAACCTGGCAGCTACATTTGCTTTATCAGGCAAAAAAGTATTGCTGATTGGTATGGATATTAGAAATCCAAAATTTGATGAATATCTTTCTCTTCCAGCAAAAGGTATCACAACTTATCTTTCTGGAAGTGAAAAGTTGGAAGATCTTATTGTAAAACAGCCAGATTATGAACATTTTTATATACTTCCTGCGGGATTAATTCCGCCAAATCCGGCAGAATTGCTGATGGGAAAAAAAGTAGATGAAATGTTTGAGAAATTGAAAAAAGAATATGATTATATCGTCGTGGATACTGCGCCAGTAAGCCTTGTTACAGATACCTTGCTGATTGCAAAAAATGCTGACACATTTATTTATGTTGCGCGTGCAAATTATCTCGACAAGCGCATGCTTTCAATTCCGCAAATTTTATACAATGAAAAGAAACTGCCGAATATGGCTATTCTTTTAAATGATACGTTTACTACCAGAGATTATAGCTATGGTTACGGTTATGGCTACGGTTATGGTTATGGCAGGGAAGAAGAACAGTTGCCATGGTATAAAAAAATAATGAAAAAATAATAATTGATTATCTTCTGAAAAACTCGTTGTTTTTAATAGCTTCTATTAAAGGCAGCGAGTTTTTTAGCATTATCTTTTTGTTGAAATTGTCAATATGTTTTTCGTGGTGTACATCAGAGCCTACAAAATCGATGAAGCCTTTGTCTAATAGCTTTTGAGCGGTTTCTGTTTCATTTTTGCCATAATAACCTACAGCAGATAAAAGATTGAGCTGGAATAAGCATCCCGCTTTTTTCAATTTTTGGTATTCTTCAAAGTTGTGATGGTAAAAGACATAACGTTCTGGATGTGCCAAGACAGGTTTGTACCCGGCTACTTGAAGTTCAAAGATGATATCGTAAAGCTGGATTGGAGCATTGAGATAAGACATTTCTACTAAAACATAATTGTCTTTCAATGTCAATAATTTTTCAGACTGGAATAGCTTGACAAAAGTTTCCTCCATCATGTATTCAGCGGCAATGCTCAGATTTATGTTTTGACTATTTTCGTTAAAGCCATCGAGAACAACTTTTTGAGCATTTTCAATAGTGGTTCTGGTATTTTCCCAAACATGTTTTATCACATGCGGGGTTCCGGTAAATTGCGAAAAACCAATTTCCTTGAGAGAATTTACCAAAGAAAAAGTATCTTCTAAAGATTTGGAGCCATCATCGATTCCTGGGAGAATATGAGAATGGATGTCTACAAAATTATCTGGAATAAGGTCTCTTAGTGTTTTTTTATTTTTGAGAAAGGAAAACAATTTCTTAAAATTTAATTTACCACAAAATTACTCATTTTTAAATGAATTAGATTTTTCTTCCTTACATTTTAGTAAAAAAATAATAATATAGGCCATGATTTGCTCCGTTTTGAAAAAGGACTATCTTTGGAGTTGATTTTATAACCATTAAGTTAAATCCTTATAAAGTGAAACTTTTAAAGCAGTTCATCAAAAAATATTTTCAAAACTTTTCTTATTTCTATAGGTATTTAGGCTATCGAGTGTTTTTGGTTGTAGTATTTAGCATATTGGTCGGTTTTTTAGACGGAATTGGGCTTACAATGTTTCTGCCATTACTGCAAATGGCTGATGGCGACAGATCTGTTGGTTCTGAGAGTTTAGGAAATTTGAGCTTTTTAGTTGAAGCAATAAATAATTTAGGAATTAAGCTCAATATTATAAATTCCTTGATTTTTCTTCTGTTTTTCTTTGTATTGAAAGGAATAGCAGTATATACTAATAGTTATTATAAAGTAAAAGTTAGGCAGTTTTTTACTAAAATGTTGCGATTAAAACTGATTACTTTTTTTACGAAATATTCCTATAAATCTTTTATTGGCTCTGATATAGGAAGGATTCAAAATACGCTTACAGGTGAAGTTTCTAGAGTTTCTATTGCTTATGTAAGTTATTTTAACTGCTTCCAGAATATAATTCTTGTAATGGTTTACCTGCTTTTTGCATTAATGGTCGATTGGAAATTTGCACTGTTGGCTTCATTTGGAGGCGTTCTGTCTAATTTAATTTATAAGAAATTATACAAGCAAACCAAGCATGAATCTTCTCAGTTGACAAAAAATAACAGTGATTTCCAAGGACTTATTATACAATTTATAGCCAATTTTAAATACTTGAAAGCAACTGGTTCACTGAAAAAATATGTCCATAAAATGGAAGCCGGCATAAATGAATTAGAAGAAAACAATACCAAATTAGGAATATTAGACTCAAAAATTTCAGCTTCAAGAGAACCTTTGCTAATTACGATTTTGTGTATTGTAATTCTTATGCAGATTTATGTAATGGGAGGATCGCTAAGTTCTGTTTTGGTAAGTCTTTTGTTTTTTTACCGCGCCATGACATCACTTTTGGGAATTCAATCTAACTATAATACTTTTTTGAGTGTTTATGGTTCATTGGAAAATATGACGAAATTCGAAATTGAACTAAAAGAAGGTCTTGAAGAAACTGGAGCCAAGAATTTTGATTCTTTAAAATCAGATATTCAGCTGGTCGATGTTGATTTCTGGTACAATCAAAATAATATGATTCTTAATAAAGTCAATTTGACTATTAAGAAAAATCAAACTATCGCTTTTGTAGGAGAAAGCGGAAGCGGGAAAACTACCTTGGTAAATCTTATAAGCGGTTTGATGAATCCATCTGGCGGTCAAGTAACAATTGATGGCAATGATATTATAGATCTAAATGTAAATACTTTTCAGCAACGAATTGGCTACATATCACAAGATCCAGTTATTTTTAATGATACAATTTTTAATAATGTTACTTTTTGGGCAGAGGATACAGTTCAAAACAGAATGCTTTTCGAAAAATCGCTGCAACAAGCCTGCCTGTCTGATTTAATAGAAGAACTTCCAGAAAAGGCAGATACTGTTTTAGGTAATAATGGAATAAATTTGAGTGGCGGTCAAAAACAAAGAATTTCCATTGCAAGAGAATTATTCAAGAATATTGATATTTTGATTTTAGATGAGGCAACTTCAGCTTTAGATTCAGAAAGCGAGAAAACAATACAGCAAAATATTGATGCTTTGCAAGGAAATTTCACCATATTGATTATTGCACACAGACTCTCCACAGTGAAAAATGCCGATGTAATTGTCTTGATGAATAAGGGCAAAATCATGGATAAAGGCAATTTTAATGATTTGCTGGAAGGTTCTGATAAATTTAAAACCATGGTAAGCATACAAGATTTGTCCAATAATTAATTAAAAATTGAAAGTAATTTAAGTAAGGATTATTATGATAAAGCAATTTTTATATAAATATTACATTCGATTTAAAAGGAAGCAATATATTTCTGACCAAAAGAAAAAAGGAACCATAATTTCAAATAAGTCTAAAGGATATTTGCATGCCAGTTTTGAAGGAAAGAATCTTGTTCCTGATTTATGCAATTTTGTAGGAAACATAAAGATTGGATATGCAACGACTTTAGGGCACGAAAATCTTTTTGCAGGTGATGTGACGATCGGTAAATACTGCCAATTAGGAATAGGAGTTGCTGTTCATACTACAAATCATCCAATGAATTACATGTCAACTTATATTAATAATAATCTTTTCAAAGGTGAATTAAAAACTTTAAAAGAAACAAGTAAAGTTAGTATAGGAAACGATGTTTGGATTGGCCATAACGTAATAATTGTCGGAAATGTAACGATCGGAAATGGAGCTATTTTGGCTGCAGGCTGTGTGGTTACTAAAGATGTTCCACCTTATACAATTGTCGGCGGCGTCCCAGCGAAAATTATAAGAAAACGTTTCCCAGATCATATAATTCAAGAAATTGAAGCATTGCAGTGGTGGAATCTTTCTGATGCAGAATTGGAAAAAATAAAACCTCTGTTTTTTAAGAATTTTGAAACCGCAAACAGCATTTATGAATAAGACTATTGCCATAATTCCTGCGCGTGGCGGTTCGAAAAGATTGCCTGGAAAAAACATCATGCTTTTGAACGGAATTCCATTGCTGGCGCATAGTGTTTTATATGCCAAGGCCAATTCTGAAATTATAAGCGAAGTATATGTTTCCACGGATGATGCGCAAATTAAAGAAATAGCAATTGAATATGGCGCAAAAGTAATTGACCGTCCAGAGCATTTGTGTGGCGATTCAGAACCTACAGTTTCTGCGCTAAAGCATGTTTTAGAAAATATCGAAGCGGTTGAAAATGTAGTTTTGCTTCAAGCGACTAATCCTTTGCGGCCAAAAATGCTATTGAAAAAAGCTTTTGAAATTTATGAAAATAATTACGACAGCTTATTTACGGTCACTAGAAATCATCAAAAATTCGGAAAAATAGTTGGCCAAAAATTTATTCCGTTCAATTATGAAATCGGACAGCGGAGCCAAGATTTAGAACCGCTTTATTTTGAAAACGGACTCTTGTATATTTCAAAAAGCAGTTTAATTTTACAGAATAAAATTTTAGGAGAAAAAGCATATCCTTTGATTGTAGATCATCCTTTTGCAAACGCAGATATTGATACAAAAGAAGACTTTGAATACGCCTCTTTTTTAATAAGCAATAAGTAAAAAGGCAATTTCATAACTCATAACTTAATAATTCATAACTCATAATTTAAAAATGAATCCATATATCGAAATCGCTGGCAGAAAAATCGGACCAGATTTTCCACCTTTAGTTATCGCAGAAATCGGAATTAATCATGAAGGTTCGCTTCAAGTAGCTAAAGAAATGGTTGACGCTGCACAAAGAGCCGGAGCAGAAATGGTAAAACACCAAACGCATATCGTTGAAGACGAAATGAGCGGTGCTGCCAAAAAAGTGATTCCAGGAAATGCCGATGTTTCGATTTATGATATCATGGAGCGCTGTGCTTTAAATGAAGCTGATGAATTAGAGCTTAAAAATTACGTAGAAGGTAAAGGCATGATTTTTATTTCTACGCCCTTTTCTCGCGCCGCTGCAGAAAGATTGAAAAAGTTTGATATTTCTGGCTATAAAATTGGTTCGGGCGAATGCAATAATTATCCGCTTTTAGAGCATATTGCTTCCTTTGGAAAACCTGTTATCATGAGTACAGGAATGAATACGATTGAAAGCGTGCGCAAAGCAGTTGCTGTTTTTGACAAATATAATGTTCCTGTAGCTTTGTTGCATACGACTAATTTATATCCAACGCCAATCCATTTGGTGCGTTTTGGCGCAATGACACAATTGCATGAGGCTTTCCCTGACAAGGTTTTTGGATTGAGCGACCATACTTTAAATAATAATGCGTGCCTTGGATCTGTGGCTTTAGGAGCTTCGATTTTAGAGCGTCATTTTACGGATCACATGAACCGCACTGGCCCTGATATCGTTTGCAGCATGGATGAAAAAGCATGCCAAGAATTAATTGTTTCTAGCAATGAAATTTGGCAGATGCGTGGCGGAATAAAAGAGCCCGCAAAAGAAGAACAGGTGACTATCGATTTTGCTTTTGCAACGGTCTGTACGATCAATCCAATCAAAAAAGGAGAAATTTTTACCAAAGAGAATATCTGGGTAAAGCGTCCTGGAACTGGAAAAATATTAGCTGAAGATTTTAATTCTATTTTAGGAAAAATGGCTGCACACGATATTGAAAATGATGAACAATTAACTTGGGAAGACATTCAATAGATGAAAAATTTCGTTGCATTTTTATTGACTAAAGTTTACAACAGCAAGCCGATTTCTGATGTGCTGATTGAAAATGCCTTTCAGAAAACGGTGGAAGATGTGCAATATCATTTTCCGGAAATTACTTCTGAAGAAATCAAGATAAGAATCGAAACGAATAATAATGAACTTGCTGTTTTTTTATTTCGACTTGGCAACGAATTGCATCTGAATAAATTAGATGGTTTGAAGTTTCAAATTCATTGGCTTTTGAAAGAATTATGTTCTTGTGAAATTTATTTCAATAATGAGATAGGCAAAGGTTTCTGCGTTGTCCACGGCGAAGGAACCGTGATTGGAAGCCGAAATAAAATCGGAAAAGGATTCAAAATCCACCAAGGCTGTACAATCGGACATAAGAAAAACGGACAAGGGAAGGGAAATCAGATTGGGGATAATGTCACGATGTATTCTAATTCTTCAATTATAGGAGAACTTGCAATTGGAAATAATGTGGTAATTGGCGGCAATGTTTTGGTTTTTCAAAATATAGAAAATGATAAAGTTGTTACCATAAAAAATGCAAATGACTTTTGGTCATAAGAAGCAATTATGAAGAAAATATTATTTTTAACGGGCACTCGCGCTGATTTCGGAAAGATAAAATCACTGATACAAATTTTAGAAAAATCATCTGATTTCGAGGTTTTTATTGCCGTAACCGGAATGCACCTGCAAAAGGAATATGGTTATACGTTAATCGAGATCGAGCGTTGCGGTTTTAAAAATATCCATACATTTTCAAATCATACGCATGAAACCACGATGGATCTTACGTTGGCGAAAACCATCGAAGGCCTGTCTGCATTTGCAAAAAGTGTTGAACCAGATATGATCATTGTTCATGGCGATCGCGTAGAAACTCTAGCGGGTGCAATTGTTGGTTCGTTAAATAATATTCTCGTGGCGCACATTGAAGGAGGTGAAGTTTCTGGAACTGTTGATGAACTGATTCGCCACAGCGTAAGCAAATTAAGCCACATCCATTTTGTTTCTAATGAGGAGGCGGGAAGAAGGCTTTTGCAGATGGGCGAAATGTCTGAATCTGTCTTTGCGCTCGGTTCGCCAGATGTTGATA
The DNA here is from genome assembly GCA_029959295.1 of Flavobacteriaceae bacterium PS02334. Classification (GTDB taxonomy): domain Bacteria; phylum Bacteroidota; class Bacteroidia; order Flavobacteriales; family Flavobacteriaceae; genus Flavobacterium. The sequence continues at coordinate 927,656 of JASCOH010000001.1, read as the reverse complement.
TTATGTTTTCAGAAGAATTGCCGACTTTGGAAGAAGCCAAAAAACATTATGATTTAGATTTTTCCGATTTTGCCATAGCAATGTTTCATCCGGTGACGACTGAATCAAAACATATGGAGCAATATGCGAAGGATTTTGTAGAAGCGTTGCTTCAGGACAACCACAATTATGTCGTAATTTATCCAAATAATGACTTGGGGAGCAAATTCATCCTTGAGTCGTATAAAAAATTAGAAAATAATCCAAAATTTAAAATATTTCCATCACTGCGGTTTGAATATTTTTTGGCATTGCTCAAAAATGCGCAATTTATAATAGGTAACAGCAGCGCTGGGATTCGAGAAGCGCCCTATTATGGAATTCCGATTATAAATATTGGAACTCGCCAGCAAAATCGAGCTGTCCATGCAGATATTATCAATGTAGATTATAAGACTGAAAGCATAATTGAAGCTTTAAAAATAATCGACTCTCACAAAATAAGCCAGACTGACCAAGATTTTGGAAATGGGAACAGCGCATCTTTGTTTTTAGAATTTTTACAAAATGAAAATGTATGGGAAATCAATCATCAGAAGCAGTTTAGGGATATTGAAAAACAAGTGCAATAAATATATTATAAATGCTATTTAACTCTATTGAATATTTATTGTTTCTGCCGATAGTGTTCGCGCTTTATTGGATTACGAACAAAAAAAGTCTGAAACTTCAAAATCTGTTGCTTTTGGCCTCAAGCTATTTTTTTTATGCTTGCTGGGATTGGCGTTTTCTGTTTTTATTAATGTTTTCAACAGCATTGGACTATTTTACAGGAATAAAAATGCACGAAGCCAAAAATACAGGAGGCAAAAAATTCTGGTTCTGGCTCAGTATTATTGTAAATTTAGGCTTTTTAGGCATATTCAAGTATTATAATTTCTTTGCTGATTCGTTTGCTGATGTTTTATCAAATTTTGGTTTTCAAGCTAACTTTTGGACGCTTAAAGTAATTCTTCCAGTCGGAATCTCGTTTTATACCTTTCACGGACTTTCTTATGTTATCGATATTTATAAAGGCCGAATCGAACCTGAGAGAAATGTCGTCGATTATTCACTATTCGTAAGTTATTTTCCACTTTTAGTTGCCGGGCCAATTGAAAGAGCAACACATTTATTGCCACAACTAAAGAAAAGAAGAGTTTTTGATTATGATAAAGCTGTTGAAGGTATTTTTCAGATAATCTGGGGATTGTTTAAAAAAATAGTTGTTGCTGATAATTGCGCTTTTTTTGTAAATCAGCTCTTTGATAATTCGCAAAATTATTCGGCTGGAGAATTATGGATCGGAGCCCTATTATTTGCTTTCCAAATTTATGGTGATTTCAGTGGTTATTCTGATATTGCCTTAGGTACTTCAAAGCTTTTTGGTATCGATCTTTTGAGAAATTTTAAGTTCCCATATTTTGCAAAAGACATTGCTGATTTTTGGAGAAGATGGCATATTTCCCTGTCTACTTGGTTTCGAGATTATTTATATGTTCCGCTAGGAGGAAGCCATGGAAGTATGTTGCTTAAAGTAAGAAACACTTTCATCATTTTTTTAGTGAGCGGTTTTTGGCATGGCGCAAACTGGACTTTCATAGTTTGGGGAGCAATACACGCTTTTCTGTTCTTGCCTTTATTATTAGCAAATAAAAATCGCAATAGCTTAGCTGACGAAGGATACAAGTATAAAGATATCCCGAAAATTCTATTTACTTTTATATTAGTAAGTTTAGCGTGGGTATTTTTTAGAGCAGATAATCTTCATGAAGCTGTTCAATATATTGCCGGAATGTTCAATCCCAAAGATATTTCTTTTCACTTTTTCTTCAAGAATGCAAAATATTTACTGTTGACAATAATCAGTTTTGTCTCCGTTTTATTTTTAATTTCTATCGAATGGAGTAATTTAAAACGAGGTAATTCTGAAGTTTTGCTTTCTAAAAAGATCGTATTTGTATTGCTGCTTATGTTGTTTTTTATGGGAGCTTATAAAAATCAATTAAGTTTCATCTATTTTCAATTTTAAACTATGAAAAGATTTTTATTCAAAATAGGTTTATATGCAGTTGTATTATTTTTAATACTAAACTCAATCGCTTTTCTTAGTTTGTTTTTTTTAGGCAAATCTTATTTCTATAAGCCCCAATTTGTAAAAAATGGTGTCAAAGAAACTAGTTTTGATTATATTGTTTTAGGTTCTAGCACAGGATTGACAACTCTTGATACAAAACTAATTGATTCTTTAACTAATAAAAATGGGCTGAATATCAGCATGGATGATTCTTCTTTAAGTTCGCATTATTTAATGCTTGAGTATTTTTATGCTATTGGAAAAAAAACAGATTGCTTGATTTTAGCTGTTACGCCTTGGGATTTGGTAAACGAGAATCCTGAATTAAATAATAATGATTATCGATTTTTGCCATATGTGCAAGAAGAATGCGTTGCAAATTATTATAGAAACATTGAAACAGGAATTTTTAAAAAATTATCGCTCTCAAAATATTTTCCGCTTATCGGAGTAAGTTATTACAATACAGAATTATTTTATCCCTCATTAGTTTCTATTGCCAGCCCAAAAAAAAGAAATCAGTTCGATGACAAAGGGAATTACTGCTATCCAAATTTAGGAAAGCCAAATGAAAAAAAGCATGAAACACTAAATATGGAATTTAAAAATCCATATTTTCAAAAAATAAAGAAGTTTTGCGAAGCGAAAAATATAAAATTAGTTCTTTATCAATCTCCGATTTATGCTACTTCTGTAATGACAAAAAATACTGAAGAAACAATTATAAATCACTCAGATTTGATTCAATCTCCTGATATGTTTTATGATAATATTCATGTTAATAAAAATGGCAGGGAATTTTGTTCAAAAAAAGTAGCTGCTGTTCTAATCAATTTATAAGCTATCAAAAATAATTTCAGTTGATAGATATACGATCAATACTATTCAGCTACTTTATATTGTCAATAATAAATTTGTAACATTCCAGTTTTACTTTTCAAATTTCTATATTTGCGTTTTTTGTGTAATATTCGTTGTATGCCAAAATAAAAAGAAGTTATTTATGGAATTTATGGAGAAAAAAAAGATTTTTGTGTTGTTGCCCGACGGAGTAGGACTGCGCAATTTTGCGTATTCTAATTTTTATGAGTTCGGTGTCAAGCAAAATTTTGACGTTGTTTTTTGGAACAATACTCCCTTTGAAGTTAATGATTTAGGTTTTCCGGAAGTAAAAATCAAAAATGCAAAAACGCATCCTTTGACTGATGTTTACAAAAATGCCAGAAAACACATTGAGCTGAATCTGAATATAAAGAAGACAAAAGATAAGGTTTATGACAGCTATCGTTTTCCTTTTTCTTATAAAAATTTTAAAATTGCTTTAAAAAATATTTTTACAGAAGCAATAATTAAAACTCACAATTCTGAAAGCGGTCTAGAAAAAGTCAGGAATAAAATCAAGCAGACAGAACGTAAAACAGCCTTTTACCAGCAAAGTCTAGAAACACTAAAAAAGGAAAAACCAGATGTGATTTTTTGTACAAATCAAAGGCATCTTTCTGTAGTTTCTCCAGTTTTAGCAGCGCAAGATTTAGGAATACCAACTGTAACCTTTATATTTTCATGGGATAATTTGCCAAAAGCAATGATGGTTGTTGAAACAGATTATTATTTTGTCTGGAGCGATCACATGAAAAAAGAACTACTGTTTTATTATCCTTATATAAAAGAGAATCAGATTTTTGTAACAGGAACTCCTCAATTTGAGGCACATGCTGACGAGGCTAAAATCATGTCAAAAGAATCTTTTTTTGCTAAATATAAGTTAGATATTAAAAGAAAGTATATTTGTTATTCAGGCGATGACGTGACGACTTCTCCAGATGATTCAAAATATCTAGAAGATACAGCCAAAGCCATTCGAGAAATCAATAAAGAAGGACAAAACTTGGGACTTATTTTCAGGCGTTGTCCGGTTGATTTTTCTGATCGGTACGATGCAATTCTTTCAGAATATAGTGACGTAATTGTTGCAATTGCTCCGCTTTGGAAAAAAATCGGGGAAGCTTGGAGTACCATTATTCCAACAAAAGAAGACGGAGATCTGCTATTAAACATAATTGCAAATACTGAGATGGTTATTAATCTTGGATCTTCCATGGTTTTTGACTACATCGCTTTTAATAAACCTTGTGCTTACATTAATTATGATGTTGCAAATAAAGAAAAAGAAAATTGGTCAGTAGAAAAGGTGTACAAATATGTTCATTTTCAAAGCATGCCAGCTAAAAAAGCAGTGTTTTGGATAGATTCGAAAGAAATGTTGCAGACGATAATTCGTGATATGGAGGTGGAAGACAATCGCAAATACACAAAAGAATGGTTTGAAAAAATCAATCTTCATCCGATAAATAATGCTTCTTCTAGAATAATTGCTTCTTTGGGTAAAATTATTGAGAGTAATAGAAACTAAATAATATGTCGGAATTAAGCAAAATTATTGAAGAAGATTTATATAGATATGGCATAAAAAAGAAACTTACTTTTTTTATGTTCATCAATTATTTCTATGTGAGAATTACGCCAGGCTTAAAATTCACGATTATTTTAAGATATTGCCAATATTATAGAAGAAGAAATAGACTGCTTTTTTACTTTTTCTTTCTATGGCTTAGGAATTTGAAATTCAAATATGGCTTTGATATTTCTTATAGAACAAAAATAGGAAAAGGACTTTACATCGGGCATTTTGGAGGAGTAGTAATACACGGCGATGCAGAAATTGGTGATTATTGCAATTTATCACAAGGAATCACAATCGGAGTTTTAAGCCGCGGAAATACTGCAGGAACACCAAAAATAGGAAATAAAGTCTTTATCGGTCCGGGATCAGTAATATTAGGGGGAATAAATATAGGAAATGACGTGCTGATTGGATCAAATGCAATTGTCACATTCGATGTTCCAGATAATAGCGTGGTAGGTTCGCCGTTGAGTTCTGTTATTTCAAATAAAGGTTCTGAAGGCTACATAATTAACGTCAAGTAACTTATCATAAATAATAAAATAATGCACATCGCTTTTCTCACGCCCGAATATCCGCATGATCAAGTAATTCACGCTGCTGGAATTGGCACTAGCATTAAAAATTTAGCGGTAGCACTGACAGAGAAGCAAATAACAGTTTCAGTTTTTGTGTATGGGCAAAGGAAAGATGCGATTTTTTTCGATAATAAAATCAAAATACATCTTATAAAATCAAGAAGGAGCACTTTTGCTACTTGGTATTTTTATAGAAAACACATCGAAAAATATATAAATCGTTATACTTCTGAAGATAAAATTGAATTAATAGAAGCACCGGATTGGACAGGAATAACAGCTTTCATGAACTTAAAAGCGCCATTGGTTATTCGATTGCATGGAAGCGATGCTTATTTCTGCAATCTTGAAAAAAGGAAACAGAAATTCAAGAATTTTTGGTTTGAGAAGCTTGGAATTTCAAAAGCCGATGCCATTGTTGCACCGACTACTTTTGCAGGGATTTTGACAAAAGAGATTTTTAATATTAAAAAAGAGATAGTTACGATTCCGAATGGAATCAGCGTTCAAGATTTCCATAACCCTCAACCTGAGGTTTTTGAAGAAGGCTTGCTTGTTTATATAGGAACAATTATTAGAAAAAAAGGCGTTTTAGAATTTTCAGGAATTATGGAAAAAGTGATTTCTAAATTTCCAAAAGCAACTTTATTATTGATCGGAAGCGATTCTTTTGATATTCAAACTCAAAGTGCATCAACTTGGGAACTGTTGAAAAATTCTTTGAGTGAAAATACAAAACAGAATGTAAATTATATTGGTAAAGTACCTTATTCGACTGTTCAAGATTATATCAAAAAGGCAAACGTATGCGTATTTCCAACATTTGCAGAAACCTTAGGAATGGTTACAATTGAAGCAATGGCTATGCACAAGGCTATTGTAAGCAGTAATTTTGGATGGACAAAAGAATTGATAGTTGACAATGAAAGCGGCTTTTTAGCAGATCCAAAAGATCATTCTAAATTTGGTGAAAAGATAATTAATTTGCTTGAAAGCCATGAATTAACGAAAAATATTGGTGAAAAAGCACAAAAAAGAGCTGCAGAAATTTTTGATATTCAAAAGGTTGCCGATAAAAATATTGAATTCTATACAAACTTAATAAAGCTATGATTATAGTTTATCATGATAATTATAAAGTAACAGAAATTTTAAATTCTGAAGAAAAACGTACTGCTGGAATTTCAGATTTGCTATTTCAAATTGCTGAAAATAATCCCAATGAGTTGATCATTTGGTGTGAAGAATCTGTAAGAGGAGCTTTGGATATAGAAATAATTCCTGCTGTTTTTCATCATAATAAAGTTATGGCATCTTTTTCTCCGAGTAAAGAAAATTACTTGACTGATAGTATCGGCTATATTGATGAGTCATTATTTGTAAAACCTAATAAAAGTGTTTCATTTCCAACTTGGCAAATGTCATCTTTGGTTGGAGGTATTCATGCATCAGTTTTAAATGCAGTGAACGGAAAGATAAAACCAAATAAAGATTTTGATTATTTCCTTAATTCTATTTCAAAAACAGCTTTGAACTTAGGCGTACTTTGTTATTCTAACCCTAATTTTTTAAGGTATAAAATAGAAAATGTAAAAACCAGAACAGCAGATATATCTCAGGTTTTTTGCTTTGTAAAAGAACATTATCGTTCACGCTGGATGTTTTTACTGCTATTGAATCTTTTTTTATATGAACGACAAATTCTATTATTTTCTGCAATTAAAAGCATTAGAAAGAGGCAAATAAAATTAGATGAGAATAATTTCAGTGCAATTTCTATGAACAGCACAAAAAATATTTTATCAAATAAAACGATTGACGTGCTAATTCCAACAATAGGAAGGAAAGATCCGTTGTTTAACTTTTTAAAAGATTTGTCGAGTCAAACTTTGCTTCCAGAAAATATTATTATTGTAGAACAAAATCCTGAAGAAGGCAGTGTTTCTTCTTTAGATTATATTGATAGCGAGCAATGGCCATTTAAAATTATTCATGTTTTTACGAATCAATCTGGTGTTTGTAATGCTAGAAATATTGCTTTAGAAAAATTACAGAGCGATTGGATTTTCTTTGCTGATGATGATATCAGAATTGAACCAGATTTTTTTAAAACAGCTTTTGAAAATATCTCCAAATCGGGCAATGAAGCTTTTACTTTTAACTGCTTGCAAGCAAATGAGAAATCATCTTCAGATATTATTTTTCAATGGCAAACTTTCGGCTCTGGCTGTAGTTTTGTAAAAAAAGAAGCTCTTGAAAATGTAAAATTTGACATGGCTTATGAATTTGGTTTTGGTGAAGATGCTGACTACGGAATGCAATTGAGGAATAAAGGATATGATATTTTATTTCTTCCAGAACCGAAAATATTGCATTTAAAAGCACCAATTGGCGGTTTTAGAACTAAATTCAAATTTGCTTGGGAAAATGAAAAAATACAGCCAAAACCTTCCCCAACAGTAATGCATTTTAAAAAATCATATCTCAGCAAAGAACAATTAGCATGTTTCAAGACAATTTTATTCTTTAAATATTATAAGCTCCAGAAAATAAAAAATCCATTTTTTTATTATAAGATGTTTCAAAAACAATGGGAGCAAAGTGATAATTGGTCAAATAAATTAAACTGAGATATCTTTAAAGATTTACTTTTAAAGTAATTTATTATATGAAATTTACATTAATCATTTGTACTTACAAGCGGGCGAAACCATTGGTGACGTTGCTCAATTCAATTAAAAATCAAACGCTGTATCCTTCAGAAATATTAATTATTGACGGAAGCCCAGATGATTTAAGCGAAAAAGCTCTTCAAGCTGAAAATTTTCAGAATCTATCTTATTTTAGAGTCCCAATAGAGCATAGAGGTTTGACAAGACAAAGAAATTTTGGAATTGAAAGAGTTGCCTCTGATTCAGAGATCGTATGCTTTTTAGATGATGATACAGAATTGTTTCCTGATTATTTTGAGGAATTAATAAAAACCTATGACGACCATCCTGATATTTTTGGAGTTGGTGGTATCGCAGTGAATGAGAACAGTTGGATGCAGGCAGATCCAAACATAAAATATAATAATCATAAATATTTTAAATTTGAAAATTTTGTGATTAAAGAAGGACAGCGCAATGTGGCAAGAAATTATTTAGGATTGCAATCGCATTTAGGGCCTGGTAAAATGCCAAATTATTCTCATGGAAGAACTTGCGGATTCCCTATGAATGATAAAATCTATGAAGTTGATCTGCTTATCGGTATGTCTTTTTCTTTTCGTAAAAAGGTTTTTGAGCAACTTAGATTTTCACCTTATTTTGAGGGCTATGGCTTATATGAAGATGCAGATTTTAGCGTCAGAGCTTTGCAATTCGGAAAAAATGTGATTAACACTAAGGTTAAATTAAATCACTATCATAATCCAGCCGGAAGGCCAAACAAATATCAATATGGCAAAATGGTAGTCAGAAACGGCTGGTATGTTTGGAGAGTAAAAAATCCAAATCCAAATTTTAAAGACAGGCTGAAATGGAATTCTATCAGTTTTTTATTGACGCTTATCCGATTTAGCAATACATTTACCAGCGGAGAGAAAAAGGAAGCGCTTACAGAAGCCATTGGCAGAACTGCTGGATGGATGAGCCTTTTTTTTAATAAACCAAAGCAAAAATAATAAGCAATGACATTATTTGCCTACATAAAATCTGACTATAAAAAATATAAAAAATACGGAGGCAACTTCTTTATAATTGTACTTTTTACGCAAGGTTTTTGGGCTATTTTTCAATACAGAATTGCTTCTTTTTTTTATAAAAAAATTAAAATACAGCCTTTTAAAATTTTGATGCAGTTGTTTTTCTTGCCTTGGCAGAAAACGATAGAAATTGTTACCGGAATTTCAATTCCGGCTTCTGCTCAAATCGGAAAATCCTTTTATATCGGACATTTTGGAGGAATAATCTTGAACGCAAAAACAATAATTGGAGATAATTGCAATATATCGCAAGGCGTTACGATTGGCGTTTCTGGAATTGATGAAAATAGAGGCGTTCCCATCATTGGAGACAACGTTTATATTGGTGTGAATTCAGTTCTTGCAGGCAAAATTACCATCGGAAATAATGTGCTCATCGGCGCTTGTTCTCTTGTAAATAAAAGTCTTCCTGATTATTCAATTGCTGGCGGTGTTCCGGCAAAAATTATTTCTGACAAAGGCTCAATTGGATATATATAAATGAAATTATTAGTCGTTTCTTCAGCTCCCTTAATTTTTCGTGACAACAAGGCTTATGCCTATTCTCCGTATGTGAATGAGATGGCAATTTGGCAAAAATATGCACAGATTTCTTTTGCTTGTGTAGAATGGAAAGATACAAATGGACTTTTAGTTTCTGAAATTCCTTTTGAAATCGAGAAATTTTATGCTTTGTCAGACTTTAATATCAAATCTAAAAAGAATCTTTTTAAGGCAATTTACAATTCGATTCTCAATATTTTTGTTTTAATAAAAGCAATGAAATCTGCAGATCATATTCATTTAAGATGTCCTGGAAATATGGCTTTGCTTGGATGTATTGCCCAGATTTTTTTTCCGAGCAAGACCAAAACGGCTAAATATGCTGGAAATTGGGATTCTAAAAGCAAACAGCCGTTTAGCTACAGACTTCAGAAAAAGATACTTTCAAATACTTTTTTGACAAAAAATATGCAGGTTCTGGTTTATGGCGAATGGACAAATCAAACCAAAAATATAAAGCCTTTTTTTACGGCAACATATCGAGAAACAGATAAAGCTCCAGTTACAAAAAGAAATTTGAAAGATGAAATAAAATTTGTCTTCGCAGGAACGCTATCGCAAGGAAAAAGACCGATTTATGCCTTGAAATTAGTGGAAATTTTGCATAAAAGAGGTTCCAATGTACATTTCGATTTATACGGTGAAGGTATTGAAAGAAAGAAATTAGAAGAATATATATCAGAAAACAATCTTTCCGAAATTATTACTTTACACGGAAATCAAAATGAATTGACTGTGCGAAATGCCTATCAAAAAGCCCATTTTTTAATGCTTCCTTCTCAAAGTGAAGGCTGGCCGAAAGTAGTTGCCGAAGCAATGTTTTGGGGATGTGTTCCGATTTCTTCTGCAGTTTCTTGTGTTCCAAATATGCTTGATTCTGGAAATCGGGGTATCCTACTTTCCATGGAAATAGAAAAAGATGCTGAAGAAGTTTACAAATTGCTAAATAATGAAGAAGCTTATTTTGAAAAGTCTCTGAAGGCTGAAAACTGGTCAAGAAATTATACGCTTGATACTTTTGAATCTGAAATTAAAAAACTTTTGCAATCATGAGAATTTTACAACTCATAGATTCATTAGATGCCGGTGGCGCTGAAAGAATGGCTGTCAATTATGCCAATGCTTTGCAAAAAGAAATTTCTTTTTCTGCTTTGTGCACGACAAGAAAAGAAGGGCAATTAAAAGAATTATTGTATCCAGAAGTCGGATATATTTTTTTAGATAAAAAGAAAACTTTAGATTTCAAGGCGATCTTCAAGTTGCGTTCTTATGTGAAAAAGAATCGAATTGAATTTGTGCACGCACACAGCAGTTCTTTTTTTACAGCAGTTTTGCTCAAATTTAGCTATCCGAAGATTAAAATTGTTTGGCACGATCATTTTGGAGCGAGGTATCTCCAGCCAAAAAATAAGAATTTATCTTTAAAATTTTGTTCCTTATTTTTCGCAAAAGTTTTGACCATCAATTTTGAAAATAAAAAATGGTTGGAAGATGTACTTCTTACCAAGGAAATTGAATATTTTCCTAATTTTATTGCTTTTGAAAATGATAGCACAAGTTTTACAAAACTTAAAGGCGAATCAGGAAAACGAATTGTTTTTTTGGCTAATCTAAAAAATCCGAAAAATCATCTTCAGTTCTTAAAATCATTTCAAAAATCAGAAGCAGTTTCAGAAAACTGGTCGTTGCATTTGGTAGGAAAAGATTATGAAGATGAGTATTCTAAGGAAATTAAAGAATATATTGCTAAGCACAGTTTGGAAGAGAATGTTTTTATTTATGGAAGTTGTACAGACACATTTGCAATTTTAAGCCAAGCAGATATAGGAGTACTATGTTCAACTTATGAAGGGTTTCCAGTGACCTTGCTTGAATATGGTTATGCCAATTTAGCAGTTTTAAGTACAAATGTTGGATTCTGTTCGACAGTAATTGAAGATGAGAAAAATGGTCTGCTTTTTTCACCTACAAATGAATTGGAAATTATATACAAACTCAATAAGCTATTGGTAAATAGCGAAGATATAATAACTACATTTGCCCGAAATCTGAATCAAACGGTAAAAGAGCATTACACTGATAAATCTGTTTTGCAACATTATTTAAACTGGTTAATAGTAAATTGGAAGAAGTAAAAATAAATACCCAAACCGATAGAGAAGCTTTCTTATTGCTTACAATAAGGGAGTTTCTTAATAACAAAATATTACTGTATGTGTTATATGGATTTTTGTTGTCTTATTTTTACAATCTTCCTATTCTAAAATACAGTATTAAGGGCGACAATGAATTTAGGCTTTATGATGTTCTAGGCATTTTTCTAATCTTTTTTTTTTACAAACATTATCGTTTTGTAGATATTGTTATTAAAAAGGTTTTTATTTTCAAAATATTGCGCTATTTTTTGTACTGGTCAAGTTTTACAATTTTGATTTCTTTGTTTTTTTATATTGTAAATGACGCTATAACTTCTTTTTTACAAGTATTGCTTTACATGTATCATTTTTGGATTTTTTTTATAGCGGCGGTCTTGTTTTATATTTTTTGCTTAGATAAAAAAATAATGAAAATAGGAATTTACATAATACTGCTGTTGTCAATTACTTCCTGTATTATTGTAATGTTGCAAAATCTAGGCATCATTGAATTTTTGTGGAATGATGTATATTTAAAAGCGTATGCAGGCTTTCTCTCAGGAACTTTGGGCCCTAATAAAATTGTTTTAGGAATGACTTCTGTGCTTGTATTTAGTTTGAGTTTAGGAATTTTACTAGAACGGAATATTTCAATTAATAAAATTGTTTTGTATTCCTGTATTCTCTTAAATATTTATATAATCATTGTTTCTGGCTCTCGAACTACTTATGTAGCTTTAATAATTATTCTTTTATTTTTTGCAATTCGCAGTCCTTTGCGCTTTATTGTTGCTTCCTCTTTTTTCTCCTTCTTGCTTACAGCAGCATTATCCTATAATCCCGATTTGTCTAAATCCTTAGAAGATACATTAGACAATAGAATATTTGCAAAAACAAAAATTGATGATGGTAAAGATGCTGATGTGGGCGAATTGTACTCGGATTTGGGATCAGGAAGAGACAGGCTTACCAAAGGAAATGCCATTTATTTGTTAGAAAATCCTCAAGTTATTCCATTTGGATCAGGATTTATGAATCGTTTTAACAAAGCACCTGGACAATCAGCGCATAACATGTATTTGCAGGTTATAAAAGAAACCGGACTGGTTGGTTTCTTCTTATATTTTGGATGGCTTGTCAGTTTTTTATTTATAAGATTTGATAAATTTAGAGGTTTTTCCTTAGCTTTGAACGGTTTAATTTTGGCAATGTTGGTCACTCTTTTTTTTGGAGAACACCTGTATATTTACCGCCCTTTATTTGGTGTTTTGGGTTTGTTTTTAATGATAACTTCTATATTTGTGGCATCTTTACATAAAATTGATATGAGCAAAATAGATTTTAAAAATAAACTGGGAAAAAATGAATAATGTAATTTGTATAAGCAAAGACATTTTTTTCGGTTTACTTAATTTTTTTTTAAATGAATAGATTATACGACCTCAAAATTGCAGTTTCAATTCCTTTTTACAATGCTTCAGTTCATATATGTGATGTTGTGTCTAAGCTTCCTGATTATATAAATACAATAATAATTGTTGACGATAAAAGCCCGCAGTTGATGGACGCTGAAGCTATTTTTGCCTCAGTAAATCCTAAAATTCAAGTTGTTTTTCTGAAAAATGAAATTAATCTTGGGGTTGGAGGCGCTACAAAAAAAGGTTTCCAATATGCAATTGATAATGATTTTGACATCGTCGTAAAGATGGATTCTGATGATCAGATGGATGCAAAGTTTTTACCAGATCTGCTTTTTCCCTTGATAAAAAATAAGGCAGAAATGACAAAAGGAAACCGATTTAGAGATTTAAATTCATTAAGAAAAATGCCAATTGTAAGAAGAATGGGGAATTTAATATTGTCATTTCTTACCAAGGCTTCCACAGGTTATTGGAATAATTTCGATCCAAATAACGGCTATATCGCTTTAAAAATAAATGTTCTAAAGCAAGTAGATCTTTCTAAGCTCTCAGATCGCTATTTTTTTGAAACTTCCTTAATTGCGCAGCTTTATTTTGCCAAGGCCAGAATAAAAGATGTCTCGATGCCGTCAATTTATGCCGATGAAAAGTCAAGTATGAATGTTTGGAAAATGCCTTTTATTTTTTCAAGCAATTTATTGAAGGTTTTCTGCAAAAGAATAATTAAAGAATATTTTTTATATGATTTTAATATAGCGTCACTTTACATATTAATTGGAATGCCACTTTTTCTTTTTGGAATTATCTACGGAATATTCAAATGGATTCAGTATTCATCTGTCCATATCTTGGCACCAACGGGAACAATTATGCTTGTCACACTTTCAATAATCTTAGGCTTTCAGTTATTGCTTCAGGCAATTCAATATGATATAATTAATTCACCCAAAGCAAAATAAAATATGAAAAGAAAGTATCTTTTATTAATCATTATTTTAAATTTATTTATAGCTGTCGGTTATTTTTTTGAAAATAAAGGAGTTGGTTTTACTCAATTATCTTCAGATCTTTATAACTCTATTCCTGTTTGCTATAAGATTGATGATCCTTCACTTTTTAAGAATGATTTATATCTCTTTGATATTGAAAACGTAAAGTACTACACGCCATTTTTTATACAGACGATACGCTTTTTTGCTTTTCTAACAGGCGGGGATTATCTTTTAGGGATGAATATTTTTGCCACAATACTTCATCTGGTTTATGGAATTAGTTGGTTTTTATTGTTTTATAAAGTCCTTGGCAAGTTCTCAATAGCATTATTCCTGTCAGTATTAATAAGAGGTATAGTTTGGCTACCCGGACTAGAAATTTGGGGAATCTCCGATTTATGGACCATGATGCCAAGAACTGTGTATATCGCTTTTATGCCAATCCCTTTTTTATTACTCTTATACAAAACTAGAACGACATTTTATAGTGCATCCTTCTTAATCGGCTTCCTCTTTAATTTGCACCCAGTTACCGGAATGGGAGGCTCATTTATGTTTGTACTCTTTGTATTATTAGCAAGTTACTTCTACACTATTAAAATAGGAACAAAAAATTTTATAATCGCTGCAATATTGCTGATTTTAGGAATGCTCCCTTTTTTGAGCACCTATTTTCTTATGACAGATACTGTAGCAAACTATGATTTGCTAGAATACAAAGAGGCATTTTCTGCAAGAATTCCTGATTTTTTTGCTGATCCTATTCTCTTTTTGGGTTTATGGGTAAAATTTAAGACACTTTTCTTTCTTCTTCCCCTGTTGGTATACCTTGGTTATGGCTTATTCATCGACAAGGAACATAAAAAGCCGGCGTTAATTTTAGTAATGATTTCATTTGTTACTATTTTGATGTTTTCTTTAAGTGTATATTTTGAAAATGGAATCAATCATCTTTTAGGGCTCAACTTAAGAATGTCTTTCCAAATGATCAGGGCTCAAAAATTGGCAATACTACCAGGATATTTTGCACTAGGTTTTTTAGTAAGCATCGCAATAAAAAGAATAAAAATAAATTCAGTCTTTTTCAACTTTGGAATAGCAATATTTTTACTATGCCTTCTCTTTTCTAAAGAAACTTTTTTCAAGAAAGTTCCTTTTTTTAGAGATGATATTGCTACAAGCATTTTCCCTGATTATCACTTGTTTTTCTTGAATCCTTCTGAAAAGGATACTGATGCAGATAAAATGTTATCATACATAGATAAAAACACTCCTTCCGATGCTGTTTTCTTCGGTAATTGTATAATCAGATCAGCAGCAAAAAGATCAGTTGTATTAGATGGAAAAGGAGCTTCAATGCTGATAGAAGGAAATCCAGTGGAATTAATACAATGGAATAAAGAGAAAAAGTATCTGGAAAGCCTTACAGAAATACAGAAAATTATTTTTTTAAGAGATAAAAAAAATGTCACTCATATTTTTTCAACAAAAGCATTAGATGGAAATCTGCGACTTATTCATTCACAAGGAAAGTTCAGACTTTATAAAGTATTATAATTTGAAAACCTTACTTTACATAGGAAATAAACTTTCCATCCACGGTTTTACTCCAACTACAATTGAAACTTTAGGGCAGTCATTTGAAGAAGAAGGTTATAAACTTTATTATGCTTCTTCAAAAAAGAATAAGATGATTCGTTTTTCAGACATGCTTTTGAAAACATTCCAATTTAGAAATAAAGTAGATTATGTGATTATTGATACTTACAGCACTTCAAATTTTTGGTATGCTTTTGCCGTAAGCCAATTGTCAAGAGTTTTAGGCTTGAAATATATTCCTATTTTGCATGGCGGCGATCTTCCCAAACGATTAAAGAAAAATCCTAAACTTTGTGCCATGATTTTTAATAATTCATATAAAAATGTGGCGCCTTCAAAATATCTAATGCACTATTTCGAACTGGCAAATATTAAGAACTTGATTTATATTCCAAATACGATCGAAATCAAGAATTATCCTTTTAAAGTTCGTGAAAATGTAGCGCCAAAATTGCTTTGGGTGCGTTCTTTTGCTAAGATTTATAATCCCAAAATGGCGATTAATGTATTTGATGCTATAAAAAAAGAATATCCAGAAGCTACTTTATGCATGGTCGGTCCAGAAAAGGATGGAAGCTTGGCAGAAGCGAAAAAATATGCTGAAGAGCTGGGGCTTGCTGTAAATTTTCCCGGAAGGCTTTCTAAAAAAGATTGGGTGAAATTATCTGAAAATTATGATATATTCTTGAATACAACGCACTTTGACAATACTCCGGTAAGTGTTATTGAAGCCATGGCTTTGGGGTTGCCCATTATAAGTACAAATGTGGGCGGTATTCCTTTTTTAGTAGAAGATAAAAAAACGGCAATTTTGGTTAATGATGGTGACGAAAAAAAGATGACAGAAGAAATAAAATTTTTAATAAAAAATTCTCAATTTGCGAATTCTTTATCTCACAATTCCAGAGAGTTAGCTGAGAAATTTGACTGGCAAGATATTAAGTCATCTTGGGCGAAAATTTTGAATTAAATACAATAATTTGATATAAAAAAAAGTTAAATTGCACCGCTTTTAATAAATTCATGAAAGAAGATGTCTTCGTCTAAAAAAATCCATTTTGAAGTTTCTGAGAGAAAAATTCTTTTAAGGATTTTTGATGTCCTTACTGTCGTATTTGCTCTTTACATAATCGGATTAATTTTCAAATTCAATTATTTCCACATCTCAAAAGCCAATTTCATGTGGACATTGGTTTTGGCGACCTATATCAATATTTTAGGCACTGTTTTCGAAATGTATAATCTTCAAACAGCTAGCCATCAATACCATATTATAAAAAGCATACTTCTTACATCATCGTCAACAGTATTGTTTTTTCTTCTGACGCCCATTTTAACACCAGTTTTGCCGTCAAATAGACTTCAAATCGTTTACTTCTTTTTGGCAATCACACTCTCGCTTTTTGCTTGGAGATTATTCTACCAGCGTTTTTTAGCCTCTAACCGATTTGTGAAAAAAGTGATTATGGTTTGCGACCGAAGCCAGTTAAAAGAGCTGTCAAAAACACTTGAAAAGGCAGATCCGCACTATAAAATTTTGGCATATGTGAATTCTGATTCAAAATGCAATTTAGATCCGGTTCGCGGTATTATCGATATTACAGCTTTAGAATTAGAGGATTTTGTAAGAGAAAATGGCATATCGGAAGTTGTAATCGCATCCCGGAAAAAAGACGGAATTACTGTCGAAGTTTATAACGCACTTTTAAGATTGCTAGAACAAGGCTTTGTTATCAGAGAATATACGCAGGTTTATGAGGCAATTACGCAACGAATTCCTGTGCAATATGTCGATAAGGATTTTTATCGCTATTTTCCTTTCAGCCGAAGCAACCACAATAAATTGTACATGCTTTTGGTTAGAATTATTGAAGTTGCGATATCGCTATTCGGAATTGCTTTAGGGTTGTGCTTCCTTCCTTTTGTGTTGTTAGGAAATTTATTAGGAAACCGAGGCCCTCTATTTTACACACAAGAACGTGTAGGGAAAAACGGAATTCCGTTCAAGATTCTGAAATTCAGAACGATGGTAAAAAATGCAGAATCAGGAAAAGCTGTTTTTGCTACTCAAAATGACGCGAGAATTACGCGCTTCGGAAAATTTCTTAGAAAGGCGAGACTGGATGAATTTCCGCAATTTATAAATATTCTGAAAGGCGACATGGCTGTAATAGGACCAAGGCCGGAAAGACCCTTTTTTGTAGACCAAATTGCTAAAGAAATGCCTTTTTACCAAACGCGCCACGTGATCAAACCCGGACTTACAGGTTGGGCACAGGTGAATTATTCGTATGGAGATTCCATCAAAGACAGCCTGATCAAGCTGCAATATGATTTATATTATATCAAGCACAGAAGCGTTTCTCTCGATATAAATATTACCATAAAAACCATCAGCACGATTCTTTTCTATCGCGGGCAATAGTTATTTTGAGATTGTTTTTCGACTTGCTCTGGCAAATTTCACCAAAATAAAAGTGGAGGTAATCAAAATCGGAAGCAATAAAAGCAATTGCGCCTTATTGATCACGATCACGATATAAATCAAAATACAAGCGAGATTAAAAACCGAAAGGTTGTAAATCCATTTTGTGTTATTTTTTTGGTAGAAGTAAAGCCATGCCAAAAGCGCAGGATTGAAAAGCAAAATATTGTAATTCCAATTGACTTCTTCGTGGAAAGAATAGAATCCTACAAGCGAAAGAAAGGTTCCCACAAGCGCCAGAATTGCAAAATAGAAGCAATAAATTCTGTTTTTTCGGAATACTAAAACCAATAAGATTACTGCAGAGAAGACATAATAATTGTCCCAAAGCGATGTCGGCCTTTTCGTAACATCAGCTTCAAAAATGGTTTTTGTTTCTGAAACTAAAGGTTTTCCCTCAAATTGCGTGGTTTTCAAAACATTCATCAATTCTAAGGGAAGAAATAAGACTTCTGCTTTTTTGTCTGTTTTGGCTCCAAAAATAATATTGATTCCCAGTTTCTGGAAAAAAGTATTCCCTAAATAGGTATTTAAAAGCTCACGATAAGTTATTTCTACAGGTTTTTTGGTAGTTATAATTTTACTTCCCAAAACCTCATTCACTTTATCGATAACCATTGTCGTGCAGTTTTTATCGATAAATTTATAAGTGTAATATCGGTCTTCCGAGAAAAGATTTTGGTGCAATTTATCTGAAAGCTGTTGTTTTTTCTCCAGAGAAAGATTCAAAGTCTGTTCATAAATCGAACGGTTTTCCATCCTGTAATTATACTCAAAATCGGAATATTGATTGGTAGCCACAAAATATTGGAGATCGCCTTTTACAAATTTTGCTAGAAAATAAGGCGTATCAAAGTCAAAATAACCAAAATTGTAAACAATGTCGATGCCTCGCTTTTCATCTAAAATGCGAATTCCGGTATGGCCATAAAGCGTGTGGGATTCATTTGCAGTTCCAATTGTCACAATGCTGATTTTAGAATCTTCAGACAAAATACCGCCTTGCCCAAAACTTTTAAAGACAGGATTTGCTACTAGAAAAAAGAAAAATAGGAGAAATTTGATTCTTGACATCGCTTAAGAAATTAAAGCACAAATATCTTTAAAAGATTTGAGTTTGCGATGCAAGCAGCAAAAGTTTAGTAAACTATTAAAGATTATCTTCTGAAAATTCCCAAATCCACTTTTACAGAAAAAATATTAGAATACAAAGCCGCACTTTGGTCGCCAATATCAGTCAAGGCATAATCCACTTGAATTCCTTTATATTTGAATCCAACGCCGATATTTGGCTGAAATCCGACCCTTTCCCCTCCGTCCAATTGTATTGTTTTTTGGAAATTTCCAACACCGGCTCTCAAGAAAACCAAATCGGTATATCCAAATTCAAAGCCCAAAGCAGGATCAATACTCACAGCTTCTGTAGAAATAATGTCACTGGTCCTTGAAAAACGCATATTTAAATTTGCGGCTGCCAAAATGCTGTAATCATATCGGATGATGAATTTTTTCGCCATTCCAAGCTGCGCAGTCGGCATGGTAATCTCAGAATCTTCAGGAATTTCTTGGTTTTCTCCAGGAATCGCATCTTTGATTTTTTCGTATTCCTTTTGGTCGATATTCCAAATATTATAAGTCGTTGTCACATCGCGAACCATCAATCCAAACTGCCAATCGTCACGCTCAAACTGAATTCCGACATCAAAACCAAATCCCCAAGAATTAGCAAAATCTCCGATAATTCTTCGAATCACTTTTGCATTTACGCCATATTGAAACCCAGGAATTTTTAATTTTCGGGCATACGAAAAAGTAAAACCATAATCTGCCGTAGAAAACAAACTGATTCTGTTGTAATCAATATTTCCTTGATTGTCAATTAATTGAGTAGTATTTAAAATGTCGTCAACGCCAAAACGGATCAAAGAAATTCCCCAAGCGCTTTCGTTATCAATCGGCATGGCAAAACCCGCATAATCATATTGCGCAATATTCGCAAAATAACTCGCGTGCATCAAAGAAACCTGCTTGTCTTCAAGATGAATCAGTCCCGCCGGATTCCAATAGCCTGAATTTACGTCATCTGTGCTTGCAACTTTCGCATTTGACATCCCCAAAGCGGCCGCATCGACACCTATATTCATAAATTCATTGGAATATTTCCTAGCAGATTGGCTATTAGCGAAATAACTGGCAAAAAGAAAAGCAACTAAAAAAGGTTTTTTCAAAGCAAATTGTTTTTACAGATCGATGTCTGTATTATTGTTCAAAAATATAAATTTTATCGAAGTTATTCCGTTCTCTTTCACAATAAAATCATCAAAAGCGCGCTTGAAATAAAATCTGTAATAGGAAACGCAACGCACTGTAAACTTATTGTGCTAAATTTGCAGACTTGCAACCAAAAACCAAAGATATGCGGATTAAAGCTCAAATTCCAAACCTAATTACCTTATTGAACTTGCTTTCAGGATGTTTTGCCCTGATTTTTGCCTTTCATCAAGACTTTAAATTCGCTTTTTTCTTCGTTTCTCTCGGAATTTTCTTTGACTTTTTCGATGGTTTTTTTGCCAGAATGTTCAAAGTTTCAAGTCCGCTAGGTTTGCAACTCGATTCTTTGGCCGACATGGTCACAAGCGGCGTCGTTCCGGGAGTCGTAATGTACCAATTGATGAATCACGCTTTAGGTTTTCCATCTTTTGGTTGGCCGACTTTATTATTTCCTTTTTTAGGATTCATTATCACATTAGGTTCTTGTTATCGCCTCGCAAATTTCAACGTAGACACGCGCCAAACTGACTCTTTCATCGGCTTGCCAACGCCAGCAAACGCTCTTTTTATCTTAAGCTTGCCGTTGATTTTATTCGATAACCAATATGAATTCATCACAAAAGCCTTAAGCAATGAATATGTTTTGTTAGCAATTTCTTTATTAAGTGCTTATATTTTAAATGCTGAAATTCCGCTTTTTTCCCTAAAGGTAAAAAACTTCAGCTTCGCCAAAAACAAGCTGCAAATTATCTTTTTGTCAATTTCAGTATTGCTTTTGGTATTCTTTAAAATCCTCGGAATTCCGCTATTAATCTTGTTTTATATTTTACTTTCGGTCTTCACAAACAAGAAAAAATCCATTTGATTATTTAAATCTGTGGCCATTTTTTCTTTGAAGCGAATCAACAGTCAATTATCTGTAAAGGCAATTCCCGCTGTTCAGCACAATCTTTTCTTTTTTAAAGAAAAAAAGAAAAGGATAGTCGCTGACATCGGGGCTATTTTAGAAACTTTCCGCTTTTTGTAAACGTCAGGACCAATCTTTGTCGACAATCCTCGCGAATAAATATTACGTTCCAAATAAAGAAAGAAAAAAATCCGCGAGAATCTGTGTCATCCGCATAAAATCCGCGTTCCAAAAAATAAATACATCCAAAAAAAATCTATTTTTACGAAATGAAAAAACCAATTCCAAAAAGAAAACCAACCACAAGACGAAAGTCCAAAAAGAAAAAATCTTTCTTTTCAGGCAACGTCTTGAAGTTTTCCATTGGAGCCTTTTTCATCCTCTTAATCTTAGGAACTGCTTATCATTACCGTGAAGCTTTAGCCTATTATTTCAGTTTTAAAACCGATAAAAAACTCTCTGAAGACGAAAGAAGAATTGCAGATCTCAGAATTTACGAAGTCTTGAGCAAGCACGAAAACAAAGTCTACGGCTTTGATGTTTCAGAATACCAAGGAAAAATTGACTGGAAAAAAGCCAACACCATCGACGAAACTTTTCCACTCGGATTCGTTTTTATTCGCGCAACAGCCGGAAAAAACAAAGTCGATACCAAATACAAAGAAAATTGGCAGGCGGCGAAAAAGCATAAATTTATTCGTGGCGCCTATCATTATTACAGGCCAAATGAAAATTCTATCGAGCAAGCTGAAAATTTTATAAAAAATGTAAAGCTGAAATCGGGCGATTTGCCCCCGGTTTTAGATATTGAAAAGTTGCCAGAAGAACAATCCATTGACAGTTTAAAAGTGGGTTTGAGACGCTGGCTGAATAGGGTGGAAAAGCATTACAAAGTAAAACCGATAATTTATTCAGGAGAAAGTTATTATTCAGATTTTCTAGAAGATGAATTCAGCGAATATACGTTCTGGATTGCGAATTATAATTTCTTCGTAGAAAACATAAAAGACGAATGGACGTTCTGGCAATTTACAGAAAAAGCCACGGTTCCAGGAATCAAAGGAACTGTCGATATCAATGTTTATAATGGAACGCCGAAGCAATTGGGATATTTCGTGATAAATTAGGCTCAGGGTTTTGGGTAAAAGGTTCAAGGAAATTGTCTAAAAAAAACCCGAAAATTGAAACAACTTTCGGGTTTTTTTATATACTCTTTTCTCTTTCTTCTTTTGTCTAAAAATCTAATTTCTTCTTACGAAGCTCGAAATTCTGTCCGAGATAAACTCTTCTGACCATTTCATCCTCAACTAATTCTTCAGGAACTCCAGCTTTCAGGATTCCTCCTTCAAACATCAAATACGTTTTATCAGTAATCGCTAAAGTTTCTTGAACGTTGTGATCGGTGATCAAAATTCCGATATTTTTATTCTTTAATTGCGCCACAATTCTTTGGATGTCTTCCACGGCAACAGGATCTACTCCAGCAAAAGGTTCATCCAAAAGAATAAATTTTGGATCAGTTGCCAAAGCACGCGCAATTTCTGTACGCCTTCTTTCTCCTCCAGAAAGCAAGTCGCCACGGTTCGTGCGAATGTGTCCCAAGCTGAATTCGTCAATCAGGCTTTCCATCTTGGCTTCTTGTTCTGCTTTTGAAAGATTTGTCAGTTGCAGCACGCTCAAGATATTGTCTTCAATGCTTAGTTTTCTAAAGACTGAAGCTTCTTGCGCTAGATAACCGATTCCGTTTTGTGCTCTTTTGTACATCGGGAAATCGGTAATTTCTTGATTGTCTAAGAAAATCTTTCCGCTATTCGGTTTTACCAAACCTACAATCATGTAAAAAGAAGTCGTTTTTCCAGCACCATTCGGACCCAAAAGCCCGACGATTTCGCCTTGATTTACTTCTACAGAAATACCTTTTACGACACTTCTTCCTTTATATGTCTTGACTAAATTATCAGCTCTTAAAACCATTTTTTTGTTGTTTAATCGTTTAATCGGTATGTTGTTTAATCGATTGGACAAATAAACAAATAATCGATTAAACAAATCGGGCAATTAACAATTATTTATTTTCTTCTAGCGCTTCCCAGAATTCATAAGCTCTTCGAAGATGCGGAATTACGATTGTGCCACCAACTAAAGTTGCAATTGACATCGCTTCCATCATTTCTTCTTTTGTGATTCCTTCTTTGAAACTAGTTTCCAAGTGATATTTTACGCAGTCGTCGCAACGCAAAACTGCTGAAGCCACAAGGCCTAGAAGTTCTTTTGTTTTTACATCCAAAGCGCCTTCCATGTAAGCGTTGGTGTCGAGATTGAAAATTCTCTTGATGACTTTATTGTTATCGTTTAGCAATTTTTCGTTCATTACCTGACGATAATCGTTGAATTCTTTAACTAAGTTGCTCATTTTTTTGTTTTGCTTTTAAAACTCCGGCAGAAATAAAGATGCTGAGTTCGTATAAAATTAATAATGGAATAGTCACAATTATTTGGCTCACAATATCCGGAGGCGTTACGATTGCTGCGATAATCAAGATGACTACAATAGAATGTTTTCTGTATTTTCTCAAGAAAGTAGGCGTTACAATTCCTAATTTCGAAAGGAAAAACATCACGATTGGCAATTCAAAAACCAGTCCGCAAGATAATGTCGTGCTTCTGATCAGTGAAATATAAGAATCTAAATCGATGTCATTGTGAATCTGCGCGCTGACTTGATATCCGGCTAAAAAGTTGATGGAAAGTGGCGTAATAATAAAATAGCCGAATAAAACTCCCAAGAAAAATAAAAAGGAAGAAATGGCTAAGAATAATTTGGCATTTTTTCTTTCCTTGTCATATAAAGCAGGTCGGATGAATTTCCATAATTCCCATAAAATAACAGGAAAGGCAAGAATGAATCCGGCAGTAATCGATGTCCACATGTGCGCATTAAATTGCCCAGACATGACACGGCTTTGCACGTCAAAAGTTATCTTTTGGTTGCAAAATCCTTCATCTCCGGCTCCAAAAAGCTTGCTTGCTTCGCAAAACCAGTGATAGGTTATAAAATTAGGATCTTTAGGTCCGAAAATAATTTCGTCGAAAATAAAGTCGCTGAAGAAAAAAGCAACCACTGCCAATATTAAAATAGCCAGCGTGCTTCTGATCAAAAGCCATCTCAGTTCTTCGAGATGGTCTAAAAACGACATTTCGTTAGTGTTCTTTTTTGCCATTATACGATTCCTTCTTTTAAAATATCATGAAGATGAATTACACCCAAATATTCGTCATTGTCAGCAACAATCAGCTGTGTTATAGAAAAATCTTCTAAAATATTCAGCGCATCCACAACCATATCTGATGATTTTACCATCTTCGGATTTTTGGTCATGATATCTTTTGCAGTCAAATCGCTAAAAGAATCGCGGTCGTTTAGCATTCTTCGAATATCTCCGTCAGTCACAATTCCGATTACTTTATTGTTTTCGACGACCGCAGTTACGCCAAGACGCTTTTCAGAAATTTCAACAATTACGGTTTTAATGCTAGAATCTGGCGAGACCTGAGGCTTGCGATTTGGCTCGAGCATATCTTTTACGCGAAGCAAAAGTTTCTTGCCCAAAGCACCGCCTGGATGGTATTTCGCAAAATCTTCAGCCTTAAAATTACGCAATTCCATTAAACAAACAGCAAGCGCATCACCGATTACCAATTGTGCTGTCGTGCTGTTCGTCGGAGCAAGATTTATCGGATCGCACTCTGATTCAACATACGCATTCAAGACGTAGTCGGATTCTTTTCCTAAAAAAGAAGTCAGATTTCCGGTAATTCCAATCAAAGGATTTCCGAAACGTTTCAATAGCGGCACCAAAGCTTTGATTTCAGGGCTGTTGCCGCTTTTTGAAATGCAGATCGTCACGTCGCCGTCTTGCAGCATTCCCAAGTCGCCGTGAATGGCTTCAGAAGCGTGCAGAAACATCGAGGGAGTTCCTGTAGAATTCATTGTTGCGACTATTTTTTGGGCGATGATGGCGCTTTTCCCGATGCCGGTCACGACCAATCTTCCTTTTGACTGAAAAATGATTTCAACGGCTTTGGCAAAATCTTCGGTGAGCAGTTCTGAAAGATTCGCAATGGCCTTACTCTCAGCTATAATTGTGTTTTTGGCAGTAGCCAATATGGATTCTTTTCTTGTCAAAACAGATTTTTTATAAAATTTGCGGGTATAAAAGAAAGTTGTATCTTTATGTGGTGCAAATTTATGTAAAATACCATTAAAAAAGAATGAATTCAAACGAAATTGACATCCATAAAGAATTAAAAAAATATTTTGGCTTCAGCCAATTTAAAGGATTGCAGGAGCAAGTTGTCAAGAGTATCATAACAGGAAATAATACATTCGTAATCATGCCCACAGGAGGCGGAAAATCGCTTTGTTATCAATTGCCTGCGTTAATTCAAGAAGGAACTGCCATCGTAGTTTCCCCCCTGATTGCTTTAATGAAAAACCAAGTCGATGCCATAAGAAGTGTTTCTTCTGAAAATGGAATCGCTCATGTTTTAAATTCATCGCTTACCAAAACAGAAATTGCCCAAGTCAAAAAAGACATTGTTTCAGGGATTACAAAATTACTATATGTTGCTCCAGAATCGCTTACGAAAGAAGAATATACTACTTTTTTGAAAAGCGTTCCGCTCTCTTTTGTTGCCATTGATGAAGCGCATTGCATTTCAGAATGGGGACATGACTTTCGTCCAGAATATAGAAATCTGAGGTCTATCATCAAGCAATTGGGTGATATTCCGGTGATTGGCTTGACGGCAACTGCCACCCCAAAAGTTCAGGAAGATATCTTGAAAAATTTGGATATGGTGACAGCCAATACTTTCAAGGCGTCGTTTAATCGGCCAAATTTATTCTATGAAGTACGAACGAAAACCAAAAACATTGAGTCGGATATTATTCGATTTATAAAACAACACAAAGGAAAATCAGGAATTATTTATTGCCTAAGCCGTAAAAAAGTAGAAGAAATTGCCAATGTTTTGCAAGTAAACGGAATCAGCGCGGTGCCTTATCATGCTGGTTTAGATGCAAAAACACGAGCCAGACATCAAGATATGTTTTTGATGGAAGATGTGGAAGTCGTTGTCGCAACCATTGCTTTTGGGATGGGAATTGACAAGCCAGATGTTCGTTTTGTAATTCATCATGATATTCCAAAATCTCTAGAAAGCTATTACCAAGAAACGGGAAGAGCCGGAAGAGACGGTGGCGAAGGACATTGTTTAGCTTATTATTCGTATAAGGATGTAGAAAAGCTAGAAAAATTTATGTCAGGAAAGCCAGTTGCAGAACAAGAAATTGGTTTTGCACTTTTGCAGGAAGTCGTGGCTTATGCAGAAACTTCTATGTCTAGAAGGAAATTTCTATTGCATTATTTTGGAGAAGAATTTAGCAGTGAAACCGGCGAAGGTGCCGACATGGATGACAATGTTCGCAATCCGAAGAAAAAAGTGGAAGCGAAAGATCAAGTGGTCAAATTGCTGAAAGTTGTTCGCGATACAAAACATTTATACAAATCAAAAGAAATTATTTTTACCTTGACAGGAAAGGTAAATGCGACCATAAAAGCGCACAAAACAGATACCCAGAAATTTTTTGGAACAGGGGCTGATTTTGAAGAAAAATATTGGATGGCTTTGATCCGCCAGGTTTTAGTGGAAGGCTATCTGTCAAAAGATATCGAAACTTACGGGATTCTAAAATTGACAAATAAAGGAGCTGATTTCATACAAACACCGCATTCTTTTGCTATGTCTGAAGATCATGAATACAATGAAACCGAAGATACGGCAATCGTAACCGCAGCAAAATCTACAGGAACTGCTGATGAAGTTTTAATGGGAATGCTTCGCGATCTGCGCAAAAAAGTGGCCAAGAAATTAAACGTGCCGCCTTTCGTGGTTTTTCAAGATCCTTCGTTGGAAGATATGGCGTTGAAATATCCAATTTCGATTACAGAATTAGGCAATATCCACGGAGTCGGTGAAGGAAAAGCCAAGAAATATGGTAAAGATTTCGTAGAATTTATTGCAAAATATGTGGATGAAAATGACATCATCCGTCCGGATGATTTGGTTGTAAAGTCAACAGGAGCAAATTCTGCCTTGAAATTATACATCATTCAAAATGTCGATAGAAAACTTTCGCTAAACGATATTGCAAAAGCAAAAGGCCTTGACATGGAAGCGCTTTTGAAAGAAATGGAACAGATCGTTTATTCAGGAACCAAACTGAATATCAAATACTGGATCGACGATATCCTCGATGAAGACCAGCAAGAAGAAATCCAAGAATATTTCATGGAATCGGAATCTGACAGTATTAAGGACGCACTGAAAGAATTCGATGGTGATTATGATATCGAAGAATTAAGGCTGATGCGAATCAAATTTATAAGCGAAGTAGCAAATTAATTATTTAAGATTTAAGATTTCAGCACTCAGAAATCTTAAATCTTAAAATTATTCCTCATAAATTTCTCCACGGTGCGGTTTCAAAGCATCTCTCACAGAAATCATGTTTTCATCTGCAACTACCATAAAAGCAATCGCAAACATTTCGTTTATAACTTCAAAACCGGTAATATTCAACGGAAGCTTTTCCATCTGAATAAATTCCTTTAAGTGGATTTCATGATGTTCAGCTGTTTTTGCTGAAGCAGGCCCGCGAAAATCCCAAATCAATTTTATTTTTCTAGACATTGGTTTAATAATAAGCTGTAAAATTACGAAAGATAAAAGTTAAGATACGCTTTACAATACAAAATTAGGAAAACATAAGAATTTTTGTACTTTTGGTAAAATTTAAATATATGAAATATAATTACTTAAATAATCTATTAATAATTGTGGTTTTACTCTTTTCTATTTTCAGTGGGAAAGCGCAGACTTATACAGTTTCAGCAATTCCACATCAAGTTTATGTACCAGAAAATGTTTCCGTATCTCTCACAACTCTTGATGATAGGTATAGTGAACTTATAGAGTTGAAAGGCACTTCTATACAACGACCATCTTTTGATTTTAATTTTTTTGGCAATACTTATAATAGTATAATTGTAAGTACAAACGGATATATAGATTTTAGGGCAAATTTAGCTAATACACGATCTATTTACTTTTTTAACAGTGCAATACCGACTACAAATTCACAATTTCCTGCAAAAAATTCAATTTTAGGATGTTTTCATGATATGGATGGCAGGATTGGAGATGGAGAAATTACTTATGCAGTGATTGGTAGAGAACCGTATAGGAAATTTGTAGTGAATTTTAAAGACCAGCCTTTATTTTTTTGTCAAACATTGAAAAGTTCATTTCAAATGATTTTATATGAGACATTAGATATAATTGATGTTCAAATAATAAAAAAAGAATTGCCTTGCGCAAGTAGCTCATCAAAATTGTCAATTATTGGTCTTCACAACGAATTTGGAACATATGGAATAGCTCCTCCAGGAAGAAATGCGGGAATATGGAGTGCTTTTAGGGAAGGTTGGAGATTCGCTCCGACTTCACAGAGTACTTTGCCAGTATATAAATATACCAAATGTGATGTTGATTTAAATGGGATTGAAGATTTTAATCTTCAAATAGTCCGAAATAATCTTTCCTCTCCTGATATGACATTTCATGAGACATTACAAAACGCGAACGATGAGACATTTCCAAAGCCAACAATTTATACAAACATTATTGCAAACTATCAAAAGCTTTATGGAAGAAAAAGTGATGGTTCAATTACAGAAATCATTTTAAGAGCTATTAATTGTAATAATAACTTCGACTATGATTTAGATGGTATTCCGACAATTTTAGAAGATTTAAACGGTGACGGAAATTTAGAAAACGACGATACTAACAGCGACGGAATTCCAAATTTTCTTGATAATGATGATGATGGAGATATGGTTTTGACTTCTGTTGAATATGTATTTGTAAACACAGGAATAAATATCACAGCTCTTTTAGATACTGACAATGACGGAATTCCAAATTACCTAGACAATAACGACGACGGTGACGGCGTTTTGACCATTAATGAAGATTATAACCACAATAATAATCCTGCTGATGACGACACAAATAATAACGGAATTCCAGATTATTTAGAATCTGCTGTTGCATTGGGCGTGAAAAATAATGATTTTAAAAATTCAGTTTCATTATATCCAAATCCGGCTTCAACGGTTTTGAGTATTGAAAACGGAAGTGGCGAAGAAATTAAATCTGTTTCTATTTATTCAATTACTGGTGCTTTGGTAAAACAAATAAATAACGCTCAAGAAATCAAGACAATTTCCATTTCAGAATTGCAAAACGGAATGTATTTCGTAAAAATGCAAGTCGGAAATCAAGTGATAAACAATAAGATTATCAAAAAATAATAAATATATTTTTCTCTTAAAAATGGTTCAGTGCAAGTTGAGCCTTTTTTTTGTGGCAAAAGGCAAAAAGCAATGTTACAAAAAAACTTAACTTCTCTTAATCCCTTAATGGTTCAAAAAATAATAAAATCTTCCAAGTAAAAAACTATTTTCAAATCCTTCAAGTCTAAAGGAAAATCAAAATAAAATACATTCTAAATTTTTCTACCTTTGCACCATGCCAAGAGAACTCCAAATACAATCTGCACCAGAAGTCGCTGCAAATCTGCAATTATTAAAAGAACAGGTTGCCAAATTAATGCAAGTCAAACCTTCAGAAATCAATCACATTGAAATTCTAAAGCGTTCCATCGACGCACGCCAAAAATCAGTAAAAATAAACCTGAAACTTGCCGTTTATTACAAAGAAATTTTTCAAGAAACAAAACTAGAATTGCCAAATTACAAAGATGTTTCAGGCAAGCAGGAAGTAATCATAATCGGCGCCGGTCCCGCGGGATTGTTCGCCGCGCTGCAATTGATCGAGCTCGGATTAAAACCAATTGTTCTTGAAAGAGGGAAAGACGTGCAGGAAAGAAGGCGTGATTTGAAAGCCATAAACCGCGACAACATCGTCAATGAAGATTCTAATTATTGCTATGGAGAAGGCGGTGCCGGAACTTATTCTGACGGAAAATTATACACCCGTTCTAAAAAACGTGGCGACGTAGACAGAATCCTAGAACTTTTTGTAGCCTTCGGAGCTTCGGATGAAATTCTAGTAGAAGCGCATCCGCATATTGGAACAAACAAGCTTCCAAAAATTATCAAATCCATCCGTGAGAAAATCATTGAATTCGGCGGACAAGTTTTATTTGAAACCAGAGTTACTGATATTATTATGAAAAATAATGAAGTCCAAGGTGTTCAGACTCAAAAAGGCGATATTATAAATGGCCAAAAAATTATCTTGGCAACAGGCCATTCAGCTCGTGATATCTTTGAATTATTAGACAGAAAAAAAATATTTATAGAAGCAAAACCTTTTGCTTTAGGCGTTCGCGCTGAACATCCGCAGACGTTGATCGACAGCATTCAATACAGCTGTGATTTCCGTGGCGAGCATTTGCCACCGGCGCCTTATTCGATCGTGAAACAAGTCAACGGGCGCGGAATGTATTCGTTTTGCATGTGTCCGGGTGGCGTAATTGCGCCTTGCGCCACGAGTCCGGGCGAAGTTGTGACAAATGGTTGGTCGCCTTCAAAACGTGACCAAGAAACGGCAAATTCGGGAATTGTAATCGAATTAAAACTAGAAGATTTCAAACCTTATGCAAAATTCGGAGCGCTTGCCGGAATGGAATTCCAAAAAAGCATCGAACAGAAAGCTTGGCATTTGGCAGGCGAAACGCAAAAAGTTCCGGCACAAAGAATGATTGATTTTACAAAAAGCCAGGTTTCGGCAGATATTCCAAAAACGTCTTATGTTCCAGGAACAACTTCTGTAGAATTAGGGCAAGTTTTCCCAGATTTTCTTACGCAGATTTTACGGGAAGGTTTTAACGAATTCGGGAAATCCATGCGAGGTTATTTGACAAATGAAGCGATTCTTCATGCGCCAGAATCTCGAACTTCTTCACCGGTAAGAATTCCGAGAGATAATTTTTCTTTGGAACACGTTCAGATAAAGGGATTGTATCCTTGCGGAGAAGGTGCTGGTTATGCCGGAGGAATTATTTCTGCAGCAATTGACGGGGAGAAATGCGCATTGAAAATAGGGGAGAGTTTGGGGGTTTTGTAGTTACTTTCTTTTAATTTGTATGTTAGGATTGCTCTGGTAGTGATTTTGATTATTGGGATTAATGTTTGGTTGGGGTTTGCGCATTGAGATTAAAGCAACTTTAATTTGGTTTAACGTTCTGTGGCTTTGCGACTGTTGCGGCAATTGGAACTGAGTTTGCTCGGCTAGACCGAATGAAATTTGGAAATTAAAACGTAATTTCATAACTTAAAGCAACAATAGAGCAAACCGCTGTTAGATGTAGTTTTATAGAGCGTTATTAATTATTCCATCTCTTTTTGCGATACTTTCTTTTAATTTTTTCTCATTGAAAATTCTAGTTTGTTCTTCTTTTTGTTCATAATCCAAATTCTCTTTAGCCTTTTTCTTTGCATACTTTATATCTTGATAAGAAATGAATTGACTTCTTTTTTCAGTATCAGATTCTGTATATTCGATTATAGCATTGCTAAATTCCCAAATTGTTCTATGCAAAAATTGACAATTAAGATCTATGTTTGCTTTTCCATATTTTGAGATTAATGTTGAGTAATGATTGTAATCTTGATTTTCTAATGGACTAAATAAAGTTAGCTCAACTAATGAATCATTTTCAAATTTAGGATGCAATTCTAAAAATTGTTTACGTTGCGAAGCAGTTTTGTCTGGAAGATGAATCCATAATGTATCGTTATGAGATTTTAGAATGTCTTTTTTAATGTAGTTTTGAGAATAAGTTTCATATTCATTTTTACTCATTTTTAACCAATAGTCAAGAAAGATAGTTTCAAGTTTTTTCTCACTTTTTGATTTAACTATAAAATTATCGATATCATTATCACATTCAATCTGTTTAGGAATAATTGTTTCTTCTTCCATTTGTTTTTTACAATTAACAAATAGGAAAAATATAGCAAATGTGGTTACGATCTTTTTCATCTATGGTTTCTTTGAAATTACAGCTAACTCATAAATATATTAACTTTCAACTGCAAATATTTGTAATTATTTAAAATCAAATATATACAAAATTCAATTAGTAATTCGCTTACAAACAACTCCAATTTCTGCAACCAATTTCTTTTTTGTATTTTTGACAAGCTATAAAAAGTTATGACAGAAGAAAAAGTAATATTAGTTAATGAAAAAGACGAGCAGATTGGCTTGATGCCAAAACTGGAGGCGCATGAAAAAGCACAGCTTCACCGGGCGTTTTCGATTTTTATCTTAAATTCAAAAAACGAAGTGATGCTGCAGCAGCGCGCTTCAGAAAAATACCATTCGCCGTTGCTGTGGACAAATACTTGTTGCAGCCACCAGCGCGAGGGCGAAACTAATATCCAAGCTGGAAACCGCAGATTGCGTGAAGAAATGGGTTTTTCAACCGAGCTGAAAGAACTTTTTTCGTTTATTTACAAAGCGCCTTTTGATAACGGATTGACCGAACATGAATTAGATCATGTGATGATTGGCTATTTTGATGGCGAGCCGGTCATAAATCCTGAAGAAGTAGAAAGCTGGAAGTGGATGAATATTGATGAAATTAAAGAAGATATGCAGCGAAATCCAACGATTTATACAGTTTGGTTCAAGATTATCTTTGATGAATTCTACCATTTTCTAGAGGAACATAAGAATTAGGCAATAGCCAAATAGGCAAAAGGCAAAAGTTATCGAGATTCATAAATCCAAAATCATAAATCCAAAATCAAATGAGAGTCACTATTAGCAGAAAAGCACATTTTAATGCCGCACATCGCCTTTACAGAAAAGATTGGTCAGATGAAAAGAATGATTCGGTTTTTGGCAAATGCAATAATCCGAATTTCCACGGACATAATTATGAATTGACCGTAAGCGTGACGGGAAAAATCAATCCTGATACAGGCTATGTAATTGATATTAAGGATTTGGCTGGTATTATTCTCGATGAGGTTGAAAAGCCTTTTGACCACAAAAACTTAAATCTGGATGTTCCTGAATTTAGAGATTTGAATCCTACGGCTGAAAATATTGTCGTTGTAATTTGGAATAAAATCCGAAAAAGAATTGATCCTGATATGGATTTGGAAGTTGTTTTATATGAAACGCCTCGAAATTTTGTTACTTATAAAGGAGAATAGTTTTTACTTGAATGTATAAGTATAAATTCTATAAACAATTCATAAAATAATACTACAGAAGCCACGGCTAAATCACGAAATTTGTATTTCAAAAAATAAATCATGCAAGCAAAAATATATCCTTTACAATTTGATCCAATTTTAAAAGACAGAATTTGGGGCGGAACCAAACTAAAAACGGTTTTTAATAAGCCGATTGAATCTGACATAACAGGCGAAAGCTGGGAATTATCTACGGTTTCAGGAGATGTCAGCGTAATTTCTAACGGAGTATACAAAGGGAAATCGCTTACGGAATTGATTAAATCTTTTCCTGAAGAAATTCTTGGTGCCGAAGCTTACAAAAAATACGGAACTGAATTCCCGCTTCTTTTTAAATTCCTAGACGCAAGAGACGATTTGTCGATTCAAGTGCATCCAAATGATGAATTGGCCAAAAAGCGCCACAATTCTTTTGGAAAGACTGAAATGTGGTATGTCATGCAAGCCGATGAGAATGCTAGAATAATTGTAGGTTTCAAAGAAAAATCTAGCAAGGAAGAATATCTTCAAAAGCTGGAAGAAAAATCTCTGCTTTCGATTTTAAAGGAAGTTCCTGTGAAAAAAGGAGACGTTTTTTTCTTGGAAACGGGTACGATTCACGCTATCGGCGCAGGAATTGTAATTGCTGAAATCCAGCAGACTTCTGATATTACTTATAGGGTTTATGATTGGGATAGAGTAGATGCAGAAGGAAAATCTAGAGAATTGCACATTGAATTGGCGCTTGATGCCATAAATTACAATACGACTGAAACAAAAAAAGAATATTCTCAAGAAGCCAATGTAAGCAATGAAATGGTGAATTGTCCTTATTTCGTCACGAGCTACTTGCCAATTGAAGGAGAAGCCAAAGTGTCTAAAAAACACGATTCCTTCACGGTTTATATGTGCATGGAAGGAAATGTCGAATTGGAGTATAACGAAGAAAAGTGGTCATATAAAAAAGGAGATACGATTCTAATTCCTGCAGCATTGAAAAACTATAATCTGAAAGGTGAGGGCATTCTCTTAGAAATTCACATTTAATAGCCTCAAATAGAAAGATTATGCTTAATTTTGCAATCGCAAATTAAAATTTAAAAATAAAATGGCAAACGTTAAGAATTTAAAGAAAGACATCAACTACGTTTTAGGAGATATTATTGAAGCTGTATACATTTGGGAAATGTCAACTGTAGGAAAACCAACTGAAGCTTCTGAAGCTTTGATCGACGAAGCTATCGTTACTTTCGATTCTTTGATCGCAAAAGTGAACGCTAAGAACGTTGAGAACAAAAAATCTCACTTCAAACAAATTCATTCAGAATTAGAACAAGCTGCTACTCAATTGGTTGCTAAAATCAATTCTTTGTAGTCAAAAAAAGATAAAAAAAAGTGCAGATTTTTTTTGGAAAATTAAAAATCAGACTTATATTTGCACCCGTAATGAATGAGACGCCGGTGTAGCTCAGTTGGCTAGAGCAGCTGATTTGTAATCAGCAGGTCGTGGGTTCGAGTCCCTCTATCGGCTCATTTAAAAAAAAACCATCACAGCAATGTGGTGGTTTTTTGGTTTAATATTATTTCATGTTTTGATAAAGCATAAAAAAACCGCTTGATAATTTCAAGCGGTTTTTTTGGTTTTATTTTTTCTGTTCTGCTTCTTTTCTTTTTCCTATAAATTCAGAAAGCATTTTTCCGTATTTAGATTTTGCAACCTTTGGCGTCAATGAATTATTGATAGTGTCCAGATATTTTATATTGGCGTCATAAACTTCAGATAAGGCGATATAAGGCGCAATTTCTTTGTCTTTGTTATTTATGGCGAAATTAATCGCAAAAAGGTACTTGCGTTTCAAAAGTTTGGCGTTTTCAGAATCAACATCAATATTTGCCGCTCTGTTAAATTGAAAGGCACGAAGCTTTTCTTCGGTCAAGGCAAGCTGGCTGTCTGAAAAACGAGACATGATTTTGCGGTAATCTTCAAAAGCTTTCTGGTTTTTCGATCCGGTAATTTTTGCGTCAGCAAAGAATTTGTCTAATGTGGTGTTGATTGTAATATTTCCTGGCTCTGCAAAAAACATCAAATTGTTGTCAATGCTGTTCGTTTCGCCGCGGTCAAGATACAAATAAAGCATTTCTGGAGAATCCAATTGCAGCGTGCTTTTGAAATTAGAATCGCCATCGATAA
The DNA here is from genome assembly GCA_029959295.1 of Flavobacteriaceae bacterium PS02334. Taxonomy (GTDB): domain Bacteria; phylum Bacteroidota; class Bacteroidia; order Flavobacteriales; family Flavobacteriaceae; genus Flavobacterium. Next base: position 891,883 of record JASCOH010000001.1, on the reverse strand, counting down.
TGATAGAATCTAACGCAACTAAAGCGGTATCTGAAATTTTTTGAATATATAGTTTTCCTTGTTTAAGGCCTTTTACGTTTCCGGTAATGTGAAGATTTCCTTCTTCCTTCTTTTCGTCTGCGCACGAGATTATTGCCAGTGCGGCAACCGCAAGTAGTATTTTTTTCATGTTTTTTAATTTGTGGCAAAATAATAAAAAAATCCCCAATCTAAATTTTAAATTGGGGATTAATTCTGGGATAGTTCAAATTATCCTTTAAGCCAAGCTTCTCTCAGTTTAGCTTTGGTGTTATCGGTCGCTTTCCAGCCGTCAATTTCTTCAAACGGAAGTTTTATGCTTCCTTTTAAAGTTATTTCTTTCCCGGCACGTTTTATTTTAAGAGTGATAGCATCATTCTCTTTCCAGTTTTGGCTTTCGGTAATCAAGTCATAAATATTGTCAAGATTATATTTTTTGCCATTTATTTCTTGGATAATATCGTTGGCTTTTGTTCCAAGTGTTTTATAAAAAGGATTATTTTCATTTCCAGGCAAGATAAAAATTTCTTTTGTAGCTTGGTCAATATTGATATTTGGTTCTTCGCCTTTGATAAACGGATTTCCGGTAATCTTAATCTTAGTTTTCTCAACGCCCATTTTTGAAAAATACTTCTCATAAGGAATCGGAGTCGGGCCAGAAACATAAGTGTCCAAGAATTCTCTAACTTTTGGAGAAGTCAGAGTTGTGATTTTATCGAAAAGTTCTTTGTCGTCAAATGCTTTTTTGGTTCCATATTCGTTGGATAATTTTTGCATAAGGTCAAGAATTCCTCTTTCACCGTTGCTTTCTTCGCGAATTTCAATATCCAGGCACATGGCAATCAGCGCTCCTTTTTCATATACATTTAAATATTGCTCTTTATATGGTTTTCTCAAAACCTCAGCACTCATTTTAGTAAACGGCATCGTGTCGTCCATTGTTGAGGCATTTGCGATTTTCGTTGCCATCCTGTTAAAGAAATCTTCCTCGGTAATCAAGCCTTGGTTTACTTGAAAAAGATTGGCGAAATATTCTGTCACGCCTTCATACATCCACAAATGCTCAGACATTTTTGGCTTGTTGTAATCAAAGTACTGAATTTCTTTTGAGTGGATCGTCAAAGGCGTCACAATGTGGAAAAACTCGTGAGAAACGATATCTTTTAACTGTTCGGCCAATTGATCTTTTGGCATCGCTTCTGGCATGACGACCGTTGTCGCTGTTGGATGTTCCAAAGCGCCAAAACCTTCAGCGTCTTTTTTAGCTATGTCAGAAAGATAGATAAGGACCGAATATTTCTTCGTAGCATTAAATTTGCCCAAGAAATTTTTCTGCGCTGTCATCATCGTTTTCATTTCTGGCGTAATGCTTTCCGCAGTAATCAAGCCATTCGGAGAATATACAGCAATCAAAATATCCATACCGTTTACATTAAAAGTAGTGTAATCTGGCTTTGAATACATAATCGGATTTTCTACCAATTCAGAATATCTTGAAACGGTAAAAGTATCTTTAGAATCGCTCGCATCGGTATCAGTCATTGAAGTCGCGCCCCAAAGCGTTGCAGGATGAGAGATATTTACAGTATAAGGAATTTCACTGAATTCGCTAAAATAACCAATGAAACCATGCGTGTTCAGCATGAAATTTTTTCCAGCGTCGATGTTTGTTCCTGCCGGAGAAAAAATATCGTGCTTTTCTTCGATATCATAAGTGTCATTGACCAAGTAAGTCAGTTTTGCTAATTTTTTAGCATCGCTGATTGTCCAAGAATTATCGTCAATTTTCGCAACTACAAGAGTATTTCCTTTTGAATCGTAGGCTTTTACGTTTTCAATATATTTTCCATAATCATCTTCAGAATAAGTTCCGGGAACGATTTTAGGAATGTGATATGTGATTTTTTCTGTAGAAATAGCCGGCGGAGTCAGCGTTACCATGACTTTATCGTCTTTTACAGAATTCAAATCAATACTGACTTGAACCTCGCTTTTTGCAATTTTTGATACTACGCTCGCTGATGGCTTACAGCTTAAGATAAGCGTTGCAAGAGCCAGCGAATAAAATATTTTCTTCATTATACTTTTTGTTTAGGCCTGATTGGTGTTTTGAAACGGCCATTTGTTACAAAATAAAGATATAAATTTTTGTGAAGATCTGGCTCTCTATGCTTAATTTATAATTTTGTTAAGAAAGAATTTATTTTTTGAGAAAGTTCAGGCATAATTGGCAATTCCGGATTGTTGTAACTTTCCATATTTTCAGTGCTGTCACCCTTGATTTCTTTGAAGATATGGTTCATGTTTTCAATGATTACCAATTCTGATTTTGGATTCGCTTCGTGCAATAGTTTTGCATCTGATTCTGGAATTTGAAGATCTTTCGTTCCGTTGATAATCAAAACAGGAATTTCTAGCTTTTTTATTTCAATTACAGGATTGTATTTCAATATAGAAATCAAATAAGGCTGTACGCTTTTGCGGAAAACAGCAGACAACGCAGGAGTTTTCAATTCAAATGTTTCCCCTTTTTTTAGCAGTTCAAAGTTTTTTTGAGTTTCTTCTTTTAAAAATGGAGCCTGCTTTCCAATCTGTTCTACAAGCGTTTCGTCAAAAGAACGGCCCATTCCAGCCAATGAAATAAACGCGTCAGCATTTCCTTTTGCAGCAACCATTCCAACAAGAGAACCTTCGCTATGACCCGCAAGAATGATTTTTCCATATTGCTTTTTTGCCTTGAAATAAGTGATAATATCTTTTACGTCATTAATCAGATCTTCAAAAGATCCATCTTCTTCTTTTATATTTCCCGCTTTGATTTGCGCGATCGATCTTTTGTCAAAAGCATAAACTGCGTTGCCGTTTTTCGCCAAGTTTTCTGCTAAAAATTTATATGCATTAGTAGTCATGTTCGGCATATTTCCATTTCGATCCGGAATCCCGGAACCAGCAATGATGATCACCAAATTTGTCTTTTTTGAAAGGTTTTCCGGCTTATAAAGCGTTCCGTTTAAAAGTGAATTTACGGAAACTTCTTCCGTTGTGAATTTTTTATCTTGTGCAAAAACTGAAGTTACAAATAGAAGTGTCAGGTAAACAATTATTTTAGTCATGGTATTTTTCTTTAGTAATTAATAGTTGAGATTAAAATAGAAGAAAGTATTTCGGCTAAAATAATAGCTCCGATAAAATACATTTTGTGCGCTGGAGTTTTGCTATTCGTTGCCGTCTTGAATCCGTAATAAAGCAAAACGATGAACCAGATTAAAAAGGCTATTGATATCAAGGCAAAAGGTAAAATTACTGCTAAGGTTCCGGGATCAATATTTGGCATTTGAGACGGATTTTCGGGATTTACTTTTTGAAGCAATGAAGTAGTTGAACTATAAATAAAATCGTTGATATTGAATAAAAGCAATATATAATAAGGAATTTTCGCTACTAAAATTGGCGTAGCAATATCAACTGCCCTTGTTTTTGAATTGATAATCTTTCCAGCAATAAAAAGAAAAATGAATAAGGAAATAAAATTGATGGCATTGTCAATTAAAGGCTGCAGTGTCTCGACTTTTTCAGTGAAATGCAAATCGATGGCTCCGTCAAATCTTCCGTTTAAAAGAAAGGCGAGGTAAGAAGCTAAAAGTGTAGCAATAATTCCGAAAACTAGCAATTTTGTTTCTGAAATTGATTCAAATGGATTGATAAGCAGTTTTTTCTTCATGATTATTTAGATTTGAGTTGGTTGATTTTATTGATGATGTCGTCTAGTTTATTTCTAACCGTCGGATAGCTATTGCCCATTTGTGCCGCCATTTCTTTCAAGCTGCCACTTGTCATAAAAAATTGAAGGATAAAATCTTGTTCTTCCTGTGAAAGCTGTAGTAAAATTGGAAGAAAATAATTGCCAGAAACGATAGTATTGCATTCTCCACAACTGAGCTGAGAAACACAAAGGGAGCTAGAACAACTAGGGCAATGTATAGGAAGTTTTGGAGCCATTATTAATTTTATTTAATACAAAACTAAATAAAATTAATATACAAATTAATAATGTTTATTTTTTATTTAAAATAATTTTCAAAGAAGGCACAAAAAAACTCCTATAGAAGGAGTTGTATTATTAGTCGAGTTTATTTTTGATATAGTATTTGCCGTCTAAGTCGTCGTCGAAATCATCAATTCTTGGTGGTTTCGGTTTTGGCTTGCTTGCGGCCGCTTTTTTCTTCCAAAGCTCAAATTTATCTGCCGTGAGCTTTTTCTTCATAATTTCGATTACCTCTTTTTCTGCCAGACCCAGCTCTTTTTTGATAATCTCGAAAGGATTTCTTTCCTCCAAAGCAAGGGTAACCAGTTTTTCTGTCTGTTCCCAATTCAATTCAATGTTTTTCCCTTTTTTCATTACTTGAAAATTAATTCAGATAAATTGTTTTTAAGTTTATAAATAGTTAATCAATATTAAGAAAAATAATAATCACTTTTTCAAGTAGTGTTAAATATTTTTATCAGCCTGTGTTTTAGGTTTCTGAAAAGGTATCTGAATTAAATTTGAAAGCTTATTATTCTCTGAAGATTTCATGTGGGTGTCGACGCCGTAGATGATTTCGCTTTTTGGAAGTTTGGTAAATGTTCCGAAAAGGCGGTCCCAAATTGAAAATATATTGCCATAATTTGAATCGGTGTAAGGCAGAACATAATGATGGTGTACTTTGTGCATGTTCGGCGAAACAATAAAATAGCTGATCAAGTGGTCTAATTTTTCTGGCAAGGAAATATTCGCATGGTTAAATTGGGAAAAAACAACCGAAAGCGATTGATATAAAAACACCAGCCACATCGGCGAACCCGAAATTAAAACTGCAAAAACTGTAAACACAAACCGAATAACGCTTTCCCCAGGATGGTGTCGATTTGCAGTTGTGGTGTCAATCCAAGTGTCAGTGTGGTGAATCAAGTGAAAGCGCCACATCCATTTAGTTTTGTGCTGTACCAAATGGGCAAGATAAGCGCCAACCAAATCTAATAAAAGGAGGCCGATCAAGGCATAAAGCCAAAGCGGAATTTGAGGAAGCCATTCTAAAACGCCAAAATGATTCTTAACCGTCCATTCTGAAGCTGTCAAAAGCAAGAAAGCCAAGACAAAATTGACGATAATCGTTGTCAGCGTAAAAAAGAAGTTGATTCCGGCATGGTTCCACTTTTTATAGTCAAGGCGAAACAGCGGAAAGGCATTTTCTAGCAGCCAGAAAATAGTAATTCCTCCTGCTAAAATGAGGCTTCTGTGTAATGATGGAATGGTCGCAAAATAATTTACAATATCATTCATAAGTGCTAAAGTTTACTTGCCGACAGAAAACTGAACCGTGAAGGTCGTGCCTACATTGACTTCGCTTGTGACAGAAATCTTTCCGTTCATGCTCTCAATTTGCGTTTTGGTCATGAAAAGTCCGATTCCTTTTGCGCTTGGATGCTGGTGAAAAACTTGGTGCATTCCAAATATCTTGTCGCCGTGTCTTGCTAAGTCAATTCCCAATCCGTTATCTTTAACATAAAGAAAGAGGCTGTTGTTTCTTGTTTCTGTATAAATTTTTATATCTGGAATTCGAGTTCCGTCCTTATATTTTATAGCATTGCTGATCAGATTATGAAAAATGCTTTCTAGATAAATTCTTGAATATTCAATTTTTGGCGCATTTTCAAAACTCGCAGTGATCATCGCTTTTGAATTCAAAATTTCTCCTTGAAGTGATTCTACAGTCTTTACATAAATATCCTGAAAATTTAAGAATTCTTTTTCAATTATTTTATTTTTTTTGATGTGAAGTACTTCAATTAATTGATTTAAAGAATCTTGTAAGTTTTGAGCCACTTTTTTCAGCATGTCAAAAACAGTCTTGTATTCTTCAATCGTGCTCGTTTCATCAATAGTTGAAATCAAAGCCGTGATGTTTCCGGCTGGCGATCTCAAATTATGCGAAGTAATATTGGCAAAATCATTCAGCTGCGTATTTTGAATAGCGAGTTCGTTCAAAAGATTGGCCTGGATTAATTTGTCAAGAAGCAGGACTTTTGTGTTTTGCCTGATTTTAACGTATGCAAAAATTACGATGATGAAAGTGATAATGGTGAAAAACAAAAAATTCAGATTTCTTGCTTTAATGTTTTTCTCTGCTTCAGCTAAGTTTTCAGACAGTATTTTTACCGACAGGCTTTGATACTGCTGAATCGAATTTCTGATAGAATCCATGATTTCTTTGCCGCGGCCTTTCTTGATGTGTTCAGCTGCGCTTTCCATTCCTTCTTCTTTTCTCAGCAAAATAGTATGCGCGCTTACTTTTTTCTTGGATTCTATAAGGCGATGGAGCGTATCTAAATTGATAATCAGCGCCTCATTGTTTGCATTCATCGAGTTTAAAGAATCAAGCCAAATCTGCAAATTGCGCTGGCCTTCATTATATGCGTGAAGATAATTTTCATCGCCCGTAATGGTGTAGCCCCGCGTTCCGGTTTCAATGTCGATCGTGCTTGAAAGTATCTTTTCGAGCACGCCATTTACATTGCTCGTATGGCTTACAATTGCACGATTTTGTTGTACAGATTGTGCCCGATTGTAAGTGAAATAGGCAAGAAATATAAAGATGATCAACAAGACTGAAAAAGCCAAGTCGATTTTGTTTTTTAAGGAAAGTTTATTCATGTAAGTAGTTGTGCTGTTGTGAGTTCTGATAAAATGATTTCAGAAATAATATACTGCAAATTAAACCAATATTTTTAAAATATAAGCCTCAAGATCAAGATAATTATGTGTAAAGGTAAGCCCAGAAAATAAGCAGTAATTGCAAAGGAAGCCTTGCAATCAATAGCCATTTAGGCAATCCAAAACCAGCTTTTTTATGGGTTAGCATATATAAATTTGCGGGGAAAACTGCAATCAGCAAAGCAATAATTCCCCAGGCTCCAGAACAAGAAAGAGAAGGAATGCAAAGAAGAATTCCGAATAGAATTTCTGCAAAACCGCTCAAGACATTCAATAGTTTAGGCGCAGGCAAATAATCAGGAATTATCTTGACATACATTCTTGGGTTTCTGAAATGGTTTAAGCCCGCCAGAATATAGATTCCGGCCATCAAATATAAATGCCAAGATAATTCCATAAATTGTTTTTACTAATTTAAGGAAATAAAATTAAACGGCCTTCTTTTTGAAATTTACATTCATGATTACGATTGCCATGATGATCAAAAGGATTCCGATCCACTGCACTAAAAGTACCTGCTCGTGCAAAAGGAAGTAAGCCATCAATACGGAAACTGGTAATTCTAAAGAAGAAACAATGCTTCCAAGGCCAATTCCGGTAAGTGGAAAACCAGCATTCAAAAGCATCGGCGGAATAATTGTCCCAAACAAAGAAAGCACGATTCCCCATTTCAAGAAGATATTGAAATTGAAATCTTTTGCCGTTGAAAATACGCCCAAAGCTTCATTGAAAGCTTCAGACTGATTTGGGATTATCTGTGTAATCAAGGCAAAAAGCAATACCATGATTCCGCCGCCCAAAAGCATGTAAAGGCTTCTTTGTGCTGAAGAAATTTCTGTGGCGATGCGGTTTGCGGTGAACATTGTGGTCGTAAATGACACTGCCGCCAGCATTCCGAAAAATAAACCTAACGGATTTAATTTTACGCTAGAATTAATAAGATTTGTTGCTAAGATTGTTCCGATCAAGACAATAACTACGGCTATGATTTTGATTGTCGAAGGTAATTTTTTTTCTAAAAACATCTCTAATAATACGCCGATCCAAACGGTCTGCATTAAGAGTACGATGGCAATCGATACCGGAATATCAAACTTGACAGCCAAATAATAAAAAATACTGGTCAAGCCTGTTGAAGTTCCAGCGGTCATTAACAGCGTGATATTTTTTTTAGTCGCCTTGACCGCGGTGTTGCTGTTGCGTTTTCTCTGGAAAGCATTTATAAGCAATATTCCGATGATTCCGAAAAGAAATTGAGAACAGGTAACTTCAGCTGTGGTATATCCTTCGCCATAAGCCATTTTTACAAAAGTGGCCAGCATGCCATAACTTGTTGCGCCTAATCCTACAAGAAAAACTCCCTTCAGTACGTTATTTTTAGTCATTTTTTAAAATTTAAAAAGCCGACAAAGATACGGATTGAAAGTTGAAAAGCTATCCTGAAGAAGAATTTAAGCTAAAAAATACTGCTAGCCTTTCAGTCCCAGCATATAAAGAATGCGATTCGGAATTTCATAAAATTCTTCCAGCTGAAACGGCTTGATTAAAAAACCTTTTGTGCCCAGTTCTTTGCATTTGGCTTCATAAGACGGATTTATAGCAGTAGAATACACAAATGCAGGAATATTTCTCAAGATTGAATCTTCGTGAATTTCTGCCAAAGCTTCGATTCCATTCAATATGGGCATGTTGATATCTGTCAAGATGATATCAGGAATGTCTTTAGAGCTTTTTAAAAAATTAAGCAGTTCCTGCCCATTTTTTACCATGTCGACATTTAAGAATGCGGGATGCCTGGCAAAACTTTCCTGAATGATTTCTCCATCATCAATGTCATCTTCAGCGATAAGAATATGCAGTTTTTGTTGCTTCATTTTTATTTGATCGGAAAATAAAGGTTGAAAATACTGCCTTGAGCTATTTTGCTTTCGGCATCAATTTTACCTTGGTGGTTGTCCATTATTTTTCTGCATATTGCCAATCCGATTCCGTTTCCAGAATATTCATCGCGCATATGCAACCGTTGAAAGATAGTAAAAATTTTATTCAAATGCATAGAATCAATCCCAATTCCGTTATCGCTGATAGCTATTTTGTAGTATTTTCTTCCAGTTGCTTGAATCTCAGAACCATCAATAATTTCATGTGTAATTTTAATTTCAGGCTTGACTTCGGGCTTGCTGTATTTTATGGCATTTGAAATCAAATTTGAGAACAGCTGTCGCATCTGAATTTTTGAGCCCTGAATTTTGGGCATTGGCATACTATCTATGAAGGCCGTATTTTCCTTGATGCTCAATTCTAAATCATCCAAAACTTCTTCAAGAACGATGTCTAAATCAACTTCTCCTTCTTCGTCTTTGGCTGCGCTAAAAGCATATTTTACCAAATCATCTACTAATGAGTTGAGTCGCAATGCCGAAGAATTGATGACATTTAAGCTTTTTAATTCTCCTTCAGCAAAAAGATGCGCTTTGGTTGCGTTTAAATGCGAGGTATAGGTCAAGATCTTGCGAAGCGGTTCTTTTAAATCATGAGAAATTACATGTATAAATTGCTCTAGGTTTTTATTGGTCTGGTTCAGTTCTGATACTTTTGATTCCAGTTCTTTTTGGTTGGATACCAAAACTTCCTCGTGTGCTCTTTTTTCAGTAAGGTCAGTAACTACAACTCCAATGGCATCAACTGTAGGATGCAGATCGGTCAGCGAAATATAAGCAGGTATCTTTTTTTCTTTAAAGCTTAACAGCAATTCTTTCTTGCTCGGCCCTTTTCTTAAGCTCTGTTTTAGATGGATAAAAGCTTCAGGAGATTCGACATATTTTTGAAAATAAGTTCCAATGATGGAGGTTGGTGGCAGGCCGATCATATTGGCAAAATATTCATTGCAATATAAAATGAGTCCGTCTTCAGAAATGCTCAATGCGCCTTCTCCAAATTTCTCGATTAGAATTCGATACGTATAATCGGCACTTTCCATCGAATAGACTTGTGCTTTTCCGTCAACATTCAATACCAGCGCATCGACAGCGCCTTCTCTAATAGCATCCATAATGCTGTTGGCTTCAAAAAGCTGGCTTTTTAAGTCAGCGATTTCTGAAAGCAATGATTCAATATTTTTTCCTTCTTCTTTCAAAGCTTATCTGATATCTAAAATCTTTAATACTTTTTCAGTGTCTGACAAATCTCCAACAATAACTCTATTGGGATTTGGGTGTGTTTTTATTAATGTAGGAACTGCCAAAATCTGGTATTCTACAGCCTTCTGCTGTTCCGTTCGGATATCAATAATCTGCAGCTCAAATTTTGGAAGGTAGCTTTCGCTGATCTTTCTCAAGTTTTCAATTGCATGGCTGGATTTTGTGGACATGCCAGAAATAAACAAAATAAATTTATAATGTTCTGTCTCGGAAGCACTTATTTGGCTATTTTCCACGTTGGGTTTTATTTTAAAGGTTTGATGTTGAGTCCCACGAGCACTCTTTCTTCGTTAGAAAGGTCTCCAATAATTTTTCGGATGGGTTCTGGAAATCTTCGAACTAATGTCGGCACTGCTAAAATTTGATCTCCTGCGGCCAATTGCGGATTTACCAGCAGGTCTATGATTTCAATAGAATATTTGCCTGCCAGATGTTCTTCTGCATATTTTTTAATGTTGCTTAAAGCTTTGATGGATTTTGGAGTCTGTCCGGCTATATACAATAATAATTGCCACTCCGCAGGTTGCTTTTTCATCTCTTTCTAACTATGTCTTGGATCTTTATTTGATGCCGCTATTGTTTGAAGCTCTTCAGTCTTCTTTAATATGTTCAGTTCTTCCACTGCTGATTCAAATTCGTTCTTCAGCGCATCGATATTGGCTTGCAGCACTTTTCGCCTGCGGGCAATTTCACGGTCTTTTCTGTCAAGTTCGTCTTGAAGCTTCAATTTTGAAACTGTCTTTTTCAATTCGTGCGATTTTCTGGCTGTGCCGGTCAAGATTCCATTTGGCCCGAGTTCGACATTTAAAAGCTTGATGCCCTGTTTTGTAATCAAAAACTCGCGCACTTGATTAGAGTGGCCCATTCCTCTTGACTTGATAATAAAAATGCCTCGGTTTCGTTCTCCGATTCCTTCCATGTCGCGAACAGTAATCCAGGTGTCTACTAAAGAAGAAACAGATTCTTCAGCCAAATCGGGTCTTATTTTGTCAGTATGCTTGTTCAAGGAGGTAAATAGTGCCGTGATGTTGTTCAGTTTTAGCATGTCAATCAGCCTTATGAGCATCGACTGCACTTCGTGCATGCTTCCCACGCTGATAAGATTGCTGATCGGATCAATAATGACTGTCGTCGGTTTGAACTCCTTGATCATTTTTCTTAGCGTAAGCAGGTGCAGCTCCAGTCCGTTCAAAGATGGTCGCGAGGAAAGAATTTCAAGATGGCCGTTTTTAATGTGTTTTTCTAGGTCAATTCCAATCGATTTCATGTTTCGCACCAGTTGCTGTGGCGATTCCTCAAAAGCAAAATAGAGTGTTTTTTCTTTTCTCAGGCACTGCTCATTGGCAAAATAAGCGGCAATCGTAGTCTTTGCGGTTCCCGCAGTTCCTGAAATTAAAATATTGCTGCCGCGATAAATACCGCCTTTTTCAAACATCTCATTTAAGCCTGGAACGCCGGTCTCAACAATATCTGAAGAAACTTCGTTGTCTAATTTTAAAGAGGTAATGGGCAATACAGAAATTCCGTCTTCATCAATTAAAAAGGGATATTCATTAGTTCCGTGCGTCGAGCCTCTATATTTGATAATGCGCAATCTTCTGGTAGAAACCTGCTCAATGACGCGATGATCAAGCATGATGACACAATCAGAAACATATTCTTCAAGTCCCTGTCTTGTCAATGTTGCCTCGCCGCGTTCTCCTGTAATTACTGCAGTCACGCCGCGATCTTTCAGCCAATGAAACAATCTTCGAAGTTCAGCACGAAGAATCGCTTGGTTGTCTAATCCAGAAAAAAGAGATTCTAATGTGTCAAGAACAATGCGCTTGGCTTTTACGGTATCGATCGCATAGCCCAACCTGACAAATAATCCGTCAAGATCATATTCTCCAGCTTCTTCAATTTCTGAACGTTCAACGCGAACATGATCCACGACCAATTTTTTTTCTGATTTTAATTTTTCTAGGTCAAAACCTAATGATTTTACGTTTAGCGACAAATCATCTGACGGCTCTTCAAAAGACATGAAAACGCCAGGTTCGCCAAATTCTGTAATTCCCTTAATTAGAAATTGCATTGAAAGCAGCGTCTTGCCGCATCCGGCGCCCCCACAAATCAATGTAGGACGTCCTTTTGGGAAACCGCCCTCGGTTATTTCATCCAGCCCTTCAACTCCTGTCGGGGTTTTTGGAAATTTAAAATTGGCCTCTGGTTGTAAAGCTTTAGATTTTCGCACGTGATCTTATTTTATGGTGGGTTCTCCAAATTTAACACTTTTTCTTTTTTTAAATGGAGGAAGTCGAAATAAATTAACTTATGTCTAACGCTTTTTTTTGTTTAAAAATTTTCTAATAAAAAAATATGGCTCAAACTAAAATAATTTAGCAATAGACCAAGTATGATTTTTGATTAGTAGTGCTAAAAAAAAAATTAATTTATAGCTTTTTTATAATAAGTCTGTTAATTCTTATGTTTTGATGGACTTACTATGGACTCATTACGGATTTGCTATGGTTGTACACCTATAAAATTCATTACAAATAGGAGTTAAGATAGTTGCTTCTGTTTTTTGAAATAGCATTAGGATGTGGGATGTTTGCGGACCAATCAGGCATTTTTTGCTTCGTTAACATTTTTCAGTAATTTTATAAAACAGTTGTTGCAGAAAATTATTACTTTTCCTAATTGAATTATATAAATGGACGCATCAGAAAATTTACGGCTTAAAAAATTAGAGGAAAACCAAGATATGCTGCACTTCGCAATTGAAGCAGCCGAATTTGGAACCTGGGATCTAAACCCAGAAACAAGCAAATTTACCGGAAACGAAAGGCTGAAATCATGGTTCGGACTTTCTCATGATGCTGAAATTAACCTCGCAGATGCCATAAATACAATTGCAGAAAAAGACAGATCTCGTGTCACTGCGGCCATTCAAGACGCCATGGAATATTCGTCTGGTGGGCAATATGACATTGAATACACGATCGTGCATCCCGAAACTAAAAAAGAAAGAATTTTAAGGGCAAAAGGCAAGGCCACCTTTAATGAAAATAAAAAAGCTACACGCCTCAACGGAATAGTGCAGGATGTGACTGAGCAAGTCATCGCAAGGCAGAAAATCGTAGAGAGCGAAAACTATTTCAGACAGCTGACAGATTCCGTTCCGGTAATTATATGGATTATCGGACCTGATCTGTACTGCAGCTATCTCAATAAAAACTGGTATGATTATACCGGCCAGGCTCCTGAGGAAGCTGAAGGTTTTGGCTGGCTGAATGCCGTGCATCCTGATGATTATGAAATTGCAGAAAGAACATTTCGGGAGGCTAATTTGGCACAAAAACCTATCGAACTGCTTTACAGGCTCAGAAATTTCAAAGGCGACTACCGCTGGGTCATGAATAATGCCAATCCCCGATGCGGTAGCGAAGGAGAATACCAAGGTTTGGTAGGTACTGTCATAGATGTGCACGAGCAAATTGAAGCAGAAAAGCTTGTAAAGTTAAATGAACAGCGCTTAAAACTCTTGATTGACGAATCGCCAATGCGAATCACTTTCTTGACAGGTCCTGATTTTGTTATTGAGCTTGCCAATGAAAAAATTTTGCAGAGCTGGGGAAAAAATAGAAATATTATCGGAAAGACTTTGATAGATGCCCTTCCTGAATTAGAAAACCAGCGTTTCCCGCAAATTTTGAAAGAAGTATATGAAACGGGAATTCCTTATACGGTAAAAGAAGCAGAAGTCTGGTATAATATAGACGGCAAATTAAGTAGCTATTATTTTGATGTCTGGTACAATCCAATGCTTGACGACAACGGAAAAGTATATGCCATTATTGCCACGGCTGTTGATGTTAGCGATAAAGTAATTGCTGAGAGGAAAAGCAATGACAATGAACTCCGCTTCAGAAAACTGATTGAAGAATCACCTATTGCCACCTGCCTGTTTACAGGTAAAGACATGGTTATTGAGATTGCCAATGACATGATGATCAAGATGTGGGGAAAAGGCAATTCAGTAATCGGAAAGCCACTTCGGGAAGCCGTTCCGGAATTGGTCGGGCAACCTTTCTTGGGAATTTTAGATGAGGTTTTAAAAACAGGAATTCCCTACACGGCGATTGACCAGCCTGCAGATCTTTTTATAGACGGAAAGCTGAGTACCTATTATTTTGATTTTACCTACAAGCCTCTTTTTGATTCAAATGGAGAAATTTTCGGTATCATGGACAGTGCTGTGGATGTAACCGAAAAGATGCACGACAAGAAGAGACTTGAAGAAAGCGAAAGCCGTTTCAAAAGCCTTATCGCTGCAGCGCCTGTAGCAATCGGACTTTTTGTTGGCCGTGATTTAGTTATCGATATGCCAAACCAAACTTTTATAGATATTGTTGGAAAAGGCGATGTAACAGGGATGACATTAAGAGAAGCCATGCCAGAACTAATAACAGAAGGCCAGCCGTTTTTGAAGATTCTAGATGATGTTTTCACTACTGGAAAAATGTTCCAGACTTTTGGAACACAGGTCAAGATTGTTCAAAATGGCGTGCTTACCCAAAACTATTATGACTTTACTTATACGCCGATATTTGATTCTAACGGACAAGTTTATGCCATCTTAGATATTGCCATTGATGTTACTGAAAATGTGCTGTCAATGAAAAGGGTAGAAGAGGCCGAAGAAAAGGCAAGGCTTGCCATTGAATCGGCTGACCTGGGGCCTTATGAGACAAACCTGCTCACCGATGAAATGAAAACCTCTGACCGTTTCAATAAAATCTGGGGCATAGAGAAATCAGTGACCCGTTCAGAACTGGCCAGTTTTATCCATCCTGATGATATGGAAACAAGGATGAAAGCGCATGAAGAGTCTATAAAATCAGGCTACCTCGATTATGAAGCCCGACTTGTCGCCCAAGAAGGGTCAGAGCGCTGGGTAAGAGTAAAAGGAAAAGTAATTTATGATGAAAATCACGCGCCGGTTTCTTTAATTGGCGTAGTTCAGGATATTACAGAGCAAAAACAATTTGCGGAAGAATTGACCAAACAAGTAAAACAGCGAACGCTTGAACTGCAACGCTCGAATGATGATTTGTTGCAATTTGCGCATGTGGCGAGCCATGACTTGAAAGAGCCTGTCAGGAAGATTAAAATTTTCAGCAATATGCTGGAACATGAATTCAAAAAACTGCTTCCTGAAAAAGCGCAGGGGTATTTAGGCAAGGTCCAAAATTCTACCGACAGAATGTTTTCTATGATTGAAGGTGTTTTGGCTTATTCTGCCATTACTTCTTCCGAAAGGGCCATTGATGTGATCGACTTAAATGAGGTGATGGAAAATATCGAGTCAGACTTGGAAATCTTAATCCAGAAGAAACAGGCTTCGTTGCAAAAAGACAAGCTTCCTGTGATTGAAGGTGCTTCTGTTTTGATTTACCAATTGTTCTATAATTTGATCAATAATGCGCTTAAGTTTTCAAAGATAGATGTAAAACCGCTGATCACGATCGAATCTGCACTTGTCGGAGCTTATGAAAAGCAGATGGCAAAAATTGTGGTTACTGATAACGGAATCGGCCTCGATCCTGATTATGTGCACAAGATTTTTGACGTATTTTCAAGGCTGAATGCCAAAGATGAATATGAAGGAACAGGCTTGGGATTGGCTTTATGTAAAAAAATTGTACAGCGCCATCACGGCACAATCCAAGCTACGGGAGTCAAGGGCGAAAGTGCCAGCTTCACAATATTGCTTCCGGTAAAACAAGCGCAGAAAATTATTTAAGCCAATCTAAATACTTTTTTAACAGGATTTTAGTTATAAGGTAATCAGTTGTCTTATTTCTTAAAATCCCCTGCCTATGCTTTTTAAGATTGTCGTATTTTCAGTGATTCAATTTCTATGTTGCAATATTGCTACAGCGCCTGCTTCCAAAAAAACAAATTATTCCTCAATACATTCGGAAGCCAAGGCTTTCTGCAAAAAAGAAAAGTTCAATGAATCTTATTATTTTTTAGTTGATCTGAGCATTCATTCCGGAAAAAACAGGTTTTTTATTTATGATTTCAAGGCCAATAAGATTGTCGCACAAAACTTGGTCACACACGGAAGCTGTGATGCTTTATCTGAAAATGACACCAAGTGGGAAAAGGCTAAAATGAGCAATAGCAACGACAGCCATTGTTCTGCCAAAGGAAAATATAAGATCGGCAAGCGCGATTATAGTTCGTGGGGAATTAAAGTCAAATATTGGCTCCACGGACTTGAAAAGTCAAATGACAATGCGGTCAATAGAGTAGTAGTCTTGCATTCTTGGAGCGCGGTTTCCAACAAAGAAGTGTATCCCAAATATTCACCCTTAAGTTGGGGATGTCCAGCGGTTTCAGACAATTTTATGCAGATTTTAGACGAAAAATTGCAAAAAAGTGACAAGCCTGTTCTTCTTTGGATCGTGGATTAATCTTTAAAATAAGCCCGCCAAAGGCTTGTTCTGGATTCCGATTTTAGAATAGTCAAAGCTTAATTTTTGCTGTAGAAGACTTGCATAAACACTTCTGAAATCAACTTCATATTTTAAATCGCCATTGTCAAGATCAGCAAGATTTGGATTGCTTCCTAAGATTTTTCCTTTGTTTTGGCCTCCGATTATGAACATCGGCGCCGCGGTTCCGTGATCAGTTCCTCGGCCGTTGTCTTTAACTCTTCTGCCGAATTCTGAAAATACGACAAGCGTAACGTTTTGCAATAGTGACGCTTCTTTCAAGTCAGTATAAAAAGCATAAACGGCATCATTTAAATCGGCAAGCTTATTTTTATGGATGTTTAGCTGGTTGTCGTGCGTGTCAAAACCGCCTAAAGACGAATAATATACTTTTGAGTTGAGGTTTCCTTTGATAAGTCGGGCAATCCATTCTAGATTTTTAGCTAATTCTGTCTTCGGATAACTGTTTTGCGTAGTTGATTTGGCCAAGGCTTTTTGGATTTCGCCAGAACCTTCGGAAGCAGAATTTGCAATTTTACGAACAAAATCCAAATGCGGATTTTCAGATAATTTTACAGATTCCGTACTGTTTTTTACTTTAAAACGATTCGGATCTTTCACGGTAATCGAGTTTGGTTCTATTCCTTTCAAAGCCAAATTGTCAATAGAATCAATATTAATCCCCGCAGTCGGCTGGTGATTTTTGCATTGAAGGTCTAGATAACGGCCAAGCCATCCTTCAGATTTATAGTCACGGGAATCAGATGCTGTCTGCCAAATTTCCTGGCTTCTGAAGTGAGAGCGGTTTGGTTCAGGATAGCCCACATTTTGAATTACGGTCAGATCGCCATTCTGCTGGATGTCAGCAAAATTTTTAAGCGACGGATGAAAAGCCATGCCTTGATTTTTGCCGACAACTTCGTCTTTATTTAATGCAATCTTTGTTCGATGCTCATAATATAAAGGATCATCAAAAGGAATAAAAGTGTTCAATCCATCGTTTCCGCCATTTAATTGGATGAAAACCAAGCATTGTTCGCCGATGGCCAAGCTTGAATTTGAAGCGCCAAAGGCATGCAGGAAATCGGGAAGCAGTAACATTCCTCCGGTAAAAGTTCCCGTTAGCGATAAAAAATTTCTTCTGTTCATCTTTTTATATTTAGGTTTTACTTGGGAGGATTTGCATTAGATAAGTTGAAATTCTGGCGCTTTTGTCATGGCGTTGAACAATCGCAAAACAGCATTGTCAGCGCCTGGATCTTGCGGGTTAAAATCATATTTCAGTATGTTTTCAAAATCTTTCTGAAGGTTTTCATCAGAGGTAAATAAAAGCCTGCTTTTCAGTTCGGTGATTATGGTTTTGTTATTTCCGGTGCTGTCCCAATTTAGCTTGACGTCTATTTTTTCTAATTCCGGATTGCTTTTCAACATTGCGGTGTCAGTGCCTCGCTTGTTGATAATTCGGCCGTTGCAAAGCATATCGGAAACATTGTTGCGCTGCAGAAAAATTTGCGAAGTGAGCCAGTTGTTGCCTCCATCCCAGCCTTTGACATTCGGCTGGTTAAACAAATCCATGCCTTGCTCTTTTAAAAAGAAAGCCACCATCTTCATGTTTGGATTTGTAATGTTCAATTCGTGAAACAGCTGAAAAATATATACCAAAGGATCTTTTATCTTATTTCCTGAATTGTCTTTTTCGAATTCTTCAGTAAATATTTTAGTCAGGAGCGGTTCTATTTCAAAATCTTTCTTCCTAAAATAATCACCATAATAAGCAACCAATTCTTCGGTGGGATGGTCATAAATAAACCATTTCAATATTTTTCGGGTAATCAAATAAGGAATATTTTTCTGCTCAAAAATAATATCTACCAAATCATCTGAGTTGAATTTTCCTGTTTTTCCAAGGTAAGTTATTGTGGCATCATCTTTAAATTTCTCTCTATAAACGGCCTGCCCGTCTCCATTTCCTAGGCCAGCCAAAGCTTTAGCACCATTTTTAATATCTTCTTCAGTATAATTTCCAACGCCGAGCGTAAACAATTCAAGCAATTCACGGCTCAAATTTTCATTAGTTTTGCCTTTTTTGTTATCCGTATTATCAAGATAGCGAACCATGGCGTTTGTGCGGAGCACTTTTTTGGTAAGCTCCCTGAAATTTCCAAAAGCATTTTCACGAAGTAGCTGGTTGTGCTGATAAACCCAATAATTGACTTTTACTTTTTGAAAGGTCGCAACATAATGATTGTGCCAAAAACAAGTCATTTTCTCTCTTAATGGCAATTCTTCAGTTGCTATTTTCTCCAGCCACCATGCTTTTAAATTGGCGTTTGTTTGGTTTTCTTCAGTAATATATTTCTTTTTTTCTGTAGGATCAGCATTTTTTAAATAGTCTCTTTTCGCCTTTAAATCTTCTGTAGTTTTTGGGCTGTTTGTCAAGGCTTCAGGAAGCGAAGTATTAATTTTTGAGTCAAATGACTTTTTGAGAAAAAGGTTCAGATTCTTTTTTATAAGAGCTGACTGTTTTCTTGAAAATCCCAAACGGAGCGACCAAAGTGTTGAATTGTCCATCTTTTTAGATTTGGTGGTACTAATTTGACTTAGAAAAGAAGGGAAGGTTTAATCAAGTTGCTACCTAAATTTAATAAAATTAAAGGACATAGAAAAATTTGGCTGTATTAATTCTTAAGATATCATTTCAACAGCAATTTTAAATAGTAAAGGCAATTAAAAGTAGTCAGGTGATGAGGTTTTTTGACAATTAAAATTTTCAATTTTTTTTAAAAAATAGTGCCAGCCTCGCTAAAATTGGAAAAAAAAGGAAAAAATGAGGCATTTTTTTGTGTAGGAAATTTTTTAGATAGTGTATTTCGTCGATGAAATTTGCCGTTCGTCGATAAAATACTTTAACATATTTGAAAAAATGTGTAGTTCATCGATAAAATTGGTATTTCATCGGGAATATCGGTATAATTTAGGATTGTCTTTTAATAATTTTTTTATTTGTCATGTGTTAATGAGACAAAAAGCTAGCCCCGCTTTTTCGATTTTTAGCAACGAGTATTTTTAAATAATACTTGTTTTAAAACTGGATATAAACTAGAAATTTTTTGATATGACTACAAATTTACTCAGCTTGAGGGGCAAGCTTGCAAATTCATTGGCTTTTAGCCTGATTGCATTTTTTTTCTTTACTGTTGGAGCCTTCGCGCAAACCATCACAACAGTTTCCCCATCAACAATCACAAATCGTACGAAAGTTAAGCTAACAGGATCAGGATTTCCTAGCAGCGGTTTGACGGTAAAGCTTGGTGCAACAGCTGGATCAGCAGTTGCGGCCACAGTTAGCTATGTAAGCAGTTCTGAAATTCACATTGTTGCAGGCGCAACTACAGCAGACGGAACACTAAATATTTATTTAGGTTCTAACACTGCGGCTTCAGGAACCTTACTGAAAATTTCGCCACTTGCTACTCCTTCAACGGCAAGAATTGACAGGATGGTTACCGATTTCGGAGGTTATAAAAGTACGACTGCAGCTACAACAGTAGTAGGCAATATGACTAACAACCGCCATAATCTGACTGCTTTTCGTTACAACTCGCAGATGTATTCTACAGGAGTTGACGATGCGGTTTTAAACAGCCATAGTGCAGAATATACTTACATTCCAGGTGACTTTAGAGCACTTCCATTGAATGAAATTACTGGAAACACTGTTTCAAATAGCTCTAGCACTTTCTTGTCTATTGGAAGTATGGTTGACAATGATGCAGATAATGCTGTTTATACATCACCAGCTATTGCTAACTTGAAAATTAGAGACGTTCTTGTGGACGGAATCAAAGGTTTAGATATCGGGACTGGAGTTACAAATATTGCTGCAGATGTGGCGCTTGTATTTCCTATCATAAATATTGCTTCTTCTAGAATTAATGATGCCGAACCAGATATCCTGGTGACTCAAATTGCACAGCCAGGAAATGCTACTGATTATGATATTTTCTCTTTCATTGATAACGATGGAAACATTGTCGGAAGCCCAGTTCAAGTTGGATTTAGCAATATCGGAGCGATTGGGACGAACAGAGTCGATCTTTTTAAATTGACAAATACTTCGTATGCGACTGCGGTTCCGAATGGCGTGAACACGACTAATGACACTAAAGATATTAGAATTATTGCCTTTAAGATTTCTGATTTCGGAATTGCAAATGCTGCGCAGGCTGCAACAATTACCGGATTTAAAATATTGCCTTCTGGATCAAGCGATCCTGCATTTATTGCCTACAATGCTAATGCGTTTACAATCGAATCTCCAATAATCACAACTCAACCGGTTTCTGTGGGTTCATGTTCAAGCGGCAGCTCTGCGACGTTTAGCGTTGCGGCTTCAGGAATGGATATTAAATACCAATGGACAAAAAATGGAGCACCAATCTCTGGCGCTACGGCTTCATCTTATACAATTTCTAGCCCAGTGGCTGCAGATGCTGGCGCTTATGCGGTAATTATTACAAACCTTGGCGGTTCAGTAACTAGTAATACGGTTTACCTTAGCGTTGCTGCTTCAACAACTTGGAATGGAAATGTAAGCAGTGATTGGAATAATGCAGCCAATTGGACTTGTAATATTATACCAAATAACGTAATTCATGCAAACATTCCGACAGGAAGACCAAACTATCCGGTTTTAGGAACTAGCGTAGGAACTTGTAATAATTTAACTATCGGCACAGGTGCAAGCGTTACGATTCAGCAAACTGGCGTTTTGCAGATTGCAGGAAATATCAGCAAATTAGGAACCTTAAATGCAGTTGACGGAACTGTGAGACTGATCGGTGCAACTGGAGCTCAAACAATTCCGGCGAATACTTTTGCTACTAATTTTATCAAGAATCTTACGATCAATAATACGGCTGGAGTGACTTTGTCAGGTGAATTAAGCCTTACGGGAATTCTTACTTCAACAGCAGGAACTTTCACAACAGGAAACCAGCTTACATTAAAAAGCAATGCAGTTACAACAGCAATGGTTGGGCCAGTTACTGGAACAATTTCAGGAGAAATGACTGTAGAGCGTTATATTCCTTCAAAAAGAGCTTTCCGTTATATTACTTCTTCAGTAGACGCGACAGGAACAGGTACAATCAGAAGCAACTGGCAAGAAAATGGTTCAGATGCTCCAGGTTGGGGAACTGATATTACAGGTGCTGGCGCGGCAACTAACGGTTTTGATCCTTCAGGAAGCAACAGTCCTTCTTTGTTTACTTATTTGAATAACAATACCGGAACTGCAAGTAGCTGGATTGCTGGAACAAGCACAAATATTCCTTTATTGGCGGGTGTTCCTTATCGTATTTTAGTTCGTGGTGACCGTACAGTTGATCAATTCTTAAACGCTTCTCCATCTTCGGTAACGACTTTGAGAGCGCATGGAACTATCAAAACAGGCGATGTTGTTCTTACAAATCTTACTGCTAATCCAAACCGCTATGTATTCGTAGGAAATCCTTACCAAGCACCAATAGATTTGCAATCAGTATTAGATGCTTCTACTGGATTTAAGAAAACATTCTACCAAATTTGGGATCCGACTAGAAATGTAAGAGGAGCTTATGTAACTGTAAATATTGCCTCAAATACAAATAACGTAACTGGTTCTGTAGCTAGTCGTTTAGTACAGCCAGGACAAGCATTTTTCATACAAACTGCTGCTACAACACAGACATTGAATTTCAAGGAAGCTCACAAACTCTTGGAAACTACAACAACTAAAGTTTTCAGAACTGCTGCAGAAAATCCTGCTCAAATGAGATTTACATTATATGAAAATAGCGCCTTGAGCCAGTCAGAATCTGCTGCTGATGGATTTGTAGTTCTTTTTGATGAATCTTATTCAAATGATCTTGATGAAATGGATGCAGTGAAAATCACAAACCAAGATGAAAATATCGGAGCATTGAATTCAGGAAAAGTATTGAGTTTTGAAAGCAGAAATCTTCCAACGGTTTCAGATGTGATTCCGCTTTCACATAACCAATACAGAAACACAAACTATACTTATAAAGTAAAAGTTGACGGAATTGATAATGTAAATGCTTATTTATTTGACAAATACACAAATTCAAGAACGCTATTGGAAAATGGTGCAGAAACAAGTATTGCTTTTACAGTAAATGCAACAGACGCAAGCGCTGCAACAGATCGTTTTGATGTAGTTTTCAGCACAACATTAGGAAACGAAGAATCGGCATTTTCAAATTCAGTTAAGGTTTATCCAAATCCGGTGACAGAAAATCAATTCTTTATCCAATTGCCAACACAACTAGGAGAATCCTTGAATGTGAAATTAGTTAATCTTTTAGGCCAAGAAGTATATTCTAAATCTTTAGATATTTCAGAAGGAGTTGCAAAAATCCAACCTGAAACACAACTTCAAAGCGGTGTATATCTTGTTAACATTTCAAACGGAACTAGCACGGCTACTAAAAAATTAATAGTAAAATAAAAATCAATGAATAGTATTTCCCATAGCCTAAAAAGCAAACTGTTTCTCGCATCTCTTTTCCTCATCTTATCAACCACTTTTGCTTCGGCACAAATTGATGAGGCTCCAGACGATGTGAATGATGAACCAACTGTGCCGATTGACGGATTTGTCATCACCGGACTGGTTGCAGGATCTTTATTAGGTATACGCAAATTGAGAAAATCTGAGAATGCATAATTTTCAGAAACAAAAAAGCCTCTTCAAACGAAGGGGCTTTTTTTATGCCAAATTTCTAATTATTTTTTATCAATCAAATCTTTCAAGTGCATTCGAAGTGCTTGGACAGAGATGCTGATTTCCCAAAAAGAAATTCCTAAGGAAATCAATAAGCACAAAAGGCTTAATCCGAATAAGTAGATGCTGAAAAGCTGGTGCTCTAGAAACAATAAGAACATCGCAAAAACAGATAAAAACAAGCTCAAGACTCCAAAAAGTTGCATGTATCGAATAAGCGTCAACCGAAGGTTCAGGTTTTTGATTTGGTCTAGAATAGAAATATTTTCTTTTTCATCATAAGTATTTTTCAAGCCACGGATAATGGTTGCGATCGTCAAAAATCGATTGGTGTAAGCCAATAATATCAACGAAGTTGCAGAAAATAAAAATGCCGGAGTTTCGATACTTAAAGTCATTTGGAATATTTTTTTAAACCAAATTTCGACAAACAGATTTAATATGCAAGTTTTTAAGCCACGAATTTAATTTCCATAAAAAAAACCTGCAAGTAGAACTCGCAGGTTTTTACAATCAAACGGTTAAGCAAATAACCGATTAAACTATTTAATCAATTCATAGCTTCTTTTCACAAAAGCGGTCAATTCTTCGCCTTTCAAAAGGTTTTGAGATAATTTTGCCAAGTCTAAAGCCTGTTTTACCAAAGCTTGCTGGTGTGATTTATCTGTAGAATTTAAAATGCTTGAAGCTAATTCGTGGTTGGTGTTTACGACTAAATTATACATTTCAGGCATATTTCCCATCCCAAACATTCCACCACCGCCAGTTTGGCTCATTTCTTTCATACGGCGCAAAAACTCTGGCTGTGTGATTGAAAACGGAGCCGATTGGCTGTCTAAAGCTTCCAATTGTACAGCATATTTTTTATCAGAAATAATAGTTTCCAATTCGGTTTTCAGCTTTTCTTTTTCTTCATCAGAAAGTTTAGAAATCGTTTCTTCGTCTTTTTTGATCAAGTTGTTGATGTGGTCAGAATCCACGCGAGTGAAAGTCAAATTCTCGTTATCAGCTTCTAATTTTTGAATCAAATGCGAGATAATCGGCGAATCTAAAATCAAGACTTCATATCCTTTTGTTTTCGCTTCTTCAATATAACTGTGCTGTGCGTCTTTGTTTGAAGCATATAAAACCACCAATTTTCCGTCTTTGTCAGTTTGGTTGTCTTTAATTTTTTCTTTCAGTTCGTCAAGCGTGAAATATTGGTAGTCAACTGTTGGATATAACGTAAATGCGCCTGCTTTTTCATAAAACTTAGGCTCAGAAAGCATTCCATATTCCAAGACAATTTTAATGTCGTTCCATTTTTTCTCAAAATCTTCACGGTTTTCAGAAAACAAAGATTTTAGTTTGTCAGCAACTTTACGCGTGATATAATTCGAGATTTTTTTCACAGCGCCGTCAGCTTGCAAATAAGAACGGGAAACGTTCAACGGAATATCTGGAGAATCGATAACACCTTTCAGCATTGTCAAAAATTCAGGAACAATTCCTTCCACATTGTCAGTTACATAAACCTGATTTTGGTACAATTGAATTTTATCTTTCTGGATTTGCAAATCGCCAGTCATTTTTGGGAAATACAAAATTCCGGTCAAGTTGAACGGATAATCTACATTCAAATGGATGTTGAAAAGCGGTTCTTCAAATTGCATCGGGTACAATTCTCTGTAGAAATCTTTATAATCTTCCTCAGATAATTCAGTAGGCTGTTTTGTCCAAGCCGGATTTGGATTGTTGATGATATTGTCAACTTCCACCGATTTGAAAGTTTCGTCTTTATCTTCTGATTCAACAAATTCTCCTTTTTTCTGCTCGATTTTTTCAGTTCTGGTTCCAAATTTAATTGGCACCGGCATGAATTTATTGTATTTCTGAAGCAATCCAGCAATTTTTCCTTCTTCTAAAAATTCTAGAGAATCTTCAGCAACATGAAGGATGATTTCTGTTCCGCGGGAAGTTTTGTCAGAAGGTTCTAATGTAAATTCAGGGCTTCCGTCACAAGTCCAATGCGCTGCAGGTTCGTCTTTAAATGATTTTGTAATGATTTCTACTTTTTCTGCCACCATAAATGCAGAATAAAATCCTAAACCAAAATGTCCGATAATTCCTGAATCTTTGGCAGAATCTTTATACTTTTCAAGAAATTCTTCAGCTCCAGAAAAAGCAACTTGGTTGATGTATTTTTCAACTTCGTCTGCTGTCATACCCAAACCTTGGTCGATAATGTGCAATTTCTTTCCTTCTTTATCGATTTTTACTTCGATAATCGGATTTCCATATTCTACTTTTGCTTCGCCAATATTTGCTAAATGCTTCAATTTCAGTGTTGCATCTGTGGCATTTGAAACTAATTCACGCAAGAAAATTTCGTGGTCGCTGTATAAAAATTTCTTGATAAGCGGGAAAATGTTCTCTACGGATACATTGATCTTTCCTGTTGTCATAATCTATTGATAGTATTAATGTTAATTATTTTCGAGATTAGTGTTTTCAAATAGAATACCAAAGAATATGAAAATGACAAATTGGCTGAATTGTTAATTTTAAGATAATAAAGCTATTAATTTTAACATATGAAAACATTGGCGTTGTATATTTGTATGTAATAAATATTAAAAAATACCAACTATGAAAAAATTAATCTTATTAAGTATGTTTGCAGTACTGTTGTTTTCCTGCAAATCTACGTCGGTAACAAACACAAAACTTGACAACAAAACCGAGCGTTTGATCAAAGGAAATTATGTCGTAAGCTCTGTAGATTATCCAGGCTCTGAATACATTAAAGTAAATGCTTTTCAATTGGCAGATTCTCAATGTTTCGTAGGAAGTACATGGAAATTTGTGTCTAACAACAACAAAGGAGAAATGGCTCTGACAAAATCAGGATGTCCTGCATTCAGTTCAGCAATCACTTGGTTTGTGAACAAAGACGGGCAATTTGTTCTTAAAGTATTAGATGCTGGAGAAAAAGCGAAAAAAGTTAGAGACGGTTACATCTTAAATGTAGCAAACGCAACGGAAAGTTCTTTTCAATTAGTTGACAAAATCGACGTTGGCGGAAAAATGACTGACGTTATATATCAATTCACAAGAGTAAACTAACCAAATAAATAATCAAGATGAAAAAATTAGGAATATATTCAATAGCGGCAATGTTCGCATTAGGTTCAATTTTCACAAGTTGTGAATCTGTAAAAAATACAAATAACACACAAAAAGGAGCAGGAATTGGTGTTGCAGCAGGAGCTGTAATCGGCGGAATTCTTGGAAATAACCTCGGAAAAGGCGGAAATACTGCCCTTGGAGCTGTTATCGGAGGTGTTGTTGGTGGAGTTGCCGGTGGTGTAATTGGTAACAAAATGGACAAACAAGCAAGAGAAATCGACAACGCGCTTCCAGGTGCTGAAGTAGAAAGAGTTGGAGAAGGAATCAAATTGACTTTGAATGAAAATGCAGTGCGTTTTGATACAAACAAATCAACTTTGACTGCTGCTGCAAAAGCAAATCTTGATAAATTGGTTACTGTTTTCAACCAATATCCAGATACTGATATCCAAATTTATGGTTACACAGATAATACTGGAAAACCTGAATATAACTTGACTCTGTCAGGACAAAGAGCTGATGCTGTAAAAACTTATTTGGCTAGCAAAGGTCTTTCTTCTTCAAGATTTAAAACTACAGGTTTAGGAATTGCTGATCCGATTGCTTCAAATGAAACAGTTGAAGGCAGATCTCAAAACCGCCGTGTAGAATTTGCGATTACTGCAAATGAGAAAATGGTTCAAGATGCTCAAAAAGAAGCGAACAAAAAATAATTTGTTTCTTTAGAAATATAAAAAAGGCTGTCTGAAAAGACGGCCTTTTTTTTATGCAACAATTTAATCGTTAGTCTTTTGATTCATTTTTTTTGAAAGATATTTAACATTGGTTTATATGTTTCAGAAATATTTGAAACGTACCTTTACAGTAAGAATTTTAAAATATTCCAATTATGGCAACTGCAAAAAATCCAAAGTCAAAACAACAGCTTATTGATGATAATCAAATAGTTAGTCTTTATATGAATAGCGTTTTAGAAAAGAATGAAGCGCCTAAAAATGTTTATCTTTTCTGTAAGGAAAACAATTTTGAAGAAGCCGATTTTTATTCTTTTTTCAGTTCGCTAGATGCGGTAAAACAAGCAATTTGGGTAAAGTTTTTTGAAAACACAATCAACACGCTTCATGCTGACGTGAATTATGCTGGCTATGAAAATAGAAATAAATTACTGTCCTTATATTTTACGTTTTTCGAAATTCTGAACTTGAATAGAACTTATGTTTATTATGCCTTGAAAGATAACAAGGAAGGCTTAAAAAATCTGCAGCAACTAAAAGAATTGCGCAACCAATTCAAGGATTATATCGTAAATATGATTAAGTCGAATGAACCAGAAAAAATCAGCAAGGTCACAAAAATAACGAGGCCTGTTTTTTCAGAAGGTGCTTGGCTTCAGTTCTTGTTCATATTGAAATTTTGGGTAGACGATACTTCAAAAAGCTTTGAAAAAACAGACATTATGATTGAAAAAGCTGTCAAAGCGACGTTTGATATTTTAGATACAACTCCTTTGGAAAGCTTATTCGATCTAGGAAAATTCATCTGGAAAGAAAGAGCCTAATCCAAAAATTGCATGCCAAATAATTTAAAACAGAAGAATGAAAACTTTAGATAAAATACCAGTAAATAAAATTGAACGCGCCGGACAATTAGTAAAAACCGGATTTAAAGTCGGCGGAAATTATATTGCCTATTATGGCGAAAAGATGGTAAATCCGTCATTGACAAAAGAAAAACTGAACGAAAATAATGCAGAAGATATCTATGACGGACTAAAAAACCTGAAAGGAAGCGCCTTGAAAGTGGCACAGATGCTGAGCATGGACAAAAATATTATGCCAAGAGCTTATGTAGAAAAATTTTCTCTGGCACAATTTTCTGTACCGCCATTGTCAGCGCCTTTGGTGAGAAAGACTTTCAAGAAATATCTGGGAATGTTTCCAGAAGAATTATATGACACTTTCACGCCAGATTCTATGCATGCCGCAAGCATCGGCCAGGTTCACAGAGCTTCAAAAGACGGAAAAAGTTTGGCTGTAAAAATTCAATATCCTGGAGTTGCTGAAAGTATCAGTTCAGATTTGGCAATTGTAAAACCATTTGCAACAAAAATGTTCAACCTACAAGGAAAAGATTCTGAACGTTATTTTAAGGAAGTGGAGAATAAATTGCTGGAAGAAACAGATTATGAATTAGAATTAAGACAAGGCGTTTCAATTGCAAAAGCTTGTGAAGCGATTAGAAATTTGAGATTCCCAAAATATTATCCTGAACTTTCTTCAAAGAAAATTATTTCAATGGATTGGATGGAAGGAGAGCATTTATCAGAATTCACGGCTCACAACCAAGACAGGGAATTAGGTGATAAAATTGGACAGGCGCTTTGGGATTTTTATATGTTTCAGATGCACCAATTGAAGCAGGTTCATGCTGATCCGCATCCTGGGAATTTTTTAATTGATAAGGAAGGTAATTTGATTGCCATTGATTTCGGCTGTATAAAACACGTTCCTGAAGATTTTTATGTTCCTTATTTTGAATTGGCAAGGCCTGAAATTATTGACAATCCGGTGATTTTTAAAGAAAAGTTATATGAGCTTGAAATCTTGCGTCTTGACGACAGCGACAAAGAAATTGAATATTTTTCTGAATTGTTTTCACAAGTATTGAAATTGTTTACAAAGCCTTTCCAGACTGACTTTTTTGATTTTTCAGATGAGAAATTTTTCTTGGAAATGGCTAAGTTGAGTGAAGATTTCAGCAAAGATTCGCAATTGAGAAAGATGAACGGCAATAGAGGCTCGAAGCATTTTTTATATATAAATAGAACCTTTTTCGGATTATACAGTTTGTTGCATGACTTAAAAGCTAGAATTGATACAGAAAACTATAAGATTTACATGAAATAATAGTGATTTAATTGGTTGGTTAAGGTTGGTAAGAGCGATTCTCTATTTTGAGTATCGCTCTTATTTTTTAAAAGTGGATAAATTGAGATTTTTATTTTTAAAATAGTTAAAATTTAGTAGTTTATTAATTTTATAATCTCATTATGAGAATATTTATATTTAAATAATTAACTTTATGCGAATATAAATGTTTTTCTTATGATAAAAAATTCCAAGTCTTTATCAAATAGTAATGAGAATCTATTGATATGCAAAAAAAAATTACTTTTAAAATCTATTATTAATGCCCTTTTATCAGGAGTTTTAGAAGTAAAACTTATTATTCTAGTTTTCCTGCTATTCACATTTGATGGTTATTCTCAAACTGTCCTGATTTCGCCGACTGGTGATGGTGGTTTTGAAACAGGAACTACATTAGCCACTAACAATTGGTCAGCCTCAGTTGGAACGGCTACTCAGAATCAATGGATTGTGGGAACAGGGGCGACAGCAGGTTTTACAGGAACACGCGCAGCTTACATTACAAATAATACAGCAGGAACGCCACCGCCTCATTCGTATACTTTGACTACTGCGAGAGTAACGCATCTTTATAGAACGGTTGCTATTCCGGCAGGGCAAAATAATATTGTCTTGAGTTTTAGCTGGATTGGCGTTGGAGAAACAGCAAATGATAAAATGCGAATATTTGTGGCGCCATCATCAGCAGCTGTTCCAGTTTATGGAACTGCAGTTGCGGCAAACACGACAGCCCTGCCGGGAGGAACACGACAGGTTGGGAGTACAAATTACAGCGCGCAAGCAACTTGGACGACAGCCACTTTTTCAATTCCAGAAGGTTATGCGGGTTCTAGCATACGATTGATTTTTGAATGGACTAATAATGCAAGTGCAGGAACTTCGCCACCGATAGCCGTTGATAATATTTCTTTGGTGCATTCGGCATTTGCGGCTCCTTCAAATGATACCTGTTTAGGAGCTACGGCTTTGACGGTAAACCCGGGAACAACTTGTACTTCATCAACTAATGGAACGAGTGTGGGAGCAACAGCAGGAGCAACAGCTTGTGCCGGTAATGCTGACGATGATGTTTGGTATAGTTTTGTGGCTACTCAGGCTTCACATGTTATTACAGTTACGCCTACAACAATGGTTGACGTGGTGTTTCAGGGATATAGCGGCACTTGCGCAAGTTTGGTTTCTATGGGATGTGTCAATGCAACAACAGGAAGCGCGGCAGAAACGGGGACATTCACAGGGCTCACAAACGGAGCAACATATTATGTAAGAATTCACAGCGCAGGATCGGGCGAAAACCAAGGCGCTTTTACAGTCTGCCTCACGACTCCGGCGATCACTTATTGTACGCCTTCGACTACTACAACTCCGAGTACGCTATTTATAAATAATTTTAGATTTTTAGGAACTTTAAACGATGTAAGCAATCTGAGTACTTCTTACGGAGCTACGGGGTACCAAAACTTTACCGCTAACACTAAAAGCATCCAAGCGAAAGGAGAAGGAATGAATGTATATGTGGAAACTAACGGACTTTCAAAAGTAAAAGCCTGGGTAGATTGGAACAAGGATGGCGATTTTGATGATGCGGGTGAAACGGTCTATAATTCTGGAATTGGTATTACCTCAACTACCTTTGGATTTATCGTTCCGGCAACTATTTCGCCAGGCGATTATCGAATTAGAGTCAGAAATTATAAAGAAAATGTAATTTTGACAGGTGATAATTATGACCATGATTTTAACTCTTGTGAAGCTTTTGGGGGCGTAATTTTAGTTTCGAACCGATATGGAGAAGCTGAAGATTATGCTTTTACAGTTGTAGCAAGTTGTTCCGCACTTATAACAGGCGTAACCGATGGAGAAACGTGTGGCAACGGGCCAGTCACTTTATCAGTTACAAGTTCAGGCGGCGTGACAGAATATAGGTGGTATACTGCCTCAACTGGAGGAGCGCCAGTGGCAACTACCACAACGGGATCATGGACAACGCCAACAATTTCCACGACCACTATTTATTATGTGACAGCTTATAATGGGTGCGAATCTTTAGTTAGGACACCAATAACGGCGGTAAGAAGTCCTGTTCCAGATATGGTTTTTACGCCAGCGACTCCCGTGGTTTGCGGTGAAGACAATATAATTTCTTTGTCTATTGCAGGTGATATTGATGAAATAAATCTAATTAATGAACATTTTGAAAGCGGATTGGGCGTTTTTGCAAATCAAATCTATACCAGCAATCCTGCTGTCGATGCCGCGACTTCCTGGCAGACCAGAACAAGCACTTATATTCCTGCTGGACAAGTTTGGTTTCCAGCCGTTTCTTCGGCTTTTGGAAGCAATAAATTTGTAATGGCGACTTCTGACGTAGGAAATTATACTGTAAATAACGGCTTGGTTTCGCCAATAGTAAATAGTACAGGCTATCTCGATCTTACACTGACCTTTAAAATGTATTATTCGCATTATCTGGCAGACGGCACTGATACCGCAAATGATTATGTAGCTGTCGATGTTTCAACTGATGGAGGAACGAATTGGACTGAAAATATAAAATATACTTCTGATGTTGGAATTGGAACCCGATTTCAAAATATGTCTATAAATTTGACTGCTTACATCAACAGAGCAAATTTGCGTATAAGAATAAGGTACTACGGCGTATTTCGAGACGGTGTTGCGATTGACAATGTTAGGCTGTATGGAAATAAGCCTTTAAGTACGTCTTTTAAATTCACAAGTGGCACCCCGCTTGCGGTTTTCACCGATGCCTTGGCGACAATTTCTTATAATCCTGTTACAATGTCAGCGACGACAGTTTATATAAAGCCTACATTGGCACAATTAGAAAATGCAAGCTTTACCATTACGGCCAACGCAACTTTATCTAGTGGCTGCATTGCTACCAAAAATGTTGTTGTAACTAATAATACCAGAATTTGGTCAGGCGCATCCACAAACTGGAATACGGCCGCAAGCTGGAAACCATCCGGGGTTCCAACTGCTTCCAATTGCATAATTGTTGTAGATAATTCAATTATTTCAGGAACTTCTTTTGAAGCTTACGGTAGAAATCTAAATGTAAAATCTACAGGAAATTTAACAGTAAATCCGACAAATACGCTTACAATCACAGAAGCAGTCAAAGTAGACACGGGCGGTAATTTAATTTTGGAAAGTACAGGTTCGCTTGTTCAAGTAAATAATACCACGAACACAGGAAATATCAAGGCGCGAGTAAATGCCAAGCCAATGAGGCGCTATGACTACACTTATTGGTCAACGCCGGTCGCATCGCAAATGTTAAGCACATTATCGCCACTGACTTTGGCTGACAAATATTACAGTTGGAATCCGACGACGCAATCTTGGCTTCTGCATGCCTCCGGAAATGTGTCGATGGCAAATGCCAAAGGATATATAGTAAGGGCGCCGCAGACATTTTCAATAACTGCGCCGAGTGTTTATTCTGCTGAATTTAGCGGTGTTCCAAATAATGGAACAGTAGCTATTAATGTTTTGGGAAATTCAAGCCCCGTAGTGGCGAATTATCAGTGGAATCTTATCGGAAACCCCTATCCTTCGGCAATCAGCGCCAATTCATTTTTGTCAAATGTAAGCAATACCAGTGCTATTGACGGAACTATTTATCTTTGGACGCACAATACGTCTCCGAGCAGATTTATTGTCGGAACCGGTGCAATTAACTATTCTACCTATGATTATGCTACTTACAATCTTACCGGAGGCGTTGGCGTAGCGGCTATTGATGACCCAAATGATCCAACGCCGAGCAATAATTTAAACAGCACGGTGCCAACCGGGCATATTGCTTCAGGGCAAGCTTTTTTTGTACGCGGTTTGGCTAATCTTCCCGTACAGTTTTTAAATTCAATGCGCGTCAAAGGATTTAATAATGAGTTTTTCAGAACCTCTGAAAATACTGAAAAAAGCAGGCTGTGGCTAAACTTAAGCGACCATCAAGGTGCTTTTAACCAAATGCTCGTGGGCTATGTACAAGGCGCTACAAATGGATGGGATAGAGGGTATGACGGAGAGCTTTTTAGCCATAATGCCCTGTCTTTCTATACTGTTGAATCAGATAAAAAAATGACGATTCAAGCCAGAGATTTTCCTTTTGATGATGCTGATGTAGTCAAAATCGGCTATCAGTCTGATGTTGCCGGCCCTTTATTTATAAGCATTGATCATGTGGATGAATTCTTTAAGAATAAAAGCATATATATCAAGGATAATTTATTAGGAACGGTTCATGACCTAAATGAATCTGCTTATTCATTCACAACACAAATGGGTACTTTTAATGACAGGCTGGAAATTGTATATAGGCTAGAAACGCTAGGTGTAGACAATCCTTTGCTGAAATCGGGTACTGTTTTGGTTTATAAAAAATCAGAATCCATAGTTGTGGAAGCAACAGACGAAGTGATTCACAAATTAAAAGTAGTGGATCTGCAAGGAAGATTGCTTTACAGCAATGATAAAGTTGAGAATGACAAAGCCATAATTAACGGTCTGCCTTCGGTAGATCAAGTTTTGATAGTTCAGGTTACAACTCAAAATGGATCACAAATTTTCAGGAAAATACTGTATTAAAGTTAGTTAATTAGATTAAACCCCGGAAAAGCCTCACGTTTTAAATAATGTGGGGCTTTTCTACGCTTTTACTTTATTGTTTTGGTTTTTAAATTCTATAAAGTATTGATTTGTAAGTATATATTGCTGTTTTTGAATATTTATTTGTGATAATACAATGCGTTTTTTTTAATAAATGAAATTTTATAACTAATAAAGCTTACAAAACAGATTTTTATTTTTTCACGACGATATTAAAATTTTTGTGTAGTCTGATTTTTACAAAAAATAGCACCTAATTTACATAATTGAAAGTTTTTACTGCATAAAATACTACTTGATTTATTAAAAAATTAAAATATTTTCCTCTCCTAAAACATGTACATTTTTACTTACTAAAAATATCTTTCATCCTGTATTTGTTGATTTTTTTAATATATAAAAAACAAAATAATTAGTATAATGCTGCTATATATTAGAATAAATTGAATAAAATATTAATATTTTGAAAAATCAAAAATAGGTCCTATTGATATTAATTTATATTTGATTTTTAATATAAATTTAACAGTATGCTTAAAGATTACTTTTTAGGGGAGAAAACATTTAAGGATTGCTTTTCAATTATTGGCGATATGAAAAAATCAGCATTAGTTGCTTTTTTTTTTGATATTGCTGGGAAATTTGGGATATGGGCAGACGGCGGCTACTTACAACTTTAGCCAGACGGCAGGAACTTATACTGCATTGGGAGGAACTGCAACAACAGCTTATACATCGACTGATGATGCTGTGACCGGCACTGCTGTTACAATCCCATTTACATTTACTTACGCTGGAACGGGGTACACTAGTTTAAGAATCAGCACAAATGGATTTCTTACTTTAGGAAACGCAACCACCCCCGGTTCGGGAGGATATACTCCTATTTCGGCGACTGGAGGTGCCTATAGTACATCTATTTCTGCATTAGGGAGAGATTTAAACTCTACAGTAAAATATGAAACTTTAGGTTCTTCGCCAAATCGTATTTTCGTTGTAGAATGGAGCGGAGCTGCAAGATATGTTTCTGGCCTGCTAAGCGAAAATCTTAATTTTCAAATTAGGCTAAATGAAACTACAAATGTTGTAGAAATTGTATATGGAGCAATGACAACTTCCCATACAGTATTAACTACTGGCATTAGTGAAGTTGGATTGAAAAGCGCTCCTGCTGTTTATAATAATGTAACATTAACAAATTCAGCTTTAACCGGATATACTTATACAAATAATTGGAACAGCCTCATTAATGGTTCTCTTCAAGCTGACGCCGTTCCGGTAACTTCGACAGTAAAACCTGCTTCCGGAACCACATTAAAATGGACGCCAAGCAGTTGTGCATTGGTAACAGTGAGTGCAACTGCATCTGCAATAACCGCATCTTCAGCAACAATTTCTTGGACGAATAGTGGAACTTATGCTTCGGGATATAGGGTAAGATGGAGGAAAGTAGATGAAGATTATACAGCCGCCTCATGGGCAACACCAACACCAGTTGCGGCGGGAAGCTCGTCTTATAATATTACTGGTCTTGCAATAGGAACTTATTATGTTTATAGCGTAGAAGGTCTATGTAGCGGTACTTCCGCAAATAATTATTCCACAGTTACAACTGCAAATACAACTAACGGAAAGGGTTTGTTCCAGACTTCATTGTTAGCCTGCGTCGCGCCAACAGCACAACCAACAGTTTTAAACCTAACATCAGTCACAGCGACTACATTATCAGGTAGTTTTACCGCGGCATCGCCTGCGGCAAGTGGCTATTTAGTAGTAAGAAGTACTTCTTCTACTTTATCGGCAACACCATCTGACACCAATACCTATGTAGCAGGGGCCACATTGGGCGGAGGAACCGTAGTTCAATCTGGGACTGCGACCACTTTTACGCAAACAGGGCTTACAGCAAATACGCAGTACTATTATTTTGTATTTAGTTTTAATAACACTTCCTGTTCAGGCGGTCCAAAATATTTTACCGCAGCGCCATTGACAGCTAACACTTACACTTGCCTTGCTACACCAACAGCAAGCGCAGGATCGTCAATTACAAGCTCTGGTTTTACAGCCAACTGGGCAGTGGTAACTGGAGCAACGGGTTATCTTCTAGATGTTTCTACAGTGAACACTTTTGCAAGTTTTGTCGCTGGGTACAACGGGCTTGTCGTTTCAGGTGGCAGTACAATTTCTCAAGCAGTCACAGGATTAAATCCTGCAACTCCTTATTATTATAGAATAAGGGCTACTAATGCAACGGCTTGTACAAGCGCAAATAGCAGTACGATTACAGTGGTTACGGCTTGTGCGGCAATCACAGTTTTTCCAAGTGTTGAGTCCTTTGCAACTTATTTGCCAAGTACTTGCTGGATTGAAGGGGACGCTGGAGTTTCCTTGGCAACAGGTCCTGCAACTACAGGCGCAACTGTCAGTGATTGGGGATCAGATGACTATTTAAACGCAACCACTCCCGTCAATTTATCTGCTAAAATGAACATCGACGCCGCTACAGGTTATGAATGGATAATATCTCCACAGTATACAATCCCAGCGAATGATTATCAAGTAAAATATAATGTAGGAGCAACACAATTTGCTGCTACAACTGCACCAACTACAGCATGGGAAGCAGACGATTTTGTCGAATTGCTAGTTTCTACAACTGGAACCACCAACTGGACTGTACTCAAAACATACAATAGTTCTTCTGTTCCTTCAAATTTAGGACAATTGGACGCTACGACTTTGGCAGCTTATAGCGGACAGACTGTTCGTTTTGCATTTAGAGCTTTTGAAGGTGCTTCTAACGGAAGCGCTGATATAGATTTCTTTATTGACAATTTTACTGTAGAGCAAATTCCTTCTTGCCTGCCACCAACCGCATTAACAACTACTGCTCTAGTTGCTACGACGGCAACTTTTTCTTGGAGTGCACCAGCCGTAGTTCCGGCTTCTTATGATATTTATTATGGAACGGGCAGTGTTGCAACGCCTTTGGCGGTTCCGAATGCAGGAACAGTAGCGACAAGCACTAGTACAACTACAAATAGTGCTATTATAGGTTTGACAGCAAATACTTCTTATCAGTATTATGTGCGTTCTGCATGTGGTGGGGCTAATGGCAACAGTACTTGGGCGGGGCCTTACACATTTGTAACGCAATGCGGTTCCACAAATGTAACATACACTCAAGACTTTGAATCAGTAACAGTTCCAGCAATACCGTCATGTACCTCTATACAAAATGCAGGAACTGGAAACGACTGGAAAACTTCAGCTAATCCAGGTTTTGGAAATACTACAAAAGTTTTGACTTATCAGTTTAATAGTACTAACGCAGCAAATGCATGGTTTTATTCACAAGGCTTAAATCTTATAAATGGAACTTCGTATAGGCTAATTTTTAAGTATAATGCTTCTGGAACTACTTTCACAGAAAAGTTGAAAGTAGCTTATGGAACCTCGGCTACAAGCGGTTCAATGACAAATGTACTTTATACGAATACGGCTATTAACCAGACAGCAGCATTCCAATCTGTAACAGTTGATTTTACACCTACTTCTACAGGAGTTTTTTACATAGGTTTTAATGCTTTCTCTGCAATTGACCAAGCTTTTTTATATGTTGACGATATAAGCGTAACTTTATCTCCAACAGATGCTGTTGACTATGCCAATATTCAATCGCCAGGAGTTTCGACTACAACAACTGGAACATCTGTAGATATTTATGGACAGGCTTATGAGCCGGGTGTTACTGATCCTGCTGGAGCAGCTACAGGTTTGCTAGTTTGGTATTCAACTAATGCAACTGATGTTGACCCTTCATCTGCTGGCTGGACGGGTACTTGGACTGCAGCGACTTTTAATACAAACGTTGGAAATAATGATGAATGGAAAGGAACCATCAATCCAATAATCGGGCAAGCAAATACTTACTACTCTTTCCGTTACCAGCTTAACGGTGGGCCATATAGATATGGAGGCTATCCGAGCGGATTTTGGAACGGTACCTCTCAAAAGAATGGAAAATTAAGCGTTAACTATGAAGTTTACACTAATTCTACACCAAAGACAATTAATGATGTCATTACTATCAATTTCAAGGATTTTGATGCCTCAAATATTTTCTATACAGGTACTGAAACAACTATTTATGCCTATGCAGGAATACGTATTGTAAGCGGTACTGATTTTAATTATGCCCAAGGAAATATAAACACTCTTTCTTCGCTGATTCCATTTACTTTAAGCGGAGGAATCTATAGTTCGACAATAAAACTTGCAGATTATTTCTGTATTCCGGCAGGCGTAAATGTTGATGGAGTGAATATGATTTTCAGAAATCAATATTTTACCGGTGGAAACTGTGATGGAACTTTTGGAAATAACGACAAAACATGTAATTTATACCTTGATCTTACAAATGCAACGGTAGCAGTTAATCCGCCTACGGCAGTTGCTAACAATACTGTTACACTGACAAGTGCGAATGTAACTTTTACAGCTCCTTTAAAAGGAACCAACAAAGGATATGAATATTATGTTTCCACTTCGGCA
Organism: Flavobacteriaceae bacterium PS02334; assembly: GCA_029959295.1. GTDB lineage: Bacteria > Bacteroidota > Bacteroidia > Flavobacteriales > Flavobacteriaceae > Flavobacterium. Next base: position 853,406 of record JASCOH010000001.1, on the reverse strand, counting down.
ACAACTCCTGGCGCGGGAGTGACGCCAGTAGTGGCTGCAGCTTCAAGCCCAGTTGCCATTTCTGGATTGTCAAATGCTACAACTTATTATATTTATGTCCGCACAGTGGGCTGTGGATCTGACAGAAGTGCTTGGAGTGCTTATACAAGTTTTACAACTTTATCGCCTCCTCCGGCAAACGATGCTTGTTCTAATGCCACAGCTTTGCCATGTGCAACTGTCGCATTGGCGGGTACAACTATTGGTTCTGTTTCAGAAGTTTTATCAGTGACAGCATGGAATGCCAGTACTTATGGAGTATGGTATACTTTTGTTGGAGATGGAACTCTAAATTTAATATCAACAACTGCAGGTTCAGGATTTGATCATAAACTTTCTATCGCAAGCGGTTCATGTGGTGCTTTAACCAATGTGACAACTGTCGATGTCGCTACTGGCGGAGGAACCGAAACCTATAGCTTTACACCAGTATTGGGAACAGTCTACTATGTTTATATATCTTATTATGGATCAAGCGGTACAGCGGCAAATACAGGAACATTTACAATTTCAAGAACATGTAATGTGACTCCGACTTACTGTACGGCGCACACAGACTATGCTCCTGAAGCATATATTGATGACGTACAATTTATTGGTACGTTAAATGACGTGTCTAATTTAAACTCATCATATTCTAATTCTCCAAGCGGCTATCAAGATTTTACTGCGCTTCCGAAAAGTATACAAGCTCAAGGCGAAGGAGTAAACGTATATGTTAATGGAAACACACAGACAAGAATTTATGCATGGGTCGACTGGAATAATGATGGAGATTTTAGCGACTCTGGTGAGCAGATTTATGATTCAGTTGCTGGTACTTCAGATACTACTTTTGGCTTTATAATTCCAGCTGCAACTCCACCAGGTAATTACAGAATAAGGATTAGAAATGGCGTAAATTATTATGACGATAATAGCAATGGCATTATTGATTTAGATGATGAAATTTTTTATCCATCTTTTGATAGCTGTGTAGATTTTGAGGAAACAACTTATTTTGGAGATGACGATTTGTATTATGGCGAGGCAGAAGATTATTTGTTTACAGTAATTGCAAATTGTTTTGCCACTATTGCCACAGTTACTGATGGAACTCGATGCGGGCCAGGAAATGTATCTCTTACGGCAACAGGTTCTACTGGTACTACAACATATTTGTGGTATGCAGCCCAGACTGGTGGCGCTCCACTGCAAAATTCAGCTAGCAATACTTACAGCCCAACAATTTCTGCGACCACAACATTCTATGTTACAGCATCAAATGGAACTTGTGAATCTTTAGTTCGTAAACCTGTTGTTGCAAATATGAAGGAAGTTCCTGATGTGAATTTTTCACCAGCGACTCCTATTACTTGTGGAGATAAAAATCCAATTATGCTGAGTGCGGCAAGTGATAATGAAACTGTTTATTTAGTAAACGAAAATTTTGAGGGTAGTGGACTAGGGCTTTTTGGTAATCAGAATATTGTTGGAAATGGGGGAACTATTAATCAAATTTCAAGATGGGAGAGAAAATCTAGTCCTTTTATCCCAACAGATGGTGCTGACGTATGGACTCCATCAATATCATCCGGATATGGAGTAAATAAATTTGCATTTTCAACTTCTGATGTAGGACCTAAAACAGTAGGACCGCCCGCAACATATTATGTCATTGATCATGGCTTGGCGTTAACTTCAGCTGTAAATACACAAAACTACACTGACTTGACATTAAAGTTCAGAGTTTATTTTTCAAGGTACAATATAAATACTGTGGCACCAGCTTCAGAATATTTAGCAGTTGAAACTTCAACTAACGGTACAACATGGACACCCGTGGCAAATGCTAATTATAGTACTGATTTAGGTACTCCTGGAAACTTCCAGCAAATTACTGTCAATATGAATTCTTTCATAAACATAGCAACCCTGCAATTTAGAATCAGGTATTATGCCTCATCTTGGTATGATGGCGTTGCTGTAGATGATATACAGTTATATGGAACAAAGCCATTAGTAGCATCATTTACTTGGTCAGGTTCAACTGATATTTCAGTTTATACAGATGCATTAGGTACCATACCATATGTTCCTGGAAGTGCAGAAGATATTGTTTACATACAGCCAAACATAGCTTTGTTGGCAACACCATCTTTCAATATAGATGTTACTACCCAGCTAACAAATGGCTGTACAATTACAAAAACTATAAATGTTACTAACAAATCAAAAGTTTGGAACGGTAGCGCAAACACAGCTTGGGAAAATGCAAATAACTGGTCGCCAGTTGGAGTTCCATCAACAGACGACTGTATCATTATTCCAAGTACTACTGTGAAACCAATAATTTCTGATGTGGCACAGGGTAAAAATCTAGCGATAAAATCTTTGGGAGAACTTTTGGTAAATTCTGATAAAGTTCTAACCGTACAAGATGCTGTAGATGTAAATGCAGGAGGGAAGATTACTTTTGAAAACAATGCAAGTTTAGTTCAGGTAAATGAAAATCCAAGCATAAATTCAGGGAATATTATTTACAAAAGAAATTCTGGAAATATGTTGCGCTACAGCTACACTTATTGGGCATCGCCAGTTTTTGCAACGGCCCAAACTTTAAGTGCACTCTCGCCAGCAACTTTGCATGATAAATATTATAGCTGGGATAGTGCAGGTCAAAGCTGGACTTTACATGACAACGGAACCGTGACGATGGAAAAGGCAAAAGGTTATATCGTGAGAGCGCCGCAAACTTATCCAATAACAGGAACGGCAGCGTCTTATAATGCAACATTTAATGGTGTTCCAAATAATGGACTGATAACAATCGCAACCCAAGGAAGCACTACGGCTGAAAAGTTTAATTTGATAGGAAATCCTTATCCTTCTGCTTTAGATGCAAATTTATTCCTAGCAAGCAGTATAAATCCAGATTTGGAAGGAACTATTTATTTGTGGACTAATTTTACAGGAGTTAGTTCTGTGCCAAATGCAGGAGGAAATTATTCCTATACAGATAGTGATTATGCAACTTACAATTTCTCTGGAGGGACTGCTACCGCACCGGCAACTGGAAGTTCAGTTGAGCCAACAGGTTTTGTCGCAGCTGGACAATCTTTCTTTGTAAAAGGAATTTCAAACGGAAGCGGAACAGCTACTTTTAATAATACGATGAGAATTGGAGCCAACAACAATCAGTTTTTCAGAAATACAGAAATTGAAAGGCACCGCTTTTGGCTAAATCTTGAAAATTCTCAAGGCGGATTTAATCAAGCTTTGATAGCATATGTTCAAGGTGCGACAAATGATTATGACAGAGGTTATGATGGAGAATTATTTGGAGGAAATACGGCGACTTTTTATTCTATAATTCCAGATAAATTGTTGACAATTCAAGGAAAAAGTCTTCCTTTTGATTTGAATGATGTAGTGCCAATGGGATACAAAACAACGGTTGCAGGAAATTATAAAATTACATTAGATCATTTTGACGGACTTTTTGATACTCAAGCAGTTTATTTAAAAGACAAGTTGCTGAACACAATTCACGATATTAAAAATGCTCCTTATAGTTTTACTTCGGCTGTTGGAACTTTTGATAATAGGTTTGAAATCGTATACAGACAGGAAACACTTGGAGTTAATAATCCAAATTTTGATCCAAATAGTATTGTGATTTATAAGAAGGATAAAGAAATTTTTATAAACGCCGGACTTGCATCAATAAGCCAATTAAGGGTTTTTGATATTCAAGGAAGAATGATTTACGAAAATAAAAATATCAACAAAACAGATGCAGTTATTAAAAATCTGCCACCGGCGGAACAAGTATTAATTGTTCAAGTTGTTTTGCTTGATGGAAATACAGTTTCTAAAAAAGTGGTTTACTGATAAACTAAATCTATAAAAAAAATCCTCTTTCATTTATTTGAAAGGGGATTTTTTTTTGGAATTAACTATTGATTTTTAGAAGAAAAATTGGCGCTTTGAAAAAGAAAAAGACACTTTGAAAAATTCAGGCATGTAGTTCGTCGATGAAATCATACCGTTCAACGATTATAAGGAGCTTGTAAAGTAATTGCGAAATTTTTTAATTTATTTTACTAATAATTTACCACCATTTAACAAGCATTTTCAATCACAACTACAATACATCTAACTATGAAATCTTCTAAATCCCCATTACAGAATAGGAAAATTGCAAGCCTGATTGCTCTTTTCGTTTCAATGTTTTTTACAGTAGCTTCTTTCGCTCAAACAATCTCTTCCTTTTCGCCATCCGTGGTTACAAAAGGTACAGCGGTTATTATTAACGGAACTGGCTTTACAGCATCTTCAGTAGTGAAATTAGGAGGAACAACAGTTTCGGTAAGCAGTTGGTCGGCCACGCAGCTTAAAGTTTTTGTAGCTACCGGTTCAAGCGGAAGCGTAACGGTTACAAACGGTTCAGTTGTTGCAACTGCTACAGGTTCAATTGTTTATGTTTCGCCTTCAAACACTTCATCAACAGCAGCAATTACAAGAGTTGTGACTGATTTTCAAGGCTATTGGTCATCGGCATCAAGCGCCAGAAACACAACCTTGCCTGATAATCGACATAATTTAGTTGCTTTGACTTACAACGGTACCCTTTATTCTACTGGTGTAAACGACGCATCGCTTACATCTCATTCTGATGTTTTCACACCTCGTGTTTTCAAGGCTTTTTCAACAGATGGAATTACAGGAAATACAGGAACATCTTCATCAAATTATATTGCTCTAGGTTCGAAAGTTGATGGAAATAGCACTGCAGCTAATTATCTTTCGCCAGCAGTTGCAGGCTTGACGGTAAGAGATGTCTTGATTGACGGAATTAACGGTCTTGATTTAGGAACTGGTGTAACCAACGTAACTAGCAGTATGGTAATGGCTTATAAAGTCAGCAATATCGTGCCTTCAACAATTAATGATAACGAGCCGGATGTTTTGATTACACAAACAGCAGCTCCGACTAGTGTTACTGATGTATATTCTTTCGTAGATGTCAATGGAAATATCGTAGGAAATCCTATCAGTGCTGACTTAAGTGCGATTTCTCATGTCGGAACGTATAGTTTAGACCTTTTCACTTTGCCAAACAATATTCCTTATGAAAATGCAGTTCCGAGTGGAAATGCAGATTCAAATACAACAAGGGAAATTCGTTTAATTGCTTTTAAATTCTCAGAATTTGGAATCACGGCTGCAAATTATGCATCTATTGACAAGTTCAAATTAATGCCGGGCGGGAATAGCGATCCTGCATTTATTGCTTACAATGCTAATTCATTTTTAATCAGCGTTCCAGAAATTATTGAAAATCCAGTTTCCGCAGTAATTTGTTCAGGCAGTACTTCTTCTATAACTTTTAGCGTTACGGCTACTGGTCCTGACCTTACTTACCAATGGAAAAAAAATAATATCAATATAACAGGAGCAACTTCTTCTTCCTATACAATTATAAGTCCTTCAAATCCATCTGATCTGGCTTCTTATTCTGTAGTAGTTAGCAATATTCACGGTTCTGTAATATCTATTCCAGCAACATTAACAGTTGGAACAGGAACATCAGAATGGGATGGCTTAACATGGATTGGAGGAGCGCCAACCGCAGATAAAAACATAGTTTTCAGTGGAAATTATACTTCAACAGGAAATATATCTGGATGCAGCTGTACTGTTAATAGTGGCGCCGTAACCATGCTTTCAAATCACACAATGACAATTCAAAATCAAGTAGCAGTAGCACCCGCAGCAAGCTTGATATTCAATAACTCAGCAAGCTTGGTTCAAATAAATAATGCTGCTGTAAACACCGGAAAAATTTCAGTTATCAGAACAACACAGCCCATCAGGCGCTATGATTACACTTATTGGTCTTCGCCAGTTGCGCCACTAACATTGCACGATTTGTCTCCTGCAACATTAGCAGACAAATATTATAAGTTTGATACTGCAATAAATAACTGGGTGAGCGTTCCAAACTCAACAGAGATGGTAAAGGCAAAAGGATATATCGTGAGAGCGCCGCAAACTTATTCGCTGACTGTTCCTGCGACTTATACGGCAACTATGTCAGGAACGCCAAATACAGGCGAAATCACTATTCAGGTTGCAAAAGGAGCTGGGAAATCAAATCTTATCGGAAATCCTTATCCTTCTGGCTTAGATGTTAATTTATTCTTGGGAAATCCTACAAATAAAGCGGCAATCGGGGGAACGGTTTATTTGTGGACGCACGCTACTTTGCCAAATGCCACAACGGGTTCTTATGCAGAAGGTGATTATGCAAAATGGAACTTAACAGGACCAGTAAAAGCAACTAGTCCTAACGCAATGATGCCGACAGGAATAATCGCTTCAGGGCAATCTTTTTTTGTAGAAGGAGCTTCAGGTATAGGAAATGCAAATGCAGTTTTCAAGAATTATATGCGTGCTGGTTCCGGAAATAATCAATTTTACAGACAGGGAAATTCATCTGAAAATACGCCATTAGAGAGACATCGTTTTTGGTTAAATCTTCAAAACGCAGATGGTATTTTTAATCAAGCGCTTGTCGGTTATTTAAAATCAGCAACAAATGATTTGGATAGAGATTTTGACGGAAAGATTTACGGAGAAAATGCGGCTATTTTATATTCAATTGTAGCAGATGAAAAACTAGCAATCCAAGGTCGTTCTATGCCTTTTCAAGAAAATGACGCAGTTCAATTAGGTTATATTGCTACAACTGCCGGAAATTTATCAATCTCGATTGACCAGGTTGATGGTTTGTTTGACAGCCAAAACATTTATTTGAAAGATAATCTTTTGAATGTAGTTCATGACTTGAAATCGTCTGGATATTCTTTTGCTTCAAATATCGGAACGTTTAATGACAGATTCGAAATCGTATATAAATTAGAACCGCTTGGCGTAGAAAATCCTTCTTGGAGTGCAGAAGCAGTAATAGTTTACAAAAAAGATAAATCCATTTTTATAAACGCAGGGAAAGAAACAATCGACCAAGTGAGAGTAATTGATTTGCAAGGAAGAATTGTTTATGAAAATAAAAAGGTGAATAATACACAAACTGTAATTAACAGTCTTCCTTCATCTGAGCAGATTTTTATTGTTCAAGTTCAAAATGCAGAAGGTGCTAAAATTGCTAAAAAAATAATTTACTAGAGAATAGTTACTTTGATTTAAAATGCCCTTTTCTAAAAACTGAAAAGGGCATTTTTTTTATGCTTTTAGTTAAATTTAAACTTTTCTTAGGAGGTAAACGTTGTAACTTTGCGATCCTCAATTAAGAATAAAAAATGCTATCAGTTCAAAATATTTCTTTCGGATATTCAGAGAAAACCGTTATCCAAAATATAAGTTTCAATGTTGAAAAAGGACAAAATATAGCCGTAATCGGTGAAAGCGGTTGTGGAAAAAGCACGCTCTTGAAATTGATTTATGGTTTGTATGATTTAAACGAAGGCGAAATTTTCTTTGACGGAAATCAAATTCTTGGTCCGAAATTTAATTTAGTTCCGGGAGAAGAGTATATCAAATATCTGGCTCAGGATTTTGACTTGATGCCCTACATTACAGTCGCTGAAAACGTAGGGAAATATCTTTCAAATATGTATAAGGAAGACAAAGACCAGCGCGTAGCCGATTTATTGACAATGGTTGAAATGTCTGAATTTGCAGATATTAAGGCAAAATATTTAAGCGGTGGCCAAATGCAAAGAGTAGCCTTGGCAAGAGTTTTAGCTGTAGAACCGCAAGTTTTATTATTAGACGAACCGTTCAGCCATATTGATAATTTCAGGAAAAATGCCTTGCGAAGAAATCTTTTTGCCTACCTAAAAAGAAAAGGAATTACCGTAATAGTTGCCACGCACGATAGTGCAGACGCTCTTTCTTTTGCCGACGAAACCATCGTAATGCAGAAAGGAAAGCTGATTGAAAAAGCACCTTCAAAAGAATTATATTTCAATCCGGCGAATAAATATGTCGCTTCGCTTTTTGGGGAAGTAAACGAAATTGCCGTCGATGATGAAAACGGAGAAACTACAAATCTGCTCCTTTATCCGCATCAGCTCAAAGTGAATTCTTCTGGATTTATTCAGGTTTTGGTGAAGCAGTCTTTCTTTAAAGGAAATAGATATTTAATAAAAGGTGTTCTTGAAAAACAAGTGATTTTCTTTGAGCATAATACGGCGCTAGAAAATGAAGCTTTAGTTTATCTAGAAGTAAATAATAAAGTGCTTTAAAGTCATTGCGAGGAACGCCAAAATAAAAATCCCCGAAATCATCTGACTTCGGGGATTTACTTTTGCCTTTTGGCTATTCACTTTTGCCTAAAATTAATTCTTCAAATACTTCTCCAAGAACTTATCTTGTTCCCAAAGCAGGTGCAAGATATTCTCTTTAGCGGCATATCCATGGCTTTCTTTTGGCAATAAAACCATGCGAACCGGAGCTCCTAATCCTTTCAAGGCTTGGAAATATCTTTCTGTCTGCAAGGTGAAAGTTCCCGGATTATTGTCAGCATCACCGTGGACCAGCAACATCGGCGTCTTCATTTTTTCTGCGTTCATGAACGGTGACATGGTGTTGTAAACGTCAGTTGCTTCCCAGTAATTTCTTTGCTCGCTTTGGAATCCGAAAGGAGTCAAAGTTCTATTGTAAGCGCCGCTTCTCGCTATGCCGCAAGCAAATAAATTCGAATGTGTCAACAAGTTTGCGGTCATGAAAGCGCCATAAGAATGGCCTCCAACAGCCACTTTCTTGCGATTGATATAGCCCAATTTATCTACAGCATCAATCGCCGCTTCTGCATTTGAAACCAATTGCGGAATAAAAGTATCGTTTGGTTCCGTAGTTCCTTCGCCGATGATTGGGAAAGACGCATCATCCAAGACAACATAGCCTTTTGTTACCCAATATACAAACGATCCGTAGTAAGGAAATGTGAAGTCATTTGGGTTTTGAGAACTTTGTCCTGCACTGTTTTTGTCTTTGTATTCTTCAGGATAAGCCCAAATCAGCAAAGGCAATTTCTCTTTCTTTTTCATGTCATAACCTGCCGGAAGATATAAAGTTCCAGAAAGCTCAACACCGTCTTTCCTTTTGTATTTGATCACTTCTTTGTGCACATTCTTGATGCTTTCAAAAGGATTCTTGAAATCGGTAATTTGTGTCAGCTCGTTCTTTTTCTTGATGTTTCTGAAGTAATAATTAGGGTAATCGCTTTTGGATTGAATCTGCACCAAAACATCACCTTTCTTGAAATCTTCGATAGAGAAAATAGACTCTTTTTTGTCTTTGTAAGCCGATTGGTACAAGCGTTTCGGTTTTAAAGTCTTCATGTTGAATTCGTCTATGAAAGGAAACTGTCCTTCTTTTGTGTGTCCTTCTCCGATAAGAAATGCGTTGTCGTTTTCTAAAGCCAAAACTTGTCTTCCATATTGGTTTTTTACAGTTTCAAAGCTTCCCGGATCAGAATAAATATCTTGAGAATTTCTGTCAAAGATTACTTTTGGCGCTTGTGCAGGATTTGACGGATTGATTAAATACGTCTTTTCATTTCGGGTATCATACCATTGGTCATATAAAATGGCAGTTGTATTATTTCCCCAAACCACACCTGCATAACGCTGCACGGTCTTAGCTAAAGAAGTCGGATTAGCTGTAAAAGGAGCATTCCACAAGAAAATTTCGTCTCTGAAATCTACTTTGTTTGCTGGATCGCCGCCGTCTAAAGCTTCTACATAAGATAAAGTTGCAGGCAAATCACTTCTCCAGCTCATTGATCTTTTTCCTGTTCGTGTTGCCATGAAACCTTTTGGCATCACCTCTGAAAGGGCAACCTCATTGACTACTTTTACTTCTTTGCCTGATAAGTCATACACAACGGCAGTCATCGGGAAACGGCTCAGAGGCACGATGTAAGAAAACGGTCTTTTGATTGTCGTGATCAAGATGTAATTTCCATCAGGAGAAAAACCTTCTCCGGCATACAAATCAGCATTTTTATATAACGTAGCTTTTCCGCTGAGGTCTAATTTGTACAATTCAGACATTACTAGTGTTTCGAAGTTGGTCTCGTCTGTTTTATTCTTTAATAAATCTTGGAAAGTTCTGTTTGAAGATTTCGTACCGTCGCTTGAAGAAACCGTCGGTCCTTTTGGAAGGTCTTTTTTAGCATCGATTAATGCCGGACGGTTTTTTGGAAGCACTTTTATCAGCAAGCTTTGGTTGTCGCGGTACCAGCTGAACGGGCTTCCCATGTTGGCATTCAAGTTGGCTTCTGTCAATTTCGTCGCTTTCGCGGAAGCAATATCCAAAACATACAATTCAACGCCTGTTGCAGTCGTGTGCGTGAAAGCAATCTTCTGTTCGTCTGGCGACCAGGCGATATTGCTGATTTTTGGGTTTTGAGGCAAGCCGGTTACTTGAATTTCATTCTTGTCTTTAATCTTGCGGATCTTAATATTGTTGATGTACGTTACAGTGCTTGAGATATTCGTAATCGGGTTGATTCTCAAACCGCCCAAACGCAGCTCTTCTTGGTTTAATTCGTCAAGCGTTTTGTACGTATTTCGGTAAGAAAGAAGCATGTATTCTTTTTTGGTATCCATGGAAACCGACGGCGCTCTTTCGTAGTCAGCCAAGTCCAGAATTTCCTTGGAAGGCTTTTGATAAGTAAGCTCTTCCTGCGCAAATCCGGCCAAGCCGACAAGCAAGAATAGCAACGAAAATTTTAATTTCATAAGTATCTATTTAGGGTTGATGATTTATTGGTCTAAAATAAGGCAAGGTTGTTACATGTGCTAAATTTTTTTGTTAAAACAGATTATGGCAGATCTTAAGAAGCTGTTGGCGTATTTTTTGTCATTCCGACGAAAGAGAAATGGTAATGTAGCTCCACTTCCGAAGATTCCTCATTCGTCGGAATGACAAGTTTGGGGAATAAGCATTGTCGCGACCCGAATGAGTATTGTCCAAACCCAAATAAGCTATGTCTCAATCCGAATAGGCATTGTCCATACTAAAACAAGCTATGTCCAAACCCAAACAAGTAATGTCTCAACCCGAACAAGCAATGTCCCGCTCAAAATAAGTAGAGTCTGAAAAATTACTTTCAGTAGAATATCAATTAAATATAATTTTGCTATATTGTACTATACAATTTAGAAGATGCTTAAATTTGCATCCTGATTTTTAACGAAATAATAAAAATATGTATCATTCCAAAATTGCAGGTTTAGGATATTATGTTCCTGAAAATATAGTTACCAATGATGATTTGTCAAAAATTATCGAGACTAATGACGAGTGGATCCAAGAAAGAACCGGCATTCAAGAAAGACGCCACATTGCAAAAGGTGACGGAAATACAACGACAACGATGGGCGTGAAGGCCGCTGAAATTGCGATTGAGCGTTCTGGCGTTGCCAAAGAAGATATTGACTTCGTGGTTTTTGCCACTTTGAGTCCTGATTATTATTTTCCTGGACCAGGAGTTTTAGTTCAGAGAGACTTGGGATTAAGAACTGTTGGCGCGTTAGATGTTAGAAATCAATGCTCCGGATTTATTTATGCCTTGTCGATTGCCGACCAATATATTAAGACCGGAATGTATAAAAACATCCTGATTATCGGGTCAGAAGTACATTCCACAGGATTGGACATGACGACTCGCGGGCGCGGTGTATCCGTGATTTTTGGCGATGGAGCGGGCGCGGCAGTTTTGTCGAGAGAAGAAGATACTGCAAAAGGAATTCTGTCTACGCATTTGCATTCAGAAGGACAGCATGCCGAAGAATTAATAGTGAAAGCGCCAGGAATGGGAGGCCGTTGGGTAACTGATATTATTGCAGACAACGACCCGAATGACGAAAGCTACTTTCCTTACATGAACGGACAGTTTGTATTCAAAAATGCGGTAGTTCGTTTCAGCGAAGTGATTATGGAAGGCTTAAAAGCGAGCAATCTGGAGGTTTCAGATATTGATATGCTGATTCCGCACCAAGCGAATTTGAGGATTTCGCAGTTCATCCAGCAGAAATTCAAATTGACTGACGACCAAGTGTATAATAATATCCAGAAATATGGAAACACGACTGCGGCATCGATTCCGATTGCTTTGACAGAAGCTTGGGAAAAAGGCAAAATCAAATCTGGGGATACTGTTGTTTTGGCAGCCTTTGGAAGCGGATTTACTTGGGGAAGCGCAGTGATTAAATGGTAGGAAAAGGTGCTGAGACGCTATGTTTCTAAGGCGCAAAGTACTCAGTGTCTTAGAAACTTAGTGCCTTTTTAGTTTATGAAAAAAATGATTTACATAGTTCTAACAATCCTTTTGGTAATTGCGGTTTATTATTTTTATCCAGAGGAAAAACTTCCGAAAGGAAAAATAATAGACAAGATTGAAGTCTATAAATCCAAGCGAAAGATGCTGGTTTATTCCGAAGGAAAGCTTTTGAAAACTTATAAAATTTCCCTCGGAAGAAACCCAATCGGTCACAAGGAAGTGGAAGGCGATTTTAAAACACCAGAAGGAATTTATGAAATCAATGCCAAGAACCCGAATAGCGGCTATCACAAAAATTTGGGTGTTTCTTATCCGAATGAAAAAGATATCGAGCACGCAAAATCCTTGGGAAAATCTGCCGGAGGGCATATAAAAATTCACGGCATCAGAAACGGAAGCGGTTTTATTTCAAAGTTCCAGCGTTGGAAAGATTGGACGGCGGGTTGCATTGCTGTGACTGATGAAGAAGTTGATGAGTTGTATGAAAGTGTGAAAATTGGTGCAACGATTGAAATAAAAAGATAAATAATGTCATTGCGACGAAGGAAGCAATCACATAATCTGAGTCGACAAACTGAATGGATATGCGCGATAAGATTGCTTCCTTCGTCGCAATGACTGTACTAAAAAAAAACAAAAAACTCGGAGGCATCACTCTCCGAGTTTTTTTCTCTAACTCAAATATATAAATACTAACCAAAAATTCAGGTTTTTAGAACATACCGCCACCGCCTTGTTTGGTGTTGTCTTCACGGTATTTTCTTTGCATTGCTCTATTTTTTCCTCCACCAAAAATATAGTTGATTCCTAAATAAAGACTTTGGCTTTCCCATCCAAAAACACCTTGGCTCGGATAAGGATTTACGCCTGAGAAGCCATATTCCATTGTGTTGAAAACGTCATTGAAACGCAAGCTGAAAGTCAATTTGTTGTCTAACATCGTGTAACGGCTACCGATGTCCATTTTGTACATTTCCTTGCTGTCATTTTGGATTCCGTCAACACCGCCTCTGTAAAATCCGAACAAAAGGAAGCTTAATCTTTTTGTAGCCTTGAAATTACTGTTGATTCTGGCATTGAAAGCAGAAGCAGAAATCTCTTTGTTCAGGAAATCAAATTCATCTGTAGTTCCAGCTCTTAAAACAGAAACGATACCTTTTTGGTTGATGTTTGAATAGTCGATTGACGGTTGCACATCCCACCATTTTGTAATTTTATAATTAGCAGACAATTCAAATCCGTAAGCTGAATTGTTGTCAAAGTTTGCCCAGCTCATGATCAAGTCATTCTGGTTGTCAGTTGTTTCATCACTGTACAAAACACGGCTGATTTCGTCATTGATAAGCCTGTAATAAACGCCTCCTGTCCAAGAACCTTTCGTAAAAGTTTTAGTATAATTCAATTCAACTGAATTGGTAAATTGTGGCTGTAATTCTTGGTTTCCTAAACCTGTAACCAATGGCGTAGAAAATTCTCTGATTGGTTTTGTCTGCTCTAAACTAGGCCTGTCAACACGACGGCTGTAGCTTAATTGGAACATATTTTTCTCGTCTAGATTATAAGTAAGATATGCTGAAGGATAAACCGTCATGTAATCGTCATCAAATTTTTTCAATCTTTGGTCAGGTTCCACATGATTGCTTTCTAGGTTCGCTTTTACTTTGTAGCTTTCAAAACGAGCTCCGACTTGGTAGCTGAATTTATCGAATTTTTGGCCGAAAGTGGCATAAGCAGAATAAATATCTACGTCATAATCATAATGGCTGATCGTAAAGGGAGAGACAGGATTTTGAGTGTTGTAATCGTTTGTAGTTCTGATAAGCCTCGCTTCAGCACCCAATTCTAAAGTTGATTTTTCATTCAACGGATTTACATAATCCAAATTCAAAGTCGTATTTTCTCTCTTGTCAACGATTTTATCAGAATAGATAGAAGATTGGATTGGCGCAGTAAACGTAGTCGTGTCAAAATTGGCATCCTGCGTTTGCTTGTAATCATTGTAGTTTCCTTCGAAATCTAAAGTATGTCCTTCTTTTTTGAATTTATGCTTGAAAGCCAAGTTGTAAGCACCGCTGTTGTTGTCAGTCAAATATTCTCCAAATTGCAAAACATTTGGCTGGTCTCCGTTTAAATATCTGATATCCGTGTTTACATTTCCAGTTCCGTCAGTACCATTTTGGTTGGTGTAAAAAGACAGCGTATTGTTGTCGTTGATGTAATAATCCATACCAATTTTATATAAGTAAGAATCATTGTCATTCACGATATCTAAGATTTGCTGTGAATTATTGTCGAATCTTTCTATGAAACCGTCGTTTAGGTATTTACCGAAATTTTTACCGGCATTTCCAAAGAAATTTACTTTTCCTGTTCTGTAATTTAGGTCTAGAGAATTGTTGAATTTTGGCTCTTTTGCGAATGTAATTCCTGCATTTAAGCTTCCGTTGAAACCGTCATTTGAATTTTTATGCAAGACGATATTGATGATTCCAGACATTCCTTCTGGATTGTATTTCGCACTTGGATTGGTGATCAATTCAATTTTCTTGATAGAACTTGAAGGAATTTGTTTCAATAACTGCGCAGGATCAATGCTTGTAGGCCTTCCGTCAATTAAAACTCTTACGTTTTGATTTCCTCTCAAAGATATCTTGCCATCTTGATCAACATTCACAGACGGAATATTGTTCATGATTTCTGAAGCTGTTGCGCCGGCAGTAGTCAAATCACGACCAACATTGATTACTTTTCTGTCAATTTTTTGCTCGATTGTCGAACGTTCTTGAACAACTTCAACACCTTCTAATTGTGTGGCTTCATCAGCTAGAGTGATTCTGTTTAAGGCAATTCCTTTTCCAGAAGTCAAATCAGCTTTGCTTACATAAGGTTTGTAGCCGATAAATTGAATTTCAACTGTATAATTTTTTGGAGCTAAGCTTTTTACTTCAAAATTCCCGCTGTCATCAGTAATGCTTCCTGTGATAACTTTTTCGCCTTCCTTGATTGTTACTGTTGCATAAGAAATCGGAGCATTAGATTTGTCGGTAACTGTTCCAGTAATTGTTAAATTGTTTTGCGCGTGTACTGAAAGCAAAGGCAAAATAAAACTCAAGAATAATAATTTAAATTTCATTGTTCTTTTTTTGATTGATGATTGAGGTGTTTATAATTTTCTTAATAGACTATATATATTGAAAAATGTTACACTAATTTGAGTATTTAAAATGATTCCAAACAAAAAAGGCTCCCGTTAATTCCGGAAGCCTTTTGATAATCAATTGTTTATTTATCTTTTTAAAGCAAAATGCGCCCTAAAAGTTTTTGTCTCATCTCTTTCAATGTAAGTAACGATGAACCAATAATCTGTTGAAAAATGCGGATGCCCGTTGTAAGTTCCGTCCCAGCCTGGTCCTGAAGGTTTGATCTGCTTGATAAATTTTCCATAGCGGTCAAAAATATTGATAACCGATTCTCTTTGGAAAGACAAGTCAGTAATATTCCAAGTTTCATTAATTCCGTCACCATTTGGCGTAAAGAATTTTGGATAATTCACAACAAAAGCTTCCACGATAGTATCTTGGCACCCATTTTTATCGCGAATCGTTATGATATGATTTCCAGAAGGAACATTGTAGAAAACATTGCTCGTTTGAAATGCGCCATCGTCCATTTGGTATATATAATCACCGCCGACGCCGGTTGCTGTTACCGTTACCGTTTGATTGCTGTTGAAGGCATCGCTTACGGCAACACTTGCAATTGCTGGTTCAGACTGTGCGACTTGAACCGTCACAGGATTTGAAGAACAGCCTGTGGTTCTGCTTGTCGCAATCAAAGTGTAAGCTCCAGGAACTGTTGCTGTATAATTGGCCTGTGTCGCTCCAGGAATTATTCCTGCAGCATTCGACCATTGAAAAGTGTGCGTTGCCGGGCTTAATCCTGATTGAATAGTGTATGATTTTAATATCGCACCCGTTGCGCTGTTGATACAGACAATTCCATCTTTTGGCGTAGGTTGTGGAACTTTCAAAACTGTTATCGCAACTGGTTTTATGTCGAAACAGCTATTTGAAATTACGCTAGAAATTCTAATCCAGATTGTTCGTGTTCCTGTTGAGGTAATCGGATTTCTTTGTGCTTGCGCATCAGGTTGTGAAGCATAAAAAGCTACAGTATAATCGGTTAAAGATTGTGAGCTTCCTAGAGCTGATGCAGAAAGTGCAGCAATATCGATAGCTGTAAAACCGTCGTTAACTGAATCATTGTCGCAAATAGTTCTGTCAGCATTTGAAATCGGTTGAATCACGGGCGTTCGCGCAATAGTAATCGGAAATGTATATTCGTCAGGACAAACTAAACCGCGAGTTACAATTTCGTCATAAATATAAAGTGTCGTTGTCGTCGTGATTGGCGTTCCGGGTGGCAAAATAATTCCAGTACCATTTGGCCCGTTTGGTTCTGTATAATAATCACCAACATTTAGCGGAGGCAAAATATATAAATCACAAGTTGTAACCGGCGCTGGCTCATCCACTTCAATTCCTACGATTTCAATCGTGAAAGAACTCTCAGCCACGCAGCCTTCAGGCGATACGGCATAAATATAAATTGTCTTGGTTTCAGTAATTATTGCATCTTGAGCGATTAAGCCAACGCCTTGGGGATCTGAATAATAATTTCCGACAGCCAAGGGAGTAAGCTGATAGCCTACATTTTTACAAATTGGACCAATATTTCCTCTTGAATCAATATTCGGGTAAGGATTTATAGTTACATCAAAAGAAATCTCATTCGTGCAATTTTGTCCAGCCAATGGTGGTTTATAAATGTAGATTTTTTTAGATCTACTGATTAAACTTCCTGCGGATAAAGCATTTCCTGTGCCTCCAGGTCCATCAAAATAATTTCCAACAGTTAAAGCAGGAAGCAGATAGCCGCCACATCTTGTGATTTGGCTTGGTATAGTATCGAAAGGATCTGAAATTGTTACATCAAAATAAACATTGTCAGTACAATTTGGGATATCAGTCGTGGCAACATAAATGTAAATTCGCTTAGATTGCAAGATGATTGTTCCTGGTGCAATCATTTGTCCGCCTCCGGCTGGTGCGGTAAAATAATTTCCTATCGGAAGAATTGGCAAGGTATAACTTGAACAGCTATCAGCATTTCGCGGCGGCACAAGCCCAATATAAACATTGAAAGACCTTTCGTCCTTGCATTTTTCATTTTCGGCATATACAAATATAGTTTTGCTTGTAGTAATCGGAGTTCCAGCAGGAAGTTGCGTTCCGGTTCCGGCAGGTCCCGTGAAATAGTTTCCAAAAGTTAGGGCAGGAAGTATATATTCGCTACAGTCAAAGACATTTGGAAAAGTAGGCAGGTTTCCGAAAGGAATTATTCTCACGCTGAAATTTGTGTCTACAACGCAAAATGGCGGGTCAGGATATTTATAATAAACATAGACCGTTTGGGTTGAAGTAATCACAGTTCCAACCGGAATTATAGTACCGCCGCCATCAGGCCCGCCGGGAAGCGTATAGTAATTTCCATAGGCAAGCGCAGGGAGTCTATAGCCAATAGTACTGCATTGTACGGTATCTTTCGGCGTAATTTCGGCGGGATTTATTATTGTTACTTTAAAACTGCTTTCGTTTGGACAATTTGGAGTGCCTCCGCTTGTATTATAAATGTAAATTGTCTGTGATTCTCTAATTATATTTCCTGCAAAAAGCGGCGTTCCATTTCCTCCAGAAAGCGTAAAATAATTACCGTTAACCAAAGGAGGCAAAGTGTAAGGATCACATAAAGTCACATTTTGAAGATTGTCAACTGGCGGTAAATCTTTTACTGCAAGCTGAAAACTAATCGTATCAAAACAATTGATATCGGTTTTGTTTTCTATTCTTGCATAAATTGTCTGCCCGTGCGTGCCTGAATATCCGGTCAGAGGAAGCGGAGAAATGCCGCCTGCGGCATTTCCTGGAGTCGTATAATAGCTTATGTTGTAAATGCTTTGAGGAGCGCCATTCAAAATCGCATTGTCTTGTGAACCAAAAGCAAAAGAAGCATTTGTGCTGTTAAATGAAGAAGCACATTGCGTCAAATCTGCCGGCTGTCCTGCAACTGGTGGCAAAATTGAACGAAGCTGAAAAGACTTAACTGTATAACAGCCGATATTGTTTTCTATCCTTACATAAATAGTTTCGGTTCCGGTTCCTTGAATTGTATTTGCAAGCGCGCCTGCATTATTGTCTGCATCTTGAGGAGTAGAGTGGTATGAAATTCTAGTATCGCTCGGCATTCCTGTCATTAAAATCGGAGTATTGTAAGCCAAATTGAAATCATAAGTCGCAGCTCCGGTATTGCATTTGTATAAATCGCTAGGAGTCGGGGCTACTAATTGAGGATAATATTCCACAATTATAGAATCGGTGACAGGGGCATTGCAAGGCAAAGCCGTGCTGGTGTATGTAACTGCATATGTCCCAGGCAAAGAAATTGGCAAATCAGGATTGTTTTGTCCTGGTATAGGAGCTCCTCCGTTTCTAGTCCATGAAAATGTATATTCATTCGGATCTAATCCTGTTCTCAAAGTAGTTTGCTGGCCAAAACAAATTGCAGTTTTGCGGGCAACTGTCAAGTCATCACCTAAAACGTTTTGCCCTAAATTAAGACTGCTTGAAGAAATAAAAATGGCAGAATCATACCTGAAATCAGTTCTGTCGGCAATAACCAATTTCATGTGATAAGGCGTATTCGGCACTAAAACCGATTCCGCTTTCAGCACAACCGTTTGTCCGTTATAATTCGTTGCTGAGTTTGCCGAAGAAGCACCGCCGTTGAACGTTCCGAAATATTCCTCATTGACAGATTCGCAAATCGAATTGTATAAAAAGTCACGAATCGTCAATACTGAAATGGGTGTATTTGTATTTGGCACGATGGCTAGATTCGTAGTGACTCCCGTATTTTGGTTTGTCAGCAAAAATGCAAAAGCATCTGAGAAAAGGCATTGGAAATTGCCATATTCTTCTGAAGCAAATAAAAAGTCAAAACTAAATTTAGGCGAAATAGGCGTAAAATCAAATTCTAAAACAGTCGCATTTGCCGAATTCATCGTGATTCCTGCATTGCGCAAAACATTTTCTAAATCAGTATCTCCAGTCCAGGCGTCATTTCCATCGCTTAGTTCTGTAGTATTTGGGCCTGGCGCATTTAACACATTTCCCGTAGTAAGAATAATTCCCTTTTGCATTGGGAAATTGGGGTTGGTGTTTTCAAAATAGCCGATGCCATTTTCTGATCCAAAATTTGTTCCAGTTCTCCAGCTTATGCCAGAAACACTGGTACAAGGTGAGTTTATCAAAACGTTGTTGACTAATTCGGGAACCGAATAGGTGGTTACATCAACTTGGATAGCTTGGGTATAGGCTACAGAAGTTAAGAGTAACATAAAGAAAAGTGGCAGTTTTCTCATGTTGTATGTATTAGGGGCTAGAGGTAATTTATGCTATATTATTTATTTTTAGATAATAACTAAAAAATGATAAATATCCATTACAAATATCCGACATATAATAGTGTAACACAAATTTAACTTTAATTAATTTTTATAACTTTTTAAGAAAATATTCTACAATTTTTAAATTTATGAACTATTTTGTAGGAGAAATCCAAAAAGCTTTTCAATTTTTAATTTTAATCAATTCGCGCAGAATGATTATCTTTGCACGCTTAAAAAAAATTATACCATGACACTTACGCAAATTCTCACTCCGCAGATTGAAAAAGCAATTAAAGTTTTGTTTGATATTACTATTGATAAAATAGAATTTCAGGCAACACGCAGGGAATTTGAGGGCGATATTACGATGGTTATTTTTCCGCTTTTGAAACTTATTAAAAGTAATCCAGTGGAATTAGGGAATAAAATTGGAGGCTATCTAGTTGAAAACGTGGAAGCTGTTGAAAAGTTCAACGTGGTTTCTGGATTTTTGAATATTGTAATTTCTGATAAATATTATTTGGACTTTTTTCACGAAATAAAAGACCAAAAAAACTTTGGTTTTGTGGCTCCGAATGCAGAAGAAAAAGCAATTTTGGTGGAATATTCTTCTCCAAATACAAATAAACCGCTCCATTTAGGTCACGTCAGAAACAATTTATTAGGATATTCTGTAGCCGAAATCATCAAAGCTTCGGGTAAAAAAGTCTACAAAACCCAAATTATCAACGACAGAGGAATCCATATTTGTAAGTCAATGTTGGCTTGGGAAAAATTTGGAAATAATGAAACTCCAGAATCTTCAGGTTTAAAAGGAGATAAATTGGTTGGAAAATATTATGTAGAGTTTGATAAAGCCTATAAAATTCAAATAAACGAATTAATTACCCAAGGAAAATCAGAAGAAGAAGCAAAAAAGCAAGCTCCGATTATTCTAGAAGCACAAGAAATGCTATTAAAATGGGAAGCTGGAGACAAAGAAGTAAAAGCCCTTTGGAGCAAAATGAACGAATGGGTTTATGCTGGTTTTGCTGAAACTTATAAAAATTTAGGTGTTGATTTCGATGCTTATTATTATGAAAGCAATACGTATTTATTAGGAAAAGACGTTGTAGAACAAGGACTTTCAAGCGGTGTTTTCTATAAAAAAGAAGACGGTTCTGTTTGGATTGACTTGACTGAAGATGGTTTAGACGAAAAATTAGTGCTTCGTTCTGACGGAACTTCGGTTTATATGACACAAGACATCGGGACCGCAATTCAGCGCGTGAAAGATTTTCCAGATGTTGGAGGAATGGTTTACACCGTTGGAAATGAGCAAGATTATCATTTTAAAGTTTTGTTTCTAATCTTGAAAAAATTAGGATTTGACTGGGCGCAAAATCTTTTCCACCTTTCTTATGGAATGGTAGATTTGCCTTCTGGAAAAATGAAAAGCCGTGAAGGAACGGTTGTAGATGCTGATGATTTGATGAATGAAATGTCACAAACGGCAAAAGAAATTTCAGAAGAATTAGGCAAATTAGATTATTTCTCAGACGAAGAAAAAGCGAAACTGTACAAAACAATCGGTCTTGGCGCTTTAAAATATTACATATTAAAAGTAGATCCAAAGAAACGAATCTTGTTCAATCCTGAAGAATCTGTTGATTTTGCTGGAAATACGGGTCCGTTTATTCAATATACTTACGCCAGAATTCAATCTATTATCAGAAAAGCAGATTTTGATTTTTCTAAGAATATTGAAATCGTATTGCACGAAAAAGAAAAAGAATTGCTCAAAGAGCTAGAATTGTTTCCTGAAGTGATTCAAGATGCGGCGAAGAATTTCAGTCCGGCTTTGCTTGCCAATTACATTTATGAGTTGGTTCGAAAATACAATTCTTTCTATCAAGCGGTTCCAATTTTAGGTTCTGATAATTTAGAAGAAAAGATTTTCAGAGTGCAGCTTTCTAAAAAAGTTTCAGAAGTTATTGCTTCTTCATTCAAGCTTTTAGGAATTGATGTTCCTGAACGTATGTAATTTAAGAGTAGAAATTAATTAGCGTAAGAAATAAATTATATCAATGATCTGAATTTTGATTTTGTAGCAAGCAAAAGCAACTCATAACTCATAATTCATAACTCATAATTAAAAAAGTGAACACAAAGTCTTATTTTTTCCAATCTTTCGCAATCGTGCTTTTGGCAACGGTGGCTTTCATTGGTTTCAAGCAATTTCTTCCAAAGAAGATTTTTTCAGAAAGTGGTCCAAATTCAAAGAATGTGCTGATTGACAGTATGCTTTTAGAAGCTGTGGCAACTGACAGTTCCGCGATTTCTAAAGATACGTTGGTCAATGAAAAGATTGTTTTTGATCCGACGCAGGGAATCACTTTTCCGTCAGAAAATTTTGATGATTATAAAGGATACCAATACCTGATTCCTTTTTATGAGAGCCTTTACCAGCTGGAAAATAATCCTGAAAAGAAAGTAAGAATTGCTTATTTTGGAGATTCTATGACCGATGGCGACATGATCGTCAAAGATCTGCGTACAGACTTTCAAGAAAAATATGGAGGAAACGGAGTAGGTTTTGTCTCAATTACTTCAGAATCTGCTGCTTCGAGAAGTTCGATCACACACCAATATTCAGGAAACTGGAAAACCCAGTCATACTTGAATGTAAAAAGACCAAGAAGCCCGTTTGGCGTAAACGGCCACGTATTTTTCGCGAATGACACCGCTCACATTGAATGGATTCGATTTAAAGCCAATAACGTAAGATTCGCAACTTCCTTAGATAATCCGACGCTTTTCTACGGAAGATCTGGAAATATGTCAGGAAAAGTAAATGTGATTGTTGGAAAAGATACCATCCACAAAAAATTATCGCCGACAGGTTTGGTAAACACATTGAATATTACATCGGCAAGTTTGAAAGCTTTCAAAGCCGATTTTATCCGAGCCGATTCTATTCCGATTTTTGGATTTAATTTCGACAACGGAAAAGGAGTTCACGTGGATAATTTCTCGCAAAGAGGAAATTCTGGCTTGCCGATTTCTACTTTCAATCCGTCGGTAATGCAGTCTTTCAATGCAAAATTGGGTTACAATCTGATTATTCTGCACTACGGAACAAATGTATTAAACTACGGAACAAAAGATTATACTTGGTATGACAGAAGCATGACCAAAACCATCAATCACTTGAAAGAATGTTTTCCGGGCGTTGCCATCTTGATTATTTCAACGGCTGACAAATCCACAAAATATGACTTAGAAATGAAAACAGATTCAGCGGTCGTTCCTTTGACAATAGCCCAAAAACGTTATGCTTTAAAGACAGAATCTGGTTTCGTAAACCTTTATACTTTAATGGGAGGCGACGGTTCGATGGTAAAATGGGTGGAAGAAGATCCGGCAAAAGCGAACAAAGATTACACGCATTTCAATCACCGCGGCGCTAAAAAAATTGCAGAATTATTATACGACCAATTAAATACAGGCTACGAAAAATACAAAGTTTTAAGACAAAAAAGAAAACCTTCGGCTCCTAAAAAAGCAGATTCAACGGCCATAGAAAACGACAGTGTAGATGCAGAATAAACTTTTTTTCTTGCTTGCATTCGTGCTTCTTTGCTTCAATTGTCAAGGTCAGACGCCTGATTCTTTGTTTGTTGAAGTAGATTCGGTAACGGCTATTGATACTTCGGATGTTATTGCCATTCCTGAAAATCACCTGCGCAATCCTAAAATTTTAAAGCCTTTTTTTGAGAAAATAAGCAAAATCCAGCTCTCAAAATCGGGCAAGATAAATATTGTCCACATCGGGGATTCTCATATTCAGGCTGATTTAATGACCAATGTGATCCGTAAAAAACTGCAAAGCGAATTTGGAAATGGCGGACGCGGTTTTATTTTTCCATATAGTCTTGCGAAAACCAACGGTTCTTATAACGAAAGATTCAAGTCAAACCGAAGCTGGGAAAGCTACCGAAATATTTATCCTGAAAAAGGAAATCCGGTAGGCTTGAGCGGTATTGCATTATGGACAAGAAATAAAGATTTTGCAGTAGAAATCAATGTCAAAGACAGTTCTTATGATTTTAATAAGATAAAAGTCATTACGCCGAAAAATAAGAATATGTTTGATTTTGCGACAGCTTCCAAAACGATTGTGATGGAATCTTCTGTACCGAAAAAAATTACGCATAAAATCAAAAGAGGCGAGGCAATTTCAATCATTGCAGATAAATATAATGTCTCGTTGGCTCAATTAAAAAAAGCGAATAATCTTCGATCGAATAATATACAGGCCGGAAAAACTTTGAAAATTCCAACGAATGAGATGCAGCAGAAATCTATTTCAAGATCTGAATTTATTCCGTTAGAAATTCAGTCGGATGCGCTTTCTCATTATTATGTGACGGAAAATTCTTTGGATAAAATTTACTTGATTCCTAATGATGGTGCTTCTGAATTTGAATTAAACGGATTGGTTTTAGAAAATAACCAACCTGGAATTATCTACAGCAGTATTGGCGTAAACGGGGCTAAATTTTCAGATTACAGCAAATATCCGTTGTTTTTTGAGCAGTTAAAAGCTTTGCAACCTGATATGATTGTTTTATCTTTAGGTACGAATGAGACTTTTGACAAGATGATTTCCTCGGAATATATGGTGCA
Organism: Flavobacteriaceae bacterium PS02334; assembly: GCA_029959295.1. GTDB lineage: Bacteria > Bacteroidota > Bacteroidia > Flavobacteriales > Flavobacteriaceae > Flavobacterium. The sequence continues at coordinate 828,894 of JASCOH010000001.1, read as the reverse complement.
ATTGCAGCTATTCATAGAAAATATGAAATCGCAAGGAATTGTAATTCCGATAATTGTTTCCACGCCGCCGCCATCCTTGTTTAAACGAAAATTTCCAAATACATTTGCAGCCGATTATGCAGAAAATATTATAAAAGCTGCAGAAGAAAAAGGTTTTGCCGTGTGGGATTTATATTCTCAATTAGGAGGATTATATGGCGTAAACAGATTGGCCGCTAAAGGATTTATGGCTTCAGATAAAGTGCATTATTCTAAGGCAGGTTATGAAAAACAAGGGAATTTATTAGCAGAAGCAATTCTAAAGGCATACAGCAATTTTAAATCTGGCAACGAGAATTAATGGCAATTAATAGCATACAAGACTGGTTCACTCAAACTTTCGGGACAATCACTTTAGAACAGGTGCAAAATTGGTTTATTTATAATCCAAAAGAACCGCTGTTGTTTAACACGGGATTATTTCTCGGTTTATTCTTAGTTTTTTATCTCGTATATGCTTTTTTGCGCAAGACATTTTACCTTCGCTTGACGTATGTGATCCTGTTTTCGCTTTTCTTTTATTACAAATCAAGTGGCATATATTTCTTGCTTTTGATACTTTCTTCGGTTGTCGATTACAACTTGAGCAGCGTGATTTATAAAGAAAGCAGGGAAGGCTGGCGCAAGTTTTATATCATCATCAGTGTTATTTTGAATCTTGGCTTATTAGGCTATTTCAAGTATACCAATTTCATGATTGGCACTTACAATGATTTGTTTCAAGGAAATTTTGAATTGCATAAAATCTTGCTTCCGGTCGGAATTTCGTTTTATACTTTCCAGTCAATCAGCTACATTATAGAGATTTATAGAAAAGAAATTGTTCCTACAAATAACTATATCGAATATTTATTCTTCGTATCCTTTTTCCCGCAATTAGTCGCTGGTCCGATTGTTCGCGCCAAAGATTTCCTGCCTCAGATTTACCAAAAATTAAACCTGACGAAAGAAGATGTGAACAACGCATTATTTTTGATTATCGGCGGTTTATTGAAAAAAACAGTAATTTCAGATTACATTTCTATCAATTTTGTCGATCGCGTTTTTGACGCGCCGATGAGTTATACGGCGTTTGAAAATTTAATGGCTTCGTACGGCTATGCGATTCAGATCTATTGCGACTTTTCAGGATATTCTGATATGGCAATCGGTGTCGCCTTGTTATTAGGCTTCAAGTTGCCGACCAACTTTAGAACGCCTTATAAATCAGCTTCCATCACAGAATTCTGGAGAAGATGGCACATTTCATTGTCAACTTGGCTGAAAGATTTCTTGTATATTTCCATCGGAGGAAACCGAAAAGGTTCGTTCGCAGGATTTTTATTCCCGGCACTTTTCTTCTTCGGATTGATCGTTTGGGGAATCACTTATTCGTCTGTAAGCCACATACCTTTAATTATTGCTGTATCGTCATTAGTTGTTTTTCTTTGCAGTTTTATCTTTTCAAAAGAACGCGAAAGGACTATGTTTACCAACGTAAACTTAATGACCACAATGCTTTTAGGCGGATTATGGCACGGAGCCAGCCTTCGTTTCATCATTTGGGGCGCTTTACACGGATTAGCTTTGGCAGTTCACAAAATCTTCCTTGAAATCTTCCCGACAAAAGATAGAGAAAAGAATGCTCTTGACCACATTTGGAGATTTTTCTCAGTCTTGCTGACGTTTCATTTTGTCGTTTTCTGCTGGCTGTTTTTCCGTGCAAAAGACTTTGATACGGCATTGCAGATCATCAATAATATCGGGCAATTGACCTTTGACCCAAAACAGTGGGAAATCATTATTTCAGGTTATAAAAACGTATTTTTGCTAATGTTAGCGGGATATATCTGGCATTTCCTTCCAGAAGTAATTACTAAAAACATGAAATTGGCATTTGACAAAACGCCTTTAATCGGAAAAGCAATCGTGCTTGGTTTTGTATATTGGATAGTCTATGCAACGGCAACTGCGGGTCCGCAACCATTTATTTATTTTCAATTTTAAAAATATAAAAATTTTCTAAAAATGTCTTTTCCTTTGAAAGGGCATTTTTTTTTGAAGCTATCTCACGCTTTTCACTTCAATCTTTCATCAAAAAATCTTTTTTCTAAGGCGAGAAAAGAGCTTCCGTTGGTCGCTTTTTCACACCAAGAAAAAATAGATTTTTTTGATGAAAGGATTTCCGTTGCAATCGGGGCTAGTGATGCAGTTTGTCGATTTTGCACGCCGAAAACTTTGCAACTTTATGACTTTCAACTTTCGACTTTAAAACTTATATTTGCACTTCTAATAAAGAAAGATACTATGTTCGATAATTTAAGTGATAAGTTAGACAAAGCATTCCATATACTAAAAGGACACGGAAAAATCACCGAAGTCAATGTTGCAGATACTTTAAAAGAAGTGCGTCGTGCCTTGCTTGATGCCGATGTTAACTTTAAGATTGCCAAAGATTTTACCACAAAAGTAAAAGAAAAAGCCATCGGCCAAGATGTTTTGACGACGTTGCAGCCAGGGCAACTTTTAGTGAAATTGGTAAAAGATGAACTGACAGAATTGATGGGTGGCGACGCTACTGGAATCAACCTTTCTGGAAATCCGTCGATTATCTTGATGTCAGGTCTTCAAGGTTCTGGAAAAACAACTTTCTCCGGAAAATTGGCCAACTTCCTTAAAACTAAAAAGAACAAAAAACCTTTGTTGGTTGCCTGCGACATTTACCGTCCGGCGGCGATCAACCAACTTCACGTTGTTGGAGATCAAATCGGAGTAGAAGTTTACTCTGAACCAGAAAATAAAAATCCTGTGGAAATTGCCCAAAACGCAATCAAACACGCAAAAGCAAATGGTTTCAACGTGGTCATTGTCGATACCGCTGGTCGTTTAGCCGTCGACGAAGAAATGATGAACGAAATTGCAAATGTGCACGCTGCCATTCAACCGCAAGAAACACTTTTTGTAGTGGATTCGATGACGGGTCAAGATGCCGTGAATACTGCAAAAGCCTTCAACGACAGATTAAATTTCGACGGAGTTATCCTTACCAAATTAGATGGAGATACTCGCGGTGGTGCTGCAATTTCAATTAAATCGGTTGTAAACAAGCCAATCAAATTCATCGGAACAGGAGAAAAAATGGAAGCGATTGACGTTTTCTATCCGGTTCGTATGGCAGAGCGTATTCTTGGTATGGGAGACGTTGTGTCTTTGGTAGAAAGAGCTCAGGAGCAATTTGACGAAGAAGAAGCTAGAAAATTACAAAAGAAAATTGCTAAAAACGAGTTCGGTTTTGACGATTTCTTGACGCAAATCCAGCAGGTGAAAAAGATGGGTAACATGAAAGACCTTGTCGGAATGATTCCTGGTGCTGGAAAAGCATTGAAAGATGTGGAAATTGAAGACGATGCTTTCAAACACATCGAAGCCATCATCCACTCGATGACGCCAACGGAAAGAAGCAAACCAGCAATCATCGACGTGAAAAGAAAAAACAGAATTGCAAAAGGTTCTGGAACAGACGTACAGCAAGTCAACCAGCTGATGAAGCAATTCGACCAAATGAGCAAGATGATGAAGATGATGCAAGGTGGCGGAGGCAAAAATCTGATGCGAATGATGGGTGGCATGAAAGGAATGAGATAAAAAGGTTTAGGGTTTGAGGTTCTGGGTTTAGGAACTTTAAACCTTAAATTTTTTAAGATAACTAACTACATTACAACTAAATTAAGTTTGGCTACAACTCCAGACTTTAAACATTAAACAAAAAACAATGCAACTACTAGACGGGAAAAAGATTTCTGAAGACATTAAAAACGAGATCACTGCCGAAGTGCAGAAGATGAAAGAAAACAACGAAAAAGTGCCACATCTTGCCGCAATTATTGTGGGTAACGATGGAGCAAGCTTGACGTATGTTGGAAGCAAAGTGAAAGCTTGCGAAAAAGTAGGTTTTGAATCGACTTTGGTAAAAATGCCAAGCACAACTTCTGAAACAGAATTGCTTAAAAAAATCAAAGAACTAAACCAAGACGACAACATCGACGGTTTTATCGTGCAATTGCCTTTGCCAGAACAAATTGATACTCAAAAAGTATTGATGGCGGTTGATCCAAGCAAAGATGTTGATGGTTTTCATCCAGAGAATTTCGGAAGAATGGCTTTGGATATGACAACTTTTATTCCGGCAACACCTTTCGGAATTTTAGAATTATTAGAAAGATACGGCGTTGAAACTCAAGGAAAGCATACAGTTGTAATCGGAAGAAGCCATATTGTTGGCCGTCCGATGAGTATTTTGATGGGAAGAAAAGGCTTCCCTGGAAATTCTACAGTTACTTTAACGCACAGTTACACAAAAAATATTGCTCAAATCACAACGCAAGCGGATATTATAATTACGGCTTTGGGAGTTCCAAATTATTTGAAAGCTGAAATGGTAAAAGATGGAGCAGTCGTAATTGACGTTGGAATCACGCGTGTTGCAGACGATAGCGAAAAAGGATACAGAATTACCGGCGACGTAGATTTCGACTTAGTAAGCAAAAAAACGTCTTTTATCACGCCAGTTCCTGGTGGAGTTGGACCGATGACCATTGCGATGTTGCTGAAAAATACGCTTTTGGCAAGAGAACAAAGGAAAGAAAGAAATTTATAAAAATAGGGAAGCCTCCGATGAAAATCGGAGGCTTTTTTCTTGCTATTAAATTAAACTTAAAGAAACTTTTAAATGCAACTTAAAAACGTACTTTTGCACCGATTTAAAAATTCACAATGGACGATTATTATTCGGAAAAGTTTAATTTGGAATAGAGGCAACTTCTAGCGAATCCTCTATTCATAATAGTTTAGAGATTTGTATGAAAGCATTTTACAAAAATAAGAACGGATTAATTTCCATCAAAGACTGGCAACCAAACTGCTGGATTAATATCGAAAATCCTACTGAAGACGAGAAAAGCTATCTTCTCAATGAACTTCAGATTCCTCAGGCTTTTTACAACGACATCTACGATATTGACGAAAGACCGCGTATTGAAATCGAGAACGGTTGGCATTTGATTATTTTTAGAATTCCAGTGATTAGTGAAGACGTCAAGATTCCTTTTTACACGATTCCTGTTGGAATTGTCTTTAAAGATGAAATTTGCGTAACGATCAGTTTTCATAAAAACCAGGTACTTTCTGACTTTGTAAATTATACTCAAAGAAAAAAAACTGATGTAAGAGACAATTTCGATTTGACATTGAAATTATTACTTTCTTCAAGCATTTGGTACTTAAAATATTTGAAACAGGTCAATCAAAAGATCAAGCTGGCGGAAGATAATTTGGAGAAATCCATCAAAAATGAAGAGCTTCAAGCTTTGTTGCAAATCGAAAAATGTTTGGTTTTCTTCATGACTTCATTGAAAGGAAATAGCATCGTTTTGCATCGTATAAAAAATATGAAAACGATAAATCTTGATCCAGAATTATTAGAAGATGTAGATATTGAATTACGCCAAGCCCAAGAAATGACCAATATTTACAGCGATATTTTGACAGGAACGATGGATGCGTATGCTTCTGTGATTTCAAATAACATGAATGATATCATGAAAAAAATGACTTCGATTTCTATTATTTTGATGATTCCCACAGTGATTGCAAGTTTCTACGGAATGAATGTGCCGAATTCTTTGCAGGAAAATCCGTTTGGGTTGCCAATAATAATTATGGTTTCAATATTACTTTCTTCTCTTGGAGTATTTTTATTTATGAAAAGGAGATGGTTTTGAATTCAAAATAATCCTCAATATTGTCATTCCGACGAAGGAGGAATCTTAGCAAAGTCAAAGCTAATGGAGATTCCTCCTTCGTCGGAATGACAAAACTATCGCTGACTTTTATTTATTTCTAGGCGGAATTCTTCGAATAACTCTTTGTGTCGGGCGTTGCGTTTCTACTTTTGGCAAACTGGCTTCTTCCGTTTTGCTTGAAGGTTCGATTAATTGATTTAGTTCTTTAATCTCCGCATCCGTTAAATCACGATATCTTCCGACTTGAACATCCAAAGAAATATTGATGATTCTAGTTCTTTTCAAAGCTGTAACATCATAACCTAAATACTCGCACATTCTACGAATTTGGCGGTTCAAACCTTGCGTCAAGATGATTTTAAAAATATATTTGCTGACTTGTTCGACTTTGCATTTTCTGGTAACTGTGTCCAAAATTGGTACGCCATTTCCCATTTTTTCTATGAACCTGTCCGTAATCGGGCGATTAACGGTAACGATATATTCTTTCTCGTGATTGTTTCTGGCGCGAAGAATTTTATTGACAATATCACCGTCATTAGTCATAAAAATCAATCCTTCCGAAGCCTTGTCCAATCTACCGATCGGGAAAATTCGCTTTGGATAATTGATGTAATCGACAATATTATTTCTGACTTCTAAATTGGTCGTGCACTCAATTCCAACAGGTTTGTTGAAAGCTAAATACACAGGTTTTTCACGCTGTTCTGCAATCAATTTTCCGTCAATGCGAATTTCATCCGTAGGAAAAACTTTCGTTCCCATTTCCGGGACAACGCCGTTTAAGGTCACGCGTCCTTCTTCAATCAGCTTATCAGCTTCTCGACGCGAGCAATATCCAGTTTCTCCTATGAATTTATTGAGTCGTTTGCCATTTTCTTCCATAGTGCAAAGGTAGCCTTAATTTGCAATTTGAAAAAATATAGGTGTAATTATGTAAGGAAGGATTATGCAGAAAAACTTTTTATTTTTTCAGAAGCAGTTTCTTCCTCAAATAAAAAACTGTAGATTTTTTTATACAGCATATCGTCGTGCATGCTGTGTCCTAAACCCCGAGTTTCTATAAAAGTGGCATCTTTCCAAGAGCTGACGATTTTTTTTGCTTCTTCGAATGAAACTACATCGTCGTCGATATCATGCGCAATCAAACCTTTAATCTTGATTTTTGAACCAAAGATTCTTCCAGAAAATTCTTCCATCTTGATTTTAAAATGTTCTAAGAAATGATTTTCGATCATGCTGACGGTTTTCATATTCAGGCTCAGCATTTTCGCATAATTAAAAATCAAAGTCTGCAAATCAGAAGGAGATCCTAGCAAAACCAGTTTTTCAATACATTCGTTTTGATATAAATGCTGATAATATAAAGAAGTCGCGCCTCCCATGGAATGCCCGATTAAAAACCTTGGTTTATATTTTTCAACCACAACATCAACGAATTCAGCATATCTCGGAACGCTAAATTCTTTTCCAGACGACAATCCGTGACCCGGGCCATCCAAAGCGATAATCGTACTTCCAGATTTTTTTAAATACGGAAGGAAATTTTCCCAGCGCGAAGCATTGCTTTCCCAGCCATGAACTAGCAAGACGATTGTCTCATTTCCTTCCCAAATATAGACTGGAAATTGGTGTTCGTCTTTTTGTAGGATTTCGGTTTTAGCCGATTTTAAAACTTCAGGCAATTTATCTGAAAAAAGTTTTCCGGTTCTTGGCTCGCTGAAAAATCCGTAGGCTAGCTGTGATGCTTTCTTAGGAAAAACATAGCTCAGCAGATTGATGTACAATCCGATGGATTTTGCAAGCAAAAAGTTTAAAAATTTTTTCATAAAAAAAAGCCTCGATAATTATCGAGGCTTAAATATATTTAGAATTTTGAAAACAACTGTTCCATTTTCTCTTTTTCTTCATCTGCAAGGGCAGAATCTACTAAAATTCTTCCTGAATGCTCATCTGTAATTACTTTCTTGCGAGAAGCAATTTCCATTTGAGTTTGTGGCGGAATCGTAAAGAATGAACCTGCAGAAGCTCCTCTTTCGATAGAAACTACAGCCAATCCATTACGAACGCTTCCTCTGATTCTTTTGTAAGCTTGCAACAATCTTTCTTCGATCAATGCTTCATATTCAGCAGATTTTTCAGACAAGAAAGTTTCTTCTTTTTCAGTTTCAGACATAATTGCGTCTAATTCTGATTTTTTGTGTTTCAAGTGATTTGATTTTGCCTCTAATCTTTCTTTAGAATCAGCAATCACTTGTCTTTTGTGCTCCATAGAAGCTTTCATTTCTTTAATTTGCTTTTCAGCCAATTGAATTTCTAGCTCTTGAAACTCAACTTCTTTAGTTAAAGAGTTGAATTCTCTATTGTTTCGAACAGTTTCTTGTTGTTTGGTGTACTTTTTAATGCCCTCTTGGTGTTCTACGATAGCACTTCTTTTATTCTTAATTTGCTCTTCAATAGATTCCAAATCACTTTTCAATTTGTCAAGACGTGTGCTTAAACCCGCTACTTCATCTTCCAAATCTTCTACTTCTAAAGGCAATTCACCTCTAACATTTCTGATTTCGTCAATTCTTGAGTCGATTAATTGTAAATCATAAATCGCTCTTAACTTGTCTTCAACACTCAATTCTTTTGTAGTCGCCATATTCTATAAGTACTTAACTGGATTTGTATTTTCTTCTGATAAAATGATTGCAAAATTAAGGATTTTTTTCGTAAGATAATCAACTATATAATTTTTTGTATAGCGTTCACTTTCATAATGTCCGATATCAGCCAAAAGTATCTGATTTTCAGCTTCATAAAACTGATGGTATTTCAAATCTGCAGTCAAAAAAGCGTCTGCGCCAGCCTGAATTGCCTTTTTTATAGCGAAACTTCCAGAGCCTCCAAGAACCACAACCTTTTTTATAGGTCTTCCAAGATATTCTGAATGTCGAATTCCATCCGCTTTCATCTTTTCTTTTACGAATAAAAGGAATTCTTTTTCCTGCATTTCAGTTTCAAATTCCCCAATCATTCCAAGCCCGATATTTTGATGCGAATTTTCTAAATTGTAAATTTCATAAGCCACTTCTTCATAAATATGATTTGAAAATAAAGCTTTTAAAATTTTTCCTTGTAAGTGTTTTTCGAAAGTCACTTCGATCTTGATTTCGGTTCCCGTATGTAATTTTCCGCGCTCGCCAATTACAGGATTGCTGTTTTCATTTCCTTGAAACGTAAAAGTCCCTTCAGAATTAAAACTGCAATTATCATAATTCCCAATAGAACCAGCGCCAGCCTCAAACAAAGCATTTCGAACTACATCAGCGTTTTCAGGAACAGTATAAGTCACTAATTTTTGGATAAAACTTTCCTTCGGGATCAAAACTTTTGTGTTTATTAATCCCAAAGCATCGCAGAAAATTTTATTCACGCCATTTTGATGATTGTCTAAAGCTGTGTGAACCGCATAGATCGCAATATCATTCTTTATGGCTTTCACAACCGAACGTTCCACATAATTTTTGCCGGTAATTTTCTTCAGCCCTGAAAATAAAATCGGATGAAAGCAAACGATAAAATTGCAGTTTTTTAAAATAGCTTCTTCAATTATATTTTCTAAAGCGTCGTGGCAAACTAAAACTCCCGAGCAATCGTCATCTTGATTTCCTACAAGCAATCCGACATTGTCAAAATCTTCGGCATAAGCCAACGGAGCCATTTTTTCTAGGACAGAAATTATTTCTTTAATTTTCATAAACACAGATTTCATAGATTTTCACAGATTATTTACAATTTTAACGCAGAATTTAATCCGTGAAAATCTATGAAATCTGTGTTCTAATTATGTTTCAAAGATAAAATATTATATTTTCGTACTATGAATATTCTCCGAAAAATACTTTTTCCTTTTGCTGTTTTGTATGGTTTTATAACCTCTTTTCGTAATTTTCTTTTCGATAAAGGAATTTTAAAATCACATTCTTTTGATTTGCCAATTATCGCTGTTGGAAATTTAAGCGTTGGCGGCACAGGAAAAACACCACAGATTGAATATTTAATCCGATTGCTTTCTCCAACCAATAAAATTGCGACTTTAAGCCGTGGCTATAAAAGAAAATCCGAAGGCTTTATTTTGGCGGATGCTACTTCAACTGCAGAAATCTTAGGCGATGAACCATTTCAATTTTATCAAAAATTTCCAAATATTTTAGTGGCTGTTGACGCCAATCGCAAGAACGGAATTGAGCAGCTGCTTAAAATTTCAAAACCAGATATTATTTTGCTGGATGATGCTTTTCAACACAGAAAAGTAAAAGCCGGATTTTATATTTTGCTGACAGCTTACAATGATTTATATGCCGATGATTTTATGTTGCCTACTGGAAATCTTCGTGAAAGTAGGATTGGAGCCGAAAGAGCAAATATTGTTATCGTTACAAAATGCCCTACAAATCTTTCTGAAAAAGAGCAAAATTCCATTGAAAGAAAACTGCAATTAGAATCAAGCCAAAAATTATTTTTCACTTCAATTGCCTATGATGAATTTATCTTTTCAGAAGAAAAACAATTTCCTGTTTCTGAAATAAAAAAATCTCAGAAAGTTCTTTTGGCAGGAATTGCAAAGCCAGAGCCGTTTTTTGACTATTTAAAAAATGAAAATGATATTATCTTGACTTTTCCAGACCATCATCATTTTTCGGAAAAAGATATTTTAGAAATAAAAAATAAAGCGCAAGGAAAGATAATTATTACTACAGAAAAAGATTTTGTTCGATTGAAAGGGAATCTTCCTAAAGAACAGCTTTTTTATCTTCCGATTAAGTCTAGCTTTATTTCTTCAAGAGAAAAATTTGATGCTACAATATTAAAATATGTAAGAATAAAGTAGCAATTTTTGCGTTATTTTATTTATATTTAGATAAGTATCAATTTTAAAATAACCGCATGCTCAGAATAGGAATTGTTGATGACCATCAGCTTTTTAGAAAAAGCCTGTCGCTTTTAGTAGATTCATTTGAAGGAACAAAAGTTGTGCTAGAGGCCGAAAACGGATTGCAATTGTTTGATATGCTTGAAGTTGTTTCTGTAGACTTGCTTTTGTTGGACATTCAGATGCCACAAATGGATGGTTATGAAACGTGCCTGATTTTGCGTAAAAAATATCCCGATATTAAAGTTTTGATTGTTTCACAGCTTGCGACAAGAGAAAGCATCCATAAAGTAATGGAACTTGGCGCACACGGATTTTTCTCTAAAAACTCAAATCCTGAACAGCTTGAATTGGCGATTAAAAACATTTATGAGAAAGATTTTTATTTCGGGCAAGAATTGGGTGCCGTTTTAAAGGAAGCAATTTTGTGGCAGAAGAATTATAAAATCGATGACCATGTTTTGTCTACTGTACAAATTTCTGCTAGAGAATTAGATGTTATTAAGCTTGCCTGCCGTGAACATAGCAGTAGTGAAATTGCTGAAAAATTATTTATAAGCGTGCGCACTGTCGAAACGCACCGCAAAAGAATTATGGAAAAAACGCAGTCCAAAAACTTTATTGGTGTTGTTTTGTTTATCCTAAAGCAAGGGCTTATCGCTGTTGAAGAATTGTGAAGTTCTGTAAGAGTTTGCCTTTCAGCTAATTTCTTCAAAATCTGGTTGGCAGGTCAAAATTGAAAATTAGGTATTTTTACGTATTGTTTCCTACAGATTTTATAGGGATTTTTGAAATGAGAAAATTACTTATGATAACAGCTATAGCAAACCACGATTTAAAATCAAAATTTGGATTGCATTGTAAAACTCCAATTAACATGGCATTTTATGATAAATCAGATTTAAGATATGATTATAATTGGACAGAAAATTCTGAAATTGATTTAGAAAAGAAACCGTTAAATCCTAATGAGGGTTATGAAGTACTTTATTTTATAAATGGTTTTGCCAAAAAGCACCGTTTTGTAAATAAAATTACGGGCAGTATAATTGAAAGACTGATCAAAGACCATCTTCCTCCTGACATAAATAGCCATAAAAAAATAATGGAATGGCTCGAAAATAGTGGCTAGTTGAATTCGTACTTTTTAGAATTTAGCTTTCAAAAGCTGTCAATTTTGACAGCTTTTTTATTTTGTGCTAATTTGGGTTTTATATGCTTCAATTTTCCTATTTTTACAAGGTTGCGCCGTTCAGTTTTGCAGAAAATATTTCAGCGCGTTAATCATATAAAATCAAAAACATAATGTGGGAAAAAGTTCAAGAAACAGTCAATTATATAAAATCAAAAACTAATTTTTCTCCAGAATTTGGAGTCATACTTGGTTCAGGTTTGGGAGGTTTTACTGAAGATATCAATATAGAATATACCTTGCCTTACAATGAAATTCCAAATTTTCCAGTTTCAACGGTGGAAGGTCATAAAGGCGCTTTGGTTTTTGGAACAATCGGAAATAAAAAAGTGGTTGCCATGCAAGGCCGTTTTCATTATTATGAAGGCTATGATATGAAGGAAGTTACTTTCCCGGTTCGCGTGATGAAATTTTTAGGCGTAGAGAAATTAGTGGTTTCAAATGCTTCTGGTGGCGTGAATCCGTTTTACAAAGTGGGCGATATCGTGATTATTTATGACCACATTAATATGATGCCCGAGCATCCTTTACGTGGGAAAAATGACGAAAGATTTGGGCCAAGATTTGTAAATATGAGCGAGCCTTATTCGAGAGAACTGATTAATAAAGCAAAAAACATTGCCATTGATTTAAATATAGAAGTCAAAGACGGCATTTATTATGGATTGCAAGGGCCGACTTTTGAAACGCTTTCTGAATATAGAATGGTAAAAATCGTAGGAGCAGATTGCGTCGGAATGTCCACAGTCCCTGAAGTGATCGTGGCAAGACACATGGGCGTTGAGTGTTTCGGAATTTCAGTAATTACTGATATCGGCGATGAACACAGCATTGAAACCATTTCTCACCAAGAAGTTTTAGAAGCAGCCGAAAAAGCAGAACCAAAAGTAAGAAATCTTATTAAAGAACTAATAGCCAGAAATTAATCTGGCTATTTTTTTGATATCAAATTAATCAAGTCGATCAATCTTGAAGAATAGCCAATTTCATTATCATACCAGCCGACAACTTTTACCATTTTATCAATGACAGAAGTCAGATCTGAGTCAAAAAGACAAGAATTTTTGTTTCCAATAATATCTACAGAAACAATTGGATCTTCAGTATAAGCCATGATTCCCTTAAAGTGATTTTCGCAGGCTTCCTTAAAAGCATTGTTGATTTCTTCAATCGAAACCTCGCGTTTTACATAGCAAGTAATATCAGTCAAAGAACCATCTGGAACAGGAACACGAATCCCGCTTCCGCCAATTTTCCCATCCAATTCAGGAAATATTTTATTTAAAGCTTTCGCTGCGCCTGTTGTTGTCGGAACAATAGATTGTGCCGCACCGCGAGATCTTCTCAAATCTTTATGAGGCTGGTCGTGAAGGCTTTGGTCAGTTGTGTAAGAGTGAACCGTTGTGATATAAGCCTGTTCAATACCGCACAAATCATTAATAACTTTGATCATCGGCGCCGCATTATTAGTAGTACAGCTCGCATTCGAAATTATTTTTTCAGTCCCGTCAAGAATGTTTTCATTAACGCCCAAAACCACCGTTTTAATTCGCTCTGTTTCCGATGGAGCCGAAAGAATTACCTTTTTTGCCCCAACTAAAATATGAAAATTAATATCTTCAAAAGTCTTGTATTTTCCGGTAGCTTCAATTACAACATCAATATCAAGCGATTTCCAATCTAAATTCGAAATGCTTCTTTCGTGAAAAAAAATGTAGTGTTTTCCATCAACAATAATTCCGTCGGAATCATACGAACATTCAAACGGCAAAACACCGTGAATACTATCATATTTAATCAAATGCGACATCGTTCTGTTATCCGCAATGTCATTGACAGCAATAACTTCAATGTTGGAATGGTTTAGCAAAAGACGGAATAAATTTCTCCCGATTCTTCCAAAACCATTTATGGCAATTCTAGTTTTCAAATTTTCTGTTTATTTGTATAACCGTAAAATCGTTTAACCGCGTTCACGATTAAACGATTTGACAGTTAAACTTTTTTATAAAATATGTTTCTGCGCTTTATAAGAAGATCTCACCAAAGCACCGCTTTCCACGTGGCGGAAACCTAATTCCAGTCCAATTTTTTCATATTTAGCAAACTGGTCAGGCGTGATAAATTCTTTCACAGGAAGGTGTTTTTTGCTAGGCTGCAAATATTGCCCAATTGTCACAACATCAACATTCGCATCACGCAAATCGTGCAAAGTCTGAATCACTTCTTCCTCAGTTTCGCCCAATCCAAGCATGATTCCAGATTTCGTTCTGTTGATGCCTTTTTCTTTCAAGTATTTCAAAACAGCAAGGCTTCTGTCATATTTTGCTTGAATTCTAACCTCGCGAGTCAATCTGCGAACCGTTTCCATATTATGAGAAACCACTTCTGGATTTGCTTCTACGATTCTATCAATATTTCTTTCAATTCCTTGAAAATCAGGAATCAAAGTTTCTAAAGTCGTATTCGGATTCATTCTTCTGATCGCCTTCACCGTCTCAATCCAAATTATCGAACCGCCGTCTTTCAAGTCGTCTCTGTCAACGCTAGTCACCACGGCATGCTTGATATTCATGATCTTGATCGAACGCGCCACTTTTTCAGGTTCGTCCCAATCCACCGTTTCAGGTCGCCCCGTTTTTACACCGCAAAAACCGCAAGAACGCGTACAAACATTCCCTAAAATCATAAACGTCGCTGTTCCTTCGCCCCAGCATTCACCCATGTTTGGGCAACTTCCTGAAGTGCAAATCGTGTTCAATTTATATTTGTCAACCAAACCGCGAAGCTCAGTATATTTTTGTCCAATTGGCAATTTTACCTTCAGCCATTTCGGCTTTCCCGTAGGTAAAACTGGTGTGTCTAAAACAGTTTCCATAGTTTCATTTTCAAAGCACAAAGATAACGAATGTTTTTATTTAATACGTTAATGTCGTGTTAGCGAAAATTATTCAATTTAGAGAATTTTGTGCTTTTTTTAGAAGCGAACCGGCAGTCCGTTCCAGCCATCCATTTTCCCGCCTTCCTTCCAAAGGCCCGCTGAAAAAGCGGGCGCTTTTCCCTTCAGTCGGGCTAGGGGAGAAACCATTTTAATTTTTGCAAACTTCGGGACCAATATTGCGAAGACCAATCTTTTTCGACAATTATTAATGTGCAATAGGAGAAATAGGCTTTAAAATATTCTCTAGCGAAAATACAAATGTTCGCTTATTCAACACATTAATCTTAAAAAGTTTAAAGCAAAAAAATCCTGCAAGATAAACTCTCGCAGGACTTTCAAATAAATATAACTACTCGAAATAACTCTAATTTTTGATATTCACGCTAATCGGAAGATTATACGCTACTCGCACAGCTTTGCCATTCTGCATTCCGGCTTCCCACTTGGTTTTGATAGATTTCAAAACCCTGATAGCTTCGTTTCCTAAACCATATCCTGGATCTCTCATGACCTTAATATTGCTCAAGCTTCCGTCTTTTTCGATAACAAAATATACAAAGACTTTCATTGTTCCGCCGGCTTCAATGTCTTCTGGCGTTCTGAATTTATTTCCTACTAATTCCAAAAACTTTTTAATTCCTCCCGGAAATTCAGGACTTTTTTCTAAACCAAACAGATCGACAATTTCGTTTCCGCCGCCCTCTCCTTTAGTTGGAATAACTTCATCAACGGGTTTTTTGCCTGTTCCATCAAGGGTTCCTTGACCTAAAGTAATTGCGCCTGCATCATCTCCAGGATTTGTTACATTTCCTGTTTTGATTGGTTTATCTAGATCTAAAGTAGGTATTTCAGTTTCAGTCGTCTGCTTATCTGTAATAATTGTTCCAACAAATTTCTTTTCTTCTGCTGAAGACTTTTCTGGTTGGGCATCCGCAGCCTTAATTTCTGGTTTGACTTCGGGAAGTTTTTCCAATCTTAACGGAATTACATGTGGCAACTCATAAATAGGATCTGGTAATATTGCCACTTCGTCCTTTAAAAAATTTGAAATTATTGGAATACTCACAAGTAAACCGCAAATTAATGTTCCAAAAAATAGCGCCTTCAGCGTGGTTTGAGGGTTTTGCTGACGCAATTGATAAGCTCCGTACTCTTTGTTTCTGCCTTCGAAAACTAGGTCTAGCCAGCTGTTTTCATAAATACTCAATTTTGACATGGTTGCATAGTGTTAAGGTTAAAGTAGAGCTCCTCTCATTGGCTGAAGTTTATTTTATAAATTAACGTAAAGTGTAGTATTAATATTGTTTAAAAAGTTATTTTTTTGATTTATTTCTATTTTAAGCTATAACTTGTTGGTTTTATCTTTAGTAACAAATCCAAATAAAAAAAAGGAACACCTGAAAGATGTTCCTTTTTTAAACTATTTCTGATTTTTAAAACTATTTCATTATTAGTTTGTTAGTGAAATTTCTAGTTTCTGTTTTAGTTTGTAGAATGTATATTCCTGAAGGCAAGTCGATTTGAATTGTATTTTCTCCAGTCATTAATTTTTTTGCAGCAACAAGCTGTCCGTTAATGTTATAAACTTCTGCAGTGCCATTTTCTTCCAGCGTAAGCGTGAATTTTCCCGAACTAGGATTTGGGTAAATAGAAAGCTTAGAAATATTTTTTTCAGGAACCGAAAGCGCTTCGCATCCATAAGGTGTGAAAGTCACAAACCCTAAAGTTGTGACATCTACTTGGTGGCCAATTACATCTTCCACCTGCTGTGGCGTTGGCGAATTATTTTCTTCGATCCAGCAGTTGTTCATTGCTATAATTGGAAATGCGGTGTTGTTATACAAAGCATAAGTCGCACCACCGTTTCCATTGTTTGAAAAAACGTTTTTGCCTTCATTAAGATTCGCAGGGTCAGTATTTCCGAGGTTGATTCTTGCTTGCCCTATTACTGTAATTCCCCAAAGGTTGCCACGAATCTGGTTTCTGCTCGCAATAACATTCATGATCGGGCTTGTTGCTGACGCGCTTAAAGAAATACCGCTTCCTCCTAGATTCGGAAGATTTTCAGTGTTATTATTTTCAATAATATTCCCTCTGATATATCCTGAAGAAGTGGCGCCTTGCACGTTGATTCCATAACGATTGTCAGTAATAGTATTGTTGTCAATAATCACTCGATTTGTTATTCCTAATAAGCTCGCCGCCGAAATTCCTCCAGTTTTGGTCAGTGCACGATTTCCTTTAATAGTATTTCCAATGATTTGAAGCGTTTCTGGACCGCTTGGACCCATATTTATCTGCGGACGATTTCCGTTTGAAATATTATTTCCTTCCAGATAATTATTAGTAATAATTGCCGAAACAAGCTGATTTGCACCTGAACTAAGCGCCGGATAATCATTAAACGTAAATCTCGAATTATTCACAATCGGACTTCCTTGTGAAAAAGCAATTGCTGATGATGCCGTGCTTCCTTGCTTGTGATAAGACATGGAGCAAGATTGCATTTCAAAATTTCCAGAGGAAGCGCGAATTCCTTTTCCATAATCAATTTTTACATTTCTCAGAAAAACATTCGAAAATTCTTGAAAAGTAATCGTGTTGTAAGGCGCAGCAGTGTTAGTCGCAGTGATTGTAATTGCTGCGGCATCTGCAGTAAAATTTCCTGCAACGGTAAATGAAATGTCAGCATTAATGTGGATTTCAGCATTTTCATCAATCACAAAAGTATCATTTTCGGCGATCGTAAGATTTTGCGATAAAGTATAAATGCCATTGCTAAAAGTCAAGGCTGAAGGCGCATTAGCCAACAAGTCGTCAAGTCCCCAAGTGACGCCTGTGTTTGGTGTGGTAAATTGCGCATTCGCTTGTAAACAGAGAAGCGCAATAAGAATCAAAGGTAATTTTTTGATCATAACTTTTTGGTTTTAGAATTAGGAATGAACCGAAAAGTTACAAAATATAAGATTTGGTGCGGTTAAAGAGAAGTTAAAATCAGCAAGCTATCTTTTGCTCTTAATGATTTCTGCTAGTAATTTCTTTGCCCGGAGCAGTTTTACTTTGACGTTTGCCAAAGGTTCTGCAAGCTGGTCTGAAATTTCTTGATAGCTTAATTCTTGAAAATAGCGGAGCTGGATAACTTCTTGATAATGAGGTTTTAATTGCTTGATAAATTGCAATAGTTGCGAAAGATTTTGCTGTGTAATTAATTGATCTTCAGCAGAAGGAGAGCTGTCGGCAACATTGTAAGCTTGGTTGTCTTCTTCGTCGGTAATGTCAATAAAAAGCGTAGATTTTTTCTTGCGAAGCATATCGATATGCACATTTTTTGCAATCGCAATCAGCCATGTATTGAACTGAAATTCAGGATTGTAAGTAGCGATTTTGTCAAATGCTTTTGCAAAAGTCTCTATCGTGATATCCTCAGCATCAGTTTCATTTTCAGTGCGTTTCAGCATGAATCCGTAGACTTCGTTCCAATAATAATCCAAAAGAGAAGTGAAGGCAACCTGATCCCCTATTTTTGCTTTTTCTATCTGAATTTTTATTTCCAATGTACTGGTTTTGAGATGCTATTAGTTATAAAGATATTCAATTGCGTGAAAATAAGCAAGATTTCGATCACTGGATACCAATACATAACGTCTTTTTCTTTCAGCTTATTTGCAGAATAGCCTAAAGAAATCCATGTGAAAATATATCTTCCCACAATAATCGGCACGATAACCATCCAATTAAATTGAAATGCGAGCAGGATTACAGCAAAAAGCAAAAATAAAAATTGCGACACATAGAAAACTGACAATTGCATTCTGTCAAAAGGTTTGTAAAAATTAGCCGTTGAAACGTGGCGTCTTTTTTGGTCAAACCAAGACTTGAACGTTTTTTTAGGTTCTGAAAAAGTAAAGCTTTCTGGCGTAAAACAAATCGTAGTGTTTTTTGCGTGTGAAGCTTGGTTGATGAAAAGATCATCATCTCCAGAACGTATTTTCATGTGGTCGATAAAGCCATTTACATTGAAAAATTCATCTTTTTTATAAGCTAAATTTCTGCCGACGCCCATGTAAGGCCTGCCCATTTTTGCCCAAGAAAAATATTGAACAGCGGTCAGCATAGTCTCAAAACGGATGATTTTATTCAAGAATGATTTTTGGATTTTTTCATAAGCGCCATAACCCAATACAATGGTTTTGCTCATGGTAAATTGCGAGCTCATTTCTTTGATCCAATCCTTTGAAGTCGGGTAACAGTCAGCATCTGTGAATAAAAGATATTCGTTTTTTGCTGCTTTGATTCCTAAAGTAAGTGCGAATTTTTTGTTTCCCCAAAAGGCTTCATTATTTTGGACTTTTACTAATCTGATGTTGGAATATTGCTTTTCAAATTCTTCAAAAACATCTAAAGTATCATCGCTCGAAGCATCGTCAATCAAGATAATTTCATAATCTGGATAATTCTGTTCTGCCAAAAGCGGAATGAATTTCTTTACGTTTTCCTGCTCATTTTTAGCACAAACAATCACCGAAATTGGAATTCTTTTCGGCGTGCTGGTTTGCGGTTTTGTAAAGGAAAACTTTCCAAAAACAATAAGATAATAAAATAGCTGAACGGCTACAACTGCAATAAATGCATAGAAAATAATGGTCAACATATAAGCTTATCCTTTTTTAAAAATGTGTGCAAGGTACGATTGAAAAGTGGATTGGCAATTAATTTTTAAGAGGAATTAAAATAAAGAAATTCTTGTTTTTATTAATTCCATATTTCTGAGAATTCAGACCAATTTATTTCCTTTGGCAATGTTTTATTTGAAAATTCAATGTGAATAACTCTTCGTCTTTTGTTGTTGGAAGTTCGATTTGAACCATGAAGAAGCAGGGGTTTCATAATCATAATTCCGCCAGCTTCAACATTGCAAAAACTTTCTTTTTCAATTTTCCAATCAATGGTTTCGGGTCTGTAAATGTTTTTTGAATGCGATTCGTCAATAACTTTTAACGCGCCGTTATTTTCATCAGTTTCATCTAAATGGATTCTAATTGTAAAAATATTTTCCAGAATATCAAGCGTCGGTTGTACTGCAAATTGATTGTGTTTTGAAGTCCACGAGCCAAATCCTTCAATATCTTCTTTTTTATCTACAGAAATTGTCAAGTCTTGATGATAAGCCACAAACCAATTCGATTTCTCAGGTTTGTCAAAATAAATTGATTTTACAATAAAATAATTCTCATCAGCAATTGATTTTATAACAGATTTCAGCTTTTCATTGAAAACTAATGATTTTATTTCCGGCAATTCTTTTAAAAATTGTCTTATCGCAAAAAGATCCTCTGATTTTCTAAAAGTTGGATTTGAAGAATTTTGAGCGTCGATAAATTTTCCGATAGTTTCAATTTCTTCAGATGTGTAAACCGAATTTATTATTGAAAAGCCTTTTTGGTCAATTTCGCTTTTGTTTTCTTGATACATTATTATAAACTTTGTCTTTCAAGCCTTAAATCACATTAACTTCCGCTTCAATTTCAATTCCAAACATTTCTTTTACAGTTTGCTGAATCTCTTTTGAAACATTTAAAATATCCTGTCCGGTTGCACTGCCATAATTTACCAAAACCAAAGCTTGGTTTTTATGAATTCCTGCATCACCAAAGCGTTTTCCTTTAAAGCCGGCTTTTTCAATCAGCCAGCCAGCCGGAACTTTGACCTCAGTTTCAGAAACAGAATAACTCGGCATTTCTGGATTTAAAAGATGAATTTTTTCAAAATCGCTTTTAGGAATAATCGGATTTTTAAAGAAACTGCCGCTGTTTCCTAATTCTTTAGGATCAGGAAGTTTGCTTTGTCGAATGGCAATAATTGCATTGCTCACATCAATTAAAGTCGGGACAATAATATCTTTCTTGGTAAGTTCTGCGGCAATATCTCCGTAAGAAATATTGATTTTATGGCTGTGTTTCGTCAGCTTGAAAACTACAGAAGTAATGATATATTGGTCTTTTACCTCGTTTTTGAAAATGCTTTCGCGATAGCCGAATTTGCATTCTTCTTTGGTAAAATGTCTGGTTTCTAAAGTGTTGATATTGATTGCTTGACACGAAAAAAAAGTGTCTTTTATTTCTGTTCCATAAGCGCCAATATTTTGAATTGGAGTAGTGCCGACATTTCCAGGAATCAGCGACATGTTTTCAATTCCTCCAAAATCTTGGCCAATTGTCCAAAGCACAAATTCGTGCCAGTTTTCGCCAGCGTTTGCTTGAACAAATACAAAATCTTCAGTTTGCTCTAAAATGAATTTTCCTTTTAAATCAACGTGAATCACCAGCGCGTCTACATCTTGCGTCAAAAGCATATTGCTTCCGCCACCGAGAATAAACTTTTTCTTATCTGGATTTTCTTCCAAAACCGTTTTTAATTCCTCGATAGAATTTACAGAAACAAAGTGTTTTGCCTTTGCTTCAATTCCAAAAGTATTGTATTTTTTTAGAGAAAAATTTGACTGAATTTCCATAAATGTGCTAGCGTTTTAAAGCTGTAAAAGTAATCCAAACCTTTCGGAAATCATAATTATTCTTCGGTTGTCAGCGCACGTTCTAAAAATTCATTCATGGGTTTGAGCGCGATTAATTTTTCCGAAACTTTTTTCACGAAATCTTTATCTTTTAAAAGGCTGTCATCCAAGTTTTGTCCAGCCGTAAAACTTTTAAGTTTCAGAAATTCAATTGCAGGATGCTCTTTTTCATAATCTTTTGGAGCATTTTTTAAGGAAACAGAATCGTTTCTTTCAAAATCTCCGAACTCTTTCTTAAAGTTTTTGTCTTCTAAAATTTCTTCCAAATCTTCGTAGAAATAAGCAATTTCTTTACGGATTTTTTTCAAATCTGCGGCATCTGGCCACCAAACGCCACCGCCGATAAAACTTTTTCCTTCTTCAATGTGAATGTAATATCCGGGAAGGTTTGTGTTTTTTGTACCGCCGGAAAGCCAAATTCCCATGTGGGTTTTGTAGGGTGTTTTGTCTTTTGAAAATCGAATGTCGCGCGCAATTCTGAAAGAGCAATTTTTAGGTTCCAAATGGCGAAGTGAATCATCAAGCGGAATCATTTCTGCTAAAAAATCTTCAATTAATTTCGTATATTCTTTCTTGTAAATTTCGTAGCGTTCTTTATTCTCATGAAACCATTCGCGGTTGTTATTTTGTTTTAAATCTTCAAGAAACTGCAATATTTTTTGTGAAACCATTAGTCGTAAAATTGTAAATTAGAAGCCGCTTTTGCGCATAACTAAGGTATGAAATTATTTATTCTCCTGTAAAATTTTCAGCAGTTTTGAAAACAATTCTTCTTTATTGACAGGTTTGATAATAATTTCCTGAGCTTGAATATTTTGCAAATCTCCCTCATTTATCGACGCGTCTCCCGTTATCGCAATTATCGGTTTTGATGCATTTTCATTGTTCATGGCCTTGATTTCCTTTATAAAATCAATTCCAGAAACATTTGCAATTTGCAAATCGGTTAGAATGATATCGATATTTTCTTTTTGAAGGTATTCTTTAGCCGTAATATCCGATTGAAAAGCGGCTACTTTAAACTTTACTTCAGAAAGCATTTTTTTCATAATCGTAGTCACCATTAAATCATCGTCAACAACAACTGCTTTTATTTCTCGGCTTTCAGACAGTGCAACCAATTTTTCTTTGTCAGATTGCTGATTTTCTTCACTTTTGTCCAAAAGCAAGTAAAAATCAATTTCCGTTCCTTGGTTCAATTCGCTGTCTACAGAAATTTTTCCATCATAAAGCTCTACGATTTCCTTGCATAAATTCAACCCTAAACCGGCGCCAAAGCTGATTTGTTC
Organism: Flavobacteriaceae bacterium PS02334; assembly: GCA_029959295.1. Classification (GTDB taxonomy): domain Bacteria; phylum Bacteroidota; class Bacteroidia; order Flavobacteriales; family Flavobacteriaceae; genus Flavobacterium. Next base: position 806,161 of record JASCOH010000001.1, on the reverse strand, counting down.
TTTAGAATGCTTGCTTTGGTAATATTTGTCAAAAACTTTTTCTAGATCATCTTTTGGAATTCCGACGCCTGTGTCCTTGATTTTTACATCAAATCTATATTTGCCTTCAATTTCTGTAAACTTGCACGTAACGGTTATATTTCCTTGGTTTGTGAATTTCAACGCATTTCCTATTATATTGTAGAAAAGCTGATGAATTTTTCCTTTATCGGCCCAAACTTCTGTACTTAAAGAATTGTCAACATGCGAAATCAAGGCGATTTTTTTGACATCTGCCAGAGATTTTAAAGAGCCTAAAATTGAAATAATCTCATTTTGAAGATTTACTTTTGAATTGTAAGCAACTAATTTTCCACTCTCATTTTTAAAGAAATCCAGAATTTGATTTACCGTAATTTGAAGCGAGTTGGATGTGAAATGTAATAAATTCACTTCGTCAGATTGCGAATCTTCTTTTTTGGAAGTCTTCAGTTTGTTGGTAATGTTTGAAATAATATTCAAAGGAGAACGCATTTCATGGCTCAGCATCCCGATAATCCTATTCTTAAATTCCAGGTTTTTTTCAGCTTCTATTTTTGAGGAAGCCAAATCTTTTTCATAGATGTAAGCGTAAATCGAATAAAGCAAAAGCAGAATCGTGCAGACGACCATGGAAGTAATAAGGATGACAATCAGGCTTCTTTTATTTTTCAAATTGACCAGAGCGCCTTCAAATTGAGCTCGATTCGATTGCTGGACAGATTCGTTGTAAAGCAAAATGATGTCTTGGCTGTTTCTCAAGATCTTCTTATTGATAATCATCAATTCGCGGTCGATTTCTCTTAAGTTAGAATAGGTATTTCTTAGATTTCCAAACTCTTTTTGGTAATAAGTTTTAGTACTGTTGAAGATGTTAAACATTTGTTCTTCAGGAGTTCCGATTTTTTTCGTACTGCCGTAAGACATCTTCATTGAAATCTGCATTTTCTGTTTTTGAATATCATATTTTCCAGCCATCGCATCTCCTATTCGAGTAAAAAAACCTTTTTTAGCTATTGAATCTGCTGATTGAATCGTGTCATATTCAATAGAATTCAAGACGCTTTTGTAGTCATAATTTTTGAGATTAAAAATATCGGCACCTCTTTCAGAAAGTGGCGAAATTCTATCCTTTATCAAAGAATCCAACTCTTTTCGAAGTTTGATAATTTCTTTTTCCTTATTTTTTTTAATAGAAATATTGTTTGAAAATTCTTTGTCGATTGTAACCAGGCTATTTAAGCTGTCTAGATAAAAAGTCATTTTCTCTAATGAATTTCGGTAATCTACCAAAGAACTAGGGCTATAATCATGAAGATATTCCATGAAAGAGTTTTCAGCATCAAAATAATTTTTGGTGACTTCGTTTGAATAGCTGAAAATTAAGTTCTGTTTGCTGGTTTTTTCAAAAGATTCTGTAAGCTCATTTTCATTGCTGTTTTGTCGAAACCACAGCACGAAAATCACAATTTGAATAAGCAAAACGAATAGGAATAGGGAAAGATGAATTGTTTTCCTGTGTTTTAAAGTTGCTAGCATTTGTTTAAATTTAAAATTAAAATGCGTAATCAAGCCAAAAAATTCATCTGGGTTAAAACATTTGGCGTAGATGTTGCATATTCTGCTTGGTGGTAATTTTATGGTAGATTTGTTTTAAACCTTTTCAAATGTAAGAAAAAAGAATAAACATCCGTTAAAATTAAAAAATTTAACAAATTGCTTTTTTTAAGCATTGAATAACAAGTGTTTTTGAATAAATAACAAGTGCCTTATAAATTGAAAATCTTATAGCTTTGGTGTGTAGATTTTATAATTGCCTCTGTTCTTTCAGGATGCGTGTCTGAAATAAATAATTGTCCGAAATCATCATTATTGACCATTTCAATGATTTTGCCAACTCGCATTTCGTCTAATTTATCGAAAATATCATCAAACAATAAGATTGGATTTTGCTTGCTTTGCTGTTTTACAAATTCAAATTGAGCCAATTTCAGTGCAATCAAAAAAGATTTCTGCTGTCCTTGAGAGCCAAACTTTTTTATCGGATGATGGTCTATCTCAAAAGACAAATCATCTTTGTGGGTTCCCGAGCTTGTGTATTGCAAAATTCGATCTTTAGCCAAATTTTCATCCAGCAAAGTCATTAAATCCTTTTCATGCAATTGACTTTCATAAACCACTTGAACAGTTTCGGCATTGCCAGTAATTGACTGATGGTGCTTGTTAAAAATAGGGAGAAAATCTTCTAAAAATTGTTTTCGTGAATTAAAAATAGAATGTCCTAATTCATGCAATTGTTCATTATATATAATTAAGGTATCTTTTTCAAAAACATGATTGATGGCAAAATACTTCAAAAGTGCATTGCGTTGGCTGATGATTTTTTGGTACTGAATTAATTTTTGAAGATAATTTGAATCCAATTGGGAAATGACAGAATCGATAAATTTTCGCCTAGTTTCGCTTCCTTCCACAATCAAATCGCGATCGGCAGGAGAAATTATGACCAAAGGAATAAATCCGATGTGGTCAGAAAATTTGTCATATTGCTTGCTGTTTCGCTTCAATATTTTCTTTTGGCCTTTTTTCAAGCTGCAGACAATCTGCTCATTTCGGTCGTCTTTTTCAAATTCGCCGTCAATTACAAAAAATTCTTCATTGTGTTTGATGTTTTGAACCGCCAACGGATTGAAATAGCTTTTTCCGTAGGCTAAATGATAGATTGCATCAAGCACATTGGTTTTTCCAATGCCGTTTTTGCCGACAAAACAATTGATTTTGCTGTCGAATTCGAAATTAGCTTCCGAAAAGTTTTTATAATTGAATAAGGAAATTTTTTTTAAATACATCTGCAAACCCCAACTGATAGTGAGAACTTTGTAAAAATTACCGCCATTTTTTAAAGAGCGTGCAAATTATTGAAAAATAACGACAAAAACATCTTTTACATTTGAATAAAAATTTTATTTTTGCACCTCACTAAATTAAATATTAATGGCAACGTATAATAAAAGAGGATATAAAGCTCCAAAACCAGAAGAAGAAAACGAATTCGAACAAGACCCAATTGATGCGATCTCAGAAAAAGATAGTACAACTGCTGGAGTTTTCAATTCTTTGGATGAAGGCGCTTCTAGAACCGAAGAATGGGTTGCTAAAAACCAAAAAGGAATTTTCATCTTCATCGGAGTTATCGCGGTAGCTGCTTTGGGATATTTAGGATATAACAAATTTGTTGCTGAGCCAAAAGAAAATACGGCTGCAGAAGATATGTTCCAAGCGCAACAGCATTTCCAACAAGCAGCTGATGCAACTGATGCAAAAGTTAGCGATTCACTTTATGCTTTGTCTTTAAAGGGAGCTGAAGGAAAACTTGGTTTCATCAAAATTGCTGAAGATTATTCAGGAACTGACGCTGGAAACATTGCAAACTACAATGCAGGTATCGCTTTGTTGAATACTAAAAAATATAAAGAAGCAATTGACTATTTAGAGAAATTCAAATCTGACGACTTGATTCTTGCTGCAATTGCAAAAGGTGCAATCGGAGATGCTTATTCTCAATTGAACCAGCCAAAAGAAGCTTTAGACTTTTATGTAAAAGCGTCTGAATTAAATAAAAATGATGTAACAACGCCACGTTTCTTAATGAAAGCTGGTCAAACGGCATTGGTTTTGAAACAAAATGCAGATGCCTTGAAATATTTCACTGAAATTAAAGAGAAATATGAAATGGCTCCAGAGTCTCAAAACATTGATGCAATGATTGGTTTGGCACAATAATTATGGCTACAGCAAATAAAAATTTATCAGAATACGATAAAAACACAATCCCAAGCGCGAAAGATTTTCGGTTTGGGATTGTTGTTTCTGAATGGAATGACAAAATAACGGAAGGCCTTTTTTCTGGTGCAGAAAAAGCGCTTTTGGATTGCGACGCGCTTCCTGAAAATATAATCCGCTGGAATGTTCCTGGAAGCTTTGAGCTTATTTATGGAGCAAAAAGAATGATTGATACCCAAAAAGTGGATGTCGTTATTGTTATCGGATGCGTAATTCAAGGTGAAACAAAACACTTCGATTTCGTATGCGAAGGCGTGACGCAAGGAATTAAAGATTTGAATATCAAGACTGATGTTCCGGTGATTTTTTGCTTATTGACAGACAATAACGAACAGCAATCTATCGACAGAAGCGGCGGGATTCATGGAAATAAAGGAACCGAAGCGGCGATTGCAGCAATTAAAATGGGTTATTTAAGACAGCAATCTTCCTTGTAAAAATAAATTTCTAAAATATTTAAGACCTATTTCCGTTAGAAGAAATAGGTTTTTTTATGTGTAAAACTTTCTGATTTTCATAAAACCAAACTTTCTGATTTTAGCTTTTATTGCGTAACTTTGAAAGTCAATCAAATTCATAGAATGTCGAGTATAATTCAATTGCTTCCTGATCACGTTGCCAACCAGATTGCCGCTGGAGAAGTGGTTCAAAGACCTGCTTCGGTGGTAAAAGAACTTCTTGAAAACGCTGTTGATGCGAAAGCCACAGATATAAAATTAATCATTAAAGACGCCGGAAAATCGCTGGTTCAGGTCATTGACAACGGCTTGGGAATGAGCGTGACCGATGCGCGCTTGTGTTTTGAGCGCCATGCGACTTCAAAAATTCGCTTGGCAGAAGATTTGTTTTCACTGAACACAAAAGGCTTCCGTGGAGAGGCTTTGGCTTCCATTGCGGCGATCGCGCATGTGGAAATGAAAACCAAGCAAGACCAAGATGAATTGGGAACGCATATTGTGATTGAAGGCAGTAAATTTGTCTCGCAAGAAGTGGCTGTTTTGCCAAAAGGAACTTCTTTTTCTGTAAAAAATCTTTTCTTCAATATTCCGGCAAGGAGAAATTTCCTGAAATCTGATACTGTGGAACACCGCCATATTTTAGATGAATTTCAGCGTGTAGCTTTGGCGCACCCAAATATTCATTTTACGATGTTTCATAACGGAAGCGAAATGTTCAATCTTCCAGCTTCTAATTACCGCCAGCGGATTGTCAATATTTTTTCTGGTAAAACCAATGAAAAATTAGTTCCGATTCAAGAAAATACTGAAATTGTCGGAATTCAAGGATTTGTCAGCAAGCCAGAATTTGCCAAAAAGAATAGGGGAGAGCAGTTTTTCTTCGTAAATGATCGTTTCATCAAAAGCGGTTACCTACATCATGCGATTATGGCGGCTTACGAAGGATTGCTGAAAGACGGTTCGCAACCGAGCTATTTTATTTATTTGAATGTGCCTCCAAATACGATAGATATCAATATCCATCCGACAAAAACGGAAATAAAATTTGATGACGAGCATGCTTTGTATGCGATTTTGAGATCTTCTGTAAAACATAGTTTGGGACAATTTAATGTGGCGCCGGTTTTGGATTTTGACCGAGATGCCAATTTAGATACGCCTTATGATTATGAAGGAAAAGAAGCTTCGATGCCTTTGATTCAGGTTAATGCGAATTTTAATCCGTTTGGAGATCCTGCGCCTGCAAAATCGTATAGTGACAGAAGTTCAAGTTATTCTTCAAATGCTTCGAGTTATAATTATACCAAAAAACAAGACACTTCAAGTTGGGAAGGCTTGTATGTAGGTTTGAAGCAGGAAGTGGAAACTTTAACGCCAATTGAAGACATCGAATTTGAATCGGAAGAAGTAACCGGATCGCTTTTCAACGACAAAGAAATTGAAGAAGCAGTTCACAGAACTTACCAAATTCACAAAAAATATATAGTAAGCCCAATAAAATCAGGAATGGTAATTATTGATCAGCAACGCGCACACCAGCGTGTTTTGTATGAGCAATTTTTAACAAATATGACCGTTAATCAAGCGTCAAGCCAGCAATTGTTATTTCCTTTAAATCTTTATTTTTCTTCTACGGAAATTGATTTGATCGTAGAATTACAGCTTTCATTAGTCAATACAGGATTTGTTTTTGAAGAAATTAATGAGGATAGTGTAGTGATTTCGGGACTTCCGGTCAATGTGACAGAAAGCGAGGTTTCGATTTTGTTGGAACAATTATTGAGTGATTTGCAAGACGGAATTCCTGAAAGCAGTTTCAGCCAAAATGATTCGATTGCAAAATCGATGGCGAAAAGCCTTGCCGTGAAAACCGGAACCTATTTAACCGAAAAGGAACAAGAAAATCTATTAAACGGACTTTTTGCCTGCAAAGAGCCAAATGTTTCGCCTTTTCATAAACCGACTTTCATCACCATGCGTGTTGAAGATCTTGACAAAAAATTTGCAGTATGATGAACATCACCCCCGTAGTCAAGCAGTTATTGATTATAAATGTTATATTTTTTATAGGCTCGCAGATTGTAGGTGACCCAGCTAGAAACTTACTTTCTCTCTTTTATCCTGGAAGTGATCATTTCCAAATTTGGCAATTGATAACTCACATGTTTATGCACGGAAATCTCATGCATATTTTCTTTAATATGTTTGCTTTGTTTTCTTTTGGAAGTGCTCTGGAACAGTTTTGGGGCGGAAAAAAGTTTATATTCTTTTACATTTCTTGCGGATTAGGAGCGGCTTTATTACAACTTGGAGTGAATTATTTGGAGATACAAAATGCCTTAGAAGCTAGTTCAAGCTTGGATCTTTCAAATAATACGCTTCACCAAATTTTAAATATTAACTTTTCTGATGGAACACATTATCGTTCTGACTTATTTCTGCAAGGATTAGAGCCAATATTGCAAAATGCGGGTAAAGTTAATCTTGCAAATGAAGCCAATATAAAAAGCTTGTTTGAAGCAGCGATGCAAAATCAAACTCCCATGGTTGGTGCTTCAGGTGCAATTTATGGTTTGTTAGTAGCTTTCGCATTTATGTTTCCAAATGCAGAATTAATGATGATGTTTATTCCAGTTCCTGTAAAAGCGAAATATTTTGTTCCAGGATTATTGGCTCTCGATTTATTTCTAGGTGTTAGCGGAAAATCAATTTTTGGTGGAAGTGGTGGTGTTGCCCATTTTGCCCATATTGGCGGTGCAATCATCGGTTTCTTAATGATGTGGTATTGGAAGAAAAATCAATTCAACAGCAATCGCTGGAATTAATCTTTTAATTTATGGGAATTATTGACGATTTAAAACTGCAATATAAGACTGGCGGCATTGCCATGCAGCTTATTTTTTGGAATATCGGGATTGCTGTAATTCTGTTTGTATTTCAAGCTTTTTTGCCAGCATTGTATGCTCAAATTATCTATTGGTTGCAACTTTCTTCGTTGCCGACAGATTTGATTTACAAGCCTTGGACGCTGGTCACATACGCTTTTGTACACGCTAATTTTCTGCATCTGCTTTTTAATCTTTTGATTTTAAACTTTGCATCTCGATTGTTTTTGACCTTTTTTACACAGAAGCAATTCTTCGGATTGTATATTTTATCAGCGATTTTTGCTGGATTGGTTTTTGTCGGAGCTTTTTTCTTATTAGGAATTCCAGCGCCTTTAGTCGGTGCTTCCGCAGCCATTATGGCAATCGTATTCGCTTCGGCTACGTATTCGCCGATGTACCAGCTACGCCTTTTATTAATTGGAAATGTGAAACTTTGGCATATCGCCGCAGTTTTCTTGATTTTAGATTTGGTACAATTGCCGACAACAAATATGGGCGGTCACGTTGCGCATTTGGGAGGTGCTTTTTTCGGATTTCTATATATAAAATTATTGCAGAACGGAACTGATTTAAGCTTGATAGTAACAAGAATATTAGACTTTTTTGCTAATCTTTTCAATCCGAAGAAAAGTACGCCGTTTAAAAAAGTACATCGAAATCTGGTGAAGCCACAGCAAAAAACAGCTAGCAAAATCATAACCAAAGATAAAACGCAACAGCAAATCGACGAAATTTTAGATAAAATCAGCCAATCTGGTTATGACAGCCTTACGAAAGAAGAAAAAGAATTTCTCTTTAAAGCAGGGAAATAATTAAAGTTTTTTCGATCTTTAGCCAATAGCAAAATCCTTTTATCTGAAAATGAAGAAACTTTCATGGTTTAATAAAGTAATGTTTTTCTTTAATATAGTTTTGACTGTATTAACTTTTCTTGCTTATATTTTACCATTTTTAGCGCCAAAACTTTTTCCTTTTCTTTCAGTGCTTACGCTTGTTTTGCCGTTGATGTTGATTTTTAACCTACTATTTTTTATTTATTGGGGAATTCAGCTGAAGCGCCAGATTCTGCTTTCTTCATTGGTTTTGCTGATGGGAATTACTTTTATAAATAAATTTTATAAATTTTCACAAACCGATCTTCCGGAGACCAATAATGATTTTACGGTCATGAGCTACAACGTCCGCTTGCTGAATTTATACAAATGGATTCCGCGCGAAGATGTTCCAGAAGTGATCGCAGAATTTATAAATGATAAAAATCCAGATATTCTCTGCATTCAAGAATATTCTGAAGGGAAAATAAATTTGAGGGCCTACAAGCACAAATATATTCTGATGAAAGGAGAAAATACTTTGACTGGTCAGGCTATTTTTTCAAAATTCCCAATTGTTGGCAAAGGCGATATTGTGTTTCCTAATTCTAATAATAATGCAATTTATGCTGATATAAAAAGAGGAACTGATACGATTCGAGTTTATAATATGCACCTCCAGTCTATAAAAATTACGCCAGATGTACATGAACTAAACGAAGATATCAACGGAATCAACGAGCAGAAATCGAAGAAAATGATCCGACGCATGAGCCACGCTTTTAAGGCACAGCAGGAGCAGGCGGAAATTATTATGAACCATAAAAAGAATAGCAATCTTCCAGAAATTATCTGCGGAGACATGAATAACAGTGCGTTTTCTTTTGTTTATAGAAGCATCCGTGGAAATTTAAATGATACTTTTGAAGAAGCAGGAAGCGGTTTTGGAAAAACTTACAATTTCAATTATTATCCCGCACGAATTGACTACATTTTTGCAGATAAAAAAATGAAAGTCAAGAGTTTTGAAAATTTCCCTGAATTTGTGAATTCAGATCATTTTCCAATTATGACCAGATTAGCGATTGAAAAATAGCCTAAAGAGATTGCTTTTTCAAATAATCCATTGCATATCTTCCTTCGTTAAAAAGCAAATCTAAAATGCTTAAATTATTCAAATAGCCATGTTTTTCTTCAAAAACTTGGGTGTAAGGATCAAATTCGTAAGTGTCTTTTTTTCCATTTGCTAAAGCTCTGAAATCAGAGAAATCAGTTGCTTCATGGAAATATTCTGTAGTCTTTTTATACGAGAAACCGAAACCTAGGCAATTCGAAACAATTTCCATCGCTTCAAAATTTAAGTCCATCAAAAAAGTATGCTTCTTTTGAAAAATAGGCGCTAAATCATCTTCAAAATATTCAAAGAAAGGCGAAGTTCTATAAGCGGCTTCCAGTGATTTGAAATGCTGTTTCTGCCAGTCAAAAGCATCTTCAATTCGAATATCTTTTGTTTTTTGATGTCTTTCTTTTGAATGCTTCACAGGAATATTGAGCAACTGCAAGCCATTCGGGCTGTAAATATACATTCGGTTGCGATTTGTCTGTTTCTGGAAATTATCTTCCATCTCAAACGTAATCGAATCGGCCTGAACCATCGATGCAAATTGGCTTATCGATGGAAAATAGGTAGGATGAAGTAAAACATTCATTGCTTAATAATCAATTTTTTCGGCTCTTTTCTTTCTTCTTTTAATTACAAAATCAGCAATGATATAACCCGCCAAAAGAATTACAAAGATTAAGAAATAAGAAACGGGTTCTCCATCGCCGCCCACTGTCGTAAACAATCTTTCCCATCTGATTTTGTCAAAAGCTTTCGACCAAGGCGTGTAAGGATCAAGACTCATCCAGATAAAAACTGGTTTTCCAACAATGTGATCTGCAGGCACAAATCCCCAATAACGGCTGTCTAAAGAGTTGTGTCTATTGTCACCGACCATGTAATAATAGTCTTGTTTGAAAGTGTATGAATCAACAACTTTGTCATTAATTCTAATTTCGTCACCGTTTACTTTTAAGTTGTTTCCTTCATAATCTTTGATAATCATTTCATAGAAAGGCAATGATTCTTTGTCTAGTTTAACTGTTTTTCCAGCTTCAGGAATGTAAATCGGACCTAAATTATCTTGGTTCCAGTTTTTAGTGTAAGGAAAAATTCTAGCATCTGGATTTTCTCCTTTTTTGGTAATTAATTTCGTAACACTTTGAACGCTTGGGTTTTTCTTTAAAATTTCTGCGTTTTCAGCAGTAAGTGAAATAAAGAAATAAGTATTATTTTGTCTATTGAAACCGATATCTGTCGGATATATTTTCAAGTCTTTTGTCAAATAATTTGGGTCAAGCATGCTGCCTCCAACAGTTGCAACTTCATAAGAATATTGCACTCTTGCACGATCAGAAAGCTTTAGTTCCTTTCCATTGATGAAAGCAACTCCGTCTACAAAAGATAAATTGTCGCCAGGAGTTCCAACGCATCTTTTTACATAATTTGTTTTCTTGTCAATTGGTTTTCTGATTCCTGTGGCGTAAGTTCCTTTGAAATCAACAACGGTATCGGTTGGCCAGTTGAAGACCACGATATCGTTCTTTTCTACTTGTTCAAAAGCTGGAAATCTGAAATAAGGAAGCTGTGGCTTGTTTAAATAAGACTTGGTTTTCAGTACAGGAATTGTATCATGAACCATCGGCATCGCCACTGTGGTCATGGGAGTTCTTGCGCCATAATGGTTTTTGCTTACGAATAAAAAATCGCCAACAAGAAGCGTTTTTTCCAAAGATCCGGTCGGAATCGTAAAAGGTTGCATTACATAAGTGTGAACCAAAGTCGCCACTACAATTGCAAATAACAAAGAGCTAACCGTGTCAGCGCCTTTATTTGCAGGATGCAGGCTTCTGTTTTCAATATGTTTTACATCTTGAGTATAATTTATGTAATAGATATAAAGTCCAAGAGTTGCAATTCCTAAAATAGTGTCTAAAGTTGAATTTTTGCCAAAACTTCTCAGAGTTTCTACCCAAACTACTGGAAACATAATTAGGTTTACAATTGGTACAAAAAGCAAAATTACCCACCATTTCGGACGGTTGATAATCTTCATTAAAATGATAGCGTTATAAATCGGAACACCTGCTTCCCATGATTTTCTGCCTGCTTTTTGGTATAATTTCCAAGTTCCGGCAAAGTGCACGACTTGCATAATTAGGAAAAATAAGAACCATTGTATTAGTGTCATCTCTGTAATTTTTTAGTATATGTCTATTTTTTTGAAATTTGTTACTTTAAATCAAGAACATCTTTCATTGTGAAAACCCCTTTTTTGTCTTGAATCCATTCGGCAGCGATTACGGCGCCCAATGCAAAACCGTCACGGCTGTGGGCAGTATGCTTAATTTCTATTGTATCGACTTCTGAATTGTAAAAAACGCTGTGTGTTCCAGGAACATTTTCAATTCTTTTTGCGTCAATCAAAATCTCATCTTCTTTTGCGTTTTCTAGCGCCCAGCTTGAATAGTCAGAATTGTCGATAATTCCTTTTGCAAGAGTTATCGCAGTACCGCTTGGAGCATCCAATTTTTGGGTGTGGTGCACTTCTTCCATGGCTACTTTATATTGGTCGAATTTCGCCATGATTTTTGCAAGATGATCATTAAGCTCAAAGAAAATATTTACGCCGAGACTAAAATTGGAGCCATAAATAAAAGCGCCATTTTTTTCTTCGCACAAAGAAACCATCTTGTCATAATTGTCAAGCCATCCGGTTGTGCCAGAAATGACAGGCATATTTGAATTCAGGCAAGTTGAAATATTGCTGATTGCGGCATCTGGAACACTGAAATCAATAGCTACATCAGCATTTTCTAATCCTTCGAAACTATCTTTTCCAGCTTTTCTCATGACAATTTCATGGCCTCTTTCTAAAGCAATTCTTTCGATTACTTTTCCCATTTTGCCATATCCTAATAGCGCTATCTTCATTATAAATTCTTAAAAATTGTAGTTTAAAGTAAGGCCGACATTTTGCTTGTAATTCAAGTCATTTTGTTGGAGATCTGGTCGAAGCGAAAGATTTTCATTTACGTTAAATTGCATGAGATGCGCATTTACGTTGGCTTCAACTATATTTAAGATATAAATTCCGATGGTAATCATCAAAGATAAATCTCGGTTTTTTTGAAACTGTTTTTGTGCAGAAATCAGTTGCGCTTCTGATAAATAATCATATTTTCCGTTGCCATCTACAACCCCGCCTGCAAGTCTTCTCTTGTATTCGTCTCGGTAATTGTGGTAATTTTTATTGTTATAAGCATAAATTCCGATACCGGTTCCCAAGGCGGCATAAACAATTGGAATTTTCCAATATTTTTTATTATAAGCCTGTCCTAAACCTGGAAGTATGGCAGAATAAAAAGCGGCTTTTGCCGGGGCAATCGGATTAATTTCTTCTCCCTTGATGCTGTCTTGCACAACAATATTCAGTTCGTCTTGGGCAAATGCGCAATGATTTCCCATAAAAAAGAATACTGAAAATATAAATAAAAGCTTCCTCACTAACCTTTGATTAATTTGATTATTCGGTTAAAATCTTCTTCAGAATGAAACGGAATGGTGATTTTTCCTTTTCCATTTCCGGCAACTTTTACATCCACTTTAGTGCCAAAGTAAGATCCGATGGCTTTTTTCTCCGTTTCATCAATATTGAAAGCTGTTCCTTTTGCAGGTTTTGGAGGTGCGGGTTTTAAGCTTTCCTGGTAGTTTTTCACCAAAGTTTCTGTATCACGCACAGAAAGATTCTGGCTTACAATTTTTTGGTAAATATCTGTCTGGACGTCTAAATCTTCAATCGTAATTATTGCACGACCGTGGCCCATGCTGATAAAACCATCACGAATTCCCGTTTGAATAATCGGATCAAGCTTTAATAGACGTAAATAGTTGGCGATTGTTGAACGTTTTTTACCAACGCGGTCGCTCATCTGCTCTTGCGTCAATTGAATTTCGTCCATCAATCTTTGGTAAGACAAAGCGATTTCAATTGGATCTAAATCGTGGCGCTGGATGTTTTCCACCAAAGCCATGACTAAAGATTCGTTGTCATTCGCAATTCTGATATACGCTGGAACCGAAGTCAATCCTGCCAATTTTGAAGCACGAAGTCTTCTTTCCCCAGAAATTAATTGGAACTTATTGAATTCTAATTTTCGAACTGTAATAGGTTGAATTACACCTAACTCCTTAATGGAAGTAGCCAATTCTTGAAGTGATTCTTCGTTAAAATTGGTTCTAGGCTGAAACGGATTTATTTCAATAGCATCAAGTTCAAGCTCTATAATATTGCCCACAACTTTATCTGCATTTTTATCCTCAACCGACTTGATATCGTTTTCAGGATCTTTCAATAAGGCAGATAATCCTCTTCCCAATGCTTGTTTTTTAATCGCTTTTGTCATTATGATCTATTTCGTATTTTTCTTAATGATTTCTTCTGCAAGGTGAATATAATTGGTTGCACCTTTGCTTGTCGCGTCATAATTTATGATGCTTTCGCCAAAACTTGGCGCTTCGCTCAACTTCACATTTCTCTGGATAATTGTCTCAAAAACCATATCATGGAAATGCTTCTGAACTTCTTCAACCACTTGATTTGAAAGGCGAAGGCGAGAATCATACATCGTTAATAATAATCCTTCAATATCCAAATCGGGATTGTGGATTTTTTGTACGCTTTTTATAGTATTTAGTAATTTTCCCAAACCTTCCAATGCAAAATATTCGCACTGAATCGGGATAATTACAGAATCAGCTGCAGTTAGCGCATTCAGGGTCAAAAGTCCCAGCGATGGCGCGCAGTCAATCAAAATATAATCATATTTGTCTTTCACGCTTTCTAATGCCTGTTTTAGCATATACTCGCGATTTTCTTTATCAACCAATTCGATTTCAATGGCCACCAAGTCAATATGAGCCGGAATTACATCCACATTTGGAGCCGTGCATTGAATAATCGCTTCTTGTGGCGTATGGCTGTGCTCGACAATTTGGTAAGTTCCAATTTCTATATTTTCTATATCTATGCCCAATCCAGAGCTTGCATTAGCCTGTGGGTCAGCATCTATCAATAAAACTTTTTTTTCTAAAACTCCCAAAGAAGCTGCTAGATTTACTGACGTAGTTGTTTTTCCAACACCGCCTTTTTGATTTGCAATAGCAATGATTTTGCCCATTTAATTTCTAAAATTTTGAACCGTAAAAATACGATTATTTATGAGTTTTGAAAATCTATTTTGTTAACAATCTGAAATAGATTAATAATAAAAAAGCCGGAAGAATTCTTCCGGCTTTGAACTATGTTTTTAGGCTTTTGGCCAAACTGATATTATTTCAAAACAAGTTTTTTAGTTGCAACATTGCTTCCAGATTGTAATTTCATGATATAAATTCCTGAAGCGAATTCTGAAAAATTGAATGTTTGAGTGTCTTTTTGCATTTGAGTTTCAAAAACTTTTGCTCCAGCCAAGCTGTAAACCATTACTGAGTTTTTTTCGTTTGCAGTTAAAGTATTGTTATAAGAAATCGTAACATTTCTATCTACAGATGGATTTGGATAAACATTAAAAGAAGATAATTTTGATTCATCAACTCCTAATGTTGGCTGCCAAGAAACATTGTCTAGTGAGCTAGCCATGTGCTGTGCTGACGCAACAACTTTAAAAGCGATATGTTTTTGAGTTGCAGATGCTGGAATCACGATGTTGCTGAAATTTGTTTGTGCAGCTGAAACAGTTATTGCAGTACCTACATTTTGAAAATTAGCATAGTCGGTAGGATTGGCCATTGTTCCCACTTGAACAGTCATTGTTCCTGCAATTGGTTTCAAATCAAAAGAAAGTTGGTGATTTCCGTCAATTGTTGAAACTTCTGGAGAAACTATATACCAAGCAACCGCAGGTGTGAAAAAGCTATAAAGTTGTATCACTTTAGTTCCTGAAACCGTAGTAATTGTTGCCTTTGGGCTAGTGGCAGTTTCATTTGTCGTCCAGCAATTTTGTGCAAAACCGCCATCTGTAAAATTTTCAAAATCTTGGCTGAAGGTTTGGATGGCTTCACATTGGGCATTTGCCATTAGAGAAATGCAGAATATTCCTGCGGAAAGTAGAATTTTTTTCATATTCGCTGTGTTTAGATTTAAATAATTGGCTGCAAATATAAGTCAATTTATATTAAGTCTAAATAAAAACGAAAGGATTATACATTAATAAAACTTTACCAGCGCATAATCCTTTTTATGATAATTAGTTACAGGGCAAAATTGTTTAGAAATTTTCTTATTTGTTCTTTTTTGCCTTAATCATGGCTTCTAATTGATCCCACATTTCCTCCGGAATTGCTTCCAAAAGATTAAATTGTCCAGCGCCTTTAAGCCATTCGCCTCCATCAATTGTTACAACTTCACCATTTACATAAGCTGAAAAATCAGAAACTAGATAGGCTGCCAAATTGGCCAATTCTTGATGGTCGCCGACTCTTTTCAAAGGTACTTTTTTAGCCATATCAAATTTTTCCGCAAGATCGCCAGGCAATAATCTGTCCCAAGCGCCTTTTGTTGGAAACGGTCCCGGAGCAATGGCATTTGAGCGAATTCCATATTTTGCCCATTCTACCGCAAGGCTTCGTGTCATGGCTAAAACACCTGCTTTTGCAGTCGCTGATGGAACTACATACGCAGAACCTGTCCAAGCATAAGTAGTTACGATATTTAAAATTGTAGAAGATTCTTGTTTTGTATCAATCCAATGTTTTCCAAAGGCAAGCGTACAGTTTTTTGAGCCTTTAAGAACGATATCTATAATCGTATCGAAAGCATTTGCAGAAAGTCTTTCGGTAGGAGAAATAAAATTTCCGGCGGCATTATTCAAAAGCACATCAACTTTTCCGAATTTTTTCAAAACTTCTTCAAGCATGATTTCAACTTGCTCATAAAAACGGACATCGCAAGAAATTGGAAGGCATTCTCCGCCAGTTTCTTTTTCTAGTTCTTCCGCCGTATTTCTTAGCTTTTCTAAATCACGAGAAGTGATGGCGACTTTGGCTCCAAGTTCAAGGAAATATTTTGTCATTGCCTTTCCCAGTCCGCTTCCGCCTCCTGTTACTACGATTACTTTTCCTTTCAGAGCATCATCGCGAAGCATTTTTTTTGTAAAATCCATTGTTTTTGTTTTTTGATAAAGATAGTAAAAAGATGGATTTTGGATATTTATTTTTTCATCATAATAAATGTTTTTATGCTTTAAAATATAAAATTCATATAGATACTATTGTAATTCATTGAAATTGTTTATTTTCGATATAAAATATAAAAAGCTTATGAAAAAAATTACTACTTCCTTATTATTGTTTCTTCCATTTTTAAATTTCGCACAAGGTACATGTGCTACTGCTTTGCCAGTGACAGTAGGTACTTACACAAATAATGGATTGACAGGTACAGAATTACCAACGCCAGATTGTTCAGATGAAGAAGATTCGCCTTTTACTGCAGATTGGTATTCATTTACTGCAACTTCTGCAGGAGCTGTCACGATTTCGTCAAATAATCAAGCAAATATTGATGACATTGTTGATACAAGGCTTCATGTTTACACAGGATCTTGTGGCGCTTTGACTTGTCTTAGTTTTAGCGATGATGTTGATGGCGAAAATGATAATTATACTTCAGAAGTTACCTTTACGCCAACAGTAGGAACGACTTATTATTTTGCTTGGGATGATTATTGGTATTTCTTTGAAACATCTTTCACTTTTGAGGTTTCTCAAGTGGTTTTGTCCAGAGATGGTTTTGATGCTTCTAAAGTAAGTTTGTATCCAAATCCGGTAATGAATATTGTGACAGTCTCTCAAAATGAGGTAATTGACGGTGTTGCAGTTTATAATTTATTGGGACAAAAAGTATTGGTACAAAACTTTAACAGCAATGAAGTTCAGGTAAATTTAGAATCGCTTTCTGCAGGCGCTTATTTATTAGAAGTTGCTTCTGGAAATAATCACCAGACAATGAAGGTTATCAAAAAATAATTATTCAAATTTTAACTTATCGAAATCCATCTTCTGAAAAGGAGATGGGTTTTTTAATAAACGGCATCAGGTGAAACGCATTCCTGCCAATATTCAACTATTTTTCGCATCGTATTTTCTAATTCCTTGAAGCTGGTCGGTTTTACAAAAAAGCCTTGAATTGACCTTGAATATGCTTCGATTATTGCTTTTTGCGATGTTGCCGTCGTGAAAAATAAATAAGGAATGCACCGCATGCGCAGGTCGTTATTTTGGTATACTTTGTCACGCAGTTCAAATCCTGAGATTAAAGGCATGCTTATGTCTGAAAGTATTAAAAATGGCTGTTCTGTTGCATTTATAAGATGGTCAAGTGCTTTAAATCCGTCTTGAAAAAAGACGATTTTATTTGGATAATCAAGTTTTTTGAAAATTTCGGCTAAAATTTCCTGGTCATCTATGTCGTCTTCGATTACAATGATTGGTCCCAGTTTGTTCATAAGTATTGTTTTTGCAGTCTCGTATATTTTTCTTTATCTAAATTACGCATTATCAATAACTTTTAGACATTAACACTTGTTAAAGGAACTATAAATTTTAAGTTCGTGATGGCATGTGAAACATTGCCAACGCTTATTTTTAGTAGATTTGTGATAAAATAATCTTATGAAATTCGGCTTTCTCTGCTTTATGCTAATTTCTTTTGCCGCCAATTCGCAAATAGCCGGCTGTACTGATCCGCTTTCAAAAAATTATAATCCAAAAGCGACAGTGAACGACGGAAGCTGTGCTTATAAAATCGAAAAAATAAAACCGATTTTTTCAAAAGTCCTGCAAGATACAATTCAAGAAACTTCAGGACTTATTTATTGGGAAAACAGATTTTGGACGATCAACGATGATACTGATACTGCAATTCATGCTTTGGATACACTTTCTGGAAAAATTCTGGAGTCGTATAATCTAAAGAAAACGGTCAACAGGGATTGGGAAGAGATTTCACAAGATGCAAATTATATTTATGTCGGAAATATTGGCAATAATGTGAATGCCAACAGCAAAGATCTTCACATTTTGCGGGTGGAAAAGAAATCGTTGCTTTTGAATAATCCAGTTATTGATACTATTTATTTTTCCTATGAAGATCAAGTTGATTTTAGCGAGATGAAAAGCAATAAGACAAATTTTGACGGCGAAGTTTTTATAGTCTCAAAAGACAGCATTTTCATATTTACAAAACAATGGAAAGCCAAGAAAACCAGCTTGTACGGATTTCCTAAAGTTCCAGGAAAGTATACTGCAAAACTGAAAACGACTTTTGATATACATGGATTAGTGACCGGAGCGACTTATCTGGAAGACAAGAAAATCGTTGTTTTGTGCGGTTACAGCAAGTTGCAGATGCCTTTTGTCTATTTGTTGTATGATTTTAAAAACACAGATTTCTTCTCTGGAAACAAGCGAAAGATAAAACTCAAATTGCCTTTTCGCCAAGTGGAAGGAATTGCATGCAAAACTAATCTAGAATTTTATCTGACAAATGAAAAATTTGCGCAATGGCCGATTTTAAAACATCGTCCGAAGCTGCATAAAATTGATCTTTCGCCTTTTTTAGGAGATTATTTGACTCGTTTTTCTAGTAATTAAAAGCGTAATTATTTCAAACTGCTGATTTTTACATAGCCAATATGCAATTCGTCTTCTCGATTTTCTTCGGAAGCCGTAATTTTTAACTGGTATTTTTCTTTGTAAGCTGGAGATAAAATATCTTGCACATTGTAAGCATCGTCAACATCGACGCCATATTTTTCATCAATGTGCGAAGTTGCGCCTTTGGTCGTTTCGTTCTTAAAGCTGTAATGTTTGTAAAAAGCAGTCTGTTTCGATGACTTTGTGGCTAACGAAAGCGTCTCTGAAACAGCCAGCATTTTATAATGATATTCTTCAAATTCATTTTCCTTATAACCGCCGAGATTGAGGAAAAATAACTTTTCAGGAGATTCAGCCGTCATTTCTTTTGGAACAATTTCAATAGAATATCCGTCAACGGAAGTTACTTCGCGCCAGCAATCAATGTGGATTTTACCCAAAGCTTCCGGCCAGAAATTAATCATATCAGGAACTAATTCTGTTAAAGAAGAACCAATTCCGAAAAAAATATCATGCTGTTCTGTGACTCTTCCATTTGGCGTAGCGCCCAGCATTATCATGTAAAGTTTGAGTTTTTTATCTGTCATAAGTACAAAGATAATTGAAATAATTTTCCGAATTTTCTCTTAAAATATTTTTTTGGCTTTATTTTTGGAATACCTTTATAAACAATAAAAAAATTTAAATTATGAAAAGAATATTTTTACTTTTAGCTATCGTCGGAATAACGGCTTTCCAAAGCTGTAGCAGTGACGATGATGTCGTTGTAACAGATAATGATACAATTGCAGAGGTTTTTGAAATTAATCAAAATACTACTTTTAATGCGGGGAATGGATATAAAATTGATTATACTCTAAGTCCGCCGATTTATAGTTCAGATATGATTTTGATGTACAGGCTTGTAGGTACTGAAGGAGTAAATGATGTTTGGGAAGCTCTTCCGCAATCTTATAATTTTTCAGATGGTGATTTCTTGCAGTATACATTTGATTTTAGCGTAAATAAAATTAGTATTTATCTTGAAAGTAATTTTCCAGCTGAAGAACGTCCTGCGTTTTCTGCAAACCAAGTTTTTAGAGTTTTAGTTGTACCTGCTTATAATTCTGGTGTAGGTAGAAATGTAAATCAACTAGATCTTTCAGATTACAATGCAGTGATCAAAGCCTACGGTTTAAATGATAGCAACATCAAAACTATTGAAACTAGATAATTCAACTTATATTTAAAAAAACATAAGAGACTTTCGGGTCTCTTTTTTTATGCTTAATTTTTAAAAGTTTGCTTAAAAAAAGCCTCGCTAAATTAGCGAAGCTTTTTTCTCTGAAAATGAATTAATAATTATGCTTTCAGTAATAATAGCTTCGCTGCTTTTAGCTTATTTCTAAAGTAAATCGTGTTTGGATTTCCGAAGTATTTGGCAATTGTCAAACGCGCCATTAAATAACTTACTGTAGATTCTGATCCTTGGTTTAAGTTGACGTGTGTTTCTTCTAATCCGTCGAAACAACCGCCAGTACAAGGGTTGTAAATGATTTGCTGTAAATGGTTGTTGCCTAAAAACCAATTGAAGGCAATTTCCATCTTGTTCAAATATTTCTCTTCTTTAAAAATATCATGGAATTTTCTCAAAGCCAAAACAGTATAAGCTACATCAATCGGCTGTTCGCCAAATTCGCTTTTTTCTTGTCCTTTTACATGCCAAGAACGGTTTGAAATTACCTTGATGCTGTTTTCTGTAAAGGTGTTTGCAAGCAAAAAATCAAACGATTCTTTGGCAATTTCTTTGTATTCTTCCTCATGAGTGACCGCATAGGCGCAAAGCATGGCTTCTGGCAAAACGCTGTTAGCATAAGTCAGGTAGGTTTCATACCATTTCCAGTCCTCAGTTGCTACACTTTGATACATGTGCATCAAGCGATTTGCATAAACTTTGATTTGTTGTTCATTTTCAACTTCCTTGATATGTCTGTTAAAATAGTACAATCCTTTGATGATAAAAGCCATAGCACGAGGCGAATGGAAATCAGCTGCAGGAACCAAAGCTTTTCTGAAAACGGCTTCTGCTTTCTTGCTTAAATTGGAAGGAAGAATAGGAGCGAGGGAAATTAAATAACCCAAAGCCCAAAGCGCTCTTCCAGAACTGTCTTCAAGATTTACAGCATTGTTTTGTGCTGTAAAATTGTGCTGTATGTCTACGTAATTCAAGAATTTTCCATCGTCTTGCAGACAGAAAGCGATGAAATCTAAATAAATTTTGATGTATTTCAAGTCTTCAATGTCGCGCGTCAATTTATAATCTTGGCACATCGCAATCATCGCTCTCGCATTGTCATCAATTGTATAGCCTGAATTTGGGTCAGGACGATTCAATTTTGAAAACTGCAAGATTCCGAAATCGGTCGTCATCTTTTTAGTATGGTCTAAATTCAAAGCCGGATTTCTGTAGTGCAATTCAATTGTGTCTCCAGAAATTTTTTGGAACAAAACCGCATGCGCTACAGCTGAATTTTCCCAAGCCGTATGGATGATTTTGTGCAAGCCGTTCATTACGATGCTTTTGCGCAGGCCGATATCATAAATCAAAAGATTCACGGCATCAGACAATTGTTTTGAATTTCCGAAATCAAAAGTAAGTCCCGAACCGTCAGCAAGCATTTCTTTTGCGTGTGGAATTGGTGTGGAAATAATCGCACATCCACAGCTCATGGCATAAGAAAAAGTACCGCTCACAGCTTGATTAGGATCTTTTGAAGTGAAAAGGTAAATGTCAGTCAATTGCAAATAATCCAGCAATTCCTCTAACGGAAGGTATTTATTTACGAATTGGACATTTTTCTCTAATTTAAGCTCTTTGATTTTGGCTTCGAGCGATTCTCTGTAAACTTCGCCTTCGTGAAGCACAACTCCAGGATGCGTTTTTCCAATAATAAGGAAGAGAACATCTGGGTTTTTGTTTACAATTGTAGGCAAAGCTTCCAAAGTAGTTTCGATGCTTTTTCCAGAACTCAATAATCCGAAAGTCGAAAGGATTTTTCTGCCTTTTACGCCGTATTTTATTTTAAGGGCATTTTTATCTTTGTGAGGAACCAAGTGCGTTCCGTGAGGAATCACGCTGATCTTTGCCGGTTCGTCCACGCGATAATCTTCAATCAGCATGTCAGAAGAATTTTTAGTCATGACGATAATAGAATCGGCACGGTCTAAAATATGCTGCACATTTTTCTTAAAAGCTTCGTCAGGTCGTGGCAAAACCGTGTGGAAAACAACACATAAAGGTTTTTGAAGATCGGTAATGAATTTATTGAAACTCGGCACATCTTCCGCAAATAAACCAAACTCATGCTGTAAAACCACGACTTTAATATTGTCGTCAGCATTAATTGACTTCAGCAACGCGTCATAAGATTTTGAATCAGAAGTGTTTAAAGTATATTTTACTTCTTCATCTTCATACAAATGTCTTTCGTTGTTATTTTCTAAAGCGCAGACCGTCAATGAAAAAGAACTCACATATTGGTTGTTCAACGCTTTCATCAAGTCTTGAGAATAGGTAGCAATACCGCATTCTCTCGGCGGAAAAGAAGTAATAAACAAAACTTCTGGCAATTGGTCGTCGTCAGAAAAATTGATTCTTGAAGGCAAAATACTCGCTGAATTGTTTTGTTCAGTTTTTGTGTTCGATTGTAGCGGTTTCATTTTCATTGGGATTCATTTTATTATTGGCAATCTTTCAACATATTCTTCGTGACCTAAACTTATCTTAATTAGCAACTTTAGAGACCCATTCGTTGGCTCTGTCTTTTGCTTTGTTTGCAAGGTTTTCGCTGTCTTGTAAGGTATTGTTGAACTCTTTTGTTGCTTTTTTCTTTAGTTCTTGCAATTTGCTTCTGAAATTGTCTTTAGCTTCAGTTGCTTTTGACGAAAGCTGGTTTTTTTTCGATTTTTTCTTAGCGATTAAAACTCCTACAACTGCCAAGGCTGCAACTCCAGCTGCGACTCCTAAGATTAATTTTTTGTTACTCATGATCGTTTATTTTTTGGTTATTAATTTATTTATCTAAAATTACGTATTAAACAACAATTGTATTTTTGCCTTATAGTATGTTTAACACAATTAACAAATCATTGATTTTTTAATAAAAATAAAATTACTTATCCTATATATGATGCGCATTATACAATTTGAATATTTATTTATAGGATTAATTTTGACATCATTTTAATTATGTAAGCCATACTTATCTCTCAAAATGTGAATTTATCTAAATTTGAAAGGGTTTAAAACGGTAAAATGAATTATTATTAAAATATACCCCTAAAAAATATAGGGTATAATGATTTTGAAGTAATAAAAATTATATCTTTGCATCAAAATAATTTGAATTTTATTCTAAAATCTTTCATATGTCAACATTTCGTTTTCAAGCGTTAGCACAAACTGCAGGTAGAAAGCCTGTAAAATTTGAAGAATTGGAGAGAAAATCTGCAATTTTTGGCAGCAATGTATTTAATGACAAAGCAATGCGTCAGTTTTTGACTCAAGATGCCTATCAAGGTGTAAAGGATGCCATCCAGCACGGTAAAAAAATTGATAGAAAACTAGCCGATTATATTGCTCTTGGAATGAAAGAGTGGGCATTATCTAAAGGAGTTACACATTATACGCACTGGTTTCAGCCTTTGACAGGAACAACTGCTGAAAAGCATGACGCGTTTTTTGAAACGTCTTATGACGGAAGCGATCCGGTTGAGAAATTTGGCGGAGGCCAATTGGTACAACAAGAGCCAGATGCTTCTTCTTTCCCAAATGGTGGAATCAGAAATACTTTTGAAGCAAGAGGATATACAGCTTGGGATCCAACATCTCCAGCATTTATTTTTGGAACAACTCTATGTATTCCAACGGTTTTCATCTCTTACACAGGAGAAGCTTTAGATTATAAAACACCTTTGTTAAGAGCGCTTTCTGCTGTTGATGATGCTGCAGCTTCTGTTTGTCGTTATTTTGATAAAAACGTAAAGAAAGTTACAGCAACTTTAGGCTGGGAACAAGAATATTTCTTGATTGACACGGCTTTGGCTAATTCAAGACCTGACATTTTGATGACAGGAAGAACATTATTAGGACATACTTCTGCAAAAGGACAACAATTGGATGACCATTATTTTGGTTCAATTCCAACGAGAGTTCTTACTTATATGAGAGAATTGGAATATGAGTGCATGCTTTTAGGTATTCCAGTAAAAACGCGTCACAATGAAGTGGCACCAAACCAATTTGAACTGGCTCCGATTTTTGAAGAGACAAACTTAGCGGTTGACCATAACTCTTTGTTGATGGATGTAATGCAAAAAGTGGCAGAACGTCACGATTTCAAAGTATTATTCCATGAAAAACCATTCAAAGGAGTAAACGGTTCTGGAAAACACAACAACTGGTCTTTAGCAACAGACACTGGCGTAAACTTACTTGGACCTGGAAAAACGCCAATGAGCAACTTGCAATTCTTGACTTTCTTCATTAATACAATCAAAGCGGTTGATACATATGAAGAATTATTGAGAGCGGCGATTGCAACAGCAAGCAACGACCACCGTCTTGGAGCAAACGAAGCGCCACCTGCAATTATTTCTGTTTTCATCGGTCAGCAATTGACAAAAGTGTTGGCTGAATTGGAAGGCGTTTCTGCCGGGAAATTGTCTCCTGAAGAAAAAACAGATCTTAAATTGAACGTTGTTGGAAAAATTCCAGACGTTTTATTGGATAATACAGACAGAAACAGAACTTCGCCATTTGCTTTCACTGGAAACAAATTTGAGTTCAGAGCAGTTGGTTCTTCTGCAAACTGTGCGAACGCAATGACTACTTTAAACTCAATCGTTGCAAAACAATTGATTGATTTCAAGAAAGAAGTTGACGCTTTGATCGAAGAAAAAGACATGAAGAAAGACGATGCGATCTTCAATGTTTTGAGAGAATATATTAAAGGAACAAAAAATATCCTTTTTGAAGGAGACGGATATAGCGAAGCTTGGGAAATTGAAGCTGGAAAAAGAGGCTTAAGCAACCACAAAACAACTCCAACAGCTTTGAAAGCTAAAGTTTCTGAAAAAGCAATTGCTCTTTTCAAAGAATTAGGAGTGATGAACCACGTGGAAGTGGAAGCTCGTTATGAAATCGAATTGGAAGAATACACTAAGAAAATCCAAATTGAAGGAAGAGTTCTTGGAGATATAGCAAGAAACCATGTTGTTCCAACAGCGATTCGTTACCAAAATCTTTTGATCGAAAACGTAAAAGGTTTGAAAGACATCTTCGGAAGCGAATATGAAACGATTGCAAAAGAGCAAGTTTCTTTGATCAGAGAAATTTCTGGACACATTGAAGGTATCAATACCAAAGTGGAAGAAATGACCGAAGAGCGCAAAAAAGCAAACAACCTTTCTAATTCAGAAGAAATGGCTGCTGCTTATTGCGAAAATGTGAAACCTTATTTTGAAGTAATCAGAGAGCACTGCGACAAGCTAGAGCTTTTGGTTGATGACGAAATCTGGACATTGACTAAATACCGAGAATTATTGTTTACTAAATAATAAATCTACTAAACTACACCTACACAACGAAAAAAGCCCCGCAATTTGCGGGGCTTTTTTTATACTGCTTTTTGTTTTTATAGTGGCGTAACTGTATAACTTCCTGAACCATTAAATTCTGGAGTCATTTCAATTCGGTAGCTTCTTGGCGTAGAAGTTGCTCCAGGAAAAGAAATTGAGATTCCGCCTTGGTCAGTTGTACCGTCTGACAAATTATCTCCAAAAGTTGTTGAGTTAAATGATGGATAGTAAAAATAGAATTTTTCTCCCGCAACTATTTGTGTAACTGTAGCCGTTAATTTATTATTGCTTACATTATAAGTCATAGGGAAATTAGCCTGCCCGCTATTTCTATCAATAATTATTTGCGGATTAATAGAATAAATATAAAAATTAGGGCCATAAACATTGATTTTTATATTATAAAAACCATTTGAAGGAATATTAAATGGGCTTCCATTTAATATTAAATTTTGCATAGCATCTATGCCATATACTGCGCCATTTGCTGTATTACTAGATAAAAACTTTAATTGTGTCCCGGCTGTAAAATATTTATATCCTATAAAATCTTGATTGCTTAAGTTCATCAAGAGTGCAGAGGCTGGATTGAAGTTGTTGAAGCTTCCATATAAATATAAAAGGCTAGGCGTGTTTGTTGATCCTGTAGGGCTAGGCAATGATAATTCTCCGTTGTCATTAACAGCTAATTGATGCTGTGTGCCATTTGGTGAAGTCAAAGTGATTCCTTCTCCAGCTTGCAATGCTAGTTTTTTTGCGGTTAATGCGTATGGAACAGATAACAATTGTGTAGTTCCAACCAATGCAAAATTACTACCGCCGGTGGCATCCATTTCCACTTTAAGGAATTTTTGGTTGGTTGCCCAATTGATTGCTGAAAATGTTCCTAAAGTTGGATTCCCTTGACCAATTGTCAAATTAAATAAGCCTTGAGCGTTCGTAGTTTTTGTATGCGATTCAGTGTAAATCGCTGTTCCTGTTGCGCTGTTGTCTAGAATAGTCAACCTGATTCCCACTGGAGCTGTAACAACAGGTGCGCCAGAAGTATTTAATGCAATTGCTTGATATGAAATTCCTTGAGGAACTTGTGCGGCAAGTAATGTTGTAATAAAAAGTGCTGTTAATAGTAAAATTTTTTTCATTTTAGTGTTTGATGATTTTAAATGGTTTGAATTTTTTGTTTGAAAATTGGATTAAATAAATACCGTTAGAAAGAGCAGTCAGGTCTAAAGAATTATCTGAATTCAGTTTAACAGACAATACTTTTTGTCCAGCATTGTTGAAAACAGAAACATTTTCGTTTGACAGAGATTCCTTAGTTTCAAAGAATATTTTTGAAAGAGTTGGATTAGGGTAAACGATAATGTTTTTTGCAATTTCAAATTGAGGAACTTCAAGGGTTTCTTGTGCTGTTGCTAAAATTCCAATTATTCCTGAGCTTGACTGCGTTTGATTTACAGGAACAATGATAATTTCGCCAACAGAAATTAAAGATTTTGTAGAAATTACGCTTCCTGAATTGACCGTTTGAATTACAGATTGTGCATTTGATAGCGAAAATGCTAAAAGTGCGGTTAATACTATTTTTTGTTTCATGGTTTTTAAATTTGACACAAATATATAGTTTTTACTATTGTAATACTTAAAATGTTGTAAATTTCACAGTATTGATTTTTAATTGTCTTTTTGAGTAATATAAGCCTTTAAAATGCGTTACTTTTAAAAACATAAAAATGAAGAAAACGACTACACTTTTCTTTTTCCTACTTTTCCCTTTTTTGATTTATTCCCAAGAAAAACAATTTCAAGTCTTTTTTGATTTCGATATTTCAGAAGCAAATCAAACATCTGCACAAAAACTAAATAATTGGATAAAAGAAAATCCAACTGCTGAGGTTTCCAAAATTTTTGGCTATTGCGATGCTGTTGGTTCTTTAGAATATAATGACACGCTTTCTCTAAAACGAGCAAATCATATGTTGAAAATTTTAAAAAGCAATTCAATTTCGATAAAAGAGAATATTGAAGTAAAAGGTTTTGGTGAACAATTCAACAAATCTAAAATTGATTCAGAAAATAGAAAAGCAATTGTTTTTTATACAATTCCAAAAAAAATAATTAGTACAGAAAAAAAGTCAGAAACTTTAACGGAAGATATCAAGACTACAAAAATAGGCGATAAGCTTCGCCTGAAAAATCTGAATTTTTACAATCGATCTGGCAGAATGGTGAAAAGTTCCATTCCGATTGTGGAAGAATTATTGAAAATCATGCAAGAAAATCCAAAATTGAAAATTGAAATTCAAGGTCATATCTGTTGCCAAATCGGGACTGATTTAGAGGATATTGCAATGCTTCGTTCGAAAGCCGTTTATGATTTTTTGGTTGAAAATGGCATTGAGAAAAATAGGTTGAAATATAAGAGCTTTGGAAGCAGTCTTCCATTATATCCAATTCCTGAAAAAAATGAGTGGGAAAAAGATCAAAATCGCCGTGTTGAAATTCTTATTCTAGAAAATTAAAATAGTCAGAGCCTGTCAATTAGCAACAGGCTTTTTTATGTAATAAAAAAGGCGTTACTTCGTTTTTTAATCAAAGCTGTGTCATGAAAAATATTTTTCTTCTTATCGTAATTTTCGCTTTTTCCAATAAAATTTATTCGCAGGAAGCTTTTTCGGTTTACTTCGAAAGTAACAAGCATGACTTGAAAAAAGTACAGTCAGAGCGTTTGGAAAATTTTATAGCTTCGCATAAAGACGTAAAAATCGTAGCAATAAACGGTTATACTGACGAAGACGGAACAACAGGTTTTAATGATTCTTTAGCCCAGAGGCGTGTCAATTTTGTTCATAATATCGTAAAGTCAAAACTTAAAATTCGTGATGATTTCAAGACGAGAAGTTTTGGGGAAAAGCACGTCCATTCTAAAAATAAAGCGGAGAATAGAAAAGTTGATATTTATTATATTGAAGCAAAAGACTTGGCAAGAGAAGATGAAATTTTGGGAATAAAAAAAGAAATTCCTGTAAAGAAACCAAAGGTAAAACCAGTTTTTACAGATAAAATTACACTTTCAAATCCAAACGGAACAAAGTCAGAATTGGTTTTAGATGTAGCTTTTATGGAACGAGTTTCCGAAGCAAAACCGGGCGAGAAAATTGTCTTGGAAAACTTAAATTTCCAGCTGAATACTTTTGCAATTACGAATGATTCCCGACCAAAATTATACGAACTTTTGGAAATCATGCGTAAAAATCCACAGATGAAAATCCAAATTCAAGGGCATATCTGCTGTATGACAAATGACAAGCAGGATCTTTCTACAAAACGTGCCAAAGCAATTACAAAGTTTTTAGAAATTAATGGCATTGAAGACGAACGCGTAACTTTTAAAGGTTTCGGAGTAACCCAGCCCATTCACGCCATTCCTGAAAAATCAGAACAGGAGCGCGCAGCAAACAGAAGAGTGGAGATTGAGATTGTGGAGAATTAGTTTTTTGAGTTTCAAAGTTTCAAAGTTATTAAGTTTCAAAGGTGCTGAGGTTGCGGTAAATTATAACTTTTCTTATTCCGCAAACTATTTGCCATCCCGAGTGCAGTAGAGGGACTTTTCAAGCCTTCCAAATAAAAATCTAAGGAGTCGAATTTTCTAAAAATCTAATAATCCAAGAAGTCTAAAAGTCTAAAAATCTGATTATCTTTGCGCCACAACAACACAACCAATTTTTATGAGTTCTGATACCAGCAAACGCTATAATCTTCGCGGTGTTTCCGCTTCAAAAGAAGACGTCCACAACGCTATTAAAAACATCGACAAAGGTTTATTCCCACAAGCTTTCTGCAAAATTGTCCCAGATTATTTGACAAATGATGAAGACTACTGCTTGATCATGCATGCTGACGGCGCGGGGACAAAATCGTCTTTGGCCTATTTGTATTGGAAGGAAACTGGCGATTTGTCAGTATGGAAAGGCATTTCTCAAGATGCCCTGATCATGAATATTGACGATTTATTGTGTGTCGGAGCAACTGACAATATTTTGCTTTCGTCTACAATCGGAAGAAATAAAAACTTGATTCCGGCTGAAGTTATTTCTGCAATTATCAATGGAACTGAGGAATTGATCGAAGAACTGAAATCTTTTGGAGTGACTATTCATTCTACTGGCGGTGAAACGGCTGATGTTGGCGATTTGGTTCGTACAATCATTGTAGATTCAACGGTTACTGCAAGAATTAAAAGAGATAAAGTTGTTGATAATGCCAATATAAAAGCAGGCGATGTCATTGTAGGCTTGGCTTCTTTCGGGCAAGCTTCTTACGAAAAATCATATAACGGAGGCATGGGAAGCAACGGATTGACTTCGGCGCGACACGATGTTTTTGATAATTATCTGGCCCAAAAATATCCAGAAAGTTTTGACGCTTCGGTTCCGGCTGATTTGGTCTATTCTGGAAAAGTAAAATTGACGGATGCCGTTGAAAATTCCCCAATCGATGCTGGAAAATTAGTGCTTTCCCCAACTAGAACTTACGCTCCGATTATCAAGAAAATTTTAGACAACTATTCTCCAAAAGAAATCCACGGAATGGTGCACTGCAGCGGCGGCGCACAAACAAAAGTGTTGCATTTTGTAGACAATGTTCATGTAATTAAAGATAATTTATTTCCGGTACCGCCACTTTTCAAACTGATTCAAGAGCAGTCAAAAACAGATTGGAAAGAAATGTACCAAGTTTTCAACTGCGGCCACAGAATGGAAATTTATGTTCCTCAAGAATTGGCTGAAGACATTATTGCTATTTCAAAATCTTTCAATGTTGATGCGCAGATTGTCGGCAGAGTAGAAGCTTCTGAAGGTAAAAAACTAACAATTAATAGTGAATTCGGAACTTTCGAGTACTAAATTCAGTTATAGAAATAAATAAAAAAGCTCGAGAAGATATTTCTCGAGCTTTTTTATAGAATTTAATCTCTAATAAAATAAAGAATCTGAGGTAGAATCATCACTTTGGTTAATCGTTTTTGGAAATCCGTCGCTATTATATTCATAGGTATTCGTGATTTCAATAACACTTGGATTGTCAATCAGGCTGTTGCTTATGCAATTTTTACTGCTTCCAATATTTGTAGTAAAACCATCAACATGGAAAGAACTGCAGAAATAGTGAAATAAAAATAAATTTCCATAACCGGTCACGTTTCTCAAAGGATGATTTTTCTCGTCATATTGATAGTTTACAGACGGTCTCGGCCTGCCTCCATCTAAATATACATATTGTGAAATTTCATTGTTTTTGACTTTAAAATAACCGTAAAAACTGTAGGATCCTCGCTCTGCGGTGGCTACAAAATTTACAGTATCTTCGCCAACATAAGTAAATTCTACATTTATTGGAGCATTAATATATTTTTTAAAACTTTTCAATTTTCCATCTGGCAGATATTCAAAATCAACATATTGCATTAATTGATTGTCTGTATTAGGGTTTGTATACCAGCTGATTTTAGTGATTTTATCTCCAGTATAATTAAATTGTTTGTTTTGCAAAGCACTTTTTGCCTCTACCAATTTTTTACCGTCATATTTGAAAATTGTTTCATAATTTCCTTCTTCACTTTGCGTCACTATTTTCTGCAGCAAAACATTTGACATGTCATCAATTTGCTGTGAATTATCATCATTTGCACAGGATAAAAATAGGAATGCAAAAAAACTGAAAAGTAAAGTTGTTTTTTTCATGATTAGTCTAATAAAAGTTTGTATTGCTGATTTTTTTGCAAGAGAACTTATTTTCAAAGATACTTACTTCCTTTGAATTTTATAAATAAAAATTAAGTGATTGTTTATCAGTGAAATATTATTTTTCTGTAATTTATTTTTTCCTTGATTTTATTGAATCCCAATCTTTCTTGAGCATTGCAAATTGAAATTCGCTGCCCCATTTTCCTTTAAAAAATATATTTTCAATGAAATGGCCTTCTTGTCTAAAACCAATACTTTTCAATAGGTTTATTGAGGCTATATTTTCTACATCTGCAGTTTCTACAACGCGATGAAGCTTTTTTATGTCAAAGAGAAATTCTAAAATGGCCAGAAAAGTTTCTTTTGCAAATCCTTTTTTCTGTTCAAGATGTGAAATAGTCATTCCAACTTCGGCAATTCTCGGATCATTTTTATCAAGCTTAATTGCACAATCACCGATGATTTTTTTTGTCAATTTATTTTCTATGCCATATTGGACCCACTCTCCAGGATTTCCGAAATATTTGTCTTTTTGGTTATCAATAAAAGACGAAGCTTTCTCCTTTGTCATTACGTCAAAGCCTTGGTATTTTGTGACTTCGGGATTTGAGCGATAAATAAAAAAGCTTTCGAGATCACTAGCTTTTAGCGTTCTGATAGTTAATCTTTCTGTGTGTATGATTAATTTTTCCACTTAAATTGTTGAATTTTTCTGTTTCCAAATATAATCACTTTTCGCTTTTCTAATTATAAAATTAATCCGGCCTAATTTGATATTGAAAATCTATATAATGTTTTGATTAAAAATAAAAATCTTTACCTTCATACCACCAAAACATACATTTAAAACCATGATCGAAAACTTCGATTTTACCAAAGATATTATCCTTGAAAATGATGCCGTGTTGCTTCGTCCGCTAGAAACTTTTGATTTTGAAAATCTACTAAAATTTTCTTTGAATGAACCAGAAATCTGGACTTATTCTTTTGTACACGCGGCGGGTGAAGATAGCTTGAAGCGCTATATTGAATTGGCGCTTGAAGGAAGAAATAATAAAACGAATTATCCTTTTATTGTTTATGATAAAATCAAAAAGCGTTATGCAGGTTGCACGCGTTTTCACATGATTGATTTGCCAAATCAATCGTTGCACATCGGTTATACTTGGTATGGAAAAGATTTTCAAGGAACAGGATTGAATAAAAATTGCAAGCTATTATTGCTTAGTTTTGCATTTGAAAAGATGGGAATCGCCCGTGTCGAATTTCGTGCAGATAATAAAAACCAAAAAAGTATAGCTGCCATGAAAAGCATAGGTTGTACGGTTGAAGGCGTGTTGCGAAAGGAAAGCCTGAGTCCGTCAGGCTATAGAAGAGACAGCGTGATTTTAAGTATTTTAAGAGAAGAGTGGGAGGAAAGCGTCAAGCAAGAATTGATAAATAAAATTAATAATAAAAATACAGTATGAAAATCAATCCAAAAATTGGGATAGACAAGTTAGTTTTCGGAATGCTTCAAAAAGACGTTGAAGCTATTTATGGCAAGCCAAGCAAGAGTTTTAAAGATGAAGATGACAATACAATCTATCAATATAATGAACAAAAATTACGCTTGACATTTTATAAAGATGAAAATTACAAGTTAGGATATGTTGTAGGTTCAAGTCAAGAATTAGTTCTTTTAGATAAAAAAGTAATCGGAAGACCAGTGGCTGAAATCCAAAAAGAATTAAACACCAAGGATTTTGCAAAGTGGGAAAAAGAAGAATTTGATACGCTTGAAAATTACTTCAACGAGCCAAACTGGATGATTCTCCAAACAGAATTTGATGATGTAGTAAAAGTTGAAATTGGTGCTATCATCAATGAAAAAGATGAATTTGAATGGAAATTTAAGAAATAAAAAAATCGGGTTTCTCAATTGAGAAACCCGATTTTTTATTGATTTTTTATTTTTTATTTTCTGGCATAGTTTCTAAAAGCTCTACTTCAAAGATAATATTTGAATTCGGCGGAATTATATTTCCAGCGCCTCTTTCTCCATATCCAAGTTTTGCAGGAATAAAAAGTGTTGCTTTGTCACCAAAAGACATCAAATTAATACCTTCTAAAAATCCTGGAATCAAGCCGCCTTTATTTCCAATTTCAAAAGGAAATGGCTGATATCCATTTTGAGAAGCTCTAATTTCATCAAATTTCCCGTAAGTTTTATTTAGTTCTTCATAACTGCTGTCAAAAAGGCTTCCGTCTTCAAAATAACCAGCGTAGTGAACATAAACCGTAGTTCCATCAGCAGGTTTTGTGCCTTTTCCTTTAGTTAGTTTATATTCAAGACCAGATTCTGTTTTAGTAGATTGTGCT
The DNA here is from genome assembly GCA_029959295.1 of Flavobacteriaceae bacterium PS02334. Classification (GTDB taxonomy): domain Bacteria; phylum Bacteroidota; class Bacteroidia; order Flavobacteriales; family Flavobacteriaceae; genus Flavobacterium. Next base: position 772,657 of record JASCOH010000001.1, on the reverse strand, counting down.
CTTACCTTTGCAAATTCGGCTACTTTTTTAGCCATTTCAGGACCATATTTTGCAGCATAAACTCTTTTTGCCTCAGCTTGTTCTTCTAATTGTTTTTGCTTTCTTTCCGCTTCTGCGGCGATTATTTTTTTATCGTCTTCAGCTTTATTTCCATAATAATCTGCGAAAATTTTTGCAGCGTCAAATTTCTTGGCTTCTTCACCTTTTCTAGAAATTTTTACTTCCATGATGACGTCGTCTTGAGCGATTGCATTTACAACATCCATACCGCTAGTCACGTGGCCAAAAACAGTATGTTTTCCGTCTAACCAAGGCGTTTCTTTGTGCGTAATAAAGAATTGGCTTCCGTTTGTAGCAGGCCCAGAATTTGCCATAGACAAAATTCCGCCAGAACTATGCTTCAAGCTCGGGTCAAATTCATCCTTAAATTTATAGCCCGGATCTCCAGAACCATTTCCAAGCGGATCTCCACCTTGAATCATGAAATCTGCAATCACTCTGTGAAATTTTAATCCGTTGTAAAAAGGCTTCCCAGCATATTTTGGATTTACAGCAGTGTTTGTTCCTTCAGCAAGAGAGACGAAATTGGCAACTGTGATTGGTGTTTTTTTGTATTCTAATTGTACTACGATTCTACCTTTTGTAGTTTCGAAAGTGGCAAAAATTCCATCAGGAGCTTGTGCTTTTACAGGAGCTTTTTTTACGGTTTTTTTCGTAGTTGTAGCTTTCTTCGTAGTCGCGGTCTTTTTGACTTGACCATACATTCCTGCAGTCATTGCTAAGAATAGCAGGCATATTAATTTTGATTTCATTGTAAATGGTTTAAAGTTGGAATTAATTTAAGCCTATTAATTAGCAGGCATTTTATCTAAAAGTTCAATTTCAAAAACAATATTTGTATTTGGCGGAATCACGTCTCCAGCACCTCTTTCGCCATAAGCCAAGTAAGACGGAATGAAAACTACAGCTTTGTCGCCAATCGATAACTGCTCGATTCCTTCAATAAATCCAGGAATCATGCCTTCTTTTGTTCCTATTTTAAAAGGAATGGCAGTATACGCTTTTGCTGCAGCTCTTTGTGCGTTCAATTGCCCGAAAGCTGTTGCAACGCTTTCAATATTTGAGTCAAATAAGTCTCCATTTTCAAAAAAACCGCCATAGTTGATGTAAACTTCAGTTCCGGCAACTGGTTTTTTTCCTGATCCTTTTTGTATGATTTTATATTGAAGTCCAGATTGTGTTTTTGTCGCTTCAGTTTTTGTTTTTGTAAAATAAGCTTCTTTTGCTTTGATTACTTCAGCATATTGCGCTCTCATTTTATCGTGTTCTGCTTTTTGCTGTGCCTGCAATTCGTCTTCATTGGCAAAATTATCCTTGAAAATTTTTGCAGCATCAAATTTTTTCGCTTCTTCTCCTTTATATATTATCGTTACTTTTTCAATTTTATCGCCTTGCGCAATTTTATTTACGACTTCCATTCCGTTTTCAATCACGTGGCCAAAAATGGTATGGATTCCGTCTAGCCAAGGGGTTTCAACGTGCGTGATGAAAAATTGGCTTCCGTTTGTAGCTTTTCCACCGTTTGCCATTGACATTACGCCACCTTTATCGTGTTTTAGGCTTGTGTCGATTTCGTCTTTAAATCTATAACCAGGTCCGCCCATTCCAGTTCCATCCGGATCTCCTCCTTGAATCATGAAATTCGGCAAAACTCTGTGAAAAGTCAATCCATCATAAAATGGTTTTCCTTTATATTTTTCACTTACCATTGTGTTTTTTCCTTCGGCAAGAGAAACAAAATTAGCAACAGTAATCGGTGCTTTTTTATATTCTAATTCTACTAAGATCGTTCCTTTGTTTGTTTTTATTTCTGCATAAATTCCATCAGCCAATTTGCTGTGTTCGTCATTGCAAGAAAAGAAAAGTGCGATTGCACATAAGAGTAAGCTTATTTTTTTCATTATTTTTTAATTGTTATTCTTTAGTTTCTGGTGTTACTAATGGTGTTTGTGTCGCTTGCTTCGGCTTTTCTGTTGTGCGAACTTCAGTTTCAGGCTTAACGTCTCTCAAAAATATTGTAGTCATCAAAGGTTCATTGTGGCCAATTCTTCTGTTGTCGCCGTGATAGCCATAGCCCATGTGTGATGGAAAAAGAAAAGTAACTTTTTCGCCTTTTTTCATCAATTTGATTCCGTCGCGCATGCCCATCATGATGTTTTGCTTGTCGACCAAATAGGTCTGCGGACGAAGTTCTAGTTCTGTATAAATTACATTTCCCTGCAAATCTTTCACTTCATAATCGAAGTAAGCCACGTCGCCTTTTTTAGGCATGATAGAATCTTTTGAAGTGCTTTTTATTTCGTATTTATACCAATAGCCTTTTGGCGAAGCAATGTATTTTGATGCAGAATCACTTTTCATAATTGCCTCAATTTTCGATTCTTCCCCGGCAATTAATTTCTTGTTTCTGGCCACAGATTCCTTCATAAAACTTCCAGAAGAGTAAGAGAGCGGTTTTCTGGCCTGCTGATTGTTGCAGCTTGAAAGCAAAATTGCTCCGGCAAAAACACAGGCCAATAATTGGGTAACTTTCATAGCTTATACATTAAAATTTTGTTGTGATAAAGTAGATTCGAAATCTTTGATTGTTTCGTCTAATGATTTGTTTGACTTTCCTCCGGCAGCGTTAATATGACCGCCTCCGTTGAAATATTGGCGTGCAAATTGGTTGACATCAAAATTTCCTTGTGAACGAAAAGATATTTTTACGATTCCTTCTTCTTTGTTTTCAATAAAGATTGCTGCAAAAACAATGCCTTTGATGGTAAGCCCATAATTTACGATGCCTTCTGTGTCACCTTTTACATATTTAAATTCGTCTAATTCTTGCTGAGAAAGTCGAATGTAAGATGTTTTATATTCAGGATAAACTTTCAGATTTTGCAATGCTCTTCCTAATAATTGAAGTCTGTGATAAGAATTATTGTCAAAAAGGGAGTTGTGAATTTCTCCATTTCTAGCTCCTAAATCTAAAAGTGCTGCGGCAACACGATGCGTTTCGCTCGTTGTGGTTGGAAATCGAAAAGAGCCTGAGTCAGTTACAATTCCGGTATACAAACAGCTCGCAATCGTTTCGTCAAGCAGTTCTTTTTTTCCTAAATAAGATATGAAATTATAAATCATCTCGCAAGTAGAACCAAATTTCGTATTTGAATACACGAAAGTCGCATAATCATCAGGTTTTTGGTGATGATCGATCATGATAAATGGCGCCGTTAATTTATTCAAGACATTTTCCATTTCGCCGGTTCGGTGCAAAGCATTGAAATCTAACGTAAAAATTATTTCGGCATCTTGAAGAACTTTCGCCACATTCTCTTTGTCTTTTTCAAAAATTAAGACTTTTTCTGAACCCGGAAGCCAAGCCAAAAATTCTGGAAATTCATTTGGAGCAACAACAGTTGCTTCGTGATTTAATTTCTTTAAAAAATGATACAATCCTAATGTTGAGCCCATTGCATCGCCATCCGGACTTCTGTGCGGAATGATGGCAATCTTTTTTGGAGTTGCCAATAATTCCAGTATTCCTTTTATTTCTTCTTCTTTCATAGGTTGCGAAATTACATTTTTTTACCTAATAATTGATAATTTTATGGAATTGAAGCCTATCATTTATAGATTCTTTAAGTTTTTTGTTCGGAATCTTTCATAGAGCATATATTTTGGACCTTTCACAATTTGAGAATGATAAATTCCAAGTGAACCGGAACAAAAATAGGCGACAAGACAAGCAATTCCTACGTAAATGCCACAGTCAATTCCAAAAAGTTCAATTCCCATGATCGTGCACGCGATTGGCGTGTGCGTTGCTCCAGAAAATACGGCGACAAAACCCATTCCAGCCAAAAGCGCTATTGGTAAGGGGACAAACGCTGATAAAGCGCTTCCCAAGGTAGCTCCTACAAAAAATAACGGAGTTACTTCACCGCCTTTAAAACCTGCACCGAGCGTAAATCCCGTAAATAAAATTTTTAGCAAGAAATCTAAATTCCCGCTAGGATTTTCAAATGCGCCGACAATTGTCGGAACTCCGAGGCCGATATATTTTGTTACGTCAAAACTAAAAATGATTGCAGCTAAAACAATTCCTCCTATAAAAGGTCGCAATGGCGGAAACGAAATATATTTTGAAAACATTTTTCCCCAAAAATGTGTCGTTCGAGAAAATGCCAAAGCCGCAAACCCGAATAAAATGCCACAAGGAATTATCCAAAGAAAATGTATCAAATCGATTTCAGGAACAAAAGGAATATGATAATGTGTATGTTTTACAGGAAGAAATTCGACGGTATAATAAGCAATATATGCTGTTGCGAAAGAAGGAATGACGCTTTTGAAATTGATTTTACTGAAATATAAAACTTCCAAGGCGAAAATTGCACCCGTCAAAGGAGTTCCGAAAATCGAAGCAAAACCAGCGCTGATTCCAATAATTAAAATGGTTTTTCGTTCGGAAGTATTGAGTTTAAAAATTCTAGTAAATTGGTCAGAAATTGCGCCTCCCATTTGAACTGCAGTTCCTTCACGACCAGCAGAACCTCCAAATAAATGCGTCAATAAAGTACCGATTAATACTAAAGGCGCCATTTTTAAAGGAATAATTTTCTTCGGATTTTCATATTCTTCCAAAATCAAATTATTTCCTTTTACGACTTCCTTTCCATAATAATGATAAAGCAATCCGATCAGTAAGCCGCCAATTGGCAACAAAGCGATAATCCAAAAATTATTTTCTCGAGTTTTAGTTGCAAATTCTAAAGACAAAAGGAAAATCGCCGAAGAAACCCCAGGAAATATTCCCACAAGCAGACAAATTATTGTCCATTTCAAACTGTTTTTTAGAAAGTTTTTCTTAAGATTTTCTTCCATAATAAAAATTCAATTCGTGCAAAATTAGTGTAAAAAGTGCCGAAATGATTGGGTTTGCAACTGTTGATAAATCGTGCAGTAAATTTGAAATACAATACTACAAAAAACTTTCTGCTTTTTTTTCTAAACCAATTTTTAATTTCAAATAGTAATAGTATTTTTGCGCATGCAACACAACGTACTTATTTTAGATTTCGGATCGCAATACACACAACTAATTGCGAGAAGGGTTCGCGAACTAAATATCTTCTGCGAAATTTTCCCTTACAATCATTTTCCGAGTGATTTATCAAGCTATAAAGCTGTAATTTTATCTGGCAGCCCTTTTTCAGTTCGTGCTGAAGATGCGCCACATCCTGATTTATCTCAAATTAGAGGAAAAATGCCGATGTTAGCTGTTTGTTATGGCGCTCAATATTTGGCACATTTTTCTGGTGGAGAAGTTGCTCCGTCAAACATCCGTGAATATGGCAGAGCAAATCTTTCTTTTATTAAGGAAGACGAAGCATTTTTTGACGACGTGCATTTGAACAGCCAAGTTTGGATGAGCCACAGCGATACGATTAAAACGATGCCATCAAATGGCGTGCGTTTGGCGAGCACGAAAGATGTAGAAAATGCAGCGTATAGAATTGATGGCGAGTCAACTTATGCAATCCAATTTCATCCAGAAGTATATCATTCAACAGATGGAAAACAAATTTTAGAGAACTTTTTAGTAAAAATTGCTCAAGTTCCTCAAAACTTTACACCAAATGCTTTTGTTGAAGAAATTGTGGCAGAAATGCAAGAAAAAATCGGGGATGACAAAGTTGTTCTTGGACTTTCTGGCGGTGTGGATTCTACAGTTGCAGCAGTTTTGCTCCATAAAGCTATCGGAAAAAACTTATACTGTATTTTTGTAAACAACGGATTGCTTCGCAAGAATGAATTCGAAAGCGTTTTGGAACAATATAAAGGAATGGGCTTGAACGTAAAAGGCGTCGATGCTTCGGCACGTTTTTTGGATGAGCTTGCAGGAATCGATGATCCAGAAACAAAAAGAAAAACAATCGGCCGCGTGTTCATTGAAGTTTTTGATGCAGAATCTCATCTTTTAGAAGGCGTAAAATTCTTGGCGCAAGGAACGATTTATCCTGACGTAATTGAATCTGTTTCGGTAAAAGGACCTTCTGCAACAATCAAATCACATCATAATGTGGGCGGATTGCCAGATTTTATGAAGTTGAAAATTGTGGAACCTTTGCGAATGCTTTTCAAAGACGAAGTAAGAAGAGTAGGCGCCACTTTGGGAATTTCTGCAGCATTATTAGGAAGACATCCGTTTCCAGGACCAGGATTGTCAATCCGAATTTTGGGCGATATTACTCCAGAGAAAGTAAGAATTCTTCAAGAAGTAGATTATATTTTCATCGAAGGCTTGAAATCACACGGTTTATACGACAAAGTTTGGCAAGCTGGAGCGATTTTGCTTCCTGTAAACAGCGTCGGGGTTATGGGTGACGAAAGAACGTATGAAAAAGTAGTCGCTTTGAGAGCCGTGGAATCGACAGACGGAATGACGGCGGACTGGGTTCACCTTCCGTATGAATTTTTGATGGCGATTTCAAACGAGATTATCAATAAAGTAAAAGGCGTGAACAGAGTGGTTTATGATATCAGCTCAAAACCGCCTGCAACTATTGAGTGGGAATAAATAAAATGATTAAATAATAATTAAGTCGTTGCTTTTTGTAAATTAGTAACGACTTAATAGCTTAAAATACTAACAGCCTAAATTAAAAAAGCAAACAAAATGAAGCAGTTTTTTATAACATTTGTATCGATAATTTTACTTTCAATTTCGGCTTCCGCCCAAGTAAAAACTACGAAGCATACGGTCGGGAAAGGCGAAACTGTGACGCAGATCGCACAAAAATATAAAGTAACTCCTTTGGATATTTACACTTTAAACCCGGATGCCAGAAATGGCGTGAAGGAAAATACAATTTTGCTGATTCCTGGAAAAGGCGAGGTAAAAGTGCCAGCAAAGGAAACTGCAAAAGTTGAAAAGCCAGCGCCAAAATCGGCTACAACGCACGTGGTTGTTGCAAAAGAAACGCCTTATGGTTTGGCAAAACAATACGGAATCACGCTTGCTGATTTAGAAAATGCAAATCCGGATATCAAAAACGGACTGCAAATCGGACAGACTCTGACGATTCCTGGTTCTAAAAATGGAGCAAAAGTAGCGCCAAAAGAACTTACGAAGAAAGAAGAAAGAAAAGCCGAAAAAGAAGAAAAGCGAGAAGAGAAAAAAGCGGAAAAAGAAGCTAAAAAAGAGATTAAAAAAGAAAATAAAGCTGATGGAAATGTAGTTTATGAAGTAGTTCCAAAAGACACAAAATATTCGATTTCTAGAAGATACGGAATTACTGTTGAAGAACTTGAAAAAACAAATCCTTCGATTAAAAAAGACAGCTTGAAAATCGGACAAAAGCTTGTGATCAAGGCAAATGCTGAAAAAATAGAAACGGTTGCTAAAACAGAAACGGTTCAAGAAACGCCAAAACAAGAAACGCCAAAGCAAGAAACACCAAAAGGTGATTATGCTTCCTACCAAGTGAAACCAAAAGAGACGCTGTATAGCTTGTCAAGACAATTCGGATTGAGCCAAAATGGGTTGGTGGAATTGAATCCAGAATTAGAAAAAGGTGTTCGCGAAGGAATGGTTTTGAAAGTTCCTGCAAATGTCGAGCAAGCAGGAGTTTTGCCTAAAAACTTCAAAGATTTGACAAAATCCATTTCGAAAAAAGATCGAAAAGAATTGGTTTTGCTGTTGCCTTTCAATGTTTCAAAAGTAACTGGCGACACCACAGGAACGGTGCAATCTCGTTTGAAAAAAGACAATTTCTTAAACATGACGCTTGATTTTTATTCCGGTGCTTTGATTGCGATCGATTCTGCGAAAACTTTAGGATTGAATCTTGATGTGAAGATTTTTGACTCCCAAGAAACTAAAAATTCAACTAGCGTTTCAAGTGCTTTTGCGCAGTCAAATTTGACAAAAGCGGATGTGGTTGTTGGGCCGTTTTATCAAAATAATGCAGAGAAAACGGCTGAATTGTTGAGCAAAGATAATATTCCGGTAATTTCTCCTTTATCAAAAGACGCTAGTTCGCTTTACAGCAATTTGTATCAATCCATGCCAACGACAGAGTATTTAAAAAAGGCGATGTTTGATTATTTGGAGCAAAAAACAGCAAATATTATAGCGGTTGTTGATCCGAAAAAAGGAACTTCTAAAAAATATATTTCTGAAAATCATCCAAAAGTAAGATTCGCTGGATTCACTGAAACTGGCGGTTTGAATGTAGAAAGTTTGAAGAATTTGCTTTCTAAAACGCAGATGAACTATGTGATTATGGAAACGGCAAACACTTGGATGATTAAAAGTACAATCACGGCTTTGTTAGCGGCGAAAGCAGATTATCAAATTCAATTGGTGATTTTAGAACCGAATGATAAATTAGATTCTGACGAAATTTTAATCAGCAGTTTGGCGAAATTGAATATGCTGTATGCTTCTGTGACACGTGAAAATGAAACTCCGGAAGGTGCCATTTTTGCAAAAGTGTACAAGAAGAAAAACAATATTTTTCCAAATCAATATGCGACAAGAGGTTTCGACGTGACTTTTGATGCGTTGTTACGTTTGTCACAAGAGAAAAGTTTTGAGGAAACAATTTATGACGATGCGACAGAAGGCGTTGAAAATAAATTCAATTATAATAAAAATCCAGCTGGAGGTTACACAAATAAAGGAGTTTATATTCTTTATTATGATGAAGACTTGAGCGTAAAAGTAGCACAATAATGACATCGAAAGTAACTTATTTAGGCGATTTGAGAACCTCTTCAGTTCATCTTCAATCGGGAACAGAAATTCTTTCTGACGCGCCAAAAGACAATCATGGAAAAGGCGAAGCTTTTTCTCCGACAGATTTATTGGCAAATGCTTTGGGAAGCTGTATGATTTCCATCATGGCGATAAAATCAAAAGATTTGGATTTGGATTTGACCGGTTCTACAGTTGACGTGACAAAAATTATGAAATCTGAACCTCGCAAAATTTCAAAAATTGAAATCATAATGAATATGTCGATTTCTACGGATGAAAAAAATAAGACGATTTTAGAAAGAGTTGCCATGAACTGTCCGGTTTTATTAAGCCTAAATCCTGATATTGAAAAGGATATCGTCTTTAATTGGAAATAAAATCTTAAAGAATTGTTAATAACTTTAAAAGCAGGGATAACTCAGGCAAAAGTATTTTTCTATTTTTGTAAGACTTTAATAACAAAAAAAAATAATAGATGGAAAATTATACACCGCCGTCAACTGCAGGGCAGGGAATGGGAATTGCGGCCTTGGTGCTGGGAATTATTGCTGTAATAGCTGCATTTATACCTTGCTTTGGTCTTATCGCAATTCTTTTTGGAGTGCTGGCCATTATTTTTGGAGCCATCGGATTGTCTCAGGCTAAGAAAGCCAATGCGCCGACTACAATGCCAAAGTCCGGTTTGATTTTGGGAATCGTGGCAACGGCTTTTGTGATTATCTGGATCCTGGTAGTTGTTGGAACTCTTGGAGCTGCTGCGGTTTCAAATGCTGACGAAATCAGCAAAGCAATGGATTCTATCAAAGTAGAAACAAGCAGAGCGGAAGATTCTATCAACAAAGATATTCAAGAAATTAACGCAGAAGCAGTTGATACTGTCGCTCCAGCAAACTAATTTTTGAGTGAACATAAATCCTTCTTACGAGATCGATTCTTATAAAAAGATAAACGCAATTTTTATTTTAATAATTGCGTTTATCTTTTTTTATTGTTTTATAGCATCCTACTTTTCTATTGGAATACCATCTTCCTGTGCAGGAAAACCATTGATTTTCTGCAAGAGCCGTGGCTTGACACGTGCCTTTTCTCAGATTTTACATCTAAATTTTCAAGGAGCGGTTGCCTACAATTCGTATAGCTTGAAAATATTTTTATTCTTTTTAATTCAATTCTTCGCACGAATTTTTATAAATATAAAAGTAAATTTGCGAAACTTTAAAATGATTCTGTTGCTGGATATTTTCTTGAGCATTATCTTTTTTCTTTTTTCCTTTTATAATTTAATTCTCCCATAATTTTGGACCAAGACAAAAAACAGCTGATCAAATTAGCGCACGCAAAAATGCCTTTCGGAAAATATGAAGGCTGGCATTTGATCGACTTGCCTGAATATTACATAGTTTGGTACAGCAATAAAGGTTTTCCGAAAGGAGAATTAGGACAGCAGATGCAATTGGTTTATGAGCTAAAACTAAACGGCTTGGAAGAATTGATTAAAAATATCAAAAAACAATACCCCAAACCGATTTAATTAGATAATTCGTCAATTAGATAATTAGAAAATGCCAGTTTTATGTATAAAAATTATCTAATTATGGAATGGTCTCGTTGCGTAATTCATTAATTATCTAATTATCTGATTGTCGAATTGTCACATTCGCAAATTATCTAATTATCTAATTCGCTAATTGACTAATTAATTCGTACTTTTGCCACGTTTTTTTACACAACACAACTACAAACAACAACATAATGAATCAGACGAAATATATTTTTGTTACAGGCGGTGTGACTTCTTCCTTAGGGAAAGGAATTATCGCAGCTTCGCTAGCAAAATTATTGCAAGCCAGAGGATATCGAACGACAATCCAGAAATTTGACCCATATATAAACGTGGATCCAGGGACGCTAAACCCTTATGAACACGGAGAATGTTATGTGACAGATGATGGAGCTGAAACTGATTTAGATTTAGGTCACTACGAACGTTTCTTAAATGTCCCTACTTCGCAAGCCAATAACGTAACTACTGGAAGAGTCTATCTTTCTGTTATTGAGAAGGAAAGAAGAGGGGAATTTTTAGGAAAAACCGTTCAAGTCGTTCCTCATATCACGAATGAGATTAAGGAAAGAATGCAATTGCTTGGAAAATCTGGTAATTTTGACATCGTAATTACTGAAATTGGAGGAACTGTCGGAGATATCGAATCGCTTCCTTACATAGAGTCTGTTCGCCAATTAGTTTGGGAATTAGGTGAAAATAACGGAATTGTAATCCATTTGACATTGGTGCCATTTTTGGCCGCCGCTGGAGAATTGAAAACAAAACCTACACAGCATTCTGTGAAAACTTTGATGGAAAGCGGTATCAAAGCTGATATTTTAGTTTGCAGAACAGAACATCATTTGTCAGATGAATTACGTCAAAAACTTGCTTTATTTTGCAACGTAAAAAGAGAAGCGGTAATCGAATCCATTGATGCATCAACGATTTATGACGTTCCGAATTTAATGTTGGAAGAAGGTTTAGATAAAGTGGCTTTGAAGAAATTAGACTTGCCAGAAAAAGCAACTCCAGATTTAAAACAATGGAATACGTTCTTGCAAAAACTGAAAAATCCAAAGCACATCGTAAACATCGGTTTGGTTGGAAAATACGTAGAATTGCAAGATTCATATAAATCGATTTTAGAAGCATTCATCCACGCAGGTGCGGCGAATGAAACTAAAGTCAACGTAGTAAGCATTCATTCAGAATATTTAGATGAGAAAAATGCTGAAGAAAAATTAAGAGATTTAGACGGAATTCTTGTTGCGCCAGGTTTTGGAGAAAGAGGAATTGAAGGAAAAATCGAAACAGTTCGTTATGCAAGAGAAAATAACATTCCGTTTTTCGGAATCTGTCTTGGAATGCAAATGGCGGTAATTGAATATTCAAGAAATGTTTTAGGACATAAAGATGCCAACTCAACAGAAATGAATTCTGGAACAGCACATCCGGTTATCAACTTGATGGAAGAACAGAAAACCATTACTGACAAAGGCGGTACAATGCGTTTGGGAGCTTGGAAATGTGATATCAAAGACAATTCTTTAGCGTCAAAAATTTATGGCAAAAGCCAGATTGAAGAACGCCACCGTCACCGATATGAGTTCAACGGCGAATATTTAGAAGCACTTGAAAAAGCTGGATTGACAGCATCTGGAGTAAATCCGGATACGAAATTGGTAGAAATTATCGAAATTGAAAAGCATCCGTTTTTCATCGGCGTTCAATACCATCCAGAATATAAGAGTACTGTCGCAAATCCGCATCCGATTTTCGTGAGTTTTGTGAAAGCTGCGGTTGATTATAAGAATAAATAATTTTTGAATAGTAAATTCAAAACGAAGGATAACATTTGGTTTCAATAAGAAATCAAGTGCAATTAAATTAAATTTTTAGAATAGAATGGAAGAAAAAAAGTTTGACCGTAATTCAATTATTGGTTTTGTATTGATCTTTTTGATCTTGCTGGGCATCATGTATGTCAACAAACCTTCAGGAGAAATTCAAAGCAAGGCGAAAAAAGAGCAGTCAGAAAAAGAGGTAAATCAAAAAATTACTGAAGCGCAGCCTGCAGTTTCTGATACAATTGCAAAAGATTCATTGCAGCTCGCTAAATTGAAAAACACTTTGGGCGGTTTTGCTTATTCGGCAACGCTTCCATCTGCGAAAAATACAACGACTACAATTGAAAATGAACTAGTTAAACTTACTTTTTCTAACAAAGGTGGTTATATTGTTGACGCGACCTTAAAGAATTTTGAAGCGTTTAAAAAAGGTTCAGGTCAGTTGGTGAAATTGATCAAAGACAATAATGCAAGCTTGAATATCGAGTTGAAAACACAAGGAAATCTAGTGTTGAATACTAAAGATTTATATTTTGAGCCGACGCTTACAAAAGAAGGCGAGAACCAAGTTTTGGCAATGCGATTAAAAGCGAGCCCGACGGAATTTTTAGAATATCGTTATGTTCTAAAACCAAGCGATTATATGATGGACTTTTCTGTTCGTTCGCAAGGCTTGAGCAAAGTAATTCAGACTTCACAGGCATTGCCTTTAGAATGGAATATGAAAACCTACAGAAATGAGAAAAGTATCTCTTATGAAAACAGATATGCTGAACTTATTTATGAATATGAAGGCGGAAAAGACAATGATTTAGGGCAGTCTTCTAAAACAGAAGAAGTTAAGGAAGTAACTTATGTGGCTTTCAAACAGCACTTCTTCACTTCGATTCTTTTGACAGATACGCCTTTTAAAACAGCTGAATTGAAATCTGATAATTTGGTTCACGACGTAGAAAAAGATACCATTTTTACAAAATCTTATAAAGCGACTTTGCCGTTGGCTTTTAAAGGTGGCGAAGTAAATTACAATATGAATTGGTATTATGGTCCTGCAGATTATAAGATTTTGACCAAATATGAAAAAAATCTTGACGAAGTAATTCCGTTAGGTTGGGGAATCTTTGGTTGGATCAACCGTTGGATTTTTATTCCAGTTTACGGATTCTTGAGCCAATTTATGGCACACGGAATCGCAATTATCATCTTCACGATTTTAGTTCGTTTGGCAATGTCGCCAGTGACTTACAAATCTTATTTGTCTCAGGCAAAAATGAAAGTTCTTCGTCCGGAAATTAATGAATTAAACGAAAAATTCAAGAAAGATCCGATGAAAAAGCAACAAGAAACAATGAAGCTTTACAACAAAGCTGGCGTGAATCCAATGGCGGGATGTCTTCCGGCCGTGATGCAGATTCCAGTCTTTTACGCATTGTTCCAGTTCTTTCCGTCGGCAATTGAATTAAGACAGAAAAACTTCCTTTGGGCAGAAGACTTGTCATCATTTGACGCTGTGCTTTCTTGGAAACAGCACATTCCGGTGGTTTCTTCTTTCTATGGAAATCACGTGAGTTTGTTCCCAATTTTGGCAGCAATCGCAATTTTCTTCTACATGAAAATGACAACGGGAGATCAGCAAATGGCAGCGCCTCAGCAAGAAGGAATGCCAGATATGAGCAAAATCATGAAAATGATGATTTATATTTCGCCATTAATGATGATGATTTTCTTTAATAATAATGCTTCTGGATTGAGTTTGTATTACTTTATTTCAAATACGATCACAATCGGAATCATGCTTGTAATCAAGAATTATATCGTAAACGATGAAAAAATCCATGCGAAAATTCAAGAGAACAAAACTAAAGAAAAGCCAAAAAGCAAGTTTCAGCAAAAAATGCAAGACATGATGGAACAAGCGCAAGAGCAGCAAAAAGAAAAGAAAGCATCTCTTGAAGAAAAGAAATCAAGCAGAAAAAAATAAAACAAAAAGCACTCAATAAAACGGGTGCTTTTTTAAATTTGAAGCGAATCGTCGGGCATTTTCAGGAAAGGCAATTCCCGCTTTCCGTTCCAATCTTTTATGGCGAAGAAAAATCGCCACAAAAGGATTTCCTCTGCAATCGGGGCTATTTTGAGAATGTTTCCGATTCCTTTTAAACTTCAGAATAATGTCGCAATAAAGTGCCATTTTTTTAGTTATAAAAGCAAGAATAATTCGTGAATTCATAGAAAGGTTCTCAGAAACACAGATTTTTTAAATTTTAAAAATTTCTCAAATCCGTGTCCAGAAGGGTTAAGATAAAACCTTTATAAAAATCATTTAATCTACGGTAAAACTTCGGTACAATCATTGCATAAACACAAATATGAAATTAATCTTATTCACATTACTAACATTTCTATCTTTTCAAGCTTTTGCTCAAGAAACAAATAAATTAGACGAAAAAGGCCAGCGCCACGGACTTTGGAAAGGAACTTACGAAGAATCAAAAAGACCGCGCTACGAAGGAACTTTCGACCACGGAAAAGAAACAGGAACATTCAAGTTTTTTGATGACACCAAAGAGCTGAAAGTAATTGCAACAAGAGATTTTTCTGCGAAAGACGGTTCTGCATATACTACTTTTTTCGACCAAAAAGGAAATAAAGTGAGCGAAGGAAAAGAAGTCAACAAGCTTTTTGAAGGCGAATGGAAATATTATCATGAAGCTTCAAAAGAAATTATGTCTACAGAATCTTACGCAAAAGGAAAACTGAACGGAGCTAGAAAAGTGTTCTACAAAAACGGAAAAATTGCAGAAGAAACAACTTACGAAAACGGAATTAAAAATGGTACGTATAAAAAATATTCTGAAAAAGGAGATGTTCTTGAAGAAGCAATTTATAAAAATGGCCAGCTTGAAGGTAAAGCAACTTACAAAAACGGATTAGGGCAAATCGTTTCCTCAGGCCAATATAAAGACGGCAAAAAGGCTGGCATGTGGAAATATTATGAAAATGGAAAATTCATAAAAGAAGAAAATCCGAACAAAGCGAAGAAAGTAAAAGTTGAAATCAATAGTAAAAGCAAAGGAGCGAGAAAACTGCCTCAAAACCAGCCGAAGCAGTAAATAAATTTACCAAATACTTACATCAATTAATCAAATGCAATCGGTTTCAAATTACTTTAATTTGGCGTACTTTTGCATCTTCAAACTGATTCCCAGAATCGTAAAATAAATAAAATGAAACGTGTCGTTGTTGGACTTTCCGGAGGTGTTGATTCTAGTGTTGCTGCTTATCTTTTAAAGGAGCAGGGCTATGAAGTCATCGGGCTTTTTATGAAAAACTGGCACGATGATTCGGTTACGATTTCCAATGAATGTCCGTGGTTAGAAGATAGCAATGATGCACTTTTGGTGGCAGAAAAACTCGGGATTCCGTTTCAAACTGTAGATTTAAGCGAGCAATACCAAGAAAAAATCGTGGATTATATGTTCCTTGAATATGAAAAAGGACGAACGCCAAATCCAGATGTTTTGTGTAACCGCGAAATCAAGTTTGATGTTTTTATGAAAATTGCTTTAAGTCTTGGAGCCGATTACGTCGCAACCGGACATTATTGCAGAAAAGGAGAAATTGAAGTTGACGGAAAGCCAGTGTACCAATTATTAGCGGGAGTTGACGGAAACAAAGACCAGTCTTATTTTCTTTGCCAGCTTTCACAAGAACAATTGGCAAAATCATTATTCCCGATTGGAGAATTGACAAAACCAGAAGTTCGTGAAATCGCTGCTCAAATGGAATTGGTTACAGCCGAAAAGAAAGATTCCCAAGGATTATGCTTCATCGGAAAAGTGCGTCTTCCTGAATTTTTACAG
Organism: Flavobacteriaceae bacterium PS02334; assembly: GCA_029959295.1. Classification (GTDB taxonomy): domain Bacteria; phylum Bacteroidota; class Bacteroidia; order Flavobacteriales; family Flavobacteriaceae; genus Flavobacterium. The sequence continues at coordinate 756,595 of JASCOH010000001.1, read as the reverse complement.
CAAAAATTACAGCCAAAAGACGGATTGATTTTTGAAATTGATTCTAAAACTGATATTTATAATAAGGAAGAAAGAGAATTTGATTCTTTAGAAGAAGAATTGGCTTTCAAAGCTGCGCCAATTCCTTACGTTCCAGAAATGGGAAAAGTCGTAGGCAAACACCAAGGCGCACATTATTTTACAAAAGGACAACGAAAAGGATTGAATGTTGGCGGTACTTTGGAGCCGCTTTATATCATCGAAACGGATGTCGAAAGCAATATAATTTACACAGGGCAAGGTGACCAGCATCCAGGATTATTCAAGAAAGCACTTTTCATAGAAAAATCTGAAGTGCATTGGATTCGTCAAGATTTGAAACTAGAAGCAGGACAAACTATGGATGTAATGGCAAGAATTCGTTATCGTCAGCCTTTGCAAAAAGCAAAATTGCACCAATTTGAAAACGGAATGTATGTTGCTTTTGAAGAACCGCAATCGGCAATCACAGAGGGACAGTTCGTTTCTTGGCATCAAGGCGAAGAACTTATCGGTTCAGGAGTAATTGCATAATTAGATTTACATAAAAAAAGAAACCCGACAAATTAAATTCTGTCGGGTTTCTTTTTTATAATTTATTCAAATTCAGAAGTGAAAAATAACTTCACATTTGGATATTTTGTCTGCGTCATTTGAATCGTAAAATCAGAATCGGCTAAGAATACCAACTGGCCATATTTGTCATGAGCCAAGAATTTTTGCTTAATTCTTTTAAATTCCTTGAATTCGTCGCTTTTTGGGTCATTCGGTTTTACCCAGCAAGCCTTGTGGACAGGGAAATTTTCATACGAACATTTTGCGCCATATTCATGCTCTAAACGATATTGGATAACCTCATATTGAAGCGCTCCAACCGTTCCGATAACTTTTCTGTTGTTCATTTCAAGCACAAAAAGCTGTGCGACACCTTCATCCATTAATTGGTCAATTCCTTTTTCAAGCTGTTTTGATTTCAAAGGATCAGCATTGTTGATATAACGGAAATGTTCTGGCGAAAAACTCGGAATTCCTTTGAAACTCATCATTTCGCCTTCAGTCAAAGTGTCCCCGATTTTGAAATTTCCAGTATCATGAAGTCCTACAATATCTCCAGGATATGAAATATCTACAATTTCTTTTTTCTCAGCAAAAAAAGCATTCGGACTAGAAAATTTTAGATTTTTCTTCTGGCGAACGTGCATGTAAGGCTTGTTTCTTTCAAAAGTTCCGGAAACAATTTTTACGAAAGCCAATCTGTCGCGGTGTTTTGGATCCATATTGGCGTGGATTTTAAACACAAAACCAGAAAGTTTTTCTTCGTAAGGATCTACCAAACGTGTTTCAGATTCTTTTGGTCGAGGCGAAGGAGCAATGTCTACGAAACAATCCAAAAGCTCGCGAACACCGAAATTGTTTAAGGCAGAACCAAAAAATACTGGCTGTAGATTTCCTTCCAAATATTGCTCTCTGTCAAATTTTGGATAAACTTCATCGATCAATTCTAATTCTTCACGAAGCCTGTCAGCAGGTTTTTGGCCTACGATTTTTTCTAATTCAGGACTTTGAACATCTGAAAAAGCAATAGTTTCTTCAATATTTTTACGGCTGTCACCGCTGAAAAGGTTGATGTTTTTCTCCCAAAGATTGTAAATTCCTTGAAAGTCATAACCCATCCCGATAGGAAAACTCAACGGGGTAACTGTAAGTCCGAGTTTTTGTTCCACTTCATCCATCAAATCAAAGGCATCTTTTCCTTCTCTATCTAATTTATTGATGAAAACGATCATCGGAATATTTCTCATTCGGCAAACCGAAACTAATTTTTCAGTTTGTTCCTCAACACCTTTTGCTACGTCGATCACGACAATTACGCTGTCAACCGCGGTCAGTGTTCTGTAGGTATCTTCGGCAAAATCCTTGTGACCTGGCGTGTCAAGGATATTGATTTTTTTGTCCTTATAATTAAAAGCCAAAACCGATGTGGAAACCGAGATTCCTCTTTGGCGCTCAATTTCCATGAAATCAGACGTAGCTCCTTTTTTAATCTTATTGTTTTTAACGGCTCCAGCTTCTTGAATCGCACCTCCAAAAAGAAGCAATTTTTCAGTCAGTGTGGTCTTTCCGGCATCGGGGTGAGAAATAATCCCAAAGGTCCTTCTTCTCTCTATTTCTTTTTTGAAACTCATTTTTTTATATTCAGACCGCAAAATTACATTTTATTAAGAAGAAATGATAAAATAATTAAGCCTAATTAATTGTCAGTTAATTCATGGATTTTGATAACATCTTATTTATTGTTTAGAAATTCATCTGAAAAATGAATAGATTTGCACTATACAGTATAAAGGTATATTAGCACTTAAATAAAATTTTTGTTACGGTATTTTTTATACATTTAAGCATCCACAAAATTGCTACTAAAGCAAAGTTGTTTTTCGTAAATTATGACTGAAGAAAAAAATGTAATGCAAGATATGAGCCTTAACTTGGCCATTCTTGATGATCACAAAATGATAGCAGAAATGCTTAAGCATGTTTTGAAGAAATTCTCGTTTGTGCGTTCTACTGAGATTTTTTCTGAAGCAGATCTTTTTTTTGAACATATAAAAAAGAACAAAACTCACGTGCTTTTGCTTGACGTCTTTATGCCTGGCGTTGACGGAATCCAGGTTTTAAAAAAATGCAGGAAGAAATATAGCTCTGATAAACTTAAGATAATTGTACTTTCCTCATCGGTTGATCCTGAAATTATTTCTACAGCCTTAGATAATGGAGTTGATGCTTATTTGACAAAAGAAGATTTTTCGAGTGAGTTGACTGCGGCTTTCCAATACATATATTTGAATCCGGGGAAAGCTTATATTAGCAAAAATGCTACAGATATTTTATTATTTGACAAGACAGATAAATACAACGGAATACAACTTTCACCACGTGAAAAGGAACTTTTGAAGTTTATTTGTGAAGCAAAAACTGCAAAAGAAATTGCGCATGATTTAGATTTAAGCGTAAACACAATCTATTTTTACACAAAAAGACTCTTGAGTAAAATGGAAGTTAATCGAACTCAAGACCTGATAATCAAGGCAGTAAGTCTTGGTTTGTTTCAAAAAAAGTAAGATTTAACCTAAAATTTTGCTGTTAAGCCAGCTAAACTTTTACCCAATGCCAATACATTAAAATTAATGTATTGGCATTGGGTTTTTTGTGTATTGGTTGATAGTGTCTGTGAAGTATTAATCGATTAATATTGTAAAAGAAATTACAAGCACAAACAACAAGAGTTACAAGCACATTTTTAAAGCCATTAATAAGAACGAAAAAATTACAAGCCAAAAGATAAGTACAAGCCAAAATTACAAGCCATAAAAAATAAAAAATTAGAAGCCTAAAAAATACACACACGAAAGACAAGTTAAAAGCCAAAAGTTACAAGCACAAATCCGACAAAGAAAATACAAGCCAAAAATTACAAGCAGATAAAGAATATAAAAGCCAAAAAATAATACAAGCCTGAATTGAAGATTTAAATATTCTATGCTTTTGAATGCGGTTTGGAAAAGCCAATTCAAAATAGAATGCAAAAAGTCGCCATGCCAGATTTCTAAGCCAACAAGAATAAATAAAAGCCGATAGCAAACACTCTGACATATTTGTATCCTGAAATTAGGGAAATTAAAGCCATTCAAGGTATGGCGACCGTTTTGCAAAAAAAAAGAAAATTAGAATGTTAAATTAGTACACTGTTGAAAAACAGAAATTATTGAAATTGCTGAATGTAAATAGAAGAACGCTTGTTCTGTTTTATTGCGTTATATTGGTGGTAGATTGATGCTAGGCAATTTCTCTTTTTGGGAGGGAACTCTTTTTGATGTTTTTAGATTTGGGGAAATACTATGATACACTTAAAACCCCCTCCCAGTATAAAATGCTACATGCATTTTTATTATAACGGCTCCAGATCTTGGAGCCGTTTCTTTTTAAATAAATTTTTGTTAATAGTAAGGCGTATAGTTGTATAATGCAATTGAATTGCTATTTTTGTTGATTGCATTTTATACCCTAAAATTTTTTCACTTTATATTTTTTAAATAATGAAATTAAAACAATTGTTCTTCGGAATACTGCTTTCAGTAAATTTTGCCGGAATGGCACAAAATGCAAACAAGGAAGTTTTATTTACCATTGATGACAAACCCTATTATACTGACGAATTTACAAGGGTTTATAATAAGAATATTGATTTGGTTAAAGACGAATCTCAAAAAGATTTAAATCAATATCTTGATTTATTTGTTGGCTATAAGTTGAAAATCAATAAGGCTAATAAGCTTGGACTTCAAGAAGGAAAAAATTATCAGGCCGAATTAAAATCATACAGAGGACAGCTTTCAAAAAATTACCTTACCGATTCTAAAGTAACCAAAGAACTTGTTCAGGAAGGTTATGAGCGCTATTTGAAAGAAATCAAGGCATCGCATATTTTATTTTTAGTTGATGAAAATGCTTCGCCGGCTGATACTTTAAAAGCTTATAAAAAAGCAGAAGAAGTTAGAGCTAAAGCTGCAAATGGTGAAAATTTTGCTGATCTGGCGGTTAAATATTCTGAAGATCCTTCTGCAAAAGAAAATAAAGGTGAGCTTGGTTATTTTTCAGCTTTCCGTATGGTTTATCCATTTGAGACGGCTGCTTACAATACTCCAAAAGGGCAAGTCTCAAAAATTACAAGAACACGTTTTGGATACCATATAATTAAGGTAGAAGATGTGAGAGAAAATCGTGGCGAACTTAGCGTGGCCCACATCATGATTTTAAAACCTCAAAATCAAAATCCAGAAGAGACTGAAAAAGCTAAAAAAACAATCCAAGATATTTATACAAAATTGCAACAGGGCGAGAATTTCGAAAGCCTTGCTAAGCAATTTTCACAAGATAAATCTTCTGCTACAAAAGGCGGTGTGATGAATCGTTTTGGCGCAGGCCAATTAAGTTCTGAAGAATTTGAAAATGCTGCGTTTGACTTGAAAAATCCAAATGATTATTCAGCGCCAGTTGAAAGCAGTTTTGGATGGCATATTATCAAGCTAGTTGAGAAATATCCTGTAAAAACTTTAGAAGAAATGCAGTCAGAATTAGAGAATAAAGTAAGCCGTGACGAGCGTTCAAGACTTATTACGAATTCTGTTACTGAAAAACTTAGAAAAAAATATCCATTAAAAAGAAATGAAAAATTATATGCAGTTGCTGCAAAAACAGTTACAGATAAATTTTACACAAGCGAATGGGCATTGCCACAAAGCACAAAACCATTTGACGGGACTTTGTTTACAATCAACGGCAAAAAAGCAATTACCGGAACTGATTTCTTAAATTACTTGAACGTACAGCAAAAATCAGAAAATAAAATCAAGCCGATTAAAAAATTGGTTGACAAGAAATATGAAGATTTTGCTGATGAAAAATTAAACGAATATTACAATGACAATTTGGAAAATGAATTTCCAGAATTCGCAGCTGTAATGGACGAATATCGTGATGGACTTTTGCTTTTCGATCTTATGGAAAAAGAAATCTGGGAGAAAGCGAAAACAGATACGATCGGACTTCAGAATTTCTATGAAGCGCACAAGGCAAATTACAAATGGGGAAATAGAGTAGATGCTCAAGTTTTTTCTTCTACAAAACAAGATGTTGCTAAAAAAGCGCAGAAATTTTTGAAACAAGGAAAATCTGCTGATTACATTAAAGAAAAATTAAATGTAAAAGGGGCGGTAGATATTATTGCAAATGAAGGAATCTTTGATGAAAACAGTGATGCTTTGCCAAAAGGTAAAAAAGAAAACGGAATTTCTGAGGTTGTTAAAGAAGGCGATTACTATTTCGTAATGAAAATCAACAAGCACATGGAAACGGCTCCAAAAACATTGGACGAAGCAAAAGGAAAAGTAATTAATGATTATCAGCAATATTTAGAAGAAAAATGGGTTAGTGATTTGAAGCAAGAATTCAAAATCAGCGTAAATCAGCCTGTTTTTGAAAAAGTAAAAAAGCAGATTAAGCCCTAATGACAAAAAGCGCAGTCCTACTTCTTTTGCCGTTTTTGGTTTTTTCCTGCAATTTTTTTACGCCTGAAGCAAAACCGCAAGCAATCGCGAGGGTTAACGATTCTTATCTTTTTCGTGAAGATGTCAAAGATCTTGTGCCTTCGGGAACTCCAAAAGAAGATAGTTTGGTCATCATAAGAAATTTTATTGACCGATGGGCTTCGCAGAAATTATTGACAAGCGCTGCCGAAATAAATCTGAGTGCCGAAAAGCAGTTGGAATATGATAATTTGATTAAGCAGTATAAAATCGAATTATATACAAAAGGCTATATTGAAGAAATTGTCAGAACAACCGTTGATACCGCAGTTTCTGAGGAAGAACTCAGCGCTTATTATAAAGAGAATAAAGAGAATTTTAGGACGAATGGAACTTTGGTTAAATTACGTTACATACATTTGCCAAAAGACCATCCTAAATTTCAGACTATCAGAAGCAAATTTTTTGATTACAGAAAATCAGATAAAAAATTCTGGGAAACTTACAGCATGCAGTTCAAGAGTTTCGTGCTCAATGATTCTGTTTGGGTAGAAATGAATCAGATTTATAGAAAGTTGCCGTTTATAAATCCAGAAAATAGAACAGAATTTATTTCCTCAGGGAAAGCTATTGAAAAAAAGGATTCGACCGATGTCTATTTAGTGAAAGTGACAAATGTGCTTGATGATAAGCAAGTCAGCCCATTTCAATACGTGAAGCCTACGTTAAGGCAAGTAATTTTGAACAAAAGAAAATTAGAGTTAATCAAAAAATTTGAAAAAGACATTACAGATGATGCCATTAAAAGTAAGAAATATGAAATCTATAATTAAAAACGCCTTCCTGATTTTAGGATTTGCCGCTTTTACAACAGCAAATGCACAGCAAGCTATTCAGGAAGACAGCGTTAAAACTGCTACTCCAAAACCGGTCAGCAACAGGCTTAAAATTGATGGCGTGATTGCGGTTGTTGGTGACTATGTAGTTTTAGATTCGGATATTGATATTTCTCTAATTGAGCTGTCAAGCCAAGGAAATTCGGTAAAAGACATCACAAGATGCCAGTTGCTGGGGAAACTTATGGAAGACAAATTGTTCGCGCACCAAGCCGTTCAAGACAGTATCGTGGTTAAAGATGCAGAAATCAATTCGATGATGCAAGAAAGAATCGATGCGATGGTAGAACAAATTGGTTCGATGGAAAAGTTACTGAAATATTACAATAAATCGTCTGAAGAAGAATTCAGAACTTATTTTTCTGACATCCTTAAAATGAACAAGCTTACGACAGAAATGCGTAACAAAATTATTGATGAAGTGGAAGTTACGCCTGAAGAAGTAAGAACTTTTTTTAGAAAATTTCCTAAAGAAGAATTGCCGCAATTCGGAGCTGAAATTGAAGTGGCTCAAATCGTAATAAATCCAGAAGTTACCAAAGAAGAAAAGCAAAAAGTCATTGACAGGCTCAACGAATTCAGAACCGATGTTCTCGCCGGAAACGGAAGTTTTTTCAGTAAAGCCGTACTTTATTCAAAAGATGAAGGAACAAAATCAAACGGAGGTTTCATGCGTGTGAACAGAAAGTCACCGCTTGTAAAAGAGTTTAAAGACAGAGCTTTCAGCCTTGAAGAAGGACAGATTTCAGAGCCTTTTGAAACAGAATATGGCTACCATATTATTCAAGTTGAAAAAATTCGCGGTCAAGATGTAGATTTGAGACACATACTTTTGATTCCTAAAATTTCTGATGCTTCGTTGCAAGAAGCTAAAGATGAGATTGTTGGAATTAGAAATAAAATCATAAACGGAGATATTTCTTTTGCGGATGCTGCAAGAAACTCTTCTGATGAAAAAGAAACTCGTGCAAATGGAGGAACGCTGATGAACCCAAAAACACTAGATCCTCGTTTTGAATTGACAAAAATGGACCCGAATTTATATGTTCAGGTTTCAGAGTTGAAAGAAGGACAAGTGACGCAGCCAGTTGTTGACGAAGATCGTTTGGGCAGAAAAACGTATAAAATTATTACAGTAACAAAACGTTATGACGCCCACACAGCTGATTATGCGCAGGATTACTTGAAAATTAAAAAATTGGCCGAGACTGAAAAACAGATCAAAACTATCGGTGACTGGACGAACGAAAAAATTAAGGAAACTTACGTTAAAGTCAACGGCGAATACAGAGACTGTGCTTTTGCGAACAATTGGATCAAGAAATAATTTTTGAAGCGAATGGCCGGGCTTTTTCAGCCATCCATTTTCCCGCCTTTCCTTCCAGAGATTTTTATCCGCTGAAAAAGCGGCATAAAAATGCTCTTCCCCCCAGTCGGGGCTAGGAGAGAAACTATCAGAATATTTGGCAAGTTGAGAACAAATGTCTATAAACCAGAATAAATAAATTTCATCGAATGTCAGACGTTGCAGCAATACAAAATTTGGTTCAGAAGAGAATCGAACTGAAAAAAGAAATTTCAAAAATAATCATTGGCCAAGAAGTAGTCGTTGACCAAATCTTGCTGAGTATTTTTTCAGGCGGGCACGCACTTTTGGTAGGCGTTCCCGGATTGGCAAAAACCTTGATGGTAAACACAATTGCGCAAGCTTTAGGATTAGATTTCAAAAGAATTCAGTTTACGCCAGACTTGATGCCGTCAGACATTTTGGGAAGCGAAATTCTAGATGAAAACAGACAGTTTAAATTCATAAAAGGACCGATTTTCTCTAACATAATTCTTGCTGACGAGATCAACCGAACGCCGCCAAAAACACAAGCCGCACTTTTGGAAGCCATGCAAGAAAGAGCGGTTACAATCGCCGGACAGCACTATAAATTATCTTTGCCTTATTTTGTTCTGGCAACACAAAACCCAATTGAGCAAGAAGGAACTTATCCTTTGCCAGAAGCCCAATTAGACCGTTTTATGTTTGCCATAAAATTAGATTATCCTTCTTTTGCAGAGGAAGTTCAAGTGGTAAAGAGCACGACTTCTGATACAACAGAAAAAATAAATCCCTTGTTTACGGCACAAGAAATTATTGATTTCCAGCATTTGATCCGCCGTATTCCAGTAGCTGATAATGTAGTGGAATATGGCGTTACTTTGGTAAGCAAAACACGTCCTGACAATCCGCTTTCAAACGAATTCGTAAAGAATTATTTAGATTGGGGTGCAGGCCCGAGAGCTTCGCAAAATTTGATTTTGGCGGCCAAAGCGCATGCCGCTTTCAAGGGAAAATTTTCTCCAGATATTGAAGACGTAAAAGCAGTGGCAATTGGAATTCTTCGTCACAGAATTATCAAGAATTATAAAGCCGATGCCGAAGGAATTACAGAAGAAAAAATTATCGAAAAATTGTTCTAATCGCCCACATATTCTAATTTAGAAAGGTTCTTAATTCAAAGAGCCTTTTTTTGTGCCTTCTAAATTCCGAATTTGACAAAAAAAGTTTTTTAAATTAACAAAAACGGAAAAATTTAATTTATTTTCGATTATAATTTAATAATAATCATTAAAATTAAGATTTTGGGAATAATAATCTTTTGAAAGAAGGCTTTTATTAAAAATATTTCAAGTACGAATGGAATTGCGTAAATTTGCAAAGCAAAATAAACAAACTAAAATAATAAACAAATAGACTTACGATTATGGCTTTTGATATTGAAATGATTAAAAAAGCATACGGTACTATGGCAGAACGTGTTGACAAAGCACGCGAGTTAGTAGGTCGTCCGCTTACGCTTTCTGAAAAGATTTTATACGCTCACCTTTGGGAAGGAAACCCGACGCAGGCTTTCACTAGAGGAAAGGATTATGTTGATTTCGCTCCAGATAGAGTTGCCTGCCAAGATGCAACGGCTCAAATGGCGCTTTTGCAATTTATGCACGCTGGAAAACCAAAAGTGGCAGTTCCGACAACGGTTCACTGTGACCACTTGATTCAAGCGAAAGTAGATGCTGCAACCGATTTGGCGAGAGCAAAAACACAAAGCAACGAGGTTTTTGATTTCCTTTCTTCAGTTTCTGACAAATACGGAATCGGTTTCTGGGGACCAGGTGCTGGAATTATCCACCAAGTGGTTCTTGAAAATTACGCTTTCCCTGGCGGAATGATGATTGGTACTGACTCCCACACCGTAAATGCTGGTGGTTTAGGAATGCTTGCTATTGGTGTTGGTGGTGCTGATGCTGTTGACGTAATGTCTGGAATGGCGTGGGAATTGAAATTTCCAAAATTGATAGGAATTAAATTGACAGGAAAATTATCAGGATGGACAGCTCCAAAAGACGTTATCTTGAAAGTAGCAGGAATTCTTACTGTAAAAGGAGGAACTGGTGCAATCGTTGAATATTTTGGCGAAGGTGCAACTTCTATGTCTTGTACAGGAAAAGGAACTATCTGTAATATGGGTGCTGAAATTGGAGCAACGACTTCAACTTTCGGCTATGACGATTCAATGCGTCGTTATTTAAAATCTACAAATAGAGCTGATGTTGCTGATGCAGCTGATGCAATTGCTCCTTATTTGACTGGTGATGATGAAGTTTACGCAAATCCAGAACAATATTTTGACCAAGTTATCGAAATCAATCTTTCTGAATTAGAACCACATTTGAATGGTCCTTTTACTCCAGATTTAGCTACTCCAATTTCTAAAATGAAAGAAGAAGCTATCAAAAATAACTGGCCATTGCAAATTCAAGTTGGTTTGATCGGATCTTGTACGAATTCATCTTACGAAGATATCGCTCGTGCAGCTTCTTTAGCAAAACAAGTTTCTGATAAAAAATTAAAAACTAAAGCACAATTTACAATTACTCCAGGTTCTGAAGTAGTTCGTTATACTATTGAGCGTGATGGTTTTATTGATACTTTTGATAAAATTGGAGCGACAGTTTTCGCAAATGCTTGCGGACCATGTATCGGTATGTGGGACAGAGAAGGTGCTGAAAAAGAAGAAAGAAATACAATCGTTCACTCGTTCAACAGAAACTTCTCAAAACGTGCTGACGGTAATCCAAATACTTTAGCATTCGTAGGTTCTCCTGAATTGGTGACTGCTTTGGCAATCGCTGGAGACTTGAGCTTCAATCCATTGACTGATAAATTGATCAACGAGGATGGAGAAGAAGTGATGCTAGACGAACCAACAGGAAATGAATTGCCTCCAAAAGGATTTGATGCTGAAGACCCAGGTTTCCAAGCGCCATCTGCTGACGGTTCAGGAGTTCAGGTTGTGGTAAGCCCTACATCTGAAAGACTTCAATTATTGGCTCCTTTCCAACCTTGGGACGGAAAAAATATTACTGGTGCAAAATTATTGATCAAAGCTTTCGGAAAATGTACTACTGACCATATTTCTATGGCTGGACCTTGGTTGCGTTTCCGTGGCCATTTAGATAATATTTCAAACAATATGCTTATTGGTGCGATCAACGCATTCAACCAAAAAGCAAACTCTGTGAAAAACCAATTGACTGGCAAATATGATGCAGTTCCGGCGGTTCAAAGAGAATACAAAGCGGCAGGAGTTCCAACTGTGGTTGTGGGTGACCATAACTATGGAGAAGGTTCTTCTCGTGAGCATGCGGCAATGGAGCCACGTCACTTGGGTGTGAAAGCAGTTCTAGTAAAATCTTTCGCTCGTATCCACGAAACGAACTTGAAAAAGCAAGGATTGCTAGGTTTGACTTTTGCTAACGAAGCTGATTATGATTTGATCCAAGAAGATGACACTATCAACTTCACTGATTTGACAGAATTTGCAGTTGGAAAACCTTTGACTTTAGAATTCGTTCACGCAGATGGAACTAAAGATATCATTATGGCAAACCACACTTACAATGAAGGACAAATTGGCTGGTTCGTGGCTGGTTCAGCATTGAACTTGATTGCGGCAGCAGGAAACGCATAATTGATTTCCTCTTTATATAAAAAACTCCCGATGAAGATCGGGAGTTTTTTTTGTTTCTATTTTTCTAATAATGTTTCAGTTCTGCTTAAAAATCCATCCAAAGATTCTTCAATATTAATATCCATTCGGTTTGCCAAAACGATCAGCCACCAAATGCTTTCTCCTAATTTATGTTTCAGTTCCGCATTGTTTTCATCTGATTTAGGCCAGCGTCCTTGTTGTGACATTGTATATCTTCCTACCAAACCTGCATCTGTTAAAAATGCCAAAGCATCTTCTTCCACTGACCATTCGCTTCCATGGTATTGCTTCTCTAATTCGTGATATTTTGTCCTTATTTTTAGCGAGCGTTCTTCTATTTCTTTAAAATCCATAGTTTATTTTTCAGTAAGCCACATTGGCTTTTGTTCCATTATTTTTTCTTGAACTGAACAATTTTGAGAATGCGCTCCATTTAAATAACCAATGCTCATCAAGAATTCATTTACGATTTCTCCACCAGTAAATTTGAAAGTTTTCTTGAAAATTTTCACCCATTCTTCCTTGGTTTTTGGATGATGGTGTTCTAGCCATTTTTCAAAAGAGCCAAATTCTTTTTGGAGTTCAATGATAGTTTTTGCATTCTCGATCGCCGCATTTACTTTTAATTTGTTCCTGATAATTCCGGCATCATTTAAAAGTCGTTCTCTATCTTTTTCGGAATAATTAGCTACTTTTTTGATGTCAAAATTGTCATAAGCTTTACGAAAAGAAACTTCCTTTTTCAAGATCGTTTCCCAGCTCAAGCCGGCCTGATTTATTTCCATAACCAATCTTCCAAACAATTCATTGTCGTCATGAATCGGAAAACCATAATGATTGTCGTGGTAATTTTTATGCAAAGCCTTTCGTTCTTCAGGTTGCATGTTTTCAATCGCGTTGCAGTAAGACATAATTAGTTTTTATGAAAGTTTTGTTTAAATTCTATCGGAGTCAGTTTTGTTTTCTTCTTGAAAATCTTCGTAAAAGATTGCGGATGTTCAAATCCTAGTTGGTAAGCGACTTCAGCAACATTCAAATTATCCGAAGAAAGATATTCTTTAGCTTTTTCAATGACTTTTTCGTGAATATGCTGTTGCGTATTTTGGCCCGTAAGCGAACGCAATAAATCGCTCAAATATCTCGAAGAAAGATGCAGTTTTTCGGCCAAATAATTCACAGTTGGCAAACCTTGCAGCAAAGCACTTTCATCATTGAAATAATTTTCAAGCAGTTCTTCCAATTTTTCCAAGATATCATGATTGACCGCTTTTCTGGTAATGAATTGTCTTTTGTAAAATCTATTGCTATAATTCAGCAGAACTTCAATGTGCGACAGAATCACATCTTGGCTGAAATCATCAATCGTTCCGTTTAATTCTTGGGCAATATGCTCAAAAACTTCAGAAATCGTCTGCCTTTCCTTAGCAGATAAATACAAAGCTTCATTCGCTGAATAAGAGAAAAAACCATACTTTTTAATATTTTTTGCCATGCAAGAACCGTGAAGAAAATCAGCGTGGAAAAGCAATGTGTAGCCCGAATAATCTTTTTCCTCTTCTTTGGAAGCAATGATTTGATTTGGCGCAATAAACGAAATCCCGCCTTCGTCAAAATCATAATGATGCTGGCCATATTTTACTTTTCCTTGCAAATTAAATTTATAAGAAATTTTATAAAAGTCAAGCATCATCGCCTTTGGCAAATCTTCTTCCGCAGTTTTTATATCGGCATAATTTACCAAACTCACCAGCGGATGCATCGGTTTTGGCAATCCCAAAGCGCGCTGCAAATCAGATATCGACGTAAATTTCTGCGGTAGTTTTTCCATCTTATTCATCTTACGAATTTACAAATTGATGCGCAATTAAAGCTTGTTTTTATAAGGCGATTCTAAATTGAAAAGCGCCGTCAAGTCTCTCCTAAAGTTTTCCCTGCCTTTATTGTCGCGTTCGTTGCTGATTTTGACGGCATCATTTCCGGCTAGATAGCGAAGCTGGTCTTTTTCATCAGTCGCCGCCTCAAAAACTACAGCTGCAATTTTCTCTGTTTCGGTAAATTCTATCAAAGTTCCGTCAGAGAAAAGCTGTCCCAGTCTTTCATTTAAAATGTCGTAATCGCGGTCAACTGCAGCCACCATTCCTTTCATGAAATCGCTCTTGATACCGCCCGGAGCCACGGTTTTGATTCCGATATTAAACAAAGCCAAGTCATAAGAAATGCTTTCGCTGAATCCTTCCAAAGCCCATTTTGTAGCATTGTAAACCGGTGAAAGCGGATTAGAAGAAAAGCCGCAAACAGAAGTCGTCGTAATAAACAATCCGCTTCTTTTTTCTTTGAAGTAGGGAATAAAAGCTTTGATAACACGCAAAACGCCTGTCAGGTTAGTGTCGATTTGTTTCGTGATTTGATCATCAGAATACGATTCTAAAGCACCGACCAAGCCATAGCCAGCGTTATTAAAAACCACATCGATGTTTTGTTTGGAAGTAATTTCTTTAATCGTCTCGTTGATTTGATTCAAATTGGTCACGTCAAAAGGAAGCAAGGTAACATTAGGCAAATAGCTTAATTCGGTATCTTTTTCAGGATTTCGCATTGTTGCGATGACGTTCCAGCCTTTTGATTGAAATAATTTTGCAGCAGCTTTTCCTAGTCCTGTTGATGCGCCTGTGATGAAGATTGTTTTCATTTTTACTTTGTTTAAGATTACAAAGCAAAGGTCTTGAGATACTGCTCTTTCAAGTTCGCCATAGTGAGCATAAAAGTAGCCGAAATGACGGAAGCTTATTTTTCAATTTTAGAAATCCAATCTTTAATTGCGTTTTGCAAATCATGCTGTTTCGCTTTGGCATCTTCCAGATTTTTTATTTTGGCAAGCCTTCTTCCGTCAGTATAATTTCCTTCCAGCAAACCTGAAGCGTCTTCAATTTTATCTCCCGTTGGAAAAACCAGCAAAATACTTTCCTTTCTATGGATGTTTAAAACCAGCAGATCCCGCTTGTATTCCTTTGGATCAAAGGGTTTCATTTCCCCTGAATAATAAAAGCTGGGCGAATTCCACTTGATGTGTTCGGCAATTTCTTCATCTGTTTCTAAAATGATTTGTCGCAAGAAAGTGATGGTTTCCGCAAGCGGTTGTTCGAGCTTTTGGATATAAGCTGTGACTTGTTCTTGGTTTGTGGGTTTTTGTTTTGGCATTTTTAGATATTATAAAAAAGTCCCCAACTTAATTAGTTGAGGACTTAAATTTATGGCTATTAAATTAATCTACAAATCTTTTCAGTTTAATTTAAAAGCCACCCTGAAATTAACCAGCATGGTTTTAAATTTTAAAATTAATCTTCCTTAGTCAAAGTATAGTTGCCATAGGGTACAGTAAAATCCAGCGTAGTTGAGTCTACAAGATTGTTGCTTTTGCTTTGGCCACTCTGGCCAGTTCCGAGGGCAAATTGAATCTTTAGTTTAGGTACGCCGTTTTCAGTTACTCTGGCGATAAACAAGTTTCTAGAAAAACCATCATCATCATTAGTTGCTTCATCATAGTTCATTAATAATCTTGCAACATCGTGCGGGCAATCATTACAGATCGGGTAATAATCATAAGTAACTTTGGTGATGTCGACAATATTGTATTTAAAGATATCTGCGTAGTTTATATTTAAGTTATTCAATGAATTTAATTTCTCTATACCATTTTCAATATACTGTGCCTCGCCCACTAAATAATCAACATAGCAACCTTTGGAATAATTTGTATAGACCATTTCTCTCTTTTTAAAACGCAGTCGTATTGTCTTGTTTGCATCAATATAAACCCATGTGCCTACGAACTGATTATGTAAATTAGTGACATCCTTATAGTAGGCATTTTCAATTTCTCCAAGCCTTTGTGTATATAGGTTTAATATAGGTGACTGGGCGTAATTTTTCAGACCTAGCATAATAATTACTATTAAAAATATATTTTTCATGTCAATTTAGTTTAAAGGTGTTAATATTGGATTACTGTTGGCGTTGTTAGGATTAAGGCTAAGTTCGTGCCATACCTTGACTCCGTTGACTATTATTTCTTGGTATAAGCCAACGCCTATGTCATTTGCTTTTAAAACATTTAACAAATCTTTCTGCAACGTTGTAGCCGATGCATCATGCCCGCTCACGGTATAATTATAAACTAATTCCTTGTTAAGTTTTTCATATTTTGGACTTATAGCCATAAACTTCTGCGAATCTTTTATTTTAAGAGCATAGGTGCCGGAGCCGACAACCAAAAGCACAAAGTAGGCATTATAATCTTTTTGTTGGCCTGCTGCTGGCGTGTGTTTTGTTGCGCACCTGAAGAGCCACCTGATGTCTCCTGGTGAAAACATAGGTATCTCTCCAGCCAATGGAAAAGGATGGTTGTGCATGGCACCAATATAATCGCCTCCTGTATACGCCAACAAATTTACCTTATTTGGGTCTTTTTGATTGTCTCCCACCACCTGAGGCGGCGCAAATGATGACGAATTTGAAAAATACTTATAAGCCCATGCATATTCTTTAGATCCATTTGCCTTTGCTTTTAAATAAGCAATGGACTGGTCATAGTTTGGGCTTGAGGATAACTTTTTTAAATGCTGTGCAATGCTTAGGGGAGGATTCTGATCAGGAATGTTTGGATTGACTGGCACACCGCTACCGCCACCATGATTTGGTCCGCCACCATTAGCACCGCCACCTTCAGGATCGGCAATAACGGTAATAGGCGTAAACGGATTATAACTTCCCGCACAAAAACTTATTGTTGCATACCCGCAAATGGCACCGCCACAATAAGGCTCTGAACGGCAGTTCGGAAAAGTTATTGTCACGCAAGCCATTCTGTTCTCTAAAACAGGGTCATAATTAAGGGGGATAATTTCAGAAACCCCTTCAACAGCTGGTTTGTTTTCTACAAAAGGATTGGACGCAGATGGAACAATATATTTTACAATACTTGCCATTGGCACGCCTGTATCATCTATTTCAATAATAAGATTTTCAACAATGCCTGGTGTTTCAGTCTCCCGTGCTATTAAAAGTGAATAAGAAACATTGCCATCAACATTTACTATTTTAATGTCTTGATCAACAATAGTAAAACCAAATTCCTCTTCCATTGCGGTTTTTCCTTCAAGTGAAGTCTTGATGGTTTTTCCATCTTTGGGCAGGCTGCTGAAAGCGGTATTGAATTGCTGTTCTTTTAAAAGATCGTCAATGCTCTTGCTGCTGAGCTTAATGGCTTCTTGATGATT
Organism: Flavobacteriaceae bacterium PS02334; assembly: GCA_029959295.1. Classification (GTDB taxonomy): domain Bacteria; phylum Bacteroidota; class Bacteroidia; order Flavobacteriales; family Flavobacteriaceae; genus Flavobacterium. The sequence continues at coordinate 739,280 of JASCOH010000001.1, read as the reverse complement.
GTGTTCAGTGACTGCCACGTCTTCAGTCTGGCAGTTGAAAAGGAGCAGGGCTCCGCTCAAGAAAAAGAATTTTCCGAGTCTTTGTAAGTGTTGTGTCATAATTGCATTCGTTTATAGTTAATAATTCAGTTGACATGGGAAATACTATTTCAAATATAGTTAATATGTTTTCAAATATATAAAATATTTCTTAAGTAGGCATTTGTGCTTATAAAAATTTATTCTCCTCGCTCATTTTTGTAGTATGGGACTAGAGAGAGACAAAGAATTTTTAACCGCTTTTGGAAAAAAGCTCAAGCAGGTGCGAAAGGAAAAAAATATTTCCCAGGCACAGCTGGCTTTTGAGGCTGATGTGCAGATATCTCAAATCAGCAGAATTGAAAGAGGCTTGATTAATACGACTATTGCTAATGCGCATCTGCTGGCAAAAATTCTTGATGTGCCAACAAAAAGCCTTTTTGACTTTTAAAGAAAACAGGTTTCATCAAATTATAAATTCAAAAAAGCTCAAAAAACAACTTATCTAGCATTCACAAGCCTTTTAAAGAATTAATGATTGCTTCAACAAGCCAGCGTAACGCTTCAACAGGTCTGCGTAATCATACAACAGGTCATCGTAATGATTCACTTTAGCTTTTAAACGCAACAATGAGTTTTCGAAATCCTTCAAAGAAATAACAAAAATCTTCGGGCAATATTCTTAATTATAAATTGCTGCTTATAAACCCTTCACGATTATTTTGAAGCTTTGCAACTCTAAAAAGTGGTGTAAATAATCTATATTTTTTTTGATAAATTGCATTTCGTCGGCAATATTGGTTTGTTATCGGTTATATACTATTTTTCTTGCAGATTAATTTTTAATTCACTTATTTAGAACATTATAAATAATTTAAATTTTAATGCCATGAAGAAGAAAGAAGCGAAAAGAGGGTACAATTTTCCTGATTCTGAATTGATTACTATCGGAAATGCAAAGATTGCGTTCATGCGAAGAGATATTGCCGAATTTGAAACCTATGGAATCGATACCGCCGCCATTGACAGCCTTGAAACAGCTATTGAAACTTTCACTGACAACATCAGCGACGTGGAATTGGCGGGAAGGCAAGTGTTATCGACAGAAGCTAAAGATGCCAAAGCAGAACAATTGAGGGAAGGAATTAGAGGCGTGATGTCAAGAGTCGCTTTGAAGCATAATGTGGACAGTACAGAATATAAAATGTTTGGGACTGAACTGCTTTCGCGACAAACAGATTCTGATTTGTTGCTGACAGCCAAAAGAGTTTACCGACTTGCTACCGAAGGCTTGGCAATTTATAGTGCAAATGGGCTGAATGCAGGAATGCTGACCCAAATTATTACGCTTAGGGAAGAACTCGACGACTTGATGGTCGATCAAAAAATAAAAATCGGAATAAGAGATAATCTTCAAGAAGACAGGGTGGAAGAAGGCAACGCAATCTACAAAACGCTTTCTTCTTACGCATCAACAGGAATGTCGATCTGGGTCAGTTCAGATGTGGCGAAGTATAATGATTACCTAATTTATAACACGCCAAGCGGCACGGCTCCTATTGAACCGACGGCTTAAAAAAGATTTCTTTGAAATGAAAACTCTCGAAAGCATCGGGAGTTTTTTTATAGGCTGTCAGTTTACCAAAAAGGTACTATTTTAAATTACTTTTTAGATTTCAGCCGGCTCAAAGTTTCCTGTGAAATATTTAAAAAAGAAGCCACGACTTTATTCGGAAGCCTTTTTACCACAATCGGTCTTTCTTTCAGCAGGTTTTCATAGCGCGTCTTGGCGTCCATCGTGATAAAAGACATCAGGCGGTTGGTGTTGGTTACATAAGCGAATTCTAAATAATGGCGATAGAATTTTTCCCAAATGGGATGTGTTTCCAGCAAGGCGAAGAAATCGCTTCTGTTGATGTAAAGCAGTTCGGAATTTTCAAGCGCCTGGACATATTCCATTGAAGAAGATTCAGTAATAAAGGAAACCAATGCCGAAGCAAAATGATTTTCGAAAGCTAAAAATCGCGTGGATTCTTGGCCTTCTTCATTGATAAAGAAAATTCGGATGCAGCCTTTTTTGACAAAGAAAAGCTGTTGCCCAAATTCTCCTTGGCTTACTAAAAATTCATTTTTCTTAACGGATGCCGGCTTGAAATAAGGCAATATTGTTTCTAGATCTTTTTCAGAAATAGCAATTTTGTCTTTGATAAATTTAGTCAGCTGTTCAGGCATTCGCTGTAGGTTTTTTACAAATTTAGAATATTCAGCGCTTCTTAAAACAAAAAAATCCGATCAAATTAAAATCGGATTGTTTGTGTTTTTTTGTCTTCGGAAGTTACTTTTTCTGCCAGTTTTCTAGCTCTTGGAATAATCAGGAAAGCGGCTAAATAGGCAACGGGAAGCATGACGCTCCAGGCATTTAAGAATTTAAAAAACCAATCTTCGCCAAAGCCATAATTTCTGATAAGTCCCACAAAAGCCATGATCAAGGTCATCGGCACTACAACAAATAAAGTATTGATATACTTAAAATACTTCTTTTTCATTTTTAAACTATTTGTAATTAATAGTGGCAAAGATGCTCGAACTAAAAAGAAGAAAGATTGATGTAAGTCAATAAAATGTTTATTTGGTAGGCTTTTTCATTAAGATTGCGCTGTCAGAAAATTTGATAATTTCAATTTTCTGTTCGCCAAACAATTGCAATTCTGACTTGCCTGACGCACTAATTTTTGCTTCTGTAGTTACTAAGATGCTTCCTGTTGCATAAGCTTCTGTAGTGATCTCAGCCACTTTTGAAGTAAGGTTTTTTCCTGTGAAATTTGAATTGTTGTCGAGTCTTAGCTTTAAGTCTACGATATCGCCTTCGATTACGGCCGTTGATTTTTGGTACATGTCGAATTTCAAATATTCTGAAGAAATCAATGCTTTCATCGTTGCATTTTTGCTTAATTCGACTGCGGCAGTTTCTGATTTTACGTTTAATTCTAATTTTGATTTGTCATTGGCGAAAATCGTGAATAGTCTTGATTTTACGTTCAAAAACAATTTTGTATAATCAGAAGTTTTAAAAGTAATATTGTCAAGTTCAATGTCAGAAAGCGCATTGATAGTCGATTCGTGCTTGGCAGTAACCATTTTCAAATCGTCAGTGTAAGTCACTTTGACGCTTAATTTTTTATAGCTGGTTACGTTTTTTGTCGTCGTCAGGCGAAGTGTTCCTCCGTTTAAATCAGAAGCGATTATTTCGTGAAGGTTTTCGTCGGCTTCAATTTCTAAGGCATTGGTTTCGCCTTTTACTAAAAATATTTCTATATTATCTTCAACTTCCAGATTTTCAAAGCTTTTTACTTCTCTTGGAGCGATTGTAACGGTTTTTGTGCCTTTGATTTTTTCTTTGCTTTGCGCAAAAGAAATTGCAGAACTGATGATAAAGGCTAAGAGTATAAATTTTTTCATATCTGTTTGTATTGTCTGACAAATATAAACAAAAATGTGAACGATAGCCGATGCTAGATATTTCTCTGTAAGTTAAAAAAAATCCCGACAATTGCTTATCGGGATTTGTATTTTTTTAATTCTGTGCAGAAACGCTGCCGCCAGAACTTTCTTCTTTGGTCAATGTTTTTGGCAATGTTTTGTAAGTTACCGATGCGCCGCTTGAAGCATGGGCATCAAGTTTCACTATCGGATCTACAGAAATCGAGCTCCCGCTGCTGGCATCTGCAAAAATTTCGTTTGCGTTGAGACTGTCTGCATCAATTTCACTGCCGCTTGATGAATTGGCTTCGGCTTTTAATGCGATTCCTGAAACATCTACTGAACTGCCGCTTTCAGATTCTATCTTGATGAAATCAGCTTCGACTTCCACTTCTCCCGAGCTTCCGCTGTCAAATTTAACTGCGATATTTTCTGTGACAAGCTTATTGTTAGTCTTGATATTTGAACCACTAGAAGCTGTCAATCCAGAAATGATTGGAAGTTTTACAACAACTGTTGGGCTTTTTTCAGTATTAAAACCAGAATCTGTATCAATAATCAGGGTTCCGTTTTCGACTCTTGTGGTCACGTGCGAAACAATATTATCATCTGCTTCAATAGTCACTGATTTATTTTCAGACTGTTCAACAACCAAGTTGATTCCTGAATTTACTTCTATTTTTCTGAAATTTTCTTTGATAGTTCTAGTTTCTGTAATCACATTGCCACTGCCTTTGATTCCGTCAAAATTGCCGTTAAAGTGACAAGAAGTAAAAAAAATAGAAACCAAAATTGCGATTAAAAGTTTCATTAAGTAGATTATAAATTTTACCATGACTAATTGTTTTTAATAATTACACCGTTTATATCTCTGTGAAGCCCTTTTGGTTTTTGGTTAGATTCTTTTAAAGGGACTTCATTTTTAATTTTTACGCCTTTTTCGTCTACCGTAATCGTAGTCTGCGTGCTATCTGTTGTGATAATGGTTTGCGTTTTTCCTTCTTCAGTATCATAGCCGTATCCGTCGGGATATTCATTGCCATATTTATCTACATTTCCGGCAGGGCAATTTAAACATTTTACTTGAGAACTTTCCATTTTATAAATGTGATCATCAGAATCATACCATAAATCGAAGAAAGAATTATCTGTATTGTCATAATTTCTAACAGTTTTAGTATCTGGCTTGAAGAAAACACCATCCGGAAGATATAAGAAGATTTCTACTTCTTGGTCGCGGAATTTGTTTTTCACTTCTGTTGTCAAATAATTGTCTAAAATCAATTGGTTGCCTTCAATCTTAAAGTCATACTTAATTTGCTCAGCGCGCTGTTTTGCTTCCTGAAAAGATCTTCCTTGTGCTTCTTTTTCAATTTGTATGTAAGGCGTTTTAGCATCTGTTCTAACTACTTGGAACCTGATATTATTTGAATAGATAATTTCTTTTCCGGTAGAATCTTGAGCGATCAAGAAAGCATGGTTGTCATCGATGTTTTTTGCATAATAATCATTGTGCCTGAACTTGATGTAAAGCGTGTCGTTTGCAGCCAATTCGATCTTTTGTTTTTGAACTGTTTTTGCATCAAAAGCAATTTGCGTAGCCTGTTTTAATCCAAGGGCAATCAAGGCTCCAACAGAAATTACCCAAAGGGCAAGCAACGTGTATTTTGCCATATTCCCGATTGATTTCATATTGGCAATCAGCAATTTCAAGCCTAAGATCAATAAGAAGAAAAACGGAATTCCAACAGCGCCAAGCGCCAATAATCCAACAGCCCAAAGTGGAAATTCTACATAATTTTCTACATAATTCTGCCAAGGAAAATCTGTAAAAGAAATTGATCCTGTAGTAATTACGAATAAAATAAGCGAAACTAGCGTAGAAGCCGCAGTGACAACAAGAAAAGCTCCTATGACTTTGCCGAGAATCGAAAAAATTCTCAGGATTATTTCGCTTAAATTATTTCCGAACTTTTCAGCTCCCGTTTTGGCATGTTTTCCAAATTTGTCATAATCTACGCTTTTGAATTTGTCTGAAATATTTTCGAATTCTTCTCTTACTTTTTTCTCGATATTAGAAATCGTTACCGGTTCCCCCGTCATTTCTAATTTTTCAGTTGTAGTTTCAGCCGATGGCATTAAAACCCAAAGTAAAATATAGATAACAAGGCTTGTTCCAAAAGTCATGAATGGAGAAATGATAAAAAGAATTCTAATCCAAAGCGGATTGATGCCAAAGTAATGCCCAAAACCAGCAGCAACACCACCAAGCATTCCTTTATCTTTATCGCGATACAGCTTTTTCTTTATTTTTTTAGAAGAATTTGTTGGATAAATTGCATCGGCATCTTCATCGTCAATTCGATAATCTTCAGGCTGTCCCATTACGGTAATCAGCTCTTCCACATCTTTGATGCCAACGACTTGTTTTTCGCCTTTGTTTTTTTCTGTAAGCAATTCAGCGATACGCATTTCGATATCTTTCATAATCTCATCCTTTCCGGTAGAGTTTGAAAGAGAGCGTTTTACAGCTTCAAAGTAGCGGTTTAATTTTTGAAACGCATCTTCATCGATGTGAAAAAACATTCCTCCTAAGTTGATATTTACTGTTTTGTTCATGACTTTTATTTTTGGCTGGTTATTATGTTTACGGCATCAGATAATTCAGTCCAAGTGCCATTTAATTCTTTTAAAAATTGTTTTCCTAATTCAGTGAGTCCATAATATTTTCTAGGTGGTCCTGAAGTAGATTCTTCCCAGCGATAGCCGAGCAAACCGTCATTTTTCAATCTTGTTAGAAGAGGGTAAACTGTTCCCTCAACCACGAGTAATTTTGCGTTTTTCAAGGTGTCTAATATTTCAGAAGTATATGCATCTTTTTCTTTTAAGACTGATAAGATACAAAACTCCAGCACTCCTTTGCGCATCTGGGCTTTTGTGTTTTCAATATTCATAATGTGCTTTTAAATTTTTTTAAACTTTATGTTTTGTTGTTGATGCCTTGATCAATCCATTGCTATTAGCAATTGGCTGTGTTTTCTATTATTTATTGCGATAGAATTTTCTGCTATATTTACCGCTTTTGGTTTGCCAAAATAGGTAATAGAAGAACCTGATTCGGCATTTGCATTTATCTTTCCCCTTCCATTTATCAGCACCGACGAAAGTTCTTTTGCATTAATCGTTACATTTCCTGAAGCTAGATTTTTAGCGATGCAAAAAGAACCTGAACTTGTATTTAAAACTGCTTTTTTTGCTTTTCCAGAAAGGCTGACGGTTGCGCCGGTTTTAAAATTGCCACTTAAATAGTCTGTTTCAACTTGCCCGCAAAATAGGGCTCCCGTGCTTGCATTTACTGTGACTTTTGCATTTTGTGCAAGAATTCCGGTAAAACTTGCGCCTGATGCGACATCGATTTGAATTTCTTCGGATTTTACTGAATTCTTAAAAATAATTTTTGCATTTGCAACTGCCTTGAAAGAATCTACGGTATTGGCATTTACATAAATCTTTAACGGATTCGATATCGTGGTTTTCTTTTCAGTTGCATAATAAATTCTCAGTGTTTTTCCTTTTACTTCTGTAACTAAGTTTCTCAAATCTTTTTCATTTTCCGCTTCTGCTTTTATAGAGACATTGCTGTTCTCAGAATAAATTAACTCGATTCCAGATTCTACTTCAATTTTTGAAAAACTTCCTGTTTTTCTGAATTCTGAAACTTGGGCCTGGGCCAAAAATGAGACCAGTGCCATTACTGCTGTGATGATAATTTTTGTCATAATGTTCGTTTTTTTGATTGATGATTGATGATGATTTTAGGTTGATTACTCCTGTTTAATTTTTAACTGTTTGATTTTTGATGATGATTGAAACTCGGGTTTTAAGCTTGCGATGGTTCTGGCATTTCATTTTTTAAGGTGTTTTTGTTTTCGGCTTTGATAAAATTGATTGTCAGCGGATATTTATAAAGTTCTCCGTTTGCTGCTTTAATTGTAGCATATATAACTAGGAAGAATTCTGCGGCTTTCAGCATTATGAAAATAAAAACGGCGGTCAATCCTACGACTACAATTCCTGTGATGTTTTCGATATTGAAATTATGTCCGTTGAAAACAAAATTCTCGTCGTTGATAATTGCATTTACCGGAACATTTTTAAAAATCGTAAAAATGAAAATCGGAATTGAGATAAAACATAATATTAAAGTGTACAAAAGAAGGCTCAATTGAAAATTTACGGCTTGTCTTCCGTGATGATCAACATAAGCGGCATCTTTTTTTGCAATTGCCCAAATAATGATTGGAAAAATAAAATTTCCTAAAGGGAAAAAGTATTGCGTCATTGCACTAAAGTGTAATAATGCGGCGGTGGTTTTTTGATTTGTTGTTTCCATGATTAAAAGTATATAATAATATCCTATGCAAATATATGGCTAAAAAACAGTATCTTGTTTTGCATAGTACCTATATTTAACATAAAATTAACAAATGTGAATAGCTTTATTTTACCTAATCCTTTGTTTATCAGTGTTTATTTTGCTTTTTTATAATTTATGAAAAATTAACTTTCACAATTAAATCTTCTAAATTTTAATGATTAGATCTTATTTACTATATTTCGATAAAATATAAACACATGGAATTCACAGCAGGAAAACTAAATTCATTTCTATTTTTTAAACTTCCTTCCGCATATATCAGTGGCGTTAGAGTCAAGGAAATCGACGCAGTTACTTGTTTGGTTTCAGTAAAACACCGCTGGATTAACCAAAATCCGTTTAATTCAATGTATTTTGCAGTGCAGGCAATGGCGGCAGAATTGGCTACAGGAGCTTTGGTTATGTACCATATAAAGAAGAGCGGACGCAAAATTTCCATGCTTGTTGCTAATAATAAAGGCAATTTTACTAAAAAAGCTACGGGAAGAATCTTTTTCACCTGCAAAGACGGACATCTTATTGAAGAAGCCATCAAGCAAACCATTGCGACTGGCGAAGGCCAGACTTTCTGGATGAAATCTATCGGAGTGAACGAAAAAGGGGAGCAGGTTTCTGAAATGGATTTTGAATGGAGTATTCGCGTGAAGTAGTTTTGCTTCAAAAACAATTATTTTCAATACAAAACCTGGCAACTTTGTAATTTCACAACTGCAAACACCTCTTAACTTCGGGTTAATTAACATTTAATTACACTCTTTCAAACGTAAATTTGAGAGAAAGAAATATGCCATGAAAATACTAATTACAGGAGCAACAGGTTTGATAGGCACAGAGCTAGTTTCACTGCTTTTGCAAAACGGAGTTTCGATTCATTATTTAGCAAGGAGCAAAAAGGAAGTTAAAAACGAGCCCAATTATCAAGGGTTTTTATGGAATCCAGAACAGGGAAAAATCGATGAAAACTGCCTTTTGGGAGTCGATGCGATAGTTCATCTCGCCGGAGCGCCTATTTCTATGCGTTGGACGCAAAAAAATAAGCAGGAAATTATAGAAAGCAGAATTCTTTCCACAAATTTGCTTTACCGCACTTTAAAATCACATCCAAATCAAGTGAAACAGCTGGTTTCAGCATCGGCAATCGGTATTTATCCAGATAGTTTGGAAAACGTTTATACAGAAGACAACAAATCAATAGACGATTCTTTTTTAGGGCAAGTTGTCGTGAAATGGGAACAAGCCGCAGATCAATTTAAAAGATTAGACATAAAAGTCTGCGAAATCAGAACGGGTTTGGTTTTGGCAAAAAAAGGAGGAATGCTCAAAGAGCTTTTGAAACCTATAAAACTCGGCGCCGGCTCCGCTTACGGTTCAGGAAAACAATGGCAATCTTGGATTCACATCGATGATTTGACGCACCTTTATTACTTTGCAATCCAAAATAATTGGGAAGGAGTTTACAATGCCACGGCACCAAATCCGGTAGACAATGAAGAGCTTACAAAAACCGTAGCAAAAGTTTTAGAAAAGCCTTATTTCATGCCAAATATTCCTGAATTTCTACTCAAATTAATGCTTGGCGAAATGCACATTCTCTTGATTGCAAGCCAAAATGTGAGTTCACAAAAAGCCCAAGACAACGGATTTATCTTTAAATATAGAACTCTAGAAAAAGCGCTCAAAGCAATTCTTCAAAAATAAAAAGAGCTCCACTTTCTTCAAATGGAGCTCTTTTTGGGGGTGAATTAACAATTATTTCGCAGCGTTTCGCTAACCTTCTGTCCTTATTTTTTATGTTATAAATCAGTAATTATTTTACTTAAAACGAATTATAATCAACGCAAACATATCAAAAGCAATTTAATAAACGTCATAAAGTTTTATTAAAAGAAATTTTTGAAGCATAAGCTTTAGGCGTTTTTTAAATTTCGTCCCGCTTTCCGTTACAATTTTTTGTGCCTCCCGAAGCTTCGGGAGCACAAAAAGATTTCCACTGCAATCGGGGCTATAATCAATCGCCATTTCCCTTTTTCAACTTCCCCATAAATTGCGCTTAACATTGCGGCTGTAAAAAAAAATGTGACAATTTGACATTTATACACAAATGGCAGTACTTTTGCAATCCCTCGAAAAGCAGAAAATGAAATTTAAGAATATTTTTAAAAATAAGAACACTATGAATGCTGAAAACCCAGAAAAAGAGCAGGAAATCGATGACGCAACAATTGAAGCAAATGCAAATGCAGAACAAATTGTAGTAGAAGAATTAAGCGTTGAAGAACAATTGACTCAAGATTTGGCATCCGAAAAAGACAAGCATCTTCGTCTTTTTGCAGAATTCGAAAACTATAAAAGAAGAACTTCAAAAGAACGCATGGAGCTTTTCAAAACGGCAAACCAAGAAGTGTTGCAGGCAATTTTGCCAGTTTTAGACGATTTTGACAGAGCTTTGATCGAAATTTCTAAATCAGAAGATGAAAATCTTTTGAAAGGAGTGACATTAATTCATGAAAAATTAAAAAACACGCTGACATCAAAAGGCCTTGAAGAAGTTGAGGTAAGAGCCGGCGATACTTTCAATGCTGATTTTGCTGAAGCAATCACGCAAATTCCAGCTCCGTCTGACAAAATGAAAGGCAAGATTGTTGATGTATTAGAAAAAGGATACAAATTGGGGGACAAAATCATCCGTTTTCCAAAAGTAGTTATCGGACAATAATTCCGTAATAAGTATACAAATGAAGAAAGATTTTTACGAAATATTAGGCATTTCAAAATCTGCGGATGCTTCTGAAATTAAAAAAGCTTACAGAAAAAAAGCGATAGAATTCCATCCTGACAAAAATCCAGGAAATAAAGAAGCGGAAGAGAATTTCAAAAAAGCGGCTGAAGCTTATGAAGTCTTAAGCGATCCTCAGAAGAAAGCGAAGTATGATCAATTTGGTCACCAAGCTTTTGACGGCGGTGCAGGCGGAGGCGGATTCCACGGTGGAGGCATGAACATGGACGACATTTTCAGCCAATTTGGTGATATTTTCGGCGGTTTTGGCGGCGGATTCGGCGGCGGCGGCAATTCTGGACCTCGCAGAGTAAAAGGAAGCAATCTTCGCATCAAAGTGAAATTGACTTTGGAAGAAATTGCAAATGGCGTTGAGAAAAAAGTAAAAGTTAAGAGAAAAATTCAAGCGAAAGGCGTTTCTTATAAAACGTGCTCGACTTGTAACGGTCAAGGTCAAGTAATGCGCGTTACCAATACGATTTTGGGCAGAATGCAATCGGCTTCAACATGCCCAACTTGCGGTGGTTCAGGTCAAATTTTAGACTCAAAACCAAAAGATGCCGATGCGCAAGGAATGCTTTTGGAGGATGAAACGGTTTCGATCAAAATTCCAGCTGGTGTAACTGACGGAATGCAATTGAAAGTTTCAAACAAAGGAAATGACGCACCAGGAAACAACAGTATTCCAGGTGATTTGATCGTTGCCATTGAAGAAATTGAGCATGAATTCTTAAAAAGAGAAGGGGAAAACTTACATTTAGATTTGTATATCAGTTATCCGGAAGCAGTTTTAGGTATCTCAAAAGACATCGAAGCGGTTAATGGAAAAGTGAGAATCAAGTTAGAAGAAGGAATCCAATCTGGTAAGATTCTTCGCTTGAAAGGCAAAGGAATTCCGAGCATAAACGGTTATGGAAACGGCGATTTGCTGGTTCATGTTAATGTTTGGACGCCAAAAACGCTCAACAAAGAGCAAAAACAATTCTTTGAGAAATCACTTACAGACGAAAATTTTATCCCAAATCCTGAAAAGAGTGAAAAATCTTTTTTTGAAAAAGTTAAGGATATGTTTTCATAGTGATTCAAATTTTTTATATATTTGAAAATTACTAGTTAGCTAGTAATTTTCTTTTTCATAGCAATTTTTCCCATCCTTGTGCAAATAAGGGTGGGTTTTTTTTGAAATCGTATCAAATTTCACCTCCAATTTCCTTACTTTTACACAAATCAAAAAGCATAATGAATAACATACTTGAAGTTAAAAATGTAGTCAAGCAATATGGCGATTATACTGCTTTAAACAATGTTTCACTGCAGGTTCCAAAAGGAAGCATATACGGACTTCTTGGTCCTAACGGCGCCGGGAAAACCTCATTAATTAGAATTATCAACCAAATTACGATGCCTGACAAAGGCGAAGTTTTGCTTGATGGAGAACCTTTGAATTTAGCCCACGTAAAAGATATCGGCTACATGCCAGAAGAACGCGGCTTGTATAAAACCATGAAAGTCGGCGAACAGGCACTTTATCTTGCCCAATTAAAAGGGCTTTCAAAAGCGGAAGCCAAAAAACAGTTGGATTATTGGTTCGACCGTTTGGAAATTCAAGGTTGGTGGAATAAAAAAATCCAAGAGCTTTCAAAAGGAATGGCGCAGAAAATTCAATTTGTAGTCACCGTTTTGCACAAGCCAAAATTGCTGATTTTTGACGAACCTTTCAGTGGCTTCGATCCGGTTAACGCAAATTTGATCAAAGACGAAATCTTAGAATTGAAAAAACAAGGTTCGACAATCATCTTCTCAACGCACAGAATGGAAAGCGTGGAAGAACTTTGCGACGATATCGCCCTGATCCACAAATCAAACAAATTAATCGAGGGAAAATTAATCGACGTAAAGAAAGAATACCGTTCAAATACATTTGAAATCGGAATCATGTCTTCAAATGTCGAAGGATTGATGTATCAATTGACTCAGAAATTTACAGTTGGTCAAGCTAATTTTAAATCATTAAACGACGATTTAAAACTTGAAATCCAAATCGGAAATTCAACGCCAAACGAATTGCTGAATATCTTGACACAAAATGGACAAGTAACGCATTTCGTAGAAAAAATTCCAAGCGTAAACGATATTTTTATCCAAACTGTTAGCAAATAGTTATGAGTTGTGAATTATAAGTTATGAGTCATCTCAGGCTATTCATAAATCTAAAATCATAAATCAAAAATCTACAAATGAGCATATTAACACTAATCATAAAAAGAGAATTCATTGCCAAAGTCCGCAATAAATCTTTCATCGTAATGACCTTTTTGAGTCCGTTATTGATGGTAGGTTTGGCCGCATTTGTCGGATATTTGAGTACGATGAAATCAGACGTAAAAGCCATCGCCATCCATGACGAATCTGGACTTTTTCGCAATGATTTCAAAAATTCTGAAGATTACAATTACGTTGACAGAAGCAAAGAAAGTTTGGCTTCGCTGAAAGACAGCATCAATGCTGAAAAGTTTGAAGCGTTGCTGGTAATTCCAAAAGATTTAGACAATAAGAAACTGGCAAATGAAATCAAATACATTTCAAATGAAAGTCCAGATCCAGATTTTGTTGCCGAGTTAGAAGAAATCATTGCAAAACGCCTTACAAAATCAAACTTTGAAATTGCAAAACTAGATACTTTAGCCATTAAAAATGCCGAAGCAAAAGTCAGCATTTCGCTTTCAAAAGCTTCTGGAGAAGAAAATGTCAAAGGATTGAATTACATAAAAGTCTTTATTGGCGCAGGTTTCGGATATTTAATTATGATGTTCATCATTATTTACGGCAATATGGTTATGCGAAGCGTCATCGAAGAAAAAACGAATCGAATTATCGAAATCATCATTTCTTCAGTGAAACCGTTTCAATTAATGATGGGAAAAATCATCGGTACATCAATGGCCGGAGTCTTGCAATTCGTCATTTGGGCAATCCTGGCAGGTACATTATTTTTCGTCGCATCCTTATTATTAGGCATCAATATTACACCGCCAGCAGCAGGAATGGCGACAACCGCAGCAGAAGGTTCATTGGGCAATTTACAGCTCTACGTCAATGAAATTACCAAACTTCCATTAATCACTTTGGTCATTTCATTCTTAGTTTATTTTGTCGGAGGCTACTTTTTATACAGTTCCATTTACGCTGCAATCGGTGCCGCGGTAGACAATGAAACCGATTCACAGCAATTTTTATTGCCGATAATTTTACCATTAATGTTAGGCGTTTATGTTGGATTTTTCAGCGTATTAAACGACCCGCACGGAACCGTCGCTACCACATTTTCAATGATTCCATTAACGTCTCCAATCGTGATGCTGATGCGAATTCCATTTGGCGTGCCTTGGTGGCAGATATTGATTTCATTAGCTATTTTGTTCGGAACGTTCTTTTTGGTAGTCTGGTTTGCCTCAAAAATTTACCGAATCGGAATCTTGATGTACGGCAAAAAACCAACGTGGAAAGAATTATATAAGTGGCTTAAATATTAAGTTCTCAATCCTGCAAGGTTTTTAAAACCTTGTAGGTTTTTTCAGGATTGGAAAGTTTTTAATGATTTTAAAAAACATATTATACCTACAAGGTCAAAAAAAGACCTTGCAGGATTAGTCGAACATCTTGAATTTATTTTAAAAACAATCCTAAAACCCTGAACCTAAAACCTTAAACCCAAAAAGAATGCCCAAAATATTAATCATAGAAGACGAAGCAGCCATCAGAAGAGTTTTGACAAAAATTCTTTCTGAAGAAAACGATACTTACAAAGTTGAAGAAGCAGAAGACGGCCAGCAAGGACTTGAAAAAATCAAGAACGACGATTATGACTTGGTTCTTTGCGACATAAAAATGCCAAAAATGGACGGAGTAGAAGTGCTCGAAGCCGTTAAAAAAATAAAGCCAGAAATCCCGATGGTGATGATTTCCGGTCACGGAGATTTGGAAACCGCCATCAACACGATGCGTCTCGGCGCTTTTGATTATATCTCAAAACCGCCAGATCTGAACCGTCTTTTAAATACGGTCAGAAATGCATTGGACAAAAAACAATTGGTCGTTGAAAATAAAATTCTGAAGAAAAAAGTCAGCAAAAACTACGAAATGATTGGCCAAAGCGATGCGATAAACCACATCAAAGAAATCATCGAAAAAGTAGCCCAAACTGATGCCAGAGTTTTAATCACAGGTCCAAACGGAACTGGAAAAGAATTGGTTGCGCATCAATTGCATGAAAAAAGCGAACGTTCAAATGCGCCTTTAATTGAAGTGAATTGTGCTGCAATTCCATCAGAATTGATTGAAAGCGAATTGTTCGGTCACGTGAAAGGAGCCTTTACTTCCGCAGTAAAAGACAGAGCTGGAAAATTTGAAGCAGCAGACGGTGGCACCATTTTCTTAGATGAAATCGGGGACATGAGTTTGTCGGCCCAAGCTAAGGTTTTACGCGCTTTGCAAGAAAGTATGATCACCAGAGTTGGTGCTGATAAAGACATTAAAGTCAATGTTCGAGTTGTCGCGGCAACCAACAAAGACTTGAAAAAAGAAATCGAAGAAGGGCGTTTCAGAGAAGATTTATACCATCGTTTGGCGGTAATTTTAATCAAAGTTCCGGCCTTGAATGACAGACGAGACGATATTCCGTTATTGATAAATCATTTTACTGAAAAAATCGCTTTGGAACAAGGAAATACGCAAAAGAAGTTTTCTGATGATGCCATTGCCTTGCTAAAAGAATATGACTGGACGGGAAATATCCGTGAATTAAGAAACGTAATCGAAAGACTGATAATCCTGGGCGGAAGCGAAATATCTGAAACGGATGTGAAGCTTTTTGCAAGTAAATAAAGCAAGAGAAATTAGCCAAGAGGCAAAAGAGAGAGAACTATTGGCTATTGGCTTTTTCCTAATTAATTAAAAAAATGATACTAAAAAAAATAAACGAAAATCTTCAAAAAGCATTAATTGAAAAAGGTTTGACCGAAGCCAATGAAATGCAACGAGAAACTTTTTCAACCATTAAAAGTGGCGCGGATTGCGTAATTATCGCTCCTGCAAAATCAGGAAAAACGACGACTTTGGTTCTGAATGTCATCCAAAGATTGGAAAAAGAATTTGAAGAATCGCCGAGAGCTTTGATTATAGTTCCAAATAAAGAGAAGCTGATTGAGATGAAAATTCTCTTTGAAGAACTTGGAAATTATACTGATTTAAGAGTTTATGGTGTTCACGACAAAGGAGATATTGACTTTGACAAAAACCATATTTCCCTTGGAATCGACGTTTTAATCGGAACTCCGAATCGAATCAGCGAAATGTTTGCTTCGGCTGGTTTTGACGTAAATCGCTTGAAAATGTACATTATTGAAGATGCAGATGAACTTTTGCGTCTTCGTTTTGACACCAAACTAGCAAGAATGTCAGAAGCCATGGGGAAAACCCAGCGTATTTTATTCTCTGAAAATATTACGGAAAGAATCGACAGTTTTGCCGACAGAATTATGATTGAACCGGTTTTCTTTGAAATGGATGATGAGGATATTGAGGAGGAAGACGAAGAAAATGAAAACTAAATAACTAAAAATAAATTACAATGGGATTAATGAAAGTGTTTTCTGGAAGCGAGATTTTGGCAACGGCGTTGAAAACAAAATTAGAAGAAGCGGGAATTGACGTGATTATGAAAAACAATAACCAATCAAATATTGTTTTGGGTTCGGCGACAAGCTTGGCGGTTGAACTATTTATTGATGAATCAAAATATGGCAAAGCCGACGGCGTGATTACCGACTTTAAAGTGAGTATTCAATAAAAAATAAAACGATGAAAACTTCAATAGAAACAGAAAGATTATTGCTGAGAGAATTGCTTCCGACAGACGATGCCGGAATGTTTGAGCTTGATTCAAATCCTGAAGTGCACATTTATTTGGGAAATAATCCTGTGAAATCTATTGAAGAAAGTCGCGAAGCAATTGCCAATATTCGCCAGCAATATCTTGAAAACGGAATCGGGCGCTGGGCTGTAATCTTAAAAGAAACTGGCGAATTCATCGGTTGGTCTGGATTGAAATTAGAAAAAAATGTCAACGGACATGAAACTTTCTATGATTTAGGCTATCGATTTATCCAGAAACATTGGGGAAAAGGCTATGCTTTTGAAACCGCAAAAGCTTTTGTCGATTTTGGTTTCAATGAAATGAATCTTCCAGTAATTAATGCGTATGCCGATTTTGACAACTTAGGCTCTCGAAAAGTTCTCGAAAAAGTCGGAATGCAATTTGTGAATTCTTTTGAATACGACGGAGTGGAAGAGGTTTGGTATGAAATTAAAAATCCAAATAAATAGTTTGGCAATAAGCACATTTTAATTGCGTTTTGGTTCAATTCAATCTATGTTTTTTTTATATTAGCAAAAAAACCAAAACGATGATATTGCGCCTTTTTTTCTTACTGATTTCAATTGCTTCCATTGCTCAAAATGATTATCCAAAAGATTATTTCAGGTCACCGCTTGATATTCCTTTATATCTGTCAGGAACATTTGGCGAATTAAGAGGAAATCATTTTCATACTGGCCTGGATTTCAAGACACAACAAAAAGAAGGCTTGAATGTTTATGCTGCAGCCGACGGCTATATTTCCCGAATTAAAATTTCGACTTGGGGATATGGCAAAGCAATTTATATTACGCATCCAAACGGATTTACTACTGTTTATGGGCACCTCCAAAAGGCATCTCCTGTAATTGAAGCTTACATCAAAAAAATCCAATATGCGCAGCAATCTTACGAAGTTGAGATGTTTCCGGGTGAAAATGAGCTTTTAGTTAAAAAAGGAGATATTATAGCCTTGTCAGGAAATACTGGCGGTTCTGGCGGTCCGCACTTGCATTTTGAATTTAGAGATACTAAAACTGAAAAAATAATCAATCCGATGTTTTTTGGTTTTGACGTGCAGATAAAAGATACTAGGACACCAATTATAAATAATGTCGTCGTTTATCCGATTGGCGACAGTTCAGCTGTAAATCAAAGCAATAGTCCGATTGAAGTAAGCCTTTCCCAGCAAAAAGACGGCAGTTATATCACCGGAAAAATTACGGCGAAAGGAAAAATTGCCTTTGGCGTAAATACTTATGACCTCTTTGACAATAGTTATAACAAAAATGGCGTTTTCAAGGTAGAAGCTTTTTGCAACGGTAAATCATTTTTTGGCTACACCTTCAATACATTTGGTTTCGACGAAGGCCGTTATGTAAACGCATTGATTGATTATGGAAGATTTAAAAGAACAGGACAGCGAGTGCAGCGACTTTTCATGACCGAGCCATATCTTTTGAGCATTATAAATTCAAATAACACTTATGGAATGGTAGAAGTGCCTGCAAATCTTACTGAAAATTTCCGCATTGAAGTCTCTGATTTTCATAATAATAAGAGCGTTATCAATATTCCGATTCAATATTCACCAGAAAATGCAACCGCTTCTTTACCTGTGAAAAAAACAGATTTTTTCTTGAAGGCTAGAAAAGATAACAGTTATGCAAAAAATGATGTGTCTGTATTTATTCCGGCGGGTACTTTTTATGACAATTTTTATATTGATTTTGACGTAAAAGACAGCGTGCTTTATCTTCATAATGAAAGCGTTCCGGTTCATAATAATATTACGATTGCGTTTGATAATGTAAAAGTTCCAGAAGCTGATCGTGAAAAAACGTTCATCGCTTCGGTTGAAGGAAACAGAATTCGATATAATAAAACCTATAAAAAAGGAAATACATTTACAATCTATACTAAAGATCTAGGCGAATTTAAGCTTGCAAAAGATACGACAACGCCAAGAATTACGAATCCAAATTTTGTGCAGGGAAAATGGCTCAGCAAACAGCGTAGTTTAGAAGTTGATATTTCAGATAGCATTTCTGGAATTGGTGCTTACAACGCTTTTTTGAACGGAAAATGGATTTTGATGGAATATGATTACAAGACCAAAAAACTCTCTTACGATTTTAATGATAATATTTCTGTGGAAGGAAGAAACGATTTAAAAATAGTTGTTTCAGATAATATAGGAAATTCCACTACCTTTGAGTCGCATTTTTTTAGAAGTCAGCAACAATAAATAAACAGCATTTGAAAACAAAATATACTTTTTTTGCAATACTTTTCCTCTTTTTAGGATTTTCATTATCTGCCCAAACGGCAAGAATCAAAGGTGTAATCTTAGACGAAAAAAATCAACCTATTGAAGATGTTGAAGTCAGCCAAGGCAAAAATGCAACGACTTCTGACAAAACCGGATTTTATATTTTGTCAGTTCCTGCAAATAGAAAAATCACTGTGGTTTTTGCGCATTTGTCAAACAAAAGTTCTTCTGTCGATATAGAATTGAAGCCTAACGAAGATTATGAATTTAATCCAGTTTTGAGCCAAAAAATCGAGCAGATTGGGACAGTTGTCATCGTTGATAATCGCAAAAGAGTTGAAGGAATTGTAAATTTAGAACCCGCAACTATCAGAAGAATTCCTGGTGCAAATGCGGGAGTTGAAAATATTATAAAAACGCTTCCTGGCGTAAATTCCAATAGTGAATTGAGTAGTGGTTACAACGTAAGAGGAGGGAATTATGACGAAAATTTAGTTTATGTAAACGAAATTGAAGTTTATCGTCCGTTTTTGATTCGTTCTGGCCAGCAGGAAGGTTTGAGTTTTACAAATAGTGAAATGATCCAAAATGTGGATTTCTCAGCAGGAGGTTTCCAAGCAAAATATGGTGACAAATTATCTTCCGTTTTAGATATTACTTACCGTCGTCCGAAAGATTTTGCTGCTGCACTTGATGCGAGTCTTTTGGGAGGAAGCTTGACTGTTGAATCGGCTTCGAAAAACCAAAAATGGGCCGCAATCGTCGGAGCTCGTTACCGCGATAATAGCCTTTTGGTAAATAGTCAAGAGACAGAAACGAATTTCAAGCCAACTTTCGCCGACATACAGACTTACATTACTTACAATCCGTCGAATAAATGGGAGTGGAGTTTTTTAGGCAATATTTCCCAAAATAAATACAATTACCAGCCTTTAAGCCGCCAGACAAATTTTGGAACAATTGATGATCCAAAAGCACTTTTGGTTTTTTATCAAGGTCAAGAAAAAGACAAATATGAAACTTATTTCGGAGCCATAAAATCTTCTTATAAAGTCAATGAAAAATTTACTTTGAAGTTCATTACTTCTGCTTATCATACTTTAGAGCAAGAGCATTTTGATATTTTGGCGAATTATAGTTTTGGTGAATTAGATACCAATATTGGTTCGGGAAGCCTTGGCGATATTGTTTATTCTGAAGAAATCGGATCGCAATTGAGCCACGCCAGAAATGATTTGGATGCCTTAATTTTCAATGCTGAAGTGAAAGGTTTCCATGATATAAAAGATAATAAAATCGAATGGGGCTTTAAATATACAAGAGAAGATATTCGTGATAGAGTTGTAGAATGGGAAGTAATCGATTCTGCTGGGTTTTCTTTAAATCCACCAATAATAAATCTTCCTAAAAATGACCAACCTTATAATCCTTATGTTGGTCCGTTGGTTCCGTTTAAGAATGTCAGAGCTATGAATTATACTAAAATTGACAGGCTTTCAGGATATGTTCAATGGAGCAAAAAAAGTACAATCGGGCGACATGACGTTTGGTATAATGCTGGAGTCAGAGCACACAATTGGCAAGTGGAAGCTGACGGCGAAAGCGGAAAAAGCCAAACCACTTTTAGTCCAAGAGCGCAATTTGCAATCAAGCCAGATTGGGATAAAGATATGGTTTTCAGGCTTTCAGGAGGTTTGTATCACCAACCGCCATTTTACCGCGAACTCCGTGATTCTTCGGGAACTGTGAGGCCAAATGTAAAAGCACAGCAGTCGATTCATGTGGTTTTAAGCAATGACTATAGTTTCCAGATGTGGACAAGGCCGTTTAAATTGGTTACGGAAGCTTACTATAAATCAATGTCCGACGTAAATACTTATACTTTAGATAATGTCAGAATTCGCTACAGCGCAAACAATGATGCAAAAGCTTATGCGACTGGTTTTGACGCGCGTTTGAACGGAGAATTTGTGCCAGGAACAGAATCTTGGTTTAGTTTTGGCTACATGAAAACCGAGGAAAATATCAATGATCGCGGTTACATCGCAAGACCGACAGACCAAAGATTGAAATTCGGAATTTTGTTTCAAGATTATATCGAAAAAATCCCTAACTTGAAATTGTATTTGAATTTGGTTTACAATACGGGACTTCCGGGAGGTTCACCTTCTTATGCAGATCCTTATGTGTACCAAAGCAGACTTCGCGATTATCGTCGTGCAGATGTTGGTTTTTCTTATGTTTTTACAGAAAAAAATGCTTCAAGACCTGACGGACATTGGTTAAAACGTTTCAAAGATTTGTCATTGGGACTTGAAATTTTCAACCTTTTCAACAACCAAAATGCGATAACAAATACTTGGGTAAGAGACGTCTACTCAAAAGCACAATACGGAATTCCGAATTATATGACGACGCGTGTTTTCAATGTTAAGCTGACGGCAAGATTATAAATTTAAACTTTCGCAATTTTATCTTTATATTTGAATTACTATTTATAAGAGCAAAAAATGAAAAATTTTTCAAAATATTCCTTACTGATTGCATTGGCGCTTTTGGCTTCGTGCAAAGAAAAAACGGAAACTCCGAAAGTCATCTATGAAGATACAAAAACGGTCAAAGCTCCAGTAAAATCTGATTCTTCGCAAATTAAAATTGCCGATCTTCCAATTCATATGGAAGGTACAAAATATCTGATTCATGCGATTGGCGACGTTCGTATTTATGAAGGAACAAGCCGAACTTATGGCACGAGCAAAACGAATTCGGTAAGCTACGCCATTTCAAATTACAACCGTTTTGAATTGACAGGCTATTTTGAAAATCTGAAATTCCAGCATATTGATTCAACTGCCTTGAGACCTTTGACAGATAAAAAAGTTCAGATTCAAACGGCAACTTTCTTGAATACGATTGCAGATAAATCTAAGAAGCAAATTCTGGTTTATACGCTCGTAGACATGGATACAAACAAAGACGGAAAGTTAGATGCGAATGATATAAAATCGTTATACATAAGCGAATTTAACGGAACAAAATTTACCAAGATTTCGCAGGATTTTCAAGAATTGATTGATTGGAATATCGTTGAAGCACAAAATAGATTGTACTACAGAACAATTGAAGATATCAATAAAAATGGCGCTTTCGATAAAAATGATTTAGTTCATTATTATTATGTAGAGTTGCTTTCTCCAGATTGGAAAACGCAAAAATACAATCCGATAGAAAATGAAAGTACGCCAAAAGCAGAAACAAAAAATCCTTAAGCAATTAAGGATTTTTTTTGTAAATAATAATTTCAAGATTTATCAAACCAAATTTCTATTTTTGCAAAACACAACTAAACTGCAATGTATAAATCAATTATTCGTCCCATTCTTTTTTGGTATGATCCAGAAAAAATCCACTATTTTACTTTTTCAGCGCTTCGATTTCTAAATAAGATTCCAGGATTTCCTGCAATTTTCAGATCGCTTTATGAAGTAAAAGATGCTAGATTAGAAACAGAAATTTTTGGTCTCAAATTCAAAAATCCTGTTGGTTTGGCTGCAGGTTTTGACAAGGATGCAAAGCTTTACAAAGAACTTTCTAATCTTGGTTTCGGTTTTATCGAAATCGGAACACTTACGCCAAAAGGTCAAGAAGGAAATCCGAAGAAAAGACTTTTTCGCTTAAAAGAAGATTCTGGAATTATAAACAGAATGGGTTTTAACAACGGCGGTGTTTTAGAAGCTGTTGAAAGATTAAAGAAAAACAATGGCGTTTTAATTGGCGGAAATATTGGCAAAAATAAGCTGACTTCGAACGAAGAAGCGACGTCAGATTATGAAATTTGTTTTGATGCTTTGTATGATTATGTAGATTATTTTGTAGTGAATGTAAGTTCTCCAAACACGCCAAATCTTCGCGCTTTGCAGGATAAAGAGCCTTTGACCCAATTGCTTCAGACTTTGCAAAACAAGAATTTAGCGAAGCCAAAACAGAAGCCAATCTTATTAAAAATTGCTCCTGATTTGACAAACGAACAGCTTTTGGATATTATTGATATTGTAAATGAAACTAAAATTGCGGGCGTAATTGCTACAAATACGACAATTTCAAGAGAAGGTTTGCAATCTGTAAATAAGATTGAAATGGGCGGATTATCAGGAAAACCCTTGACAAAACGTTCGACTGAAGTAATTCGATTTTTATCAGAAAAAAGCAATAAATCATTTCCGATTGTTGGAGTAGGAGGAATTCATTCTGCTGAAGATGCGATTGAAAAATTGGAAGCTGGTGCAAGTCTCATTCAATTATATACTGGATTTATTTATGAAGGCCCTAATTTAATCAAGCAAATCAATAGAAAAATTTTAGAAAAAAATATTTTCCCAAAATAAAAAAATCGATTTCGTAAAACATATTACTTTCCATATCTTTGAAGTTCTATGGAAAAAGTGAAAATCATCGAATGTCCGAGGGATGCAATGCAAGGAATCAAGGCATTTATCCCGACTGAAAAAAAAGTGGACTATATCCAATCGCTTTTGCGCGTGGGTTTTGATACCATAGATTTTGGAAGTTTTGTGTCGCCAAAAGCGATTCCGCAGATGGTTGACACGGCTGAAGTACTTTCAAAATTAGATTTATCACAGACAAAAAGCAAGCTTTTGGCGATTATTGCAAATACGCAAGGTGCTGAAACTGCTTCAAAACATAAAGAAATTCAATATTTGGGCTATCCATTTTCGATTTCTGAAAACTTTCAGATGCGAAATACGCACAAAACTATTGCCGAATCTTTGGTGACTTTGCAAGAGATTCTAGATATTGCCAATGCGACTGATAAAGAAGTAGTTGCTTATCTTTCCATGGGTTTTGGAAATCCATACGGAGATCCGTGGAATGTGGAAATAGTGGGCGAATGGACAGAAAGACTGTCAAATATGGGAGTGAAAATATTGTCGCTTTCAGATACTGTCGGTTCCTCAACTCCCGAAGTTATTGAATATTTATTTTCAAATTTGATTCCGAAATACCAGCATATTGAATTTGGAGCGCACCTACATACGACTCCAGATAAGTGGTTTGAAAAAGTGGACGCGGCTTACAAATCAGGATGCCGCAGATTTGACGGCGCTATCCAAGGTTTTGGAGGCTGTCCGATGGCAAAAGATGATTTGACGGGCAATATGCCTACAGAGAAGATGCTGTCTTATTTTACAGCCCAAAAAGCGCCTACTGAAACCAGCCCCATGAGTTTCGAAAGCGCTTATAATGAAGCTACTAAAATTTTTACGGTTTACCATTAATTTTCTATTTTAGCATTTTAAATTTTTCAGTTTGTTTCAATTTTCTGCAACACGCTTTTTACTGTTTTTATCCCTCTTGGTTATTTCCAAAGGCTATTCTTCGCCTGCAAATGATTCTGTAAAATACTATCTCGAGGAATCAAAAAAGAATATCTATACAGATTTTCCGAAGGCAAAATTATACTTGGAAAAAGCAGATTTTTTTGCCCACCAATCTAAAAATAAAGACTTGATTGCTGATGTTGCCCATAATTATGGAGGCACTTATTATAATTTAGGCTCATATGATATTGCCATGAAAAAATTTATGCAGGCCTTATCAATTTATGAATCGACAAATAATAAGCTCGGAATTTCAAAATGTCTAATGGGCCAAGGGTTGGTACAGCAAGGAATTGATCGAAATGAGGAAGCCATTAAGCTCTTCAGGCGCGCAATAGTTTTGAACAAACAAACTAGAAATCAAGTTTTATTAAGCAAAAACCTGCTAAATATTGGCATTTCTGAAATAGAACTTAATAAGAAGGAAAGTGCTTATAAAAATTTTATGCTTTCTTATAAGATGGCGATTTCCAATAAAGATTTTGAAATGCAACATTTTGCCTTGAATAAATTGGGAAGTATTCATTACCTCAGAAATAATTTAGACTCTTCTATTTACTATTATAAAAAACTAATTTCGGATATAAATAAACCGAATAATTGGGAATTATCATTTGCTTATACAGGGCTTTCAGAAGCTTTTTTGAAAAAAGGAGATTATAAATCAGCTGAAAAATATGGATTTCAAGGATTTAATATGGCTGAAAAAGTGGAGGCCAAGTGGGATATTGCCAAAGCTTCGGGAGTTTTGGCAGAAGTTCTAAATGCAGAAGGGAAATTTGAGGAAGCATACAAGTATTTGAAAATCAATAAGATTTACAATGATTCTCTTTTTGATGAAACCAAACTCCAGCAGATTAATCTCTTGCAATTAAAAACTACGGAGTCGCAAAATGAAAAGTTATCTACCCTAAATGAAGTCTCAGAACAAAAGCTGAAATATGGAAGGATCGCTGTCATTTCAATGGTCTTACTGCTTTTATTTTTGCTCATAATTTTATATCAGTATTATAGAAATACAAAATTTAAGCAGAAATTATACGAAGAATTAGAGCGAAAAAATATTGATATTAAAAATAGGAAAGCTTTAATTACAAGCCAAAATCGAACTTTAAGTGATTTAAACCATACAAAAAATAGGCTTTTCTCGATACTTTCTCATGATTTGAAATCGCCAATTGCGTCGATTCGCCAGGTTTTAGAACTTTTAGAATTTGGAAATATTACAGATGAAGAGATGAAAATTATCACTGAACATCTTATGATTCAGGTAGAGGGCACGTCAAGGTTGCTGAATAATCTTTTGCATTGGTCAATGACACAGCTTGACGGCGCAAGGACAAATAGGGAAGATTTAGTTTTAGAAGATATTCTTCAAGATTCAATGGGGGCAATGCTTTTAATGATCGAAAATAAGGAGATTGAAATTGTTCGCTTATATTCCAAAAATGATGAAAAAATTAGGGCAGATAAAGGTCATGTTCATGTGATTTTGAATAATTTATTGTCAAATGCGATTAAGTTTACGCCAAAAAGAGGAAGAATTGAGATTAAATATTCTGAAGACGCTCCTTTTTATAATCTTCATATAACCAATTCAGGCTCAAAAATTTCGCAGGCTAAAATTAACGAAATTCTAAATTTTGAAAAAAGAATGGATTCTGAAAAAGGGACTGTATTAGAAGAAGGCACTGGCTTGGGACTGCTTTTAGTAAAGCAATTTCTTTCAGAAAATAAGGGAAAACTCCAAGTGATAAATCATCCAGAAGGCGGTACAGAATTTATAGTTTCATTTGAGAAAGCTAAATAAATCTTAACATTTTCTTTTCTGTTAAGAAATGACTATATTTGCACGCAATTTAACTACAAATTGCAACATGAAAGCACACTCAACTAAAGTTATCGGAGAAGGTCTTACTTACGATGACGTTCTGCTAATCCCCAACTATTCTGAAATTTTACCGCGCGAAGTAAGCATCCAATCTAAATTTTCTCGAAATATTACCTTAAATGTTCCAATTGTTTCTGCAGCGATGGACACGGTTACTGAAAGTGCAATGGCAATTGCTATGGCGCAAGAAGGAGGAATAGGCGTTTTGCATAAAAATATGACTATCGAACAGCAAGCTGCTGAAGTCAGAAAAGTAAAAAGAGCAGAATCAGGAATGATTATCGATCCTGTGACTTTGCCTCTGACAGCAACGGTTGGCGACGCAAAACAAGTGATGAGAGAATATAGCATTGGTGGAATTCCGGTTGTGGATGAAAATCAAACTTTAAAAGGAATCGTAACAAACCGTGATTTGCGCTTCGAAAAAAACAATTCCCGTTCTATTTTAGAAGTGATGACAACCGAAAATCTGGTGACTGCTGGAGAAGGAACAACGCTTGAAGTAGCTGAAGGAATTCTACAGAAAAATAAAATCGAAAAACTTCCTGTGGTAAATGCTGACTATAAATTGGTCGGATTGATTACTTTCAGAGATATTACAAAATTGACCCAAAAACCAATTGCAAACAAAGACAGATTTGGCCGTCTTCGTGTTGCCGCTGCTTTAGGGGTTACTGCTGACGCTGTTGATCGCGCTGCCGCTTTGGTTGCTGCAGGAGTTGATGCTGTAATTATAGATACCGCTCACGGACATACGAAAGGAGTAGTTGATGTTTTAAAATTAGTAAAGAAAAGTTTTCCAGATTTAGATGTAATTGTTGGAAATATCGCTACTCCAGAAGCTGCTAAATATTTAGTTGAAAACGGAGCCGACGGTGTAAAAGTTGGAATCGGACCAGGTTCCATCTGTACGACGAGAGTTGTGGCAGGTGTTGGTTTTCCTCAATTTTCAGCTGTTCTTGAAGTTGCTGCTGCAATTAAAGGTTCAGGTGTTCCAGTTATTGCTGACGGTGGAATTCGTTACACAGGAGATATTCCAAAGGCGATTGCTGCGGGAGCTGACTGCGTGATGTTAGGCTCGCTTTTAGCAGGAACTAAAGAATCTCCAGGCGAAACAATCATTTTCGAAGGAAGAAAATTCAAATCTTACAGAGGAATGGGTTCTGTGGAAGCGATGCAGGAAGGTTCAAAAGACCGTTATTTCCAAGATGTGGAAGACGATATCAAGAAATTGGTTCCAGAAGGAATCGTGGGAAGAGTTCCGTATAAAGGAGAACTTTTCGAAAGTATGCTTCAATTCATCGGCGGCTTAAGAGCTGGAATGGGCTATTGCGGTTCAAAAAACATCGAAACGTTGCAAGAAACAGGACGTTTTGTGAGAATTACCGCTAGCGGCATCGGTGAAAGCCATCCTCATAATGTGACGATTACAAAAGAGGCTCCGAATTATTCGAGATAATATTTTTCAATTTATATAAAAAGCCGAAGTCTAATTTTAGATTTCGGCTTTTTTTATTCCAAATTGTCTTTTCTCAAATTATCACTTTCCCAAGCATGATCGCCCGGCCCAACTGGATTGAACAAATCGGTTTTGAACAATTGTTCCTGCATTTCAATTTCCTCCATAGCTGAAATCATAAACGCTTTTTTATCATGGCGTTTTTTGGCCAATCTGAAAATCGCTTCCTCATCATGTTTTATAAAATGCTGTCCTTGACGCGTGGCGGAATAGCGGCGATGTCCCATGAAAACCAGAGCGTCAACGCCAAGATGAACGGCACTGTATAAATTTTCTCGGTAAATACTTTCCAATCCCATATCCACCAATTCAAAAGCATCATTTCTATTTCGGGCTCTCGCTAAAATTTTCAAATGCGGAAAATGCTTTTTCAACAATTCAATTACGATTAAATTCGCCGTCGGATTATCAATCGCCGCAATAAATAATTTGGCATTTTCACAGCCAGCTGCTTTTAATAATTCCAAGCGGGTCGCATCTCCATAATACACTTTGAAGCCCATTTTTCGCAATAAATCTACCCGATCAGAATCCATATCAAGAATTGTAGCAGGAATTCCGTTGTTTTTTAAAAGGCGTCCTATCGTGCTTCCAAAGTTTCCAAAACCGGCAATTATAATATCATTATGCTCGTTTATTTCGTCATAATTGTTTGATTGTTTTTCTTTTACGCCAAAGTAGGGATCAATCAGTCGCTCATTAATCAAAAGCAAAAAAGGCGTAGAAATCATGCTGATCGCAATAATCGCCATAATCTGATTTGCCAGCATATTCGGAATAATATTCAATTCCATCGAAAAGCTCATGATGACAAATCCAAATTCTCCCGCTTGGCTCAATCCAATCGCAAAAAGAAAATTCTGGTCAATTCGTTTTTTGTATAATTTTCCAATTCCAAGGAAAACAAAAAACTTAATCATCGTCAGAATAAATCCAAAAACCAATATGAATACAGGATTGTCAATAATCAATTGGAAGTTGATCGAAGCGCCAACACCGATGAAAAACAAACCCAAAAGCAATCCTTTAAACGGAGCAATATCGCCTTCCAATTCGTGCCTGAATTCAGAATTTGCCAAAACGACTCCCGCCATAAAAGCGCCTAAAGCCGGACTCAAACCTACCAATTGCATCAAATAAGAAACTGACAAAACCAGCAACAAAGCTGAAGCCGTAAACAATTCCTGCAGCCTAGTTTTCGCAATCACATGAAGCAACGGAACAATTAAAAATCTGCCGCCAAAGTAAATCGCAACAATCGTCCCAATCACAATCAAGGTCTGCAACCAGCCGTCTAAATTTGAAATCAAAGAATGATGCAAATCATCATCCGGAATTACATTTGAACCAGAAACCAGCAACGGAATTATCGCCAAAATCGGAATCACAGCAATATCCTGAAACAACAAAACCGCAAAAGAAGAACGCCCAACAGACGTTTGCGACAAGCCTTTTTCCTTCAAAGTCTGCAAAACGATTGCCGTAGAAGACAACGCCAAAGCCAGTGAAATAGTCAAAGCAGTCTGCCAATTCCAATCAAAAATTATAGAACAGCAGATAAAAATGACAAGCGAAGTAATTACAACTTGGAGCGAACCCATTCCTAAAATGAACCGTCGCATTTTCCAAAATTTATAAGGATCCAATTCCAATCCAATTAAAAACAGCATCATTACCACGCCAAATTCTGCAAAATGCATCAAATCTTCCCCTTCAGAACCAATAAATCCCAAGACAAACGGCCCGATAATTATTCCTGAAAATAAATACCCCAAAATAGAACTCAAGCCGATTTTCTTCGCAATCGGAACGCAAACTACGGCCGCTGCCAAATAAATTATCGCCTGAAGAAAAAAGTTATTTTCCATTATTTTCCAAGTTTTTCATCCAGTCATTCAAGTAGTTAAACTCACGAATTTTATGGATATTCACTTCATTATTCTCGAAATAGTTCAAGAGTTTTCCATACTCAATTCCTTTTTCTTCATAAGTTTTATCATCCATATTATGCGTTCCATGAACCACAAACGGAGGCAAATATTCCATCCGGCAAACTTTTGCAGTCAATTTAAATGGCTCTAAAAGTTCAACAATCGTATGCGTTTCCCGCCCAGTTTCACAATAATTTTCCTGATTTCCACCTGTCGTAATTACCTGAAAAATCAACTTGTCTTGCAACGCCAAACCATATTTTCCATACGCCCAGCCATATTCCAAAACCATGTCAATCCACTGCTTCAGCAACGGCGGACAGCTGTACCAGTACATCGGATGATGCCAAATTACCACATCATGCAAGTTCAATAATTGCTGCTCTTTCTTTACGTCAATGTCAAATTCAGGATAAGTCTCATACAAATCATGAAATGTAATGTTTTCTGAATCAGGAATATGTTCCACCAAAGCCTTGTTAGCCGATGACTTTTCATACAATGGATGCGCAAATATGATCAGGATTTTGTTTGACATTTTTTATTTTTTTGAAGCTATTTCCCGCTTTCCGCTTCAATCTTTTTTCAAAAGCGCTTTTTTTTCTAAATTTAAAACGAGCTTCCGCTGGTCGCTGTTTTAAATTTGAAAAAAATAGCGCTTTATAAAAAAGGATTTCCGCTACAATCGGGGCTATTGACTCACTTTGTCGATTCCGTTTGTGGCAACACGGTAGTTAAATATCCGAAAAAAAATTAACAATTTCAAAAAAAATCCCGAGATGAAATGAAACATTCCAATCTCGGGATTTGATACTATATTTTTTGAAGTCTTAAACTCCCAAATAATTACTTGGAGTTATAACCAGTAATTCATTTTTAATTTCATCAGAAACATCTAAAGTTCCAATGAATTCGTGAATTGATTCTTTGTTCATCACAGAATTCGTTCGCGTCAAGCCTTTCAAAGCTTCATAGGGATTTGGATAACCTTCTCTTCTTAAAATTGTTTGGATCGCTTCGGCAACGACTGCCCAGTTTTTCTCTAAATCCTCAGCAAATTTTGGAGCATTTAAAAGCAATTTATTCAAACCTTTAAGCGTTGCTTCAAAACCAATGATCGTGTGGCCAATCGGCACGCCAACATTTCTCAAAACAGTTGAATCGGTCAAATCGCGTTGCAATCTTGATAAAGGCAATTTTGCTGAAAGATGCTCAAAAATAGCATTGGCAATTCCCAAATTTCCTTCAGAATTTTCAAAATCAATTGGGTTTACTTTGTGTGGCATTGCAGAAGAACCAACTTCTCCTTCTTTAATTTTTTGCTTGAAATAATCCATGGAAACATACGTCCAAATATCTCTGTCCAAGTCAATTATAATTGTGTTTATTCTTTTTAAAGCATCAAAAAATGCTGCGAAATGGTCATAATGCTCAATTTGCGTTGTTGGAAAAGAATGCTGTAAACCTAAATTTCCTTCTACAAAATTTTTCCCGAATTCTTTCCAATCAATGTTTTTGTAAGCGACGTGATGTGCGTTGAAATTTCCAGTCGCACCGCCAAATTTAGCTGCAAAAGGAATATTGAAAAGCAAGCGCATTTGTTCTTCCAAACGTTCCACAAAAACAGCAATTTCTTTTCCCAAACGAGTAGGAGAGGCTGGCTGTCCGTGCGTTCTTGCCAACATTGGAATATCCTTCCATTCCACGCCTAACTCTTTTAATTTTGAAGTCAATTCAATTAACGACTTCAAATATACTTCCTGAAAAGCTTCTTTTGTCGATAACGGAATCGCGGTATTATTGATATCCTGAGAAGTTAATCCGAAGTGGATAAATTCTTTATATTCTGATAAACCTAAATTATCAAAAGCAGTTTTGATGAAATATTCTACTGCTTTTACATCGTGGTTTGTCGTTTTTTCAATGTCTTTAATAGCTTGAGCATCAGCAGTTGAGAAATTTTTGTAAATATTTCTCAAGCTTTCAAATAGCGAAGAATCTACGTTTTTCAATTGTGGCAAAGGAATTTCGCACAACGAGATAAAATATTCAATTTCCACCAAAACACGATATTTAATCAGTGCTTCTTCCGAAAAATAATTTGAAAGTGATTGTGTTTTGCTTCTATATCTTCCGTCGATTGGCGATATAGCGTTTAATTCAGTTAAAGTTGTCATTTTGTGTTGTTGTTCAAGTAAGCGCAAATATACTTTATATGAACGAAGTATAAAAGATTTTTGCAAATTGGATTAGGATAAATTTTTAAAAATCACTTTATTTTTGTGTCAATATTCCTTTTAAGATTTCCATTCCTTTGGATGCCGTTTCGGAAATAATTTTCACAGGATTTTTTAAGTTCGAAATTTTTGCAGGATTCAAATCTATGTAAAATAATTTAGCTTCCGGTTTTGCAAAATCAATCAATCCCGCAGCAGGATAAACTTGCAACGATGTTCCGATTACGACTAAATAATCAGCTTGCAATGTGATTGCAACTGCTTTCTCCAAAGCAGGAACGGCTTCGCCAAACCAAACAATATGCGGTCGAAGCTGGTTTTCATTATCATCAAAATGACCAAGATTTAAGTCATCTGTCCAATCTAAAACATAGTTTTCGTTTTTCGTGCTTCTTGCTTTCAATAATTCGCCGTGAAGATGCAGGACTTTTGTGCTTCCAGCGCGTTCGTGCAAATCGTCTACATTTTGAGTTATGACATGAACATCGAAATCTGCTTCTAATTCTGCTAAAATTTCGTGTGCTCTGTTTGGTTTTACATCTTTTAGTTGCTGTCTTCTTTTATTATAAAAATCTAAAACTAGTTCTGTGTTTTTATGCCAGCCTTCCGGGGAAGCTACTTCCATGACATCGTGGCCTTCCCAAAGTCCGTCAGAATCTCTGAATGTTTTGATACCGCTTTCTGCGCTGATTCCGGCTCCTGATAAAATGACTAGTTTCTTTTTCATCTTTTATTATATTAAACTTAAATGCCTTATATGGTAAATGGAACCATATAAGACATATAAGTAAATTCGGTATGCTGTTTACGCTTTTCCTAAAGTATAAAGTTGTTCCAAAGTTGGCGATGCGCTTCCTCCGGCAGGTTCTAAAGTAATTCCGAATGCCTCAGCTTCATTAGCATTTTCAACTGCAAAAATTTTCTTAGCATTTCCTTTGAAATTTTCCAAAAGACCAATGCTTGTCGGAGTCAACGGATTTAATTTCAAAGCCCAAACTTGATAAACCATTCCTTCAGGAGGTTCTGGCAAGCCTGAAGCATCGATGTGAACGGTTTTCGTGTTTTTATTCCAATACGCTTTTGCAAAAGATTCTGGTGAAACTTCTTGTCCCGCCAAAGCAATCACGGTATTGTTATTATCACGAACTAGGGCAAGCGCTTCTTCACTTTCTTTATTTTTCAATTGCAAGTCAACCACTGATTCCTGCAATTTGCTTTTTTCAGCTTGAACGTTGCCAATTTGTGTTTCTTTATCATCCAATTGCTTGTATTGGTATCCAATTCCGATCAATAATAAAATGGAAGCCGCCCAGCCCAAATAGAGGAAAATATTTGATTTTGGTTTCATCTCGACAACGCCATGCTTCAGCATCAAGGCCTGTCTTATCTTTTCATAATTTTCTGAAGATAAAAATGGCGAAACGCTTTCTGAAAAATTGATAATCGCTTTTTCTATTGAAATAATTTCGTTTTTGATGTCTTCGTCATTTTCGGCCATTTTAGTGACTTCATTGAATTCGGCTTCGTCTAAACGCCCGAAAACATAAAGTTCTAAAATTCCTGAGTCTATATATTCTTGCTTGTCCATTATACTTTTAAAAAGTTTCTTAAGTCGTTAATGCAATTTCTATTTTGCGTTTTTACGGTTCCGAGCGGAATTCCTAATTCTTCTGATGCTTCCTGTTGCGTGTAGCCTTTAAAAAATAACAAATCAATGATTTGGATGCATTTTGGTTTTAATTTCTTCACAAATTCTCGAATGCCGATCGTGTCAATTCGATTTGTCAATTTGTTGCTGTCATCTAGCAGATGTACGAAATTATCAGACGAAAGGTTTTTTTGGCTGTTGTTATATCCTTTTGAACGAAGCTTGTCGATAGATGTATTTCGGGCGATATTCAATATCCAAGTATAAAATCTTCCCTTGCTTTCATTATAGCTGTCGATGTTTTTCCATATTTTCACAAACGTTTCCTGAAGCACATCTTCGGCTTCTTCAGTATCGCGAATGAGGTTGTGAATGACGCTAAAAAGACTTTTTGAGTACATATCATATAAAAGGGTGAATGCTCTGTCGTCTTTTTTGTAAATTTGTGGTAGCAATTCTTCTTGTGTCATAACAGTTTTTTGGTGTAGCCAATTTAAGAATTCTATTTTACAATATCAATAATTATATGAAAGAAAATATCGCAAAAAGAGAATATCTGGCTTATTTAGAGGAATTTATTACCGAAAACAGAAAAGAAAAGTTTTTAAAAGTACTCGAACAGCGAACAAATCATTTTACGATTGCCATTGAGGATGTTTTTCAATTGCACAATACAAGTGCCGTAATGCGAAGCTGTGAAGTTTTTGGAATTCAGAATCTGCATGTTGTAGAAGAAAAATACGGAAAAAGCATTGATAAGGAAATTGCGATGGGTGCTCAAAAATGGGTTGACGTCAATCGGTATGGTTCTAATCTAGAATGTGTTAGAGCTTTAAAAGAAAAAGGCTACCAAATTATAGCAACAACGCCTCATGAAAATGACTGCTTGTTGGATGACTTTGATATCTCAAAACCTTCCGCTATCTTTTTTGGAACAGAAAGAGACGGATTGTCTGAAGAAATTATGAAGGAAGCCGACGGATTTTTAAAAATTCCGATGGCTGGTTTTACCGAAAGCCTGAATATTTCTGTTTCAGCGGCAATTATAATCCAAAATATCATGAGTCGATTGAGAAAGTCAGATTTAGACTGGAAACTTTCCGATGAAGAAATGATTTCCAGACGATTAGACTGGACGAAAAACTCCATAAAAGATATCAAGCGAATTGAACAGCGCTATAAAGAAATCAATAATTTGGTGTAATTATTTTTTTCCTTTCAAGATTTTATATTCTTCATAACAGTCATTAATCGCATCCATGATCTGAAGGTCGTTTGCGGTTTTAATGAAAGATTCAGAATAATTGCAACGCTCTAAAATCTCAGAAATTTCAGTAGAAGTAACGCCTAAGAGTGCTCCTAAAGTTTCTCGGTCAAATTTTGAAGCCAAAAGATTTTTTACGGCATCGTCTTTTTTCATTTCCTTCAAGCGCTTTAATTCTGTAGGTTTTTTTCCAAAGAAATTATAAAGCATATCTGCCGGATTGAAAATAGAGCCCATGACTCTTGAGAAAGCGTTTGGAGAATATTCGCCAGCTTCATATCCAGAAGTAAGTCCGGAAATACTATAACGATAATTTTCTTTTATAGGAATGATTTTGTAGTCGATTTCCAAATAACCAGTCAAATTATATTGATTGATAACGACTTCTTCAAGCGCATACGCTTTTTCAGTCATTCTGATTTTGGTACTTTTTGTCTTAACCCAGTCATTAGTTACCCTTACCTTGATGGATTTGTATCCCAAAGTAGAAATGTGCAACGTGTCATTGACTTCTGCAGGGATTTCAAAATAACCGCTTGCGTTACTTGTCGTACCTTTTACCTTGTTGATATTAATGATGCTTACGTCAGCCATTGGCAGTAAAGTAAGGTCGTTAATTACGGTTGCTGAAATTTTTGAATCCTGTGCAATTGCTGCGCTGGAGAGGAGGAAAAAAAAGAAAACTGCAAAATATCTCATAGCCTTGTTGAATGGCGTTAAAAGTAATAAAACTCTTTAAGATATTTTGCAGTCTCAGTATAATTATAAGAAAATTAACTAAATAATTTAGTCTTTTCTTGGTCTTCTAGCTCTTGGAGCTTCAGATCTTGGTGAATCAGAACGTCTTGGCGCTCTTTCAGAAAATCCGCCTTCTCTTTTTGGACGATCAGATGAAAAACCACCTTCTCTTCTTGCAGGTCTGTCAGATGGAGCAGCGCTTCCGCGATCGCTTCTGAATCCGCCTTCTCTTCTTGGAGCGGCACCTCTGTCGCTTCTGAAACCACCGCTTCTTTCGCCACCAGGTCTTCCACCGCCAAATCCGCCACCACTTCTTCCGTTATGGTCTCTTCTTGAGTTGCTTCTTCCGCCACCGTCGTTTTTAGAAATTTCAACGTTGATTTTTCTTCCTTCTAATTCAACTCCGTTAAGGATATCCATAACTTTGTCAGTATGCTCAGGATCAGTATTGAAGAATGAGAATCCTTCTTTCACGTCAACTTTGAAAACGTCATCACGGCCAAGGTCTAATGTTTCTTTCAAGAAATCTTTCAAAGACATCCAGTCAAAATTATCACGAGAACCGATGTTCACGAAATAACGAGTCGCACCACTATTGTTTTCTCTTGGAGCGCTGTCGCTGTCGCGTCTTTCGTTTCCAGAAGATTGAGAAGAAATATCTCTGTTTTTCTTGTAATAGTTGATGAATCTGTTGAATTCTACAGAAACCATTTTCTTGATTAATTCTTCTTTCGTTAAATCTTCAAGAACGTTTGTGATTGCCGGTAAGTAGCTGTCAATTTCGTGATCAACTTCAGTATCTTTAATCTTAGTAGCTAAGTGCAATAATTGGATTTCACAGATTTCAATTCCAGATGGGATTGTTTTCTCTTCAAATTTTTGCTTGATGATTCTTTCGATAGAAGAAATCTTGCGCAATTCGCTTTTAGTCACGATTACGATAGAAGTTCCTAGTTTTCCAGCACGACCAGTTCTTCCAGAACGGTGATTGTAGGTTTCAATTTCATCTGGAAGTTGGTAATTTACAACGTGTGTAATATTATCAACGTCAATTCCACGCGCTGCAACGTCAGTCGCAACAAGCATTTGGATTTGTCTTCCTCTAAAAGATTTCATTACGCCGTCTCTTTGCGCTTGAGATAAATCTCCGTGCAAAGCAGCAGCGCTATAACCGTCTTCGATTAATTTTTCAGCAACTGCCTGTGTGTCTCTTTTTGTACGACAGAAAACTACAGAGAAAATGTCTGGATTTGCATCCGCTAATCTTTTCAAAGCTTCATAACGGTCACGAGCATTTACTAAGTAAAATTCGTGAGAAACCGTAGCAGAACCTGAATTTTTAGTTCCAACAGTAATTTCTAATGGTTCGCTCATGAATTGTTTTGCAATTCTAGCAACTTCTTGCGGCATTGTAGCCGAGAATAACCATGTGCTTTTTTCGTCTGGAGTATCAGATAAAATAGATACAATGTCTTCATAAAAGCCCATGTTCAACATTTCGTCAGCCTCGTCTAGCACGCAAAAATCAATATTTTTGATGTTTACCAAGCCTCTGTTGATCATGTCTTGCATTCTTCCTGGAGTTGCCACAATGATTTGAGCGCCTCTTTTGATTTCCCTTGCCTGTTCTGTAATACTGGCACCGCCGTAAATCGCCACTACATTAATACCTTTTTCGTATTTTGAGTAGTTTTTAATTTCATTCGTAATCTGCAAACAAAGTTCGCGTGTCGGTGATAAAATCAACGCCTGAGTATTTCTGTTGTCAGCGTCAATCTTTTGGATAAGCGGAAAACCAAACGCTGCCGTTTTCCCTGTCCCTGTCTGAGCCAACGCAACCATGTCTGTGTCTTGTGCCAATAATAGGGGAATCGCTTTTTCCTGTACTTCGGTCGGATTCTCAAATCCTAGATCTAAAATCGCCCTCAGTAGCGACTCACTCAATCCTAATTGTTCAAATTTATTCATATATGTATTTAAAATAGGCTGCAAATGTACGTTTAATATATCATTAAAACTAATGCAAATTTGAAGTTTATTTTTTTATGAATAATTGAAAATCAGAAAGTTACTTTTTTAAGTAAGCGATTAGTTGTTCGACAGCTTTCGCTCGATGGCTGATCTTGCCTTTTTCTTCGAAAGAAAGCTGCGCAAAAGTTTCAGAAAACCCATCCGCTTGAAAGATAGGATCATAGCCGAAACCATTCGTTCCTTTCTTCTCAAAAGTAATTTCTCCGTAGATCTTTCCTGTAAATAATTCTTGTTTTCCGTTAAGGTTGAGTGCGATAACGGTTTTGAAATTGGCGCTTCTGTCAGAATGCGCTTCTAATTCAGAAAGCAATTTATTCATATTATCCTGATCGTTTTTCTGTTCGCCCGCATATCTTGCAGAAATTACGCCAGGCGCTCCATTCAAAGCATTTACTTCCAATCCAGAATCATCTGCAAAACAGTCATGACCATAATTTTTAGTAACATAATCTGCTTTCAAAATCGCATTTCCCTCAATAGTGTCGGCGGTTTCGGCAATATCTTCAAAACAGCCAATTTCTTCCAAACTTAAAATTTGAATATCTTCGGGCAAAAGGCTTTGAATTTCCTTGATTTTATTTTTGTTATTGGATGCGAAGACAAGTTTCATGAGTTATGAATTATAAGTTATAAATTATGAATTGCAAATATAGCCGAAAGCTTATTGCTATAATTCATTTACTTCTTTCTTATAAAAATTCACATAAAAAAAGTCATCCGGATTTAAGCCTTGTTCTAAGATAGCGGCGTTTAGCAAACCGATTTTTTCCTCAGTAATTTCTTCATGGCTCGAATAATTTAGGAAGTTTAAAAAATCTTCACTGTTTAAAAATTTAAAGCTCAAATCGGTATTCAAAGAATATTGCGTGATTTTGAAATCTAGTTTTTTGCCTAGGTCTTTTACATTTTCTTCCGATTCAATAAATCCGTTTTTAATTAAGGAGTCTACTATGTTTTTGAAATTATCGTTCATGATAGTTTGGTTTTGAGTTTGCCTACACTAAAATACGATTTAAAAATTGAAAGTCTGTTACAAAAAAGCCAAAGGAGAAATTTTGGTAAGGAATCAATGTGAAAGTTTTTGAATAAAAACCGTAACCCCTAAAAAGTGCAAAAGCCGATCTGGAGCGATCGGCTTAAGCGGTAAGAGCGTAACCCTGTTTCCAGGTCTCTTGCTGCAAAAGTACGCTTATTTATCAATTCTGCAAGATTTATTTTTGTTTTTTTGAGCCAATAGGCAAAAGGCAAAAAAAATAGCTTCTAAAAGAGATACATTTAATCGGAAGACTTTTGCCATTTGCCTAATTTCACTTCACTTAAAAAGAACTCATTACAACATATTCCCGTCTCATTACAAATACTATTAAAGTTATATTAAAG
This sequence comes from Flavobacteriaceae bacterium PS02334, assembly GCA_029959295.1. Lineage (GTDB taxonomy): Bacteria > Bacteroidota > Bacteroidia > Flavobacteriales > Flavobacteriaceae > Flavobacterium. Next base: position 700,344 of record JASCOH010000001.1, on the reverse strand, counting down.
GCTTTCAATTGCTGGTTTTTAAGTCGTAATTTCATATCGAATTAATAATTAAAATCATCAAAAACCGCATAGAAATGAATACAAAAAGCCTTTTACTAATCGGAATCATCAGCCTTGGATTGTCAGTGATCATCAAAACGGTCATTAACAGAATGGAAATCTTTGACGAAGAGGAAGAAGACCGCGAACTTGACGGACACGAAGAAGAATACGGATTTCCTCTATTTATATAACGAATCAAAACCAAATTAATATAACGCTATGAAAAACAAGAATTTAATTTTAGGGATTGCAGCCGGAGTTGCAGCCCTGGCAGTGGTAGGAATTATTTGCAACAAAAAAGGATATATCAATTTTGGTAACATCTTAGACAAAGCAGGCGATATCGCTGGAAATGTCAAAGATTCTATCGGAAAAATCAAAGACCAAGCACTGTCACATGCAGAAACAGCAGTCAGTGAAGGCAAAAATTTAGCAGAAAAAGCATTAGATACTGCTTCTGGACTAAACGACAAAGCTTCAAACGCAACAAGTTGATTTGAAGAATTATGTTGTTAAAAAGAAACGGCTTGGTTTTATCCAAGCCGTTTTTTGTTTTGTACTAACTCAAATAACACAAAACTAATTGTCATTCAGCAATCTGGAAATATTTTCGCCCAAGGCTTTGAATTTTTCAAAAGTACTAGCAGAAACCAATTCTCTATCAAGGCTTACTTTTAGCTTTTCATCTGTTAAGGTAAAAATATAAGCAGTTTCGTTATCGTTTTCTTTTTTCCAGATCATCTTGCCATCGTCAGTCGAAAGCAGATTTCGGTCTAAATTATCCATCAGCAATTTTTGAAGCTTTGCTCTTCTAAAAGAATCATAAACGGCATGAAGCGAATAAGAATTGTCTGAAATCGAAACAGAAACCGATGTCTTCGTCGTCTTTGTCTGGGTTTTTGTTTTCGTGTTTGGATTTTTAACTGTCGCCGTTGCAGTGACATTTCCCGCAACTGCAATTGCGGTTTGGGCTTTTGCTAAAGAACTGCAAGCCAATAAAGCTAAAAAGATGATAAATTTCATAAGTATAAATTTTAAAGTTATTAATCCTTGAGGTTGAATTCAAAACCAAGCCCTCTCACGCTCGGAATTGAAATGTTTTGGTCTTCGCTAAAATATTTTCGAAGCCGGCTGATAAAAACATCCATGCTTCTTCCGGAAAAGAAATCGTCGTTGCCCCAGATTTCTTTTAAAATATCTTCTCTTTTGACCAGCTTATTTTTATTGGCATACAAAAAACGAATCAGCTGCGCTTCTTTTTCCGTAATTCGATGCGTAGTTTTTTCATGCGAAAGCGTATAATTTTCTCCATCAAATAAATAAGCGCCAATCGGGAAGGTATTTGCTTCTGTGCTATTTCTCACAACCGCTTTTTGAGTCCGTTTTAAGATATTTTGAATTCTTAAAATCAATTCTTCCACTTCAAAAGGCTTTACCACATAGTCGTCAGCGCCCAGTCGCAGGCCTTTAATTTTATCTTCCTTCAGGCTTTTTGCTGTCAAGAAGATAAAAGGCATTTCAGGATAGTTGCCGATAATATTTTCAGCAAGCGTAAACCCGTCCATGTGGGGCATCATCACATCCAATACGCAGATATCCGGATTAGTGTCTGAAAAAATCTTTAGCGCTTCCTTGCCGTCCTTTGCCCAAGTCACCTTGAAGCCTGAAAATTCGAGATATTGCTTTAATATGGAAGCATAATCAAAATCGTCTTCTGCTAATAAAATATGCTGTTTCATACCGGAATTGTTATTAAAAACAAGGCGCCTTTGCCTTTTTCACTTTCCACTTTTATTTTTCCTTTATAGGTTTCCACCAGTTGCTTGATGTAAAATAGTCCCAGTCCCAAGCCTTTTGTGTTGTGGATATTTCCTTTTTCAGCTCTATAAAACTTGTCAAAAATTGAATCCTGCTCTTGAATCGGAATCCCTTTGCCATTGTCTTTTACCGAAAGGAGAAAGTTGCCACCTTCAATCTTAAGATCAACATCAATTATGTTTCCGCCATATTTCACCGCATTGTCCAGCAAGTTCACAACGATAGTATTCAAGTGAAAAGGATCCATTTTCACGGTCAAGGCTGGCTGTTCTTGATGGCAGGTAATACTTACGTCAGGTTTTGACAGCTTAAAATCGTCAATCATCTCCTTTATTTCAGCACAGGTGATAGAAATCGAATCATCGCTCGCCACTGGCGTTACAGAAGCTTCCGTTACTTGCCTGAATAATTTCTGAAGCCTTTCATTTTGGCGCTCGATCATTGAAATAGTGTGCTGGTAATGTTCAGGAGACATCTGCTCTTCTTTCCGTTTGAGGGTTTTTACAGCAATATCCATCGTAGCTAATGGCGTTTGGAATTCATGCGTGATATTATTCACAAAGTCTGTCTTGATATCGGCAATCCGCTTTTGGGTAACGAGGTTTTTTAGCGACTGATAATACAAATAGACCACAAAAGCCATCAGCAATACTGAAAAAACGAGCAGTCCGCCCATCTTTTTGATAATGGTGCGCTTCCAATCGCCGAAGCCATAATACCGCTGGCTTTTTACAACGATTGACGACTTTATTCCGTCGTGTTCCTGCTCATGTTCCCAGCGCCCGTCGGCAGATTTTATCTTTGTTTTCTCTTCCATGCCGTTTGCAAGCGCCAGTGCGTTGCCTTTAAAGATGCTGTCAATCACTTTATCGTTTGTCAGCGTGATCGAAGAAATATAAATAGAATAGTCAATGTCGTAATCGCCAGGCTTTTTCATCTTGTGCATGTATTTTTTCATGGCACTGGTGAGCGAATCGCTATTTCGTCCAAGATATTGCTGCAGATCGTCGCTTTTTGCTTTTCCATCCACATGATCGTCTACAAAATCCTGTACATTTTCCATCCACACATTATAAATGCTGAACCATTCTTCGGTGTCTTCTAAATCAGTAACCTGTTTTTTGATTCCGGCATGAACTTCTTTTTCAATCAGCTGGTAGGTATTGTATATAAAATAGCCTTGGATAGTAGCCAAAGCCACTACGGTAAATATGCAGGCACCAATCAAGAGTCTTATTTTTCTTTTCATAAGAAAGGCATTCGTTTCTAAGGCAAATCTACTCGATTCTTAGGTTCGTTAGTTTAGAAAAATGACCGTTAACCCTTCTTTAACCAAATGCAGTTTCTCTCCAACCGTTAATGCCCTTGCTTTATCGAAAATTGCATTGAAAAGCCCTTGTTTTCTATTAGTTAGAAAGGAAAGCGCTATCCGTGTTTAACCCTTCGTTAACCCTCTGTTAACCATTTTCTGAAAAAGCTTTACAGAGATTTGCATCAAATAAATCATCAATGAAAAAATTAATCATGTTACTGTTGTTAGGAAATTTTGCGTCTTACTCGCAAGAGATTTCCTTGTCTGGAAAGGTAATCGACGGCTCTCATCAAGCCGTACCTTTCGCAGATGCGCTTCTTTTGCAGGCAAAAGATTCTTTAAAGTATAAGAATTCGCAGACTGACGAATCGGGAATTTTTATTTTTAAAGAAATAGAAAAAGGAAACTACATCCTTAAGGTTTCAGCAGTAGGCTTTGGAAATTTTTATAAGGCGCTAAACGTCCAAAAAGATTCATTAATGGCATCAATAGCCTTGCATGAAATAGAAAACAAACTAGATAGTGTAACTATTACTTCAAAAAGACCTATTGTCAAAAGATTAATCGACAGGCTGGAGTTTTCAGTAGAAAATTCATCCCTGTCGTCAAGCAATGCCTGGGACATTTTAAGCAAGACTCCGGGCGTAATCACAAGTGCTTCAGGAGGAATAACCATCCGCGGAAGCCAAAGTATTCTCGTGACCATCAATGACAAGAAAATCTACCTTACCGGCGACGAATTGAAGCAGTTTTTAGAAAATACAAATGGCGAAGACGTGAAATCGGTTGAGGTAATTACCAATCCGCCGGCAAAATATGAAGCCCAGGGAAGCGCCGTCTTGAATATCAAGCTGAAAAAGAATTTTTCATTAGGATACAAGGGCAGTTTCAATGCCGCTTACGTACAGTCAATGTACCCAAAGGGAGTAACTTCCACCAGCCACTATTATAAAGGCAAAAAACTGTCTCTGGCTGGCCGATACAGCTTTGGTTCGGGCGTGTATGTCAATGAAGGCAGGGATGTAGCGCATTATTTAAAAGAAGATGGCTCGATTGATTCTCGATGGGAGAGCATTATGAGGCGAAAATCAGAATCGCCGGCACAGCATTCTTACCGTCTGGAAGCTTCCTATGAAATTGATTCCTTAAATACGGTAGCAGTGGGCGGTACCGGATTTTTAGCACCGAAGCAGAGCGGTAATTTTGCAGTCCCAACGCTTATTTATGGAAGCGACGGCATTATTGATTCCTTATATGTGACCAGAAATAGCCGAAAAAATCCGGTTAGAAACAGTGCCTACAATGCTTCTTTCGAACATCTCTTTAAAGACAAGTCAAAATTGGCTTTGGCGGCAGATTACACTGATTACAAACAGCAGGAACGCCAAGATATAGCTTCGGAATTCTCGCTTCCTAATGAAAATCTGTATCGGACAGGGCGCTTTATCAGCGACAATACCCAAGATATCGAGCTTTTCTCAGCCCAAGCCGATTATACTAATGAAAGCAACGGAACGCTGGAAGCCGGAATGAAATTTGGGAACGTGAAAGCCGACAGCAATCTAGATTATAAAGATGTAATCGAAGGCATCCCGGTCAATAATGCAGACAGAACAAGCCGTTTTTTATATGACGAGTCCATCTGGGCAGGTTATGTGAGCTATGGAAAAGAATTAGGAAAATGGAGCCTCAAGGCAGGGCTACGAGGTGAATATACAGCGCTTACAGGAAACTCGGTAACGACTTCTGAAATCAATGAACAGAATTATTTCAAGGTGTTTCCCACATTTTACGCGCTCTACAAGCCAATGGACAACCATGAAATTGGCTTTTCTTACGGAAAAAGAATTACAAGACCGCAATACAGCCGATTGAATCCGTTTCGTTCGTATTACAATTCCTATTCTTATTTTACGGGAGACCCAAAACTGCTTCCGACCATCACGCACAACATCAGCCTGCTGTATACCTTGAAAAGCAAGTATAATTTTGATCTTTTCTACCGCCTCGAGAAAAATCCGTCGATGGAAATCTCTTATCAAGATTATGAAACCAATATGCTCGTTTACCATTTTACGAATATCAGGAAAGATTTTGCTTTCGGCTTAGACTTTAATACGAATCTTACCTTCTTTGATTTTTGGGAAACAGGCCTGCAGGCAACAATGAGTTATGTAGAAGACCGCTTCCAAGGCATTGACGGCAATTTCTATAAAAACGGAAAGCCTACCTACAATGCAAGCGTCAGCAATCGCTTTGCATTGAACAAAAAGAAAGACCTGAATGCAGAATTGAACTTCCAATACAATTCTTCGTCAGTGCAGGGGACTTTTGTCTTTACACAGACCTCGAACCTGTCAGCCTCCATCCGCAAGAAAGTATTGAAAGACAAGGGCGAAGTATATGCCATCTTCTCAGACATTTATCGCGGACAGAAAGAAACAGTCAAAACCGACTATGCCAACCAGTATAATTATTTTGATTCTTATGGCGACAGCCAGAGCTTTCGAATAGGCTTCCGCTATAATTTCGGAAACCAGACTTTGAAAAACAACAGGCAGGAAGTAAAGACAGAAGAACAGCAGCGGCTTTAGCCAGATGCAAGGCGGGGCTGCCTAAATTTAACTTTGGCAGTCCTTTCTTGTTAGTAACAACATATAAAGGCCACACTTTTATCTGTTTCATAATCAACAGAATAGGCTGATTCAAAAAAAAGGCGTATATTTGGTCTAGCTTCTGTTCATGTGAGAATTCTATGCCACCCCCTTCCTGGCGCTATTAATAGTTTTGCAAGAGTACAAGGCACTTATGTATATGAATAGGAACGGGGAGATTATTGTCATCGACGATGACGCAGATGACAGAGAGATAATGGGCGAATTGCTGGGCAGTCTTGGCTATACCAACAAAATTGTACTACTTTCTGACAGTGAAACGGCGCTTGATTATCTTAAAAACGCAAATGTAAAACCATTTATGGTGATTTCAGATATCAACATGCCAAAAATGGACGGCTATCAGCTTCGAGACAAGGTGCTTGAAGACCCTGAGCTTGCCGAAAAATGTATTCCTTATCTCTTTTTCACAACTTCTGGAAGTCCTGAAACGGTTTCATCGGCTTACAAGCTGTCTGTTCATGGCTTTTTCCAAAAGATAAACGACTACAAGATGTTTAAGGAAGCGCTACAGAAAATTATCGAATATTGGCAGATTGCTGATACGCCGATAAGAGGGTAGCGCTTCTTGAAAAAAAGAATTTACAGCCTGCATTTTATGACTTTCAATTGTTTTGCAAAGAGTTATTGCTTCTAAAAGAAGATTTCAAACTCTTTTGCAAGGCAGTTGCCTTGTTGTATTTAAAGTTCAGCTGTCTTTTTTGAGACTTTGAATACGGTTATCAAATTAGAGCCACCCATTTGCATCCATCCAGCTTTTAAGATTGTCCATCCATTTGTCTGAAGTCGTTTTGTTGTTCATGCCAAAGCCATGCCCGCCGTGAGGATAGAGCAGCATTTCGCCATAAATCTTATTTGACAGCAAGGCTTCATAATAGGCAAGGCTATTTTTGGCAGAAACATCGGCATCATCAGAAGCGTGGACTATAAATGCTTTTGGCGTATTCGAAGTCACCTGCAATTCACAAGAATATAGCTTTTTGATTTCTTCAGAAGGATTTTTGCCAGCCAGATTTTCCCTGCTTCCCAAGTGGGTAAGGCTGTCAGAAAAGCTGATCACGGGATAGATCAGGATAGAGAAATCGGGGCGAAGCGAAGTCTCTAATTTGTTGTCAATCAACGGATGGTCGAACAGCGTAGAAGCGGATGCCGCCAAATGGCCTCCTGCTGAAAAGCCCATTATTCCGACTTTTGCCACGTCAATTTTCCATTCTTTAGCTCTTTCACGAACCATTTGAAGCGCACGCTGTGCATCTTGAAGCGGTCCTATGGTTTTGTCTTGCATTATTTCATCGTTCGGAAGCCTGTATTTCAAGACGAAAGCTGTTATGCCCATCTTATTCAAAGCCAAGGCAACATCGGAACCCTCATGTCCTGAAGCCAAAATGCCATAACCGCCGCCCGGGCAGATAATCACGGCACTTTTCGACTTATTTTGCTTTTTAGGCTGGTAAACTGTCATTGTCGGAACAGAAACTTCGCTGATGATAAGGATTCCGTTATTCACTGACTTTTCTTTATCAACTGTCGGCTTGCTGTTCGGAATTGTATTTTCATACAGCGGATAAGTCTGCTGTGCATCGGCATAGGTAAAACTAAGAAAGGAGATAAGCAGGAATAAAAATTTCATGATGCGACATTTTAGAAAAGCAAAGATAAAAGCTTTCGCTGGCATGTGGCGCATTTTTAAGTATTCAAAAATAATCCCATGCTTGGAGTATAAAACACTTCATTTTTTGATTGCTTTTTATGCGAAATGCTACCATTGTTGCCATTGTCTTTTTGAGCAAAATTCTTTTTCAATTTCATTAATTACTGAAAATCAAGTATGTATGAAAATTTCGACCCTATAAATGAAATTTCAGACCCTCTAAATCGATTTTTCGATGCCCTAAATGAAATTTCTGACCCCCTAAATCGATATTTCGATAGCCTAAATTGATTTTTCGACCCCCTAAATCGATTTTTCGATGCCCTAAATGAAATTTCTGACCCTCTAAATGAAAATTCCGACCCTCTAAATTGATTTTTCGATAGCCTAAATGAAAATTTCGGGTCAATTAATTGACATTTCGGATGCCTAAATTGATTTTTCATTTTTATAAATAAGCACTTCAAATCGCCAAATAAAAAGTTGGGATTGAAAAATGAAAACTTCGAAGAAAAAGATAAAAACAGAAATTGAAAACGTAAGTTATTTCCTCAAAAAATAGGCCGATAATACATTAATTTTGATGTATTGGGGCACATTTCTGCCAAAATTTCTAACAATGTATTTCTTTAAAGTATATGTTTGGTCAAAAAACAGTATAAATCATTAAAAACCAAACACTATGAATGCCATGCAAGAAGCTCAATTAAGTATGTTTAGAGCAGTTGAAAGCCACGGAGATGCCAACCCACAAATCGTGGCACTCGTTCCCGCATTTCAAGCCTCATTTGTTCTTTTCAAAACTCAAATCACCAACCTCATCGAAGCGATGCAGAAAGAAGATTTGGTCACCAAGGGAATCACGGTGGGCAAAAGCGAAGCTAAAAAAGACCTTTGCCAATTTGCCTCACAAATTGCGTCGCCTATTTTTGCCTATGCAGAAACGACAGGCAACAGCCAGCTGAAAAACGAAGTCAATTTCTCTTATTCAAAGCTCGTGCAGACCAAAGACGACGGGCTGGCGCCAAGGGTAAGAAACATCCACGCTTCGGGCGTAGAAAATTTAGCCAGTCTGGCAGGCTATGGCATCACCAGCGAAATGCTCGACCAGTTTTTAGGAAAAATTGAAGCCTACAGCCTCAAAGTGCCGAACCCTAAAAATGCGGCGGCGGTCAAAAAGACCATCCGCGAAAATATCAAGGTGATGATGAAAGACACCAACGCCATCTTAAAAAACCAGATGGACAAAAGCATCGTCATTTTAAAAGCAACCAACCCAGACTTTGTGAGTACTTACCTGGCGAACCGTGTGATAATCGATCCGCCAAAAGGGCAGACACAGCTGAAGGGCAAAATTGTCAACATCATGGACAAAATGCCAATCGAAGGGGCAACCGTTGCCATTGACACTTTCACGGCAATGACCGATGCCAACGGAAAATTTCAAATCGGCAACATGCGCCTTGGAACTTACAATCTTGAAGTCATGGCTGATGGATTTGAACAGGCCCCGCAAGCCAGCGTTTTGATAAAGCAGGGGAAGATTAATGTTTTTGCTATTGCTTTAAAGCCGGAGAAGGTGTAAGCACGCCGTTCTTTAAAATAAAATATTCTTTTTATAGCCACGCTATCTGTAATTTATGGATAGCGTGGTTTTTTGTTTTTGTTGAATTTAAGGTAATTAAGTTGAGGTTAGCTTTTACTAGATTGAAAACTATTATAAATAGATTTTCTAAAATGTTTAAAGAATGATGAATTTGTAAAATTTTTACAGGTTTTTACGGAAAACCGTAAAATGGAGTAGGTAATTATACCTAATCTTGCAGTTGAAATGTGAATTTTTTGTTAAGGTGTTGGAATAAAGAGTATGTTTGGAAAATAATATTTTTAATATAAGAAAAAATTTTTGATTGTTTATTATTAAAATTAAAAAATGAAATACGAAAAATTTATTATAAAAAATTTTAAAGGAATTGAGCATATAGAAATTAATCTTAATAGAAGTCCTGAAGCTAATATATATAGTTTAATAGGTTTGAATGAAAGTGGAAAAACTACAATATTAGAAGCTATGAATCTTTTTACACCAAAAAATGAGGGTTTAAATGCATTAGATTTGCCAGGCGCAACTATAGAAGATTATAATAATTTGATTCCTATAAGTAAGAGGGATAATTTTAATGGAACAGTATCACTTGAGGTTGATATAAGTGTAGATGATGATGATTTTAAAAGCATAAATAATTTTGCAAAAAGGCGAACTATCTATAAAAGTTTAAAAAAAGTAAATAAACTAACTTATTATAAAAACTATAATTTTAAAGATTCAAAGTTTGTAAATTTAAAATCAACTTGGACAGGTCTATCTGGAAAATTATTACTTACTGATACTGATTTTGTAAGAATATCTGGCGAACCAAATACTTTAATTAGTAATTTTTGTAAATCTCTAATTCCAAGTATATTGTATTTTCCAAATTTTCTATTTGATTTTCCATCAAAAATTTATTTAAAAAGTGAAGCTTTAGAAAAGGAAAAAGATTTAAAGCAAGAATTTTATTGTGAATTGATACAAGATATTTTATTTTCATTGGATAATGATACAAATATTAAAACTCATATAATTGATAGATATGAAGGATCAGCTTTAGATAAAAATGATTCTAGGAATTTAGATATTCTTTTGAAAAAAATGAATAAAAAAGTTACTGATACAGTATTTAATGCATGGAACGAAATTTTTAAAAGAGAAATAAAAGATACAGAAGTTCTAATAAAATGTGATAAAGATGAAAAGGGTATCTATTTAGAGTTTGAAATAGAGTCAACGGATGGTATTTACCAAATTAATGAACGTTCCCTAGGTTTTAGATGGTTTTTTACTTTTTTATTATTTACTCAGTTTAGACCATTTAGAAAAGATTCTCCCAAAAATGTAATTTTTCTATTTGATGAGCCGGCATCTAATTTACATTCTACAGCACAGAAACAATTACTTAAAAGCTTTGAAAATTTAATGACAAATTGTAAAATTATATATACTACACATAGTCATCATTTAATAAATTCAAATTGGCTTGAAAGCACATACGTAGTAAAAAACGAAGGACTGAATCTTGACAAACCCGAAATATATAATAGTGATGCTACTAAAATATCTATTTCTACTTATAGGGATTTTGCTACAAATCATCCGCATAATACTGCTTATTTCCAACCTATTCTAGATGTATTAGATTATACTCCAAGTAATCTTGAAATGATTCCAAATTGTATATTTATTGAAGGTAAAAATGATTTTTATGCTTTAACATATTTTAATGAAATAATTTTTGATAAAAAATATGATCTTAATTTAGCTCCCAGTACTGGCTCAGGAAATCTTGACAGTTTGATTAGTTTATATATGGGATGGGGTAAACCTTTTATTATATTATTAGATTCAGATAAAGCTGGCAATACGCAAAAAGAAAGATATATTGAAAAGTTTGGAATCTTTTTAGAAGATAAAACTTTTGTCTTGTCAGATGTAGATTTAGTATGGGATGGTTTTGAATTAGAAAAGATTTTTTTTAATGAAGATTTGTTGTCTTTTCAAAAAAGTAAATTTCCAAACTCTGATAAATATTTGAAAAAACAATTTAATAGAGCAATACAAGAAAATTTAATGAGTAAAATCAGTTATGAATTTAATGAACAGACAAATAAAAATATAGATAAACTCCTGAATTTTATTGAGGTTAATATTAATAGAATAAAAAAGAATAGATAATATTTACTTACCATTTATTTAAAAATGAATTTATTATACATCGATGCAAATATTTATCTAGTTTTTTATAATTCTAATAGACCAGAATTTAAAAAGCTATTAAAATCAATTATTGAATTAAAAGATAAAATATTTTTTACTGAGCAATTTAAAAATGAAATAGATAGAAATAAATTAAGTGTTTTTCAACAATCTATTGATAATTACATTAAACAAGTTTCATTGATTAAAACATTATTACCAGAACATTTTGGCGATGATAGTTTTATAAAATTATCAGAATGGAATATTAAAAGGAAAGGATTTGAAAACCAAATACTTAATTCAAATGAAGAACTATTTCATATTTTTGAAGAACTCCTTTCTGATATTTCATATTCAAAAGATGTAATATCAAAAACTTTACTCAAATTATATAATAATGCTCATTTACCAACTGAAATAGAAATTAATGCAGCTAGATTTAGAAAAGAAATTGGTAATCCGCCAGGAAAAAGAGCTGATACTTTAGGTGATCAACTTTCTTGGGAGATGCTTTTAAATAGAATTTCAAAAGTTAATAAATTATGGATAATTTCTGCAGATCGAGATTATTTTACAGTACATAAGGATAATCTATATCTTAACCCTATCTTGAATAATGATTTGTTAAAAAGAAATCCAAAGCTTGAAATTAAGGTTTATAATAAGCTATCAGATGCATTGAAAAGTTTTAATAAAGAAGAAAAAGTCATTTCAATACCTAGCAATAAAGAGCTTAATAAAATATCTTTAAATGAATCTTTAGATTTTTCCTATAAGAAAGGTCTTTTTTATTCAAAAATGGATTATAATTACTTTTCATTAAATAAATCTATGGACTTTGATGTATATGATTTAGAGTTATTAAAATTATTATCGAAAGGGCTTAACATAGAGGATATTAGAAAAGAGTTTGAAAAAGTTGGTCATTACTCAAGTCTCTCACATATTGAAAAACAAATAAATAAACTTAAAATATATTTTAAAGCTGAAAATGTTGTACAATTAGTATCAATTGTTAAAGATTTAGGATTGATATAATTGAAATATAAATTTAATATACTATGAAAAAGATTTTAACTGTTGTTTTATTGTGTATGACATTATGTGTTAGCTCCCAAGAGCATAAACTCTCTACAGCTTCAGAATTTATAAACCGTTCTTCTTATGTCCAAATTAACATGGATGAAAATGAGAAAGCAATTTTTAAATCAGGATTTGGAGAGACAGTTAGTTTTTATCCATCAGAAATTACAGATCTAAAAATGAATACTAAAATGCTTGGACTTCAAGTAGAATCTGTTTATATTATTGGACAACAAGGAATGGCTAGCGTTTCAACAAAAGAAGTTGCTTGGGTAGGTATGGAAGAAATAGATGATTTAGTAATTTGGTTTGAAAATTATGTAATACCAAATCTTGAATCATCCGCAGGGAAAAAGAAAACTTTAAAATATATTTTTAATTGTGAAGAACTGACACTTAAATTCGAGATATATAATAACACACAGGTATTCTCTGTGATTTTAAATTACTCTAATTTTCCTGATAAATATTTTTGGACTGAGGCGAGGGTTAAAGATATTCCTAAGGTAGTGACAGCTTTAAAATATCTGCAGGCAAAAAGATAATAATTTAAAAAGATTAATATGACAAGAACCTGTCCATATTGTGCTGAAGAAATCATAGCAGAAGTTATGAGTATAAATACTGTAACAAAATTATCATAGTAAAAAAGAAAATGAAATAAACTTGTATTGATAATAGTTGCTTAGATGTTATTAAAAGATTTACAATAAATATAAAAATAATGAAAAGGATATTTACTTTACTATTATTGTTTTTAGTTGCCTCACAGATAATAGCTCAAGAAACTGTTGTGAAATATGAACCAAAAACAATAATTGAAAACAGGCAAATTTATCTCAATAGTGGTTCAAACGCATCATTTGGAGGTAAGTCTAGAGAAATTATTAAAATTGATTTACCACCAAATACTATTGAATGGTATTATAGTTTTTCAACAAGTTTAGGTAAAAGTGGCATTAAAACATTAATGTTGGCTACACAGCTTGTGGTTCTCTACTCAAGCCAAACTTATTCAGCAGGTAGCTCTGCATTAGCACAACAGGCTATAAAAACAATTAATATACCAAGCGGTTCTAGTGGAATAGATATTTTTTTATGTGATAGAAACAATATCGATAAATTTATAAATAAAGCAGATCTTAATTTGCTAGGAGGTACTTTTAGTTATGCTTTGGAAGGATCTGCTAATAACACTAAACAGGCAACAGTGAGGATTGACGATATTACCAAAGGAACAGTATATTTGGGATTAAGAAATCCTAGTTCTTTTGAAGGAGTAAATATTTCAATTGAAGTTGTTGCAATTGTAAAAAACACATCACTAGTTGAGAAGTCAGATGAACAAAAGAAAGCAGAATTATATGGAGGGCTAGGATGGAAAGAATATGAAAATGGGAATTATGCAAAGTGTATAGAATATAGTGATAAGGCAAATGAATTTTATAAATGGGGATGGGTAAATGCAAACAAAGCATTATCATTATTAGTAAGTGGAAAACAATCTGAAGCTATGGATGTCTATATTGACGCAATTACATTAATAAAAAAACAACCTAATCCTTCTTATGTTTTTAGCGAAGTGGTAAAAGATTTAGATAATCTCATAAGAATAATTCCTAATCTTGCAGGAGCATCAAATATTAGAGAATTGATTGTATTAGAAATTAAATAATATGAAATACTTTCTATTATTCCTCCTAATTTCCCTAACCTCCTTTACAGAAAGCAAAGTCTACATCTGTGGCAACAAAGGCGCAAAGAAATATCATTATTCAGAAACCTGTCGCGGGCTTTCGAATTGCAAGCACAAAATAGTTAAAACCTCGCTAAGAGAAGCTAAGGGATTAGGGTTGGGACTTTGCGGTTGGGAAGATTGATTTAAAAACAGCTTATGATTAAAAAATACATTTTGCTTGCCCTTTTTGTTTCCTGTGCGTCGGTAAAAGAAAACCGGGTCTACATCTGCAAAAGCCAGATTGCGGCTAAATATCATTATTCTGAAACGTGCGACGGCTTAAACAACTGCAAGCATGAAGTAAGCCACGTCACGATGGAAGAAGCGCAGAAGCTGGGGTATACACTTTGTGATTTTGAGAAGCAATAAAAAAAGAATTGCTTCTGTAAAACAAGAAGATAGGGGCGCAGTGAAATAAAAATGGTAAATTAGCCTATCAAATAGAGTGCAATGAAAAAGATAGGAGCAATGTGTCTGGTTTTATTCGTAATAGCTTCCTGCGGTTCAAACAGGCTTTCTAAAACAGACACGATTTCAGAAGCAGAAACTGTAATTATCGCAAAGTTTTCGATCTTGAACAGTGGAAAAGACGTGACGAAGAATTCTAAAATTTATTTTGACGAAAACAGCAAGGGCGTTTTGGCTTATCGTTTAGACGAAAGCGGAATGATGGTCATGAAATTGCCAAAAGGAAATCATTTTTTGAAGCTGGTTTACACGCCTTACGGTTCTGCAAACCTCCCTGACGGATATGCGAGCATTTCAGTGCCTGAAAGTGGCAAGGCATATTATATAGGAAACATAGAAATTGACGGAAGCGGTTTGTTGCAGAAGAAATTCAGCGGTATTGTTCGCGACGTGCAGGCCAAAGATTTAAAAGAAAAAAAACTGCCCATCAAGGTTTCAGACAAGCGCGATGAAGTTTTGGAAGCCTATCAAAATGAATTCGGAAAAGAGAAAGCAATAAGCATAAATTTGCTGGAAGTACAGCAATAGACTATAAGTTTTAGTTGATTAAGAAGAAATCAGATAAGTTGCAATAGCTTCTTACTTAAAATATTTCTCAAGCAAAACAGAAGCGGCGGCAAACGGTGAAATTTCATTGTTTTGCACCGCTTTTTTATTTTCTTCCAATAGATTTTTAATCTCCGGATGGTTGAAGAAATTGGTTTTCAATTGCTCGTTTATGGTTTCCAAAAGCCAATGCTGGTTTTGATCTTGGCGTCTTTCGCTGAAATAATTGTTTTCTTTCGTAAGTTGTAAATACTCCGAAATCATCTCCCAGACATTTGCAATTCCGTCGTGAGTAATTGCACTTGCCGTTATCACTTTGGGCTGCCAGCCTGAACTTTTTGCAGGAAATAAATGCAGGGCGCGATTGAATTCTGTTTTCGCTAGATTTGCCTTTTTGATATTGTCTCCGTCGGCTTTGTTGATGACGATGGCATCCGCCATTTCCATAATCCCGCGTTTTATTCCTTGCAATTCATCGCCAGCGCCAGAAATTTTCAAAAGCAAAAAGAAATCCACCATGCTGTGAACGGCAGTTTCGCTTTGGCCAACGCCAACAGTTTCAATGACAATCGTATCAAAACCGCAAGCTTCACATAAAATAATCGTCTCACGAGTTTTTCGGGCAACGCCGCCTAAAGTTTCGCCAGAAGCAGAAGGCCGGATGTAAGCGTTTTCATCTTTGACCAATTCCTCCATTCGGGTTTTGTCGCCCAGAATGCTTCCGTGCGAAATCGTACTGCTGGGATCAACCGCCAAAACGGCGACTTTCTTTCCGTTAGAAGTCAAGAATTTTCCAAAAGCTTCAATAAAAGTACTTTTCCCAACACCTGGAACGCCTGTAATTCCAAGCCGTATGGAATTATTAGCATAAGGCAGACACGCTTGGATTACCAGATTGGCTTTCTCCAAATGCTTCGGATTAGTGCTTTCAACTAAAGTAATCGCTCGGGATAAGGCTGTTTTGTCGCCTTTTAAGATTCCAGAAATTAATTCTTCGGCTGAAGGCTGGCGTTTTCTGGATTGAATAATTTGCGCAACAGATGCCGCGCCGATGCTTTCCGGTTGCGGGATTCCGTCTTTTTCTTGCAAAGCCGATTTATGTGGAACAGGTTTGGACACTTTCTAGATTTAGAAAAGTAAAAGTAGGGAAAAGGGAGTAAGTTGCAAAGTTGCTGAGGTGTAAAGTTGCTAAGTTTTGAAAGCAGAAAAATAAAATCTCACAAAGGCACAAGGTTGCAAAGCTTTTTAAATTCTAAACTTTGTGAACTTGTGCCTTTGCGAGAAAAAGTTTAAGTTCAATACAAAGGCCCTGAGCCTAAAACCCAAAACCTTTGACCAATTAATATGCTGCCGTAAAACGAACTTGGTGGTGCTTAGGATTTTCCACTTCATCAGCCAAAACAACCGCCACATCTTCGCCCGAAAGAATGCTTCTTCCTTCTTCATTAAAAACAGGATTGTCAGAACCTAAGCGATATTTTCCAGTTCTTCCCGTCGTGATGCCTTGATGCATTTCAATCGCCGGACTGAAAAACGCCCAATCCAATTCTTTTTCTTCTTTGATAAAATTCAAATAATCACGAGCAGCAGAGGCGCCATCATAATATTCTTTCGGGAAATCAGGGCCGTCCACTAATTGCTTTCCGTCTATGTATAAACTGCCAGCACCGCCAACGGTAATCAATCTTTTCACGCCAGAAAGTTTTACGGCTTCTTGAATTGCCTTTGCTCCCTTTAAAAAGTCTGCATAAATGTTAGGATTCGTCCAACCCGGATTAAAAGCGCTGATAACTGCATCATGTCCTTTCAAGATTTGAGCTAATTCTTCCACATTGTAAACGTCAGCGGTAACATATTTTAAGTTGTCTTTGTCAGATTCTTTTGCAGTTCTAGAAATTGCGGTAACGTCATGTTTGCGGTTTACCAATTCATTTGTAAGGCTGGTGCCAAGGAAGCCAGTGGCTCCGATAAGTGCGATTTTCATAAGAGATATATTTATAAGTAATAAAAAAAGTTACAGTTTAAATTAAAAAAAAGCTAGAATTTATCTGAGAATTCCGTCAAGGAAATCCCGCTCAATTGCGTGCTGATTTTTTGATTGATATCTAAGTATAATTCATCAAGTTTTTGGTTAATCTGTTTCCCGACAGGGCAATCCGGATTCGGATCATTTTTTGAATAACCCAAAGAAACGGTTTCAAAAGTCATCTTAAAAATATCGTCAAGATTGATTTGAGAAGCGGGTTTCAGCAATTTCGTGCCGCCATTTTTTCCTTCTTTGCTTTCCACAATATGATTTTTCTTCAGATTTGCAATTTCCTTCCGAACCAAAACCGGATGCAGATTCATACTTCCTGCAATAAATTCAGAAGACAAATATTCATCTGGAAATTTTGACAGCAAAGTGAGAATGTGAAGCGTTATGGCGAATTTACCTGAAATCATACTGTAATAAATTATATTACAAATTTAGTTGGTTTATTTTAAATGGAAATTTTATTAAGAATTATTTAAGATTTAAAGCGACTCAAACAAATATCCAAGCCTTAATTTTGC
The DNA here is from genome assembly GCA_029959295.1 of Flavobacteriaceae bacterium PS02334. Taxonomy (GTDB): domain Bacteria; phylum Bacteroidota; class Bacteroidia; order Flavobacteriales; family Flavobacteriaceae; genus Flavobacterium. Next base: position 682,659 of record JASCOH010000001.1, on the reverse strand, counting down.
GCCTTCAAATTATTCCCTAAATTTTATGACCACAAAACAAAAATACTCCATACTTTTCATCCTTGGAGGCTTATCTGCATTGGCGCCATTCAGCATCGATATGTATCTTCCCGCATTTCCTTCGATTGCAAAATCATTAAATACTGATATTTCCCAAGTGGCTTTATCATTAACAAGCTACTTCATCGGAATCAGCATCGGACAATTATTTTATGGCCCAATTACCGATAAATTCGGAAGAAAAAAACCGTTGATTTTTGGACTTTCGGTATTTCTTTTGGCTTCCATTGGTTGTGCTTTATCACCTTCGATTAATTGGCTGATTGCCATGCGAGTTGTCTTGGCTTTAGGCGGTTGCGTTGGGATGGTGGTTAGCAGGGCAGTCGTTCGCGACTTATTTCCGGTTTCTGAAATCGCAAAAATATTCTCGATTTTGATGCTGATTGTGGGTGTGGCACCCATTTTGGCACCAACAATCGGTGGCTGGGTTTTGACGGTTTCTACATGGAGAACAATTTTTTATTTCCTGACAGCATTTAGTTTTATTTTGATCGTTTCGGTGTTTTTATATTTACCAGAAAGCAAGAATCCAAATCGTGCAAAATCGCTGAAAGCCAAAGATGTTTTGAAAGATTACCGAGATGTTTTGCAAGAAAAAACATTTTTATATTATGCTTTGGCGAGCAGCATTGCGATGGCGGGAATGTTCGCTTACATCAGCGGATCGCCTTTTGTTTTTATGAAATTTCATGGATTTACAGAACAGCAATATGGCTGGGTTTTCGGAGGAAATGCAATGGGTTTCATCATCGGGAGCCAGATAAATCGTGTGCTTTTGAATAAATTTACTTCGCTTCAAGTGATTACAATTTCAAGTGTAATTTTGCTTTTTATCTCAATTCTGATGTTCGTTTTATTCGGATTGGATTTATTGTCGCCAGCACTTTTAATCGCTATGATTTTTACATTTCTATTCTCGCTCGGACTATTAGTTCCAAATTGCACCGCATTGGCTTTGGCGCCATTCACTTACAATGCAGGAAGCGCTTCGGCATTAATCGGATTTATCCAAATGATTACCGGCGCAGGAATTTCTGCTTTGGTAAGTCTTTTGCATAACGGAACAACTTTTCCGATGGTTTTCGGAATGTTTTTCTGCGGCACCGTTTGCTTTTTGATTATCTTGCTTTTGAATTTTAAAGTGAAGAAGTGGAAGACTGAAATCGCTTAAAAAAGTCGCAAAGTTGCATGTTATAACAAAATATGGATAGCATAATCTTACTATTTCTATGTATGATTTTAGGAATCGCTTTGCAAAGAGTAAAAGCGTTTCCAGCGAATTCACATCAGGTTTTGAACCAATTTGTTATCTATATTTCTCTGCCAGCTTTAGCCTTATTCTACATTCCAGAAATTGAAATCAGCACCAAACTTTTATTTCCGCTCGGAATTGCTTGGATCGGATTTTTATTAGCTTTTCTATTTTTTACTTCGCTCGGAAAATATTTCGGCTGGTCCAAAAAACTCATCGGTTGTCTAGTTTTAACTGGCGGATTAGGAAATACTTCCTTTGTAGGATTTCCAGTAATTGAAGCGCTTTACGGAAAAAAAGGATTAGAAACCGCAATCATCGTCGACCAGCCCGGAACCTTCGTGGTAATGGCAACTTTGGGAATTATAGTCGCTTCCTTTTATTCCAAAGGAACTCCGAATCCAAAAGCAATTGCTTCAAAAATTTTATTGTTTCCGCCATTTATTGCTTTTTTCTTGGCCGTAATGATGAATATTCTAAAGTTTGATTTCGCAGAAGATTTGCAATCTATTTTTCAGCGTTTAGGAAATACGGTTACGCCAATTGCTTTAGTCGCTGTCGGATTGCAATTAAAGATTGACAGACGAAGCCAGCATTGGAATTTTTTAACTTTAGGATTGCTTTTCAAATTAATAATCACGCCTTTATTCTTCTTAATCGGCTATAAATTTATTTTGAAAGGAGACGGAATCGAAGTCGATGTTTCTATTTTAGAATCGGCAATGGCGCCAATGATTACGGCAGCAATTTTAGCATCTAGTTACGGATTAAAACCAAAATTAAGCAGCATGATGATTGGTTTCGGAATCCCGATTTCTTTTATTTCTCTTGCTTTTTGGTATTATATTTTGAGTGTTTTATAAAAAAACCAAACTATAAATTATCTCTTTTTAAGATTTAATTTAGCTTTTGAAGCGTACTTTTGCACCAGAATTTGAAATCCTATGAAAGATACTTTAAACGCTGCTTCCCCAGTCAGCACTGATAACGTACAAAAAACGGTTTACCCCATTTTATTTTCAATCGCTTTTGCACATTTGCTAAACGATATGCTGCAGGCGGTGATTCCGTCGGTATATCCAATTTTGAAAGAAAGCTATAAATTGTCATTTACCCAAATCGGATTGATCACTTTTGCCTATCAAATGGCCGCTTCGATTTTACAGCCTTTCGTCGGATTTTATACCGATAAAAAACCACAGCCTTATTCCCAGATTTACGGAATGCTTTTCACGCTTTGCGGTATCGTTTTATTGTCTTTTGCGCATCATTTTTATATAATAATTCTTTCCGTGATTTTAGTCGGAATCGGTTCTTCCATCTTTCACCCCGAAGCTTCCCGAATTTCGTTCTTGGCTTCCGGCGGAAAACGTGGTCTGGCACAATCTGTTTTTCAATTAGGAGGAAATGCAGGAACCGCAATCGGACCTTTGTTAGTGGCGCTTTTGGTAGTTCCAAATGACCAAAGATATATCCTTATTTTTGTGATTGTGGCAACGATTGCGCTGTTTGTGTTGCGACATATTGCCATTTGGTATGACAATCATTTGACCTTACGCTCGAAGAAAAAAGTGGAAATCATTCTTCCTGATTTGTCCAAAAATAAAATTATTATTTCGGTAGTAATCTTGCTTGTTTTGATCTTTTCGAAGTTTTTTTATATGGCCAGCATGTCAAGCTATTTTACTTTTTATTTGATAGAAAAATTCAATCTTTCAGTTCAAGATGCACAGTTTCATTTGTTTTTATTTTTAGCGTCTTGTGCTGTCGGAACTTTGATGGGAGGACCGATGGGAGATAAATTTGGAAGAAAATATGTCATTTGGTTTTCAGTTTTAGGAGCCGCGCCTTTTGCCTTACTATTGCCGTATGTCGATTTATTTTGGACAGGCGTTTTATCGGTAGTTATCGGATTGATTATATCTTCAGCCTTTCCTGCAATTCTAGTGTATGCACAAGAATTGCTTCCAAAAAAACTCGGAATGGTTTCCGGACTTTTCTACGGATTTGCTTTCGGAATGGGCGGACTCGGTTCGGCATTATTAGGCTACACAGCCGATCATATCGGAATCGAAAGAGTCTACCAAATCTGTGCTTTTTTACCGCTAATCGGAATCATAGCGCTATTCCTTCCAAATTTGAAAAAGAAAATTTAACGTCAGTTGCGGTTTTAATCCTGTTAATTTCTGTAAATTTAGGGTTCTAGAAATACAACCTAAAAATCACAGAAATCATGATGAAAATTTTTAGTACAGCGCAAAATAAGGGTTTTACCAATATGATGCTGTTCATTCTCAGGGCGACAGTGAGTTGCTTTATGCTTGTTCACGGAATCGGAAAGTGGCAAATGCTGATGTCAGGCGCTGATACCAGCCAGTTTCCAGATCCGCTTGGTGTCGGTCATTCGGCTTCTTTAAGTTTGGCTGTTTTTGCAGAAGTTATTTGTTCAGGATTGCTTTTCGTAGGTTTTGCTACACGTTTGGTGGTAATTCCGTTGATTATAACTATGGTTATAGCCGTTTTTGTAGTCCATGGCGAACAAGGTTTTCAAGAACGCGAATTAGCGACTTTGTATCTGTTGATTTACTTAGTATTATTTGTTACAGGAAGCGGAAAATATTCGATTGACCATTTTATTTATAAGAAAACAAAGCCTACAAATTATTAAGTTTTGACTAAAATTATTTTGCCACAGATTAAATTATTTCCACGGATTTTTTATAAAATGAATCCTTTTTAATCCTTTAATCTGTGGCATTTTCTTTTTGATAAAAGTAAAAACTGCATATTCTTACTCATAAATAAATAGTATTTTTGAAAATCGATTACCGATTGAAATTACTACTATGAAAACTGATATTTTATCTCCAGAAATGATTGGCCAGCTTCAAGCGATTGTCGGCCAGTCATTTCTTTTTTTAGATCAAGAAACTCGCAATAATTACGGCCACGATGAAACGGAAGATTATGTTTTTCCGCCAAGCGTAGTTCTGAAACCCGGAACTGTCGAAGAGATTTCTGAGATAATGAAACTGGCTTTTCAATATGAAATTCCGGTGACGCCAATTGGCGGAAGAACGGGTTTGAGCGGCGGTGCTTTGTCAATTTATGGAGGAATCGGACTTTCAATGGATCGTTTCAATAAAATTCTTCACATTGACGAGCAAAATCTTCAAGTAACCGTTGAACCTGGTGTTGTAACCCAGACTTTACAGGAAGCCGTTCTTGAAAAAAGCCTTTTCTATCCGCCAGATCCAAGCAGCCGCGGCAGTTGTTTTATTGGCGGAAATGTGGCCGAAAATGCTGGCGGTGCAAGAGCCGTGAAATATGGCGTTACTAAAGATTATGTCTTAAATCTGGAAGTAGTTTTGCCTAATGGAGAAATTATTTGGACTGGAGCAAATACCTTAAAAAATTCTACCGGATATAATTTGACACAGTTGATGGTTGGAAGTGAAGGAACGCTAGGAATTATTACCAAAATCGTAATGAAACTGCTTCCAAAAAATTCTCATAATATTTTGATGCTAGTTCCTTTTTTCAATTCGAGCCAAGCTTGTGAAGCTGTTGCAAAAATTTTTAAAGCCGGAATTACGCCAAGTGCTTTAGAATTTATGGAACGTGATGCGATCGATTGGACGTTGCGTTTTGTGGACGGCGTTAGCTTGCATATAAAAGACGAAGTAAAAGCACATTTGCTGATTGAAGTAGACGGAAATTATCCAGATGTTTTGTTTTCAGAAGCAGAAAAAATTACCGAAGTTTTAGAACAATTTGACATCGATGAAATACTTTTCGCCGATTCAGAAGACCAGAAAAATGCACTTTGGAAATTGAGAAGAGCAGTAGGGGAAGCGGTGAAATCAAATTCAATTTATAAGGAGGAAGACACGGTCGTGCCAAGATATGAACTGCCAAAATTATTAGAAGGAATTAAATCTATAGGAAATAAATACGGATTCAAATCAGTCTGTTATGGTCACGCGGGCGACGGAAATTTGCACGTAAATATCGTAAAAGGCGAAATGTCAGACGAAGATTGGAACACCGAAATTCCAAAAGGAATTCGAGAGATATTCGAATTGACCGTTGCTTTAAAAGGAACTTTATCAGGCGAACACGGCATCGGTTACGTTCAAAAAAATTATATGGATATTGCTTTCAGCCAAACCCAATTGCTTCTGATGAAAGGAATAAAGTCTGTTTTTGATCCTAAAAATATTATGAATCCAGGGAAAGTTTTACCAGATTCTTTGTGATTTTAAGATAGAAAATCTGTGAATCTGCGGTGTGTTTTTTACCACAGATTTACAGATTTCTATTTCTCTATAAAGTTGCGGTTCTGGCTTTCGGCAAGATTTTGTTAGCCAGTTTGCCAATCGTTAATCCTTGTACGATAATTGAAAACACAACTACAAAATAAGTTATTGCCAAGATAATCTGCTTATTTGGGCCTTCGGCAATTGACAGTGCCAAAGCAATGGAAACACCGCCTCGAAGTCCGCCCCAAACTAAAATTTTAATTGTTGAAGGCTCAAATTTTTTCCTGAAAGGAATAATTTTCGTCGGAATCCAGATAGAAATAAATCTTGAGAATAAAACGATTCCGATACAGGCAATTCCAATTGGCCAATAGCTCAAAATATCTGGAATTAGCAGTAATTCAAATCCTATAAAAAGAAACAAAATTGCATTTAATATTTCATCAATCAATTCCCAAAATTTATTCAGATAATCTTTTGTAGTAGGTGACATCGCTGTTTTTTTGCCATAATTCCCGATGATAATTCCCGCAGCAACCATCGTCAACGGACCGGAAATATGTGCCGCATGTGCAATCAAATAACCGCCCATTACAACTGACAAAGTGATTAAAACTGACACTTTGTAATCGTCTACTTTTCGCATAGCTTTGCTGGCTTGAATCCCTAAAACAGTTCCTAAAATAAAACCGCCCAAAGCTTCTTTTATCAATAGCCAAGAAACGTGAGTCATTGAAAAATCACTCGCCGGATCTTGTGCCAATTGCAGAATTACGGCAAAAATTACTACCGCAACGCCATCATTAAAAAGTGATTCTCCAGCAATTTTTGTCTCAAGTGATTTCGGAACTTTGGCATCTTTCAAAATACTCAAAACCGCAATTGGATCAGTCGGAGAAATCAAAGCTCCAAATAATAAGCAATAAATAAAAGGAATATCGATATGGGCTAAATCAGTTACAAAATCTAAAATGATGCCTATGGCAAGCGTTGAAATAAGTACGCTGACGGTCGAGAAAACCATTATCGGCCCTCGTTGTTCACGCAAATCTTTCAAGTTAATATGAACCGCTCCGGCAAAAAGAAGAAAGTTTAGCATCGCTCCCATCAAGACTTCTGTAAAGTCAAATTCAGCGATCAATTTCGAAAAGTTAAGGAATGTTTTTGGAAAGATATTTCCAGTAATAACCAGCAGCATTGAACTTATCATCGCAATAATCATGATGCCGATTGTGGAAGGCAATTTCAGGAAGCGAATGTTCAAGTAAGCAAAAAACGAGGCTAAAACGATAAGAACAGAAAACGAGTAGTATAACTCCATATATATAAATAATTTTGGCTTTTTACAAATATAAAAAACGAGAGCTAGAATGAAAACCTGCGATGTCCTTTTTGGAAAAGTTTGGCAAAAAAAATCCCCAATATAAATCGGGGATTAAAATTTAGTCTCTTTTTGGAGTATTTTTCTTTTCGCGTTTTTCCTCTTTTTTCTCTTTTGCCGTTTTAAGAGGTTCTTTTTTTACGGTTTTCTTTGCGTCTTGACTCTTTGCCATGGCTCTATGAATTAAATATTAGTAATTTTTAAATAAATGTAGTGAATACTATTTTAGCAATCAATATAAATATTTTATTTTCAAATTAATTTGCTCAAATTATTTTCCTTTTGTTTGCAATCCAATCCATTTTATGATTTCTTCCAAAGCAATGGGAGAGAAGGTTTGCTCGATTGTAGCATATTCTGATGGAGATCCGGTATTGGCTTCTTGAAATAAATGATTTAATCCAGGAAGTTCTTTTATTCTCACTTTCGTATTACCTCCTTTTGCCAAAGCAGTTTCAATTGCTTCTAGATTTTCTTTTGGAGGAACTTGCAAATCTTTTTCGCCATTAAGCGCCAATACAGGACATTTTACTTTTTCTAAAACAGGTTTTGGATCATATTTTATAAAATTTTGCATCCAAGGCGATAACAATTGAATTTCTATAGATTTTACGAAATCTGCATCAGTCATTCCCGCCTTTTCAGCTTCAGGCATAGAACTTAGTTTCTCTTTTAGATAATTGTCTAAATCGGTTTTTAAAGCTGTAGCATTTGGCGCTTTTTTCACCATTTCAAATAATCCTTCATTGAAAATTTGCGAGAGTTTGATTTCGTCTTCATTTATTCCAGATGCTTTTTTGATCAATCCCTGCTGCAATAAAAGCAATTGGTCGCCCGGAATTCCCATTCCTGCGAGCAAAATAATAAATCGAATGTCTTTTGAAGTCGTGGCAACGATTGGGGCGATAACGCCACCTTCGCTGTGGCCAATCAATCCGATTTTTGCTTTGTTTATTTCTTTTCTAGTCTTTAAGTAATTTACTGCGGCTTCAACATCGGTAGCAAAATTTTGCGTTGTCGCTTTTTTAAAATCTCCTTTGGAAGCTCCGGTTCCTCTGTCGTCGAAACGCAAAACTGCGATTCCGTTTCGAGTTAAAAAATCTGATAATACTAAAAAGGGCTTGTGTCCCAAAAGTTCTTCATCGCGATTTTGAGGACCGCTTCCGCTGATTAAAACTACTGCAGGAAAAGTGCCCGTTTTCTTTGGAAAAGTCAATGTTCCTGCCAAAGTCACGGCTTCTTTTTTATTTTCAAAAGTAATATCTTCAGAAACATAAGGATAAGGTTTTACGGGTTCTTGCGGTCTTTTTAGCTTTTCTTTTTCCACTTTTTCCCGAGAAAGATCTAATGGGAAAGTATAAATTCCTTGCTTGAAATTCCCTCGGATGATTTTGTCTTCGCCTAAAATTCCTTCGTAGTCAATTTTTGCTCCAGCAATAGAAAAATTCAAAACCGGAGTTACAAAAGTGGTCGTTGTGACTTGAATTCCGGTTGCGCCTTGATCCGGACTGTCAAGCGTGGCGCTGTATCCAGAGTCTAATTTGCTGATTTTTAGAATAATTGTAAGTTGTTTTCCGGGCGTTTTCAAAAGTCCGTTCCATTCACCAGTAATGTCTTGGGAAAAGGCAGAAATAGTGAAAATTGTAAGTAAAAATAAAAGCGTTTTTTTCATAGTGTTTTCAAATCTTCCCAAATATAAAAAATCCCCAACCGTTTTAGCGATTAGGGAATTTTATTATAAATATTTTAGGATTATTGCCGTTTGAAAATTCTAAAATAAAACTATAATTTCAAAATTTCATCTGCTCTGTTGCAACGAATATTTAATTCTTCACACAACTCTTTAATGCGATTTACGTCTTTTCCCAGAACAAACATCAGCTGGATGTTATCGCCAAAACTATCTCCAAATTCAATCAATTCTAAGTCAGGATAATTTTCAGAAAGTTCCTTAGAAACCCACTCGATATATTCTGCGGCATTGAATTTTTTCTCGTAAGGAAATTCAGCAAAATCGCCTTCAAATTCTTCCACAATCACTTCGTGGATTTCATCAATCTTGTCACCAGTGATTATGAATTCATTGATTTCATTCGCAATTGCAAATTGAAGCGTACTTTCTGAAGCTACATCTAAAATCCACTCGGCATCATTTTCTACCAGATAAGCTTTTTGGTCGTTTAAAAAACTGCCCAGATTGATAAGCATTTCTTGTTCTTCCTCTTCTTCTAATTCGAAATCAGCCAGCAGAAGGTGTATTAATTCTTTTATTTTGTCCATAGTTTTTGTTTTTTGTAAAGGTATTAATTATGTAATTGTAAGCTTCATATAAATTATCAATCAAATAATTCCAATTTCTTCATTCTCGAACTAATTGCACCTTTTGTTCTTCCAAAATGCAAAGCCAGATCTTTTGGATTCACGCCTTCCATCCACAAAACGGTCAATTCTTCATCTAATTCTCTTGTCCAAGGTCGATAAGCGTCTTTATTGCTTTCTCTGGATTTTTCTATGTAATTCGGAGTTTCTTTTTTCTCTAAATTTTCTCTCTTCGGAAAAGAATATTTCTTTGGTTCCGCCTTTTCCAGAAGCTCTCGAATCAAATGAATATTGTCACAAACAGGAAATCCTTTCGGAACCAATTTCTCCGGAATTCGAATGCTATTTTTCGTTCGTGTAACCGCCACATAAAGCAGATTTATTTCCTCATTCATTCGAGCCACATTTATTTCTTCATCAGAATGTTTCAGTTTGATTAGTCGGTCTTCGGTCATGAAATCATCCACAATTTGAACGGAGTCATATTCCATTCCTTTGCAACGATGAACGGTTGAAAAGATAATTCTCGCCTTGTGTTTGTCTTCGTTTGAAACGTGTTTGTCTTTTATAGATTTTAAAATTCCTGGAATTTTATTGCCATATTCCTTGACGATTTCCACCATCATTCCAAGTTGAGAATCGTCAGTACTTTCAATGTAAGTTTCCAATTCTTTCATTGTTTTCATCTCACGAATCAGTTTGTCGCGAATCATGTCACGATTTTTATTCTGTAAATTTAAAACGTCATACAAAGAAGCGCCTTCATCTGCATACGTATAGGAATTAATATTTCCTTCAAAATAAATCTCGTTGATGTTTTTCTTTTCCGTCACATATTCAATAGCTTTTAAAAGCAAACCAAGATTTGTTCGTGCAATAATCGCTTTGGTTTTTGATTCTTTATTGGTTCCGTTTCCAGAAATTGAAATCGTTTCTGGATTGTCAAAATGATTTTTATAATTCAAAACGCCCATCGCCAGATTGGCAATATCTTGATTAAAACGAAAGCTTGTAGAAAGATTAAAAGTCTTGAATTTTGCTTTTTCCAAGGAATTTACAGCGTGTCTCCAGCCATAAATCTGCTGATGTGTATCGCCAACGATCACTTTTGTGGCTTTTTGATTCAAGAAAACAGCTAACATGGCCGGCGAAGCATCTTGTGCTTCATCAAATAAAATATAGTCAAAAGCTAAAATCGGATTTTCAAGTTGAAATTTTTTTAGATAGAAATCATGCGTAATTTCAATTTCCCCTTTGTCCATTTTGGCTAAAAAAAGACGCGTGTGCATTTCGATTTGAGCATAAAAAGACTTGGCTACTTTCTTGGCTTTTTCATCAAAAATGATATCTAAATAGTTTAATTCTTGAACTTTTCTTTTATCGCTATTGCAAAAATAAGCTACGAATTTCAGGATATGATTTGCAATTACATATTCAAAATGTTTCTCTGCATTTTCCTGTAATTTTAAAATGTCAACAATTTCATTGGTTTTGTAATCTTGATTTCGAACGCGATAATTATAATAGAAAACAACATGTTTGTAAGCTAAAGAATGCGCCGTTTCCACAGTCACATTGTCAAGATTATTTTTTGAAAATTTATCAGAAGCTTCCAGCCGAACTGACTTATTAAAAGCTAAATATAGAATTCGGCTGTCTTTAGGACGAGCTTTTGCATATTCCAAAATCGTGGTTGTTTTTCCGGAACCTGCAACAGCATTTATTTTAATATCTCCAGAAGAATTGATTATGGCTTTTTGCTCTTTCGTAAGGTTCATTGTGGAGATGTTTTTTTGCGGGTGGCAAAAATAGATAAAAAAAACACTGATTATTGAGTTATTTATGGATTAATCATGACAAATTCATCTGTTTTGTCACTTATTAAATCTAAAAGAAATTATTAAAATCAAATCCCTCTAAATAATCAATTTTCCAAGTATCATTATCTTTTTGGGCTCTTACCTTATATTCAAAATTATCACCCCAAGTCCAAGTCAAATTAGCAATATTTCCCTCAATTTTAATCTTTTTGATGGCTAAAATTTCCCAATAATTTTCAGGATTATCTTGGCAATTACACCAAGGATTTGAATCATTTCCAAAAGGAGGAAGCTCGCCGATAGCCCATTCTAATTTGCCATTTTTCAAGCCACTGTCTATTTTTAGTCCGATTTTGTCATAATTTTCAAGGAAATTTTTTGAAAAGAAACCAGTTTCCTTGAGTTCTTTTAGCCTTTGCGTATGTTCTTTAAGATTTAAACTAGTATAAATGCTGTCTTTTGTATCGGCAACTGGATTAAAATCATCATTTGAGCTTTTGGTTTCGTGCCATTTATAAAGCTGTCTTGTCAAAACCTGAAGTTTTTCTTTTTCATCAGAAGCTTTGATTTCACTAGTTTTAGCAATTTTTGTTTCACCAACTCCTACAGTTTCACTATCTTTTTTATTGCAACTGAATACTAAAAGCAGCATGAGGATAAAAAAGGTTTGTTTGAGGAATGTCATACTTATTTTGTAAGTTAAATTATTTTAGAAAAAAATATAAAGTCATTACTTAGCAAAATATATTATTTTGCAAACTCTCCAAAATGCCATAAAACCCCACTCGGATCGTGAACAAAACATTCGCTTCCCCAATCATTATGCTGAATTGGAATCAGTCTCGCGCCTTCATATTTTGCTGGGAGATTTAATGCTAAAAGTTCATTATAGCATTCTTTTACGTCTTCAACTTCTAAAAACAGCATCGTGTTGTCAATCCAATCTTTGACGTATGCATCTTGCAAATAAAAACCAAATTCGTCTTTTTTGAAAAGCGACATATTGTGAAATAACACGATTTCTTCGAAACCTAGATCTTTGTAGAAATTTCTTGATGTTTCGAAGTCTTTTGCTCCTATGAACGGGCGTAATGATTTTGCTTTCATTTTAATGAATTATTGGTTTATCAAATATAAAAAATCCCCAATCACAAAAATGCAATTGGGGATTTTATTTAATCAAAGAATTGAGATTCTAGAATCTTAATTCTCAATACTTAGTTATTCGTTTGTCAAAACATATTCGCCAGAAGCCAATAAGCTTTCTGCTTTCTTGAACTTCATGGTTTCTGTTTTGCCGCTCAAGACGTGTTTCACAGTAACATTATCATTACGGTTAATTTTCGGCTGATCACGAACAATAGTTTCAGTAACCTGAGGTTTTTGCGTTTGACCGGCTTCACGATTTACCGCTGCAGCTTCATCTGTATTTGGGATTTCATCTTTTGAAATCGTCAATTTTTCTTTTGGACGCACAACTTCTTTTGCTTCTTGAATATTAGCAGTATTTTGTTGTGGCAAATCACCTTTGAACAAGAAAGAAATTACTTCTTTATTTACGTTGTCAAGCATTGCTCTGAACAAGTTGAAAGCTTCAAATTTGTAGATAAGCAACGGATCTTTTTGCTCGTGAACAGCTAACTGAACTGATTGTTTCAATTCGTCCATTTTGCGCAGGTGTTTTTTCCAAGCTTCATCAACGATGGCGAGCGTGATGTTTTTTTCAAAATCACCAATCAATTGCGTTCCTTGTGTTTCGTATGCTTTTTTCAAGTCAGTTACCACATTCAAAGTCTTGATTCCATCTGTAAACGGAACCACGATTCTCTCGAATTGGTTGTTTTCATTTTCATATACATTGCTGATAATCGGGAAAGCTTCTCTGGCGCTTCTCGCTGTTTTTTCTGTATAGAAATCCAACGTAGCTTTGTATACTTTTCCAGTCAATTCTTGTGCAGAAAGTCTTGAAAATTCTTCTTGTGTTACCGGAGAAGTGATTGAAAAATAACGGATCAATTCGAATTCAAAATTTTTGAAATCGTTAGTCCCTTTATTTTCATCTACGATAACTTCGCAAGTGTCATACATCATGTTTGCGATGTCTACTTTCAAACGCTCACCGTGCAATGCGTGGCGACGACGTTTGTAAACTACTTCACGTTGTGCGTTCATTACGTCATCGTATTCCAATAAACGCTTACGAACTCCAAAGTTATTTTCTTCTACTTTTTTCTGAGCACGCTCGATTGATTTTGTCATCATTGAATGCTGAATTACTTCGCCTTCTTTCAGACCTAATCTGTCCATTACTTTCGCTACTCTTTCTGAACCGAACAAACGCATCAAGTTATCTTCAAGAGAAACATAAAACTGAGAGCTACCAACGTCTCCTTGACGACCGGCACGACCTCTCAACTGACGGTCAACACGACGTGAATCGTGACGTTCTGTACCGATAATTGCCAAACCTCCTGCTGCTTTAACTTCTGGAGAAAGCTTGATATCCGTTCCACGGCCTGCCATGTTTGTTGCAATTGTAACTACGCCTGGTTTTCCTGCTTCTTCAACGATTTGTGCTTCTTGCTTGTGCATTTTTGCATTCAAAACGTTGTGCGGAATATTTCTCATCTTAAGCATACGGCTCAATAATTCAGAAATATCAACCGAAGTTGTTCCGATCAAAACTGGTCTTCCTTCTTCAGCCAATTTCGTTACATCTTCAATAACGGCGTTGAATTTTTCACGCGTACTTCTGTAGATCAAATCTTCTTTATCTTTTCTAGCCATTGGTCTGTTTGTCGGAATTTCAACAACATCCAATTTATAGATTTCCCATAATTCGCCAGCTTCAGTAACCGCAGTTCCTGTCATACCGCCCAATTTGCTGTACATTCTGAAATAATTCTGAAGTGTAACCGTTGCAAAAGTTTGAGTAGCTGCCTCGATTTTTACGTTTTCTTTTGCTTCAATCGCTTGGTGCAAACCGTCAGAATAACGACGTCCGTCCATGATACGGCCAGTTTGCTCGTCAACAATCATCACTTTGTTGTCCATGATTACATATTCAGTATCTTTTTCAAATAATGTATATGCTTTTAATAACTGCGTCAATGTGTGGATACGCTCGCTTTTAATGCTGAAATCTTGGAATAATTTTTCTTTTTCTTCTGCTTCTGAATCTTTGTCAAGACCTAGTTTTTCGATTCTTGCAATCTCAGTTCCGATGTCTGGCAATACGAAGAAATCACTGTCAGTATCTCCAGAAAGGAATTGGATTCCGTTGTCTGTCAACTCAACTTGGTTGTTTTTTTCTTCGATAACGAAATATAGTTTTTCGTCAATTTTATGCATTTCACGGTTGTTGTCCTGCATGTATTGATTTTCCGTTTTTTGAAGTAATTGCTTAACGCCTTCTTCACTCAAAAACTTGATCAATGCTTTATTTTTAGGTAAACTTCTGTAAGCTCTAAGCAATAAAACTCCGGCTTCTTTAGTATTTCCTTCTTTTAATTGTTTTTTAGATTCAGCCAAGAAACCGTTTGCCAATTGTCTTTGCAAGCTTACTAAATTGTCCACTTTAGGTTTCAATTCGTTAAACTCATGACGATCGCCTTGCGGTACCGGACCAGAAATAATCAAAGGCGTTCTCGCATCATCAACCAAAACTGAATCGACCTCATCGACAATCGCATAATTGTGTTTTCTTTGAACCAATTCTTCTGGCGTATGCGCCATGTTATCTCTCAAATAATCGAAACCAAATTCGTTATTTGTTCCATAAGTAATGTCGGCATTGTAAGCTTTTCTTCTTCCTTCCGTATTTGGCTGGTAATTGTCGATACATTCAACAGTCAATCCGTGGAATTCAAAAAGTGGCGCTTTCCACGTACTGTCACGTTTTGCCAAATAGTCATTCACGGTTACCAAATGCACTCCGTTTCCTGTCAAAGCATTAAGGTATAAAGGAAGCGTTGCTACCAAAGTTTTACCTTCCCCAGTTTGCATCTCAGCGATTTTTCCTTGGTGCAAAACGATTCCGCCAATCAGCTGCACGTCATAGTGAATCATGTCCCAAGTAATCTGTTTACCTGCAGCATTCCAAGTATTTGCCCAAACAGCATTGTCGCCTTGAATTTGGATGTAAGGTTTTGTAGCAGAAAGTTCTAAATCTTTTTGAGTCGCTTTTACCGTAATTTCTGTGTTATCTTTGAATCTTTTTGCTGTTTCTTTTACAACTGCAAAAGCCTCAGGAAGGATTTCTAACAATGTTTTTTCAGAAATATCGTAAGCTTCTTTTTCCAAAGCATCGATTGAAGCATAAATATCTTCTCTAGCATCAATGTCTTGGATTTTTTCAACTTCCAATTTATAAGAAGCGATCTTGGCATCTTTATCTGCTCTTGCTTCTTTAATTCTTTCTTTGAAGACAATGGTCTTTGCTCTCAGCTCGTCGTGAGACAGCTTTGCCAATGTTTCTTCGTATGCTTTTATCTTGTTGATAATCGGCATGATGGACTTTACGTCTTTCTCCGATTTGTCACCCACTAAAGCTTTTAATATGCTATTGATGAAACTCATGTTAATTATATATTTCTATTTATAAATGTTGCAAATTTAAACAAAAAAAAAGCCTCGCGAGAGACTTTTCATTGTGATATTATTTTTAATATTCATCCTCGTTCCAAAGATAATCTTCGTCAGTTGGATAATCTGGCCAAATTTCTTCCATTGATTCGTAGATTTCACCTTCGTCTTCTATAGATTGAAGATTTTCCACCACTTCTAATGGTGCTCCAGCTCTAATAGCGTAGTCGATAAGCTCGTCTTTGGTAGCAGGCCACGGCGCATCACTTAAATAAGATGCTAATTCTAATGTCCAATACATCTGATATCGATTTTATAATTTATGCAAAAATAATTTTTTTACTGAATAAGTCAAGTAAAATTGTATTTATTTTAAAAAAAATGTAAGAACGTCTTTTTTAGTGATAAGTTATAAATTATGAATTATGAGTTGAAAGTACTGTAAATACTGCAATTAATTCATAATTTGAAATTATTCCTTTTTCGGAATCCATTTCACTTCGTCAGCTTTTAAGTCAAAGGACAACTTTCGTGCCAGTACAAAAAGGTAGTCAGAAAGTCGGTTTAAGTACTTCATGACGAACTCATCTGTCGGTTCAAGTTCGTTCAAATGAACCGAAAGTCGTTCTGCACGACGGCAAACACAGCGGGCAATGTGACAATATGACACGGTTGTGTGGCCTCCTGGAAGCACGAAATGTGTCATCGGTGGCAAAGCGTTTTCCATTTCATCTATTTCGTTTTCAAGTAATTGAATGTCGACCTCGATAATTTTTGGAATATTTAATCTCGGTTTTCCGTTTTTCAAGATTTCTTTTTCGGGTGGCGTAGCCAAAATGGCACCGACTGTAAAAAGCCTGTCTTGAATTTGGATTAAAATTTCTTTGTAATGTGTGTTCATTTCTTGATCACGAATTAATCCGATGTGGGAATTGAGTTCGTCAACGGTTCCGTAGCTTTCGATTCTTATGTGGTGTTTTGGAACACGATCGCCTCCGAAAAGTGCGGTGGTTCCTTTGTCGCCGGTTTTTGTGTATACTTTCATATTGAGAGGTGTAAGGTTTTGGGTAAAAGGTTTTTGCGTGAAGGACTTCGACAATATTGGTCCAAAAGTTTAAAAGAAGCCAGAAAGTTTGAGTTCTAGCCCTGATTGGCGGCAGTAGCTTTTTCTGCTGGGGTTCAGCAGGAAAACTACTGCAGAAAGCGGGAATTTGATTTAAAGGATGCCTTGTGTTTGGCTTCTGAAAATTAAACGAGTAAGAAATTAAGTTTCATGAAGCTGGTAAATCAGCAATCTTAAATCAAAAAACTTAAATTATTTGTGCAAAGTTATCTCCTTATTCATATTGTCGCTTTCCACCAAACCGTCTCTCAGGCGGATGATTCTGTGGGCGTAAGCGGCTATATCTTCTTCGTGGGTTACCAAAATCACGGTGTTTCCGTTGGCGTGGATTTCGTTGAAAAGATTCATGATTTCTATGGATGTCTTGCTGTCTAGATTTCCTGTCGGTTCATCTGCAAGAATAATTGACGGCTTGTTAACCAAAGCTCTGGCTACGGCAACACGCTGTCTTTGTCCTCCAGAAAGCTGGTTTGGCTCGTGATCCATTCGATCTCCGAGTCCGACTTGTTTTAAGACTTCGATGGCCCTGGCAGTTCTTTCTGACTTGGAATAGCCTGCATAAATCATCGGAAGCGCGACATTATCTAATGCAGTTGTTCTTGGCAAAAGGTTGAAGGTTTGAAAGACGAAACCGATTTCTTTATTGCGGATTTCAGCTAAACTGTCGTCAGTCATTTGGCTGACATCGTTTCCGTTCAAGATATATTGTCCGGAAGTTGGCGTGTCGAGACAGCCCAAAAGATTCATCAATGTTGATTTTCCTGAACCTGAAGGTCCCATTAAGGCAACATATTCTCCTTTGTTTATATTTAAATTAATGCCTTTTAAGACGTTGATGATTTCGTTTCCAAGAACAAAGTCTCTTTTAATATCGGTAATATTGATTAATGACATGTGGTTAAGTATGTGAAAAGTTGCGTGTAAATAAGCGCTAATTTTCGGTTTAAAACGAACCCTAAATGTATGAAAAAATCATTCAATTAGATACTTGCCAGTAATTTTTTGTATATTTTGTTCTGTTGGCGTAATCAAATTTGAGCATCATGTTATTTTAAGACCGTTTCATAGATATCATTCAATAAGTTTTGTCTCATTTTTGAGTTTCTTTGGTTTAGAAGTATTATGATGCCCCAGTTTTTAGTTCTGTTATAGCATATGATTGAAGATTGTCCCATAGAATCTCCCGACTTTAAATAAATGGTATTTTTTTCATCGGTATCGATGTTGAGCCCTAATCCCATTTCGCGTTTTTCATCCTTATAATAGATCTTTTCGGTAAGTAATCCTGCTTCAGATATTGAATTTCCATTTGTTAATAAAGATTTCAAATATTTGACCATATCAGAAGTATTGGATTTTATCAAACCTGCGGGTGCAGTTACATTCCAAGTGAAAAATTCCTGCGCGCCACCATCTGGATTATAACCTGTCGTCTTGTTTTTCACATCGAAATCTTTGGTTAAAGTTTGATTCATTTTTGCAGGCTTCAATATTTTTTCTCTGATGATTTCGTCATAACTTCTACCATACGCTTTTTCTAAAATCTGCCCAAGAAGTGTGTAACTAATCGTAGAATATCTATATTTTCCATAGTCGATGAGGTCTGTACAATTATTAATCATTGTAGCCAGCGATTGTTCTGTTACGTTGCTTACAGGTTGTTGCGGATTCAGTTCTATCAACTTTGCAAAATCTATATCGGGCAAACCAGATTGATGTGATGCCAAATCTGATATTTTAATTTTATTCTGAAGATTTTTCTGTAAAACATATTCTTTTGGAAGATAGCTGTCAATATAATCGCCTAGCTTTAATTTCTTCTCAATAACGGCTTGCGCTATTAAATTTGAAGTTAAGATTTTAGTAATAGAAGCAATTTCAAAGATTGAATTTTTGTCAATACCAATTTTACTTTCTTTACTGAGTTTACCATAAGAAGTGTAGAATTCTTGATTATTACTGATGAAACCAACGCTGATTCCCACGTCCGGATTTTTCTGATAATTTGCTTTGATGATGGAATCAATTTTTTTAGAAAAATCTTGTCCAAAAGAAAAATTGCTGACAAATAATAGTAGTGCTAAAAATTTTAATGCGTTTTTCATTGTATCGTTATTTTAGGGTTAATAAATATTTCGATACAAAGATGTGGAAGTGCAAAATCCTATGCGACCGAGTAAGTGTAATCGATCGTATTTTGCAAAAATAATTGGTAGTAATAATTAAACTGAAAGTACGAGTAATTACAAATATTTGTTTTACAGTGTTTTGCGATATTCGGTTGGCGTGTTTCCGGTTTGTTTTTTAAAGGCGGTATTGAAAGAAGATTTTGAATTAAAACCTACTTCATACAAAATTTCGAGAATTGTGACTTTTGATTTTGTTGCATCTTTCAGAATTTCCATCGCATTTTCAATCCGATACGTATTTACAAAATCATAAAAGTGCTGTCCCAATTGATGATTGATCAAAACCGATAATTCCCGAACCGGAACATTCATTTCTTTCGAAATATCCTGAATCGTCAAGGCTGGATTTAGAAATGGTTTTTCATCAATCATATATTTTTTCAACTTCAAAAGATCTTCGTTCAGAATTTCCGGCTCAATTTTTTTCTCTTCTAAAATGATTTCAGAAACAAGTTTTAATTTGGAATCAATATTTCTGAAAAGTCCGGGATCATTCAACGCTTTGTACAAATACCAGCAAATGATGAAAAGTTGCAAGACTAGAATCCCAATTTTAATCCAATCTGAAACGTACGAATAATCGGAAAATTTGAAAATATTCTTCAAAATAACAATCAAATAAAGTACTGCGAGAACGCTCGTAAGCTGAAAAAGCCAGTTGTAGGAATTAAGACTGCCTCCCGAATTATTTTCGAGATAAAGCTTTTTTGCCTTTCTCAACAATAGAAAAACTGCCGTAAAATAAATTAAAATTTGAAAATGAAGAAGCCAATGATTGAATTTTAACTCAATCATATTCTGACGATTAACAATGAAATTAATCTTAGAATCCAAGTCGACCGCATAAAACCGAGGCACAAAAGCAAGGTTCACAATCAAAAATGGAAGCAGATGAACGAGATATTTTGGTTTCCACTTAAAATCAGAATAACAAACCGACAAAATATACAGATAAAAAGCCGGAATTTGCAAAAAAGCAATCGTAGTCCTCAATATTCCAAGATTGGATGGACCATCTGAAAATTGACTGATCAACGGTTCGCTCGTGTCAATCGCAGTAATAATGAGGAAAAAAGCAAAAATCCGATTGCTGGTTTTGTGCTCAGTCTTTACCGTTAGCAGAAAAAACGCCAGAAAAAAGGAAATGAACAAGGAGATTATTGTTACAACACTTAATAAATTCATCTTATCCATTCTTGGTACTTTTGCTTGTCATTTTGTAAAGCCTAAAAGTAATAATTTTTGCGAATAGGAAAAAATAAGGATTTAAGATAAAATTAGGAATATTTGTCTTTCGTATTAAAGTATTCATAAAGTATTAAGTTAAATTTCAAGAATATTTTTTTTTGGAGTAATTTTAAATAACAATTTTAATTAAAACCAACCGTTATGAAAAAGATTAATTTATTTGCATTCGCGACAGTTATCGCATTAGGGTTTTCTTCTTGTAAAGATGAAAACGAAAAAATGGCAGAAAAGTCATTTGACAGTTATGAAAAATATGTAGATTCTGTGAGCAATGTTACAGTTGCTGATGCCAAAACAAACTGGCAGGCCATTGAAACTGATTATAATGCTAAAACAGCTGAAGCTGAAGCTGCATTGGCAAATATGAAAGACCAAGCGGCTGCGCAAGAAAGACTTGACAAATCAAAAGCAAAATATGCTGAGTTGAAAGCTAAACTTGAGGCAGAAGCTGCGGCTTCGGCACCAAAACCAGAAGCTACTCCAGCACCGAATGGAAAACAAGTATTGAGAGATGCTTATTTTGGAGCAGGAAAAATTGGTGAAGACATGAATTTTTCTTGGGTAAATAAAGATAATATTGTCGAAGTTTACCAAAATTTCTATGATACTTTCGATAAAAACAAAGATTCTTATTCAAGAGAAGATTTTGACGAAATTAAAGCAATGTATGAAGCTTTAGATGCACACAAAAACACAGTTGAGAAAGAAGGATTGACTGGAGAAAACAACAGAAAAATTGCTGGAATCAAATTGAAATTCGCTCCTAAATTCAAATGGGAAAGAATTGGTGCAAAAGCAGAAGAAAATCAAAAAGCTAAAGAATAAACGTTCTTATCTATTTGAGTTAAGTTAGGAAATGACTGCCAGAAATGGCGGTCATTTTTGTTTAATGTAACAATCCCCAAAGGTTTTTGATTCCCAAAATATTATCCCAAAAGAAAGACTTTGACGTTCGAATTATGAAATGTTCTTTCTCTTGTTCTTTTCTGAAAAACACAAAACCCCACTGAAACGTGTCGATTGTGACCGTGACTTTGGGGTGTTTTTTTATAATTTCCCAAGCTTCTTCCATGCCTTCTGACCAATGGATGTCATCAAAAATCCAAACGGTTTCATTGGAAATAGTTGGTAATAATAATTCAAAATAATTTAAAGTAGCTTCTTTAGAGTGGTTTCCGTCGAAATAAATGAGTTGATAATTTATAGTTGACAGTTGATAGTTTTTTAGATGGCTTTCAAATTCGGTAACTTTCGAATTTATAGTAAAATTAAATTTTTGAAATTGTGATTGCGCTACTTTTGCAGTTTCTGGACAGCCTTCTAAAGTTGTTATGCTGCTAGAATTTCCCAAGGTTAGGGCAGAAGTAGCTAGTCCTAAAGAAGTCCCGATTTCCAATACATTTTCAGGTTTGAAATAATTCACAATTCTAAACAAAAGCTTTGCATCTTTTCTAGAAATTCCAGCATTTTGTGCAATCTGATTTATAGCCCGAGTATTCGATTTAAAAATTCTTGAACCGGCTCCAAAATCAGTAACTTCAATAGTATTTTTGTCTTGTAAAAGGGAATTTCTGTAGGCTTTTAAAACTTCGTATTCTTTATAATCAGTTTTGTCATAGAAACATTTTCGCACCAAATCAAATACAAAAGGGGAATGAACCCCGTGAGCATTTGTGGATTTCCAAAGAAATTTTAGATAAGATTTGATGATGTGTTGCATTGGGCGAAGATACAAAAAGGCAAAATAGATAAAGACAGAAAATTTGCCACAGATTTAAAGGATTGAAAAGATTTAAAACTTTCATCGAAAAAAAAATCTGTGCTAATCTGTGAAATCTGTGGCAAAAAATAAAAGCTATATTTGCAACCTCGGAATTTGCGAAAAAGCAATTCTAATAGTATGATAATGAACGAAGAAATAGAAACAAAAGATATACTTTCTGCAGCAGAAATTGACCGTTGCATAGCAGTTTTAGAACAATTAAATTCAGAAACTACCCAAATATTTGAAATCCCAAAAGAGCAAAGAACAGCTTTAATTAGAGCGGCAGGAAAATTGTCAAGACCAGATCGTGAGGAATTTTCCCGTAGAAAAAAAGACGCAAAAAATCTAGCCAAACGCAAAGAAGAAACTAGAGACAGAACCGCTCGCAAAGAAACTGGAATTCGTTCTGCCAGAGAAGCAAGCATTTTTGTGGCTCCGAAATTATTGGCTTCGCAAGATCTTTTAAATAAGGAACAATTAGAATTAAAAATTCCGAAAACCTGCTACGTCTGCAAAACGAAATTCACCAAAATGCATCATTTTTATGATACAATGTGTACGGATTGCGGTGATTTTAATTACGCTAAACGTTTTCAAACCGCTGATGTAAACGGACAAATTGCTGTAATAACAGGTTCTCGTTTGAAAATTGGCTATCATATTACATTGATGTTATTGCGCGGTGGCGCGACAGTTATTGCAACCACGCGTTTTCCGGTAGATTCAGCTATTCGTTTTGCAAAAGAGGATGATTTTCAAGATTGGGGACACCGTTTGAAAATCCACGGATTGGATTTGCGACATATTCCGAGCGTGGAGATTTTCTGCAATTTCATCGAACAAAAATACGGTCGATTGGATATTTTGATTAATAATGCTGCGCAAACTGTGAGACGTCCTTCGGGATTTTACGCACACATGATGGAAAATGAAGAGCTTCCGATTTCGTCATTTAATCCAGATGTTCAAAGCTTATTAAACGATCATCTGAATTGTTTGGAAGAATTAAAAGTGCTGACAATCGGCGCTTCTTCCAACCAAAATATGCCAGTAACTTGGCACGGACCAGAACCTGGAATTGGTTTGAGGGCTTCAGCTAAATTATCTCAGATTCCTTATTCGTTCGACAATACTTTAGTAGCGCAGGAAGTTTTTCCAGAAGGAGAATTAGATGCCGATTTGCAACAAGTAGATTTAAGAAAAACCAATAGCTGGCGTTTGAAATTGGGACAAATAGAAACCACGGAAATGATCGAAGTCCAATTGGTAAATTCTGTAGCGCCATTCGTGTTGTGCAACCGACTTTCAGAAGTGATGAAGAAGGACAATACCGGAAAAAAACATATAATCAACGTGTCAGCAATGGAAGGCAAATTCTACCGCGATTTCAAGGAAGACCGTCATCCGCATACCAATATGGCGAAAGCCGCCTTAAACATGCTGACGCACACTGCTGCTGGAACTTTAGCCAAAGACGGAATTTTCATGAATGCCGTTGATACAGGCTGGGTAACCGACGAAGATCCGGCAGAGTTAGCAAAAAGAAAACAGGAAGAAAAAGATTTCCAACCGCCTTTAGACATTGTTGACGGCGCCGCAAGGGTCATGGATCCGTTATTCGACGGAATAAATTCTGGGAAACATTGGTGTGGAAAATTCTTGAAAGATTACAATCCGATTGCTTGGTAAGATAGATTAGCTAAAATTAAAAACCACAACATAATTCAAAATGTTGTGGTTTTTTGGTTTAAATAAACTTTAAGAACCAGTAAAAGGTGTCCCGAAAACTCCGACTGCCAATTCTGCCCAAACTAAGAAAAGGATAACCAAAGTTCCTGTTATCATTCCGATTCTGGCTCTCTTGTCTTTTACATTTCTAGCTACAATTTCAATTGCAATTCCTGTTGCTAATAACAGAATTCCGGCAATTACAAAGTCTGATAATGTCCAAGTCACTTCTTCAGAAAATTGCATTGCGATTAAAGGAATACACAAAAGCACTGCTATAGCTACCAAAATGACTCTAAAACGTCTGTTTTTCATAATGTTTCGAGTTTAAATTCTTTTACAAATGTAATAAACTTTGAAATACAAAGTACTTTTAAATAAAAAATATTTCATACTTTTGAAAAAAATAAATCGGTATGGAATTATTTGTAGAACGAGATTCAATTGTTCGAAAAATTTGGGGAAAGAGCGACACCGTGCTTTTTATTTTTGCGGGCGCTTCAGCAGAATTTGCATTAAACAAAGCTGTTGATTGGCTTTACTATACTGGGAAATTGCCAAAAGATCCATTGGGAAGACTTTTTTCCACAGTCGGATATGCCCGAAAAATTGTCTTTTCATCAACAGACCAAGCGAATCAATCGATAGATTTTATACGAGATATTCATACTTCGGTAGAAAAAAATAGGGGAATGGCAATTCCAGATTGGGCTTATCGCGATGTACTTTTTATGCTCATTCATTATTCAATCGCTTCTTATGAATTGCTAGAAACAAAACTCAATGACTTAGAAAAAGAAGAAGTTTACAATGTCTTTTATCGCCTCGGACTAAGAATGCGATTGAAAGAGTTGCCAAATAAGTATATTGAATGGTTGCCAATAAGAGACGAACATTTAAGAGAAAACCTTCAGAAAAGTAAATTTACAGTTGATTTATTTCAACAATATAAAAAGCATCTTGGCACAATTCGATATAATTTATTATTAGGGGTTCAAAAATTAATTGTTCCAAAAATTGCAAAAGACAAACTTTTCAAAAATCATTTTTCTACACTAAAACCTATAATTAAAGTTTATAAAATAAGTAAATTAGTAAAGATGGATACCACAATAAAAAACCTATTGCTTCCACCAAACTACAAAAAGCAAATCAAAGAAATCGACATCCAACTTTAAAAACATAATCCAAAAAAAACCACAACAAAATAAATGTTGTGGTTTTATATATTTTTAAATAAACCTTAATCCCTTAATGGTTCAAAAAAATCTGTGATAATCTGTGAAATCTGTGTTTAAACTATCCCTCCATTTTTGCGGAAAGCTCAAACCATCGCTCCTCTTTATCCTCCATCTTCTTGATAATCACCTGTAGCTCATTTGCCTTTTTTTCAATATCCCCATCAGCAACGTGTCCTTCAGAAAACAAAAGCTCGATTTTAGATTTTTCAATCTCTAAATCCTTAATTTCTCTTTCAATTTTCTGAAATTCCTTCTGCTCATTAAAAGTCAAATTCCCAGTAGGATTATTCTGTTTCCAAGCTTTTTTCTCCGTTTTATTATCCTCCTTTTGTTGCACATCGGCGCTATCTTCATAGGCCCTGAAATCAGAATAATTCCCAGGGAAATTCTCAATCACGCCATCGCCTCTGAACACAAAAAGCAAATCCACAATCTTATCCATAAAATATCGGTCGTGCGAAACCACCAGCAAACATCCAGGATAATCCAATAAAAAGCTCTCCAAAACATTCAACGTCACAATATCCAAATCATTTGTCGGCTCATCCAGAATCAAGAAATTCGGATTCTGAATCAAAACCGTACATAAATACAAACGTTTCAATTCACCACCACTCAATTTTTCTACGTAGTCGTACTGTTTTTTGGCATCAAAAAGAAAACGCTCCAGCAATTGCGACGCCGAAATAATCTTCCCTTTCGTCAACGGAATATATTCTCCATATTCCTTAATAATATCAATAACGCGCTGTCCCGGCTTAGGATTAATCCCGCTTTGTGTATAATATCCAATCTTTATCGTCTCGCCAACAACAACTTTTCCAGCATCCAGCGGAATCGTTCCAGTCAGTAAATTCAAAAACGAAGATTTCCCGGTTCCATTCTTTCCAATAATCCCAATTCTTTCCCCGCGCTGAAAATCAAAACTGAAATTATCCAAGATTACTTTCTCGTCAAACTTCTTAGAAATCTTGTGAAGCTCAATGATTTTGCTTCCCATTCGCTCCATGTTGATTTCCAATTCGACTTTATTTTCCTTGCGTCGGCTTTCCGCTTTTTCCTTAATTACGTAAAAGTCATCCTGACGCGATTTACTTTTTGTAGTTCTCGCTTTCGGCTGTCTTCGCATCCATTCCAACTCTTTCTTGAAAAGATTCTGTGCTTTGTCCACGCTAGAATTTTCCGAAGCAATTCGCTCTTCCTTTTTCTCCAAATAATAAGAATAGTTTCCTTTATATTGGTATAATTTTCCGTTGTCCAATTCAATGATTTCGTTGCAGACGCGCTCCAAAAAGAAACGGTCGTGCGTCACCATAAACAGCGTAATATTCTCTTTCGCAAAATAACTTTCCAGCCACTCGATCATCTCCAAATCCAAGTGATTCGTAGGCTCATCTAAAATCAAAAGGTCCGGACGGTTGATCAAAATAATCGCCAAAGACAGTCTTTTCTTCTGGCCGCCCGAAAGATTTTTTACCTTTAATTTAAAATCTTCTAGCTTCAATTTAAACAAAATCTGCTTGAACTGCGTCTCAAAATCCCAAGCATTGTGCTGGTCCATTCGATCAAAAGCCCTTTGGTAAGCTTCTTCATCTTCCGGATTTTCCAAAGCTTTTTCATACTCCTGAATCACTTTCAAAGTCTCATTATCTGAAGCAAAAATACTCTCCTCAATCGTCAATTCCTCTTGCAGATTATTATCCTGAGACAAAAACGACATCTTGATATCCTTGCGAACCACGACCTGACCTGTGTCAGATTCGTCCTCGCCATTGATAATCTTCATGATCGAAGTCTTCCCCGAACCATTTTTCGCTATGAAAGCAATTTTCTGGTCTTTGTTAATTCCAAAAGAAATGTCCTTGAAAAGTGTTCTCTCGCCAAAGGATTTTGATATATTTTCTACAGATAAGTAATTCACGTGAAGCAATTATGAGTTATAAATTATAAGTTATGAGTGTTTTAAAACATAACTTTTTTGCAAAAGTAAGCTTTTTAATTGCAGTTTTCAGACATCAGCCAAAATACGAGTTCCAAAACCGATCAAATTCCACAAAGGCGCTGCGAATCTTTGCGTTAATCTGCCAATCCAAACCTTTAACATATATAAAAACCTACAAATCCAATTATTTGCTAAATTCGTAAAAAAGCTAAATAGTTGAAAATGAAAAATATCTACCTGCTACTTTTAATTTCAATAACTGCCCAAGCCCAGAAAGGATATCCAAATCCTGAAAAAGCAGACAATCATCTTTTTTACATCCAGCATTCTCAAAATCACAATACTTTCGTTTACGAAGCCAATTTCACGAACAAAAAATTCAACGCAATTGAGCCGATAAAAATTCACAGAATTGCCTACACAAAAGGCGGTGCAAAAGAAGAGCTCACAAAAATGCAGCGCAATTTAGCCTACGGAATTGAATTCAAAAAGATCAAAGACAATCATTATCAATTCTCGCTCGTTTCCTATCCAGAAAAAAAACTTTCACTTGAGCTAAATGACAATGGCAAGCCACAAGTAAGAACTTCGGTCAATGGAAAGAAAATTATTCTGCATAAAATGTTTCTCCATATGCAAAAAGGCGTTTCCATCAAGCCAAAAATTGAGTTCATTGATTTTCATGGGTCGGATGTAGAAACCGGTAAAGAAATAAAGGAACGATTTTATATAAAAGAATAGCAAAATGAAATCTCTAAAGTCAGCTTTATAATTATATTTGCCCAATGCAGTTATCCATAATTATACTCAATTACAACGTCCGTTATTTCCTCGAGCAATGTGTTTTGAGCGTCCAAAGTGCTATTCAAAACTTAGACGCAGAGATAATAGTTGTCGATAATAATTCTCCAGATGACAGCTGCCAGATGATGAAAGAGTGTTTTCGAGACGTAATTCTTATCGAAAACAAAGAAAATTCAGGCTTCCCGAAGGGAAATAATATTGGCGTAAGCATTGCCAAGGGTGAATATATCTGCATCTTAAATCCTGACACTGTCGTTGCTGAAGATACTTTTGAAAAAATCCTGGCCTTCGCAAAAAACAAAACTGATTTGGGAATTGTCGGCTGTAAATTAATTGACGGCACCGGAAATTTCCTTCCTGAATCAAAACGCGGCATTCCGACACCATTTGTGGCTTTGACAAAAATTTTCAGCCTCTATAAAATCTTCCCTGGCATAAAATCTTTCTGCAACTATTATGCTTCACATATAACGGAAAACCAAACAGGAAAGGTTGAGATTTTGGTAGGCGCATTCATGGTCATGAAAAAAGAGTTATATCTTGAAATCGGTGGTTTCGACGAGAGATATTTCATGTATGGCGAAGATATCGATCTTTCTTTCAGTGCCTTAAAAAAAGGAAAATCGAATTATTATTTTCATGAAACTACAGTAATACATTATAAAGGAGAAAGCACCGTGAAAGATGCAACTTATATGAAGCGCTTTCAAAAGGGAATGGATTTGTTTTATCAAAAAAACATGAAATCCTCGATTTTCTTCTCCGCTTTCATGAAACTCGGAATGATCTTCTTTTCTTTCATAAAAATGTTTCAAGGAAAAGCCAGTCCAAAATTAAAGCCTGCAAACTATATTTTGGTTTCAGAAGATCTAGATTCTGCGATTGTAAAGTCACTAGAAAAAAATCTGAATGCAGAAATCCTGATTAATAAAAAAACTGATAATTCAAGAAGTACTGAGTTTATTCTCGATGTAAATTCTTTAGGATTTAAAAAAGCAATTGCCTTCATCGAAGCGAATAAAAATCAACAATATACCTTTAAAATGTTATTAAAAGACGCAAATTTTTTGATAGGAAGCAATAGCAGTAATGATAGAGGTGAAGTAATTAAGCTAAAAAATTAAAGATTTTTAGCAAAAACTTAATGAATCTTAATTTCTTAATGGATTAAAATTAATGTAAATTTGTCCAACAGTAATTTAAAAAATATTCCTGTAAAATTATACAATTCATAGTTTAGATTGAAAAATATCACTAATTTCGCATCAAGAAAATAAAAATTCACCATTAGGTTAACAATATGGCAAAATTTGAATTGAAACTTCCAAAAATGGGAGAGAGCGTTGCAGAAGCAACAATTACCAACTGGTTAAAAAAAGTAGGCGATCCAATTGAAGCCGATGAAGCCGTGCTTGAAATTGCTACAGATAAAGTAGATTCAGAAGTGCCTTCAGAAGTTTCAGGCGTTTTGTCTGAAATTCTTTTCAATGTCGATGACGTTGTAAAAGTAGGACAGACTATTGCTTACATCGAAATTTCAGGCGGTGTTGTTGTGGAAGCTCCAAAAGAGGAATCACAAGCAGTTGCACAAGTTGAAAAGACAGTAGAAACAGCTAAAGATGCCGTTTCAACACCACAAGATTTCTCTCCCGACTATTCGGGATCAGAAAAATTCTTTTCTCCTTTAGTAAAAAATATTGCCAAAGAAGAAGGTGTTTCAGTTTCAGAATTAGAAGCGATAAATGGTTCAGGAAAAGACGGAAGAGTTACAAAAGATGATATTCTAGGATATGTGGAAAGTCGAAAGTCTGAAAGTCCGAAAGCTTCTGCATCTGTCACCCCGAGCGCAGTCGAGGTGCAAAAATCAGCACCTAAAACCCAAAGCTCTGCACCAGTTTCAGTAAACGGCGGTGATGAAATTGTGGAAATGGACAGAATGAGAAAGCTGATTTCTGGCTATATGGTTGCTTCGGTTCAAACTTCAGCGCACGTTCAGTCGTTCATTGAAGTTGACGTGACAAACATCGTGAAATGGAGAGATAAAGTTAAAAATGCATTCGAGAAAAGAGAAGGCGAGAAGCTGACTTTTACGCCAATTTTCATGGAAGCAGTTGCAAAAGCTTTAAAAGATTTCCCTGGAATGAACATTTCTGTAGACGGAGATTATATCATCAAAAGAAAAAATATCAACCTTGGAATGGCGGCAGCCTTGCCAAACGGAAACTTAATTGTGCCAGTTATCAAAAACGCTGACCAATTGAATATCGTAGGAATGGCAAAAGCTGTAAACGATTTAGGAAACCGTGCAAAAGCAGGAAAACTAAAACCAGATGATACACAAGGCGGCACCTATACAGTTACAAATGTTGGAACTTTCGGTAGCGTTTTCGGAACGCCAATCATCAACCAGCCACAAGTAGGAATTCTTGCCTTAGGCGCGATCAGAAAAGTGCCAGCGGTTATTGAAACTCCCGAAGGCGACTTTATTGGAATCCGCCAAAAAATGTTCCTTTCGCATTCGTATGACCACAGAGTTGTCGATGGCGCACTGGGCGGAAGCTTCGTGAAACGCGTCGCTGATTACCTTGAAGCATTCGACGTAAACAGAGATTACTAGTCAAATAAACAATCATAAAAAACCCTTTCAGAGCAATTTGAAAGGGTTTTCTTTTTTTTTTGAAGCATCACTTTAAGCATTTTTTAATCCATGTTCCCGCTGCTTCGCGATATCTTTTGTTCTTCCCGAAGCGGGACAAGAACAAAAGGATATTCGCGAGCATCGGGGCTAGAATAAAAACTTCAGGCCTTCTTTTAACTTCCCGACCAATATTGTCGAAAAACATCCTCTAAAAACTTTGCGAAATTTTACAAAAACTTAGTGCGCTTGCGCTTAAAATAAAATTTAAAAATCCTCAAAAGTTCAAAACTTATCTCTTTATTTTAAAATTCAACTCTAAAACCTTGTTATCTTTGCAATCCATATAAAAACCAAAAAATGGAACTCAAATTAACAAAACCAATCTGTTTTTTCGATCTTGAAACCACAGGAATCGACATCTGCAAAGACAGAATTGTAGAAATATCAATATTAAAAGTTTTCCCAAACGGAAATAAAGAAAGCAGAACTTGGCTGGTAAATCCAGAAATGCCAATTCCGCCAGAAACCACAGCAGTCCACGGAATCACGAATGAAAAAGTGGCAAACGAACCGACATTTAAAGAACTTGCCTCGACGATTCATGCAATTGTAAAAGACTCAGATTTGGCCGGATTTAATTCTGACCGATTTGATATTCCGTTATTAGCAGAAGAACTTTTGAGGGTTGGGCTAGATTTTGATATGAAAAACCGAGTTGCGGTTGACATTCAGACAATTTTCCATAAAAAAGAAGAAAGAACGTTGAGTGCCGCTTATAAATTTTATTGCGGACAAAGCCTTGAAAATGCACATTCTGCAGAAGCTGACACCTTGGCGACTTATGAAATTTTGAAGTCGCAATTAGACCGTTATGAAGATTTGCCACACGATATGAAATCGCTTTCAGAATATACGACAAGAAAAAAATCACTTGATTTCGCAGGTTTTATCGGTGTTGACAAAGACAACGAAGAAATTTTTACATTTGGAAAACACAAAGGTGCCAAAGTCGAAAAAATTCTTGAAACTGAGCCAGGTTATTTTGGATGGATTCAAAACGCAGATTTTCCATTATACACCAAAAAGGTTTTGACGGCTATAAAATTGAGAAAGCTAAACACGAAATAGGTTATCGGTATTGGGTTTAGGGTTCAAGGCAACCCAAGACCCAAAACCCGAAATCTAAAACCCAAAAAAGATGAAAATCATTTGCATCGGTAGAAATTATACCAAACATATAGAAGAATTACAAAATGAAAAGCCGGCAGAGCCGATTATTTTCTTGAAGCCGGACACAGCGATTCTTCCAAAAAACTTTCCTTTTTTTATTCCAGAGTTCAGCAGTGATATTCATCACGAAGTAGAGATTTTGGTAAAAATTAATAGAGTAGGGAAACATATTGATCCGAAATTCGCACATAAATATTATGATGAAATCGGATTAGGAATTGACTTTACCGCTCGCGACGTTCAAGCTCGCCTGAAAGACAAGGGACTTCCTTGGGAAAAAGCAAAAGCTTTCGACGGTTCAGCAGTAATTGGCGAATTTTTGCCGAAATCACAGTTTAATTCGCTTGAAAATATTACATTTGAATTGACCAGCAACGGAAAACAGGTTCAAATTGGAAATACAAGCCACATGCTTTGGAAAATCGACGAGTTGATTTCATATGTTTCTCAGTATTTCACGCTAAAAATTGGCGACATCATTTTTACAGGAACTCCCGAGGGCGTCGAAAAAGTCAATCCAGAAGATATTTTGGAAGGCTATATTGAAGGGCAAAAACTATTTAGAATTCAAGTAAAATAAATGGCTTTACATTATAATTTAGCAAAAGTGTACGATATTTCAGATAATGATAGCGAATTTGTGCTGGATATTATCAATCTCTTCGTAACAGAAATTCCTGCTGACATGAAAAATCTGAAGCATGGAATTAAGGAAAAAGATTTTAAGCAAGCGTATGCATATGCCCATAAAATCAAGCCAACGCTTGATATGCTTGGAATGAAAATTGCATACGAAGAAATTCTTTTAGTTGAAGACTGGACAAGGCGGGAAGGCAAAAAGAAGGAAATTAAGGAAACCTATAGAAATATTGCCGAACAAGTTGAAAAAGCAGTGAAAGAAATCAGTAAAGATTTTAATCTGCAGACTTAATCAACGTTAAAAATCACATAAACCCATTTTTAAATTTCTTGAAATAGGTTATATTTGAGTAAACCAAAACCAAATTAGCTTTGAAAACTAAAGGAATCTTATCAAAAACTTGGTACCTGCTCAAAACCACATTTAATGAATTCAACGATGACAATGCTATAAAATTAAGTGCGTCATTGTCTTATTATACCATTTTTGCCTTACCGCCGTTGATGATTATTATTATCACAATTTGCGGTTTTTTCTTTGGAAAAGATGCAGTAACCGGACAATTGTATGGACAGATAAATGGCCTTGTCGGAAACGATGCCGCAATTCAAATACAAAACGCAATCAAAAACGTAGAGCTTTCAAATAGCAATGTTTTTGCTACAATTTTTGGAGGCGTGATGCTTTTAATCGGAGCTTCTGGAGTCTTTGCCGAAATACAAAGTTCTATCAATTTCATTTGGGGATTGCGTGCAAAACCAAACAAAGGGGTCAAAAAATTTATCCAAAACAGGCTGATGTCATTTTCTATGATTGCTTCAGTTGGTTTTCTTTTGCTGGTTAGCTTATTAGTGAATTCTGTTATGGATTTGCTGAGCGACAGGCTCAAATTATATTTTCCTGAAAGCACGGTTTATTTATTTTATGTATTGAATATTCTGATTGTTTTCCTGATCATTACGTTGCTTTTTGCTATAATTTTTAAAACCTTACCTGACGGAAATATCAAGTGGAAAGATGCTTTAATTGGCGCTTCAAGTACTTCTGTTTTGTTCATGATCGGTAAATTTGGAATCGGTTTTTATTTAGGAAGTTCTACGGTGGCAACAGTTTATGGTGCTGCGGGTTCAATCATTATAATTTTGCTTTGGGTGTATTATTCGGCAATAATTCTGTACTTTGGTGCAGAATATACCAAGGTATATGCCAGAGCTTTCGGCGGAAATATTAAGCCGAATGAATATTCAGTTGAAATCCAGAAAGAAGTTTTTGAAATAGTCGAACCAGAGAAAAAAGAACCAATAAAAAAAACATAGTATGAAAATAATCGCCTTTGCAGGGAGCAACAGTTCAAAATCAATCAATAAGAAGCTAGTCATTTATGCGTCAAGCTTATTCAAAAATGCTGCCGTTGAAATTTTAGACTTGAGAGATTATCAAGCACCGCTTTACAGCATGGATGTTGAAAAAGAAATTGGTCAGTCAAAAGAGGCAATTGCTTTTCTTGATAACCTGAAATCTGCTGATTTATTATTGATTTCTCTAGCCGAAAATAACGGAAATTATTCTACCGCTTTCAAGAATATTTTTGATTGGTGTTCTCGAATAGAAAAGGACGTTTTTCAAAATAAACCGGTGCTTTTGATGGCAACTTCGCCAGGCGGAAGAGGAGGGAAAAGCGTTTTGGAAATTGCCCAAAGTAATTTGCCACGTTATGGTGCCGATATTAAAGCTGTGTTTTCTCTCCCTTTATTCAATGAAAATTTCGACGCTGAAAATGGAAAAATTTCAAATGAAGAATATGACAATCAATTAAAAGAAATCATAAATAATTTCTCTGCTTGAAGCCCTTAAGAAGAATACTTCGCATATTGCTGAAATTCCTTTTGGGGATTTTGGCTTTTTTTGTTTTATATATAATTGTTGCTTTAGTTTTGCCTAGATTTTCAGTGAATTCAAAAGATGAAAATCCAAAGGAAGACGTTGCAATTTATATCAAAAGCAATGGCGTTCACACCGATATTGTGGTTCCGATAAAGACAGAATATAAAGATTGGAGCGAGAAAATTAAGTTCGAGCATATTCCTTCAAAAGATGCTGCAATGCAATTTATTGGCATCGGCTGGGGCGATAAAGGATTTTATCTGAACACGCCAGAATGGTCTGATTTGAAATTCAGCACGGCTTTCAACGCAGCGTTTTATTTGGGAACTTCAGCAATACACGCGACTTTTTACAAGCAAATTAAAGAGAATGAAAATTGCGTAAAAATTAATATCAGCAAAGAAGAATACGCAAATCTGATAAAATATATTGAAGATAGTTTTCAAGTTGATTCAGAGGGAAATCCGATATTGATTCACGCCACGACTTACGGACAAGATGATAGTTTTTATGAGGCTAATCGAAGGTATAGTTTGTTTTACACCTGCAATACTTGGGCAAATAATGCTTTAAAAAGCGCGGATCAAAAAGCTGCGGTTTGGACTCCGACTGATACTGGAATTTTTCGTCATTATAGATAATTTATTCACTACTTTTGGCGACTAATCTTACATGTGTCATGAATAAATTCTTGCTTTTTTTTCTTTGCCTTTTTGTTACAAATTCTTTCAGTAGTGATTTTGCTGGAGTAGATGAAATAGTTCGAAAATATCCTTCAAAAGTCTCAAATTTAGTAATAATCAGCGATCTAATAAAAAACGATTTTGATAATGATTCAAATAAAGCTAGAGCTATATTTTCATGGTTAGCGTTTAATTTTAAATATGATGCTACTTCCTCAGGTGATAATTCGTTTGAAATTATTTACACTTCAACAAGCAAAGAAGAAAAAAACGCAAAAGAAAAAAAAATTAAAGATGATATAATTGCTAAAGCACTTTCTTCTGATAGTGCGATGTGTTTGGGCTACTCGATATTATTTGAAAGACTGAGTGATTTGGTAGGATTGAAAAATGAAATTGTAATAGGAAATTTGAAATCAGATCTTTCGCAATTGGGAGCTACTTTTCATGCTGCAGATCATTCTTGGAATGCAGTTAAGATAAACAATGAATGGAAGTATGTAGATGTCGCTTTGGCGGCTGGATTTATATCCCAAAAAGATAATGCTTTTAAACCTGATTTTAACGAAGCATACTTTTTTATGGCTGAGGAAGTTTTGTTGCTTAGTCACTTTCCTCAAAATAAAAAATGGATTTCAACCAATAAAACAATTAAGGATTTTGCAAAATTACCTATTTATTATAGAGATTATTTTGCAACAAACTATCATATTAGTCCATCTGAAGGAGTAATTTTAATAAAAGAAAATTCATCTTTGAAATTAGAAATAAAAAATCTTGATGAATATGATCGTGCAGAATATGTTTTTAGTAGTGAAAATAAACTGATTTATTTAAATAACGACAATAAGGAAACCATTTTTAATATATTATTAAATGGAAAATCTGGAGATTATTTGTCGATATACATCAACCGAAAAATAATGATCAGTTATCTAATAGAGTAATTTTGTTTTGGCAAGATTCTTGGTAATCTTCACAACATGAAAGAGATATATGTTCGTGTTTTGAAAAAGGCATTTCTATTGATGCTATTTTTCTCCCTGCCAACTTTTGCGCAGGATTTTTCAAAAGTGGATGAAATTGTTTCCAATTATCCCAAATCATTTTCTAAAGCTGAAGATTTAGCTTCAAAAATTAATCACGATTTTTCTAAGGAAGAAGAGAAAGCGCGCGCCATTTATTCATGGATTGCTTTCAATGTGAAATATGACGTGAAAAGTTATTTTTCGAATTCAAATGTGCAACCAATTGCATATAGTTACAGAACAGAAGCTGAGAAAATTGAGAAGCAAAATCAGATCAAACTAGATTTGATTAATAAAACATTCAAAAGCAAATTGGCAGTTTGCCAAGGTTATGCTTTGCTGTTTGAACATTTAGCCAATTTATCTGGATTGGAAAGTGCTTTTGTAACCGGAAATGCAAAAGCAAGCGCCAATGATATTGGGAAATTGCCAACGCAAAGTCTTCATGCTTGGAACGCTGTAAAAATCAATGGGAATTGGAAATTAGTCGACGTGACTTGGGGTGCAGGAGTTGTAAATCCACAGAAGCGAATTTTTGTTCCTAAGTTTAATGATAGTTATTTTTTTACAGAACCTGAAATTTTTGTTTTGAATCATTTTCCCGATGATAAAAAGTGGATTTTAGGAAATTTTTCGGAGCAGGATTATGCTGGTTTTCCATTTTATTATGGCGATTATGTGAAATCTGATTTTCGTTTTTTGAAGCCTCAAAGCGGTGTTATTTCTTCAAAGGAATTGAGCGTCATTTCATTTAAAATTGCAGATTTAGGTCAGGATGACAAAGTTTTTTATGTGTTGAGTTCTGACAATAAACCAAAAGTTGCGACTTTAAAACGCAATGGAAATATCACAGAATTTGATGTAAATCTTACTTCAAATAAAGATTATTATTTGACAATTTTTGTAAATCAAAAAGCAGTTTCTATGTACAAAATCACGCGTGCAAAATCTGTTTCAATTTAGCCAATAGGTAAAAGTTAATAGGCAAAAGTGGTCGATTTTTGTATAGAAAAACTCAAAATCCATAACTCAAAAATCATCAATTATTTTGTCAACAAGTCTTGAAAAAATTACTTTTCAAGACTTTCTTTTTTCTTGTGAATACTGTATATTAGCACCAAATCCATAATTTTAAAATGTCAGAACAAAATCAGTATACCGAAGACAATATCCGTTCCCTCGACTGGAAAGAGCACATCAGGATGCGTCCAGGGATGTATATCGGGAAATTGGGTGACGGTTCTTCGCCAGATGATGGTATTTATATTTTATTAAAAGAGGTTTTGGACAACTGTATCGATGAATTCGTTATGGGTGCCGGAAAAACTATCGAAGTGAGCATCAAGGATAAAACGGTTGCCGTAAGGGATTATGGACGTGGAATTCCGCTTGGAAAAGTAGTTGATGTGGTTTCAAAAATGAATACGGGTGGAAAATATGACTCTCTTGCGTTTAAGAAATCGGTAGGTTTAAATGGTGTCGGAACCAAGGCTGTGAACGCTTTGTCGAACTATTTCAGAGTAGAATCTGTTCGTGACGAAAAGCAAAAAGCAGCGGAATTTTCGGCTGGAAATTTGGTTTTAGAGGAAGATGTAATCGATACTACGAAGCGAAAAGGAACGAAAGTAACGTTTATTCCAGACGAAGCGATTTTTAAAAACTACAAATTCAGGAATGAATATGTGGTTAAAATGCTGAAAAATTATTGCTACCTGAACACGGGCTTGACCATAATTTATAACGGCGAAAAATATTTTTCTGAAAACGGATTGAAAGATTTGTTGGAAGAAAACATTGCAGAAGATGATATGGTTTATCCAATTATTCACCTTCTTGGCGAGGATATTGAAGTAGCCTTGACGCACAGCAAATCGCAATATTCTGAGGAATATCACTCGTTTGTGAATGGTCAAAACACAACGCAAGGAGGAACGCATTTGGTTGCTTTCCGTGAAGCAGTTGTGAAAACGATTCGTGAGTTTTATAACAAAGGTTTTGAACCTTCGGATATTCGTAAATCCATTGTTAGTGCTGTTTCTGTGAAAGTAATGGAACCGGTTTTTGAATCGCAGACGAAGACTAAATTGGGTTCGACAGATATGGGTCCGGATTTGCCTTCCGTTCGAACTTTTGTCAATGACTTCGTAAAAAATAAATTAGATAATTTTCTACATAAAAATCCCGAAACGGCAGATTTGCTTTTGCGTAAGATTTTGCAGGCCGAAAGAGAACGAAAAGAGCTTTCTGGAATTCGAAAGTTAGCAAAAGATAGGGCAAAGAAAGCCAATCTTCACAATAAAAAATTGCGTGATTGCCGAGTGCATTTGACCGATATAAAGAACCCAAGATATTTAGAAAGTACGCTTTTTATTACCGAAGGAGATTCTGCTTCGGGTTCCATCACAAAATCACGTGACGTAAATACCCAAGGTGTTTTCAGTTTACGTGGAAAGCCTTTGAATTCGTATGGAATGAGCAAAAAAATTGTTTATGAAAACGAAGAATTCAACTTACTTCAAGCGGCATTGAATATCGAGGAGGATATGGGCGATTTGCGTTACAACAATATCGTAATTGCAACTGATGCCGACGTCGATGGAATGCACATTCGATTGTTGTTAATCACATTCTTCCTGCAATTTTTTCCAGAACTAATTAAGGAAGGACATTTGTACATTCTTCAAACTCCGTTGTTTAGGATAAGAAATAGAAAGGAAACGATTTACTGCTATTCAGAGGAAGAACGTGTCAATGCAATTGAAAAATTAAAACCAAAACCAGAAATCACGCGATTTAAAGGTTTGGGAGAAATTTCTCCAGATGAGTTCAAGCATTTTATCGGAGAAGACATTCGTTTGGAGCCAGTTATGCTAGACAAATTAACTTCCATTGAACAGCTTTTGTCGTTTTATATGGGAAAAAATACGCCTGATAGACAGAAGTTTATCATCAATAATTTGAAGGTTGAATTGGATGTTGTGGAGAAGTAATTTAGAATTGAAATAGTTTAAGGAACTAACTTAATAAATGGACGAAGAAGAAAATTTAGAGCCAATAGACGAAGGTCAAGAATCCACCGAATCTACGGGACAATTTTACGATAACCAAGACGACGACAGCCAGGATACCATTACTAAGGTAACCGGAATGTACAAAGATTGGTTTTTGGATTATGCGTCTTATGTAATTCTGGAGCGCGCCGTTCCTGCGATTGAAGACGGTTTCAAGCCGGTGCAACGTAGGATTATGCACTCAATGAAAGAGTTGGACGATGGGCGTTACAACAAAGTGGCGAACATTGTAGGCCACACAATGCAGTATCACCCACACGGAGATGCGAGTATTGGCGATGCTATGGTACAAATCGGGCAGAAAGATTTGATCATCGATATGCAAGGAAACTGGGGAAATATCCTCACGGGAGATGGCGCGGCGGCTTCGCGTTACATTGAAGCACGAATCAGCAAATTGGGTCACGATATTTTATTTTCGCCAAAAATTACAGCTTGGCAGGCTTCTTATGACGGAAGACGTAATGAGCCGATAAATCTTCCCGTAAAATTCCCGCTTTTGTTAGCGCAAGGTGCCGAAGGAATTGCCGTTGGACTTTCAATGAAGGTTTTGCCGCACAACTTTAACGAGCTGATTGACAGTTCTATAAAAATATTAAAAGGAAAACCTTTTACCATATATCCAGATTTTCCAACTGCTGGTATCGCTGACGTTTCCAATTACAATGACGGAATGCGTGGCGGTCGTGTTCGAGTTCGTGCTAAAATTTCGCAATTGGACAAGCAGACATTGGTGATTACCCAAATTCCGTTTTCTACAAACACAGGAACTTTGATTGAAAGTATCCTGAAAGCGAATGAAAAAGGGAAAATCAAGGTCAAAAAAATTGAAGACAATACTGCTGCGGAAGTGGAGATTTTAATCCATCTTTTCCCTGGCGTTTCTCCAGATAAAACGATTGATGCGCTTTTTGCGTTTACGGCTTGCGAAACTTCTGTTGCGCCTTTAGGTTGTATCATTGAAAACCATAAGCCTAGATTTATCGGCGTTTCTGATATGTTGAAAATTTCGACAGAAAGAACGGTTGATTTATTGAAAAGAGAGCTTGAAATTCAATTAGATGAATTAGAAGAACAGTGGCATTTTCTTTCTTTAGAACGTATTTTTATCGAAAAGAGAATCTACCGTGATATTGAGGAAGAATCGACTTGGGAAGGCGTAATTCGTGCGATTGACGAAGGCTTAAAACCTTATACCCAACATTTAAAACGTGCCGTAACTGAAGAAGATATTACACGTTTGACTGAAATCCGAATCAAGAGAATTTCAAAATTTGATATTGATAAAGCACAAGAAAAAATAGAATCTTTAGAAGGCGATATTGAACAAGTAAAATATGATTTAGAGCATATTATCGACTTTGCGATTGCCTTTTTTGCAAAATTAAAAGAGAAATACGGAAAAGGCCGAGAACGCCAAACCGAACTCAGAATTTTCGACGATATTGAAGCTACGAAAGTAATTTTGAGAAATACGAAATTATACGTAAATAGAGAAGAAGGTTTCGTAGGAACGGGTTTGAAAAAAGACGAATATGTTACTGATTGTTCTGATATTGATGATGTTATAGTCTTTCTTCGTGACGGAACTATGATGGTTTCCAAAGTCGATGAAAAGAAATTCGTAGGAAAAGACATTATTCACATCGCTATTTTTGACAAGCAAGACAAGCGCACGATTTACAATATGATTTACCGCGATGGAAAATCCGGGCCGTCATATATCAAACGTTTTAATGTTTCTGGAATTACCAGAGACAAAGCGTATGCGCTTTCGCAAGAAAAACCAGGTTCGCAAGTACTTTATTTTTCGCATAATCCGAATGGTGAGGCAGAAGTGATTACGATTTTATTGCGCCAAGTCGGTTCGGTGAAAAAACTGAAATTCGATATTGATTTTGCGGATTTGGCCATCAAAGGAAGGGCTTCCAAAGGAAATCTGGTTACCAAATATCCAATCAAGAAAATCGAATTAAAGGAAAAAGGAATCTCGACATTAAAACCAAGAAGAATTTGGTTTGACGATACTGTTCAAAAATTAAATGTCGATGGAAGAGGCGAGTTGCTTGGCGAATTCCGTCCAAATGACCGACTTTTAATC
This sequence comes from Flavobacteriaceae bacterium PS02334, assembly GCA_029959295.1. Lineage (GTDB taxonomy): Bacteria > Bacteroidota > Bacteroidia > Flavobacteriales > Flavobacteriaceae > Flavobacterium. The sequence goes on along the minus strand of JASCOH010000001.1, from coordinate 641,666 downwards.
ATCAATCAATCTGGAAAATTAAAAACAATTATTCCTGAATTGACAACGCATTTTGATGAAGATATGGTGGTTTTAGAAAAATGGATTCCGAAAAAACCAGTTTCTGCGATTTATTATGATGGAGAAAAAGAAAAATATTTTATCAAGCGTTTCTTAATTGAAAACGAAAATAAAGAAGAGATTTTCATAACGGAACATCCAAAATCACAACTCGAAATTGTTTCCACAGATTATCGTCCGGTTGCTGAAGTAATTTTTGCCAAAGTAAAAGGAATACAAAAAGAAAACCAAATCGTTGATTTAGAGAGTTTTATTGCTGTAAAAGGTATAAAAGCTATCGGAAATCAATTGACAGGTGACAAATTAAAACAAGTGAATCATTTAGAACCGTTGCCTTACGAACCTCCAGTTGAAGAAATTCCGGAGGAAATTGAAGTAAACGATGAAGAGATTTCTGGTGATGTCCAATTAGACGATGATGGGCAAATAACTTTAAGTTTAGATTAAAAAGAAAGGCTTTCCAATTCGGAAAGCCTTTCTTTTTAATCTATTATTTAATTTTTATAACAGTTCCCTTTTGCTTCTTAGAGTCTCCAATATTTGAAAACTCAAAAGTGTAAGAATTGTCAGTTGTAGAAAGAATATTCATCTGAATCGCTTTGCTTTCTGCCATGTTTTTTGGATTAATTCGCTGTAAAATATACTCGCAATCGTTCACCCAGCGCACTGTCGAACTGTATTCTTTCCCTTCAAATGTACCAACTTCCAAAGTATCATTTCTTACAAAATTAGATGTTTTTTTTACGCCATCAACTTCATATTCAAACTGAAATTCGCCTGTTTTAAAATCCTTGCAATTGCGTTCTACATTATAGCAAGACGTTGCTGTCAGTGCTAAAATTGCGATAAGTATTATTTTTTTCATAATTTATTTTTGAAGGTATTTCCCGATTCCCCAATTATTTTAGTTTATCCAATTCATCATCCGTAAAATTCCGAATGCTTTTTTCCCTCGAAAACTTTTCAGAATTATAATCTCCCGACTTATTCTTCGGAATCGAAAGGCTTTCCCATTCTGTTTTCTTCAGCAATTTTGCATAAAAAACTAGCTGCCCAATATGATAAGGATAATGCGCCAACTGCCTGTTAATCGCTTCCACAACCGAATGGCCCTCATTTCTAATGTAAATAATATCAGAAAGTTGTTCTGGCTTTAAAGGATTTATAGCCTCAAAAAGGCAATCCCACCCTTTGTTCCAGCTTTCAAGCAATTCTTCTTTTGATTGATAAGTGTCCACAAATTCATCATCACGATTGCGCCATTCTTTTTCTCCATCCGAAGTCAAAAAATCTGTCCATCGCGACAGCATATTTCCCGACAAATGTTTCACAATTTGCGCAATGCTGTTCGTATCTTGATTTAAAGATATAAAAAGCTGTTCGTCTTCTAACTGACTAATCGCTTTTTCGCCAAGTGTTTTGTAATACAAAAACTGCTTTTTAGCACTTTCTAAAAATTGAGAATTTGCTTCCATATTAAACTAATTTTAGATTGTATTTTTCTAGTAAACCGCCAGCATCTTTCAGAGAAAACTTGGCTTTTTTACACGAATTTAATTCTGGATCAATTGAAAAATTATAGGCTTTTGATAAGTCGGCTTCTGATAAATTGGTCTTGTCAAACAAAGCGCCGTTTAAATTTATATCATCAAAAATTGCTTTTGTCAAATTTGTACCAGAAAAATTCACATCTTGCATTGAGCATTTTATGAATTTTGTCTTGATCATTTTCTTGTTGGCAAAAGAACAGAAATCTAACACGCAATCTTTAAACTTTACTTCAAAAAGAAAATCATCGCAGTATTCAAAGGCAATTCCCATTAATTTGCATTCGTCAAATTCAACATTTTTCAAGCTCGTCGAATTTAATTTTACCATCGAAAGATTGCAACCTTTAAAGCTACAATCTAAAAATTGCGACTGCGAAAAATCACTTCCATATAAGTCGCAATCGATAAAAGTACAGTTTTCAAATTCCCGATTTTTGACTGATTCTTCGGTGTAAATCACTTTTGAAAAAGTCTTGCTTATGTGAATGGATTCTTTCATCGCTTTTTGAAAAGGCTGTTCATTATTTTTCTGATTCCTAAAAATAGCATCAGCATGGCGCTTAAACAAGCTAAAATTCCGAATCCTAAAACTAGAAAGTAATAAGGATGTTCCCGGTTTTTAAAAGCGCTGTGGATTACGACTGGCCCTAGAAACAGCAACGGCATTGCGATTGACAAGTATAAAATCCCTTTTTGAAGTATTTTTCTATCGGTGCTCATTGATTATTTTTTATAATTCTCGATGGAATTTCTAACATTTTTATGCTTTTCAAGCAATGATTTTGCCTCGTTTTCAGAAATAGAAAGTTCATCCATAATCATTCTGACAGCTCTGTCCACAAGCTTGTGATTGCTCAATTGCATGTCAACCATCTTATTTCCTTTCACTTTTCCGAGCTGTATCATCGTGGAAGTTGAAATCATATTCAAAACTAATTTCTGTGCAGTTCCGGCTTTCATTCTTGAACTTCCCGTCACAAATTCTGGTCCGACAACCACGTCAATAGGCAAATTTGCAGTTTTTGATAACGGACTTTCGGCATTGCAGGAAATGCTTCCGGTCATAATATTATTTTCGTTGCATTTCTGCAAACCTCCGATTACATACGGAGTTGTTCCTGAAGCAGCGATTCCGATAACGACGTCATTTTTATTGATATTCCATTCTTGCAAATCCTTCCAAGCTTGGTCTTTGTCGTCTTCGGCAAATTCCACGGCTTTGCGGATTGCAGTATCGCCTCCAGCAATAATTCCGATCACTAAGTCAAACGGAACGCCAAAAGTCGGCGGGCATTCTGAAGCGTCCACAATTCCCAATCTTCCTGAAGTTCCGGCGCCGATGTAAAATAATCTTCCGCCGTTTTTCATCTTTTCGACTACTTTTTCCACTAATTTTTCGATTTGTGGCAACGCTTTTTCTACGGCAAGAGGAACAGTTTTATCTTCATTGTTAATGTTTTGCAATAAATCAGCAACTGACATTTTTTCTAAATGTTCGTATTTTGAAGACTGTTCTGTGGTTTTTGTGAAGCTCATTTTTAAAATTGAAAGTGATTTTTCAAAGTTACAAAGTTTCGGTCGTTCGCGTGGGAGATTACTTCACATTTTTAATATGTTTTTGAAGTTCAGTGAATTTCATTTGTAGCGGAAATCCTTTTATTTTTTTTCTTTAAAAAATAAAAGATTGGGAGTGAAAAGCCCGACCCCAGAAAAATGCCAATAGGCTTTTTTGTGAGGTTACGTCCAAATGCTAAATAAAATAAGCCGCAACAATTCCGATAGCAATCATCGATAATTTTGCCAAATTAAATTTGTGTCCTTCACTACTTTCAAAAATAATTGTCGAAGAAATATGAAACAAAATCCCGATAACAACTGCTGTTATTTGTGTATAATATTCTGATAAAAACGGTAAATATTCTGAAGTAATTGTTCCAAGAGGCGTCATAAATGCAAAAGCAACCATAAAAAGAAAAATAGCAGTTTTATTGAGCTTTGCATTGACAAAAAAGGAAGTCAAAATGATGGCAATTGGCAAGTGGTGAATCGCAATTCCCAAAGCCAAATCATTGTGATGGCTTACTGGAAAGCCTTCTAAAAGTGCATGAATACAAAGACTTATGAATAAAAGCCAAGGCATCTTGTGCATTTCATCGTGGCCATGAACGTGACCGTGTTCGGCGCCTTTTGAGAAAAATTCTAGTATGATTTGGAATAAAATTCCGAGCATGATAAAAATCCCGACTGCGTTTGAATGTGCGTGTTCATGTTCATGACCGTGATGCATTTCGGCTTCATAAACTTCGGGCAAAAGGTGCATTACAGTTATTGAAAGCAAAAAAGAACCACTGAAAGCCATCAAAAGTTTCAGGTTGTTTTTCTTCGTAGGTTTTAAAAATAAAGCCACGGCATAGCCAATCAAAACCGAAATTAAGGGAAGAATATAAGTTAAAATGTTGTCCATTTTAGTAGCACTATTTGATTATTTGAAAACCATTATCAGTCTTTCGCTTTCGTTTTTGAAGAACTTTTTTAGCTTGTAATCTCCGAAAGTATCTAAAAGATAAATTCCTGCTTCTTCCATCATTTCTTCGAAATTTTGCAAGGTCAAAGCTTGTACTTTTTCTACAAAATGAAACTTTTCTCCTTTGTCTTCAAAGTCAATTTCTTTGTAGATATGGTTGTCTTTATGGTATCTTTTTATGTGGAAATCGATATTATCAACTTTTTTTACTTCTTCTGGAACTAGATTCTCAATCACATGTTGCACGTTCATGAAGTCAATTACGGCAAAACCATATTCAGAAAGGCTTTCTTGAATTGCTTTTAGCGTAGTCGAATTATCTTCGTCATTTTCAAAATAGCCAAAACTTGTAAAAAGATTGAAAATGGTATCAAATTTCTGCTCAAATGGAATTCGCATATCATGTACTTCAAAATGCAATTTTTCATTGGCAAATTTTGAAGCTTCAGCAATGCTGTTTTCTGACAAATCTGCTCCGGTTACATCATACCCCAATTGGTTTAAATATACAGAATGACGGCCTTTTCCACACGCCAGATCAAGTATTTTTGCCTCATCGGGAAGGTTCAGATATTGCGTTATGTTGTCCATAAACACTTGCGCTTCGGCATAATCTCGATCTTTGTAAAGAATGTGGTAATAAGGAGTATCGAACCAAGAGGCGAACCAAGTATTTTTTTCTTTTTGCATCGTATTTATTTAAGCCACAAATTTAGTGTATTTTTGCAGAAAATAGGCAAGTGCCAGAATTTAAAACGCAATTATGTTGCATCATTGCGAATCATATCGATTTTATGGAAAATTTTAAAATGATAGCCAAGACTTTCTTTGGCTTTGAAGAAATATTAGCAAAAGAATTGCAAATTTTAGGGGCCCAAGATGTGGAGCAAGGCGTTAGAATGGTAAGTTTTGCTGGAGACAAAGGTTTTATGTACAAGGCAAATCTTTCGCTTCGTACAGCTTTGAAAATCTTAAAACCGATTTATTATTTCCGAGCTAATAATGAATTGGGATTGTACAAAGGTATTTCAGGAATCGATTGGTCAAAATATTTGAATGCAAATATGACTTTTGTGATTGACACGACGGTTCATTCTGATTATTTCAAGCACTCGCAATTTGTTTCCCAAAAATCAAAAGATGCGATTGTAGATCAATTTAGAAACAGAACAGGAGCAAGGCCAAGCGTTGACAAAGATTATCCAGATGTGAGAATTAATATTCACATTGACAAGGATCAAGTTTCAGTGGCTTTGGATACTTCAGGGAATTCTTTGCACCAAAGAGGATATAGAACGGCGACGAATATTGCTCCGATAAATGAAGTTTTGGCAGCCGGAATGCTTTTGCTTTCAGGTTGGGAAGGCCAAGGACATTTTATAGATCCGATGTGCGGTTCGGGAACAATTTTGGCGGAAGCGGCAATGATTGCGTGCAATATTCCGGCAAATTTGAACAGAAAGGAATTTGCTTTTGAAAAATGGAACGATTGGGACAATGAGTTGTTTGACCAAATTGTAGATTCTCTGATGAAGAAAATTAAGGAGTTTCATTATACGATTCAAGGGTATGACAAAGCGCCTTCCGCGGTTTTAAAAGCAAAAGATAATATCAAAAATGCGAATCTTGATGAATATGTGACTATTGCCGAAAAGAACTTTTTTGATACGGAGAAAATGACTCAAGGTCCGTTGCACATGGTTTTCAATCCGCCTTATGGTGAGCGTTTAGATATTGAAATGGAACGTTTTTACAAAGATATTGGTGATACTTTAAAGCAAAGCTATCCAGGAACAAATGCTTGGTTTATTACTGCAAATTTAGAAGCTTTGAAATTCGTCGGGCTAAAACCTTCCAGAAAAATTAAGCTTTTTAATGGAAGTTTGGAAGCCAGATTGGTAAAATATGAAATGTATGAAGGAAGCAAAAGAACTAAATTTCAAGATAGAACAGAAGAGTAATTAAATATATAAAAATTAAATTATGAGCTTAAAAACACAAGCATTTATATACCAATTATTAAGTTTTGCCGTATTATTTATCGGATTTCGATTTCTGATTGATGCTTATACAAATTTGACAGGATTCTGGATTCCATTGACCGCTTTTATTATCGGGACAATTCTTTCCCCAAAATTTCAAGCTGTAAAATCCAACGATGGAGAAAAGCTTTTTATGAGCTGGATTTTCATGAAAGGAATCAAGCAGATTAAATAATACATGAAAATCGGTACAATCAATATCGATTGGTTTAAAAAATCATTGGATACGAAAAAACATATTCTTGAAGAAATAAATGTACAAGATTTTGATTTTCTGGTTGTAACTGAGAATTTAGAGGAAATTGAAATCTCTGAAAAATATTTTGCTTACCATTCTGATAAAATTCCTTTGCAAGAAACTTTTGAATATTTAGATTATAAAAAATATCTGAACGGTAAGCAAGCTATAAGAACTTCAATTTATAGTAAAATACCTTCAATCAAAAAAAATAAAACTTCTGACGGCTTGACAAGTGTCTGCCATTCGTTCAAGATAAATGATAAAGAAATTACCATTTATGGAACTATAATTTGTACTTGGGGAATCAAATATCAAAAGGAAATTGCCAAAAAAGAACTGCTTGATTTTATAAATGATGTTGATAATCTGGCTAAAGAAAATAATTCTTTGATTTTAGCTGGAGATTTTAATACTTCTTTTGATTCAAGCGAAATGCGACAATTGGCACAAATAAATAGCAGGGAAGTATTGAAATCTGTAACTGAAAAATATGGTTTTGAAAGAACTACCGAAAACATCAAAGACAATATCGACCATATATTTTTCTCTAAATCAATTAGAAGCCTAGAACCTTACGTCTGGTTTTCAGATATTGATTTAAAAGATGGATGTCACAAAGGAATCGGAGTAAATTTCGAATCTTGATTACTTCTTAGGCTTTTCTTTCCCTTCCTCAACTACAGGCAAATTCTTTTTCTTGTAAAGCGGAATAAAATAACTCAGCGTATAATTAAATCCTACGCCAAATTTTCCGTCATAAGTTCTGTTAAAACCTGGAATATATAGGTTTTCAAAGTCATTAGGTTCTTTATTGGCAACCAAATAATTTAGGCGAAGCGTAAATCCTAAGAATAAATTATTGAAAAGTTCTGCTTTTACGCCGGCGACAATTTCAAGCCAATGCGCTGAAAGTCCGTCGAATTTTCTAGAGTCAGTAACCAGAGTATTGTAGTCAGTGAAATAAGGATTAGGATTGTAAATGCTATAGTTATTCAATTCTTGAGAAAAAGAGCTGACACCATATCGCGCTCCAATCGTAATCATATTTTCCATATTGAGCCAATTTTCATACAGGTTGTAATCGGCTCCAATTCGGAAATAAGTTCCTTTTGTGGTAAAATTTAATTGCGGTTCGTCAGTAGTTTTATTTTCATTTCCGATTTCTCCAGCGATATAGATTTTCTTTGAATAGCGATAATCTGCAGTAATTTCAAAGCCTTTGTAATCATCATCATAAAATGATCGGGCAATTTTATACAAATCAGTACCAACTCTAAGTCCGTATCTCTCTGTTCTCGGAATAATGCTGTCCTTTTTTTTGTCTTGCGCGCCAGCAGCTAATGAAACCAGCACTAAAGCTAAATTAAAAATAAATTTTAATGTGTGTTTCATTTTCAGATTCGATGTTAGTTGTTTGGATGGTTACATTATTGATCCATTCGCTTCCGTCATTTGGACGTGAAATGGCATCTTCTACGTTTAAGCGGAAATTTGTTTTGTAGCCACAGGCTCTAGAAACATAAATTTGGCGTGTCGTGTAATTAAATGAAATAGTATCAGTATTGGTCAATTGTGTATCATCCGCATATAGAGTCAATGCATATTCTGTGGTTTCAGCATTCAACCGCAAAGGCAATGAAATGCTGTTTCCGGTCGCATAATATTTTGTCACTGAAGTTGGCAAAGCTGATTCGTTAAAAACAACTCCTTCAGTTTCGCCAGTTGCAACAGCTTTTAAATTGCTTAAGCTTTTGCGCGCATCAGGATTGTCTTTGTCATAAAAATCTACCACAAGCCTTGGAGTAGTGGCAGTAGTGCTGGCGCAGATGTCGTCTTTTTCGCAACCCGAAAAGCTGAAAGCAATCACAACAATTAATATATTCAGAAATTTCTTCATCAATTATCTTTTTTCCAAAAGTACAACATTTTCAACGTGATGCGTCTGTGGAAACATATCAACCGGGCGAACTCTCGAAACTTTATAAAATTCATCCATCAAAGCCAAGTCGCGCGCCTGAGTTGCAGAACTGCAACTTACATAAACAATTCTTTCAGGAGCAATATTTAAAATCTGCTGAATCACGTCTTTATGCATTCCATCTCTCGGAGGATCAGTAATAATCACGTCTGGCTTGCCATGCTGTGCAATAAATGCTTCGTTGAAAACTACTTTCATGTCACCCACGAAGAACTCGCAATTGGTAATGTTATTACGTTTTGCATTTTCTTTAGCATCTGCAATCGCTTCAGGAACGGCTTCCACACCAATCACTTTTCGAGCTTGTTTTGAGACGAATTGAGCGATAGTTCCGGTTCCTGTATATAAATCATAAACTAGTTCGTTGCCTGTCAAACCTGCAAATTCTCTAGTAATTTTATATAATTCATAAGCTTGATCTGAATTTGTCTGGTAAAAAGACTTCGCATTGATGCTGAATTTCAAGCCTTCCATTTCTTCCAAAATATAATCCCTGCCTTTATATAGAATCACATCTTGGTCATAAATCGTGTCATTCTGCTTCCCATTTATCACATATTGCAAAGAAATGATATTCGGAAATTTCTGATATAGAAAATCCAGTAAGCCTTCTCTTTGTTCTTTATTTTCTTCAAAAAACTGAATCAAAACCATAATTTCACCGGTCGAAGCTGTACGAATCATAAATGTTCGCAACAAACCTTCGTGATTTCTCGGATTAAAAAACGGCAGATTATGTTCGTTTGCATAATCGCGAATCGAGTTTCTAATAGCATTCGAAGGATCTTCCTGCAAGAAACATTTCTCGATATTAAGAATCTTGTCCCACATTTTAGGAATATGGAAACCAAGCGCATTTTTATTTTCAAATTCTTCGTCGCTCGCCAATTCTTTTTCCGTCAGCCAACGCGCATTTGAAAACGAAAATTCCATTTTATTTCTATAGAAAAATTTCTTTTCAGAGCCTAAAATCGGTTCGAATTCAGGCAATTCAATTTTTCCAATACGTTTTAAGTGATTGAAAACTTCGTTATTTTTATAAAACAACTGCTTTTCATAGGTCATATTTTGCCATTTGCAACCGCCACAAGCACCAAAATGCTGACAGACCGGCTCAATTCTATCTTCAGAAAATTCGTGAAAATTGATCGCTTTTCCTTCATAATAGGCTTTTCTCTTCTTAAAAGTCTGCACATCAACCACATCTCCAGGCACAACATTCGGAATGAAAATCACTTTTCCGTCTGGCGCTTTTGCCACTGAAACCCCTTTAGCGCCTGCATCAAGCACTTTTACATTCTCAAAAATAACCTTATCTGTAATCTTTCTTCCCATACGGCAAAAATAAGCGATTGTTCGGTTTTTTGAATTGAAATTAAGAAATTTTTTCTTTTCAATTTTTTGGACGCAAATCTATCATAATCTTGTCATTCCGACGAAGGAGGAATCTCCATAATTTGCTCACGTCACAGAGATTTCTCCTTCGTCGGAATGACAAACCGCATTTCTGTTAAAGTTTCTCCAAAAACATTTTAACTAGCAGTTCCTTTTCGTAATTTTATTGAACAAACAACCAAAAAAAATAATTATGAAAAGAGGCGCAAAAGCAGTCTGGGAAGGCTCACTAAAAGAAGGAAACGGAAAAATATCAACAGACAGCAACGTTTTAAGCAACACCCAATATTCGTTTAAAACAAGATTTGAGCAAGGAAACGGAACTAATCCAGAGGAATTAATTGCTGCCGCTCATGCAGGATGTTTCACAATGCAATTGACCGCTTACTTAAACGAAAACGGATTTACAGTGGCTTCAATCGAAACCAAATGCGACGTCGATTTTCAAGACGGAAGCGTTGTCGGTTCGCACCTTTCAGTTGTGGCAAGAGTCGATGATATTACGACAGACAAATTTCAAGAATTAGTGACAAAAGCAGAAACGACTTGTCCGATTTCAAAATTATTGAACACAAGAATCACTTCAAGCGCAACTTTGGTTTTAGCATAAACTAAGCGTTTTTAAAATACAAGAATCCCATTTTTGCATCTGAAAAGTCAGTTGGAGAAATGGGATTTACGATTTTATAAGCCACAAATTCAAACAATCAAATTTTAATTTTTCAAGTAAAATAATCTGTGATAATCTGTGAAATCTGTGTTTCATAACATTTACGATAACGATTGAAAATCAAATAAGATTCCTTAATTTTGCAAAAGCGATATGGATGATTTCTCTCCACAAGAAGGAATTGATTTTTGAAGAATTAAAATACTTTCACAATGTCAGTTTTAGAAAAAAACAATGCTTCTGAAGCCATTTCTTTAGAAGATAAATTTGGCGCACACAATTACCATCCGCTTCCTGTAGTCTTGAGTAAAGGCGAAGGCGTTTATGTTTGGGACACCGACGGAAAAAAATACTACGATTTTCTTTCCGCTTATTCTGCTGTAAATCAAGGGCATTGCCATCCGAAAATTATTGGAGCAATGATGGAGCAAGCGCAGACTTTGACGCTTACCTCAAGGGCTTTTTACAATGATAAATTAGGAAAATACGAAGAATTCGTAACTAAATATTTTGGGTTTGACAAAGTGCTTCCGATGAATACCGGAGCTGAAGCCGTTGAAACGGCAATCAAGCTTTGCAGAAAATGGGCTTATGAAAAAAACGGAATCCCAGAAAATGAAGCACAGATTATTGTTTGTGACGGAAATTTCCACGGAAGAACGACTACGATCATTTCTTTTTCAAATGATGAAAATGCCCGCAAGAACTTTGGTCCTTACACGGCTGGTTTTATCAGCATTGCTTATGATGATTTAGAAGCTTTAGAAAATGTCTTGAAAACTCAAAAAAATGTTGCAGGATTTTTAGTAGAACCCATTCAGGGAGAAGCAGGAGTTTACGTTCCTTCAGAAGGATATTTGGCGAAAGCAAAAGAATTATGCGAAAAACATGACGTTCTTTTTATTGCTGACGAAGTGCAAACCGGAATCGCAAGAACTGGAAAATTATTGGCAGTCCACCATGAAAATGTACAGCCAGATATTCTAATTCTTGGAAAAGCTTTGTCTGGCGGGGCTTATCCAGTTTCGGCAGTTTTGGCAAATGATTCTATTATGAATGTAATAAAGCCAGGACAACATGGTTCAACTTTTGGAGGGAATCCAATTGCGGCGGCAGTTGCAATTGCTGCTTTAGAAGTTGTGCAAGAAGAAAAACTGGCTGAAAATGCAACTTACTTAGGAAATATATTCAGAGAAAAACTAGATAATTATATCCAGACAAGTACAATTGCAACTTTAGTAAGAGGTAAAGGGCTTTTGAATGCTGTTGTAATTAACGACACTGAAGAAAGCGACACCGCTTGGAATATCTGCATGTCTTTGCGTGATAACGGACTTCTGGCAAAACCAACTCACGGAAATATTATTCGTTTTGCACCGCCTTTGGTAATGAATGAAGAACAGCTTTTAGATTGCGTTTCAATTATAATCAAGACTTTAAAAGAGTTTGAGAAATAAAATCTAAAATTATATAAAAAGAAAAAGGCTGCTAATTAGCAGCCTTTTCTATATTCAGAAAATGATTATTGTCCCATCATTTCGCGCATTCTTTGCTCTAATAATTGTTGGTCTTGCAAAGCTTCGAATCCGAAAACTGAAATAATCCAGATCATGTAGGCTAAGAATAATACGCCTAAAACGATTCCGATAATTGATAAAATTTTTCCAGTTCTTACATTGTTGAAATTAGTGTAAAGAGATGGATTTAGGTTGTACAAAGCAGTGTCTTTGTTTGCCAAATAAATACCTACAGCACCTAGAATGATACTTAAGATTCCATAACAACAGCAAGTTATGATTGATAAAATTCCTAACACCAATACGGCTGAAGCGTTTGGCAGTTTTTGTTGTGTTTCGAAATTTGAAAAATTAGATTCTTCCATAAAATTGATTTTGAATTGGTTTTGGGTTTTGGTTTAAAAATGTTTTATAAAATAAGAAATGACCATGGTCGTTGCGGTTATAATTGCAGTTGACACGATCAATCTGTGATAATTTCTAGTTTTGTCAATAAAATTTAGAGCCACTAGCCCAAACAGCATCACTAAAGTGTAAACGGCAGGAAACATGAAGAAAGCGGCTTTGAATTCTCCTTGAAAAAGCAATACGATGGCTCTTTGCGATCCGCATCCGAAGCATTCAATTCCTAAATATTTTTTGCTGAGGCAAGGCAGCATGTATTCTTCCATGGCTATTTGTATTGTTATACAATTTTACAAAAAAATGAGTAAACTATAAAGCTGTTAGTCGCATTATTATTTTAAAGTTACTACTTTTGAAAGATATTATAAAAAATAAATGAAAAAAATATACATACCAATTATGGCAATTGCCGGAATTTCTGCTTTATATGAGCAAAGCAAGGCAAAACCAAATGTTTATATAATGGTCGGCGCAATAATTATTTTCATGTATGGAATGATGCGACTGACGGCAAAAGTTCCGAGTAAAAATCAAGAAAATTCTGAAGAAAATGATAGCTAAAGGAGATAAAGTCACAGTGCTTGATGAAGCAGTCAATGGAACTGTTTTGTCAGTAAAAAATAACGAAGCTACTATTGAAAGTGAAGACGGATTTGTGCTGACTTATGCAGTAAATGAGCTACTTAAGATAAGCAATGACATAAATTTTGGCATAGGAAATCATAATTTCAATGAAGTTTTAAAAGAAAAAGAAATTCCGAAGCCGAGAAGTTTTGTCAAAGAAAAGAAAAATAAAGACGAAAGAGCAGCGCCAGAATTTGACTTGCATATTGAAAAATTAGTTCCGAATAAACGAGGGATGTCAAATTATGATATTCTGACTTTGCAGACAGAAACCGCCAAAAGGCATATTGAGTTCGCGATAAGAAACCGAATTCCAAAAATCGTTTTTATTCACGGTGTTGGAGAGGGCATTTTAAAATCTGAATTAGATTTTCTTTTAGGAAGATATGATGAAATTGTGTTTCAAGATGCTGATTACCAGAAATATGGTTTAGGTGCGACTGAGGTTTATATCAAGCAAAACCCAAATAGATAAAAAAAACTCCGGCAATTGCCGGAGTTTTTTTAGTTTAGGATATAAACAAAATTATAATTTTCTTGCTTGAAAGTTGTTGTGCTATTTACATCTTTAAATGTCAGTCTGCTAAAATTAAAGAGGTAGTTAAATCCGCCAGTTTGTATTGGTGTTTTTCGAATTGTATAGAAACCCGTCGGAAGCACAATTTCGCCGTCGCCGTCGGTTCCATTTAAAGCTTTATAGGTTGCATAAGTTTCTGGATAAGGAGATAATCCTGTAGCGTCGCCGGTGCATAAAAAATTTGTATTGACATCGCTATTGAAAATTCTGTATGTCAATTGATGCGCGGCATCTATTTTTAACGGAACAGTTTCGCCATTTGGCAACGCAGCTAATTCTGCATCAGATATTGTAAACTCTAAAACTTCGTTTAAATTTTCCTTTTTTGGATCATTTCCAAGGTTTTTGTCGGCAATTCTAAAAAGCCTTCCGTCAGCACATTTCTGTATTGTACTGGTAGATGGGAAAGAAAAGGAGACATTTGATTTTTTGTCATAGCTTCCATAGGGGAAAGTCTCATAGGTCGTGGAACCATTCGCATCAGAAAATGTAATATTTTTTAAAACAATTGAATGCCTGTACTGTACTTCGGATATTGATGAATATTCATTTTCAATGATAGTAGTTTTGATTTCGACTGTTCCGTTTCCATTTACTAATGTGGAAGATTCGCTTACAACTGAAGGAGAAACTGGAGGAATATCTTGGCAAAAGTAAGTGCTTGGCACATCTCCGCTGAAAACACGGTATATTACTCTGTTTGTAGTGCTTATTTTATAGATTCTTGGAGTATTTTCTGGCGTAATTTGATTTCTGAAAGGAAAAACAGTAGCAGTATATTCTTGGCCTTCACTATTCACAAAAGTTTCGGCTCCATCTAATTTTAATATCAGCGCCTCATTTTTATTAATTTTGAAAACAGTATTAATTATGCTCGTTGTACCGCAATCTGCCGCATCGACATCATCAAAATTAAATGATTCAAATACCATGTCGCCATCATCACAAGAATTTAAAGCAACTAAGCAAAATAGTAAACCGAAATATTTTTTCATTTCTATAGAATTTTAGCAAAAATAGTTTTTTTTATTATTTTTTGCTCGAACATTAATTTTTATTTAGCCTTTGCCTCCCTGCAATAAAGGAAATATCTATATTTGAGAAGTAAATTTTAGATTGTGAGACTTAATTTTTTTCAGCTTTTATTCTTCTGCTTATTTTCGCTGGCTTCCCAAAGTCAGGAATTGCTTCCTTTTGTCGAAAATTTTACTAAATCTGACTATAATGGTGATAATCAGGTTTGGAATGTAGTTCAAGGAAATGACAATGCGATGTATTTTGCCAATAACCACTATTTTCTGCGCTACAACGGCGTGAAGTGGGAAAAATATACGCTTCCAAATAAAACGATTATTCGTTCAATATTTATTGATGGAGATAGAATTTATTGCGGTTCTTATAAAGAATTTGGCTATTGGCAAAGGCTTGATGGCAAAATGAAATATTTTTCGCTATCCAAAAACAAGAAAATATTTACAGGAGATTCGAATGAAGAGGTGTGGAAAATATTCAAGCACCAAAATAAAATTTATTTCCAGACTTTTAATGAAGTTTACATCCAAGACCAAAAGAATAACATTGAATCTATAAAGTTTCCTTCGCAGATTTCTTATTGTTATTTGATTGATAATGAGATATATGTTGCGACCGTTCGAAACGGAATTTATTTGATGAAAGGCAATAAATTTGTTCAAAAAGAAAATTGGACTTCAGTTTTAGGTGCCAATGTAATTCATCATGTAGAAAAGCATAACGGACAATTGTTTGTTTTTACTAAAAACAAAGGCGTTTTTATAACTGTAAATGATCAATTAGTTCCTTGGAATCATCCTTTGAATTCTATCTTAAAATATGAGGTTCTTGTAACGGCCAAGTTTGTTGATAAAAATACTTTGGTCATCGGAAGCGGTCTTCAGGGAATTTACATTATCAATTTGCAGGATGGTTCTTACAAAAATATAAACCGACAAAATGCGCTGAAAAACAACTGCATTTTATCGATTGGCCTCGATAAGGAAAATGATTTGTGGCTTGGTTTGGATAACGGAATTTGTCACATCGAAATTAATTCGCCTATAAATGTATTCTCAGATAATTCAGGAATTTTAGGCTCAGTTTACTCACTTTCCACAATTGACAACGGTTATCTTTTTGTTACAAATCACGGAATTTTCACTTGTCGCGACAAAAAACTTCAGGTTATTCCGAATTCGCAGGGCCAAGTTTGGGATATTTACAAAAGAGACAAGCAATTCGTAATTGGGCACAATGACGGAACGTTTATATATGACGGAACCTCAAAATTACAAAGAGCAAATCCGGTAAATGGTGGCTGGAAATTTCTCAAAGGAGAATTTGAAAACGTTTATTTTCAAGGAAATTATTCAGGAATTGCTGTTTATGAAAATCCGAATGATTTAACAAAATGGAAGATTTTAAAGGGCTTGGCGAACCCAATTCGTAATCTTGCTCAGAATAAAAGGGGCGAATTGTGGGCCGCAGACAATTATAGAAGTTTATACAAAATTCAATATGATAAGAATTTCAATGCCACAAAAGTGGAAAATATTTCACAGGCAAACGGAATCACAAATGATTTTGGCGTAAAACTTTTCAGCTATAAAAATGAAATTCTCTTTTTGATTGACAATTCTTGGTACGTCTACAATTCAATTTCAGGAAAGCTTGAAAAAGATAAAATTTTCAATTCTTCATTTAAAAATATTTCTGATATAATTCCTATTGATGATGACAATTTCTTAGTTCTTAAAAACGGACTCTTATATGCGATTTCACAGGTAAATAATGAATTTATTTGGGAATTGATTCCAGAAAAATATTATGCAGGAAGACTTATCATTGAAAATATCAAAGTCTATAAAAACGGAAATTATTTATTGATGAATCTTGATGACGGATTTATTTCTTTTGAGCTTAATAAGAAAAAAAGAAAAATCGAAGGCGTCTATGCTGAAGGTTTTTATGAAGGAAATCTAATCACTGAAGATTCGAAAATAAAATACAATCATCCGGTTGAAATAAATGTGATTACACAATATTATGGATATAGCCGTCCTGATTTGTTTTATAAGATAAATGATTCAAAGCAATTTATTCCAGTAAAAAACGGGCAATTAATTTTAAATAATTTAAGTAGCGGAAGCCAAGATCTAGAATTTTATTATAATGACGGGAAAAGTTATGTCAAAGTAGCCAGTTATGAGTTTAACATAGCAAAACCTTGGTATTTTTCAATTTGGATGGTTTTGGTTTACATTCTCGTCATTTCTGGAAGTTTTTTCCTTTATTATCGCTGGAATAAAATTCGCTACAAAGAAAAAATTAAGCTTAACGAAGAAGAATTGAAGCACCAAAAAGAAATTCTTCAATTGGAACTAAAAGCTGAAAACAAATTGAAGCTTCAAGAGTATGAAAAACATATTCTTGAAATTGAAATTCAAAATAAGGCTTATGAAGTTGCAGGAAAATCACTTTCAATTGCAAAACAAAGCGAGATGATTGATAGCATTCAACAAATTTTAGAAACAGAAACTGAAGTCAATCAGATTAAAACTAAAATCAAAAAATCAATCAAAATTAACGCTTTAAACAAAAATGAATGGGAAAGTTTTGAGCACAATTTAATGCAAAGCAATGAAGAATTTGTATACAAGCTTTCTAATAAATATCCGATTCTGACTTCAAAAGATATTAAACTTTGCATCTACTTAAAAATGAATCTTTCCTCTAAGGAAATTGCCCCTTTAATGAACATTTCATTTCGCGGCGTTGAACTACATCGTTATAGATTAAGAAAGAAATTAGACCTAAATCCAGACGAAAGCCTTTCAAAGTTTATGATTAATATATAAAACAGATGCTGATTTTAGGAATAATTAAATAAATCTAGCTGTTTTTTATCATTTTACAACACATCAAGACTACATCATATGTTCATTTTAGGATAGTTTTAACTGTAGTGTTTTACTTTTTAAAAATTTGATTTTCAACATTATAATTTGATTTTGTTTAAAAATGATGTGTTTGTGTAGTGATGAGCCATGATTTACTACAACGTTGTAATTCGTTAATTTGGTACCACTAACTTTAACAGATAAAAACAAATGAAAAACTTTATTTTCGGGGTATTCGTATTCCTTTTTTTTCAAGGCCAGCTCTCGGCTCAGGAGATTAAGGGAAAAGTACTTGATGAAAGTGGACTTGCTTTGCCAGGAGTTACAATTAACAATGTGACTTCAGGTTCAAATTCCATTTCAGATTTTGATGGAAATTTTGCCATCAGCGCCAAAGACGGCGAACAATTAAAATTTTCTTATATTGGGTATGTTGTACAGACTGTTGCAGCATCTCAGGGAATGAGCATTTCGCTAACACCTTCCAGCACTGACTTATCTGAAGTTGTAGTGGTTGGATACGGAACTCAAAAAAGATCAGATTTGACAAGCGCAATTTCTACAATCAAATCTGACCAAATCACAAAACAACCAGCATTTAATGCACTGCAATCTTTACAAGGCAAGGCAGCAGGTGTAAACATTATTGCAAACGATGCGCCAGGTGCTACACCAACAATTATCATTCGTGGTCTTGGAACTGCTGAATCTGGAAGATCTCCGATGTTTGTTGTTGATGGTATCATTACAGGTAGCATTGCTAACTTAAATCCTAACGATATTGAGTCATTCAATATCATGAAAGATGCTGCTTCATCTGCAATTTATGGTTCAAATGCAGCAAACGGGGTAGTTTTTATTACAACTAAAAAAGGGAAGCAAGGAAAAACAGCAATTAAAATTAGCTCATTTTATGGTGCAAAATCAATGCTTAATCCTGTTAAAATGGCTAATGCAAGTCAGTATACTACGTTTTTTAATGAAAAAAACGCTGCAACTGGCTCTCCAGATAGACTTGCAACAAATCAAGCATATGACACTGATTGGTATGATGAGTTGACTGGATTGAGCTTTTCGCAAAGCAATGATATCTCTTTTTCTGGAGGTTCAGAAAATGCTACTTACTATTTTAGTTTTAATAATTATAATGAAGATGGGCTTTTGGAAGGACATGAAGTGTCTAGAAATACATTGAGATCTAGTAATACATTAAAAGCTCTTGACGGGAAATTAAAAATAACTCAAAATTTCAACGTTGCTTTTACTAAGTCAACTCCCAAACCTTATAGCTCTTTTACTGATGCTTATAAGCAAGCGCCAGTTGTTCCTGCTTATTATCCTGATGGAAGATTTGCAACTAGCGATTGGAATAAAACAACAGGACAAGTTACTTATCTTATAGGACCAGGTCAAAGTGGAGGTGAATTAAACTCAATTGGAAACCCACTAGCAAACGTTTATTTTCAAAATGAGAAAAATAAAATGGTTGAATTGCAAGGTTTAGTTCAAGCTGATTATACTATTGCAGATTGGTTGACAGCTACTTCAAGATTTGGAGCAACTAAGTCTTATTCTAAAACAAGAGTTTACAATGACATTCGTGGTAGATATATCAATGCTGATGGACTTAATACTAGCTCAATGTTCGATAATCTTCAAGCTGCTAATCCTACTTCTACTACATATGCAAACAATTCACTTTCATATAAAGATGTAGAAAGCTTTAGATATAACTGGGATACCTATTTGACATTTGACAAGTCTTTTGGAAAACATAATGTTAATGCGACAGCTGGTGTTACTCAAGAAAGAAGAAATGATATATCAGAATCGTTTATGCAAGGATACAATGTTCCAACACAGTCAAATTATTGGAACATTAGAAATGCTTCATTGAGATCAGTCGATCAATATTATTATACTCCAGTAAATGTGCTATCCTATTTTGGTAGACTGCAATATAACTTTGATGAAAGATATTATATTTCTGGTACTATTAGAAGAGATGGTAACAGTACTTTCAAGCAAAACAAAGAGTATTGGGGAACATTCCCTTCTGTTAGCGTTGGTTGGGTAGTTTCAAATGAAAGTTTCTTGAAAGATGTTGAAAATTTAAATTTCTTGAAATTTAGAGTTGGTTATGGTGAAGTTGGAAATGCTAACGTTCAACTTAACAATACTACAATAGCTACTTCTTCTGGGACTGATGGGGGTGCAGGTATAAATAATAATAACTATGTATTTGGACCAAATCAAGACTTAGTTTTTGGGGCAAGTTCAGGTACTCCAGCCACTAATTTAAGTTGGGAAGTTACAAAAGAAATTAATGCAGGTGTTGATTTTGAATTATTAAATAGAAGATTGACTGGTACATTTGATTACTATAATAGATTAAATGAAAATGCTATATTAAATGTCACGCCAATACCAAATTCTCCTAACTCAGAAGGGTATAACGACCATGGAGGAGAGGTTAGAAATGAAGGATATGAAATATCTCTTAACTGGAGAGATAAAATTACTGACGATCTTTCTTACAGCATTGGTGTAAATTATGGTTGGAATAAAAATACGCTTGAAAAAGTGAAACCAGCTTATGACGGAGCTATTGGAGGAAGTTTAGGTGATGGAGAGAATACTAAAAAATTATTAGAAGGACAGCCATTGTATGCTTGGTATATGTATGAAGCAGCAGGTGTATGGCAAACTCAAGCAGAAATTGATGCTAACCCACACCTTGTAAGTGCGGCTCCGGGTCATTTGCGTTATGTAGATCAAAATGGAGATGGTCAAATAGATGAAAAAGATAAAAAATTCTTCGGTTCTTATGTCCCAAAATTCACTTATGGAATCAATCTAGGCTTAGCCTATAAAAACTTTGACTTATCAGTTGATGGATTTGGCGTAGGCGGTAACAAAGTTTACAACGGATTAAAAGGAAAACGTATTAATGGAGGTGAAAACATTGCAGAAGAAACTTTCAATGAACGTTGGACAGGTCCAGGATCAACAAATAAAAATCCAGGAGCTGATAGAGATTCTAGAGCATCTAGCTATTTTCTTGAAAAAGGAGATTACTTAAGAATCAACAATATTACTTTAGGATATACTTTTAAAGATATGTTCAATATATCTAGTCTTAGAATTTATGGAACTGCTCAAAACCCATTCTTAATTACTAAATATTCAGGGTTCACACCTGAACTAAACAATAGTGGTTCTCCAAAAGAAACTGCTGGAATTGAAACGGATGCTTATCCAAGTATTAAAACATTCATTTTTGGTGTAAACATTGAATTTTAAGAAAAATATTATGAAAATAAACTATAAAAAAATAGCTTGTCTCACATTTGCGTGTGGCGTATTAGTGGGATGTGATGATTTTCTCGATGTAGATTCAAGAGAACGAGTTACATTAGAAGATAGTAAGGATACCTATAAACCTGTCGATTTTGTAAATGGAATTTATGGAACGATGACTAGCTGGGATTATGCCTTTTCTTACTTGGGAATAACTGAAATTATTTCTGATAATGCAGATAAAGGAAGTTCCCCTAGTGATCCAGGTGGCGATAAAGGGATTTTGGATGCTCTTACACACACTTCTACAGTAGGTTCAGTAGAAGCAATGTGGACGACTTGGTACAAAGCAATTGGTCGTGCAACTTATTCTATTGAATACACAGAAAGCTATGGTCTTACTGATGAAGCTTACAAAAACAGATTAATTGGTGAAGCAAAATTTCTTAGAGCTTATCATTATTTCTTTTTAGTAAGAGGTTGGGGAGATGTGCCTTTACAGCATATAGATCTAGTAAATAGAGTTCCAAAAGCGCAGGTTTATGATTTTATAGAAGAAGATTTGTTAGCTGCAATTAGCGCTTTGCCAGAAAAAAGTGAATATGCTCCAGAAGATTTAGGAAGAGCGACTAAAGGTGCTGCAAGAGCACTGCTTGCAAAAGTATATTTATATCAAAAAGACTGGACAAATGCTTTAAAATATTCGAATGAAGTTCTTACTTCTGGAGAATATGGTTTAGAACCTGATTATGCAAAAATTTGGAGAGCAGAAACTGAAAACGGTAGAGAATCTATTTTTGAAGTTCAAGCTAGAGGTGAAGCTGTGGCACATGGTGTTCAGCAATATTCTGAAACTCAAGGTGCAAGAGGTGCAAGTGGATGGGGATGGGGTTTCAATACGCCTACACAAAATCTTTTAGATGCATTTAATGCTGAAGGGGATAATATAAGAAGAGATGCTACGATTATCTTCAGAGGCGAAACATTATATGATGGACGAATTGTTAGTAACGCAGTCGAAAATCCTATGTATAATGAAAAAGCATATTCAAGTGCCAATGCAGGTGCTGGAGATGGAGATAAAAATATCAGAGTTTTAAGATTAGCTGAAATTTATTTAATTAAAGCAGAGGCAGCAAATGAATTAAACGATCAAACAACTGCTCGTGACGCTCTTAATGAGGTTAGAGATAGAGTTAATTTAGGTTTCGTGACGCTTACTGACCAAGCTTTATTGAGAAAAGCTATCTGGAAAGAAAGAAGACTAGAATTGGCTTTCGAACATGACAGATGGTTTGATTTGATTAGAACTGGTGAAGCAGAGCAAGCAATGCGAGCTGATGGAAAAACTTTTGTAGTTGGAAGACATGAATTGTTTCCAATTCCAAATGCTCAATTAATCGCTACTCCAACCATGGTTCCAAACCCTGGTTACTAATAATTAAATTTTTTTAATGAAAAACCTACTTTTCATACTATTAATAGCATTTTCAACAAGTTGTGGATCAAGCGAACCGTCTCCTTCGGGAGATGGTTCTGCCACACCTGTTGCCCCACAAACACCTTTAACGGACGAACAATTAATGGATGTTGTGGAAAAACAAACCTTTAAATATTTTTGGGATTTTGCCGAACCAAATTCTAAACTAGCAAGAGAACGCTACCATCCTGACGGAAATTACCCAGATAACGATTCCAATATAGTGACAACCGGAGGTTCTGGTTTTGGATTAATGTCAATCGTTGCAGCAGTTTCTAGAAATTATGTTCCAAGGAACGAAGCAGTTTCCAGATTAAATACAATAGCAAATTTCCTTGAAAATGCAGATCGTTTTCACGGAGCTTGGCCTCATTGGATGGATGGAAATACAGGCAGAGTTAAACCTTTCGGGACAAAAGACAACGGTGGAGATTTAGTAGAAACAGCTTTCTTATGTGAAGGAATTATCTGCGTTCGCGAATTTTTTAAAAATGGTTCTCCAGAGGAACAAGCATTGGCTCAAAAATTTGATGCGCTTTGGAAAGGTGTAGATTGGAACTGGTACAGAAACGGTCAAAATATACTTTACTGGCATTGGTCGCCAAATTATGCATGGGAAATGAATTTTCCCTTGGAAGGATACAATGAATGTCTGGTAACTTACATTCTGGCAAGTTCTTCGCCAACTCATACTATTCCGGCTGAAGCTTATCATCAAGGCTGGGCAAGAAATGGAGGCATAGTTTCTTCAAATACAAAATATGGAATTCCATTAATTTTAAAGCATAATGGAGCTGAACAAACTGGCGGTCCATTATTTTGGGCCCATTATTCTTACGTTGGTTTAGATCCTACGCAACTCACTGACCAATACGCAAATTATTGGGACGTAAATGTAAATCAGACAAAAATTAACTATAAATACTGTATAGAAAATCCAAAAAACTTTGGAGGCTATGGCGCAAATTATTGGGGATTGACCGCTTCTTACAGCAGAAATACGGACGGCTCTATCGGATATGACGCACACATGCCGTCAAACGATAAAGGCGTGATTTCGCCAACGGCTGCGATTAGTTCAATTGTTTACACGCCTGCAGAATCTTTGGCAGCAATGCGCAATTTTTATGAAAACCACAGCAATTTGCTTTGGGGACCAGCAGGATTTTATGATGCACACAGTCAGCATTTTGGTTGGTCTGCAAAAAGATATCTGGCCATTGATCAAGGCCCGATGGTTGTTATGATCGAAAATTACCGCTCTGGCTTGCTTTGGAACTTATTCATGAACGCTCCAGAAGTACGCCAAGGTTTGGTAAAACTGGGTTTTCATTCAGGAAAACACGGAATTTAAAATTACTATCAATTCCGGTTTTTTGAAAAAAGAATCGGAATTTTTAATTATCTATTTTTTTAGAAGCGAAAGGTTCGGGCATTTTATGGTTTCCATTTTCCCGCCTTATTCCAGAACTTTTTATTTTTTAAAGAAAAAAAATAAAAAGGTTCTTCCCTGCAATCGGGGCTATTGAACAATCGAATTACACAAATTAAACGCCAGTTAGCCAATATTACGCATACCAAAAACATCAATCAATCAACGTATAAAAAATACAATCCCAGAATATAAATTACCCCTTAATAAACACAACTATAATGAAGTTAAAAGCAGTCGCATTACTAGTATTAGCAGCATCTTTCTCGGTTCACGCCCAGAAGGACAAGAAAAAAAACACGATCAAACCAAAACAAGAGTTCGTTACAGAATTGATCTCAAAAATGACTCTTGAGGAAAAAATAGGACAGTTGAATTTGCCAAGTTCTGGCGATATCACAACTGGCCAAGCAAAAAGCTCAAACATTGCCAAAAAAATTGAAGACGGCCAAGTTGGTGGATTATTCAACATCAAATCGGTAGCAAAAATTAAAGACGTTCAAAAAATTGCCGTAGAAAAAAGCCGTTTAGGAATTCCATTAATTTTCGGGATGGATGTAATCCACGGTTATGAAACAACATTCCCAATTCCGTTAGGTTTGTCAACTTCTTGGGATATTCCTGCAATTGAAAGAAGTGCAAGAATCGCCGCAATCGAAGCCAGCGCAGACGGAATCAACTGGACATTTTCTCCAATGTTAGATATTTCTCGCGAACCAAGATGGGGAAGAGTTTCTGAAGGAAACGGTGAAGATCCCTATTTGGCAGGAAAAATCGGAGCCGCAATGGTAAGAGGTTACCAAGGCGATGATTTGTCAAAAAACAATACGATTTTGTCATGCGTAAAACACTTCGCACTTTATGGTGCGCCAGAAGCAGGAAGAGATTATAACACAGTAGACATGAGCCACATCAGAATGTACAACGAATATTTTCCTCCATATAAAGCGGCAATCGAAGCCGGAGCAGGAAGCGTAATGGCATCGTTCAACGAAATTGATGGAATTCCAGCAACAGGAAACAAATGGCTTTTGACAGATGTTTTAAGAAAAGAATGGAAATTTAAAGGTTTCGTAGTGACAGATTATACAGGAATTCCTGAAATGATCGACCACGGAATGGGCGACTTGCAAACAGTTTCTGCCTTGGCATTGAAAGCCGGAGTTGAAATGGACATGGTTGGAGATGGATTTCTTACAACATTAAAAAAATCTCTAGACGAAGGAAAGGTTACAATTGCAGAAATTGACAACGCAGTTCGCTTGATTTTAAATGCAAAATATGACTTGGGGCTTTTCCATGATCCATACAGATATTGTGATGAAAAAAGAGCAAAGTCTGAAATTTATACAAATGGTTTCAGAGCAGAAGCTAGAAAAATTGCTTCGGAATCAATGGTTTTGATGAAAAATGATAACCAAGTTTTGCCTCTGAAAAAATCAGGAACAGTTGCCTTAATCGGACCATTAGCTGATGCAGGAAACAACATGGCAGGAACTTGGAGCGTTGCAACAAACCAAACCAGAACAAAATCTTTGAAAGATGCAATGAAAGAAGTTTTGGGCAATAAAGTGAATTTGCTTTATGCACAAGGTTCAAATTTAGATTATGATGCTGAATTCCAAAAGCATGCGACAATGTTCGGCAAAGACATGAACAGAGACAATAGATCTCCAAAACAAATCATTGCTGAAGCAGTTGCAGTAGCTCAAAAAGCAGACGTAATTATTGCTGCAATCGGAGAATCTGCAGAAATGAGCGGTGAAAGTAGCAGCAGAACAAACCTAGAAATTCCGCAGTCTCAAAAAGATTTATTAGACGCTTTGGTTAAAACAGGAAAACCAGTTGTGGTAGTTTTATTCGCTGGGCGTCCCATGGTTTTGACTGATGATATAGGCAAAGCAAATGCATTGTTAAATGTTTGGTTCCCAGGAAGTGAAGCAGGTTACGCTATCACAGATGTTTTGTTTGGAGATGTAAATCCTTCGGCGAAATTATCGGCGACTTTCCCAAGAAGTCTTGGTCAAGTGCCAATTTTTTACAATCATAAAAATACAGGAAGACCACTTTCTAACAAAGAAGGAAAATTCGAGAAATTTCGTTCTAATTATATCGACGAAAGAAACGAACCTTTATTTCCATTCGGATTTGGATTAAGCTACACAAAATTTGATTACAGCAATTTAAAACTTTCTACAGATAAAATCAATGCTAGTCAAAAAATAACAGTTTCTGTGGATGTGAAAAACAGCGGAAATTATGACGGAAAAGAAGTTGTTCAGTTATACATCAGAGATTTAGTTGGTTCAGTTACAAGACCAGTTAAGGAGTTGAAAGGTTTTGAAAAAGTCCTAATCAAAAAAGGAGAAACCAAAACAATTACATTCGAAATTTCAATTGAAGAACTAAAATTTTATAATTCAGATTTAGATTTCGTAGCAGAACCAGGGAAATTCCAGGTGTTTGTAGGAACTAATTCTGATGAAGTATTAAATAAGGAGTTTGAGTTAGTTAAATAATTTTTTTTGTGATTTTGAAAGACCCTTTAGTTTGCGCTAAAGGGTTTTTTTCAAAACAATTAATCCAATTTTTCTAAAATTTAAATATGACAGTTTCAAAAAAGATATATAATTTTTCTAGTTTTCTGATTGCAATTTTAGTGCTATCTGCAACTACTGAAATCAAAGCCCAGCAAAAAACATATTGCAATCCAATCAATGTTGATTATGGATATTGCCCGATTCCAAATTTTGTCACGCAAGGAAAACACCGCGCAACGGCAGATCCGGTAATTACCAATTTTAAAGGAGAATATTACCTGTTTTCTACAAATCAATGGGGATATTGGCACAGCGCAAACATGCTCGACTGGAAATTTATTCCAAGGAAATTCCTTCGTCCAGAACATAAGGTTTATGATGAACTCTGTGCGCCGTCAGTATCATTTGTGAATGATACTTTGCTGGTAATCGGTTCAACGCACACCAAAGATTTTCCGTTATGGATGAGCAAAAATCCAAAAACGGATGATTGGAAAGAACTGGTTCACAAATCAGAAGCTGGAGCTTGGGACCCACAAATTTTTTGGGACAAGGAAAAAGATGAGGTTTATATGTATTATGGTTCAAGCAATTTGTATCCGCTATACGGAATGAAATTGAACCGAAAAACGTTTCAACCAGAAGGCGAAAGAATTCCGGTTTTGGCTTTGATTGACGACGAACACGGTTGGGAAAGATTTGGCGAGCACAATGATAATACATTTTTACAGCCGTTTACCGAAGGCGCATTTATGACCAAACACAACAATAAATATTACCTGCAATATGGTGCGCCAGGAACCGAATTCAGTGGTTATGCCGACGGAGTTTACGTAGGAAATAATCCGCTTGGACCTTTTGAATACCAATCTCACAATCCGTTTTCATACAAGCCGGGCGGTTTTGCAAGAGGCGCGGGCCACGGAGCGACGTATCAAGATAACAACAATGAGTATTGGCACGTTTCGACAATCGTACTTTCTACAAAAAATAATTTCGAAAGAAGAATCGGGATTTGGCCAGCCGGTTTTGATGCGGACGGCGTGATGTATTCCAATACGGCTTACGGCGATTATCCAACGTTTTTACCTTCAGAAAAAAAGAATCACCTGAATGAAAATTTCTCTGGCTGGATGCTTTTGAATTACAACAAACCAGTTCAAGTTTCTTCCACTTTAGGTGGATTTCAGTCTAATTTCAGTACTGATGAAGATATAAAAACCTATTGGTCAGCAAAAACTTCCAAAAAAGGAGAATATCTGATTTCTGATTTAGGAGAAAAATCTACAATCAATGCAATCCAGATAAATTATGCCGACCAAGATGTAGATTTGATGGGAAAACCAGAAACTACAACCGGACATAAATACATTATCTATTCTTCAAATGACAACAAAAATTGGAAGGTTTTGGTTGATAAAAGCAAGAATACGAAAGATGTGCCACACGATTATATTGAATTAGAAAAACCGGCTTCAGCACGTTATTTGAAATTAGAAAATATCCAAATGCCAACCGGAAAATTTGCCATCAGCGGTTTCAGAGTTTTCGGAAAAGGTGCTGGACAAAAGCCACATGCAGTTCAGAATTTTGTTCCGTTAAGAGCAGAAGCCAAGAAAAAAGGCGAAAGAAGAAGCGTTTGGTTCAAGTGGCAACAAGAAGAAAATGCTGACGGTTACGTAATTTATTTCGGAAAATCAGCAGATAAACTTTATGGTTCAATAATGGTTTATGGCAAAAACGAATATTATTTCAATGGATTGGATCGTTCAGATGCTTATTATTTCCAAATTGAAGCTTTTAATAACAACGGAATCGGTCCAAAATCAGAAGTGAAAAAGTCAGAATAATCAAATACGATGAAAATCAAGGTCGCAAACGTTGTAATATTGATTTAAAATAAATTATTTACGCTTAAGAAATCGTTTTCGTTAATAACTAAATCGACTATCTATTGTATACTAATTTTATATAAATGTATATTTATCAAATATTTTTTTAAGTATTCTATAATTTTTAGAATAATTTAATGAAGTATTCATAATCGAAACTATAATACTTTTAATTAACAACCCTCATTTTATGAATTCAGAACAAACAAAATCTAATAATTCGGCGCTTTACACGCTGATTACAGTTTTTTTCTTTTGGGGATTTATCGGAGCATCGAACGGTGTTTTCATTCCTTTTTGCAAAATTAAATTTGGTCTTGACCAGTTTCAAAGCCAGCTGATTGATTTCGCATTTTATGGCGCTTACTATTTAGGAGCTTTGTTGCTTTTTATTTTTAGCGGTCTTGCAAAAAAAGATATACTGAATTCTTGGGGATTTAAAAAAGGCATCATTAACGGATTAATTGTCAGTGCTTTTGGCGCGGCATTTATGATTTTTGCCGTGACACAAGGAAGTTATGCTTTGATTTTGGCGGCTTTGTTTGTAGTTGCTTTAGGATTTTCTTTACAGCAAACTTCAGCACAACCTTTTGCAGCATCTTTAGGCTCGCCTCAGACTGCTTCTAACCGATTGAATTTAGCAGGCGGTGTGAATTCATTTGGAACTACAATCGGGCCAATCGTGGTTTCTATCGCACTATTTGGAGTTGTTGCAGGCGTAAACTTGGAAGATTTTGCTAAAAAAGCAGATTCATTAGACAAGATGGAAATTCTTTATATGGCTGTTGGCGCACTTTTTTTGGTTGCTGCAGCATTATTTTTCTTTTCTAAAAAATTACCAGCAGGAAAAAGCGATTCTGTTTTTGAACCTGCAAACAAAGCAAGAAATGTATTGATTACGATTACGGTTGCAATGATTGCAATTTTTGCTTACATTTTTTCGCGTTATGAAGACCCAGAATTTATCACAAGATTCCTTGAAAATAAAGAAGTAGATTATTTGGGACTTTCTTTGACGGTTTCCTCTTTATTAGTTTTAGTAATCGGATTGCTTTATGCAAATACTGCAGCTCAAAAAAATCCAGAAGGTTGGGGCGCAATGCGTTATCCGCAATTGGTTTTGGGAATGTTGGCACTTTTTACTTACGTTGGAGTGGAAGTTACAATTCAAAGTAATTTAGCCGAATTATTAGGAACTCCAGCTTTTGGAGGAATTACAGGCGCGGCAATCGCTCCATATATTTCTATGTATTGGGGAAGTATGATGATCGGTCGTTGGGCGGGTGCGATTTCCGTTTTCAATCCTTCAAATAGCTTGAGAAAAATTTTATTGATCATCGTTCCTTACGTAGCTTTTGGAGTGGTACTTTCTGTAAATTATATTTCAGGGCAAGATATTACGCCGTTGTACGCTTATGCTGCAGTTGTTGCGATTCAAATTGCAGGATTCTTTTTAGGCCAAGATAAGCCAGCAAAAACGCTGATGATTTTTGGCCTTTTTGGTATGGTTGCGATGTTAATCGGATTATTTACAACAGGAACTGTAGCAATTTATGCGTTCATGAGCGGTGGATTATTCTGCAGTATTATGTGGCCGGCAATTTTCGCTTTAGGAATCACAGGTTTAGGAAAATACACTTCTCAGGGTTCAGCTTTCTTGGTAATGATGATTTTAGGTGGAGGAATTATCCCGCCATTGCAAGGAAAAATCTCTGATATTATCGGAATCCACGAGTCATATTTCATCCCGGTTATTTGTTTTGCATACCTAGCTTTTTATGGTTTTGCAGTGAAAGGAATCTTGAAAAAACAGAATATCGATGTTGACGCAATCGAAGCAGAAGGCGGACATTAATATCAAATATATTGATATAAAAAAACCTCAGATTTTCGTCTGAGGTTTTTTTATATGTAAATTTTATTACAGTACAATTATTTTAAATTCGTGTTCCAAAGGATGTAATTCTTCAAAAAGTTTCTTGATTAAAACGTTTCCATTTTCAAGATAAAACTCTGAGAAATTTACAATTCTTTCTTGCAAGTTTTTGTTAGGAAATAATTCATTTTGCAAATCAGCAATTCGTTCCAATTCATCACTGTGTTTTTTCTTTTCCGCTTTCAGCAGACGTTTTTCAAGATTTTCTAAACCTTTGATTTGCTTTGTTTCTTGTGCTTTTACAGCTCCGATAAACGATTTGTCAGTCGCGCTTGCCATTTTATTCAACTCCTCAAATTGCTTTTTTAAAAATTCTTTCTGTGAAGTAAAATCAATAGAAAATTGGGAGAAAGATTTCACTTTATCATTCATCAAAGCATCTTGTTTTAAAAATAAATCTTTCCAAGAAAGACCTAATTTATCTGCTTTTTTGGCTTGTTTTTCAGTTGCCAAAAGCACTGAATTGCGCAAAAGCAAAATCGGGAAAGTCACATTGGAAGCTTCAAAATAAGACTTCAATTCTAGCCAATACGCCAATTCGCCACCACCGCCGATATAGCAAAGATTCGGCAGAATAACTTCTTGATACAAAGGTCGCATAATCACATTCGGACTGAATTTCTCAGGATCATTTTGCAATAATTTCAAGATTTCAGCTTCCGAAAATTTCAGTTTAGTATTATTTACGTAGTAAAAATCATCTTGAAAAATGATTCGCTCGCGCAAATTGTCTTCAATATAAAAAAGGTTGATTTCCCTCGGATTTACTTGTATATTATAGTTCTTTAGTTTCTCAGAAGTCTCCAAAACTTTCTGGTGTGAAGTCTGTTTTAAAAGTTCTTCCTTAGCATACGGAATAAATTCTTTTTTCAATTCAGAATCATCCGCATCGATAATAACCAAACCCGTTTTTCCGAAGATTTCATTGGCTAAAAAGCGGGTTGCTTCTGCCAAATTGGAATGCTTTACATACGCTTCATGAAATAATTTCTTAAGGTGTTCCGCATTTTTTCCTAAGCCTAATTCTAAAGAAAAAACTTCAAAAACTTCATCCAAACCTTTGGTAGAAAGTCTCCCGACCGGACCGCCATTTTCGGTATTCCAACGCACTTTTTTTCCGTGTAAATTGAAATAATTGATTTCCTCAAAATCGTGGTCTTCCGTTGCCATCCAATAAATTGGGACAAAATTATATTCGGGATATTCTGCCTTTAATTGTTTCGTTAAGTTAATTGTTGAAACAATTTTATATAAAAAATACAGCGGACCGGTAAATAAATTCAGCTGATGTCCGGTTGTAATTGTAAAAGTTTTTGAACTAGAAAGTGATTTGATATTTACATTTGTCAAATCAGAAATATTCAAATTAGCATATTGTTTTTCTAAAACAGAAACTAACGTTTTTCGATTTGAATTATCTTCTGAATTGAAATTTTCTTGTTTTTCAATTAGCTGTTTTTCAAAGTTTTCTAAAGTAGGAAATCGATGGTAAAGCGACTGTAAGTCTGGTTTTTGGTTTAAATAATCATTGATTAATGATGAAAAATAACCAGATTCTTGATAACTGATACAGTCGGTTGGCATAGTTTGAAATTTTCTGTAAAAATAAAGAAAATTAAGGCATAAATTTATAAATAAGTCATAAAGTCGAACGTCTTAAAGTCAAAAGCAGCAAAAGTATTTTGAGTTTTAAACAAGGACTTTACGACTTTCCACTTTAAAAACTTTCGATTTTTTTAAAAATAAATTTGGAATATTCAAAAAGTATTCTAAATATTTGCAGACGAAAAATTAATAACACTTTAAAACGAAGAAAAATGTTTGTACTTGCATCATCATTTCAAAGCTTCACACCAACAGGATTAGGTGCAACGCTTCTTCGTGGTTTATTTCAATCTTAGAAAAACAAATTTAGATATATGAAAAAGCCCGAAGACATTTAGTTTCGGGCTTTTTTTATTCTAGACACTTCAAAATTTTCCCGAAAGGCAGTCCCTTTATTTATCCAGATTGGATAAAAGACTTTGCACGTTTGTGTTTCATTTTTTAAATCAATTTCGATTTGAAGATTGGCATAAATCTGCACCAAAAAAATAAGAATCAACAAAATTTATGGGAAATAAATTATCTGGAAAAGACCTGATTAAATTGGGTTTTCCAAAAAACAATTCAATAAATATCGCCCTAGGGCAAATAAATAGATACAGAAAAAGAGAAAAAAAAGAATCAATTCTGACGGAAGCTAAAGAGGTTTTGCTTTCTCCCGAAAAATTTGAAGGTCACGGAACGTGGGGCAAAGTCGCTGAAGGTTTGATCAAGCCAGTTCAAGTGAGAATGCACCAATTGAAAACGACAAGAGTTCCGTTCACGATTTTTGGAGAAAATGAAATCGACGAGCAAGCCAAATTTCAATTGTATGATTCATTAAAACTTCCGATTTCAGTAGCTGGAGCTTTAATGCCAGACGCACATTCAGGTTACGGATTACCAATTGGCGGGGTTTTAGCGACAGACAATGCCGTGATTCCGTATGGAGTTGGGGTTGACATCGGTTGCCGAATGAGCCTTTCGATTTTTGATTTGCCAGCTTCTTTTTTGAAAGGAAAAGACCACCAGTTGCAGGCTATTTTGAAAGACAATACAAAATTTGGGATGAAAGAAACGCACGCCGTAAAAGCCGATCATGAAGTTTTTTACAAAAGTGAATTTCAAGACATACCGTTACTGAAAAGTCTTTTGCCAAAAGCTTATAAACAGTTGGGAAGTTCTGGTGGAGGAAACCATTTCGTCGAATTCGGAATCGTGAAAATTGACAATCCGTTAAACGAATGGAAGTTAGAAAAAGGTGAATATTTCGCAGTTCTTTCGCATAGCGGTTCACGTGGTTTGGGAGCCAATATTGCAAAACATTACACATATTTGGCCACAAAACATTGTCCGTTGCCAAAGAATGTACAGCATTTAGCTTGGCTCGATTTGAACACGCACGACGGGCAAGAATATTGGTTGGCTATGAATTTAGCCGGAGAATATGCAAAGGCTTGCCACGACGATATTCACCGAAGAATAGCCAAAGAACTCGGGAAAAGAATCGTCGTAAATATTGAAAACCACCACAATTTTGCGTGGAAAGAAATGGTTAACGGCAAGGAATGTATCGTTCACAGAAAAGGTGCAACGCCAGCTGGAGAAGGACAATTGGGAATCATTCCAAGTTCGATGACCGCACCAGGTTACATTGTTCGGGGCAAAGGAAATGCAGCGAGTTTGAATTCCGCTTCTCATGGAGCAGGAAGATTATTTTCAAGAGCGAAATGCAAAAGTACTTTTACGCAAAGCGAAATTAAAAAAGTCTTGCAAGCAAACGATGTCACGTTAATTGGAGGGAATATCGACGAAGCGCCAATGGCATACAAAGACATTACAAAAGTGATGGCAAACCAGACAGAATTGGTCGAAATACTTGGAACATTCACGCCTAAAATCGTGAGAATGGATCGATAAAAATAAAAGAAAATGGAAAAAATAATTCAAATAACAGCAGGTCGAGGACCTGCAGAATGCACTTGGGTTGTCGCCCAAGTGCTTAAAAAAGTTTTGGAAGAAGCGCAAGAACACAGTTTGGAAACGATTGTATTGCAAAGAGAAACGGGTTCTGAAAATGGAACCGTGGAAACGGCAACGATTTCTGTCAAAGGAAAAAATGCTGACGAATTTGTGAATTCTTGGTTGGGAACAATTCAATGGATTGGACAAAGCCAGTTTCGGAAAATGCACAAACGCAAGAATTGGTTCATCGGAATCTTTGAAATTGAAAAGCAGAAAAATTCAGAGATTTCAGAAAATGATATTCAATATCAAGCAATGCGAAGTTCGGGAGCAGGAGGACAGCACGTGAACAAAGTGAGTTCGGCAATTCGGGCAACGCATATTCCAACTGGAATTGCAGTAGTGGCGATGGACAACCGTTCGCAACACCAAAACAAAAAATTGGCAACAGAGCGATTATTAAAAAAATTGGAAGGCGAAACTTTGCAACAGCTCAAAAATCACGTCGGGAAACAATGGGAAAACCAACTGAATATACAGCGTGGAAATCCAACAAGAACGTTTACCGGAACGGATTTCAAAAAGAATAAAATCGAAAAAAGCTACAAAGGAATTCGCCAAAAACTAAAAACAGATTTGAGACATGAAAACAATTGATAAATACGTTTTTCAGGCATTGGATAATTATCCATATTCGCTTGAAGAAACGATTGAATCTTTAGATTATGCTTTTTCTTATGATGCTAAAAACACAATGGTTTTGTGTCTTTACGGAAGAATTCAGGCAGAACAATTATTGAATTATGAAGAAGCAAAGAACTACTTTCAGGAAGCTTTGGCTATAAATATTCATGCTTTAGAAGTGTATCCGTTTTATCTTCAGACTTTGATTTTGAATGAAGATTTTGAAGAAGCGGAGAAGTTAATTGATTTTGCCTTGACCATAAAAGGAATCAATAAAGCAACCATTTTGGTCAACAAAGCGATTCTTTTAGAAGTACAAATGGAGTTTAAAAAAGCATTGAAAGAAATTAAAAATGCTAAACTTCATTCGATAAATTATACTTCAGAGTCTGAAATTAGTGAAGCTGAAAAACGAATTAGAGGCAAAATTGATTTAGGCAAAAAGAAAAAGAAGCCGAAGAAATTTAAGAAAGATTCAAAAAAGAAATCAAAATGATTTTTAAAGAAAAGACTGTCGAAATTTTGGCAGTCTTTTTTAGTATAAAGAAAAATAATTCTAGAATATTAAGATATAAATAGTATGTTTGAGATGAAATTAACCAAATTTTTATACGATGAAACTACTCAAGATTATTTCTGATTTACTTCCAATTCCGAGTTATACGGTGATTCTTATCTGTTTTTTCTTTCCATTTATTACGATAAAATGTGGCTCAACGGAACTTGCTTCGATAACAGGATTCGATTATGTTTCAGGAACTGACATGAAAGAGAAGATGAAAGATAACGAAATGGTAAAAGGAATGCAGAAAAAAATGGGCAAAGATTTGTTTGAAACCGAGGCTGAAAATCCAGACTCTGTTGATGAAAGTGGCAATCCGATTAAAGCTAAAGATTCAATGCTTCCTGAAGAAACTCAACAAGAAAAACAAAGCAGAATCACAATGATGATCATGATGGGAACTCCCTTTTTAATGGCAATAATTGGCCTAATTATCAGCTTTGTAAAAATAAGAAGAAAAGCACTTTTTCATATCATTATCTCTGTCATAGGATTTTTAGTCATGCTTGCTTTTGGAATAATTATCAAAAATTCTGATGAATTAAATTCAATTTCTTCCATGGCTGAAGGCGTTGGTTCGGGCATGATTTCCATAGGATTAGGAGGCGCTTATTATTTCGCAACCATCTTATTCTTGCTCATAATTATGTATTTTGGACTGGAAAAATATCTAAAGAATTTTTATAAAAAAGAGCAAGAAACCAGAGAAGAATCATTAGAAGATTTTCTTACCAAAGAATAATTATTTTAATTTATGAAACTCTAAATCTTGAAAATCATAGCTGAAATCTGTTGATGGCGAAATTGGTTGCATTTTTAGAGTTTCATTATTATTTTCAAACAGCAAATGTGCATCGGCATGAAAATAACGGTTGTTCCATTTTACGACCAGATTGTTTTCTTTGTAATAAAAAATCTCTCCTGAAAGTTGCGGGGAGCGTTTTGAAGCGAAATATAATTTTCCTTTTTTCTCTGTAATTACGATTTCTCCAAGCCAGTTGTCTTTGTAATTTCCAGCGTATTTTTTTAAATCTACTTTCAGGTTTTTATCCTTTTTATTGTCAGCCACGGTTTTCCAAACTTCATCAGTAACTTTGTCTGCTTTTTCTTCAGAATCTTTTGCTTTTTTACTGAATTCAGCGACGTGGTCGATTGGAGCAATTCCCAAATAACTATCTTTGATTGTATTTGTAATCGCACTAAAAGCGGCGCCAGATTGCTGATTTGTGAAAACGATTATACCCAAATTTAATTCTGGAATCAAAGTAACTTGCGTCACAATTCCTTCCAAACCTCCAGTGTGCGAAACCTGCAGTTTTCCTTTCACATCATTCAATTGCCAGCCTAAACCATATGCTTTAAACAGTGAATTATAAGGAATAGTCGTTTTATTCGGCATCAAAGTCTGCGGTGTCCACATTTCGGCATGTTCTTTTTCAGAAAATAATTTTTGGTTGCCATATTTTCCTTTGTTGAGTTGCATAATTGCCCATTTGCTCATGTCATTTACACTAGAATAAATTCCGGCAGCAGCGTCAAACGTTTGGTTTTTATAGCGAACTATTTCTTTTAATTTTCCATCAATCGGCACGTGAGGTATGATTACATTCGAAGTATCTTTCAAGCGGTTCCAAGTAGAGCCAGTGTTTTTCATTTCCAAAGGCTTGAAAATTCTAGTTTCTACAAATTCATTCCAACTCAATCCGCTTGCTTTGTGAACGACTTCTCCAGCAATAATGTATAAGAGATTGTCATAATCATATTTAGTTCTAAATCCAGAAACGGGCTTTAAATATTGGATGTTTTGAATGATATCGCTCGCTTTAAAATCAGATCCGTCAGGCCAAATCATCAAATCTCCAGCACCAAGTCCAAGACCGCTTCTGTGAGTAAGCAAATCTCTAATCGTGAATTCATTAGTCACATAGTCATTGTACATTTTAAATTCTGGCAAATATTTGGTGACCTTATCGTCCCATTTTATCTTGCCTTCGTCGACTAAAATGGCCAGCGAAGCACTTGTGAAAGCTTTGCTGTTGGAAGCAATTCCAAATAAAGTATTTTCGTTTACTTTTTCTTTTGTAGTGATTGATTTTACGCCATATCCTTTTGAATGGATTACTTTTCCGTCTTTTATTACAGCAACTGCAATTCCTGGAACGTCAAAAGTTTTTAAAGTTTTTTCTACAACTTCGTCGATTTGAGCAGAAGTAATTTGAGCAAAACTATTTACTGTAAATAATAATCCTGCTAATAGTATTTTGTATTTCATAATGTCTAAATATAGTAACCGCAGATTTATAGATTTTTCTTTAATCTGTGAATCTGCGGTAAAAAAATTAAAATCCTCGTTGTCTTTTTGCCTCAAAAATTAAAATCGCCGCTGCAACTGAAACATTCATAGAATCAATCGCGCCTTGCATTGGAATAATTATATTTTGAGTAGCATTATCGCGCCATTCTTGAGTCAATCCAGTCGCTTCCGTTCCCACAACTAACGCCGTTGGAGTTGTGTAATCTTGCGTATGGTAACCAGTTGAATTCTGTAAAGTTGCGCAATAAATATTTATATTTTTCGCTTTTAGAAAGGAAATAATTTCTTCAGTAGTTCCAGTCGCAATGTTATTTGTAAATAGGCAACCCACGCTTGAACGCACAATATTTGGATTGTATAAATCGCTTTTTGGATTGGCAATAATAACTGCGTCGAGATTTGCAGCGTCAGCAGTTCTTAGAATAGCTCCGATATTCCCAGGTTTTTCCGGAGCTTCTGCTACAAGAATTAACGGATTTTCTCCTAAATTTAATTCTGATAAAGAAAGATTTTTAGATTTTGCAATAGCTAAAATTCCTTCGGTGGTATCGCGATAAGCCAATTTTTGGTAAACGTCTTTGCTGATTTCAATCAATTCTGCCGAACGGGAAAGTTTTTTCGCTTCAAATTCAGAACTGATTTCTGGCAAAAATAAAATAGTTTCGATTTCATAACCGCCCTTTTGCGCCAGCTCAATTTCCCTTTGGCCTTCGATTAAAAAAGTACCGAATTGCTTTCTGGCTTTCGATTTTTCCTGAAGTAAAACCAATGATTTTATGAAAGGATTTTGGACAGAAGTGATTTGTTTCAAAATTTTAAGATCTGAGTTTTTAAGTTGCTAAGGTACTAAGATTTTAGTTTCTGTGAAAGATGAGATTCCTCCTTCTTCGGAATGACAAAATTGTCTTAAAGAATCCCCCTCGCTTTAATTTCCAAATATTTATTAATTGTGTCTAAAGTAAGATTTTCTGGCTGTGTCAAGACAGAATAAATTCCGTATTTCTTTAATTCGTTTACGATTAATCTTTTTTCAAAAGCAAATTTTTCGGCAAT
The DNA here is from genome assembly GCA_029959295.1 of Flavobacteriaceae bacterium PS02334. Classification (GTDB taxonomy): domain Bacteria; phylum Bacteroidota; class Bacteroidia; order Flavobacteriales; family Flavobacteriaceae; genus Flavobacterium. Next base: position 603,427 of record JASCOH010000001.1, on the reverse strand, counting down.
CGCTTTGTCATAAACTTCTTGAATCGTAACCGCTTTTGAATTGATAATTTCGTTCAATTCAGTATTTTGAAAAAAGACTACAACTAATAAATGGTTTTTTGCAATTCCTTTTAAGTAAGGCAATTGGCGATGCAAACCATCTAAAGTTTCAAAATTTGTATATAAAATAATCAGGCTTCGCTGGTTGATATTTTTCTTAATATCTGCGTATAATCTGCTATAATCGCTTTCAAAAAAGTCAGTTTTGATGTTGTAAAGACTTTCTAAAATCTGTTGCATTTGTGAAGAGCGCTTTTCAGCAACAACGCGATTTTCTACTTTTTTTGAGAAAGCAAACATTCCTGCTTTGTCTTGCTTTTTCAGAATTACGTTTGACAAAACTAAAGTTGCATTTATGGCATAATCCAATAAACTCAAGCCGTTGAAAGGCATTTTCATGACACGGCCTTTGTCAATTGCCATATAAATCGACTGTGATTTTTCGTCTTGGAATTGATTTACCATCAACGAATTTTTCTTTGCCGTCGCTTTCCAATTCAGCGTTCTGATGTCGTCGCCTTGCACATATTCCTTGATTTGCTCAAATTCCATCGTGTGGCCGATTCTTCTAATTTTCTTTACGCCATATTGAAATAAATTGTTCGAAAAAGCCATCAAATCATATTTTCTTAATTGAATATAAGAAGGATAAGTCGGAACCATTTGGTTTTTATTGAACGTAAATCTTCTGGAAATCAAGCACAAAGGAGAGCTTGCATATACATTTAAATTTCCAAAAATATACTCGCCACGTTCCGTTGGACGTAGGTAATATTGAATGTCGTCTGGTGAAGAAGCCTTGACTTTTCTGGAAATCTCGAAATTTCGAACTTGAAACTGTTCCGGAATTTCATCAATTATTTTAACGCCAATCGGAAAAGTGTAATAATTTTTAATATCAATTCCAATCGGATTTTCATCGCCGTTCGACAATTTTTCTGGAGCAATTCTTGAAGCTTCTATTCCTGTTTTCGCAAGAAATAAAATCAAGATATCTAAAAATAAAAAAGATACCAAAACTAATAGCAAATACCACGAAGCGTTATATAATGCTGGAAAAATAAAAGCCAAGCAAAACACGAACACGACGCAAAACAATGCGAAATAAAAGAAACTGTTTAGGTATAATTTTTTAAAAAAGCTCAAACTGCTATAGTTCTAAAGATGAAAAATCAATTAAAATTATCTCGGAATTTCAATCGCTTCAATGATTTGCTTGATGATTTCTACGCTAGTAATCCCTTCCATTTCACGTTCTGGAGTCACGATAACTCTATGTTGCAAAACAGGAATTGCCGCTTCCTTAATGTCTTCCGGAGTCACAAAATCACGTCCGCGGATTGCTGCATAACCTTTCGCCGCATTTAAAATTGCAATAGAAGCACGAGGCGAAGCTCCTAAATATAAAAAGGCATTTTCTCTAGTGTTCACGACTAATTTTGCTATATATTCCAGCAATTGCGGTTCAACAATAATCTGTTTTACCAAAGCTTGGTATTTCTGGATTTCTGCTGAAGTCAAAACCGTTTTGATATTGTCTAATTTTCCTTGATTTTGAAGAAGATGTTCTTTTTGGATAATTAAAATTTCTTCGTCTAATTTTGGATAATCGATATTGATTTTGAACAAGAAACGGTCCAATTGGGCTTCTGGCAAACGATAAGTTCCTTCCTGCTCGATTGGGTTTTGCGTGGCGATTACCAAAAACGGCGCTTCTAATAAATATGTAGTTCCGTCCATCGTAATTTGGCGTTCTTCCATAACTTCGAACAAGGCGGCCTGCGTTTTTGCCGGAGCTCGGTTGATCTCGTCAATCAAAATTAAGTTCGAGAAAATCGGACCTTTTTTGAATTCGAATTCAGATTTTTTCAAGTCATAAACAGAAGTTCCTAAAATATCTGAAGGCATTAAATCTGGCGTAAACTGAATTCTGCTGAAACCAATATTCAATGTTTTTGAAAGCAATTTTGCCGTAATTGTTTTGGCAACTCCCGGAACTCCTTCTAATAAAACGTGGCCATTTGAAAGAATGGCAACCAAAAGCTGATCGATCATTTTGTGCTGTCCGACGATAACCGTACCGATTTCAGCCTTGATCTTTTCAATGCTTTCCTGCAACGGACTTAAATCCAATCTTGACTGAAAATTTACATTTTCGCTTGTGTTTTCGATATTGTTATTCTCTATATTTTCTTCCATTTTTATTTGGATTAAGTGTTCTTTTCTGATTTGTTTTCTGCCGTAATTTTTTCAATCGCCGCATTTAATGCAATCAAATCGCTTTCGACGGATTGATGGTAATTTTTTCTGTGCTGATTGATCAAATATACCGCTCTTTCGATATCTTCTATTTTTCGACCCGTTTTTTGCTGCAATCTTTTTATGAAAACTTCATCTAAAACTGTTGTGTCGAGAAGATATTCATGCCTTATTTTTTCTAGGAAATATATGATTTTCTTTTCAATAATGTTATCGTGATTTCCTTCTTGAAAATATAAATTGCCAATTGTTTTTGTAAAATCGACCGTTGTATTGGTCAAAGGCTTTATAATCGGAATAATTCGCTGTCTTCTCTTTGCTGTGAAAATGATGAAAATCAGCATTCCGATTAAGGAAATATACATTGCCCATTTTAAAGCTGGCTGGCTTAAAATATAGCGCAATGGCGAGTTTGAAACTACAATTCCGGATTGATTTTTTAAGAGCCAGAAAACTTCGCCTTTGCCAACATAAGATAAAACTTTTGAAGCATATTCGGCATGATTTTCTTTTAAAAGATGGTAATTTGTAAAAGCAGCAGGCTGTGTGTGAAGATAAATTTCTCCATTTCCGTAAGGCACTTTTATGAAATTTACTAACTTTTCTTTATTGCCTTGATAGCCTAAAACAGTAGTTGTAAGCGTATCAATTTTTTCAAAATAAGTATTTCCGGCGCCAATGGCAATATTGTATTTTTTGCTTCCTAATTTTGGATTTGCAACCCAAGAGTCTAGGCTGTCATTACCAATATATTTTGCGGAATACGTAAATTTCAAACTGTCCATCAATTTCTGCGGAAAGTTTTTAGAGCTTATAAAAGCCTTGTTTCCATGCTGGACGAAATATAAAATCTCCTGTGTAGATTCGTCGTCAATCAAGTAATTTTCTGAAATGGAGAGGATTGTTCCGGTTTTTTTATACGTATTGACCAAAGTATCATAATCATACAAAGGTTCAAAATATTCATAAGCCGTTTCAAAAATCGCATTTACCTTTTGATTTTTAAAAAGCTTGTCTGATTCTTGCTTGAAAACATACATTCCAAACGGAATTTTGTCATTGATTGCATAAGTTGGCGACCAATTTATAGGTTTTGGGCGATTGGCATCCACAAAAATAATTCCCACTAAAAGCAGTACCAAAAACACGATATATATTTTGATGGTTTTGTTCATCTTAAAGTGTTTGGATTGTTTTTTGGAAAGCTTTTATGGCCTTTTCAGAAGTTTTTTCCTCAAGGTCGAATTCACCATACCAAATATTATTGTACAAATAGGAGAGATAGGCAAAATCCTCTTTCAGCTTCACGTTTTTTATTTCATAGAGATAATCAGAATTGGTTTTTTCGACATCCCACTCGATGATTTCTTTCGCCGCCATTTTTTTCAAGAGCCACAAATAATGATAGCGAATTGCCAAGCGGTTTTCTCCTGATTTTAAGGCTTCTTTGATTAGTTTCTCAAAATCTACAAGCTGTAAATTCTTTTCGATTTCATCATAATTGATGATTTTTTTATCAGATGATTTTCCGAAAATCCATTGGCCTTCGTCGTTCATGATTGCTTTTACGATAAGATAAATTACAAAAATGACGATTCCGACAGCAATAATTTTCAATAGAATTTCGATGACTGACATCGATTGCCCATCGCTTCCGAAGCTGAAAATTCTTCCAAGCCAATAGCTGAGCCATTCCATGAAACGTGTCCACGAGCTTTTTTCTTTTATTACTTCTTCGTAGATAAATTCATCATCATTGTATTTCTGCTTCAAATTTGGCGAAAAAGAGCGTTTTTCTACAGCGCTTGAATCAATCAAGATATCACTTTCTTTGAAAATTATTTTTTCAACCGAATCATTTTCAGCTATGGCCAAAGAATCTTGAGCCGCAACATTTAGGCAGAAAAAAAGAAAAAATATGTAGAAGAATTTATTCAAAATGGGTTCCGATGCTATCGATATCTGTAAATGAAGTTTTATGCTCTATTTTTTCTCTGATGCTATAATAAATCATTCCTTGGTTGATCATCAGCAAGTTATGAAGAATGTAATTTGATAAAATCGATATTATGAAAATGACGATCATCAAAATTCCAAGGGCAGAAAATGTTTCCTGTGAATTTGGATTTTCTTCTATCGTAGAAAAAATAGAAATCATGCCTATAAAATAAGGAATCATCGAAATAATCGTCATGACAGTTTGGATGATAACATACATGATTAAAGTGGAGCCGACGATGGGCCAAAATTCCTTAAAAATGTATTCAAAAGCTTTTCTTATCGCACTGAAAAAACCTTTGTCATTGTTGATATATTCGTAGAGACTCAAGCTCATCAAACTGAAAAGTAGCGGAAATGAAATAATCAACAGCGGAATTCCGATTAGCACAAATGAGAGCAATATTAAGACTAAAAATAAGATTACAATCAGCGGAAGTACTGTCACTAAAGAAATTAGGAAAAATAAAAACATTTTCCCGATTTTAGATTTTAATTCTTTTACGATGTCGCTGATTTGGAAATTATTGCCGTTATTTTTTTCGTATAATTTTAAATAAATTACTGGATAAGCAAAATTCAAAAGCGTTATGAAAAGCATCAAAACTCCAAAAAATATAGCGCCGCCGACAATTAATCCGAAATTATTATTGAAAAGCTTTTCAGCAAAATTATAACCAGAATTTCCGTTTGAAGCCATTCCGGAAGTCAGCGCTTCAAAATATACTTGGAAGAGAAAATAGGAAAGCACGATCAAAAGCAAGAGAAAAATTCCATTTACGATGAAATAATTCTTGAAAAAATGCTTGCCTTCCAATTTAAAAAAATTAAAGGAATCGCTAAGCAAGTCGCTGAAAGTGCGTTTTTTAAATAAAGTTATCATACTGCTTTCTGCATTTTTTTATGTACGATGAATGGAAATATTAAAAAGTAAAAAGAAATCAGCGAAAGTGTGGAAAGAATGATAAAAACATTCAACCAGTTCGGCATTTCTAAGGAATATCGGGTCACAAAACCTTCTAAAATTCCAGCGGCGACTGTAAAGGGCATCGTACTCAATAAAATTTTGAAACTATCTTTAAAGCCTATTTTAAAAGAATTAAATCTAGAATATGTTTTTGGAAATAGGATGGAAGCGCCTAAAATAAATCCAGCTGCAGCTTCAATTACGATGGCGAAAATTTCCATCGAACCGTGAATCCAAATACCTCTAACGCTTTCCCAAAACACTTTTTGATCATAGAAAAAATATTGAAAAGCACCAAGCATAATACAGTTTTGCATATAAATGTAAAAAGTGCCAAGACCTCCAAAAATTCCATAGAGAAAACAGCGCAATCCGACGTATAAATTGTTCAATGTGATGCCGAAAGCCATTCCGAAATTGCCTCCTTTTTTATAAACCGCAACAGGATTTCCGTCTTTGATATTTTCCAAAGTCATGTTGACATAATCGTCTCCTAAAATCAGGCGCACAAAATCTTGGTCGTATCTTGCTGAGATCGCGCCAATGCCTACGAAGAGAAAAAACAGCACAAAAGAGTACAAAACATATCTTCTGTATTGATAAATCAAAAGCGGCGCTTCAATTGAAAAAAAATAAACAATGCGATTGGTTTCAGTTCTTTTGGTCTTGTAAATTTTTTGGTAAATCTGTGAGGCTAAATAATTTAAGTATACAACTGTCTTACTTCTAGGATAATAAGTTTGTGCATATGACAAATCATTAACCAAATGTATATATAAACTGGCCATTTCATCAGGATTTTTTTTAGCTTTACCAAAAATTGCCTGCTCGAAATCGAGCCATTTTTCTTTATTTTGTTTTATGAATGCAACTTCTCTCATGAAAAGCTAAAATATAAAATATGTCAGAATTATCGATAAATACTACGCAAAATGTTAATATAAATTTTACAGTTGCTTCCGTAGGGCATAGAATTTTAGCTTATCTGCTTGATTTAGTGGTTAAAGCGGCGTATGTAATCGTAGTTTTTTATTTGTTTTTCTATCTTTTGGGGCTTAATAATTTTATGGACGGAATGGACTATTGGTCACGAATGGCAATCATCGTTTTGTTCTATTTTCCTGTAATTTTTTACACGCTTATACTCGAAAGCCTTTTGGAAGGACAAACTTTAGGAAAGAAATTATTGAAAATTAAAGTCGTGAAAATTGACGGTTATCAAGCTTCCTTCGGGGATTATTTGATGCGCTGGATTTTCAGAATTGTAGATGTGAATTTCAGCGGCGGCGTTGTCGGCTTGATTTCGATAATCGTAAGCGATAAGTCGCAAAGATTAGGCGACATGACTGCTGGAACTTCAGTAATTACGTTGAAAAATAATATCAATATCAACCATACGATTTTAGAGGAAATTGATACTGATTACGTGCCGACTTATCCGCTAGTAATAAAATTGAGCGACAACGATGCCCGAATTATAAAGGAAACTTTTCACACTGCTCGCCACAATCGAGATTATCAGGTTATTTATAAGCTGAGAAGCAAAGTGGAGCAAGTAACCGGAATCAAAAATCAGTCTGGAAACGACGAAGATTTTATAAAAACTATCTTAAAAGACTATAATTTCTACACCCAAAAAATGTAGATTTTTAATAATTTATCTAAAAATATTTCAAATTGAAACTGTTCTATTTACTCGATATCATCGGAACCATGGCTTTTGCGGTTTCCGGAGCATTAACGGCAATGAATAAAAAACTCGATCCGTTTGGCGTTTTTATTATTGCTTTCGTAACTGCTGTCGGTGGCGGAACTTTGCGCGATATTTTAATCGGAAGAACTCCGGTCGGCTGGATGCGCGATTTAAACTATGTTTATTTGATTATTGCAGGTTATTTTCTGGCAGTTATTTTTAGGAAGAAGTTAGACCGATTAAGAACTTCCCTGTTTTTATTTGATACGATTGGTCTCGGTGTTTTCACTTTAATTGGTTTAGAAAAAGGCTTGGCAACGAATCTGCATCCCATAATTTGTATTGCTTTAGGAACCATGACCGCTTGTTTTGGAGGCGTAACCAGAGATATTTTGTGCAATGAAATTCCCGTGATTTTCCGAAGAGAAATTTATGCGACCATCTGTATTTTCGGAGGCATATTATTCTTCATTTTAAAGCACTGGAATTTAGACAACGACATACTTTATTTGATCACATCGTCCGTCATGATTGCGATTCGATTGATGGCCGTGAAATTCAAGTGGTATCTGCCTGCGCTTGAAAGAAAATAATTATCGCGTCAAATAAACCCAGCCAGTCATCGGTTCTGGAAAATCTGGATCATGAAGTTCTAAGACATAGAAATAAGTTCCGTCTGGCGCTTGGTTTCCGTTTATCGTCATGCCTTCCGTAGTTTCTCCAATCCAATTTTCAGTATTTTGGCTTCCTTTCCAAATCATAGTTCCCCAGCGATTGTATATGAAAAGCTTGAAATTCATAAAGATATCGCGTAATCCGTCAATTTGAAAATGTTCGTTCAAGTTATCGTTATTTGGAGAAAAAGCATTGTGAACCAAAGGCTTGCAGTTTCTTGTTTCTAATAAAAAAGAGGTAATCGAAAAACAGTTTTCATCTTCAATTCGTATAAAAATTTCCTTCGGAGTTGTATTTGAAGTATAATCGTGCGAATTTAAAATTGGATATTGGTTAGCTTCAGCATTTTCATACGATTCAAAAAAATAAGCTTCATGAGTAGGATCAACTTTGACTACATTTTCATAACTGGAAAAATCAAAAGTGCCTTTTGTCAAGCCTTGATTGCAAGCAAAAACGGGTTCCAAATCATTAAATTTTGGAGGAATATAAAAGGAAACATTTTGAGAAAAAACGTTGTTGTTTTCATTGGTTTCCGTAATAATTCCTGTACCATTTCCGGAATCGTCAATTACAAATTTAAGCGTAAAATCATTCGGAATCGAGTCTGGAATCGTAAGCGAAATCGAGTTGCTGTAACTTCCTCCAATCGGAAGCTGACGGTCTGTAAAAATGGTTCGGATAAAAATTCCATCCGCATAAATTGAAATCGGAACTCGCGAAGGCAAAAAGCTCGTGCTATTACTATTATAAACCGTATAATCCACATTTATAATCCTCGATTTGCATTGCAAATCAACTTGGTCAATCGAAACTGTGGCATCGGGAAGCTGGCTGTTCAATTTCGTCACAATCGTACTGATCATTACAAAATCTTGCCCTGAAGTCAGCTGGATTTGAGCAGATTGATTTCCGATTTGGATATGATTTTCAATATCATAAACATCCAAATCCATATTATACAAAGTACTGGAATTGGTAAAAGTATTGGTTCCGTTAAAAGCATTATTTGGCGGATTCAGGGCATTGCTGAGAGTATTTCCATTGATTTTCAGGGTTTCATTTACTGCTAGATTTTTATCGCCTTCCCAAGCTACAAAACCAATTTTCGCTCCGTCATTATCAATCACATTCAAGCTGTTCAAAGTCAGATTTAAATTTTGGCGATCAGCAGAAACACCTTGCAATCCGTCATAAACATTAAGCTGATTTAGCGGAAGATTTTCGTTTTTATAAATAATTACGATTGCCCAGCCTCCAAAATTCGTTCGATTATTGCAATAAGCTGTCGAATTTATGAAAGATTGAAGGTCTAAATCTGAAAGTGTATAATTTCCGTTTCCAGTACTTTGAATTTGGGAAGTAATATCTGTAAAAGCGCAGAAATAGTCAAAATTATTCTGAAAAAGTGCAAATCTTCTTTGTGCATTTATTGTATTTCCGTTTAATTTCACTTCAAAATCACCAGTTCCAGAACCTGCCCAATACAAATATGCTTTTGTGATTTCATCATCCGAATTTAAGTTTAAAGTTGCCGAAGAAGTGTTGGTAATTGTGCACTCTTCATTGAGATTATTTTCAGAAGTATTCAGCGTATTTCCTATGAAAATAAAGTCATAGCGACCGTTAAATTGTTCCAATAGCGAAACATCCTGCGCAAAAAATGCAGGTGAAAATAGTAAGAAAACGGCAGAAATTATGACTTGTAGTTTTCGTTTCACTTCAGCTTTTTGTGAAATTTTAAGGAATAAAGATAGTATATATTTGGTTCAGAATTTGTTAATGCTTGAAATAGGGGCAAAACATTTTAACAGTTATATTTAAAAAAATCACTACTTTTCCAGTGTCTACGAGATTAGATTCTTAAATTATAATGCATTGATCTTCAAAAAAGAAATACTAAAAACTTCCTTGTTCAAAATCACGTCTTTGAATAGCCTCAGCGTTATTCTGAAGATTTTTACAGGATTGATTTCTTCTAAAGTTGTCGCTATCTTTTTAGGCGCTTCGGGAATGGCTTTGGTCGGAAATATGCGTAATTTTTTCACTTCCGTAGAGACAATTTCAACGCTAGGTTTTCAAAACGGAATTGTAAAATATGCCGCAGAAAATCAAGAAAATAAGCAGGAATTAAAGAAAGTAATTTCTACAATTTTCATAAGTCTTTTGACGGCTTCTTTGGTTTTCGGACTTGCTTTATTTTTTCTGTCTAATTATTGGAACGACCAAGTTTTTGGCGTTGAAAATCGGTACGATTATGTCTTTAGAATTTTAGCAATTGCCTTGCCTTGGTACATAATCAACGTTTTTTTGTTAGGAATAATCAATGGTTTCGGCAAATTTAAGGCTGTCATTTACATTAATATTATTGGAAATATCCTCGGATTGATTGTGTCGATTGCATTGATTTATCAATTTAATGTCGCCGGAGCGTTGGTTTCTGTCGCCATTTCTCCTGCGTTGCTTTTCTTCATTTCTTTCTATTTTATTGGAAAAGAGATTAATTTAAGAGAGAATATCAGCCTTGCTTTTTTTGACTTTTCGATTATAAAAAAACTGCTTTCTTATTCGATGATGGCCATTGTTTATGGCTTCATCGGACCATTAGTTTATCTTGCAATACGGAATAATGTTATCGAAAAATTAGGGCTAGAACAAGCCGGATATTGGTCTGCAATGGAAAGAATTTCAGCGAATTATTTGCTTTTTATTTCTACACTATTGACAGTTTATTTCCTTCCAAAATTAGTTCTGGCCAAGACAAATCAAGAAACTAAAAAAGTATTTTGGAGCTATTACAAAACCATTCTTCCCTTATTTATAATTAGTTTGATTGCGATTTATTTTCTCCGTTTTTTTATAATAAAACTTCTTTTTACAGAAGATTTCACGCCAGTTGCGACCTTGTTTTTCTGGCAACTTTTAGGAGATATTTTAAAAGCGGCTTCCATTATTTTGGGCTATGAATTTTTTGCAAAAAAAATGACAAAAGCATTTATTGTTACCGAATTGATGTCTTTGGGAATTCTTTATTTTTCCAGTTTTTATTTTATAAACCATTTCCAAATAGAAGGAATCGTGATGGCGCACGCTTTTACGTATGGGATTTATCTGGCTGTTTTGATGATTTATTTTCGTAAAAAATTATTTTGATATTTCAGAGGATTTGTAAATGAGGAAATGGTTAGTTTCAGAAATAGGCTTTGAATTCTTATAAATTTCCCAAGTCAAAAGGCTGAATTCTTTTCTGTTTTCGTCACTTTCAATAAATTCCTCATTCTCAATAAAAGATTTTTCAATGAAAAGATAATCGCTTTTTTCATAAATTAATTTGAAAAATTCGTCTACCTTATTGTTGATTTCAAAATTCGTAAGCCAATCTGCCGAAATCGGATTTTTTTGATTGAAAAGATAATACGACTGCGGCATACTCGGCCCGGTCACATAATTCGGATATTTCTGGACTAAATTCTTTAATTCAAGAAATTTTTCAAGATTCTCTTTGCTTGAATAAATGTGTTTCAATTTCGGAGAAACAGCTTCCATCGAATAATTTAGTTTAGTGAAATTCTTCTCGCGATAAGGACGTTTGTTCATTGAAAACACAAATAGGCATATAGGAATCGCAATCCAAGGATAGAATCTATTCAATTTATAAGATTTAAAATCGTCGTGCATCAGATAAAAATAGCCCAAAATTAATCCTGTCGTAAATAAAACGGGATAAGAATATCCCAAGCTCAAGCCGGAACACCAAGCGATGCAAAGCAAAACGCCAATCGGGAAATTTTCCTTGATTTTGTTGAAATTTAAGCCAGATTTATAGATGAAAGCTACGGCAGTTGCGTTGAAAAATATCACAGTTATTTGCTTGAAATCGATTATGAAAAAAGCAATCAATCCAGAAATAAATAATGTAATGGATAACCATTTTAAGTATAAAAATAGGCTTGGGATTTTCTTTCCTGCGTCATAAAAAGCAATCAAAGCAGGAAGAATTCCAACAAAAATAAGCACATAAATATTATGAAAACAGCGGATGTAAATTTCAAATCCTGTGAAAAATAAGCTTCCGAGTTTTGTGTTTTCGCTGACTTGGCTCGAATAAAGTTCCATTGAAGTGAAAGAACTTATCCAGAATCTAAAAAAAGCGATCAAAATAGCAGTAGAAATAAGAAAATATAAACTCTTCTTAAATCCGCTTTCAATCAAAATCCAAAGAAAAAACATAATCGGAATCGAATAAAAGGATTGCTTCGTCAATGCCGATAAAAAGCAGAAAAAAGCAACGATAAAAAGCGTGAAAAAGTTTTTCTTTTTTAGAATTGCCATCAAGTAAAAAGCAATTGAGGCGAATAAAATCCCGTCTGTTGTAAACCACGGATTCGCAAAAAAGTTATGCATGGAAAGGATAAATCCAACGGTCATCAAAGCCCATTTGTCCAATCCTAATTTTTTTAAATCAAACAATTTATCAAAACCTGAAACGGCACAAAAAGTCTGTAATGCAAATAAAAGATAGCCAATTATTCTCATGTAGAAATATTGGCCTTCTTCGGGAAGAATTCTCAAATAAATAGAATGAAAATAAGCCGAAACAGGCGGTCTTATGTATAAAAAATCTTCATAAATTCTTTCGCCATTCAATAATCTCCAAGAAAAACCAGGAATAAAACCAGTATCCCAATTTTCAAAACCCAAAGGAGCTAGAAAAATGCAATAAATGCTGATTGTTATAAAAAATAATAGACGGTAAATATTTGTTTTTTTGAGGATTTCCATAGTTATTCTTCGATATACACTTTTGTTTTAAGATTTGCCAAACCAACATTTTCTCGATCTTGAATAGAATATCCTTCAAATTTATATCCTACAAAATTTAAGTAAGAGGATTTTGAAAAAAGAAGTTTTTCATTTCTAGCAGTTTGATATTCTGAATAATTTTCCAAACCAGGGAAAGGATAAACGCTGCAAGAATTTATAATTTTAATTGTGTGATTTGTCTTTTTGGATGCAAATTTTTCTAATATATCGCTTTCAATCGGAAGAATATCCCATGAATTTTTATTGATTTCACAAACCGAAATAATTTTTTTTGGATGGTATTTTTTGTAAAATTCCCAACTCACATCTCTCGGATAAGAATAGTTTTTATATTCCCAAAATTGTATTCCAAAATTAGTAATGAATATGATTGAGAATATTGCAATGGCAATAGTTTTTGTGTTTTCTCTTGGTATAAATTCTCTGCAAGCAGATATGAAAAACAAAACTAAAAGCGGGAAAAATTGATGCAAAACGCGACCACTTAAAATTACCTTTTGGAAAAAATAACCAGCACCACAAAATACAATAAAAACAAATGCCGTAATAATGAAAATTGTATGAATAGTTTCTAATTTTTTTTTGTTTTTAATGACCAGAAATACAAAAAACAGAATTCCTAAAAGGATAAAAATTCCAGTTAATTTTTCCACTTGAAATAAATACTTGATTAGAAAACTAAAGCATTCTTCGAAAGATCCTTGGTTTAGAGTTCCTGATAATTCTTGTGAAGAAGCGAGATAAGAAGTACCGGCAATTCTTGATAATCCTTCAAAAATGGCAAGGCAAATGAGGCTCCCAATGCCATAAACCAGACTCAGTTTTATCCTTTTATTCAATTCTTTTTTCTCTAAATTATTGAAGAAGAAAACTAATCCAATAATCACGAACAAAAGAAAATAACCTGGGTAGGCGAGATATCCAAAAAAGGTAAAAAAGCCAAAAAACAAAGCTTTTGCAAAACTTAAATTTTTACTTTCAGAAGTTTTTAAAACTTTATAAAAAGCAAAATATAGAAGTAAAAGGCTTGTGTCATAAGGAAGTCCGTGGCGAAGATAAATATATGAATTGGCTAAACAGCCCAAAACTAAAACGCTGAAAAGACTCCAAGTTTTATCTTTCAAAATTAATTTCGAAAATTTATAATGTACTGCTAAAATCAGGCAATAAACACTAAAATTAAAGAGGAAAAGCGGAAAAGAATTGGCGCTTTCATAATATTCCAAACCTAAAATCTGTGCAGAAAGATATTGAAATCCGTTAGGAATTGTTTTTATAATCGTGTCAACCGGACGTCCTTGCGTACTGAAAACGGTAGCAAGCGCACTCTTAAATTCGCCAGCTTGCAAATCTTTTAAAACATGTCCGGACGCAATATGCCGCCATTCATCTGGAAAAGCGAGAAAGCCATTTCCGATCAAATTCAGCTTGATTAGAGTGATGAAAATTATGCAGAAAAAAAGCAGATTAGTAGTTTTAAGCAATCGCATCTTTTTTATTTTTCCAAATTTCTAAATATTTTTCTGCGATAAGATTCAATCCATGCTCACGTTCAATAAATTTTCTTGCTCTTTTCCCAACAGCAATAATTTCCTGTGGATTTTCAATCAAATAAGAAAGCTCTTTTGCGATTTCTACGGCATCGGGAACTGCATTGATCGCTACTTTTTTACTTAAATTAAACTGCTTTTCAAATTCAGGCGAAGCTCCTGTAAAAACTACTTTGCCCTTTGCCATGGCTTCAAGTGCATTATAACCTTGGTCAAAAGCATACGTCATGTCAAGTAAAATATGTGCTTTATTGTAAGATTTTATATATTCAGCATAAGGAAGATTTTCACAGACAATCAATTCTATTTTGTCTGCATATTTCTCTTGAATTATTGCCAAGGCTTTCTCAAAATAAGAAATTCCTTTTTTGACATAATTCATCCGATTTATTCCTAAAAAGATTACAATTTTATCTTGAATTTCTAAATCATGAAATTCAAACTTTTCAGAATTAATTGGATTTGGAATAAAATCAAAAGCATAACCCATTTTTTCCATCGGAATTTTATAATCCAAATCTGAAACTATCAAAGATTGCGTATTTTCATGAACCCAATGAAATAATTTTCGGTAATTTTTTTGTGTATATTTTAATGTAAATTTGAAGCTTTTCTGTAATGATCTGTCTCTCAAGAAAGGCGTCAAAATTGAATATTCAAGCTCTTCTTTCAAAAGATAATCTACAACTGGAGTTTCATCACCGCAAACCAAAAGGCTTTTTGTGGCCGTAAAATTGTTTCTGAAAAGTTTTTTATAAAGAGAAATTTCAAAATTTGGATGCGTTTCAAGAGCATCAGAATTGATAAGCTGAATGTGGTCAAATCCTTTTAATTTGGAGAGCAAAAAATAAAAACGAAGTCCTTTTTCAGTTTTTTCGAGGTCAATATTTGTAAGCTTGTAAACTAAATTTTTAAACTTTTTGGCAAGCCAAATTTCCCTGCAAAATTTTGGATGGATAGAAAAATCTACGTTATACTTCTTAAAATCATCGCCAGTTCCCACAATTTTTACCTGATGCCCAACGAGTTCAAGTCCTTCTTTCAAAGAATTGTGCAACCTGCTATATTCGCCAACTAAAAGTATTTTCATTAACGGGATAGAAATTTTTATATTTGTGTAAATATAGCAACAAATTGGCAGACGAGTTTAAAAAATCAGATTTAGAAATTTTGGTGGCAACCACGAATAGGAGCAGTCTTGATTTCTTGATTCCAATGTTTCCTTTCGCCCATTTTTCTCAGTTTTCTATCCTTGTCATCAACCAAACTGATGCTGAAAATTTGATTATTTCTGACTATGAAAATGTCAGAGTGATTAATTCTTATGAAAAAGGCTTGTCCAAAAGCAGAAATTTAGCACTTAAAAATACGATCGGAAAAGTAGCTTTGATTGCTGACGACGATGTTGTTTTTCTTCCCGGTTTTGACTCTAAAATTTTAGAAGCGCATCAACGAAATGCAGATTATTCGATCATTTGTTTCCAGACTTTGACTAGTGAAAACCGACCTTATATTAGCTATAGAAAAGAACAATTTTGGATGAAAGAAAAAGATTTTAGAGATGTTCTATCGATAGAATTGACATTCAAACCTGAAGATCTTCAAAAGAAAAATATAATTTTCAATGAATATTTCGGACTCGGAGCAAAGTTTCAAGATGCGGAATCTCTTTTTTTTCTTCGCAGGGCAAATTACAATCAATTAAAAGTGCTGTTTTGTCCAGAAAATATAGTGATTCATGAAGCTTTTTCGTCTAGCGATGATGTTGCTTCAGATCGTTTGATTTATGCGAAAATGGCTGGATTTTATAAAAGATATAATTCTGTAGCTTACTTTTTTCTAGTAAAATTCATTTTTTTCTTAGTAAGGAAAGGCTACATTTCTTTCAAGAAAGTTATTCCAAAATTCAAAACTGGCTTAAAAGGAATTCAAGACTATAAAAAATTGCTTAAATCAAAGCTCGAAAATAAATACGATTAGTTATTTAAAAGCCGACAATCTTATGTTTTTTTTCTGAAGAAATAACTTAAGAGCAAATAATTTACGCAAAACAAATGAAGGAAGCGACAGCAAAAATCGTTGTTTTGAATTCAAATTCTTCAAGTTGATTTTGCTTTTAAATTTTTCAAAACCATTAATTTCTCCGGCAAGCTTGCTTTTTAAAGCAAACGAATAACGATTCATATCTAAAAATTTTTCAAGCTCAAGATTGGTTTTTGCTAATTCAGAATATTTTGAAAAATCAGTTTTCAAAACAGTATTTTTCAAGCTAGACAATCCTTTGTCATCATGAACATAGCGAACCCCGATTTTCCATGTAAAAACAATTGGATATTGCAATCCGATTCGAATCCACAAGTCAATATCTTCTTCCGTTTTTAAAGAAATATCAAAGTTTCCGGCTGTTTCAAAAACAGATTTTTCAAAAACGGCACTGCAAGTACAAATTGCGGTATGCAACAAACTTCCTTCAAAATAATTAATAATCTGAGGATTTTTATCTTTTGAAATTGAATATTCCGCTGGAAAGACTCGCTTGCCAATTTCAATTTCTATCGCTGCAGAAAAAACTTTTTCTTCAGGAAAAGAAGCAATAAGGGAAGTCATTTCTTCTAAAAAATCAATTTTCCAAATATCGTCAGCATCCAAAAAAGTGATATATTTTCCAGTGGCTTTTTCAATTCCAAGATTTCTTGTGGCTGAAACGCCTTCATTTTCTTTGTAAATAAATTGAATCCTTTCGTCATTAAATTCATTGACAATTTTGGCACTTTTGTCTGTCGATCCGTCATCAATTACAATCACTTCAAAATCATAAAAAGTCTGAGACAAGACACTTTTTAGCGTATTGGCAATAAACTTTTCCTTATTGTAAAGCGGAATGATAACAGAAATTAAAGGCATCAGATTACTTTATTAGAGATTCAAATTCTTTAATTTTTTGTTTTGCGAAAGGATGATTCAATATGGATTCGACTGAAACTTCCGGAATAAATTCTTCTCCGACGCCATTTTTAATGAAAATCATATTGTGGCCATAATCATTAGCGCCAACCAAACGATAGCCTTTCTTTTCAGCAAGTTTGACGTAGGCCACGGGTGAAGCTCCTTGATACTTTATTTCTTCAGAAAAATTTTTTTCATAAGGAGAAACCAGATCTTTTAATCCAAATTCAACTTGTGTTTCCACAATCACAACTCTTGGTCTTACGATTTCCAGTGCGTCCCAAATCCAATAATCATAACCATCTAAATCGATAGAAAGCAGATCAATTTCTCCTTCAAAACCAGCATTTTGAATGGATTCGTTTAAGTTTTCACGCGTCACTTTTTTGCAAAGAAATTTTGGTGGAAATCCCCAAGGATCTGGATATTTTGAATAAAATTTTTTGCCTATTTCCAAAACAGAAGCATCGCTGTCGATAAAAAGTCCGTGCCAGCCGAAATTAATCAAGAAATTGGCGCAATTGCTGTTTACGCCGTCATTAGAACCAATATCGACAAAAATCTTGCTTTGCATTCCAATAACTGAAAAAATAAAAAGGAGTTTTCCATCTTCTTCAAATTGTGAAAAAACCTTGAAACCAGTATCTTTTAGTGCTGGAAGCGTGTTATTTCTCTTGCAATCTTGATAATAATGAAAAAGCTGTACTTGGCCAATTTGCACTGCAGGCGTAAATTTTTCTCCAACCTTGAGAATATAAAAATGTTTCTTTAAAAAATTTTTGACGGCTTGCTTCAGCATGGTTTTTTTTTCAAAAATACTTTATTTATCTCAATATGCTTTTTTAAAAACAGTATTTTTGCTTTTAGTTATGCAAGAAAAAAGCCTTCACATTGTCAGTTTTGATACTCCATTTCCTCCAAAATATGGCGGTGCAATTGAAGTTTTTTATAAAATAAAAGCCTTGCATGACATTGGTTACAAGATTTATCTACATTGTTTTGTGAACTCGATTCCAGCGGGAAATTTAGAGTTGGAAAGCTTAGTTTCAGAATTATATTTCTATAAAAATGCTTATAATCCACTGTATCTTTTTTCGAAAATTCCTTTTTCTGTGATTTCTAGAAATGATGGAAATCTCTTGAAAAATTTACAGAAAAATGATGCTCCGATTTTATTTGAAGGTTTGAAAACAGCTTATCTTTCTGAAGATAAAAGCTTGAATGACAGAGTAAAAATTCTTCGTCTTCACAATCTAGAACAAGATTATTTCCTCGGAATTTCTAAAAGTGAAAACAATTGGATTAAGAAGTTTTTGTACTTTATAGAAAGTAAAAAATATCAAATTCACGAAAAGAAACTGCAAACTTTTAATCGTGTTTTGGCACTTTCAAAATTCGAAAATGAGTATGTCAATCGAAAGTTTGGAAATTCGTCGTATGTTCCTGTTTTTCATGGAAATGAAACGGTTGAAATTGCGGAAGGATTCGGGAAATATGCTTTTTACCACGGCGATTTAAAAACTTCCGACAATCGAAAAGTGGCTAAATATCTTATTGAAGTTTTTAAGGAAATCAAAGAGTATAAGCTCGTAATCGCTTCAGGTTCGAATGAAAATTTTATCCGAAAAAATATTGGAAATTCCTCAAATATTGAATTTGTCTATCTGGAAAATTTCGAGAAACTAAAACAGCTTTTAAAAGACGCGCACATCAACGTAATTCTCTCCTTCCAAAAATCTGGAACCAAGTTGAAGCTTGTGAATTCGCTATTCAGAAGCCGTTTTTGCATCATCAATGAAAATATTATGGATGATGAAATCGTTTCAAATTTCTGCATAAAAATAGCTTCCAAAGAAGAATTGATTTCAAAAATTAATTTCTTGAAAACACAATCTTATACTGAAAGTGAAAATAAAAAAGTAGTGCTTGAAAAATATCTAGATGATAAAGTCAATGCGCAAAAAATAGCTGCAATTTTAGAAGATATAAAGTCTTAAACTGTTCTTTGAACTACTTCAAAAACAGACCCACCTTCACATTTTAAAGTCTTCGCAGGATATTTCAAAAGCAAAGCATAATCGTGTGTTGCCATGATAATTGTCTTTCCGTTCGCATTGATTTTTCGCAAAACTTCCATGACTTCTACGCTGGTTTGCGGATCAAGATTTCCGGTCGGTTCATCGGCCAAAATGATTTCTGGATCATTTAAAAGCGCTCTCGCGATCGCAATTCTTTGCTGTTCACCGCCAGAAAGCTGGTGTGGCATTTTATTCGCAAAATTTTTCATTCCGACTTTGTCTAAAACTTCGCCAATTTTGTCTTCCATTTCATTTTTGTCTGTCCAGCCTGTCGCCCTCAAAACAAAAACCATATTTTCATGTACATTTCGATCTGGGAGCAATTTAAAATCCTGAAAAACAATCCCGATTTTTCTTCTCAAATAAGGAATATTTTTTTCTTTCAAAGCTGCCAAATCATAGTCCACAATGCTTCCTTGCCCTTCAGTCAGAGGCAAATCGGCATATAAAGTTTTCATGAAACTACTTTTTCCGCTTCCTGTTTTTCCAATCAAATAAAGGAATTCGCCATGATTGACATCAATATTTACGTTGGATAGAATAAGATTTTTCTCTTGATAGATATTTGCATTTCTCAAAAAAAGCACAGGTTGCGACATGGTAATTGGGTTTATGACGTAAAAGTACTAAGTTAACGTGCTTTATCAAAATTTAATTGCAGTTCATTGCATTTTTTAAATTTTGAGCCATCCTAACGCCTTAAACCCAAAACCTTAAGCTCTTAACACAAAAATGTTAAAACTTTTTCACAATAAACCCAAAACCCCTGCCGTTATAAACATAGGAATTTGATATATTTGAATTTTAAACAAAAACAATAAAAATGCACAAACTTTCAAGGTTATTTCTGCTGTTTTCATTTGTGGGAACCGCTTCGGTTTTTGCGCAGCAGTCGGCAATTTACACCAACGATTTAAGGGAATACAACAAGGCTTTAGCGCTTTATAAAGACAAGCAATATCAAGCCGCACAGATTATTTTCGAAAAAGTGAAAGCTGAAAACGTAAATAAAAATTCTGATGTTGAAGCCGATTGCGCTTACTATATCGCCAATTGCGCTATTCGTTTGAACCAATCTGATGCAGATCAAAAGATGGAAAGTTTCGTTGAAAATTATCCGACAAGCACCAAGCAAAACCAAGCCTACATTGAAGTGGCGCATTATTATTTTGAGCAGGGAAAATATCCGCAGTCGATGAAATGGTTTGACAAAGTGGATGAAAGTACGCTAAGTCAAGACGACCGCGATAAATATAATTTCCAAAAAGGATATACTTTTTTTACGGCAGGAAATAAAAAAGAAGCTTCGAATTACTTCAACCAAGTTTTGAATTCTAAAGAATATGGTTCCCAGGCCAAATATTATTTAGGATTTATGGCTTATGAATCTGACGATTATACAAAAGCTACGAAGTTATTCGACGAAGTTTCTGGCGAAGAAAAATACCAAGATAAAATGTCTTATTTCCAAGCAGACATGAATTTCAAGCTAGGAAAATTTGACAAAGCCATTGAATTAGGAAAGGCGGCAATGGCAAAATCGAATGCGCAAGAAAAGTCTGAATTGAATAAGATTATCGGCGAGAGCTATTTTAATTTGAAGCAATATGATAAAGCAATTCCATATTTGAATGAATATAGAGGAAAAAAGGGCAAGTGGAACAATACTGATTTTTACCAATTAGGATATGCTTATTACAAGCAAGGCGATTTTGAAAATGCTATCGCGCAATTCAATAAAATCATTGACGGAAAAGATGCTGTGGCTCAAAATGCGTATTATCATTTAGGAGAAAGCTACTTGAAAACCGACAAAAAACAGCAAGCTTTGAATGCTTTCAAAAATGCTTCTGAAATGGAATTTGATGCAAAAATCCAAGAAGATGCCTATTTGAACTATGCCAAATTAAGCTATGAAATAGGGAATTCTTACCAAAGTATTCCTGCAGTTTTAAGCGGATTTATTGAAAAATATCCAAATAATCCAAGCAGAGCTGAAATCGAAACGCTTTTGATCAACTCTTATATTACGTCTAAAAACTACAAAGAAGCGTTGGTTTTATTAGAAAAAAATAAATCTTCAAACAGAGAAGCGTATCAAAAAGTGACTTTTTACAGAGGTTTAGAATTATATACTGACGGAAGCTATCCAGAAGCTTTGGCCATGTTCAAGAAATCTTTAGCTGAAAGAAATAATGCAAAATTCACAGCAAGAGCCACTTTCTGGAAAGCGGAAACAGAATATGTTTTAGATAATTTCAACGAAGCTTTGCTGACTTATAAACAATTCATCGGAAGTGCTGAAGCAAAGAATACTCCAGAAAATAAAAACATCTATTATAATGTAGGCTACACTTATTTCAAACTGAAGGAATACGACCAAGCGGCGGTGAATTTCCAAAGTTTTATTGCAACTGGGGCAAAAGACGATAAAGTGCGTTTGAACGATGCTTACCTTCGTTTGGGAGACAGTTATTATGTTTCTGCAAAATACTGGCCGGCGATGGATGCTTACAACAAAGCGATTGAAATCAAAGGTGTTGACGCAGATTACGCAGCTTACCAAAAAGCAATCAGCTACGGATTTGTTTCTAGAAACGATAAAAAAATTGAAGACTTAAACAGCTTCGTGAAGAATTTTCCGAAATCGCAATTGCGTGATGATGCTTTGTATGAGCTAGGAAATACTTATGTTGCAGAAAAGAAAATCGATCTTGCAGTGCAGACTTATGACAAATTAATTGCTGAATATAAAGGTGGTTCTTATTCTGCAAAAGCAATTTTACGCCAAGGCTTGGTGTATTATAACGGAGAAAAAGACCAATTGGCTTTGGCAAAATTGAAAAAAGTCGTTGCAGAATATCCAAATACGCCAGAGGCTTTAGAAGCAGTTTCAACGGCAAGATTAATTTATTTGGATAGCGGAAAAGTGGATGAATACGCAACTTGGGTGAAAACTTTAGATTTCGTAGAAGTTTCTGATGCTGAATTAGATAATGATACCTATGAAGCAGCAGAAAAACAATATCTGCAAAACAATACAAAACCCGCAATTACGGCGTTAAGCGGTTATGTGGCGAAATTTCCAAATGGCGTTAATGCTTTGAAAGCGAACTTTTATTTGGCGCAATCTTACTTTGCTGACGGCTTGCCAAACAACGCAATCCCAAATTATGAATTCGTAATTTCTAAACCAAGAAATGAATTTACAGAGCAGTCTTTGGCGCGTCTTTCTCAAATTCATTTGAAAAAAGCGGACTATGCAAAAGCGGTTCCAGTATTAAAAAGATTGGAAACTGAAGCAGATTATCCGCAGAATATTACGTTCGCGCAGTCAAATCTGATGAAGTCTTATTACGATCAAAAAGATTATGAAAACGCAGCAGTTTACGCAGAAAAAGTCTTGAACAATCCAAAAACAGACAACGCTGTAAAAAGTGATGCGCAAGTAATCGTGGCACGTTCAGCTATAAAAATCAATGACGAAGAGAAGGCAAAAACGGCTTACGTAAAATTATTAACGATTGCAAAAGGAGAATTGGCGGCAGAAGCTTTGTACTATGACGCTTATTTCAAAAACAAAGACGGAAAGTTTGACGCTTCAAACACGGCGGTTCAAAAACTGGCAAAAGATTATTCAGGATATAAATATTTCGGTGCAAAAGGATTGGTCGTGATGGCTAAAAATTTCTACGGATTAAAAGACAGTTTCCAGGCAAATTACATCTTGGAAAGCGTTCTGAAAAACTTCAAAGATTACCCAGATGTTATAGAAGAAGCACAAAAAGAATTGGATATTATTAAGGGAGAAGAGGCAAAACGCAACTCCTCAATTCAAAACTAATTTCATCTTATTCTAAATTTCAATACTTGTATTATGACAAATAAAATTCAATATAAAATGGCGGCTCTGTTTCTTTTTGCAGGACTCCAAACCACTTTTGCACAGAAAAAAGACGAAAATATCGGGACGGAAGTCGTGAACGTAGTAAAACCTTACACGCCGACAATTTCTGATGCTTTCAAAGTAAAAGAAACGCCGACTTTAGAAGACGATGACAATACGAAAAAAGAAGAAATTAAGTATAATATTTTTTCTTTTCCTGTAGCTTCGACGTTCACTCCTTCAAAAGGAAGAGCGGCGACAGTTGACAAAGCCAAACAAGAAAAACTGTATAAAAATTATGCGACTTTGGGCGTAGGAAACTACGGAACGGTAAATGCAGAATTATTCGTAACTGAAAACCTGAACAAAAACGAATATGTAGGTGGAATGCTTCGCCATATTTCTTCGCAAGGCGGCATTAACGATATTTTGCTAGACGATAAATTCTACAATACGTCTTTAGATTTGACTTACGGAAACCAGCAAAAAGACTATTCTTGGAATGTTGATGCGGGTTACCAGCACCAAATTTATAATTGGTATGGTTTGAGAACTGACTTCGGAAGCGATCTTTTAGAAGAAGATAGAAATAATTTAGTGAGAGGAATTGATCCGCAGCATACTTATCAAAATATTTATTTAGGAGGAAGATTTAGCGTTGAGGACGGTATTTTCAAAGACGCAACTTTGAAATTTAGTCGTTTTTCAGATGATTTTGGTTCGGGAGAAAATAGATTTTTCGTAAAACCGACGGTTGGTTTTGAAGTTTCCGGACAAAAAATAAATGCAAGTTTTGTGGTAGATTACATCGGGGGTTCGTTTGAAAAGACCTATTTCGGTGGCGATGAAATAAAATACGGCTACGCAAATTTCGGAGTACAGCCAAGTTTTACGTATCAGCAAGATGACTTGACGGTGAATTTGGGCGCTGGACTTTTCTACAGCGTTGACAATGAAAACAGCGACAATAAATTCTTCGTGTATCCGCAAGTTACGGCAACTTACAGAATTGTCGGCGACGTGATGATTGCTTACGCTGGCGCGGAAGGAAGCTTGAAACAAAACTCCTATCGTGATTTTACGCAGGAAAATTTCTTTGTATCGCCAACTTTGGGCATCGCTCCGACAGACCAAAAATATGATATCTATGTAGGTTTAAAAGGAAAAATCGCAAACAATGTAGGTTTCAACATAAGAGGTTCTTACAAAAATGAAGACCAAAAAGCGATGTTCAAAAACAATCCTTATTTTTCTACAAATCCAAATACGGAAGGATATGCTTTCGGAAACTCCTTTGACGTGGTCTATGATAACGTAAAAACAATCAGTTTCTTCGGAGAATTAAAAGCAGATTTCTCAAAAAATGTGTCTTTCGGAATCTCAGGAACTTTCAACAGCTTCACTACAGATGCAGAATCAGAAGCTTGGAATCTGCCAACGCTTGAAGTTGCCGCAAACCTAGATTTCAACATCACTGAAAAATGGTATGCAGGAACAAGTGTATTTTTTGTAGGCGAAAGAAAAGACCAATTCAGCTATACGTCAGCTTTGAGAAATGATTTAGAAAACACAACATTAGACAGTTATTTTGACTTAAATGCGCACGTTGGCTACAAATATAGCGAGAGATTGACCGGATTTTTAAAACTGAACAACATCGCCAACCAAGACTACCAAAAATGGATAAACTATCCAGTTCAAGGATTCCAGTTTTTGATAGGAGCAAATTACAAATTTGATTTCTAAACCAATTCAAATTGTTATTTTTACCGCAGATTCACAGATTTTAAATCGACGAATCTGCGGTTTTTTTATAAAGAAAAAATCTGCGAAAATCCGTATAATCCGTATAATCCGTTTAAATCCGCGTTCTAAAAAAAAATAATTAAGCTTTCCAAAAGAACAAAATGACCCTAAAAGAAAAAACGCTCCAATATTACAAGCAATTAGTTCAAGATAAAATCGATGCTTTCCAAGACATGATTGCAAACCTGACAGAAGACGCTAAAAACGACGCAAAAGGTTCGGCAGGAGACAAGCACGAAACTGCCTTGTCAATGATGCATTTAGAACAAGAAAAACTGAATCATAAAATAAAAGAATACTTAGAGCAAAAAGATATTTTAGAAAAAATTGACGCTTCAAAACAAAACAAAATAATAGCAGTTGGCAGTTTGATTAAAGCCAATGGAATTTTATTATTCATGTCTGCAGCACTTCCAAAAATCAAAATAGAAGAAAAAAATATCATTGCGCTTTCTCCGCAATCACCACTAGGGAATAAATTAATGGGACAGCAAGTCGATTACACTTTCGAAATCAACGGAACTAAATATTTAATTGAAAGCGTGGAGTAAGTATTACGCAAGAGTAGGCAGGCAAAAGGCAAAAGGAATAAAAATTCATTCGAGAAAATCCATGTCATCGTTTTAAATCTGCGTTTAATAAAGTCATCAAGTCATTCCAATCGAATGGCTTTTTTTATAATTTCAAACTAAATTCACGCTTTTAAAGCGATTAACTTTTAGAATTGATTAAAAAGTTTGTTTAAAGTTTATAATTGTAACTAAAAATAGAATTACGCTTTAATAAATAAAACAAAAACTTGAAATTTGCTTTATCAAAATAAGTAAAATACAGAAAAGATATATTTATGTGCGGAATTTTAGCAATTATAGGAAAAGGCAAAGACGAGGAATTGGTAAAACAACTTTCAAAAAGAATGTCGCATCGCGGACCAGACGAGAGCGATCTGCACGTGACTGAAAATGGCCACATCTTGAGCCACGAACGTTTGTCAATTATCGATTTGCACTCAGGAAAACAACCGATAAGAGGAACAAAAACTGCCTATATGGTGCACAATGGAGAAATCTACAATCACCAAGAATTGAGAGAAACCATTTTGAAATCGCACACTTTCCGAACAAAATCTGATTCAGAAGTAATCGTTCATTTATACGAAGAATTTGGTTATGAATTTTTAAATAGGCTCGACGGAGATTTCGCTTTCGTAGTAATTGACGGAGACGATTTTATCGCAGGAAGAGACGCAATAGGAGTAAAGCCCTTATATTACGGACTAGACGAAAGAGGTCGCGTTTATTTTTCTTCAGAAATGAAGCCGATTGCTGACCAGTGCAAAACGTTCGCGACTTTCCCTCCGGGACATTATTACACGCCAAAAACGGGCTTTGTGAAATACTACAAGCCAGAATATGAAGATTATACAAAAGCGACAGAAGCTTTAGATTTGACTGCAATCCGTGAATCATTGACAGAAGCAACACGCAAAAGATTGATGAGCGACGTGCCAATCGGAGTTTTGCTTTCTGGAGGTTTGGATTCTTCTTTGACTTCAGCAATCGCAGCACGCTTATTAAAAGAAAAAGGAAAAACCTTGCATTCGTTTTCAATCGGTTTGGATGCAGAAGCGCCGGATGCAAAAGCGGCAAGAAAAGTGGCAGAATTCTTAGGAACAGAACACCACGAAATCCACTTTACAATTGAACAAGGAATTGAAGTTTTAGATAAATTGATTTGGCATTTAGAGACGTATGACGTCACTTCAGTGAGAGCAAGTACGCCGATGTATTTCCTTTCAAAAGCCATTACTGACATGGGCGTGAAAGTCGTTCTTTCAGGAGAAGGAGCAGACGAAATCTTCGGAGGCTATTTGTATTTCAGAAATGCGCCGTCGACAGAAGATTTCCAAAAAGAAACCATTGAAAGAGTCCAAAAATTATTCACTGCCGATTTGCTTCGTGCAGATAAATCAACAATGGCGCATGGTTTAGAAGCTAGAGTTCCGTTTTTAGACAAAGCGTTTTTAGATCTGACTATTAAAATTGAACCAAAAGAAAAACAGCCAAAAACATATGATGGCGTTGAAAAATATATTTTGAGAAAAGCTTTCGATACGCCAGAAGATCCTTATCTGCCACAAGAAGTTTTGTGGAGGCAAAAAGAGCAGTTTTCTGACGGAGTTGGTTACAACTGGATTGACACTTTAATTGAATATTGTGCCTCGCAAATTACCGATTATCAATTAGAAAGAGCTGGAGAAAGATTTACCTACAACACGCCGACAACTAAAGAAGCGTATTTTTATAGAGATATATTTCATAAACATTTTCCGCAGGTTAGCGCCGCGCAGACTGTTAGGAAATGGATTCCAAAATGGCAAGAAAATCAAGATCCGAGCGGTCGTGCAAATGCAGCTCACGTGCAGGCAGATACGGCAATCGCAAAAAATAATATTAGTGTTTAAATTCAATTGGGAGTTTAGTTTGTTTGTTAAAAAGCGTTACTTTTTTAGTAGCGCTTTTTTCGTATTATAATTTTTTTAAGCGTTCTGATTTCTTTACATAGTCAAAGCTCCCAACAATATCTAAAGTTACTCAAAAGCTCAGATGGTTGCGATATAATTTATAGAAATCCGCTAATTATTTTGAATCTAATAACATGGAAATCGTGTAATTTATAACTCCTAAATCATAACTTATACCTAACAAAATGTTGATAACTTAAGTGCTAAAATTGGCTTTTATGGCTGATAATCACTCCCATTTTTATATATTTGTTCGTTAAACATTAAAATACCTTTTTAGACAAATTTATATATGAGCGAAGAAATCAAGAAGAACAATTATTCAGCCGATAGTATTCAAGCATTAGAAGGGATGGAGCACGTGAGAATGCGTCCGTCGATGTATATTGGAGATGTAGGTGTAAGAGGTTTGCACCATTTAGTTTATGAAGTTGTCGATAACTCAATCGATGAGGCGATGGGTGGCCATTGCGACACTATTTCAGTTGCCATTAATGAAGATAATTCAATTACTGTTGAAGATAACGGACGTGGTATTCCGGTTGACATACATAAAAAAGAAGGCGTTTCTGCACTTGAGGTTGTAATGACCAAAATTGGTGCCGGAGGTAAATTCGATAAAGATTCATACAAAGTTTCAGGAGGTCTTCACGGTGTGGGTGTTTCTGTGGTAAATGCGTTGTCAAACCACATGAAGTCTACCGTTTTCCGCGATGGAAAAATCTATGAGCAAGAGTATGAAAAAGGAAAAGCGATGTATCCGGTTAAGCAAGTTGGCGAAACGGAAAAACGCGGTACCAGACAGACTTTTTATCCAGATGATACGATTTTTACGCAGACAGTTGAGTTTTCATATGATACGTTGTCAGCGCGTATGCGTGAGCTTTCGTTCTTGAACAAAGGAATCACGATTACTTTTACAGACAAAAGAGAAAAAGACGATAAAGGAGAATTTATCAGCGAAGTTTTTCATTCAGACGAAGGTTTGAAAGAATATATCCGCTTTTTAGATGGTAACCGCGAGCCGATTATTTCGCACGTTATCAGCATGGAAAGAGAAACTGGCGATATTCCTGTTGAGGTGGCTTTGATTTATAACACAAGCTACTCTGAAAATATTTTCTCTTACGTAAACAATATCAATACGCACGAAGGAGGAACGCACTTGCAAGGTTTTAGAACTGGTTTGACTCGTTCTTTGAAGAAATATGCAGATGCATCTGGGTTGTTGGATAAATTGAAATTTGAGATTACGGGAGATGACTTCCGTGAAGGCTTGACAGCTATTATTTCGGTAAAAGTTTCAGAACCGCAATTTGAAGGCCAGACAAAAACAAAACTTGGAAATAGAGAAGTTGTTTCTCCTGTAAGCCAAGCTGTTGCTGAAATGGTGGAGTCTTATTTGGAAGAAAATCCGAATGATGCTAGAATTATCGTTCAAAAAGTAATCTTAGCTGCTCAAGCTCGCCACGCTGCAAAAAAAGCGCGTGAGATGGTTCAGAGAAAAACCGTTATGGGCGGCGGCGGATTGCCAGGGAAATTATCTGACTGTTCTGAGCAAGATCCTGCAAAATGTGAAGTTTTCCTTGTTGAGGGAGATTCGGCAGGCGGGACTGCAAAACAAGGCCGTGATAGAATGTTTCAGGCTATTTTGCCTTTGCGTGGTAAAATTTTGAATGTTGAAAAAGCAATGCACCACAAGGTTTTCGAGAACGAAGAGATTAGAAATATCTTCACGGCTCTTGGTGTAACAATCGGTACTGCGGAAGATTCAAAAGCGTTGAATTTAGAAAAATTAAGATACCATAAAGTAGTGATTATGTGTGATGCCGATGTCGATGGTTCTCACATTTCTACCTTAATATTAACCTTCTTCTTCCGATTTATGAAAGAGTTGATTGAAAACGGCCACGTTTATATCGCAACTCCTCCTTTGTATTTAGTGAAGAAAGGAAATAAAAAAGAATACGCTTGGACGGATGCTCAGCGTGATGAAATTACTGAAAAAATGGGCGGCGGTTCAAATATCCAACGATATAAAGGTCTTGGAGAGATGAATGCGGAACAATTGTGGGAAACTACATTGAATCCAGGTTTTAGAACTTTGCGTCAAGTTACTATCGATAGTCTTGCAGAAGCTGACCGTGTTTTCTCAATGTTGATGGGTGATGAGGTACCGCCTCGTCGTGAGTTTATTGAGAAGAATGCAGTTTATGCTAAAATTGATGCTTAAAATGTTTAATCGGTTAATCGTTTAAATGTTTATCCGATTTTGCCGATTAAACAGTTAAACGATTAAACAAATAAACAAACATATAATATGAAAGTTACAATAGTAGGTGCCGGAAACGTCGGTGCAACTTGTGCAGATGTGATTTCTTACAGAGGAGTTGCTAGCGAAGTAGTTTTATTGGATATTAAAGAAGGTTTTGCTGAAGGTAAAGCTATGGATATTATGCAATGTGCTACAAACACTGGATTTAATACAAAAGTTTCAGGTGTTACTAATGATTATTCTAAAACTGCAGACAGCGATGTTGTAGTTATTACTTCTGGAATTCCAAGAAAACCTGGAATGACTAGAGAAGAATTAATCGGAATCAATGCTGGAATCGTGAAATCAGTTGCAGAAAATGTTTTAAAATATTCTCCAAATACAATTGTTGTGGTAGTTTCAAATCCAATGGACACGATGACCTACTTGACTTTAAAAGCGACTGGACTTCCAAAAAATAGAATAATCGGAATGGGTGGCGCTTTGGATAGTTCTCGTTTCAGATATTATTTGTCAAAAGCTTTAGATAAGCCGTCAAATGACGTTTCAGCAATGGTAATCGGAGGTCACGGAGACACGACTATGATTCCTTTGACAAGATTGGCTTCTTATAATGGTATTCCGGTTTCTGAATTTCTTTCTAAAGAAGAATTAGAAAAAGTAGCTGCTGATACAATGGTCGGTGGTGCAACTTTAACTGGATTGTTAGGAACTTCAGCTTGGTACGCGCCAGGAGCTTCTGTAGCTTATTTAGTTGACAGTATCTTGAACGACCAAAAGAAAATGATTGCTTGTTCAGTATTTTTAGAAGGAGAATATGGGCAGAATGATATCTGTCTAGGTGTTCCTTGCATCATCGGAAAAAATGGTATTGAAGAAATTCTTACTATTAATTTAGATGAAAATGAAAAAGCATTGCTTGCAAAAAGTGCCGATGCGGTTAGAAATATGAACGCCGATTTAAAGTCGGTTTTGGCGTAATTTCCACCTTATAAATTAAGAGACTGCTTCTTGCAGTCTTTTTTTTATGATATAATTAGTAAATTAATTGGTTAATCTTTTGGTTAATTATATATTTGCTCGTTTTAAAAAAATGGGATAACTCAAGTTGTAGTATTCATTTAAGGGTAACTACTTGATTTAGCCTGTTTTATTTGTATAAACACACCATAAATAAGAAATTTAATTAATTTTTAGTAATAATGCAGAATAGAGGACTCGTTAAATTTTTTGCAATTTTATTTGCATTGGTAAGTATTTACCAACTTTCATTCACATTCGTTGCCGATGGCATTAAGAGTGATGCAAAAGCTTTTGCTAACGGAGATGAGAAAAGAGAAGTAAAATATCTTGATTCGATTGAAAAAGAAACCGTTTACAATTTAGGTTTCACAAAGTTTACCTACAAAGAAGTTTCAGACAAACAGATTAATAAAGGTCTGGATCTTGAAGGAGGTATCAACGTGATTTTGCAAATTTCTGTGAAAGACGTTTTGAAAACTTTGGCTAACAATTCAAAAAATGCCGTTTTCAACAAAGCTTTAGAAAATGCAACTAAAAACCAAGAAGGAAATCAAGATTATCTTGATGCCTTTTTCGTTGCTTTTGATCAAGAGTCTAAAGGAACTGTAAAATTAGCTGATCCTGAAATTTTTGCACACAGAAATTTAGAAGAAGTTACTTTCAACATGACAGATTCTCAAGTAAAAACTGTTATCAAAAGAAAAGTAAGCGAATCAGTAGAAAGTGCTTTTAGAGTATTGACTGAGCGTATCGATAAATTTGGAGTTGTTCAACCAAACATCCAAAAATTGGGTGAGTCAGGAAGAATCTTGGTTGAGCTTCCGGGTGCGAAAGATGTTGATCGTATTAAAAAATTATTACAAAGTACTGCACAGCTTGAATTTTGGGAAACTTACAAAATTGAAGAAATGGGTAACTTTATTATGGCTGCCAATGAAGTTTTGAAAAAAACTGAAAAAACAGTAACTAAAGAAGAAACTCCAAAAAGTGCTACCGATACTATCGGAAACTTATTGACTGATAAAGCAACAGATTCTGCAGCTACTGCAAAAGGAAATAATCCTTTCATTGATAAAATGACTGCTTACGGAAGCGGACCAGTTCTTGGTTATTTTGCTCCAAAAGATACTGCTACAATCGGTCGCTTTTTGAGAATGCCAGAAGTTAAGTCTTTGCTTGCAGGAGAACAGCGTTATGCTAAATTTGTTTGGAGCAAGCCACAAAATATTAATGTTTTAAATCAACAAATCGTTGATCCGATTAAAACACAAGGTTCTAAAAAAGTTGCAGTTCTTGAATTGTATGCTTTAAAAGGAAACAGACAAAACCAGCCAGCAATGAGCGGTGCTGTCGTAACTGATGCAAGCGATAAATTTGACCAAATGGGTAAACCATCGGTTGAAATGGTTATGAACAGCAAAGGTGCAAAAGACTGGGAAGAACTTACTGGTAAAGCTTATACTGAAAAAAGTTTTATCGCGATTGTTCTTGATGATGTAGTTTATTCTGCTCCTGGAGTTACTAGCGGTGCTATCTCTGGAGGAATTTCTCAAATTACAGGAAACTTTGATATTGCTGAAACTAAAGATTTAGCGAACATCTTAAGAGCTGGTAAATTGCCTGCTTCTGCTGATATTGTTCAATTTGATGCTGTTGGTCCATCTTTGGGTCAAGAAGCTATTGACAATGGTATCAATTCTGCTTTGGTTGGATTGTTATTGGTTTCTCTTTGGATGATTGTTTATTATGGCAAATCTGGCTGGTATGCAAATATCGCTTTGATTGTCAACTTACTTTTCTTATTCGGTATTCTTGCAAGCATTGGTGCGATTTTGACATTGCCAGGTATTGCAGGTATCGTATTAACAATGGGTACGGCGGTCGATGCGAATATCATTATCTATGAAAGAGCCAAGGAAGAACTGCGACTGGGTAAATCTCTTGATGAAGCGATAAAAGTTTCATTCAGCTGGAGAGGTGCGATGTCATCAATTACTGATGCTAACGTAACGCACATTCTAACTGGAGCCGTATTGTTTATTTTTGGTACAGGACCAATTAAAGGTTTCGCAACTACATTGTTGATTGGTATTTTTACTTCATTGTTTACTTCTATCTTCATTACAAGAATCTTGTTGGAGTGGAGTATGTCTAGAAAAAATAACTTGACGTTTGTAACTTCTATGTCTAAAAACTGGTTTACAAACTTCCATTATGACTTCTTAGGTAAAAAGAAAATCACTTATATTTTCTCTAGCTGTGTTGTAATCATCAGTATTATTTCATTGTCAATAAACGGATTAGATGAGGGTGTAGATTTTGTTGGAGGTCGTACTTTGCAAGTAAGATTTGAAAAACCAGTTGAAGCTTCTGTTGTTGCTGATGAATTGTCAGATGTTTTCGGAAGCGGTGTTCAAGCGAAAGTTCTTGGAGACAAAGAGCAATTGAAAATCGTTACTAAATACAAAATTGACGATCCTGCAACTGAAGCAGATATCGAAGTAAATAAAATGCTTTTTGATAACCTTAAAAAGTATTACAATGCTGATTTGACTTACGAAAAATTTGTAAATGCATATGATGGAAAACAAGTTGGTATCATGTCTTCTTCAAAAGTTGGTCCAGCAGTAGCAAAAGACATCAAAACTAACTCAATCTGGGCGGTTTTGGGAGCTATGACAGTTGTATTCCTTTACTTGATGATAAGTTTCAGAAAATGGCAATATAGTTTAGGTGCAATCGCTGCGGTTGCGCATGACGTTATCTTCGTTTTAGGAATCTATTCTTTATGTTACAAATTCATGCCATTCCACATGGAAATGGATCAGCACTTCATTGCTGCGATCTTGACCGTAATTGGATACTCGATGAATGATACCGTAATTGTATTTGATAGAATTCGTGAGTACCTTGCTGGTAAAACTAAAGGTAGCTTCAATGAAATCGTAAACAAATCTGTAAATACTACAATGTCTAGAACAATCAATACTTCTTTGACAATGGTTTTGGTGTTATTGATCATGTTTATCTTCGGTGGAGAATCAATCAGAGGATTTATCTTCGCAATGTTGGTTGGTATCATCGTAGGAACTTACTCTTCATTATTCATTGCGACTCCGGTACTTGTAGATTCTATCTCAGATGCTGAGCACAAAAGAATTGAAGACTTGCACAACAATGCAAAAGAAGAAACAGTTTAATCTTCTTCAATATAAAAAAAAGGCCTCAAGAAATTGAGGCCTTTTTTTTGACTATAATTGAAATGTATAAAATTTGCAAATAATATAAAAATATAATGCCGTCCAACCTGTTGAATTGCTTCAAGTAAGTTTTCTAGAAGGAAAGCAACAGATTTGATTGCTTAAACGAATGTTGTTGCAAGCATTTAAGCTGTTGAATAACTTCGTGCAAGTCGTGAAGAAGGTACCCAAAATAGGTTTTAATCGTATTAAAATTGTGCTTGTAAAATTTCCAAAATAATTTGGCTTAATAATAATGCTTTAATAAAAAAGGAGAGCAATTGCTCTCCTTTTAATCTTATTATAATCTTTATAAAGAATGTACTTTTTTCTTGGCTCTAATCATTAAGTAAAATCCAGCAATGATAAAAGGAATGCTTAACCACTGTCCTGTTGAAAGAATTCCTAGGCTATTTTCAAATCCTCCTTGCGATTCTTTTACAAATTCCACAAAGAATCTCACTGTCCATAAAAGAATTAAAAATAGGCCTAATAAATAACCTGATTTTTCTCTTGCGTCTGTTTTCCAATAAGCGTAGAATAAGATTAGGAATACAAATACATATCCAAATGCTTCATAAAGCTGTGCTGGATGTCTGTAAGGAATTTCAGCTAATATTTGTGCGTATTTCGGATCTGTTTGAATCAATTTAAATCCTTCATTGATATCTTTGGCTCCGGTAATTCTCAAAACATCGCTTTTTCTCAACCAATATTCATCGTCTCTGATGAATTTTATAGCATAAAACTTGTCTCCAGAAACTGGATGTCCGAAGATTTCAGAATTGAAAAAATTTCCTAGCCTGACGAAAATTGCACCGCTTGAAACCGGAATTACGATTCTATCCAAAACCCATAAAATTGGTCTTTTGATGATGTTTTTGCTGTAAAAATACATCATGATGATAATTGCAATTGCGGCACCGTGACTAGCTAATCCTGTAAAACCAGTAAATTCAAATTCAGGTTTTGTTCTGAAAGGTAAAAATACGCTCCAAAAATCTTCCTTGAAAAGTTCTGGCTGATAGAAAATAACATGGCCTAAACGCGCTCCGATCAATGTTGCCAAGAATGTATAAATAAATAGGGAATCTAGTTTTTCAATTGATTCATTTTCACGAACGAAAATACTTTTCATAAGATACCATCCTAAAACGAAGGCAATTACAAACATCAAGCTGTAAAAACGAATAACAAAAAAACCTAGATCAATTCCTTCAGCGGGATTCCAGACAATACTTAGTGGTGTAGTCATACTTTTTAATTCTAATTTATGCGTAAAAATAAAGATTTGCATTTAACCAAATACAAAAAATGCCGTTAATGTTTGTGATTGCATCCTTTTTCTGGAACTGGATCATAACCTTTTCCGCCCCAGGGATTGCAACTCAAAATTCTTTTTATAGCCAAATAACTTCCTATGAGTAATCCTCTTTTCTGCAAAGCTTCAATTGTATATTGAGAACAAGTGGGTTCGTATCGGCAAGCGGAAGGCAAAATAGGGGAGATTGCCATTTGGTAAAATCGTACCAATGCAACAAAAGGAAATATTATGATTTTCTTGAATTCCAATGCAATTGTGTTTTAAAAAAAATGATGAAACCGTTTAGCTTCATCATTTTTGTTTTAATTTATCGTAAAAGTTGTGCCGTCTTTTCCGTCTTTCAAATTTATTCCAAGTCCTGTTAGCTGGTCGCGAATTTTATCTGAAAGGGCAAAATCTTTGTTGGCTCTTGCTTCATTTCGCATTCCAATCAACATGTTTACAACACTGTCTAGTTTTTCAGTATTTCCAACAGCTTTTTCAGTTGTCAAGCCTAAAACATCAAACAAGAAACCTTCCATGGTTTTAGTCAGCAAATTCAAATCTTCTGCGGTAATTGTCTCTTTGTTTTCTTTCAATAAATTGATATAACGAACGGCTTCAAAAAGCTGTGCAATTAAAATAGGCGTATTGAAATCGTCATTCATGGCGTCATAACATAACGAAATCCAAGCTTGAATATCTATAGAAGAATTTCCTGAAGGCGTAATTTCATTAATCGTATCAAAAGCTTCCATCAAACGTACAAAGCCTTTTTCAGAAGCTGCAATTGCATCATCCGTAAAATCTAAATTGCTTCTGTAATGCGCCTGAAGCATAAAAAATCTAGCAACCGAAGGAGAATAAGCTTTGCTTAAAAACGGACTTCCGCCTGTGTAAATTTCTCTTGGCAAAATATTATTTCCAGTAGATTTGGCCATTTTTTTGCCATTCAAAGTCAGCATATTGGCATGCATCCAATAATTTACAGGAGATTCGCCAGTACAAGCTTCGTTTTGAGCAATTTCACATTCGTGATGCGGAAATTTCAAGTCCATCCCACCACCGTGAATGTCAAAATGATTACCCAAATATTTCGTACTCATTGCTGTACATTCCAAATGCCAACCTGGAAAACCGTCGCTCCAAGGCGAAGGCCAACGCATGATATGTTCTGGTTCTGCACGTTTCCATAAAGCAAAATCTTGCGGATTTCTCTTGTCAGATTGCCCGTCTAATTCGCGAGTATTGGTGATCATATCTTCGATATTTCGACCGCTCAATTTTCCGTAATTATGTGTTTTATTAAATTTTACGACATCAAAATAAATTGAACCGTTAGATTCATATCCAATTCCGTTTTCAATAATTTTTTTGATAATTTCAATCTGCTCAATGATATGTCCCGTTGCCGTCGGCTCAATACTAGGCGGCAAGAAATTAAATTCCTTCAAAATTTCATGAAAATCAACAGTATAACGCTGCACGATTTCCATCGGTTCTAATTTTTCAACACGCGCTTTCTTCGCAATTTTATCCTCGCCTTCATCTTCATCATCCACCACGTGGCCGACATCGGTGATATTTCGAACATAACGAACCTTATAACCAATGTGTTGCAGGTATCTGAAAACTACGTCAAAAGACATAAAAGTTCTCACATTTCCCAAATGCACATTGCTGTAAACCGTCGGTCCGCAAACATACATTCCAACATTTCCTTCGTGCAAAGGCTTGAAAACTTCTTTTTCTCCCGAAAGAGAATTGTATATTTTTAGATTTTGATTCTGGTATAAAGGCATGCTTTTTATGTTTAATCGGTTTTATGTTTAATTGTTTAATCGGAGGAAAGTTACGATTTTACGATTAACCTTTTTCTGTATAATATTTTTTTAAGCTATTGATTTGATTGCAAATTTTGGATAGCTTTTCTCTGCAAAGAATATAGTCTTCATTAGAAATATAATTTAAATCATTGCAAATTATCAAGTGATTCAGGGTTTCCATTGCTGACGAATAGGATATGTTTAAAAAATGAGCTTTGTCTTTATTTGTATTTCTAGAAGTTCCTTCGGCAATATTCGTAGCTATTGATGCGGTACTTCTTTTTATTTGAGAAGATAACCCAAAGTTTTCGCTACTTGGAAAATTATTTGCAATTTTATAAATATCTAAAATTAGCATTCGGGAATTTTGCCAAGCTTCCAGTTTTTCAAAAGAAAAAATATACATCTATTTTGTTTAATCGTTAATACCGAAATCGTTTAATTGCCAGTTGCTTGACTGTTCACAGCGATTAAACAAATAAACGATTTATCAATTAAACTAACTAAAATTTAGTGTCAAATTTAATATAATCCAAGAATTCACGGCGAGTTGCTTCGTCTTTAAATTTACCTCCAAATTCAGAAGTAACAGTACTGCTTTCGATATCCTTGATTCCTCTTGAATTTACGCAAAGATGTTTCGCATCAATTACGCAGGCAACATCTTCAGTATTCAAAACTTTTTGCAATTCTTGAACAATCTGCATTGTCAAGCGCTCTTGAACCTGAGGGCGCTTTGCAAAATATTCTACAATTCGGTTCATTTTTGAAAGACCAACTACAGTTCCGTTTGAAATATACGCCACGTGAGCTCTACCAATAATCGGAAGCAGATGGTGCTCGCAAGTAGAATATAAAGTGATGTTTTTTTCAACCAGCATTTCTCCATACTTATAATTGTTATCAAAAGTAGAAGCTTTTGGTTTTTTATCTGGATTTAAGCCTCCAAAAATCTCTTTTACAAACATTTTGGCCACACGATTTGGAGTGCCTTTTAGGCTGTCGTCTGTTAAATCCATTCCCAAAGTATTTAGAATGTTTTCAACATCTTTTTTTATCAGCTCAATTTTTTGTTCGTCAGTAATGTCAAAAGCATCACTTCTGATGGGATTTTTTGCGTTAGTTGCAATATGATTATCTCCAATTTCGTCTTGAAATTCCTCGTTATTTATCATTGAAAATAGAATGTTATTGTAATATGATTATAAAGTGAGCAAAGATAAATAATTAAAAGCAAAGAATTTGTATACATGTTAATTTTAAAAAAAATGAAAATTTAAGATAATTGTTTCTTAAATTTATGTAAATTTCGCTCCTCAAAATATTCTTAAAAATGAAAAAGAGTTACTTTCTATCATTATTATTTGCTTTGTTTTTTGTCGGTGCATATGCGCAAACCGATAACTGTCTTAAGATAGTAGCGCAAACAGTTAGGCCTATTTGTGCTCCAGGTGAAACAAGGGTTTTAACGGCGGCACCTCCAATTGGGAGTGTCCCAAAACAGACTACTTCTTATACAGTTACGCCTGTAAGTTTTTCTTGGAGAAGCCCAGACAATAATAATGATAAAACAAATATTGTTGCTGACGACAAATGGTGTAATGTCGATCCTGCTATTGGCGGGCCTTACGCTAGATTACAAGGGAAACAGGCAACAACTTTTAACTTTTGCTTTTATGGAGAAAAGTATAATAAATGTTTAATAGGTGACAACGGAGTATTGACATTTGGTGTTGCTGGAGATCCTGATTCTCCCTCTGGAACTTATGCTCCAGGAGGATATTGTGATTGGAATATAAGTGTTCCAGTTCCTAATGCCAATCATATCAGAAATGCTATATTTGGAGTATACCAAGATTTATACATGATTCGTTTTGGAACTCCTCCACCAGCACCAGCAGAAATTAACTTTTTTGCAATAGGTGCTTATCCTTGTAGAGTTTTCGTAGCAAACTGGAGTGAAGTGCCTCTTTATTCAGGTTCTTGTAGTTCAACGGATTTACAGTCTTATCAGATTGTTTTATTTGAATCAACAAATATTATTGAGGTTCATGTTAAGAAAAGAACAAGTTGTACAAGTTGGCCAACAGGTATTAATGCTGGAAAAGGAACAATTGGTATTCAAGATCAAACTGGAAATATCGGTTTAGCAGCGCCAGGTAGAAATGCAGATACATTTTCTGTCACAAATGAAGCTTGGAGATTTACGCCAAGCGGAGCAAATGTTTCGGTAAATTACCATTGGTATGAAGTTGATGCTACTAATACAATTATTAATGATCTTGGAGTTGGTCAAACAAAAACTGTTGCGCCAACTGCTGAGACTAGATATAGAGTTGATGCTCTTTTTGGAACTTGCGATCCTGCAATACCACTTTTGCCTGCTTCTGATTTTACCACTATAAAATTCGGGGAAGTAGCTATTAATAATCCATTAGATATGGTACACTGTAATTCTGCAGCAAATGCCAATCAATTTACTGTTGGAGATAATATTAATACGATTTATGCTAGTAGTGGTTTAAGTCTTGCAAACACTAATGCATATATCTATACAACATTGGCAGATGCCCAAGATGGTTTTGGTAATAATATGGTATCTCCTATTTCTAATGATACTGCAGCAGTATATACTTTGCCTGCTAGTGAAACTTCTCATACACTTTATATTCGTGTAGAAGATGGATTAGGAGGATGTAATAGTATAGTTCCATTTACTGTAAGCATTATAGATTGTAAAATTGATGTGGATGTATGTGATACAGGTAACAACAATACTGAGGATGTAAATCTTTTAAATTATAGACCTTTGATTGATACTTCAAATACAGCTGATGGTTTAAATCCAGCTGATTATTCGATTACTTTTCACAATTCTGCCACTGATGCTGACAACATAGCGACTCAAATAACTGTATTGAATCCTTTTACGGTAGTAAATGGTCAGGACGTCTATGTGCGTGTGCAAAAAATTGCGGATCCATCAAGCTATATTGTTAAATATCTTAAAGTAAAACTTAGACCAAATCCAGATGTTACAATTACAGGGACTACTGAAATTTGTGCAGGAGCTACTGCTCCGATTACTATTACTGGTCAACCAGGTTCAGTTGTAAATTATACTTTTAATAGTACCGCACAGCCTTCTGTAACTATTCCGGCAAGTAGGACTATTACTTTAACAACACCGCCTGTAGTTTCTGGAAATACCTACACTTATACGGTTACTGGTGCGACATATACAGACACTGATGGATATATTTGTTCAAGCCCAGTGCCTCAAAGTGCCATAGTAACTGTTGGAGGTCTTCCAACGGCTGCATTTACAACCACTAGCACTACAATTTGTGAAAATGATGTGATTACAATTAATGTATCAGGTACGGCTGGCACAACTGTAAGTTATACTGAAAATGCTGGTGCTGTTCAAACTTTACTTCTGGATACTTTAGGCCAAGGGACGATTAACATGCCTACAACCTTAACGCCGAATACTACTTATACATACAGATTGACTAAGGTAAGTACAGCTTCAACGCCTCCATGTGAGCAAACGCTTACAGACGTTGTTACTATTACTGTATCGCCAAATCCAACAGCTACAATTACACAGATTGATTCTCAAGTTTGTTTAGGGAATGCTTCAAGTGTTAAGTTTTCAGGTACGCCAAACTCAATTGTGACTTATAGATTGAATACCAATCTGCAACCTACAATTACGATCCCAGCATCAGGAGAGATTACGTTTTCTGAAACTTTGCCTGCGACAGGAGTTTTTACATATGAATTGGTAAGCGTGGCAATGCCAGCTCCATCTACTTGTTCACAAACTCTTACAGGAACTGTTGCTATTACAGTTGTTGGTTTGCCAACAGCAACAATTTCTACTGCTATTCCTACAATTTGTTCTGGAGGTAATACAGTAATTGATTTCTCAGGAACACCAAATACGACAGTATATTTTAAAATAAATGGAGGTCCTGATCAACAGGTTTCGCTTTTGCCGTCTACGGCTAATCCAGCTATTGGAGAAGGAACTTATACATCACCAGCTTTAACTGCCGATACTACTTATCAATTAGTAAAAGTTGTAACAACAGGAACACTATCTTGTGAGACCTTGCTTACGGGTTCAGTTTTAGTAGATGTTAAGCCTTTGCCAACAGCAACTATTCAAGCAAATCAAAATATTTGTACAGGTTCTAGTACAACAGTTTTAGTTACCGGTACTCCAAACAGTACTGTTACTTATACTTTAAATGGAGGTCCTGCTACTATTAATTTACCAATAAACGGATCAGGAACTGGAACAATCAATACAGGTACATTAACCGCAGATGCTACTTACAGATTAGTAAGTGTTAGTCTGCTTGATGGAATTACTTGCCAAAGTACGTTAAATGCGACTTCTGTAGTTAGAGTTGTGGCTTTGCCAACAGCTAGTTTTACGGCTTTGCCAAATATTTGTTCCAATAGAACAGCTGAAATTACTTTTACAGGTACGCCAAATGCACAAGTTAATTTTACTTATACAGTTGGGGCAGTTGCAACCTCTGATAGTGTAACATTAAATGGATCTGGTGGTTGGATTTATACAACAATTCCAATTACAGCAACAACAACGTTTAATTTAGTATCTGTTGTTTCTGCTGCTAGCGGAAGTATTCCTTCTTGTTCAGCTAATATTGCAGGAACATTAACGATTACGCCTACAGCAGCACCTGCTATTAATTTTAATCCAACTCCTTTAGAAGTTTGTGATGATAATACTGATGGAATTGCATTATTTAATCTTGCTCTAAAAAATGATGAAATCATAGGTGCAGGTTCAACATTACAAATTACATATCACGAAACACAGCGAAATGCGCTTGATGGTGTATTTCCAAAATATGCGCCTTATGAAAATCTTGTTAACGCACATCCTGATCAAGTACCTTATATAATGTGGGTAAGAGTTCAAGAAGTAGGTGGAAGTGCATGTCCTTCTATTGCACAATTGAGATTGATTGTAAATAGAACACCTCAGCCAGTATCTCCTGATTCAATTGAAATTTGTGATGACACAACAGCAGATGGTTTTGCGACTTTCCCTGATTTAAGAATTAGAGAGGCTCAAATGTTGGCAGTACTAAATCCATTAGATAATTATACTTTTACTTATTATCGCGATGAAGCTGATGCAAGTGCAGCTGTTCCAACAGCGACACCGCTTCCAGTAACGAATTATACAAATCAAGTTGCTTTTTCTCAAACAATTTGGGTAAGAGTTGCAAACACTATAACTGGATGTTTCAAAGCAGTTTCTTTACGTTTGATTGTAAATCCTAATCCAGTAATTCCTGCGCCAGGCGTTTTGCCTGAGTATACGCTTTGTGATGTGAACAATACAGGGGATGGAAAAGAGATTTTTAATTTACAATCTCAGATTCCTTTAATTACAACTACTCCAGGAATGGAAGTTAAATTTTATTTTGATGATGCTGCAGTAGCTGCTGGAACTCCATTGTTATTGAATTATGAGAATGTAATAGTTCCTGCTCAAACTATTGTTGCTATTGTTCAAAATACATTGACAGGCTGTACTTCGAGAACAACTCTTACTTTAAGAGTTAAAGAATTGCCTGTGATTGTTATACCTGCAATTACTCCTGAAATATGTGATGCTGATGGAAATAATGCTGGACAATTTGATTTAGACGCATTGATTCCTGAAATTACTGGTGGAGCTGGTTATATTGTTACTTTCCATGAGACTTTCTTAAATGCTGAAAATAATCTTTTCCCTTATGCAAGCCCATATGAAAATTTAGCTTCAGGGATTATTTTTATCAGAGCTACAGATGCTACTACAGGATGTTTTTCTGTGGCGCCACTTTCTCTAATTGTTAATCCAATTCCAGTTGTTCCATCAACTCCAATTGATCCTCTAACTGTTTGTGATGATAATGATGATCAAATCAGAAGAGTTGATTTGCAATCACATGCAGAAGCTATTCTGTTGCCACAGCCAGTAATTGGAAATTATGACATCAAATATTTCCTTACTGAAGCTGATGCTGATCAAGGAACAATTGGTGCTATTGTGACTCCAGCTAATCATTTAGCTTCTAATGGTGATGTTGTTTGGGTTAGAATAACCAATGTTGATACAGGTTGTTATAATAAAATTAGTTTTGAAATTATCATTAATCCAGCAGTTCGTTTTCCAAGTGTAGAATATGCACTTTGTGATGATGGTTTGCCGAATAATGGATTCACTACGTTTAATTTAACAAGCCAAAACCAATATTTTGGAGGAAGTAACTATACAGTAGCTTATTATACTCTAGCTGGCGTACTTATTACAACTCCAAATGCCTATATGAATGTAAATCCAGGTGCTCAGACTTTAAATGTTATCACTACAAATAATGCCACTTCTTGTGAAAGTACATCTACACTTACTATCAGAGTTGTGCCACTTCCAAATCCGAAATTAGATCCAAAAGAAATTGTAGAATGTGATAATGACAGTCCTGGCGATGGTCTTACGCAATTTGATTTAACCATAAGAGAAAATTATATTAGAAATCTAGCTACAAACGTATCTTTCTTTTATTATATTGATAGAAATCAAGCTGTCTTGGATGGAGAACAAGGAACAACGTTCCCGAATGCAATTCCAACACCAACAAACTTTACAAGTACGGTTCCTTTCAATCAGACTATTTATGTTTTAGTTGCAACTAATGTTGGAAACCCGACTGCAAAAAGCTGTTATCAAATCGTTGAACTTAAA
This sequence comes from Flavobacteriaceae bacterium PS02334, assembly GCA_029959295.1. Taxonomy (GTDB): domain Bacteria; phylum Bacteroidota; class Bacteroidia; order Flavobacteriales; family Flavobacteriaceae; genus Flavobacterium. The sequence goes on along the minus strand of JASCOH010000001.1, from coordinate 559,735 downwards.
TTATCGGTGAATCCTTTACCTGCTTTAGGTGTCAATGGTGTAATTAAAGATTTTGTTGCTTGTGTTGTTGGTAGCACAGGAGTACATACTTTTACTTTAAGTGATCATAACATCAATGTTATCGCTAGCGGATTAACTCCAAGTGATTATACATTTACTTATTATGATTCTCAAGTTAATGCCGAAGGCGGTACCGCTACCGGACTTTTAACTAATTCATATACAAACACTTCTAATCCAGAACCAATTTGGGTAAGAGTCGTAAACAATACAACAACTTGTGTGAATGTTGGAACGTTTAATTTAGTTGTGGACGAAGCAGCAGTTGCCAATCCAGTTTCTCCAACAGAGCCATTATTGACAACTTGTGATAATGATGTTAGAAATGACGGTTCAACTACATTTAATTTGACACCTTTAAATGATATCATTTTAGGTACTCCAGCGCCTGCTAACTTTACAATTCATTACTATGATAATGAGCCAGATTATTTATTAGATTTGGCAGAAGGAGTTACAACAGCTAATACAAGAGCAATTCCTGATATCACAAACTATATTACTAGTACAAAAGATATTATTGCTTTAGTGATTAATAGAACATCTACAACAGGTTGTCCTGCAAGAGTAGATTTTACATTGACAGTTAACAAATTGCCTGAAGTAAAATTAGAAGACGGTTTCTTCTGTCTTGATCCTATCACTAATTTGCCGTTAAATACTTTCGCATTAACAGCAACTGTTGATCCTGCTGCAGGAAACTATACTTTTGAATGGACAAAAGACGGAGCACCTTACCCAGTAACTGATAACACTACAAATGTTATTCCTGTTGATCAAGCTGGTATATATAGTGTAGTTGTTACAAATGTTGACACTGGTTGTATTTCAGTAAAATCTGATGATGTTACAGTTTCTCCAACTTCAACTGCTATTGCAACTGCTAGCGTGACTGGATACTTTACAGATAATGCTACAATCACAGTAATTGTTGATAAATTATTAAGTTTAGGAGAGTATGAATTCAGGCTTGACGAAGGTCAATGGCAAGATAGCAATGTGTTTTCGCCTGTTGCTACCGGAGATCACTTAGTACAAATTCGCGATAAAAATGCTGGAGGCTGTGACGAATTTATTCCGTTGACTGTTACAGTAATTAACTATCCTAAATTCTTCACGCCAAATGGTGATGGAATCCACGACAAATGGACAATTCTAGGACTAGGAGACGAAGCAAGAATTTACATCTTTGACCGTTATGGTAAATTAGTAAAACAAATCAGCTCTGATGAAAATGGAGGCTGGGATGGAACAATGAACGGTCAGATGCTGCCATCTACTGATTACTGGTTCAAAGTAGAATATCTTGAGAATAACGTAATGAAAGAATTCAAAGCGCATTTCTCTCTGAAACGATAATAGAATTTGATTATAAAAAAGGCTTCCAATTTGGAAGCCTTTTTCTTTTATAATAGAAATGAATTAAATATAAGCACAAAAAAAAGCCTCAATTAAGAGGCTTTTTTAATTTTATAAATCTTTCTTATTTATTGTAAACTTTCAATGCTTCACCAAGAATTTCTACAGATTTAATCAAGTCTTCTTTTTTCAAAACATAAGCAATCCTCACTTCATCAAGACCAACACCTGGAGTAGAATAAAATCCTGCAGCAGGAGCAACCATAACCGTTTCTCCGTTGAAATCATATGATTCTAAAAGCCATTGTGCAAAATCATCAGCACTTTTCACAGGAAGCTTCGCAATGCAGTAAAAAGCACCTTTTGGAGTCGCTACTTTTACGCCTTCAATTTTCTGCAATTCACTAATTAAAGTATCGCGGCGATCTTTGTATTCCGTAATAACTTCGTCAAAATAACTTTGTGGTGTTTCAAGCGCAGCTTCACTAGCAATTTGTGCAAAAGTCGGCGGACTCAATCTTGCCTGGGCAAATTTCATAGCCGCAGCCATTACCTGTTTGTTTTTTGAAACAATACATCCAATTCTAGCGCCACACATGCTATAACGTTTTGAAACCGAATCAATCATAATAGCATTTTCTTCCAAGCCAGGAACATTCATAATTGAGAAATGTTCTTCTCCATCATAAATAAATTCTCTATAAACTTCATCCGCAATTAAAAACAAGTCATGCTTTTTTACGATCTCGGCCAACTGTAGAATTTCTTCTTTAGAATATAAATAACCAGTCGGATTTCCTGGATTGCAAATCAAGATGGCCTTTGTTTTTGGCGTAATCAATTTTTCAAAAGCCGAAATAGGAGGAAGTGCAAAACCTTCGTCAATAGTAGAAATTACTGGAACAACATTTACGCCAGAAGCAGTTGAAAATCCATTATAATTTGCATAAAAAGGCTCAGGAATGATGATTTCGTCTCCTTGGTCCATAGTCGTTCCCATGGCAAAAAGCAACGCTTCAGAACCGCCAGTTGTGATGATAATATCAGCTACGTCAATCGGCAAGCCTTGATTTTTATAATATTGGGAAAGCTTGTTTCGATAGCTCTCAAATCCTGCGGAATGGCTGTATTCCAAAACAGTAATATCTGCATTTTTCACAGCATTTAAAGCTACTTCAGGCGTTTTGATATCAGGCTGGCCGATATTCAAATGATACACTTTGTATCCTTTTTTCTTAGCGATTTCTGAATAAGGAACTAACTTTCTTATTGGGGACTCCGGCATTTGCTGGCCCTTGTTCGATATTTTAGGCATGATATTGAATTTTGATTGCAAATTTGCGACTTTTTTTTAAGAAATTCATAAAATATCCGCATTGAAATTCGTGATATGATACTAAATGTTGGCTAAAAGTTGTTATATTTATCGTATAAATGAGCAGAATATGAAAATCATAATTACGCTGTTTTTATTCCTTTTATTTCCGCTTTCGGTTTTTGCGCAAGACGGGTTTTTGTGGAATTCTAATAAAAATAAAATTGAGATTCCTTTTCAATATGTTTTTAATCTGATAATTATTCCTGTTGAAATCAACAATGTAAAGCTGAATTTGTTGTTAGATTCAGGATCTGAACAATCTATTATTTTTAGCCTTCCAGAAAATGATACCATACAATTTAAAGAAACAAAAAAGATTTTTGCCAGAGGATTGGGACTTGATGATTCTATCGAAGGCTTGGTTTCTAACAATAACAAAGCAAAAATTGACGGATATATAAATTCCAATTTCAAGCTGTTGATTATTCTTAATCAAGATATAAATTTCTCTTCCAAATTAGGAATTCCAGTTCACGGAATTTTAGGCTATTCCTTTTTTCTAAATAATATCATAGAAATCAATTACGAAAAGAAAAAAGTAATCGTCTATCGCGACAGAAAAATTCTGAATAAGAAAAGAATAAAATCTCATGAAAAAATTCCTCTAAAAGTAATTGGAAACCGTCCCTACATTGATGTCGAAACCCAAATCGGAAAAGATACGCTCGATTTAGATTTATTGGTAGATGTAGGTTTGAGCGACGGGCTTTGGCTTTTCGAGAATGAAAAGATAAAATGCCAAGATGCTTTTTTCGACGCTACGCTCGGAATTGGTTTCAGTGGCGAAATCAAAGGAAAAAAATCTCGTGTCGATGCTATCGAGTTTGCAGGTTTTTCCTTAAAAAAGCCATTAGTTGCCTATCCATATTCGGTTTATTTGGAAAAACTAAATTTTCATGACAAGCGAAATGGTTCCATAGGAAACGAAGTCTTGCACAGATTTAATTTAATTTTTGACAATCCCGGAAAGCAGATTTTGCTAAAGAAAAACTCAAAATTTTCTGAAGAATTCAATTATAATATGAGCGGCCTTACCGTCGAGCATCACGGTATAGAATATGTTCCAGAATTGGTGAGATTGTCAACATCGAATACAACCTATTCTTATAACACCGGCGGAAATTTCAAATATAATTTCGTGCTGAAACCGCTGTTTGAAGTCGCAACTGTCAATGAAAATTCGCCAGCCGGATTGGCAGGAATACTTCCGCAAGATAAAATTATCAGAATTAATAGAAGAAAAGCGCATGGTTATACGCTACAAAATATCAACGATCTCATGCAATCTGAAGAAGGAAAATGGATTTACATGGATGTCGAAAGAAATGGAAAAAGAATAGCCTTCAAGTTCCAATTAAAGAAAATCCTCTAAAAAAAATGTCCGCATTTAGCGGACATTAAAGTTATGAATTTGGCAATGTTTTCTTCTTTTCAAGCGGATTGACTTCCTCTTTTACGACTACATTTCCACTTATTTTCAAAAGAATAATCCCTTCTTGCTTGTTAGTGGCATTTGAAGTCACCGTGATAGTTTTGCTAATCGGCCCAGGATTCATGTTGTATTGAACCTCGATTTTTCCAGTTTTTCCAGGCAAAATCGGCTCTGTCGGCTTTGATGGAACCGTGCAACCGCACGACGATTTCACGTCATTGATTACCAATTCTGCATCGCCTGTATTTGTAAATTCAAAAACTCTCAAGCCCGAATCATCTCCTTTCGATACAGTTCCATAATCAATAGTTTCGGCTTTGAATTCAATTTTTGGTCCAGTTTGAGCCATTCCAGAAGCGCCCATCATCACTATTGCAAATAAACCTAGTAGTTTTTTCATCATAAAAAATTTTAATTATTACCGTAAAAATAAATAGTTTTAGCCAAAGTGCAAATTATTAAACCTTAATTTTTTATACTGCACAGACTTAATTACTTTTGTACTTCAATAGTTACAAAATCCTTGCCAAGATTATTTCGAGGTTTTGGAGCGAATGGTCGGTAATTTTCTTCCATCCATGTTCCTGCTGGAGCCACTCGCTGTTCTGCTGCCTGTTAGCAGAAGAACGAGCTCAAACAATGGCACCATCAGGGCTAGGGGAGAAACCATTTGAATTTTTGTAAACACCTGAATCAGTGACGCAATAGCAATCTTAAGAAAAAACGAACACCAAAAAATATGACAATTCCAGCACAATTCGATGCCAAATCAGTAGAGCAAAAATGGTATGACTACTGGATGAAAAACAATTATTTTCATTCAGAACCTGACCACAGAACACCTTACACCATCACCATTCCGCCACCAAACGTGACCGGAGTCTTGCACATGGGACACATGCTGAACAATACCATTCAAGATGTATTAATCCGTCGTGCGCGATTAAAAGGTTTCAACGCTTGCTGGGTTCCCGGAACAGACCACGCATCCATTGCGACAGAAGCAAAAGTCGTTGCAAAACTAAAATCCGAAGGAATCAACAAAAACGATTTGTCTCGCGAAGAATTTTTGAAACACGCTTGGGACTGGACTGACAAATACGGCGGCGTTATCCTTGACCAGTTAAAAAAACTAGGAGCTTCTTGCGACTGGGAAAGAACAAAATTCACAATGGATCCAGATATGTCAGCTTCTGTAATCAAATCTTTCGTTGATTTATACAACAAAGGTATGATTTACCGCGGTTACAGAATGGTCAACTGGGATCCGGAAGCAAAAACTACATTGTCTGACGAAGAAGTAATTTTTGAAGAAAGACAAGGAAAACTATACTTTTTAAAATACCAAATCGAAGGAAGTTCTGATTTCTTGACGGTTGCAACAACGCGTCCTGAAACTATTTTTGGTGATACTGCGATTTGTATCAACCCAAATGACGAACGTTTCACACATTTGAAAGGCAAAAAAGCTATCGTGCCAATTGCAGGAAGAGTGATTCCTATTATTGAGGACGAATATGTTGATATCGAGTTCGGGACCGGTTGCTTGAAAGTGACTCCGGCGCACGATATGAACGATAAAACTTTGGGCGACAAGCATAATCTTGAAGTAATCGATATTTTCAACGAAGATGCGAGCTTAAATTCCTTCGGATTGCATTATCAAGGAAAAGACCGTTTTGTGGTTCGTGAAGAAATTGCAAAAGAATTAGAGCAAAACGGAAGCTTGGCTAAAACAGAAACGCATCTTAATAAAGTAGGAACTTCTGAAAGAACAAAAGCCGTAATCGAGCCACGTTTGTCAGATCAATGGTTCCTGAAGATGGAAGAATTGGTTAAACCGGCAATCAAAGCGGTTTTAGAAACAGAAGAAATTAAATTATATCCAAAACGTTTTGATAACACTTACCGTCATTGGTTGGAAAACATCCGCGATTGGAATATTTCACGCCAGCTTTGGTGGGGACAGCAAATTCCGGCGTATTTCTATGGCGATGGAAAAGAAGATTTCGTAGTTGCTGAAACTAAAGAAGAAGCAGTAATTCTTGCCCAAAAAGTGACAGGAAAAGCAGATTTGAAATTTGAAGATTTACGTCAAGATGCTGATGCATTAGATACTTGGTTTTCGTCTTGGCTTTGGCCAATGGCGGTTTTTGGAGGAATTATGGAACCTGAAAATCAAGATTTTAAATATTATTATCCTACAAATGACTTGGTTACAGGTCCAGATATTTTGTTTTTCTGGGTGGCGAGAATGATTATTGCAGGTTATGAATATGCGGGAGAAAAACCATTTACAAATGTGTATTTGACGGGAATCGTTAGAGATAAATTAGGTAGAAAAATGTCTAAGCAATTAGGAAATTCTCCAGATCCGTTGGATTTAATTGAGAAATTCAGTGCGGATGGCGTTCGTGTAGGCTTGCTTTTAAGCGCTTCTGCAGGAAACGACATTATGTTTGACGAAGAACTTTGCAACCAAGGAAAAGCCTTTACAAATAAAATCTGGAATGCTTTTAGATTGATAAAAGGCTGGGAGGTAAGCGACTCAATTGAACAACCAGAATCTTCAAAAGTAGCGATCGAATGGTATGAAGCGAAGTTGCAGCAAACTTTGGCTGAAATCGAAGATAACTTTGAAAAATACAGAATTTCTGATGCTTTGATGGCGATTTACAAATTGGTTTGGGACGATTTCTGTTCTTGGTTTCTTGAAATGATCAAGCCAGCTTACCAAGCGCCAATTGATAGAAAAACGTTTGACAAGGCGATTGAAATGCTGGAAAGCAACTTGAAATTGTTGCATCCGTTTATGCCTTTCTTGACTGAAGAAATTTGGCAGATTATTGCGGAAAGAACTCAAGAAGAAGCTTTGATCGTTTCTACTTGGCCAGAATTAAAATCTTTTGATGCAAAATTGATTGCTGATTTTGATTTTGCTTCTGAAGTAATTTCTGGAATCAGAACGATTAGAAAAGATAAAAATATTCCGTTCAAAGATGCGATTGAATTGAAAGCGATTAATAATGATAATGTTTCGACACATTTTGATTCGATTATTACAAAATTAGGAAACATCAGTTCGTTAGAATATGTTTCTGAAGCGGTAAACGGTGCGTTGACTTTCCGTGCAAAATCTAATGAATATTTTGTGCCAATAAGCGGTGCAATTAATGTTGAGGAAGAAATTGCTAAACTTGCGGAAGAATTGAAATACAACCAAGGTTTCTTGAAATCAGTTCAGGCAAAATTATCTAACGAGAAATTTGTGAACAATGCTCCAGAAAAAGTATTGGAAATTGAAAGAAAAAAAGAAGCTGATGCTTTGTCAAAAATCGCAACGATTGAGCAAAGTTTGGCTAGTTTGAAATAAAATTCAGAAGAGTAGAGAAACAAAAAAGTCCCGATAATTCGGGACTTTTTTTATAACTGAATTCTGAAGATTATACTTTCGCAACTGGAGCTTTTGCTGCTTCATATTTCTTAGCAACAACATCCCAATTGATCAGATTAAAGAAAGCTGTAATATAATCTGGACGTTTGTTTTGGTATTTCAAATAATAAGCATGTTCCCAAACATCCAAACCTAACATTGGAGTTCCAGAAACTGACATATTTGGCATTAACGGATTATCTTGATTTGCAGTACTTCCCACAACCAGTTTTCCAGATTTGTCTACAACCAACCAAGCCCATCCTGAACCAAATTGTTTTGTAGCCGCTTCAGTTAATTGTGTTTTGAAAGTTTCAAAAGAACCGAAATCTTTTTTGATAGCTTCAGCCAAAGCTCCTGTTGGTTCGCCGCCTTTGTTAGCGCCCATGATTTCCCAATAAAGATTGTGGTTGAAATAACCGCCGGCATTATTTCTTACCGTTTTATTTTCCAGGTCTAATTTGCCTAAGATTTCTTCGATAGTTTGTTTCTCTAAAGCTGTTCCAGCGATTGCTTTATTCAGATTATTCACATAGCCAACATGGTGTTTTGAATAGTGAATCTCAACAGTTTTAGCGTCAATGTAAGGCTCTAAAGCATTGTAAGCATAAGGAAGTTTCATCATTTTGAAAGTTCCTGGATCTGCAGCTACATCATCAGGGTTTCCAACGGCCGTTGCTTTTTCTTCAGTATTTTCAGGAAGAGGTACTTGTACTTCGTCTAATTTTTTTTCCTTGTTGCAAGATTGCAATGCAAGAACTAATACTAAGCTAGAAAGTAATAATTTGGTCTTTTTCATAGTAATTATTTTTTAATCAGTGAATTAATAGTTTCGATATAAAGCTGTTTTGCCTCATCGCTTGATAAATGGCTGATTTGCATCCAAGCATTGGTCTTAAAAGCATCTCTCAAATCATGGCGGCCCATTCTGTTAGCTTGCGCAGTACCTTGAGTTGCCTGTTTGTAATAGGCATAAATGCGCAACATTACATCCTGAGGCAATGCTTCGGTCATGTTTGAAGCCAATTCAAATGCTTCTTCAAATCGGGTATCTAGATCTTTTTCAGACATTAATTTTTTGCTGCAATTACTGTTATGCCTCCGACTGCTTTTTGGTTCAGTTTTACGTTTACTTGAGTCCCCAGAGGAAGATATAAATCTACTCTTGATCCAAATTTGATGAAACCAGCATCTTCTCCTTGGATGACCTGCATTCCTTCTTCTGCATAATTCACGATTCTTCTCGCTAAAGCTCCAGCAATTTGGCGGTATAAAATAGCTCCAAAAGTATTGTTTTCTAATACTACAGAAGTTCTTTCGTTTTCCTCGCTCGCTTTTGGGTGCCAAGCTACAAGATATTTTCCCGGATGGTATTTGCTGTATTTTACAACTCCATTCATTGCATAGCGAGTAACGTGAACATTGATTGGCGACATAAAGATTGAAACCATCAATCTTTTATCCTTAAAATATTCTGGTTCGAAAACTTCTTCAATTACAACAACTTTTCCATCCACTGGAGCAATTATTTTACCGTCACTAATATCAGTGAATCTTCTTGGGTTTCTGAAAAACTGCAACACTAATATAAGAAAAAATAGTGAAACAATCTGCACAATCTTTAAGAGCCAAAAATTGTTCTTGATGTAAACATCTGATAGCAAAACAATTCCAACGACAACTGCGCAGGTAATTAAAATGATTTTCGCTCCTTCTTTATGAAATTTAAGCATAGTTTAAGATTTGGTAAAACAAAAATATAAATGGTGATGCAAATATAATACTATCTAGTCGATCTAAGATGCCTCCATGGCCAGGCATTATTTTTCCACTGTCTTTAACGCCAGCAATTCTCTTGAATTTAGACTCGATCAAATCGCCAAGAGTCCCGAAAATTCCGGTGATCAAAGCCAGTGAAATCCAGATGTATAAAGGCTGTTTAGTATAATATATTGCAATTAAAATTCCAGCGATAACGGCAAAAATAAGGCCTCCAATGAATCCTTCTATGGTTTTTTTTGGAGATATTTTTTCGTAAAGTTTAGTTTTTCCTATAGATTTTCCAACCAAATAGGCAAAAGTGTCATTTGTCCAGATGATTATGAAAATGCTGATAAGGATTTCGGGCTTGAAAATATTTCCAACATAAGGAATTTTCGTCAAGATAATAATCGGAAGTATGATATATCCAATCAAATAGACATATTTCGACTGCTTGTCAATGTGCTGCCTTTTGTCGCTAAATAAAAAGAAAATTAGTCGGATGGAAATGAATAGGGTAGCGCCTGCTAAAAGTAGATCGTTAGCTTTGCTATAAGTCTTAAAATAAGCAAAAAGGATAAAGCCAATAATTGCAATAACAATCGGCTGTGTTTTCTTCAAATTTACTAAATCACAAAATTCGGCTGTGCAAATAACCAAAAAAGTACCGAAAAGCAGTAGAAAACTTTCAGGTGAAATTAATGTCGCCCCAACTAATAAAATGATATAAACCAGGCCTGATAATGATCTCGTCAGCGTTTCATTCATTTTAAAGATCTTCTAAAAGCAAAAGGTATAAATTTTTTGCAACACTTCCATATTGCAGAAAATCCTCTTCTTTGGCTTTTTCGAAATATTTAATGGTGGTGATATTTGTGGGGTAATCTCGGTCATATTTTTTCTTGATTTCACGAAGTCCATCGCTTTTGCTTAAAAGAATTTGGCTCGTGGTGGCAAGAATGACAATATTTGCAGGAAGCTCATTTGGCTTATTCTGCTTGATTTGGTTCGAAGAAAATAAAACAGAACCTTCATCAGCGATTAAATTTTCACAACTTGCCAAAAGAAATTTTGGTTTCGTAGGCTTGATATAATCTAATTTATTTTCTTCAAGTAAACTGTGCAATTTTGGTTCAAAACATAAAGCTTCAGACTCAAACCAGTCATTCTCTTCAAGGATATGCTCAAAATGCTCTTTTGCTTCTTCAAGATTTTCACAATACAAGAATTTACCTCCATTTTTCTTAAAATTGAGAGTAAACAATTCGTCAGCCGGAATTATAGCTTCAGGATTAAATGGACTTTGGTCTCTATCTTTATCTTCGTCGGAAGATTCGTTTCCAAAAAGTTTTCTAAAAAGACTCATAAATTAGTCAAATTCTTTGTTTGTGATTTGATAACAACCAAAGATAAAAAAATCTTAATTCAAAACTGCTTTTGAATTAAGATTTTTTAAAATTTCTTAAATGTGTATTTTACTCTTCGAATACTTCTTCAACTCCCTCTCCAAAAGCACGTTTGCCGAAAATAGTCTCTAAATCATCTTTGAAAATAACTTCTTTTTCAATTAAGATGTTAGCCAATTGATTCAATTTGTCTTTATTTTCTTCTAGAATGCGTATTGCGCGTTGGTATTGACCTTCGATTAAGTCTGAAATTTCTTTGTCAATAACCTTTGCAGTGTCTTCAGAATATGGTTTTCCAAAGCTATATTCGCTTTGTCCTGAAGAATCATAGTATGTGATATTTCCTAATTTTTCATTCAGTCCATAGATGGTTACCATTGCTCTTGCTTGCTTTGTGACTTTTTCCAAATCACTCAAAGCTCCAGTTGAAATTCGGTCAAATGTTACTTTTTCAGCAGCACGTCCGCCCATTGTGGCGCACATTTCATCAAGCATTTGATCAGTTCTTACAATTTGTCTTTCTTCAGGAAGATACCAAGCTGCACCTAAACTTTGACCTCTTGGAACAATCGTAACTTTGATAAGCGGAGCGGCGTGTTCCAGCATCCAGCTTATAGTTGCGTGTCCGGCTTCGTGAATTGCAATTGCTCTTTTCTCTTCAGGAGTAATAATTTTATTTTTCTTTTCAAGACCGCCGATAATTCTATCAACAGCATCTAAGAAGTCTTGTTTGTCAACTGCTTTTTTGTCATAGCGCGCAGCAATCAATGCAGCTTCATTACAAACATTTGCAATGTCAGCACCAGAAAAACCTGGAGTTTGTTTTGCTAAAAAGTCAGTATCAAGTCCTTCAGCTTTTTTCAAAGGAGCTAAATGCACTTCAAAAATTTCTTTTCTTTCTCTGATGTCCGGAAGGTCAACATAAATCTGTCTGTCAAAACGGCCTGCACGCATCAATGCTTTGTCTAAAACATCAGCTCTGTTTGTTGCAGCCAAAACGATTACGTTTGTGTTTGTTCCAAAACCGTCCATTTCTGTAAGTAATTGATTCAAAGTGTTTTCGCGTTCATCGTTAGAACCTGACATATTGTTTTTTCCTCTTGCGCGACCAACAGCGTCAATCTCGTCAATGAAGATAATTGCAGGAGATTTCTCTTTTGCTTGTTTGAACAAATCTCTTACACGAGAAGCTCCAACACCCACAAACATTTCAACGAAATCAGAACCTGAAAGCGAAAAGAAAGGAACTTTTGCTTCACCAGCAACTGCTTTTGCAAGCAATGTTTTTCCTGTTCCTGGAGGTCCTACTAAAAGAGCTCCTTTTGGAATTTTACCCCCAAGATTTGTATATTTTTCAGGATTTTTCAAAAATTCAACGATTTCTTGAACTTCTTCTTTTGCTCCTTCTAAACCGGCAACGTCTTTAAATGTAATTTTTACATCTGTTTTTTCGTCAAAAAGTTTCGCTTTTGATTTTCCGATATTGAAAATCTGACCGCCACCGCCAGCACCACCGCCAGCAGACATTCTTCTCATGATGAAAAGCCAGATTCCAACGATAATGATAATTGGTAAAAGAGTTAAGAAAATTCCTCCCCAATCATTCTTTGGTTTGTAGTCAAAATCTTTTAATTTTCCTTCAGCTTGCGCTTTTTCTAGTTTTTCTTGGAAAGATTTTGTGTCTCCAACATCTTCAATAACGTAATGCGGTCCTTTGTTTTCGTTATCAAACATGTCTTTGGTTACTCCTTTATTTTCAGGAGCGGCCAAACCAGTCTTATTCAAGAAAATTTCAGCCTCGCTTCGGTTATAAATAATAACTTTGTCGACTTGATTTTTCTCTAAAAGAGCATTGAATGCTGATGATTTTATTTTGCCAGCTTCTTCTAATTTAGCACCGCCGCCAGCAGCAAAGTTCCAAATTATAAAAAAAGCAATAAGTCCGCCGTAAATCCACCAAGGACTGAACCTAAATTTATTAGGTGTTGGGTTTGAGTTTTTATCTTTAGCCATTGCTATTTGTTCTTTTTAGTATTTGTTTTGTATGGTTGTAATTTTCGCATCACCCCACAAACTCTCAATATTGTAGTATTCACGGATGTGTTTTTGGAAAACGTGAACAACAATGTTTACATAATCCATCAAAACCCACTCGCCATTTTCAGCACCTTCAACGTGCCAAGGCTTGTCTTTTAATTCTTTGGAAACAATTTTTTGAACCGAGTTAACGATAGAGTTAACTTGTGTATTTGAAGTACCGTTGCAAATTACAAAATAGTCGCAAACAGTGTTTTCGATTGCTCTTAAATCTAGTATATCAATATCATTACCTTTAACTTCTTCAATCCCCTTGATGATGTTTGCCAACAAATCATCATTGCTTATATTTTTTTTCGCCATTTAAATTTTATATGTTTTCGCAAAGTTATCATTTTTTGTCTTTATTTTTGAACCTTAACATAAGATTAAAAAGATAAACTTCAATTATTCACATGAACATCATCAAACTCGATGCCATTAACTCAACTAACGATTATCTGAAAGGATTATTGCAACGCCAATTCGTAGAAAATTTTACCATTGTCACAGCCGAAAATCAAACTAGCGGACGCGGACAGATGGGGTCTGAATGGAAAATAGAATCAGGTAAAAACTTGACTTTTAGCGTGTTGATAAAAGATTTACTTCTTGAAATCAATCACATTTTTCATCTTAATGTAGCGGTTGCAGTAAGCATAATTGAGACTCTTTCTGAATTAGAAATTAAAGATTGTGCTATAAAATGGCCAAACGACATTTTGGCAGAGGGAAAAAAAGTTGGCGGAGTATTAATTGAAAACAGTATCAAAAGCGATGGAGAAATTTTTTCAATTATCGGTATTGGTTTGAATATCAATCAAAAGAATTTTGAAAATCTGCCAAAAGCCTCTTCGCTCTCTGTATTGAAAAACTGCGAATTTGACAAAGAAGAAATCTTAATTTCTATCGCAAAAAACTTGAATCGCAATATTTCGCTGATTATGAATAAGAATACTACGGAAATTTGGAAAAAATACCATTCAAAATTATATAAAAAAGGAGTTCCGATGCCTTTTGAAGGCAAAGATGGAAAAAAGTTCATGGGTATAATTCAAGGCGTAGACCAGGCTGGAAAACTGAATGTAATCTTAGAAAATGATACTGTGAAATCTTTTGATATAAAGGAAGTCAGCCTTTTGTACTAATTTGCGTTCTCAATTTCTAAAGGGAAATACAACTTGAAAATGGCGCCCTCGTCAGGAATTCCTTCTGCAACAATATAACCTTTGTGTACCTGCATGATTTTTTTGCATAAGGCCAACCCGACACCCGACCCTTTGTATTCGTCTTGTCCGTGCAATCTGCTAAAAATATTGAAGATATTTTCGGCAAATTTTTGCTCAAAACCAATCCCGTTGTCAGAAAATTGAATCACTTCAAATAATTCTCCAGGATTGTTGCCTAAGTTTATTTTCTGTCTTCCCAATGCTGAAATAGTGACTTTTGGCGCTTTGCCTGCAATAGAATATTTTAAGGAATTTTGAACTAAATTTGAAAAAAGCTGTTTTAACAAGAATGTCATTCCATAAATAGCAGGCAATTCTTCAATAGCAACAATCGCATTTTTCTCAAGCATCATTTCTTGCAAATCGGCTAAAACTTCTTTTAAAACGTCTTTCGGATTTACTTGGACAAAAGATTCGTCAATGTGCTGAATCTTTGTGTATTTCAAAATATCAATCAAAAGCGTCTGCATTCGATTTGCCGAATTGTTCATTCTCTGCAAAGAATTTGCCACGTTTTCAGAAATCTGTTCGTCTTCTTTGCCTAAAATTCTAGACGAAATCATTTGAATTTTACGCAAAGGCTCTTGCAAATCGTGCGTGCTGATCCAATTTATATTTTCGAGTTCAGAATTCGTCTCTTTCAAAACCTCGCTCAATTTTCGATATTTTTCTTCTTCTTTAGACATCAGAATCAAATTCAGCTGCTTTTGAAGCGAATGCGCATAATTTGCCGCAGCATTTAATTCTGGATCAAGCCAGGTATTGCTTTGGCACTTGATAATTTCCCTCCAAAGTTTAAAAGAATTTCTTGGAGAAAGTCCGTCTTTGTCTTTCACAATGGCTTTTTTCGGATCTCCGGCCCAATTTACTTCTGTTAGTGTTTCTGGACGATACCACATAATGCAATTATTATTCACTCCAAGAGAATGATAGATTATTCCGGAAGCATTGTCGCAATTATCAACTAAAAATTCAGGAATCGTATCAATAATTTTATCGGTAGAAAATTGAGAGTTTCCGGTATATTCAGAAAGCCATTTTGATAAAATCAAGCTGTCGCTATCTTCAATTACCAATCCGTTTTTGTAAATATTGCCATTGATAATTATCACAACTCCAGAGGCATTGCAAAGCTCTAAAAGTTCAGGCCTCTTGACTAAAATTTCAAAAGATTCTTCTTTAGCCGGAAGCTGAAAAGCATTGATTTTTTCTAAAGCGAGGTTTGATTTTCGGGCAACATCATATTCTTCATTTGACTGGCGTATGTCAATCTGTGAAGTAATAAAATGGCCTTGCAATTGTGCCGCTAAACGAATTTCTGGCGTAAGATTTTTTTGAGAATAGTGGTGGCACGCAATTAATCCCCACAATTTTTTCTTGTGGATCAAAGAAATTGTCAAAGTCGCCGCTACGCCCATATTGCTCAAATATTGAACGTGCATAGGCGAAGTGCTTCGCAAGATGGAAAGACTCAGATTTAAGTTTTTCGCATCATTTCCGTCATCAACCGTGTAAATTGGAACCGGTTCATAATTAATATCCACAATCAAGCGCAAAAGGTTTTGCATATACAATTCCCTTGCCTGTGGCGGAATATCTGTGTGCGGATAATGCAAGCCAAAAAACGGCTCTAAATCATCCCGAACGCTTTCTGCAAAAACTTCTCCGTTGTAATCTTTATCGAAACGGTAAACCATTACGCGGTCATAGCCTGTAATTTCGCGCGTTCCTTTCGCAACCATGTCGCAAAGTTGCTTCAGCGTATGTGTCTCGTTCATGTAAGAAAGAAACTGTGAAGTCTGGTGATAGACGTCAGAAAGCTTTTTGTTATTTTCTGCAATCGGTTCGCTTTCTAAAATATAAATGTTTTCACTTTTGTGAATTGTGCACAAAAAATCTTTCCCAGCTAAATTTAAAGGGAGCGGAGAAGAAGAAAGCAAGAGGTTTTTAGAAATATATTCTTTTATTAAATTTTCTTGCAGCTCGCCAAATGTGTCTTTGAAATCAGCATTCAGAACTTGCTTGTAATCAATGTCAAGATAACTAGAGATATTGCCGCTGCAGAAATCAATTTTCCATGAATCAGAATGTATTCCAATTAAAAAACCATGAGGCTGAATGCTTCCTGGAATGTGTATGGGTTCGAATTCGCAATTCGTGACGTTGACGATATCACGATTGACAATGTCTTTAATCTTCATAAATTATAATGACGAATTTTCAGATAAATGTTTTCCTATTATTGTAAAAGCAAAGTCAGCTCCAGCAATAATTTCTTCTTCTGTATTATTTTGTGTTTCAAATTCAGTAAAATAAGCAAGAAATTTTTTCCA
Source organism: Flavobacteriaceae bacterium PS02334 (assembly GCA_029959295.1). Taxonomy (GTDB): domain Bacteria; phylum Bacteroidota; class Bacteroidia; order Flavobacteriales; family Flavobacteriaceae; genus Flavobacterium. The sequence goes on along the minus strand of JASCOH010000001.1, from coordinate 543,268 downwards.
ATAACTTCCTGTCTTATTGCCATATCCTGAAAAATAAGAAACACCGTTTTCTTCATCGAGTCCAAGGTTTTCTTGAATGTTTTTTAAGATAAATCTGCCTCCGAGAGTTGATCCTTCTAAAACATAAAGCATTCCCAAAGCAAATGGAATGCTGAATTTTTGATCAGAATGTTTCAAAAAAGTATGCCCTTTTTGTTTTTCTTCTCCGATAGATTTTAAATCATTTAAAATAAGATTTGCTTTTTTTCTTTCTGAAATATCCAAAATTACATTTTCGACCAACGGATAGATATGCTTTTCATAATCGCTGACAACATCGTGCATCAAGCTCAAATAGAGCGAGTAGGCGTGAAGTGAAATATTTGGATTTACAAGCAATTTTGAAATCGGAATTGCTTCGAGATTTTTATGTGATTCTGAAGTTTTATTGCGAAGGTTATCTAGAAAAGTAATAGAATCTGTTGTGATTAGATTTTCAGTACTCATATTTTTTTAATTATTTAAATAAACAAAATTATCCTTTGTAGGAGTAAAAGAGTTCCAATTAATGTTGATGGAGTGCTCAATTGATTTTTTTAAAGATACAAAATCATTTGGTTTCGTAATATAAAAATTGGCACCTAAATTTAAGCTTTTGGCAATAATTTTATCGTCGTTTGAAGTAGAAAGAACAATAACAGGAAGGCTTTTCAGGCAGTTAGATCTTCTAATTTCTGCCAAAATATCAAAACCATTCATTCCTGGCATATTTAAATCTAAAAAAATAATGCTCGGTGTTGGCGGTGGATTGTCAAGTGCGTCTAAAAGTTTTTTTCCATTGTTTTGGGTAACTAATTCAACATCATCTTCCATTGAATCTACGGCTTCTGCAAAAAAATCTAGATCGTCCAGATCGTCATCGGTGTAAAATATTGTAAATTCCTTTTTCATAATTTTTCATAGCAGCTATTACAAATATAAGTAATGCCGATTAAAAATAAAAAAAGCCTTTTTGGATTTCACAAAAAGGCTTTCAGTTTATAACTTTTATCTTTTATAGCTTGTGCATGTTATTTGCCAAAGTTTCAATGAATTTGGTAATTGGCCCTTTTACCATCATGGCCATCATCGCATTGAATTCGCCTTCAAAATGTAGTTGGACATCGCTTGCTTCTTCAGAAGTCGGAGTGATATTTCCTGTCAAAGTAAACGGAAGCTTGTCACTCGCCGCGCCTAAAACCACTTTTGTCGGAGCTATTTTATCTTTCATCTTCAATTTGATTTCCGGCATCCCTTTTAATCCGAAGATAAAAGCGTCTTCGCCAGTTACTTCAAATTTTGCGATGTTGTCAGGCATTAATTTTTCAAAATTCTTTACGTCAGTCAACTGGTCAAATAAATATTGAGCCGATTTTTGAACGTTAACTTTTGGACTATCTAAATTCATATTTTATGTCATTGCGAGGAACGAAGCAATCTCATCCTCAAATTTGTTTATTCTTTTAGCTGCAAAAATTATACTTCCACATTCCAAGTGGATGGACTCTTGCTCCAAACTTTTAATGTTTCCTGCTCTTCTTCTGTGATATATTTTTTTGCAACAGCCAAATCTAATAAGTTTTCGTAGTTGCTCAATGTCAATAAGTCAACATTTGCTTTTTTGAAGTTTTCTGTAGCGATATCAAAGCCATACGTGAAGATGGCAACCATTCCTTTGACGTTTGCTCCAGCTTCTTTCAAGGCTTCAACGGCCATCAAGCTGCTGTTTCCGGTGCTGATTAAATCTTCAACAACAACTACATTTTGACCTTTTTGCAAGAAACCTTCAATCTGGTTTTGCCTTCCGTGTTTCTTTGGTTCTGGGCGAACATACACGAACGGAAGTCCCATATATTCAGCTACTAACATTCCAATTCCAATGGCTCCAGTTGCAACTCCAGCAATAACATCAGGTTTTCCAAATTGTTTTTCAATACTTTTAGAAAATTCTTCTCTGATGTAATTTCTAATCGGTGGAAATGAGAGCGTTATACGATTATCGCAATAAATAGGCGATTTCCATCCAGAAGCCCATGTAAAAGGATTTTTTGGATTCAATTTAATTGCATTTATTTGTAAAAGCAATTCGGCAGTTTTCTGTGCGGTGTCTTTATTAAAAATCATACTACAAATGTATAAAGTTTTTGTCAACGATAAACCACTTTTTTTGACTAATGAAATAGTTAAAGAAACAGATTTTCAACTTTTTCTATTGGAAAGTGTTGATATTCATCAGCTTATCGTAAAAATGTTTCAAAATAAAATTCAAAAAGCTTATTTGTATCATCCTGATGAGAAGGAGATTATGAAAATGCTGAAAGAAAAAATTCCGGTAAATAAAGCAGGAGGAGGCCTTGTTTACAATAAAAAAAGAGAAGTTCTTTTCATCTTCAGAAACGGAAAATGGGATCTTCCAAAAGGTGGCATCGAGAAAGGAGAAGAGATTGAAGAGACGGCAATTCGCGAAGTTGAAGAAGAAACTGGCGTTACCGGACTAAAAATTACCAAGAAACTTCAGAAAACCTACCACGTTTTTATAAGAAACGGAAAGTATAAACTGAAAATTGTGCATTGGTTTGAAATGGAAACCGATTTCGAAGGAACTCCATCGCCTCAAGCAGACGAAGGAATCGAGAAAGTAGCGTGGCTGAATCCACAAGAAATTCAAGACGCGTTGCAAAACTCATATGAAAATATCAAATTATTATTTGAAGACGAAAAGCTCCTGAAATAGGAGTTTTTTTGTATACTTCAAACTTGTCATTCCGACGAAGGAGGAATCTCAACAAAATGAGCAACCAACGAAGATTCTTCCTTCGTCAGAATGACAAGATTCTAAGAAAAATCCATAGATCTGTGGGAAAAACTATTTCATAATTCGATAAACAGGATATTCCATATGCGTTTTTTCATAATACTCAGAATGGCTATAAATCCAGTCCAATTGCGCTTCTCCAGAATCTGAAAATTTTTTGTCATCCGCTTTTTTCTTCTCAAATTCTGCGTTCATTATTGGATTTTCATCCAATAATTTCTTAGCCAAATCTTCAAAAACATACGCCGAAAAGTATTCTTTTTGCTGTAAAACCGAGTCAAAGAAATTCCAAACAAAATAAGAATCATTTGCTTGCGGTTCTAAAGTTTCCAACAAATATTTCACGCCAGACTGTTGTGTTTTAATTACAAAATCTCCTTTTTTGAAAAGCACTTTTTTCTTCGTAGTTATCACATTCACAGAATTGTGCGGGTAATGTCCTTCATAAGCCGAACTGCTCGTTTTAAAATCGCCAATGCGATAACTTTCCACTTCAAATTCAGTATCTTTTTCCAAAGGCGTCATTTCAATATTGTTAATTTTCAATAAATCAATTACATTCCACCAAGATTTAGGAATCACATACGCTTCCGGAATTACAACTTCCAGCGAAGGCTTAAATTCCTTGTTATACGGAATCGTTTTGCTAAACGGTTTCTTTTCGTCGTAAAATAATCTAGGTTTTCCAGAAACTTCACTCGGTTTATAATCGCCTTCAAAACCTAAAAACGGAATGCTTGAAACTTTTGCTTCGTCTAGTTCCCAAAGCAACGTATATTTTTTATTAGGAAGGTAATTTTGAAGATTTTCGCTTCTTAAATTTTTAATCTTCGTATGATTTTTATCCGTGAAATCAATTGTCGCAACCATATATTCATACGTCACTTTCACTCGTGATGCATAATCTTTCAGCATGTGCGTTTCAGGCATTGAACCAACCGTGTTGAACATCGATGCAAAGCCCGTGGAATATCTGGGATAATCCATAAAAGCGTCAAAACCGCCATCTGGTTTTTCATCGTGAATATTTACATACGGAACCGATTCGATATTTTTCTTTTTTAAATCTGAAAGCAAAGCCGGAATCATTTTGGTGTCCCAAAATTTGCCAAGATTTCCGCCAATTTTCTGAGGATGCGTTGCAATGTAGGTAAATGTATATTGATAATTTGCGCCGTTGCTGACATGATTGTCGATAAAAACATCTGGATTTACCTTGTGGAAAATCTGTGCAAAACTTCGAGCATTTCTGGTATCTGATTTCAAAAAATCACGGTTCAAATCATAGTTTCTAGCATTTCCTCTAAAGCCATAACTTTCAGGTCCGTTTTGATTTGCTCTCGAAAAAGAATTTCGGTTTAAAGCACCGCCAATATTATAAATCGGAATGTTTACAATCACCAAATTCTTCGGAACTTTTATTTTTCCCAAAGCCAAATCTCTGAAAAGCATCATCGTGGCGTCGATTCCGTCAGGTTCGCCCGGATGAATTCCGTTATTGATTAAAAGAACGGCTTTTTCTTTCTGAATTTTCTTGAAATCAAATTTCTTATCCGGATTAAAAGTCACGATATGCAAAGGTTCGCCAGAATCTGTCACCCCCATTTCTTCCATGGAAATTGCCTCAAAATTTTTATCCAAAAGCTTGAAATAAGCAATTGTTTCTTCATAAGTCGCCGTCTGGTTGCCATTTCCTTTTTCGTAAGTTGTCAGGAAATCAGGTTTGTTTTGAGCATTTGCCATAATTGAAAAAAGTAAAATTGGAAGTAAGCGTTTCATCGTAATAATTTGGAAAATCAAAATTACGAATTCTGAATTACGAATTATGGAAATTAGTTGGTCGTAATTCGTAATTTATAATTCACAATTAAAATTACCTTTGCAAAATGAATAATAATCACCATTCCACAAATCTGCTTTTGAATTTAGGTTTCGAAAGTTTGAACGAAATGCAGGTTGCTGCACAAGAAGCTATTTTAGAAGAAAGCAATGTTTTGCTGCTTTCTCCAACAGGTTCTGGAAAAACGCTGGCTTTTTTAATGCCAATTTTCGAAATGTTACAGCCAGAAATTCTTTCGGTTCAATGTTTAATTATTGTTCCTTCGAGAGAATTGGGCTTGCAAATTGAGCAGGTTTGGAAGAAAATGGGAACGGGTTACAAGGCAAATGTTTGCTACGGAGGCCATTCCATTGATACAGAAATTAAGAATTTAAGCAATCCGCCGGCCGTTTTAATCGGAACACCTGGAAGATTGGCAGATCATATCGACAGAGAAACTTTTCGCACAGATAAAATCCAGACGTTGGTTTTGGACGAATTTGACAAATCATTGCAATTGGGTTTCCACGAAGAAATGTCTTTTATCATCGGAAAATTATCTAAATTGAATAAAAGAGTTTTGGTTTCAGCGACTTCTGATATTGAAATTCCGAAATATACGAGAGTTGTAAACCCGCTGATTTTGGACTTTATTCCAAGAGATGAGGAGAAAACAAATCTTTCTACAAAATTGGTTGTTTCGAAGGAGAAAGATAAAATCAACACGCTTTTTAATTTGATTTGCAGTTTGAAATCAGAATCGGCTTTGATTTTCTGCAACCATCGTGACGCAGCTGAAAGAATCAGCGACACGTTAAATGAAAAAGGAATTTACGCCACTTATTATCACGGTGGCATGGACCAAGACGAGCGGGAACGCGCATTAATCCAATTCAGAAACGGAAGCGTTAGTTATTTGATCACAACAGATTTGGCAGCGCGTGGTTTGGATATTCCTGAAATGAAACACGTAATTCATTATCATTTACCTTCAAAAGAAGACGAATTTACGCATAGAAACGGTCGAACTGCGAGAATGTTAACAACGGGAACTGCTTATATTTTGGCCCACGAAAGCGAGAAAAAAATGGACTACATTGATTATGGAATGCCAGTTTTAAACGTAGAAAATTCGATAAATTTGCCAAAACCGCCAGAATTTCAGACGATTTATATTTCTGGAGGAAAGAAAAACAAGCTGAATAAAATTGATATCGTCGGATTCTTTTCTCAAAAAGGGAAATTAGAAAAAGGTGATTTGGGTTTAATCGAAGTGAAGGATTTTATTTCTTTTGCGGCTGTAAAATTCGGAAAAGTGAAAGACCTTTTGAATAATATCCGAGACGAAAAGATGAAAGGGAAGAAGTTTAAAATTGAAGTAGCAAGGAAAGTGGTGAAGAAAGAAGAATAATTTAGAAGAAAGAAGCAAGAAGAAAGATTGAAATGTCTTTTCTCTTGCTTCTTGCTTCTGTTTTTCTTCTTCGAAAAACTATATTTTCTTTACGTAAGCTGTAATAATCACAATCTGCTGACCGTCAACTTTTCCTTCAATATAAGTTTCATTTTCATGGTCTAAACGGATGTTTCTTACCGCAGTTCCTTGTTTTGCAACCAGACTTGAACCTTTTACTTTCAAATCTTTGATCAAAACTACAGAATCTCCGGTTTGCAAAATCACGCCGTTGCTGTCTCGGTGAACCAATTTGTTTTCGTCGTCATCGCCTTCACCTGTCGCTTGAGCCCACGCCAAATCGTCTTCGTCAAGATACATTTGTTCCAATAATTCTTGATTGCGCAAACGGCTCAACATTCTCCAAGAAACCACTTGAACCGGCAAATGTTCGCTCCACATGCTATCGTTTAAGCATCTCCAAAGATTGGCGTCCATTTTTTCTGGATTTTCAATTTGGTCGATGATTGTTTCGCTTGCCAAAATACTTTCGTCGATACCGCCTTTTCTAGTTGGAAGAATCTGATATACTTTTAAGTTTTCTGTAGCTCCAGAAAGCTCGCATTTTCCGCCACTTCTCTTGATTAATTCTCTTTCTAAACTCATTTTATAGGTTGTTATTTTTGGCGAAAGTACTGTTTCTAAGCACTTATTGCAAATTATTATTCAATTTCCATCTTTATAAGTAATTTAAGAAGTAAAAAGATATTGTTGGAGTAAATAAAAATGATCTTTTTACAAATAACGAGTTTATAATCATCATTATTGTTAATTATAAATATTTGTGTTTTTTTTTATAAATTAATTTTATTTTTTAATATTTATACGATTGCACGTGAATATAAATTTTTACATGCATATTTGTTATATTTATTGCGAGGATTAGAATTTCGTCATACAAAAGCCATTCAATATACTAAAAGCCATTAAAACATGAATACCAGTAAATACATCTTGATTTTATATTTTTTAGGGGGAATGACAACCTCTGCTCAAAACAAGCATCATCTAAAATATGAAAATATTTTAAATCAAATTCGAAATATTTTAGATGGCAAGTCAAATAAAAATATTGATTCACTAAATTATATCCTAAAAAAAGCTCCAAAAGTCTGCATGAATGCGCAAGCGGTATATTTTGAAGGATCAATCTTGTATGTGCAAAAAAATGACATATATGAGAGCGAAAAAAAATATCTAGAATGTATTGAAATGACAGAAAAGAACAAATCTGAAATGGATTTGCCTTGTTATGAGAGTCTCATACAGGTTTCTGTGACAAAACTTTTTTATATTTATCGAAGAAGAGGAGAGTATAATAAGGCATTAGAAATTGTTTTACAGTACGAAAAAATTCTGAAATACTCTGAATTTAAATCCTTTTTGGCTACTACTCAATATGATTTAGGAAATTATGAAAAAGCTATAAAAGAATTTAATACCTATATTAAAATCAATACTCCTAACACTGCAGATAAGGATGGCTTTCAAAAGAATAAATTAGTAAATTTTTATAGAACATCAAATGCTCATAGCTTTATTGCAGATGCCTTTATAAAATTGTATAAAAGCTCACAAAATACAATCATGTTAGATTCTGCCAATCTGCATTATAAAAAATCTTACCAAGATGGAAATAAGTTTAATAAAAACTTTTCTTACAACTCAATATTATATTATTCAAGATTGGCAAAAATTGAATATTATAAGAAAAACTATAGTAAAGCAATATCGTATTATAATGTCTACTTTAACCATCCTGAAATTAACAAAAATGTTTTTACCTACCAATCTTACTGTATTGGATTGGCAGAAAATTATCTAAAACTCAATAAGCCAAATTTAACTTTAAAATATCTGGCTCAACTTGATTCAGCGTATGTAGCTAATCCTGGTTCAGAAGAATTTTATATAGCCGGTTTGAATGTTTATATGGATGCCTACCTTCAAAAAAAAGATGATAAAAATGCTTTGCATTATGCAAGAATGTACTTGGAGGAAATAAAAAAGCTAGAATCAAATAAGGAAAAAACCCATAAGGTTATGGATTTTTTGAACATCAAAGAATCCAATGAAAAAGCTAAAAAAATAATAGAACTAAAAAATAATTGGGTAATTTTCCTTGTATTCGTTTGCATTTTTACTGTAATCGTAGTAATGGTTCGAATATATAAATTTGATGCTAAACAAAAACAGTATAGACACATCATTCAATCTTTAAAAGAGGAAGTCCAGCTAAAAGATGATCAACTGCTGGTCGAAATAATAGAAGAAAATCCTGAAAAATCAAAATACCTTACTGATATCGGAGAATTTGAGAAAATACAAAAAAAATTACTTAAGCTTGAAAGTAAAAAAGAGTTTCTCAGCTCTGAATTCAAACTTTCTTATTTGGCTAAAAAATTAGGAACGAATACTTCCTATTTGTCTTCTTTTTTTAATCACTATTTAGAAAAAGGATTTAATCAATATCTCCAAGAAAAGCGAATTGAATATTTATTGGAACTTTTAGAAAAAGAAAGTATCTATCATAAATATACCGTGCAGGCAATTTCAGAACATATTGGATATAAAAGTCCGTCTGCCTTCAGAAAAGTGTTTAAAAGCTATACTGGAAAAAACATATCTTCTTATTTGAAAAATTAAATTTTAAAATGCTTATTTTTAGAAAGTTACACATTTTTTTATATGGTCGTTTTTATAAAATAGGATGGTATTTCATTGGAAATGAGGTGTAAGTCTCTCTACTTTTGGTACTCAAATTTAAATTAACAATAAATAATGAGAAAAAGTACTTTAAAAATTTTCGTAGCATTTTTTTGCTTACTGTCTACTTTTGTGTACTCACAAAGCACAGTAGATTTAGACCCACTTATTGAGATTTCTCAAAGTGTAAATGAAAAAGGAGCAGTGTTGATTAAAGGAAACTTCACCAAACCAACAACTTCAAGCGATGTAAAACTTACTATCAAATATAAAGATATACAAAATAACTGGACTTCAGCTTGGTATAAAGTATTTGCTGCAGATTCTGAATATGATGAAGACCTTAAAGCTGCTTTTGAATTACCTGCATCTGCAATTAGTCTGTATAATGTTAAAGTTGAATTAAGTTCTAGTTCCAATCTATCAAATTGGCAATCTATAATGTGGGATAAATCAGTAAGTCATTACAAACAAGCGGATTATGTCACTGGCAATTGTGAGCTTGATGAAAACCAATATACTATTTTATTTACACCGAAAAAAAATGGAACCGTTTTATATAACACTAACGGAAGTATTTTGGGTGTAAAAGACAGAGTGACATCACAACATTTAACTAAAAAATTAGATGATATTGTTTTATCGGTGCAAGGAAATGGCACACTGAATAACAGTAATACCAATGCACCTGTTATTAATATTGAAAACCCAAATAATCTAAGCACGATTGTCAGTTCACAAAAGTATATCTATCAAGGCAGTGATATGAGCCCTTTTGAATTTTCTTATCATGATCCTGTTTATGTATTTGCTGGTAAGTTTTCAAGCTCAGGTTTCTTTATTAACTTCAGTAACTGGTTTTTACCTCCTGAAGAGGGCGGAGAGCCCTGGGGCAGAGGATATTTAGATTTTACAACCCCTAATACTTTAATTAACAGGTATTACAACCTTTATAATTACATTAACGAGAAACTGACCGACATCATTGCGGATCAGGAACCTGTAGTAATTGTTGTAAGCAAAATCACAGGCTTCAGGGTATACAAATCCACAGGACAATATATTACTGTCAATGCATTAAGCAATTATAATACAGTAAATGATTTCGGCTACCCTCCTTTGTATCAAAAACAGAGAGGACCTGGATCTGAAAACTTTTCATTAAGCAATACTTCACAAGCTTCACTATATGGTATTGGAGCAATTAGAAATAGAAAAGTAAGAGCCGACTGGAATGGACCATCAAGATCTTTAAATGAAATTGAAACAGAAATTAACAAATTTATAAATTATGTAGGTATTTTTGGTACTATCCCTGCGAATAGTAATGCAACAGAATATTCTAATGCCTGTATCACCATTAATGCTGGTACTCAATCAGATTATATAGATTGGACAAAAGCCCCAAATAGCTATATTTTTGACATAGAAAAAGATAAAAGTAAACAAGGATTACTAATTCCTGTAAAAAAAGCCTATGCAATGTGGAAAGATAATTCTAATGCTGATTTTTCTTTTAACAGCCCAATAAACAGTACTAATGTTAAAGCGTACTTGTATTGGGAAGATAAAGCAGGTTTGGTAATTTCTGGTGCTGGTTATGAATTAGCGATTAGAGGTACAGGAGAAAATGCGGAAATAGAAGTTCCTATTGATATTACTAAAGGAAAAGGTAATGCAGTGATTTCTTTAAATGCATTTAATCCTACAACCAACGATTACGAAGTGAAGTGGAGTTGGCATGTTTGGGTTACAGATGATCCTATTGCTAATGGCTCAACTTTCAGACAAGGTTTTGAAACAAGAGTAGATAATACTCCAATCCCAAATGAAGAGTGGAAATGGATGAACAGAAATTTAGGATCTACAAATACTGAGTTTTTAGGAAACGATTCTAATAAATCAGTAGGACTTATGTATCAATGGGGTAGAAAAGATCCAATTCCACCATTAGCTCACAAAGACGGTTCTACTTATTTTATTAATGGAAAAGCAGGCAAGTATAATGCGGCTGATTTTGGAGAACTCTCTTATCAAGCTACCCAAAAAACAGGTTGGATTTTTAGGAATAATATAATGGGACATGAGAATATAGTGAATAACCTAAAATATTCTGTAAATAATCCGTTGAAAATAATTACTTATGCTGGATGGAATGGTCATGATAATACCGATTATGGAACTTGGTTTTCTGATGTAGAATATAAGTTTTTTGGAACTAGTGAACATAATAGAGTTTCTTGGAATCTTTGGTCAGACAATAGAAAGGGATTATATTCTAATGGGCGAAAAGCCTCTGACCGTGGTGCAAATGCAACTCAAGAAGATTATTTGATAGAAGCAGACAGCAAATCATATGAGCTGAAATCGCCTTTTGATCCTTGCCCTAATGGCTGGAGAATCCCATCTCACTATGCAGGTAGTTTGGGAGGCAATTTTGGAAACAATATGAGTCCTTGGGGAAGATTAAATAGCGGTGCAGATGATGATTTAAATGATAATTCTAAATTCACATATACTACAGTTAATCCTGTTTTAAGTAACGTAAAAGTATATCCTCAAATTGGCTTTGATTTTATAAATCAAAATAATCAATCTAACCCAAGTTTAAATAGAGACCTTGGTTTAATCCCGATTACAGGAGCTTATGTATTTGTAGGTCCAATTGAAAAAGTAGATTATTATCTACCTACATCAAAACTAGCTTATATCAATTGGAGATCAACAGGAGGGTTACCAACAGCAACCTATTCTCCTTGGCATGGAACAAGAGGAGCAGGAATTGTAAGTGACTTTTTAAGTGATTACACAGGCAAGATGTTATTTGTAGTTAACCAAACTTCAATGACTAAAGGAGCAAGTACATGCAGATGTTTAGCAGATCCTAATAAACAATTTATTGATGTTAATCAAGAGTTTGCCAATCGTTATCTTGAAGGAAATAATGTTGTAGCAGATGTAACCACATTGAAAGAATGGGCAAAAGAGCCTAACAGTTTCATAGCGTATACCAATACAAGTAATCCTGATGACAGAATTGTAAAAATAAAGCTAAAAAAAGCAATTGCAATGGATATGCTATACCTTAATGGAGGGAGCAGTAGAACTTTCAGAGCAGGAACTAAAAATACGCCAAGTATTGTATGGACTACAGATAAAAATTTAATCAGTAAAATGGAAATATATCCTAATCCTAATAATATTGACGAAAATAGCGAACTTAGGATTACTTTAAAACCAAATGTTATGGGTAACGCAGTGGTTGCATTTCATAGGGGAAATTCTGGACAATGGCTTAACTCTAAGATGCAGGATCCTGTGGTTTGGAGCTGGCATATCTGGGCACCTAGATCTACTGTTAATGACTTGCCAAAATATGTGACAGAAGAAAATTCAAGCGTAGCAGCGGATAATGGAATGGTGACTCCAAATACAAGCGGACATATTATTAATCCTACAAAAAGCGGAGTATCACCTATGGAAACTGTTTTTATGGATAGAGATTTAGGGGCTTTAGAAGATCTTCCGATAGATATTAATACTCCTAATAGAACAGAATCTAATATCAAAACTCACTTTGCAAGTGGATTGCATTACCAGTGGGGTAGAAAAGATCCTTTGCCAACTTTCTATTTTAACGGTGGTACACTATACAGATGTTCTACCTGTACCGCTGCTCCAAATGTTATTTACAACGACCCATCTTATCAAGTGTTTAGACAGATAGCAGCCACGAATAATGATGGTACTATAAATTTAACAAGTTATTCAGCAGGAATCTCAGATGCTAACTTTAGAGATAAAACAGCAAGTGGTTATTCCAGAGAGTATAACACATATAAGCAGGAAGCTGGGGTTTCCCCAACTGATACTCCAAGTGAGAAAACAAGAAAGATTCTAAAGTATTCTACAGAAAATCCTTTTTACTTTCTATTTCATAATACATCTTTAGATAATAATCCTTCACTTACAACACCTACTGAGGTTGGTTTTGAAGAAATTGTATATGATTCTGCGGATACTAGATTTGCAAAACAAAATAGAAATGTGGCTAACGCCCAAGTAAAAGATTGGATTTCTGACGAAAAAGAGATAATGCCAGAAAGATGGGGACATAATACAGAAAAATCACCATTTGACCCTTGTCCTAATGGCTACAGAATCCCTGATACTACTATGGCTGGTTTATTTGGATTCAGCCAAGGCTCATCACCTTGGTTTTATAATAAAGGACGTGCTAATGTTAATGGACCTAACAATACTCCTCCAAACCTAACAACATACGGAATTGGACAAGGTGTTATAGCACAATTAAAAGGAGCTAGTAATAATGCAGTTGGTGAGAGTAAATATCCTGGCTATATGCTTGCTAACTCTAGTAATGTTGCTTATTATGGTTATGATCCATCTGTTACATACTCAAGATTTAATACTTATTGGGGATGGGTATTTAACTTCAATGGGTCTAAGTATAACATTGGAAATATTCCTACAAGTGGAATTAGAGGGGTTTTTGGTGGAAGTGGATGGATACCAAAATCAATTGGGACATCCACAAATACAATGCCTACATTTGCTAATTCTACTGGGCTATGGACAGCATCATTAGGAGACCTAAATTCAGGTTGGGCAATTGCACTTAGAATTCAATCGCCTTCTGTTACTTATATAGGAAATTTAGCTTCTGGCACTGGAGTTTACCCTCAAGCAGCTATGTCATGCCGTTGCGCCAAAGACGAACCTAGATATCTTGGGATACCTGTTACAGTTAATTCAGGAACGCAAGCTAAAACGATATTGCCAGCTGAAGTGATACAGCAGAAAGTAAATGCTGAAAAGCTGGTTTTTTATCCTATACCTGTAACTGACATGCTGTACATCAGTGCAGATGATAATAAAGATTATTATTATGAGGTTTATAATATAGCCGGACAGATGGTTAAGAAAGGTAAGTTTGAGAATAAACAGACGGATGTTTCAGGTTTAATTACTGGAATCTATTTAATAAGAATTAATGATTCTGACACGGTAGTTAAGATAATTAAAAATTAACTGCTAAATCTGAAGAGTTATTTTTCATACTTAATAACATTTGTATGAATATAAAATTAAACCACGCCATTGGCGTGGTTTTTTATTAGCTATTGCAATCTGGTAAATCAGAACCTAAAAACAAAGACTATTTTACTCTTACAGAATCAGGCACAAGCAATTCATATTCGCCTCCATTTCTAATCACATCGCGAACAATGCTTGAACTGATATAAGAAGTGTTTGCCGCAGTCAGAAGAAACACGGTTTCAATCTTGGAAAGCTTTCTGTTTGTATGCGCGATTGCTTTTTCAAATTCAAAATCGGCAGGATTTCTCAAGCCCCGAAGTATGAATTTCGCTTTCACTTTTTTGCAGAAATCAATCGTCAATCCTTCATAAGTCACGACTGAAACTGAAGGATCATTCTCAAAACATGCTTCGATAAAGCGTTTTCTTTCGTCTAAAGAAAACATATATTTTTTCTCGGCATTCACGCCAATCGCCACGATAATCTTGTCAAAAAGCGGAATGCTTCTTTTTATAATATCGTAATGGCCTAAAGTAATTGGGTCGAAGGAACCTGGGAATACTGCTATTTTTTCCATAATAATTAATATTGTAAACCGATTTGTGGGAAAGTTTCTTCTTTTATATATTCAAAAAAGCGCGAACTTACTTTGTCTATTCTATCTTTCCGTCGGATCAGTTCAGGTAATATAATATTCTTGTTTTTTTCTCTTATATCATTTTCCTCTTTTGAATATTCTTCAGGAGAAGCTGTGTTGTCATAAAGTAAGATGCAAATTGATTCAAGAAGTATATCTATTTTTCTATCCAAATATTTCTCATTATCTATTGCTTCTAGAATCATTGGGAAATATTGCATTTCTGCTAAAATTAATTCTTCATCTTGACTCATAAAAAATAATTTTAAATCATTTCCCCAAATATCTAAAAGCTCTTGATCGATAAATTTTGGACCAGATATTACCGAAGCGCAATTTTTTGAATTACATTTTGAGCAGTTCTGATTCCAAATATCATCAAGATTATAAATTTCAAATGTGGCCTCCATTTTTGTTGAAGCTATTACGTCAAAATTCCCACAATCCTTGCATTGCCTTTCTAATTTATATTCCATTGTTATTTTTGGAAAAATGATGTGATTTATTTTATTTCAAGGCAAGCTATTTCAGCGTGGTCCTTAGATTGTATAAAATCTTTGATAATTAAATTTTTTGAGTTTAAAACTTCTGCTAGGAAATCAGTCTTCATATTTCTAAAACGAAGCCAAATAATTTTAGGAGGATGTCCTTTTAAATTGGCCAAGTCGTAAAAGTCAGCATCAAAAGTTACAATCGTGTAATTTTTTTCCTTGGCAAATTTCCATATTTCTACATCAGAAAAATTTTCAATTCAAAGTTCTCTAACTTGCTTTGCTTCTAGAAAGAAATTGCTGATTTTTGAAAGAATTCTAAAAGAGATATTTTGGTCAAAAAGTAATTTCACGAAGCAATTTGGATTTTATGTTCCCTGTCAGCGGCATAAGAAAGGCAAGCTTTAATCTGATTTTCAGAAAGTTCTGGGAAATCTTCAATAATTTCATTTATAGACATTCCGTTTGCAAGCCAATTTAAAACATCAAAAACAGTAATTCTTGTTCCAATGATAACTGGTTTTCCAAAACGCAATTCAGAATTTATTTCGATATATTGTTTATAATCAATCATATACTATTTTTTGTAAAGTTAACCAATTTACCGCCAACTGATAACTGAATACTGCTAACTATTTCTTCCACAAACTTTTTCTCTTCAAAGCTAATTCAATTTCATTATCCAATAAATCAGAAAAATTCAAATTTGCGTAAGTTGCTTGTTGCGGGAAGATACTTTGTGGTGATAATCCTGGATTAGTGTTGATTTCAATAAAGTGCGGAACTCCGTCCATGATGATGAATTCGCTTCTTGAAAAACCGGACATTCCTAGAGCTTCATAAACTTTTTTTGCCATTTCGATGACTTCTTGCTCGGTTTCTTTTGATAATCTTGCTGGCGTAATTTCTTCTGATTTTCCTAGATATTTTGCTTCGTAATCAAAAAAGTCGTTTTCAGATACAATTTCGGTCAAGCCTAAAACTTTTGTTTCTCCTTTATAGTTCAAAACTCCTACAGAAACTTCAATCCCTTTCAAGAAAGATTCGATTAAAATATCGTTGTCTTCCGCAAAAGCGAAATCTAGCGCTTTGTCAAAATCGGCCAAGTCGTTTACCTTTGAAACACCCAAACTGCTTCCGGATTGGTTTGGTTTTACAAAGAAAGGCAATCCTAATTGGACTTTGATTTCTTCGCCAGAAATTTGATCTCCTTTAGATAAATAAATAGAATTTGCCTTCGGGATATTGAATTTTGAAAGTACAGAAAGTGTATCTCTCTTATTAAAAGTCAAAGCCGATTGGTAGAAATTACAGCCTGTATACGGAATCTCTAAAAGTTCCCAATACGCCTGCAAATGCCCGTCTTCACCCGGAGTTCCGTGGATGGTGTTTATGATAGTGTCGAATTTTATCTTTTCTCCGTTTCTGGTAAAAGTAAAATCGGATTTGTCTATCAAGAATTTTTCTCCGTCAACAATCGCATGCCATCCGTCCAATAAAATGTGGATTTCGAACGTTTTGTATTTGTTTTTGTCGAGGTTGTTTAAGATTAATTGACCACTTCGAAGTGAGATTACTGACTCGTCAGAATATCCACCCATTACAACGGCTATGTTCATATAGAATTTTAGATTTATGATTGCAGATTTCAGACTTGTTTACGTAGAAATAAGCCAAAAAATCTCTCACAAAAATATCACTATTTATTGAAATTGAAAACCTTTACTATTTTTATATCTTTGCACCAAATACAAATTTTATGACTTTAAAAGAATATCTAACGAGCAAGACATTTTTTAAGCAATTATTGATAGCCTTGGTAATTGTGATCGTACTGGTTTTTGTACTGCTGCAATACTTGAGTTTTGCAACGGATCACGGCAATGAAATTACGGTTCCAGACTTGAGGAAACTGACCGAAGAACAAGCAGGAGAAAAACTTGACGAGCTTGATTTAGAGTATGTTTTGTTAGATACTATTGATTATAACAAAGATTTTCCAAAATATTCTGTAGTACAGCAAGATCCTTTGCCGGGCGCGAAGGTGAAAGAAGGCAGAAAGATATATATTAAAGTAAATTCTGCTGGATTTGGTTCGGTTACCATACCAGATTTGATTGAAAAAACGTTGCGCCAAGCAGAGCCTACGCTTAAAGCGGTTGGTTTGGAAATTGGTAAAAAAACATACAAGCCTTATTTAGGAAAAGATATGGTTCTTGAAATGTATTCGAATGGAAAAAAATTAAAACCAGGTGACAAAGTGAAGAAATCTTCAGTGATTGATTTGGTTTTGGGCGATGGAAAAGTAGGATTTGAGGAAGAAGTCGATTCTACAACGAATGAAAGCGGTACAGAAACTGAAACAGAAAAAGCAGAATGATAGAGAATCCAATTGCTGACGAAACGTTAGACGAAGAATTATATGAGCATTTTAGATTTGAAGCGACCAAAGGGCAGATGCCTTTGCGAGTAGACAAATTTTTGATGAACTTGGTAGAAAATGCTACCAGAAATAAAATACAGCAGGCGGCAGAAGCGGGAAATATTATTGTAAACGATCTTCCTGTCAAGTCGAATTATAAAGTGAAAGCTTTCGACGTAGTTCGAATCATGCTTTCGCATCCGCCGTTTGAGAATTTGATTTTGCCGGAAGACATTCCGTTGGATATTGTTTTTGAAGACGATGCGCTTTTGGTGATCAACAAGCCTGCGGGTTTGGTAGTGCATCCGGGTCATGGAAATTATACCGGGACTTTGGTGAATGCTTTGGCTTTCCACTTTGAAAATTTGCCTTTAAACAGCAGTGAGCGTCCAGGATTGGTTCATAGAATTGATAAGGATACTTCGGGGCTTTTGGTGGTGGCAAAGACAGAATTTGCGATGACATTTTTAGCGAAGCAATTCGAAGAAAAAACTTCTGAGAGAGAATATATTGCCTTGGTTTGGGGAAATGTTGTTGAAGACGAAGGAACGGTGACAGGCGATATCGCAAGACATGCTAAAGATAGAATGCAGATGGCTGTCGTGCCTGACGGCGAAGGAAAACACGCTGTGACGCATTATAAAGTTATAGAGCGTTTTGGCTATGTAACTTTGGTTTCTTGCAAATTAGAGACTGGAAGAACACACCAGATTCGCGTGCACATGAAATCAATCGGGCACACGCTTTTCAATGACGAGCGTTATGGCGGGAACTTGATATTAAAAGGAACTACTTTTACGAAATACAAACAATTTATAGATAATTGCTTTAAGGTTTTGCCGAGACAGGCACTTCACGCAAAAACGCTTGGATTTGTCCATCCGGTGACGAAGGAGTTCATGAGTTTTGATACGGAACTTCCTGAAGATATTAAGGAATGCATTGCAAAATGGCGGGCCTATTCGAATTCGCATACGGTGGAAGAAGAAGAAAATTAGTGGAAAACTCCTTGAGCAATCAAGGAGTTTTTTATTTATACCTTGGGAATACCAGTGTTTAAGCCTTCCCTCGAGCTGAAAATAGCTTCCTATGAACAGAAAAGGGTTTCCTATGAGCGTAAATTAGCTTCCTATGAGCAGAAAAGAATTTCCTATGAACATAAATTAGTTTCCTATGAACAGATAAGAGCTTCCATAGAGCTGAAAACACTTTCCGCCGAGTTGAAATTAGTTTCCTATGAGCAGAAAATAACTTCCGTAGGGCTGAAAACACTTTCCGCAGGGCATAAACCAATTTTCTATTGTGTTGTATTTCATAAAGATTTATCAAAGGTTTTATACAAATTGATCTTTAGCAATAATTTAATAATTACTTTCAAAAAACCTCGACATAATTGCGTAACTTGTAGTAACCTGAAAAGGGAAAACCAACCACCTAAAATCGCTATATTATGGAATCGAAAACTACTTTTGGAATAGGAGAACCTGACCGCACTCCTAAAACTTTAGCTGAAGAACTTTTCAGCAAAAAAGAATCGCTTAAGAAAAAAGTGAAAGACAAAAATCTGCAGTTAAAAAACCTTTTAAAAACAAATCTTGAGCTTTTGAAAAGCAATGACATCAACTCGATGCTATTATTTTAAGATTTAAAAAAAATACTGTTATGGAAAAAGAAGATGCTAAAAAATTCGAGACTACAAATTCAGAAATTAATACGGACAACGATACTTCGAAAGATTTAAAAAGTAACGACCACATCAAGCCAGTTCCTTTAAAAGGCGAGGATAATGATGATTATCAAAACGATGATACTGACAAATATCTGGCGATGGAACAGCCGGGTGTTCAATATACAAAAGACAATGATTTCAGCTTGGAATCTGACAAAGGCGGCAGATCAAATTCAAACCAATGGCAGGAAGAGGGCGGGAACAGCAAGAATTCAGATGCTTTCAACCAAGATGATTATCTGCTGGAAGACAATCTGGATTTAGATGAAGACCAAAATAAGTCGATTTCGACGGATGATGAAGATTATGAAGAACTGAATGAAGATTATTAATTCACAATTGAAAAAGCCCAGTTTTTGACTGGGCTTTTTTTATGCAGATTTTCTTTTAAAAACAAATCCGGCAATCAATGAAAGCAGGATTCTGATAGGCAAAATTTCTAAAGCTTTTCTTTTTTAAATTTAAGACAAAGTTTTACAAGGCTTTGTATTATTTTTGCCTTTCAAAATTACGTTACATGATCAAAATAGGAAGTTTATACGCCGGAGTTGGAGGAATTTGCCAAGGATTTATAAATGCTGGAGCTAAAGTAGCTTGGGCAAATGAGATTGATAAAAATGCCTGCGTTACCTATCGGGCGAACTTCAAGCACCCAATTTTTGAGGAAGATATTTGGAAATTGGATCCTGAGAATTTAGAAAAAGTTGATGTTTTAGCAGCTGGATTTCCTTGCCAGCCCTTTTCTGTTGCGGGTTACCGTAAAGGTTTTAACGATGACCGAGGAAATCATTTTTATAGAATTTTAGATTTTGTAACTGCTTTGAACAAGCCAAAAGTCGTTTTTTTAGAGAACGTAAAGAATTTGAAAGGGCACGATAAAGGAAAGACCTTTACTTTTATCGAAAAGGCGATGAAAGCAAACGGCTATTCATTTTCAGCCCAAGTTTTGAACTCGAAAGAATTTGGAAATGTGCCTCAAAATCGCGAGCGGATTTATATCGTCTGCTTTAGAAATGAGGAAGATGGAACGAACAAATATGCTAAACATTTTGAATTTCCAGAAGCTCTGACACTTACAAAGAAGGTGGAAGATATTGTGGATGATTCTGTAGCTGAGGCTAAATATTTTTATGGAGAAGACAAATATATGTTTGGCGAACTTCAGAAATCAATTACCAGAAAAGACACGGTTTATCAATGGCGACGCCAATATGTAAGGGAAAACAAGAGCGATGTTTGTCCGACTTTGACAGCAAACATGGGAACTGGCGGGCATAATGTGCCGTTGGTTTTGACGACAAAAGGAATTCGAAAATTGACTCCGAAAGAGTGTTTCCAATTTCAAGGATTTCCTGAGAAGTTTGTTTTGCCGGCGACGATGAGCAATTCACATTTGTACAAACAGGCTGGGAATTCAGTGAGCGTTCCTGTAATTGAACGAATTGCGGCTTCGATTTTAAAAGCTTTGCAACTAGGCGAGGGGCTTTAAATTCTCAAGTATTTTATATCAATCAAATCTTTAGCGAAAATATAATAATTGTCAACGATCAAAGGCGTTCCTAAAATTATTCCTTTTGGGATTATCTGTTTTTCTTTTATGACTTCTAGGAATTTCGCATGTGTCAGATATCCTGTGACTTCTACGTCAATATTATTTTCTTCTAGATAAGATTCTGGTTTCGGATTTTTTACGCCTGAAATTCTGACCAAGAAAGTGAAATCATAGGCAAAAGAATCGCTTTCAAAAGTTTCCAGAAATTCTCCTTTTTCGTTGTATTTGTCTTTTTCCAGAAGCAGTAAATTTCCAAACCATTTTGTTGATTTTACTGAAGCTCTGATTTTGCCGTTGTTTAGCGTAAAGTCGCAATCTTCCCACTTGCCTTTTCCCCAAATATCAAATTCTGGCGCTTTATCTGGTCGAATGCCCAAAGCGGAAAGTTCGTTGTAAATGGCTAGTTCTGCTAGTTTTCCCTGAAAAGTGTTGATGAAGATTTCATTTGGCAAACGATTATATTCTGTGCCACCAAAGGATTGTGATTTGTGGTAGCCTAAGCCATAAGCCATTTCGGAAGCAAAAAGAAGGCATTTTTTTATGCTCTCAGGTTTGAGTCTTGTTTCAGGAACAAATTCTTTTTTTGTCTCAGAGTCAAAGATTACCCTATTGAATTGGATATCGGCTTTAATCATTTTATTTGGCTTATATTGTTGTAAATATATGCAAATTATGTTATAAATGATTAAAATTTAATTTTTTTGTATAAGAAAACCACTTTTTCTTTAAAGTGGTTTTTTAAGTTGCGTGTTTTGTTTAGTTATGCCAATTTCGCATCCAAGATTATTTCTGAATTTAAAGCTTGGGAGATCGGACAGTTTTCTTTAGCATTTTTTGCCGCTTCTTGAAATTGTTCTTCAGTAATTCCAGGAACTGTTGCCGTCAAATCTAAAGTGATCGTAGTTATTTTTCCGTCTTCAAAAGTCACTTTTGCAACGGTGTCAATATTGTCTGCCGTGAAACCAGCCTCGTTTAATACAAAGCTTAATTTCATTGAAAAACAACCAGCATGTGCAGCTCCGAGAAGCTCTTCGGGATTGGTTCCAACGCCGTCAGCGAAACGGGTTTTGAAAGAAAGCTGTGCTTTGTCTAATGTTGTGCTTTGCGTTGAAATAGTTCCAGAACCTTCCATTCCAGTGCCTTTCCAGTTGGCGCTTGCGTTTCTTGTAAATTTCATAATGTATGTTTTAAAAGATTGTTGAGGTATAAATTTACATTAAAAAAGAATTCGCACTGTTTAAATAAAGTTATGATTCTCTAAAGCCGAAAGGATTTCGTTTTTCAGCAAACCGCTTCCGCCTCCATAATGCTGAACAACAGCACAATTTTGATTCTGTGCTTGAAAAAAACTGCGAAGTTTTTCCTCGCTTTCTGGTTCAATGCCACAGCCCAATAATACAATCTGGAAATTTATTTTTTCAAATAATTCCATGGCAGTTTCATCTGTTTCTGCGCCAGCTCCAAACCATTCTTCATTTGCATTTATTAGCCTTACGACGGTTTCTAGAATTTCTGAATGCCTTCCGATGTAGAGAATATTTATCATTTTTTTTAGAGATACTAAGTTACAGAGATGCTAAGGTTCTAAGGTTTTGCAAGCTAGAAAAACGCAGCGCCTTAGAACCTTTGTGCCTCTGCACCTTTATTTATTGCTGAATAAATTGCAATTCAATGTTTAATTTTACTTCTTCACCAACCAAAACACCGCCAGTTTCTAGAGCTGAATTCCAGTTTAGGTTCCAATCTTTACGGTTGATTTTTCCAGTTGCAGAAAGTCCGACTTTTGTATTTCCCCATGGATCTTTTGCCAATCCGCCGAATTCTACATCTAATTTTACTGTTTTTGTCACGCCGTGAAGCGTCAAATCTCCAGTTAAAGTATAATCTCCTTCATCAATTTTGCTGAAAGAAGTTGATTTGAAATTTAATTTAGGAAATTGTCCAGCGTCAAAGAAATCGGCGCTTCTCAAGTGATTGTCGCGGTCAGCGTTTCCTGTTGAAATAGAGTCGATATCCCCAGAAAAATCAAATTTTGCTGTTGTGAAATCATCGCCTTCTGTTTCGATTGAAGCATCGAATTTTTCAAAATTTCCTGAAACATTTGTAAACATCATGTGTTTTACTTTAAATCCGATTTCTGAGTGTGCTGTGTCAATTGACCATTTTGTTGTAGACATAATTTTTGTTTTTTAAAAGTTACTAAGTTATTAAGGTGCAAAGGAGGTAAGTTTTCCTGCTTTGCGTTATTTAAAAGTTACTGAGTTGCAAAGTTGCTGAGGTTTTCTCTCTTTGCGATTATTTATTTTTGCAATTTGAACAATCGAACAATCGAACAATCGAACAATCGAACAATCGAATATTCAAATATTTACAAAGCCATTGGAACTTCCATCAAAAGAATTTCGGCATCTTGTGATAAAGCTTGAATTTGAATAATTTTTGTATTCCAGATTCCCAAGCCATCTTTTTCATTTAGAGAAATATTTCCGATGTTGAAATCTCCTTTAATGACGAAGGCGTAAATTCCGTTGTTTTCTTTTTTTAGATCGTATGAAGTTATGAAATCTTTGTCGAATTTCCCCAAGTGAAACCAAGCGTCTTGATGAATCCAAACTCCAGAATCAGCAGCATTTGGAGAAAGAATCTGCTGTAAATTATTGTAGCGATCTTCTTGATTTAAAGTAATCTGGTCATATCTCGGTGTTACATTTTTCTTGTTTGGATAGACCCAAATTTGAAGAAATTTTGTCAGCTGATCTTTATTTTTATTGAATTCGCTGTGGTAAATTCCGGTTCCGGCGCTCATGGCTTGAATATCGCCTTTTTTGATTACGGCCACATTTCCCATGCTATCTTGGTGTTCTAAATCGCCTTCTAGCGGAATAGAAATGATTTCCATGTTATCATGCGGATGTTTCCCAAAACCCATTCCAGCGTCAACTCTGTCGTCATTTAATACTCTCAAAACGCCAAAATGCATTCTATCAGGATTGTGATAATTGGCAAAGCTGAAGGTGTGGTGCGAGTCTAGCCAGCCGTGATTTGCATGACCTCGGGTGTTTGCTTTGTGCAAGACTGTATTTTCAGCAATCAGCGAATTTTCATTTGGCAGGTGATTAAAACCGATTGGTTCAAGCGGCGTAATCTCGTCAATATCATTTTTCATGACATCTCCTATGGTTGCAGAAGTGATAAACATTCCGGTTCCCATTAGTCCTTTTTTTATAAAATCTTTGCGTTCCATTTTTGTTCTTATTTGATAGTACAAATTTCGGGCAGAAATAAAACGTGGGCATTGAACTAGGACAAGAAATGCAGATTTTTCATTTTTTTGTCATTGCGAGGAACGAAGCAATCAAATAAAGATAGTCAATTCAGATTATGTGATTGCTTCGTTCCTCGCAATGACTTTACTGCTTGGCCAGCTTAGTCCTGACTTTACTTAAAAATTCTGCAGAAATTCCTAAATAAGAAGCAATATAATGCTGGGCAACACGCTGTGGAATTGTTGGATATAATTCTAAAAATTCTAAATATTTTTCGGTTGCCGTTTGCGAGATATTATGGAAAAGGCGATTTTGGGTTACAGCCAAACTTCGCGACATCAAGATTCGATAGGCTCTTTCAAAACGTGGCGCTTTTTCAAAAAGTTCTTCTTTAGATTCTGGACTGAACATAAAAAATTCGCAGTCTTCTAATGTTTCGATGAAAACTTGCGACGGTTTTGTCTCATAAATGCTGAAAGAAATATCGCTGACCCAAGCATCTTCAATGGCAAATTGCAGAATTACTTCAAAACCGTTGGTATCGATGTAATATTTTCTCACGCAACCTTTAATTACAAAAGCTTCAAAATTGCACATTTCGCCTTCTTGGAGCATGATTGTTTTCTTTGGCACTTTTTTGTATTCCAATAAAGAATTGAAAATGTCGAATTCTTCTTGAGAAAAAGAAACGTATCTGCTGATGCTTTTATTGATTTGTGTATACAATTTGTGAGTTTTTTGGTTTAGACAAATATAATAAAAAGCCACTAATTCATAAATTTTTAAAATTAGATAGATTTGGAGTCTTTCAAAATTTGATTTTATTCTAAGCATAAAATTTCCTGAATTCGTAGCAAGACAAATTTCATTTCGTATTTTTGAATTCAAATTTTATAAAATGAAAATCGTAATTTCTCCAGCTAAATCGCTTGATTTCGAAACAGAACTTCCTACAAAAAAACATACAGAATCTATCTTTTTAAAAGAATCTAATACAGTTCACAAGATTTTAAAAAAGCTAAAGCCTAAAAAACTCTCTGAATTAATGTCTATTTCAGATAAGTTGGCCGATTTGAATTGGGAAAGAAATCAAGAATGGGCAACGCCTTTCACTGAAGAAAATTCTAGACCAGCGATTTATGCTTTCAACGGCGACGTTTATACTGGATTAGACGCTTATACTTTGCCGATTTCCAAAATAGATGAACTGCAAGACAAGCTTCGCATTTTATCAGGATTGTACGGTTTGCTGAAACCTTTAGATTTAATGCAACCTTATCGCTTGGAAATGGGCACAAAGCTTCCAATTGGAAAAAATAAAAATTTGTATGAATTCTGGAAGGCTAAAATTACGAAGTCATTAAATACTGAGTTGAAGAAAGACGAGCTTTTTATCAATCTGGCAAGCAATGAATATTTTGAAGCTGTTGATGTAAAAGCGTTGAAAGTGCCAGTAATTACACCAGAATTTAAAGATTATAAAGACGGAAAATTAAAGATTATCAGCTTTTTTGCCAAGAAGGCGAGGGGAATGATGGTGCGTTATATTATTGACACAAATGCTGAAACTATCGAAGATTTGAAAGGCTTTGACTATGACGGATATAAATTTGACGCTAATTTATCTAAGGGAAATACTTTGGTTTTTACTCGATAATTTTTTACCGAAGATTCACAGATTAAAAATGATTTCTAAAGAAATAAAAAATCTGCGAATCTGCGGTAATACTAAGATTCTATAAACTCATTAAATTCTCGAGTTGCTTCGCGCGATGATTTTCTTTGGTTTCGCGCCAATTCTGTTAAAGCCAATATTCCTTTTTTGGCGCACTTTTTTACCTTTACAATTTTATCTGAGAATTCTTGTAATTTTTGAGCTTCTTCTTCGGTCAGTTTTTGTGCTATAGAAGAGGAAAATTCTTGAAAAGCATCTACCGAAGGCTTGATTGCTTCATAGTGTTCTTGCAATTCCTCCAGCATTTCTTCTAAATCTTTCCCGATATCGTTTAGGTATTCTATATTTTTTTGGCTGAATTCACGAATTGCCTTTTTTTCTTTTTTCCCGAAGAGTCCCATAAAAGTTGTTTTTAAAACCTTTACGAATGTATCTTGAAATGATTCTTATCAGATTAAGCTAGCATTAAATTAAAATTAAAAAATCCGACTTTTAGTCGGATTTTAATTTGAAATTTTAGAAATCAAATTCGTCAGAATCTTTAGTTTCTGGTTTCTTTGGAGCTGGTTTTTGCACTGGCTTTGCAGTAGGTTTTACTTCCGTTTTTGGTTTTACTTCCGTTTTTGGTTTTGCTTCCGTTTTTGGTTTTGCTTCCGTTTTTGGTTTCGTTTGAACATTTGAAACTTCTGTTGGAATTTCTTGTATTACTTCTGTTTCATTAACAACACTTTGTCCAATCGGAATATAAATTTCAGTAACCCATTTCGAAGGATTTTTAACTTGAGCACTCGCAACAGCATATAATTCAATGTATTTGCCACTCGCATTAGCCAAATTATTCTTCTTGATATAGTCGATTGTCTTATTCCAAGCTTCTTTACTATGTGAATAATCTCCTTTTAAAGTAGTTTTTACGGCTTGAAAAGGTTCTAGTTTTCCGCTTGTGTAATCGCTTCCTTCCGCAGTAAAAATTTCTTCCTGCATTGGCAAGCATACGGAAAGCGTAGTTCTGTTGTTTGCAGTATCATAATTTGAATACATTACAAACGGACTTCCAGTCATCGCAATATTATTATCCTTGAAAAACCGCAACATATTCGGAAGAATAATACTGATATTTTTCGGAGCTTCAGAAATCTTGCAGGTAATTTTTTGCTGGAAATAATAACCCCCAGATTTTTGAACAACGCCGTTTACTTTTATATCATAGGTATTCATTTCATAAGAAATCACTTTGTCAAGTTTTTCTAATGTTTTGGCATAAATATCGCCAATCATTTTTTCTGCACCGCCTTTAAAAGTTGCGTAAACTTTAGCCATGAATCCTAATTTTCCTTCAGAATACCAAGTGATTTTTGTACCTCCAGTCGTGTCTTTAAAAGTCAAATATCCTTTTGATTCATTGCCTGAAAAAATTCCTTTTTGAGCAATGCTGTCGTTTTCTTTTTCAAAAATTGTAGTCGTTTTTCCTTCTCCAGAATTTCCTTTCCATGAGTAAGAAGCACCTTTTCCGATCGTTGTATCGCTGTAAGTAAAGACCATATTTGGGTCGTCATCTTTCCAAGAACCAAAATCTTCCCAGTTTTTATAATCATTTACATAGCTGAAAACGACTGATTTCTGTGCTTTAATTACTTTTGAGCGCTTCACTTTATACTCGCTGTCTTGCGTCGCCACATAAACGGACAATCCAATAACGGCAAGCAAGGCCAAAAGCAAGATGTATTTTAGTATTCTCATAGCGGTTTATTCACAATTTCTTAATTGCAAAAGTATGAAAAATAGTTCGAAAAGACTTAGTAAAGCCTAAGGGATTCAGATAGATTTAGATTGCTTATATTTGTTTTTTTAATAATTTAAAGTAACAAAAATTAATAAGAATGAAATTAAAAACCATCGCAGGAATGTTTCTTGCCACGGCTGTGCTTTTTTCTTGCAAAGATGACAAAGACACGGCTTCAAAAGAAGTTGCGGCAAATTCGACAGATTTTCAATATGAAGTAGAGCAATTTGCAGATATAAAAGTATTGCGCTACCAAGTTCCGGGTTGGGAAAATCTTACCTTGAAAGAACAAAAACTGGTTTATTATTTATCGCAAGCCGGAATGGCGGGACGTGATATCCATTGGGACCAGAACTATAAGCATAACTTAAAGATCAGAAAAGCTTTAGAAAATATCTACCAAAATTACAGCGGCGATAAAACTTCTACGGATTGGAAAAACTTTGAAATCTACTTAAAAAGAGTATGGTTCTCAAACGGAATCCACCACCATTATTCAAGCGATAAAATCAAGCCAGATTTTACAAAAGAATACTTTACAAAATTGCTTTCTGATACAAAAACTACGTTAGCTCCTGAAGTTGTTGCTATTTTGTTCAATGATAAAGATGCGAAAAAAGTAAATCTGGATGAGTCTAAAGGTTTGTTGTCTGGTTCTGCTGTAAATTTCTACGGAGAAGGAATTACAGATAAAGAAGCAGAAGCGTATTACAAAACAAAGAAAAGTCCTGATGCAAGCAAGCCTTATTCTTACGGATTAAATTCAAAATTAGTTCGTAATGCAAACGGTCAAATTGAGGAAAAAGTTTGGAAAAGCGGTGGCATGTACGGACCAGCAATTGACAAAATCATTTATTGGTTGGAAAAAGCGCAAAGCGTAGCTGAAAACAAAAAACAAGGCGATGCGATCGGTCTTTTGATTAAATTTTATAAAACGGGTGATTTGAAAACTTGGGATGATTACAACATCGCTTGGACAGAAGCTACTGAAGGAAATATTGACTACATCAACGGATTTATTGAAGTTTATAACGATCCGTTAGGTTACAGAGGTTCTTACGAATCTGTGGTGCAAATCAAGGATTTCGACATGTCAAAAAAGATGGAAGTCATTTCTGGAAACGCGCAATGGTTTGAAGACAATTCGCCATTGATGCCAGCTCACAAGAAGAAAAACGTAGTTGGAGTTTCCTATAAAGTAGTTGTCGTTGCTAATGAATCGGGAGATTCTTCGCCAAGCACGCCAATTGGTGTGAACTTGCCAAATGCAGATTGGATTCGTGCAGATCACGGTTCAAAATCAGTCTCATTAGGAAATATCGTAGATTCTTACAATCACGCCGGAGGAACTGACCGCTTGAAAGAATTTGCAAATGATAAGGAAGAAATTGAACTGGAAGAAAAATATGGAGAAATTGCTGATAAATTGCACACGGCTTTGCACGAAGTTGTAGGCCACGCTTCTGGTCAGATCAATCCTGGCGTTGGAACTCCGAAGGAAACTTTGAAAAGTTATGCTTCTACTTTGGAAGAAGGAAGAGCAGATTTAGTTGGTTTGTTCTATTTGTATAACCCAAAATTGCAAGAATTAGGCTTGGTTGACGACTGGAAAAAAGTGGGAACTGCGGCTTATGACGGTTACATCAGAAACGGTTTGATGACGCAATTGATTCGTTTGGAACAAGGCGCTGACATTGAAGAAGCGCACATGAGAAACCGCCAGTGGGTGAGTGCTTGGGTTTTTGAAAAAGGGAAGAAAGATAACGTAATCGAGAAAATTACGCGTGACGGAAAGACTTATTTCAACATCACGAACTATGAAAAACTGCACGAATTATTCGGTCAGCTTTTAAAAGAAACACAAAGAATCAAGTCAGAAGGTGATTTCGCAGCAGGAAAAGCTTTGGTTGAAAACTACGGAGTGAAAGTGGATCAAAAACTGCACAAAGAAATTTTAGAAAGAAACAAACAGTTTAAATCTGCGCCTTACAGCGGTTTTGTAAATCCTGTGATTGTTCCTAAAACTAATGATAAAGGAGAAATTACTTCTTTTGAAATTACGCAGCCAAAAACTTTTGCTGAGCAGATGCTTTATTATTCTAAAACGTATGGTTTCTTGCCAGAAGAGAATTAGAACATATATTATTTTTGAAAAAACGCCTTGAGAAATCAGGGCGTTTTTTGTTGCTCAACTATTTCTTTATAAAAAGGATAAATTTTATAAAAAGCAATCGTTGCGGGAACAGCTTGTAAAAAAGCTAATAAATAGGCATTTGATGTAATTGCCAAAACCAAGCCTGCTCCGATTCCAGCAAAGCAAACAAATAATAGCAAAGCATAAGCAATGGCTGGATTTTTATTAAGCTGATAAAAACCAAAAATGCCTCCAATAGCAAAGAATAAATTGTAAAATCCTTGATTGATAAATAATTTTTTCAAAACCAAAGCGTGCATTTCATAACTTAAATTTGCTGGAGGATTATTAAACCAATCAAGCAGAAGATTGTGGACGAAGGGCTGCATCCAAAAAATAACTTCTAGAATAAAAAATAATAAAAAGTCGACAATTACAAAAAGAACTATGGCTTTCGTGATGCGGTTTAGACTCATGATTTTAAGATTAAATTGAAAAGCAAAGGTTTGATAATAGTGTAGAATAAACAAGCACGGTTAAAATTGTCGTATACTGATAATTTTCGCAGTATTCTGAAAGTAAGTTTATTGGCTATATTTGTATAAGAAATTCATCAAAAATGTACGAAAAGAAAATACCAAAAGACTTGACTTGCGGTTTAAATATTGCCATCGAAGTCATCGGCGGAAAATGGAAAGCCAATTTATTAGCCAATATTAATAAAGGAATGAAACGACCATCTGAATTACATAAATCGATTCCGCAGGCGTCGGCAAGGGTTTTAAACCAGCAACTTTCTGAACTTGAATTTCACGGAATTGTGGAAAAGAAAATTTATCCTGTCCTGCCTCCAAAAGTGGAATATTCATTAACAGAAGGAGGTGAGAGTATTTTAGAAGTTTTATATGCAATGAAAAGTTGGGGTGAAGGTTACAAAGAAACTTTTCACATGCTGATAAAGTAATTAGTGCTTCATGAAAATTTTAATTACGAATAATAACCCGATAAAACATAAAAATCCTAGTAAAACCCAAAGGCTTCCCTTGTAAAATACTTTGTGCAGTTTTAGGTCTTTTCGATACGTGTAAATCATTGCGATGACGAAAGCGACTACAAAAATTCCAGCAAAAGCTAGTTGACCTTGTGAAAACATAGTTTATAAATTTTATGCAAAAGTAATTATTTTGAATCCAAAAGTTGCTATTTTGCATCATCATTTAATTTTAGAAATTATGCAGAAACAATTGGACGCAGTGAAAGAATTCCATCAAGCATTTGGAATTGGATATAGTGAAATTCCACGAGGAGATTTAGGCGAAAGCAAAAATATTCTTCGCTATAATTTGATGAAAGAAGAAAATGAAGAATATCTGGAAGCGGTTCAAAATGATGATAAAGTAGAAATCGCTGACGCTTTAGGAGATATGCTTTATATTTTGTGTGGTACAATTATCGAACACGGTTTGCAACATAAAATAGAGGAAGTTTTTGACGAAATCCAGAGAAGCAATATGAGCAAATTAGGAGCTGACGGAAAACCAATTTACAGAGAAGACGGAAAAGTCATGAAAGGGCCGAATTATTTCAAGCCTGATTTTTCTGTGATTTTGAAATAAAATTTGCCACAGATTAAAGGATTTTCACGGACTTTTTTAATACCAAAGAATCCTCTTAATCTTTTTAATCTGTGGCAAAAAACAAAATCCCGAAAGTAATTTTCGGGATTTTCTATTTATAAAGTACTTAAATCTGAACTCAAAATCTTAAATCTTAACCGTCCAGCCAAAAGTATCTTCTTCTAATTTATATTGAATATTGGTCAATTTGTCTTTCAATTTCAAAGCAATAGAATCTTCCTGTTTTGGAAGTTCATAATATTCATCCTGATAAGAAAAACCGACAATCGGATTTACAACTGCCGCAGTTCCGGCACCAAAAATTTCTTTTAAAGTTCCGTTTTTTGCGGCTTCAACAAGTTCCCAAACTAAAACGGAGCGTACTTGAATATCGATTCCTTCTCGTTCAGCTATAGCAATTAAACTTTTTCTAGTCACGCCGTCCAAGATTCTTTCGCTTGTTGGCGCTGTAAATAAAGTGTCGTTGATTCTGAAGAAAACGTTCATTGTTCCCGCTTCTTCCAGTTTTGTATGCGTGGCATCATCCGTCCAGATAATTTGCTGGAAGCCTTTGTCATTGGCTAATTTCGTTGGATAAAATTGCGCAGAATAATTTCCTGCCGCTTTTGCCGCACCAATTCCTCCGTTTGCTGCACGGCTGAAATGTTCAGCAATAATCACTTTCACTTCTCCGGAATAATAAGATTTTGCAGGAGAAAGTATGATCATAAAACGGTATTGCGAAGAAGGAGCAGCGATAACGCCAGTTCCAATGGCAATCATAAACGGACGAATATATAAGGTATTGCCTTTTCCTTTTCGTACCCATTCTTTCTCTATCTTCAAAATTTCGTGCAAGCCTCCTAAAAATATATCTTCGGGAACTTCCGGCATCGCCATTCTTTTTGCAGAATTATTGAATCTATGGAAATTTTCATCCGGCCTGAAAAGCCAAACATCATCATTATCGTCTTTATAAGCTTTCATCCCTTCAAAAATCGCTTGTCCATAGTGAAAAACTTTTGCAGAAGGATCTAAAAGAAAAGGTTCGTAAGGTTTAATCGTTGGTTTTTGCCATTTTCCATCCTTGAAATCACACATCAGCATGTGATCTGTGAATACATTTCCAAAGGCAAGGTTTTCAAAATCGATTTCATTGATTTTTGAAGAAGTTGCTCTTACTATATCGATTTCGTTTGGATTGTTGATGTCCATTTAGTTGTGGTTAAAATTGGTTAAAATATTGATAATCAGTATTTTTAATTTAAAAATAGGTTGATTGTTATCAATCTTACTCGATTTGGCTAAATTAGTAAAAAATCAAAAGTTTTTCCATTAAAAATAAATATCTTTCCCTTCTAAAGACTATTTTTTTATTATTGATTTTTTGGGGTAATATTTATTGAGATATCAGCAATGAAATATAAAATTTAATGTAGAGCGTTCTTACTTTTGATTAAAGTGCTATTTTTGCAACAGATAATTTAAAATACTCCAAATTATGAAAAATATATTTGTCTTAGCATGTTCCATATTAGTCTTTGCAAGTTGCGCTGACAAAAATAAGGAAACTGAAAAAGTAGAAGAAACCACAATTGAAACTCCAACGGATTCTGTCCCGAAAACAGAAGCTGACACCGTTTCTGCAGTGGATGCAAATTCTCAAGAAGCAGTTAAAATTGACGCTGATGCAACTGCTGAAAAAAAAGCTGAAGCTAAAAAAACTATTGAAGTTTCTCCTGCAAAGGAAGTTAAAGTAGAATATGCTTCTTTTGGAAGTAAAATTTTAGCAGAAAAAGCATTGTCAAAAGAGCAAATGCTTGCAAAATACAAGACTTTGAAAAAAGGAGATACGATTAATGTGAAATTCAAATCTAAAATCAAGTCAGTTTGCAAGAAAAAAGGATGCTGGATGAAAATGGATTTGGCTGACAATTCTGAATCTTTCGTGAAATTTAAAGATTATGGATTTTTTGTTCCTTTAAATGCAGATAATTCTGAAGCAATTGTTAGCGGAAAAGCTTTTGTTGATGAGGTTTCTGTAGCAGAATTACAGCATTATGCGAAAGACGGCGGAAAATCGCAAGCAGAAATCGACAAAATTACGCAACCAAAAATCACGTATGCTTTTCAAGCTGACGGCGTTTTAATCAGCAAATAATGAAATACTTTTTTACACTTCTTTTCGGAATTTTACTGCTTTCCAGTTGTAATAAACAGGAAGAAAAGAAACCCGTTGCCAAAAAGGAAGTTCCTGCAAAAACAGAATCGAAGGAATTCGAAATGTATGAAATGTCAGAAATGGCGGCTCTAATGGAACAAATGTATGTGGACAACCAGCGTTTGAAAGAGCGCATCAAAAATGGCGACACGATTGGAAAATTTCCTTCGCACTTTTTAGAAATTCACAAATCGGCCATGACCGATGAAAGTGAAAATGATGCTTTTTTTAAGAAACAAGCCGAAATTTTTATCAATTCCCAGAAGCTTATTTACGAAGATCCGAAGAATGCGAAAGAACATTTCAATGCCGGAGTTTCGGCTTGCTTAGCCTGCCATCAGGTGAAATGCGCGGGACCAATTCCTAGGATTAAAAAACTTTTTATAGAATAATTACTTATAATGAAAAGAGAAATTATTCAGACCAAAGACGGTTCGACGTCGATTTTATTGCCCGATTGGAACGAAACGTATCATTCTAAATTTGGAGCGATTCAAGAAGCAAAACATGTATTCATAAAAAACGGACTTTCCTTATTTGAAGGGAAGTCCGTTTCAATTTTGGAGATTGGTTTTGGAACTGGATTGAATGCTTTTATAACTTATTTAGAAGCAAAAAATGCCAATCAAAAAATAGATTATACAGGAGTGGAAGCTTATCCGGTTTCACAAGAAGATGCTTTTAAAATGAATTATGTTTCTGAATTGGAAGCAAATTCTTCCGAAGAAATCTTCCTGAAAATGCACGAATCGGATTGGAACGAAAAAGTGATTTTAGATTCAAATTTTACTTTAGAAAAACAAAACAAAAAGTTCCAAGAAATTGCAGATGAAGAAAAGTATGACCTGATTTATTTCGACGCTTTCGGGTTCAGAGTGCAGCCCGAATTATGGTCATTGGAGATTTTCCAGATTATGTTCAAAGCTTTAAAACCCAACGGAATTTTGGTGACTTACGCTTGCCGAAGTTCCATTAAAAATGCAATGAAAGAATCAGGATTTGAAGTAGAAAAATTAAACGGGCCTCCTGGAAAGCGTGAAATGCTGAGAGCTAGAAAAGTATAGTTTTTAAATCATTAGCCGAGATGTTAATTTTTATAGGATTTAAATGTTATTAACGTTTTTTTATGAAAACCAATCAATTAATTGAGTAATTTTACTAAACGTTCTTACAGCAATTAACCTCCAATATTTAATTTATCACTATGACAAGACCAATGTTTGCTTTTACAAAATCTATCCTTGAAAGAGTGAGTTTCGATCCTTTATTATTTTGTAAAGAGTTAGAGAAAGCAATTAGAAGTTTGCTTCCGTATGAAATCGAGCAATTGACAGAATGGCTTTTAAGCTACACAGTCGAAAAACCAGAATTAAAGCAGTGTTTATTAATAGTTAACAAATAAAAAAAGAAGGAGCCTAAATAGCTCCTTTTTTCTTGTCTTTTTGTGAAATCTGTGTTGAAATAAATTAAGCCTTTTTAGAAAGCGGACTGATAATCTGAACATTCTGAAAAACAATTGCGCCTTTCACAACGCCAGCAATAACCTGTCTCAAAGCATCAATAATATGAATTTTAAGCTCGCTTTTTGGGAAAATAAGGCTTACTTCTCTCGATGGTTTTGGATCTTTAAATTGTCTCAATTTCAGCTTGTCTTTTTCCTTTAAATCTAAAGTATGCAAATAGGGAAGAAGCGTCGTTCCCAAACCTTCATCTGCTAATTTTATCAAAGTTTCAAAACTGCCGCTTTCAATCTGAAAAGGTGAAGCGTCAGAACTGTTTATATTTCTGCAAAGATTTAAAATTCCGTCTCTAAAGCAATGTCCGTCTTGAAGAAGCAATAAATTATCCACGTCAATATCTTCCACTTCGATTTCTTCTTTTTGAAAACTGCTGTGGTTTTCTGGAAAATAAGCTACGAAGGGCTCATAATACAGCACAATTTCCTTGATCTTTTCATCTTCTAACGGAGTTGCTGCAATCGCGACATCCAAATGGCCATTTTTTAGCCTTGTAATTATTTCTTCCGTATTATGCTCTTCAATAATCAGCTTGATTTTTGGATATTTCTTAATGAAATTATTCAAAAACATAGGCAAAAGCGTCGGCATGATGGTTGGGATAATACCTAATTTGAATTCGCCACCAACGAAACCTTTCTGCTGGTCTACAATATCTTGAATTCTGTCAGATTCATTGACAATATTTTTTGCTTGGGTTACAATTTTTTGACCGATTTCTGTCAGCTGGATTGGCTTTTTACTGCGGTCAAAAATTAAGATTCCAAGTTCATCTTCCAGTTTTTGAATCTGCATGCTCAATGTTGGCTGTGTAACGAAACATTTCTCTGCGGCAAGCGTAAAATTTTTATTTTCGGCCACTGCCAAAACATAATATAATTGAGTGATAGTCATTGTAATAGTATTTTGTGATGCAAAGATAGAAAATTATAAGATTTCCTTATGATTTAAAATGCTTTAAATTTTGTAATTTTATTATCAGAAAATATTTAAACTACCAAAGATGAAAACTAACATTTTAGGTTTGCCAATTAAGGAAACCGAAGAAATTGCAAACGATTTAAACGTATTATTATCCAGTTTTCAAGTATATTACCAGAACTTGAGAGGAATTCATTGGAACATCCGCGGAAAGCGCTTTTTTGATCTTCATGTAAAATTTGAAGAATTATATAATGATGCACAATTAAAAATTGATTTAATCGCTGAAAGAGTCTTGACAATTGGCGGAAAACCGCTGCATACTTTTCAAGATTATGTCGATAACAATAAAATTAAAGTCGGAAAAAATATCTCTGTAGACGAAGAAGCGGTTCATTTGATCGTAACTTCATTATCTGATTTATTAAAAATAGAAAGAGAACTTTTGACTAAATCTGCAGAAGCAAATGACGAAGGAACAAATTCTATGATGAGCGATTTTATCAAAGAACAGGAAAAAACAATCTGGATGATGAAAGCTTGGCTGGAAGAAAAGATATAAGGTTGGTTAGAGTTCAGAGATTTTAATCTCTATTTTTGTGAAAAATGCAATGATTGTTTACTATAATCATTGCATTTTTTTTATGTTAAAATTTGATTAAATTAATTTATATGGCTTTCAAATAAACTCTTTTATAACTATTTTCGCCACTATGAAATTTGCAGTAAAAATAGTTTTATTAATGTTTTTGACTTTCATTGTCACGCCTACGGTTGTAAGCTTGATAAAGGAAGACATTGATACGTCTATGGTTTACAGCATGTCTGAAGAAGAACAGCACAATCATGGCTGTAAAGAGCTAAAAGCTGATTTTAAAATTGCCGACTACATAATTTTCTCAAATTACACGGCAAGTTCTTCCAGCTTGATCATTTCACAACATACTTTGAAGTACGATAACGCGGCTTCAACCATTTTTTCTCCTCCGCCCGAACAGGTTTAATACAAATTTTTAGTCTTGAAAACTTCAAGGCTTGAGCTTGCATTGGTTAATGTTTGCTCCACTCTTTGTATTAAATTTTTTCGGTATTATGACAAAAAAAATAAATCTTTTTGCCAACCTTAAGTCTGATTTTCCTTCGGGCTTAGTGGTTTTCTTGGTGGCGCTTCCCTTGTGTTTGGGAATTGCCTTGGCTTCTGGCGCACCGCCTTTATCCGGT
Organism: Flavobacteriaceae bacterium PS02334; assembly: GCA_029959295.1. Lineage (GTDB taxonomy): Bacteria > Bacteroidota > Bacteroidia > Flavobacteriales > Flavobacteriaceae > Flavobacterium. Next base: position 506,214 of record JASCOH010000001.1, on the reverse strand, counting down.
ATTATTGCTGGAATTGTGGGCGGAATTGTTGTCGGAACGCTCAGTCGCTCGCATATCAGTGTTTCAGGTCCGGCTGCAGGTTTGACAGCTATTGTTTTGACTGCCATTACTGACCTAGGCGCTTTCAATATATTTCTTACCGCTGGTTTGATTGCGGGAATTATCCAATTAATTCTTGGTTTTATCAAGGCAGGAAGTATCTCTAATTATTTTCCGACTAATGTCATCGAGGGAATGCTGGCAGGTATCGGAATTATTATTATTCTAAAACAAATTCCTCACGCCGTCGGTTATGACAGCGATTTTGAAGGAGACGAAGCTTTTGCTGAAAAAGGCGGCAATGCTTGGGATTCTATTCTTGATTCTTTCAACCACGTGCAGCTTGGAGCTATCGTAATTACTTTGATTTCAATCGCAATCTTAATTTCTTGGGATAGAATTGGCTTCCTAAAAAGATTGAAATTAATTCCTGGTGCTTTGGTAGCCGTAATCGTGGGCGTTGTCTTAAACGAAATTTTCATCTCTTCTGGAAGCCCTCTGGCTATTGAAAAAGAGCATTTGGTAAATCTTCCAGTGCCGCAGTCTTGGGATGATTTCAAGAATATTATCGTGACACCAGATTTTTCAGGATTTTTAAACGTAAAAGTCTGGACTGTCGGAGCGACAATTGCCATCGTGGCTTCCATCGAAACTTTGCTTTGCATTGAAGCGTCAGACAGAATGGATTCGCAAAAAAGATATACCGATACAAATGTGGAATTAAAAGCGCAGGGAATTGGTAATATCTTAAGTACATTAATCGGCGGATTGCCAATGACTTCGGTTGTTGTAAGGTCTTCTGCAAATGCAAATGCTGGGGCGAAAACTAAAATGTCGGCGATTATCCACGGTATTTTATTGCTGATCAGTGTGCTTTCAATTCCTTTTCTTTTGAATAAGATTCCGTTGGCAACTTTGGCTGCGGTATTGCTTTTGGTAGGATATAAACTGGCAAAACCATCAATTATTATGCACTTTTGGCATAAAGGAAAATACCAGTTCGTGCCTTTCATCGCGACTTTATTGGCTGTAGTTTTTACAGATTTATTAAAAGGAGTTGCCCTTGGAATCATCATCAGCATTTTGTTCATCTTAAGAGGAAACTTAAAAAGAGCATACCGTTTCAGAAAAGAGAAATTTGAAGACGGAGACGTGATTCGCATTGACTTGGCGCAAGAAGTTTCCTTTTTAAATAAAGCGGCGATCAAAACTACTTTATCTCAAATTCCAGAGAATTCTAAAGTGGTAATCAATGCTTCAGACACGGTTTATATTGCTCACGATGTTTTAGATTTAATTCAAGAATTTGCGACGATTCGAGCATCTGAAGAAAATATAAAAGTAAAATTAAAAGGCTTCAAAAAAGCGTATGAACTTGATGATCTAGAGGACAACGGAAACCACGTTTTCTTTGAGAATTATGAAGAAGCAAGATTAAGAAAACAGTCAAAGTTAGATTATGATAAATGTCTGACCATGCTGGAAGAAAAAAGAAATAATAAAGAATCGGATTATACCATCTAATCCAAAACATTAAAAAATTAAGAAAATGAGCGATTTTTATAAAAAAATATTAGACGGAAACAAAAATTGGGTTAAATCAAAAATTGACAGCGACCCGCAATACTTTGAAAGATTAGCTGAAGGACAATCGCCACCATTATTGTGGATTGGATGTTCAGATAGCCGAGTTCCTGCAAATGAGGTAATTGGCGCGCAACCAGGAGAAGTTTTCGTGCACAGAAATATTGCAAACATGGTCATTCACTCTGACATGAATATGCTGAGTGTTTTAGATTATGCCGTGAATGTTTTGAAAGTACAGCACGTTATCGTTTGCGGTCACTATGGTTGCGGTGGCGTGAAAGCGGCAATGGGCAACGATTCTATCGGATTGATTGACAACTGGATTCGCCACATTAAAGATGTTTACAGGCACCACCATCATTATTTAGATTCTATTATGGACGAAAAAGATCGTTTTGACGCTTTTGTAGAATTGAACGTAAAAGAGCAGGTTTATGATTTAGCAAAAACTTCAATCGTGCAAGGAGCATGGAGAAACGGACAAAATCTTTGCCTTCACGGCTGGGTTTACCGACTTAACAATGGTCTCGTTAAAGATCTTGAAGTAAACCTTTGCGGTAACGAAGATTTGGATGCAGTTTACCAATTGAAATTCTAAAAAACAAAAAAGCCTCTTGATTTCAAGAGGCTTTTTTTATTCGGTTTCAATTTCTAAGTTCTCGTTAAAGGTGGAAGGAAGCAATTGCGGAATGAATTTAATTAAAATCGGAAGCAACAAACTACCGCCTGGCAATAGAAATATTGTTAATGACGGAATTGTTTTGCAGATTTCCAAAAGCTGTTTCTTAATCTTTTTCTTTTCTTTTGCATCTAAACTTCGATGTGTGGAATAAGTCAACAAAAGAACCAAATCGCCATTGTTTGCTAGTTCTTTAGCCAATCTTGATTTATTTCTCGTGATCAAAACTTTTACACTTTGAGTGGTTTGCTCATAAAAATGCTTTACCGGATTTGAATAATTAAAATAAGGAATCTGCTTTTTATATTTATGAATAAATTCATCTGTTGCAGATATGCTTTCTGTCACAAAATTCTCTGAAATATTCATGGTTTTAGCTAATTCATATAGAAATGAAGCCTCATTTTTTTCCATGTCTTCATCATTCCAAAGCGCCATTCCCGCCATGTCAATCAAATATAATTTTTCTAATTCAGAGTTAAAATAATCTAATTCAAGGACTTCCAGATTCTGTACATTTACTTTAGAAAATTTTGTATAGCGAACAGAAGCTTCAAAAAGCTTGATCAATAAATCATCATAATGCGATTTCTTCGATTTTGTATTCAGAGCCAAAGAAACAATGCTGACAATGGTTTCTTCTAATTTTTTGAGATAATTATTCGGAATCTCATCGTTCAAAAGATATTGGCGAAAAGCTAAAACATCTACAAATAACAAGGCATTGGTTAAAATATGCGAAAAATTCTTTCCAATAATTCCTTCGTTGGTTTGTACTCTTTCTCCAATAATTTTCTCTAAATCAATAGAAGGAGAGCTTTCGGGAAGCATTTTGTCAAATAAATTAAAGCCTTTCGGGTGCATTTCCTTATAAAAAGAAATGGTCTTTGCAATAAAATCTTTGGGACTGCTTTCGTGCGAAACTAAACCATAAACTCCATACAAAGTATTCAGCAGAGCAACTTTTGAGAATTCTTCAGAAATCCAGCCTTTGGTGTCAATCAGCGATGGCGTGTCAAACGAAACGACATGCCCATAAATGAATCCGGTTTGTCTGGTTTTTTTATAAAATTCTCTAGAATAAGGAACAACAGGAAGCTGCAGATGCTTTTGCTCTGCGAAAAATTTGTCTATCCAGCCGTGTGCCGATGGGTTGATCATTAATTAGAAATTCAGGTACAAAGCTATGTTTTTTCTTATCAACTCAGAAAAATTCGAAAAAAATATTTAGATGCTGAAATTTGATATTTTTAAAAGCGTACAAAAGATACTTTGCTATGAATTACTGAAAATACAGGCCCATTTTATAATAAAATTCTTGTTATCCGAATCGTGTAACATAAAAGATTAATTCTGTAAGTAGCTTTTTTTAGTTAAAAAGTAATTTAGTCATATATAAACAAACCATAATTACTCAAAAAAAAGCACTATGAAAAAATCAACAATTTTAGGGAAAGCGCTTCTAAGCGCCGCAGTTCTTACCTTAAGTTTAGGAACGACTTCTTGCAAACAAGAATCAAAACCAGAAGATTCAAAAGAAGCTGCTGAAGATCAAAACGAAGTGAAATTTGAAGATAATAACGCAAAAGAAGACGATTCAGAATTTCTAGTTGACGCTGCTGAAACTGATTTGGAAGAAATTGAAGTAGGCAAGCTTGCGCAGCAAAAAGGAACTGATGAAGAAGTGAAGTCTTTTGGGAAAATGCTTGTGGATGATCATACAAAATCTTTTGAAGATTTGAAAGCTTTTTCAGATAAAAAACAAATTTCATTGCCACTTGTTGCTACTGAAGACGGGAAAGAAGCTTATGATGATTTGAACAAAAAAACAGGTTTGGATTTTGACAAAAAGTTTGCTGCAATGATGGTTGACGGCCATGAAAAAGCAATCAAAAATGCTGAAAAAGTTTCTAAAGATGCCAAAGATGAAGAAATCAGAGTTTGGGCGGCAAACAAAATTCCGACCTTGACAACTCATTTAGAGCATGCAAAAAAATTGAAAGAAAGAATTGATAAGAAAAAATAATCAAGATTAACAATTAAAAAATAATATCATGGGAAATCTACTTTATACTATCGCAGTGATTTTAATAATTATCTGGGCAATCGGATTCTTAGGTGGATTTGTTACTGGTGGTTTAATTCACATACTTTTAGTAATCGCAGTAATTGTAGTATTGCTTAGAGTAATTCAAGGAAGAAAACCGCTGTAAATCATAAAAAAGCTGGTAAGAAATTGCCAGCTTTTTTATAAGGTATTTCCTTAATCATATAATCTTTTTCACTAATTTTATAAGATGATTTTTTATAACAAATAGTAATTTTAATACAACAATAATAAACCAAAATACTAACCAATAAAAACAACAACATTATGGGAAATTTACTTTATACAATAGCAGTAATTCTAGTAATCATTTGGGCTTTAGGATTCTTCGGAGTTTTAGGAACAGGAATTGCAACAGGAGGATTAATCCATATTTTATTAGTAATCGCGATTATCATCGTATTATTAAGAGTCATTTCTGGAAGAAAACCATTATAAAAATCACAAAAAAAATTGCACTGAAAACGAAAAAAACCGCTGAGAAATCAGCGGTTTTTTATTTGTAATTACTTTTTGATTAAAAGCAATATTCATTTTCTTCAATCAATTTAGAAGCGATAGTTTCACGCAAAGCCACTACATTCGGAAGGTTTGTATATTTCGTAAATCGTTTCAATCCCATCAGCATCATTCTTTGCTCATCGCCTTCAGAGAAAGAAGCAATTCCTTCTTTTCCTTTTATAGTCACGATATCAACCGCTTTGTACAAGTACAATTGTGCCATTGCAATCTGCTCTTTTACATTTTCTTGACCTTTTGATTTTGCTAATTTTTCTGTTCTCAAAATAGTAGATTCTGCCATATAAATTTCAATCAAGATATCAGAAGCAGCCATCAATAATTGCTGGTGACTATCTAAATCTGGACCATATTTTTGAACTGCAGCACCCGCCACCATCAAGAATACTTTTTTCAATTTACCAACGATTTCTTTTTCCTCTGCAAATAATTCAGAATAATCAGGCGTATTGAAATCCGGAATTCCCATCAATTCTTCTTGCACTTTCATCGCCGGACCTAATAAATCAACATGGCCTTTCATTGCTTTTTTAACGAGCATTCCAACGGAAAGCATTCGGTTGATTTCGTTTGTTCCTTCGTAAATTCTCGCTATTCTAGCATCTCTCCAGGCGCTTTCCATCGGAGTATCTTCTGAAAATCCCATTCCACCAAAAATTTGAATTCCTTCGTCAGCACAATTTTGTACGTCTTCAGAAATAGCCACTTTTAAGATAGAACATTCGATTGCAAATTCTTCAACACCTTTTAATTCTGCTTCTTGGTGCGAAACACCTTCAGCAACACGAGCCTCGATTCTTTCTTCAATGGCTTTTGCAGCACGATAAGAAGCGCTTTCGCCAGCATAACAAGATGTTGCCATTTCAGCAATTTTTGAACGGATAGCTCCAAAGTTTGCAATAGGAGTGTTGAACTGAATTCTTTCGTTGGCATATTTTACACCGCCAGTTGTCACTCGTCTTTGAGCATCCAAACAAGCGGCACCTAATTTTATACGACCAACATTCAAGGCATTCATAGCAATTTTGAAACCGTTTCCTCTTTCAGAAAGCATATTTTCAACTGGAACTTTCGTATCGCTGAAGAAAACCTGACGAGTAGAAGAGGCACGAATTCCTAATTTATGCTCTTCTTCATTCATAGAAATTCCATTCGAAGGATCATTTTCTACGATGAAACCGGTAATATTTTTATCGTCGCCAATTCTTGCAAACACAATGAAAACACTGCAGAAGCCAGCATTAGAAATCCACATTTTTTGTCCTGTGATTTTGTAATGCGTTCCGTCTTCTGATAAAACGGCTTTTGTTTTTCCAGAATTAGCATCAGATCCCGCTCCAGGTTCTGTCAAGCAATAGGCTCCGAACCATTCTCCAGAAGCTAATTTTGGTACGTATTTCTTCTTTTGTTCTTCTGTTCCATATAAAGTAATAGGCATGGTACCGATTCCAGTATGCGCTCCAAAAGCTGTTGAGAACGAACCTGTTGCTCCAGAAATATAGTCGCAAACCAGCATCGTAGAAACGAATCCCATTCCGAGTCCGCCATATTCTTCAGGAACTGCGACGCCCAGAAGTCCTAATTCTCCTGCTTTTTTCATACACTCTTCGGTAAAAGCGTAATCTTTATTTTCAAAACGGTTTTTGTTCGGCCAAATTTCTTTGTCCACAAATTCCTTAACCATTTGTTTCATCATCAATTGCTCTTCAGAAAAATCCTCAGGAGTAAAGATGTCTTCGCTTTTTGTTTCTTTTACAAGGAATTGACCACCTCGCGTAACTTGTTTTTCGATTGTATCAGCCATTTCTTATTATGTTTAGTTTTTTTGTTTCTAAGTAATTTATAATCAAATTCCTCAATCTTGTCATTCCGACGAAGGAGGAATCTTCACAAGTATTTCAAATTTCAACGGAGATTCCTCCTTCGTCGGAATAACAAAAGGCGGGAAAATCCTCAAAATAATTAAAGAACTTCATAAACTCCTGCAGCACCTTGACCAGTTCCAACGCACATAGTTACGATTCCATATTTATTTCCTCTGCGTTTCATTTCGTCGAATAGTTGCACAGAAAGTTTTGCTCCTGTACACCCAAGCGGATGTCCTAAAGCAATTGCGCCACCGTTTACGTTCACGATATCAGGATTGATTCCTAATTCTCTGATAACTGCTAAAGATTGTGATGCAAAAGCTTCGTTTAATTCAAATAATTCAATGTCATTCAAAGACATTCCAGCTTGTTTCAAAGCTTTTGGAATTGCTTTTACTGGTCCGATTCCCATGATTCTTGGTTCAACTCCAGCGGCAGCATAGCTTACCATTCTTGCGATTGGTTCCAAGTTTAATTCTTTGACCATATCTTCTGACATAACCATGACAAAAGCAGCTCCGTCGCTCATTTGGGACGAACTTCCTGCGGTAACGCTTCCGTCAGCGGCGAAAACGGGTCTTAATTTCCCTAAAGCTTCCAAAGAAGTATCTGCTCTTGGACCTTCGTCTTTATTTACTACATAAGATTTTGTAGCTTTTTTTCCGTTTTCGTCAACGTAAATTTGTTCCACAGTAATTGGAACAATCTGCTTATCGAATTTGCCTTCCGCTTGTGCTTTCAACGCTTTTTGGTGTGAGTTGAAAGCAAATTGGTCTTGGTCTTCACGAGAAACATTAAATTGTTTTGCAACTGCTTCTGCGGTCAATCCCATTCCCCAATAATAATCTTCGTGACCTTCTTTTGCCACGGCATAATCTGGAGTAGGTTTGTAGCCTCCCATTGGAATAAAACTCATGCTTTCGGCACCGCCGGCAATAATACAATCCGCCATTCCTGATTGAATTTTTGCGGTTGCCATTGCGATTGTTTCCAATCCAGAAGCGCAATATCTGTTTACGGTAACACCCGGAACATCATCGACTTTCAATCCCATCAAGGAAATCAATCGTGCCACATTTAAGCCTTGTTCAGCTTCTGGCATTGCATTTCCGACCATTACGTCGTCAATTCTTTTCTTGTCGAAATCAGGCAGTTCATTCATCATATATTGAATGGTTTCTGCGGCCAATTCGTCGGGACGTTTGAAGCGAAATACTCCTTTTGGAGCTTTTCCAACGGCCGTTCTGTATGCTTTTACTATATATGCTGTTTTCATATTTTTTTATTTTGAAATAGTTTTGTGGAACACAGATTAGAGAAATCTGAGAAATTTTAATAATTTTTCCAATTTTAAAAATCTGTGTTCCTTTCAATTAAAGCCTATCTTTTAATTACGTAACGGTTTCCCTTTCGTCAACATAAATTGAATTCTTTCCAAAGTCTTTCTCTCCGTACATAAACTCAAGAAAGCTTCTCTTTCCAAATCCAATAAATATTGTTCTGTGACCAAAGTAGCTTCAGATAAATCACCACCAGCCATAACATAAGCTAGTTTATTAGCAATCTTCTTGTCGTGTTCAGATATATAGCTTCCAGCTTGCATTTGGTCGGTTCCAACCAAGAACATTCCCAAAGCTTGCTTGCCTAAAACTTTTACGTCTTTTCTTTTGATAGGTTGTGTATATCCAGCATCGGCTAAAATCAATGCTTGTTTTTTAGCTTCAGCAATCTGTCTGTCTTTGTTGATTACTACGATGTCTTTTCCGTGTTGCAAGATGCTTAAATCGAAGGCTTCGTGTGCAGAAGTCGAAACTTTTGCCATGGCAACCGTCAAGAAATATTCCTGCAAAACATTTAATTCTACGTCATTTTTACGGAATAAATCCGAGGCTCTCAACGCCATTTCCTTAGAACCGCCACCGCCTGGAATTACTCCGACACCAAATTCCACTAAACCAATATACGTTTCTGCAGCAGCGACCACTTTATCAGCGTGCATGCTCATTTCGCAACCGCCACCTAAAGTCATTCCGTGAGGAGCAACCACAACTGGAATTCCAGAATAGCGAACACGCATCATTGTGTCTTGGAACAATTTGATAGCCATATTTAGTTCATCATATTCCTGCTCAACCGCCATCATAAAGATCATTCCGATATTGGCTCCCACAGAGAAATTCGCCGCTTGATTACCGATGACCAGACCTGCATATTCTTTTTCAGCCAAGTCGATGGCTTTGTTGATGCCTTGTAAGACATCGCCTCCGATGGTATTCATTTTAGATTGGAATTCTAAGTTTAAGATGCCGTCACCCAAATCAGTAATTACAGCACCAGAATTGCTCCAAACTTTTTTGCTTTCGCGGATATTGTTCAAGATGATAAATGAATCTTGTCCCGGAATTTTCTTTTGAGATTTTGATGCGATGTCATAATAGTACGTCGCTCCGTCTTTAATGGTGTAGAATGATTTATTTCCAGAAGCCAGCATTTCTGTCACCCAAGTTGCAGGTTCCAGGTTTTCGGCTTTCATCAATTCTATTCCTTTTTCAACACCGATGGCATCCCAGATTTCAAAGGGACCGTTTTCCCAACCGAAGCCTGCTTTCATGGCATCGTCAATCTTGTATAAGTCTTCTGTGATTTCAGGAACCCTGTTGGCTACATAAGCGAACATTCCCGTGAAGTTTTTTCTATAGAATTCTCCCGCTTTGTCGGTTCCTTTTACTAAAACTTTGAAGCGATTAATCGGCTTGTCAATGGTTTTGGTCAATTCTAAAGTAGCGAAAGAGGCTTTTTTAGCAGTTCTGTATTCTAAAGTATCTAAGTCTAAAGACAAGATGTCTTTGTCCACTTTTTTGTAAAAGCCTTGCCCGGTTTTGCTTCCAAGCCATTTGTTTTCCATCATTTTGCTGATGAATTCCGGAAGCTTGAACAATTCGTGTGCTTCGTCTTCGGGACAGTTTTCGTAGATTCCATTGGCAACGTGCACCAAAGTATCCAAACCGACAACGTCAACGGTTCTGAAAGTCGCCGATTTTGGTCGTCCGATAACAGGACCAGTCAATTTATCGACTTCTTCAATCGTCAGGCCTAATTCCTTCACTTGGTGGAACATGCTCATGATTCCGAAAATTCCGATACGGTTTCCGATGAACGCTGGAGTATCTTTGGCCACGACAGAAGTTTTTCCTAAGAATTTTTCTCCGTATTCATTTAGGAAATCCAATACTTCTGTTGACGTTTTTGGACCGGGAATGATTTCGAAAAGTTTTAAATATCTTGCTGGATTGAAGAAGTGCGTCCCGCAGAAGTGCTTTTGGAAGTCTTCGCTTCTTCCTTCACTCATAAAATGAATCGGGATTCCAGACGTGTTTGAAGTAATCAATGTTCCCGGTTTTCTGAATTTCTCAATCTGTTCAAAGACTTGCTTTTTGATGTCTAGTCTTTCAATAACCACTTCGATAATCCAATCTACATCGGAGATTTTTACCAAGTCATCCGTAGTATTTCCAGTTGTGATTCTGCTAGCGAACTTTGGATGGTAAATAGGGGACGGCTTCGATTTCAAGGCATTTGCCAAATGCTCGTTAACCACTCTGTTTCTTACTACTTTGCTTTCCAGCGTCAATCCTTTTTTCTGCTCTGCTTCGGTCAATTCACGAGGCACAATATCGAGAAGCAAAACTTCTACGCCGATATTTGCAAAATGGCAGGCAATGCCTGACCCCATGATTCCCGAACCAATGACAGCAACTTTTTTAATCAGTCGTTTCATTCTATTATTTGTTTGTTGTTTGTATCTGTTTGTCGTCTTCAGAGAAGATATTCTTGTCAGCAATCAAGTTGTTGATGGTTTCAGCCACTTCGATGAAATGCTGCAGCTTCTCTTCAGAAATATGTTCTCTGATGGTTTCATTAAATTTCAAGACCGTGTTTTTCGAAAGCTCCCTCTTTTCTTTGCCAAATTTTGTGAGGTGAATCAAAACGCCTCTTCCGTCAACAGGGTTTTTCTTTCTGGTTATGAGCCCTTTGTCTTCCATTGACTTTAGGGTTCTTGTTAGACTTGTGGCTTCCATTCCCATCTTTGGGCCTAATGTTGTCGATGGCGAACCTTTGTCTTTGTCCAGGCTCAATAAGGCGAAGCCAGTCGCCATTGTTGCTCCATATTTGGCTGCTTCTTCGTTATACATTCTTGCGACAGCCTGCCAAGTCGCTCTCAGAATATAGTCTATCGTTTTGTCTTTCATGTGTAATTGGTTATTTCAAATGTACAAAATAAAATATTATGCGCGCATAGTAAATATGTTTATTTTTAATTTTTAACAAATTAATTATGTGTTTTCATAAAAATAAAGCGTTTGCTTGGGTACCACGGGGTATGCCTTAACTATGCCTAAAGTAGGGATTAAGGTAAGGAGTAAACACGGATGAAGGTTAATGTATCAATTATGTGGTTCTTGTCTTCAAAAACCAAAACACACTGATAATCAACATATATTAAATAATATTTACTTTAAGAAGGATGAATATAATGCTCATCCTTCTTATTTTTAAGCTCTAAAATGTTTTAAAACTGAATAAAATGAAACCTAGTGTATCAAAAGTGTGGTTTGGTAGAAAAACCTGTACTTCTTGCCAAGGAAAACTCACCAAACATGGTTTTACTTCCTCTGGAAAGGCTAGATTCAAATGTTCAAATTGCAATAGAACAAAAGACGCTATGTTTTTCAAGAAGCCTTTTCATTTTAAATGCGGTCTTGAAAATTTATTTCTGGAGCTAAATATATTACTCGTTTTTATTTTTTGCTAATAGGATTCTAAATTGTTAGAATGCTAAATACTGTCTAGCATTTTATATTCAAATAATTGTAAAACAGGTATTTATACTATATCTCCATACAATTCAACAATTTACCTTTACTCTGCTGCAACAATCACAGCCCGCGAAGCTGAAAACGGAATCAAAGAGTAGGCAACCACTAAACCAAATCTAAAATTATGCAAACAGTAAATCCATTAACGATGTATGTGCCGATTTATCAAACCCCAGAGGTGCAGGAAAAAGCACAATTTATTTATAAAAATTTTAATAATCCTGTGACCAAGGCTTCTTTAGATAAAATGGCTATTGTTCATTATGCACGAATTGCCCTGGTGCCGAATACTAATGGCGAAGGAATAGCCGGCATATTGGTAATCACTGAATTTGACGGAAACATGAATTCTTATCTAGAGGCTTTTTATAAAAATTCAGATACTATCAAAGCCGCCTTTATTGGTGTTATTCAATTATGGTCAAACAAGCCTGCTGATTTTCCAACGGATCCAGCAGCTATTACTTATACTATCTTTTCTAATTTTATCAACGAGCGCAACTTAAGCGAATCGGAAGACCTTTATTATGCTTATCCAGAGTCAGTAAAGCAGATTGTAGACGCATTTCCGCAATAAAAAAGAAAGAATAAGAATTGCAGCCAGGATCATCTGATCCTGCTGTTTTTTATAATTAAAACTTAATTTCATGACCAATACACAAATTCCCCCAGTTGTGCCCGAATTGCATGATATACAAGGACTCATAATTCGCGGCTACACGCATCCTTGTTCAGTGCACCTGCTTTTTAAATTCACTTCTAAATCAAAAACTGAAACTCAAGCTGTCAGAGATTTTTTTAAAGATCTTTTACCATATCTCCAAAATGCCGAAGACTGGGGCGCGCTAAAGCCAGAGTATATGCTAAACATCGGCCTTACCGCCGGAGGAATTGCAATCGTGAAACCCGAACTTAATGTTCAGGCCTCCAGTTTTCCGGCCACATTTAAAAAAGGACCTTGGAATAAGAATAATGCACAGCAGTCGCTGGGTGATTATGGCGATGGCGATCCTAAAAATTGGTGGAATAAAAAATTTGCTAATGAAGATGTGCACTGCGTAGTACATGCTTATGCCATGAATCCTGGCGCTTTGGATAAGATTGCTGCCATTATTACAGATGCGGCCGAGAAAAGCAAGGGAGCGGTGGCAGAGCTAAAACCATTAGTGTCAGAAACAGGAAGGCTAGAGCAATATCCTTTGATACCAGATGATTATGTACATTTCAGATATAGGGATTCGATTGATAATCCTGATATGAATGATGATCCTGCAGGAGCAGATCCGCAAGATCTGAACAATTTTTTGATAGGATATAGCACGCTTCCAGACCCAATACCGGGGCCGCTTTCTGGTCCGGAAGCTAAGTTTGCCAAAAACGGCTGTTACAACGCTTTCCGAATTCTCCATCAAAATACCGAAGCTTTCAATAGCTTTTTAGAAGAGCAGGCAGAAAAAATAGCGCCTCAGCTGAACAAGACAAAAGAATATACTGTTGAATGGCTTGCCGCTAAAATGTGCGGACGCTGGCGAAATGGCTCTCCGCTGGTACTTTCTCCTGAAAATCCTGAACAGAGCACTTCAAAAAGCACTGATTTTCAATACAAGGCCAATGATGACATGCAAGGTCTGAAATGTCCTTTTTCTGCGCATACCAGGGTTTCTAATCCGAGAGATGAAGGCGTTGAAGTTGCCGGTTCTGATCTTGTTCCTAGAATTTTAAGACGCGGCATGGCTTACGGAGCACCAATAGCTGTTGATAAAGATGCTGACAGAGGCTTGATTGGCTTATTTCTCTGTGGTGATTTGAGCAGCCAGTTCGAGACTATTTATGGCTGGATTAATATGAATAATTTCAGTCCAGTTTTTGGAGATAAAAAGACGCCGCAAGATCCATTGATCGCGAATCGTTTTGCGCAAAGTAATATGGACCAGAATTTTACCATACCAATGGAAGACGGCAAAAACATTGTCATTACCGGACCTCTGCCTCAATTTGTGGTCACTAGAGGAACGGCTTACTTTTTACTGCCTTCCATTTCAGCACTGCAGGAAATTGCTGCAACTGTTGCCTAAGCAGTATAAAATTAAAAATAAAGACAGCCTCAGTGCTGTCTTTATTTTTAAACGTAATTTTCTAATGCCAAACGAAACTTTTCAATCATCCGCTTTTGCAAATTTTCAGGAGATAAAACTTTTATACAATTGCCAAAACCCAGAACTAATCTTTCAAATTCATTGTTGATTTTTAAGTCCAAGCTAATTATTATGCTTCCGTTTTCTTCCTGGTTTACAATTTTTTGGGAATGATGAAAAGGCTTTGTGATTATATATGGCGCATTATCTCTATCAATCCAAAGTTGGATTTTTTGTGTTCGGTTTCCTTGATTTACGGTAACTCCGATGACATCTTTATAAAATTGTTCAGCATCAAAATTTTCTTCAACATAAGGAAGAGTAAAATCAAAATCGATAGCCACAATTCTGTCCAAAGCTAAATTGCTGACCGGTGCGGATGCTTTTTTCTTTCCAACCAAAAACCATCTGTTGTTGAATTCCTTCAATATAAAAGGATGGAAGTTAAATGTCTGCTCTTCTCTTGACTTGAATGATTTATAGGTCAGTCTGACCACCATCTTCTTAATGATGGCTTGGTACAAAACATCCAAAAAATGCAGTCCTTTTAAATTGTCATTTTTATCCAAATAAATAACGGGTTGCGAATGCGATTTTTCGGCATAGATCTTATCTTCCAGTCTTTGCAAAATATCCGAAACATCGCTGAATAAAGAGAAATCCTTAAATTGTTTCAGCATCGAAACGGTTTCTGTCAAAACATTAATGTCCGTTTCTGTCAACGGAATATCGGTTATCGAATAGTCTTCGTCTTCATATTTGTAAAACTTTCTGTCATACACCACAATCGGCGCATTATAGCCTAATTTCTCACTTCGCATCAACTGAATATCTAATTGCGTAGTTCTTTTGCTTACGGAGTTTTCTTTTCCTTCATATTCAAATAAAGCTTCTGAACAGGCATTCCTCAAATCTTCTAATGTCCAAGTTCTGTATTGATTTTGAAGGCATTTGTCTATAGTTTTGTATCGGATTAAGGCGTTTTTATTCTGAGACATTTCTGTAAAATTGAAAGATTTTTGTTAAATGTAATTATTCTTTTTTACTGCGCAAAATAATTGCGCAGTAGCATAATCATCTTTGTACTATCAAAAAATAGAAAACATGAAAACACCAATCAACGGAAACGATTTATTAGCATTAGGATATGCAGAAGGAACTGTTTTAGGGATCGCCTTGAAAATTAACCGAGGAAGAAATGGTTTTACAAAAGAAGAGATGATGGAACACTATACAGCTATTTTAGCTGCGCCAGAAAGTTATATCGACGATAAAGTTTTCAGCAAGCTTGCCATTGCCTTAATTGAAAAAGCGAATGAAAAGCCAGAAGATTTTATTGCCTTGAACCAAAATCCGGATGCTTTTTCTGCCTATGGTTTAGATCATATTGAGGAAGGCGCCATCAAGCAGATGAAGGTCGCAATGCAGCTTCCTGTAACCGTTGCCGGAGCTTTGATGCCTGACGCGCATCAAGGGTATGGATTGCCGATTGGAGGCGTTCTGGCAACAAATAATGCAATTATTCCTTATGGCGTGGGTGTTGATATCGGTTGTCGAATGGCTTTGTCGGTTTATGATATTCCTGAAGATTTTTATTATGCCAATGAAGCGAAGTTCAAGAGAGAATTGGTGGCGCATACTAAATTTGGCGCCGGCCACGGTTTCCACGGACAGTATAAATCGGACCATGCGGTTTTGGAAAACCCAGATTTTGAAACCAATTCTTTTGTCAAGAATTTGAAAGACAAGGCCTGGTCGCAATTGGGTTCTTCTGGCGGAGGGAATCACTTCGTGGAATTCGGAATCTTGGAATTTGCGAAAGACGATACCGTTTTGAATATTCCAAAAGGGAAATATGTAGCGCTGCTGACACATTCCGGTTCGAGAGGTTTCGGAGCGACCGTTGCCGGACATTACACTAAGCTGGCCAAAGATGTCTGCAAATTGCCTGATGTTGCCAAGAATCTGGCATATTTAGATATGAATTCTTCCTTAGGCCAAGAATATTGGATTGCGATGAATCTTGCGGGAGATTATGCTTCAGCCTGCCACGAAATTATCCATGCTAAAATGGAAAAAGCTTTAGGAGCAACCGTTTTGGCAAAGGTAGAAAACCACCATAATTTTGCTTGGAAGGAAGTTTGGAACGGAGAAGAAGTCATCGTGCATAGAAAAGGGGCAACTCCGGCAGGAAAAGGCGTGATGGGAATCATTCCGGGAAGCATGACCGCACCCGGATTTCTAGTGCGAGGAAAAGGCGAGGAAAACGCCATCAACTCCGCTTCGCATGGTGCCGGAAGGCAGATGAGCCGAACGCAAGCCATCAAAACAATTACCAAAAACGAGATGCAGGCTGTCTTGAAAGACCACGGCGTGACGCTGATTGGCGCTGGTTTAGACGAAGCGCCAATGGCTTATAAAGATATCAATAGGGTCATGGCTTCGCAGGAAGACTTGGTAGATGTTGTGGCAAAATTTACGCCTAAAATGGTAAGAATGGCGGATGATGGAAGCCGAGAGGATTAAAATAAAATAATTGATTCCAGAAGATGGCGGTTCAAATCCGTCTGCGCTACCCATAAGCCGTAGTAGTTTAAGTTGGGAAAACAGCTGGATATTTAGCAATCACAAGAATAGGTAAAACTACCTGCTTTTTTGTGGTTGTTTTTTATATACATTTGAGAAGTAAGTGTTAAATGCAAATTAGATTTTTCTTACTGCTAATTAGATTGGTATTAAACCAAGTTAGATTCTGCTTACTTCTAATTAGATTGGTATTAAACCAAATTAGATTCTTCTTACTACTAATTAGATTGGTATTAAACCGAATTAGATTCTGCTTACTGCTAATTAGATTTGTATTAAACCTAATTCAATTGCCACAAAGCCAAACTCTATCAGTCAAGAAAATAACTTAAAAACCTTATGAAAGAAAAAATAATAGCAAAGCTCAAGCAAATAGAAAAAGAGAAACAAGTTGAAATAGTATTTGCAGTAGAATCAGGAAGCCGTGCTTGGGGATTTGCTTCGCCAGACAGTGACTATGACATTCGGTTTATATACAAGCACGATTTACAGTATTACTTATCGCTTTGGGAGAAAACGGATGTGATTGAGTTCATGACCGAAGACGATTTAGACGGCTCTGGTTGGGATTTGCGGAAAACCGTAAGGTTATTGGCCAAATCAAACGCACCTTTGCTGGAATGGCTGTATTCGCCAGTGGTGTATTTTGAAAATGAAGCGTTTGTAACCCAAATGCGAAGTTTGGCACAAGATTGTTTTTCGCCTATTGCCTGTCTGCACCATTATCTGGGAACGACCAAGAATTTTATGGAGGCCTGCCAAGCCGAAGAAGTAAAGCTGAAAAATTATTTCTACGCGTTGCGAACGGCTTTGGCCGGAAAATGGATTATAGAAAACAACAGTTTTCCGCCCGTGGCTTTCGCCGAATTATTGCCGATTGCGCCTTTAAACGTGCAGGAAAAGGTTTTGGAATTGATGGAAATCAAAGCTGGTCAGAATGAAAAATATTTGCACAAAAGGGAAAATTTGCTAGTGGATTATTTGGTGGAGACGGTGAAGTTTAATGAGGGGCATGCTGGTGTGTTGAAAGATGGGAGATGAATTGGATGGGGGTTTTATTAATTGGGTAAAATAAGATATAGATATGAATACTTACGAATTAATTTTTGAAGATGCAGGTATATTTCAAGATTATTTTTTGTATAACGAAACAGAATCTTTAAAATATATTCCCTCATTTAATATTATAAATATTATTGTAGGAGCTAATAATAGTGGTAAAAGCAGATTTATGAGATATCTTATGTCTAATAAAAAATTTAATACAATTAATAATCTCGACTATCATAATTATAACGAGGCAGTTAATAGAATAAATTCTAGAACATATCAGAATAATATGAAATTAGAGATTCTAAAAAAAGATTCTGGAATTACTGCAATACATGAAAAAAATGTACAAATATTAAATCGTTACTATGGAAATAATTCTTTAGAGAAATTTGAAATAGATAAGTATGCAAGATTAATTAAATATTTAGAATATAATTCAATTTATTACATACCTACATTAAGAACTGCTCATTCTTTATTCAATCATGATGGTATTAGGGGTTATAAAAAAATAGAAAATGATATTTATTTAGAAACATTGAATAAATACTACGATTTAAATAAGATTGATGTTGAAGTATTTACTGGAATACATTTATATAAGGATATTCTTAACACAAGAAATTCAAAAAGAGAAATTAGGGAATCTTTTGAAAAATTTGAAAAATTTATAAGTAAGAATTTCTTTGGTGGAAAACAGATAGACATAGTAGCTGAATTCAACAAGGATGAAAGCTTAAAAGGTAACAATCATCTAGAAATAATTAGTGTTCATATTGAAGGAGAAAAGAAAACTAGAAATTTATTTCAATTAGGAGATGGTATACAAGCAATAATTATTTTAATGTATAAAATTTTTATGGCAAAACCGAATTCACTCATATTTATTGATGAGCCAGAACTTAATTTACATCCTGGCATGCAAAGATTGTTTTTAGAACAAATTTCATCTAACAAAGATTTAAGAGAAAAAAAATTGGTTTACGTAATTTCAACTCATTCAAATCATTTTTTAGACTTAATTATCGAAAAAGATTATGTATCTATTTACTCTTTTTCTCCGAAAAATAATAATTTGAATGATAAACAATTTGTAATTAAAAATGTTTATCGTGGGGATAATAAGCTACTGAAAGATTTAGGTGTAAATAATTCATCTGTTTTTATGGCTAATTGCAGCATTTGGGTTGAAGGAATTTCAGATAGAAACTATATTAAAGCATTCCTAAAATCATATTGCGAGTCAAAAAAAGTATTTTATCCGAAAGAGGATATAGATTTTGCTTTTTTTGAATATGCGGGTTCTAACATCGATCATTATATTTTCGAGAATGAACTTGAAAAAGAAGAAGAGGAACTTGTAATAAAGGATATACAGGCTTTAGCAATAAGTAATAGAATATTTTTATTAGCAGATTCAGATGATTCAAAATTAAGCACGAAGAAAGGTAAACGCTTGAAAGCCTTTGAAGAAGCTCAAACGGAAAATTTTATTCCAAAAATTTTATGGAAGTTACGAGAAGTTGAAAATCTATTAATAAATGATATATGGAAAGAAATATTACCCGTTTTTTGCAATAAAACATTGATTAAATCTAATAAAGATGAAATTATGCAAAAAATAAATCAGGCACTATCAGAAGTTAATTCGATTGATTTTGAAAAAAAGTATGTCGGAGAATTTCTAGAAGAATTAAGAAATAAAATTGGTAAAATTTCGGGAATATATATTCTTAATCAATCTACTTATGAAGTAAAATCTGATTCATTCGGGACTATAATCAATAAAAGAGAATTGAGTGAATTAGTGTTTAATAAAAATTTCTCTTGGGATATTTTGTCTAAAAATAAAGAGATTGAAAATTTGACAATTGAGATTTACGATTTTATCACAAAAAATAAATGACCATCCAAAACCTAAAATCTCAAATCATCTCCGGAAGCAAATCCTTTAGCTTAAACACGCCCACGTCTTACACCGACATCAAAGGCTTGTATTACCTGCTAAAAGAAAAGTTATTTTGTAAATTGAATACAAAAATAGAATGTATACCATGAACTTTTATACCCAAAAAAACAGCCAATCAAGGCTGTTTTTTTATTCCGTTTTTCTATTAATAGCCGCACCTTCTGGCGGATACACAATTGAATCTTCAATTTCTGTAATCTTATCAGCATGGAAGCGAGGGATTTGAAGCTCTTCCTTTTCTTTCCAAGTTTTTACTTTTTCAGCAACTGTTCTTGATTTTTCTTCAGAAACGCCTTCATCTTGTGCAAAATAAAGCGTCTGCGAAGGGAAGGCAAATCCAGAACCGCTTTCAGCAACAATGTCCATGATTCGCAATAGCAGATCTTCCTTGACTTCCAGCGAAGTATCGAGCGTGCTGACTAAAATATAGCAATTGATTTCCATGCGAAGCGACGATGTGCCAAAACCGATGAATCGCACGCGCGCATCTTCAGAATTGACCATCGGATGCGAGATTAAAACAGACTTGATTTCTACTAAAAGAAAGCGGATCTGGTCAGGCGTAGTTTCACAACGCAAATCTAATATCGGATTGAAAAGAAATCGGTCACGAAAAGCATAATTTTCAATGTTTGTGGCTGATAGCAAACCATTTGGAATCGTGACTACAGTTCGTTCTCCGGTTCTTATTTTTGTAGAACGCATTCCGATTTGTTCGACATTTCCTTTGACATCGTTTATTCTGCAGAAATCGCCTACGCGAATGGGCTGGTCAATGATTAGGGTTACGCTTCCTACGAAATTTTCGACAGTTTTTTGTGCTCCCAAGGCTAGGGCGATACCTCCAATTCCTAGTGCGGCGAGTCCGGTTGTGACGTCAATTCCGATGGCGCCTAGAATGGCAATCCCTCCAAAGACAAATATTGCTACTTTAAAAGTCCTTCTTAAAAATAAAATCACGGAAATGGTAGAAACACGCCCGCGGACTGTCATTCTGTTTTTGCTGAATTCGCTTACGAAATCGGTAATCCGCCACAGCAGCATCAAGAAGGCAACGATTCCTACGGTCACGGTCAGATAGCTGAAACGCTGGCGGATGATAATCGAAATTCCCACGCGTTGCGAAAAATCTACAAAGAACCACAGCGCGATATAAAGCTGGATCGGCAATGACAGCGCTTCAATAATTCCCTGTGTTGGTTCTGTTCTGGCTTTTCTCCAAAGTTTTGTAACCAAAAAAGTAAGCAGCGCAATAATTCCCCAAGATAGAAAATAGGAAGCGGCAATAAGTATAATAATTACCAGCCACTGCCCAATCGGGACGCCCGCCAAAAGCCGATCTTGCAGTGCTTTTGGAAGCACTTTATTTACCAAGAGATTCTCGTCAATTTTAACCGAAGCAATGGCGTCAACCGTTTCTGAAGAGAATACCCACAGAGGCGGACTGCCTGCTTTTTCAGTGTTTTCTAAATATAAATCAGTATCCTCGCCATTTATTTTTACGGTTCCGACCAGGTCTAATTCTGGTTCTAAATCGTCGTCTGTCTGGCCGGTTTCCTTATTGTTGATTAAGGATGTCGGGATAATATTGCCACTTTGATCCAAGAGATTCTGCATCACTTTGACAATGCGTTCTCTTTCCCTTACTTTCCTGAAGGATCTTTTCAGATACAAATATTGGCTTGCGCGGATGTAATTCTGCTCCGACACTGCTTTTAAAAATCCGCTGACCGAACCTCTCGGCGTTCTTCTTCCTAGCGAGTCATCCGGAAATTTTACTTCTTCTTTAGTTTCTGAAGTAGTTGATAAAAGCTGCGCAGAAACTCCGGCGGAATTTAGCAAAAGTATCCAAAAAAGTATTGATAAATATTTTGTCGATGCGCTCATTAGGGATTGATTTTGTTCAAAAAATGCTTTGTTATGAGCTTTAAAATTACGGCTAATTACTCTTAAATAAAACACAAAGTTGATTTCAAAAGACTTTTGTAAAAGTATTCAATTGTTAAAAATAATGATGTTCTTATAAAAAAGAATAGTACATTTGCCTTCGAAATGAAACTTACTTGCATACATAACAACCTGTCTTTTAGACAAACTTCTGACCGTTCTGCTAGAAAATATCCTGCGGAATGCAAGGGATGTGATGTGTATTGTAATGATTTCAAGTATAATCTATAGTTATAAAATCAAAATAAATACAACAAAGCGTCCATAATCGGGACGCTTTTTTTGTTTATAGCGGTTCCAAAGGATGAAAATGAAAAATAATTTAAAAAATAAATGGTCAAAATGTTTAATGATTACTAAAAATAGCGAAATATAATTTTGAAAAGTAATCTAATGAGAAACAGTCATTTGATACAATTTAGACCTCTGCTAGAATTAGTGGACAGGAATTTCTGTGTTTAAATTTTAAAATTAAATATCTGATTATCAGTAATTTAATTTCAAAAAATATTTGGAAGTTACTTTTTTTTGACATTATCTTTGCCGAAGAAAATTTTAGAATTGCGAATTAGTAATTACGAATTACGACAACACATTATTTCAAAATATAAAAATAAAAAAGCAATGGCTTTACAAATAAAATCCCATAAAACACAATTAACAAACCCGAGATTTGATTTCGGATTTAAGATAATGCAGGTGCATAAATTCAGGCAAATAGGATAATTATATCTTATCAAATGTCATGAAGCACCTTTAACGAGGTGCTTTTTTTATGCTTATAAATGAATAAAAAATGTTCTCTAGAATGAACTGGCTCATTGGGAATGGCAATCTTTTCGACTGTCTCTTGAATAAATTGCCCAATGAGCTCGAATGGTGTTTTTAGTTTATTTGGTAAAATATCGGAATGTGAATCCGAAGAACAGGGTTCGATTCCCGAAAACACCCAAACTGGATAAATTTGCAGTTTACCCGAAGCTTCGGGACTGCTTTCCAGACAGAATGAAGTTTAATTAAAAAAGAAAAAAATTATGAGACCAGACATTTTAAAAAGATTTTTAACCAATACAGATGAAACTGGAAGATTTTTAATGAAGTCAAGATTGACGGGGATTATCTATTTCGTGGAGCCGATTTATAACGGAAAGACTCCAGAATGGGGCGATATAGATCCGGCAACAAAGAAATTAACGGGAAATTATGGTTCTAAATATACTGGCGCGATTACTAAGAAAGAATCCCTGATTACTGAAGAAAATGGTTTTGTAAACATCGGTTATTTCAAGGGAAGCCCTTTTGGAGCCATTGATGTAAGAGATCGTGAACATCAAAAGAGAATGGGACTTTTATAAATTTAAATTCACTGCGCAGAATAATTGCGCAGTGGTTTTAAAATCTTTGTTCAGAAAATAAATAAGTTCATTGAAAATATCAAACAAGTCCTGTTGCGTGTTTCTGAATAGCACCATTGTGGAAGACTTTGCCGAAATGTATCATGTTTTTCTATGCAACTTGATTTGAAGGTTTTGGTGGTTTTCCAAAAAATCATCGCACTCTATTTGCGTGGGTTCGAATCCCACTCCGTTTCGGCGGATCAGTCCGGTTTGAACAATAGGGCTACACTTTGGATGTAGTTTTTGCAGACTCAAAATCTGCCTGAAAGAGTCGCATCACTCTTTAAAAAATGATGCCCAAAAAAGAAAATGGATTTGTCTTAATCAATAAAGTTCTCCAAAAGAATTTTATGCTCGTGACAAAACCTGTGTGTTTAAAATCGTTTTTAAGCCATCAGTCTTTCTTTTCGGTTTGACAAAATGATTTTAGATTTTTCTAGAAATAGTTTTGAAAATAACCGTAAAACAATTGCTGCTTGCTGAAATAAATTTAAGCTCCCGTTTTTGAAAGAGGATTTCGAAAATTCATTTTCTTATTATTAAAATAACAAATTAAAACAAAATAAAGATGATTAGAAATTTAAAAATTAATGCCTACCAAGTGGGTTTGGTATTTGAAAACAGAAAATTGATTAAAGTTTTACAGGAAGGTAATTTCTGGATTTTTGGTAACAAAGAAGTGAAAATTTATGAAAAGAATCAATCTTTCGTTGCGCCAATAGAATTGAATATTTTATTGCAAAATGAAGAATTAGCATCTTTGCTAGAAGTAGTTGAAGTTGCAGATAATGAAATTGCATTGTATGTCGTAAATGGTATTTTTAAAGATGTTTTGATGACAGGCAGGTATGCTTTCTGGAAAGGATATTTCAACTATGATTTTATTAAAGTTGATTTGTCAAAGGCTGAAATTACAGAAGAAATTCCAACAGCTTTGCTTGATAATGCCAAGTTGCGCGCCTATGTCAGAAAATGGCAAGTCATGAACTTTGAAACAGGCTTATTGTTTATAGATGGTTCTTTTGTAAAAGAAGTAAGTGCCGGAACGTACTACTTTTGGCAAAATTCTATTTCTGTAGAAGTAAAAGCAACAGATATCAGACAACAGCAAATGGAGATTTCTGGCCAAGAATTATTGACAAAAGACAAAGCAGGCTTGAGAGTTAATTTCTTTGTAAGATACCAGGTAACTGATGTTTTCAAGGCTTTGGTGGATAATAAAGATTTTGAAAAGCAGTTATACGTTATGATGCAATTGGCTTTGAGAGCGTTTATCGGTGGCTTGACTTTAGATGAATTGCTAACTAAAAAAGATTCGATTGCTAAAGAAATTTTGGAAAATGTAGAATCAAAAATCACTGATTTGGGTTTAGCCGTTTCTGACGCAGGTATCAGAGATGTCATTTTACCAGGCGATATGAAAGAAATCATGAACCAAGTTTTGGTTGCCGAGAAAAAAGCGCAAGCCAACAGCATCATGAGACGAGAAGAAACGGCGTCGACAAGAAGCTTGCTAAATACGGCAAAATTGATGGAAGAAAACGAGATGCTTTGGAAATTGAAAGAGATGGAATATGTCGAAAAAATCGCAGATAAGATTGGTGAAATCACTATTTCTGGCGGAGGCAATATCATCGGTCAATTAAAGGAAATCTTCGTTAAATAAAAAACCACGAATCGTTCAGATTCGTGGTTTCGTTTTTATGCCTGCTTGTAAATCTTGTCGTATAATTTCTGATAAATTTCCTTGACATTTTTACGTTTCAGTTTCATAGTAGGAGTGAGGTGCCCGCCCTCAATCGACCAAACATCTGGCGTCAATTCAAAACGCTTGATTTGTTCCCAATGGCCGAATTTGCTGTTGATTCCGTCAATTTCTTCTTGGAAACGTTTCTTTACCTCTTCGTTTTCTACCAATTCTTCGTTTGAGCCAGCACTGATTCCTTTCTTTTTTGCCCAAGCTTTTACAAAGTCAAAATCAGGCTGAATGAAAGCAGCAGGCATTTTTTCGCCATCGCCGATTACCATAATTTCTCCAATAAAGCGAGATTGTTTCATCGCATTTTCTATCAGCTGCGGTGCAATATATTTTCCTCCAGAAGTCTTGAACATTTCTTTCTTCCTGTCAGTAATTTTCAAGAAACCTTCTTCGTCGATTACGCCAATATCTCCCGTGTGGAAATAGCCGTCTTTTATGGCTTCATTAGTTTTTTCTTCGTCTTTGTAATAGCCCATCATCACATTCGGGCCTTTGCAAAGGATTTCTCCGTCTTCTGCAATTTTAACTTCTACGTTGTCAATTACTTTTCCGACAGTTCCAATTTTAAATCCGTGATTTCTAGTGTCGTTTACTGCAATTACTGGAGAAGTTTCGGTCAAGCCGTAGCCTTCCATAACTGGAATTTCGGCTGCAGCAAACACACGAGCCAATCTTGGCTGCAATGCTGCGCTTCCTGAAACCATCAAGTCTAAATTGCCCCCCAAACCTTCTTTCCATTTGCTGAAAATCAGTTTTCTGGCAATGCCCAATTGGAATTCATACCACCAGCCATTTTTTCCGTCAGGCTCAAATTTCAATCCCAAATCAATTGCCCAAAAGAACAATTTCTTTTTGATTCCGGTCAATTCAGCGCCTTTGGCATAAATTTTATCATATACTTTTTCTAAAAGCCTTGGAACAGCCGTAATTACATGCGGTTTAGTTTCCTTTAAATTGTCGCTTAGTTTGTCAATTGATTCAGCAAAATAAATTCCGACACCATAATATTGGTAGAGATAAACGACCATTCTTTCAAAAATATGGCAGATCGGAAGAAAGCTTAACGCCTTTGTTTTTCCTGCCACAAACGGAATTCTTTTCTCACTTCCCAAAACATTTGAAACGATATTTTTATGAGAAAGCATGACGCCTTTTGGTTTTCCAGTAGTTCCAGACGTATAAATTATTGTAGCTAAATCTTCTGTGGTAACAGCATCTTTTCTGGCTTCAACTTCGCTTTGGTTGCTTTCGTCTTTGCCTGATTCTAATAATTCTTCCCAGCTTTTACAGCCTGAAATTTTATTGAAACAGAAAACTTCCTTTAAATTTGGAACATTTCCTTTGATAGCATTTACTTTTTTCAAAACTTCTTCATCGGAAACAAAGCAGTAAATCGCACCAGAATGGTTTAAGATATATTCATAATCTTCTTCAGCAATAGTGGGATAAATCGGAACATTTTGGGCTCCGGTCTGTAAAATTCCAATGTCAACGATGTGCCATTCGGTTCTATTATTAGAAGAAATGACTGCAATTTTATCATCTTTTTGAATTCCCATTCGCAAAAGCGCGCGTGAAACGGCATTTGCCTTTGTCAGATATTCATCAGTTGAGGTCTTGACCCAATTTCCGTCCTGTTTTGTAACTAACGAATCTGGAATACTATATTTTTCCTGCTGATGATAAGGAAAATCAAACAATCTGGTAATTGAAGCCATGGTGTAGAAAATTAAATTCCCTGCAAAATAGGAAATTATAAATAAATGACCAATCTTTTTATCATTTCCGAAATCATATTTATAA
The DNA here is from genome assembly GCA_029959295.1 of Flavobacteriaceae bacterium PS02334. Taxonomy (GTDB): domain Bacteria; phylum Bacteroidota; class Bacteroidia; order Flavobacteriales; family Flavobacteriaceae; genus Flavobacterium. Next base: position 479,889 of record JASCOH010000001.1, on the reverse strand, counting down.
ATCTTTTCACATTTAATGATATAGTGATTTATGAATCATGACTTTAAAGCAATTTGGCTATAGAAAAAATGCTATAAATTGGTAATATAAGCTAAGACGATTTTTTCAAAGAAATAAGAAATTAAAATTCCTAAAGTATATGCCAATAGGTCGCTCCACAGAAATCCTTGCCCTAAAACTAAATGGCCAAAAGTAGTATTTCTGATTTCAAAAATCCATTCAGCTTGATACAATTGCAAGAATTCAATTGTGTAACATATTGAAATTGATAGTATTGCTATGTTTTTTGAAGGAGATTCTATGAGTAAAAATCGAACTATGAAATAAATCATTACTGCATATAAAATGTCTCCTACAAATAAAGGAATGAAATCAATTTTTCTGGAAAGAAGTCCAAGGATGATGACGAAACAAATAATAAAGAAATACCGAATTCGAGTTTTCATAGGTGTAAAGAAATAAAAAAAAGCTTTCAATTCGAAAGCCTTTTTTTATAAAATTATACTTGTAACTATTGAACAATATCAACAATTATTGCATTACTGCCTATGATATTTTGGTCAAGTTCTACAAATTCTCTTTCGTTATTTGTGTAATTGATTTTTAAAATTCCGAATTTATTATTTTCATTATACACAATATTCAAGTATTTTTCATTGTGAAAAACTGTTCCGCCCGTTATGTTTCCGACTGCAAAGTAATTTCCAGCAGATTTATCAGAAAGTGTATTATTTGCTAAATCAAATTCAAAAGGTTTTACGCCATTAACAACTTGAGGTACTCCAAATCTCATCAATCCCAACTTTGTATCGCTAAGTTTTACTAATCTCGTCGCATTTATTTGAATTCCGTTTGCTTGTAATTCCGTAACCGTTTTTAACGTCAAATCGACTTTCAAAAGTCCTTCCGTATGAGTAGAAATATAAAGTTTATTTCCAATCAATTCTGTAGAACGTAATGTGCGTTGAAAGAAATTAATGTTTAAATCCGTAGTCTGGTAATTTTGAATATTTATGGAAATAATCTTATTCGGGCGACTATCATTTGGCATATTTTCACTTACAATAGCAATAATTTCCGAGCCATTATATTCTAGATTTGTAATAAAAGGATCCATCATCGTCGATGAAACAGATGCTGGTAAAACCAATTGCTGTGTTGTAGTTGTACCGCTTAATTTATCATAAACAATTAAAATATTTGGAGCAGGAACATAGGAAGATTCCAATGCATAAATTTTTGAACCCACTTGACAAATAGTCGAAAGTTGAATCAAATTTGCTACGCTCGTGATTTGCCCGATAGTTGTTGTCTCTCCAGAATTATTTCCAATTTCAAAAATTTTCCCTTCCGATGTTATTGAAAGAAGTTTAAAATCGTCTGCAATTTCAGGAATTTCTGGCGTAACTATTGGCGTTTCATCAGAATCTGAACAAGACAAAGTAAATAACGACGCAAATGTCAAAAGCAATATTGATAATTTTCTCATTTTTTGGTTTAGTTATTTTTTATTCTCCACCCATTTTCTAGCATTCACAAAAGCTTCATGCCAAGGCGAAACTTCATCGTTCCTTCCTTCCGGGTAATTTGCCCAGTTCCATTGGAAAGTCGAACGCTCAATATGCGGCATCATCGCCAAGTGTCTTCCGGTTTTGTCGCACATCATAGCGATGTTGAAGAAAGAACCATTTGGATTGGCCGGATAATTTTCATAACCGTATTTCCCAACAATATTATATTTATCTTCTGTGTAAGGCAAGTCGAATTTTCCTTCTCCGTGTGAAATCCAAACGCCAAGAGTGCTTCCTGCCAACGTGCTTAACATAACCGAATTATTTTCTAAAATAGAAACTGAAGTAAAACCACTTTCATGTTTGTGAGAATCGTTATGTCTTAATTTTCCATGAACTTCATGCTCTGGATTGATCAATTCCAATTCCATAAACAATTGCGCTCCATTGCAAATTCCAACTGATAGAGTATCTTCTCTTTTAAAGAAATTATCCAGCGCCGTTTTTGCTTTTTCATTGTATAAAAAGGCACCAGCCCAACCTTTTGCAGAACCCAAAACATCTGAGTTGGAGAAACCTCCAACCGCTCCGATGAACTGAATGTCTTCCAAAGTTTCGCGGCCTGAAATCAAATCGGTCATGTGGACGTCTTTTACGTCAAAACCTGCCAAATACATTGCATTTGCCATTTCTCGCTCTGAATTGCTTCCTTTTTCACGAATAATTGCTGCTTTTGGTCTTGGTTTAGAAAAATCAACAACTGGTTTTTTTCCTGTGAAATGTGTTGGGAATGTAAATTGCAAAGGTTGGTTTTTGAAATTGTCAAAACGTTCCTTGGCTTTCAATTCGCCTGATTGTTTTCTGTCTAACAAATAGGAAGTCTTGTACCAAATATCTCTTGCTTCAGCCACATTAATCGAAAGGTTTTGGTCTCCGTTTTTAATCGTAACAGTAGTTCCTTCTTTTACTTTTCCGATATTAAAGAACGCCACATTATTTTCATTTAAAACTGTTTCAACCGAAGCATCCGCTTGGAAAACAATTCCGATATTTTCAGAAAATAATACTTTGATGGTATCGCTTTCGCATAATAAATCCAAATCATAATCAGCTGCCAAATTTACATCTGCAAAACACATTTCTAATAAAGTTGTGATCAAACCACCGCTTCCGATATCGTGTCCTGCTTGTATTTTATCTGCTTTAATCAAGTCTTGAATTAAATTGAAAGCAGTCTTGAAAGTCGCTGCATTTTTAATCGTAGGAACTTCATTTCCAATTTTATTTAAAACCTGTGCAAAAGACGAACCGCCTAATTTGAAATCGTCTTGGGAAAGGTTGATATAATAAATGTTGCCACCATTTTTCTTCAAAACAGGCTCTACCACTTTTTGAATATCGGTACAATTCCCACCTGCAGAAATAATCACAGTTCCAGGAGCAATTACGTCTCCGTCAGGATATTTCTGTTTCATCGAAAGCGAATCTTTTCCTGTCGGGATGTTGATTCCCAATTCAATAGCAAAGTCGGAACAGCTTTGAACGGCTTCGTATAAACGAGCGTCTTCGCCTTCATTTTTACAAGCCCACATCCAGTTTGCAGAAAGCGAAACGCCCTTCAAACCGTCTTTAATTGGAGCCCAAATAATGTTCGACAATGATTCTGCAATTGCAGTTCGGCTTCCAGCAGCAGGATCAATCAAAGAAGCGATAGGCGAGTGGCCAACTGTTGTGGCAACACCTTCTTTTCCTAAATAATCCAAGGCCATCACACCAACGTTATTTAAAGGCAATTGCAACGGACCTGCACATTGTTGTTTGGCAACTTTTCCGCCAACACAACGATCCACTTTATTCGTCAACCAGTCTTTACAAGCTACGGCTTCCAATTGCAATACTTGGTCAAGATACTTTTTGAAGTTTTCTTGAGTATATTCTAAATCTGTATATTTTCTATCAATTGTAGTATCAGTCATCACAACTTTTGGAGAACTTCCGAACATATCTTCCAAAGCAAAATCCATCGGTTTTGCACCTGTAGTTTTTGATTCAAAAGTAAAGCGGTGATTTCCGGTCACGTCACCAACTTGGTACATCGGCGAACGTTCACGATCAGCAATTTTTTGCAAAGTTTCGATATCTTTCTGACCGATAACCAACCCCATTCTCTCTTGAGATTCGTTTCCGATGATTTCTTTTGCAGAAAGCGTCGGATCGCCCACAGGTAATTTATCCAAATCGATCAAACCGCCTGTTTCTTCCACCAATTCTGAAAGACAGTTCAAATGGCCACCAGCACCGTGATCGTGAATCGAAACAATCGGATTTTCATCGCTTTCCACCAATCCGCGGATGGCGTTTGCAGCACGTTTTTGCATCTCAGGATTTGAACGCTGGATCGCATTCAATTCAATTCCAGAACTGAAAGCGCCAGTATCTGCAGAAGAAACCGCAGCACCGCCCATTCCGATTCTATAATTTTCTCCGCCTAAAAGAACAACTTTGTCTCCTGGTTGCGGTTTCTTTTTGATAGCTTGGTCTAGTTTTCCGTAGCCAATTCCTCCTGCCTGCATGATTACTTTGTCGTAACCAATTTTACGGTTATTTTCTTCGTGCTCAAAAGTTAAAATCGAACCAGTAATCAAAGGCTGACCGAATTTATTTCCGAAATCAGAAGCTCCGTTTGAAGCCTTAATTAGGATATCCATAGGTGTTTGGTACAACCATTTTCTTTCGTTCATCGCTTCTTCCCAAGGACGGCCCTGAGCGCAGTCGAACGGGTCTTGCAAACGGGAATACGAAGTCATATAAACCGCAGTTCCAGCCAATGGCAAAGAACCTTGTCCACCCGCCAAACGGTCACGAATTTCTCCACCAGAACCCGTTGCAGCTCCGTTAAAAGGTTCTACCGTTGTTGGGAAATTATGTGTTTCCGCTTTAAGCGAAATAACGGAATCAAAATCTTTTGTTTCGTAAAAATCTGGTTTGTCAGCTGATTTTGGTGCAAATTGCTGTACTCTCGGACCTTTTACAAAAGCCACGTTATCTTTATAAGCCGAAACAATATCATTCGGATTTTCAGAAGATGTTTTTTTAATTAATTTGAATAGGGAAGAAGGTTTTTCTTCACCGTCAATCACAAAAGTGCCATTGAAAATCTTGTGGCGGCAGTGCTCTGAATTTACTTGAGAGAATCCAAAAACTTCTGAATCGGTTAGTTTCCTGCCTAATTTTTTAGACAAATTATCTAAATATTCTACTTCTTCTTGGCTCAAAGCCAAACCTTCTTTTGCATTAAAAGATGCAATATCTTCAATTTCAAGAATCGGTTCAGGCTGAATATTTATGGTATAAATTTCTTGATTTAATTCAGAATATTTCTGAGAAAGCATCGGGTCAAAATCAGAAAAAGCGTCAGATACTTTTTGAAATTCTTCAATTCTGATAATTCCTTCGATGGTCATGTTTTGAGTTATCTCAACAGCATTCGTACTCCACGGAGTAATCATTGCGGCACGAGGACCAACAAAAAAATCCGCTAAGACGGATTTTTCTATTTTATATGTGTTGCCAAAAAGCCAGTTTAATTTTGAAATGTTTTCTGCCGAAAGCTCGTTTTGCGTTTGAACTGCAAAAACGGTGTTGCTTTCGTTTCCGAAGAAATGAATCATTGTATTTATTTTAGTTGTTGTTGTGGTGCAAATTTAGTTCAAAAACTCGTAATGTCAAAGTCTTAAATAAAAAGTTGAAAAACATTTTAGTGAATAAAAAAAGACCATCTTTCGACAGTCTTTTTGGTTTTTCTGGGATAAAGAATTATTTTTTCCTTGTCATTTTAATCTCCATGCTTTTGTATTCTTTTCCGTCTGGAGTTACATCATAGGATTCCATTTTTTGAGTATTGGCATCAATCATGGTCATGACCTGTCTGATTTTTTTTGTTTTTTTGGTCATCGGATCGACACATTCTCCTGTAAAATTGATTGATTTTGTGGCTTCGTCATATTTTCCATTCATTACCATAATTCCGGTTGCCATATTGTCTATCCAAGTTGAATTGTATTCTTTTGAGGCATTGTTGTAGGCAACGGTACTAATTCCTTCAAACGGCATTCCTTCAAAAGTTCCTTTGTGTCTGGATTCTTGATAGCGTCCGCCTAAAATCATTTTTGTTTCGGCTGTCATTTTTGAGGTAGAAGGTTTTCCGTCAGGGGACATCCACATTGTCACTTCCTCGTCCCATGAACCAGTGTCGTTTGCCAGCATTTTGTGCATTTCGCCAGGAGTTGCATATTCCTGCCAAGCTTTCATCATTGCCACAGAATCCATCGGTTGTGAAGAAGTATTTTGTGAAGGAACATCTTTTTCAACTGCAATGTCTTTTTCTACAACTTTTACTTCTTCTTTTTTAGTGCAAGAAGCGAAGCATACTAATAATGCTCCCAAATAAAAATAATTTGTTTTCATGATTTTGTTTGTTGATTTGTTTTCGTAAAATTATGAAATAAATCATCAAAATGGCAAAGTAATGTCTCTAAAATTGATTATTCTATTGAAACTTTATATGCTCCCAAATCAGAAGGAGTGTTTCTTGCTTGTCCTAAAATGTCAAGTCCGCCGCTATTTGTACCAAATCCTTTCGCATCAGAATTTTGTCCGATTCTTAAATTATTTCTGTTGGCATTTAAGAAATCAGGCGTTTCGTTTTGTATAATATTTGCTGTGTCAGCCATAAAAGCATACAGCGGATTATTCATCACATTTGAAGCTGTGCTCAGTTTTATCTGGCATTTCGTAAACATATAATTAAACGGATTTGCCGTATCAGCTTTGTCAATCAACAATGCAGAAAGATTAGATCCGAAAATTATAGAGTTCGTGAAATTCGCATTCAAAGGTTGTGTTTCTGGAGTTGCACCCTGAACATAATTGTCAATTCGCACAGCATATTTCTGTGTTCCAGACCAATTATTGTTAAAAGTGGAATGCGTAAAATTGTAAGTGCCACCATAATTGCAATACAAACTTGCCGAACCGGCGAGATTGATCACTACATTTTCACCTTCAATATTTCCTGTCTGCGCTAAAATTCCAGCGTTTGCAGAATTATAAATCTGTACGTTTTTCAATTTCAAATCAGCTGTTGCGCTTCCAGAATTTCCAGAAACCAAAATTCCAACCGTCGCATTTTTAATTGTCATATTTGTGAATTCATGGCCTGTACTTCCTTGCGTCAGCCAAATTGCTGTCCACTGACCCGGACTGTCAGAAAAAGAATTTTCCAAGCGATCGCCTTCAAAAATCACCTCATTTTCTAAAGCTTCAGTCGAAGATTGCGCTCCATTTACTTTTATTGAGCTTCCGTTATACGCAATAAGCGCAGAACCCGCATGAAAATGAACGCGTGCGCCTGGGGCAATATTTAAGGTTTCTCCCGGCGGAACTCCCGCATAGCCATAAATTACATAAGGCTTTTCTGCTGTCCAACTCAATTCAGTAGCGTCTAAAAAGAAACCGCGACCTGAAACCGTTTGTCCTTCTTCATCAACTCCCACCGGAATTGTCTCATAATTTCCTTCATTATCGCGATTTGGGTACAAGAAAACCGCATCCTTAACCAAGGTTACCAAATCTACTTTTTGGAAATTAGTGCCGGCGTCAAACTGAATTTCGTCAGTGTAAAGGTATTCTGCTTGAGGATTTGCAAATTCGCTGTAATCAATCGTAGTTTCTATAAAAATATAAAGGCTGTCTTTTGCCAAAAGCTCGACATTGCTAAAGATTTTTCCTTCGGCTCCAACATTTCCCTGCATGCCGTCAATCATCATTCGGTACTTTGAATTCGTCCCTTTTCCAAGCTGAATTGTAGGAATGCTGATATCCTTATTGCTTCTGTTATATACTTTTAAAGTGTAAGTGCTTGAGCCAATATTCGTAAAAACCGTGTCTAAATAAACGGTATCTTTTGAAAATTGCAAACCACCAGAACTTCTTTCAAAGTCAAAATCTTTCCGGCAGGAAGTCAATGAAACGGCAAATACAAAAAATAAGAAAAAAATAGAATTACGCATCGGTTTTGAATTTTGGTAAAAATAGTAAAAATCTGTTTTGTAATCAGCTTAAATTTAAAAAAGGAAATTAGCTTCAATGTAAACTTAAAAATGTTAAAATTAGTATGCTTGTTTTAACTTTTTTCTAAAACGTACAATGGCAAGCCACCCGTTAATTTTCCGTAATTTTGAAAAATATAAAACAAACAGGATGGCTTTCGATAAAAATACAATGCTTGAAAACTGCAAAAAGTGGTGCGAAAATACCTTGATGCAAACTTTAGAAATAGAATTTATTGACGCTGGCCAAGGTTTTTTAAAAGCCAAAATGCCAGTAAATTCAAGAGTTCACCAACCAATGGGATTATTACACGGAGGCGCTTCAGTGGCTTTGGCAGAAAGCGTTGGAAGTGCCGCTTCATTAATGTTCATCGATGTAGAAAAACAAGAAGTCAGGGGTATAGAAATTTCTGCAAACCACGTTAAGAGCAAGCGCGCTGGAACGGTTTTTGGAACCGCAAAAATCATCCACAAAGGCAGAATGGTGCATCTTTGGGAAGTTCGAATTACAGATGAAAACGACCTTTTGATTTCGCTTTGCAAGATTACGAATATTGTACTAGACAGAATCAAATAAGATGTCCCATTTACTCATTAAAGCCCAGAAATTACTAGAGAGAAAGTTACCATTCGTACTTTATTCCAAACCAAATGAAACGCAAATTATCGGCTTGTTTCAAAAGGATAATTCTTTAAATTACACAGAAGATTTTACCGAAAAAGGCTTTGTTTTTGCTCCTTTTGATGGAGAGAAATTTATTTTGATTCCAGAAAATAGTTCTGAAGTTTTAGTAGAAAACTACGAAAGAATTTCTGATTCAGATACTTCGAAATTAAAAGATGAAATAAGTATTTCTGATAAAGAAAACTTCGAAAATTTAGTCCAAAAAGGGATTGAAGCCATTAATTCTGGAGAATTTCAGAAAGTAGTTTTGTCTAGAACGGAAACAGTTTCCATTGAAAATAATGATGCAATTTTATTATTTAAAAAATTGCTTTTAAATTATCCAACGGCTTTTAAATATTGCTTTTTTCATCCAAAAGTAGGATTGTGGATAGGCGCGACTCCTGAACAGTTGCTGAAAGTCAATTCTAATGAAATAAAAACCGTTGCTTTAGCCGGAACGCAAGTTTTCAAGGAAGGCGAAATCACTTGGGAAAATAAGGAAAAAGAAGAACAGCAATTCGTGACTGATTTTATCGTAGAAAATTTAAGCGAATTTGTTTCTGAGCAAAATAATTCTGAGCCTTATACTTTTAGGGCAGGAAATATTGTTCATATCAAAACCGATATTTCTGCCACTTTAAAAGATGCAAAGGACTTGAAAAAGGTCTTGAGAATTTTACATCCAACACCTGCGGTTTGCGGACTTCCGAAAAAAGAATCTAAAGAATTTATACTTAAAAATGAAGGCTATGATCGAGAATATTATGCTGGATTTTTAGGAGAATTGAATAAAGATTTTGCTAAAAATGAAAATGATAATTCTGATTTATTTGTAAATTTAAGATGCATGAAATTAGAAGATAAGACTGCCAATCTTTTCATCGGATGCGGGATTACAAAAGACAGCAATCCTGAAAAAGAATTTTTTGAGACCGTCAATAAATCAAAAACAATGAAGAAAATACTGGCTTGATCGCGTGATTTTCTTCTTACCTTTATATAAACAAACAAAACAGAATGAAATTAGATATATTATTTTTTGGTGCGCATCCTGATGACGTAGAATTGGGCTGTGGCGCAACGATTGCAAAGGAAGTTTCGCTGGGCAAAAAAGTAGGAATCGTTGATTTGACAAGAGGCGAATTAGGAACAAGAGGAACTGCCGAAATTCGCGATGAAGAAGCTAAAAATGCTGCCGAAATTTTAGGAGTTTCCATCAGAGAAAATCTGGCAATGCGCGATGGTTTCTTTGTAAATGATGAAACGCACCAATTGGAAGTTATCAAAATGATCAGAAAATACCGTCCAGAAATTGTGATCTGCAATGCTGTAGACGATCGCCATATCGACCATGGAAAAGGAAGCAAATTGGTTTCTGATGCTTGTTTTCTTTCAGGATTGATTAAAATCGAAACTGCCATTGATGGAATCAGCCAGGCTGCTTGGCGACCAAAATTGGTATACCATTATATCCAATGGAAAGATTTGAAGCCAGATTTCGTTGTTGACGTAACCGGTTTCATGGAAAAGAAAGTAAGTTCGCTTATGGCATACAAATCGCAATTTTTTGATCCAAATTCTGATGAACCTACTACGCCGATTGCTACAAAAAACTTCCAAGACAGCATTCTTTATCGCGCCCAAGACTTAGGAAGACTCATAAATTCAGAATATGCAGAAGGATTCACGGTTGAAAGATATTTGGCAGTCAATAGCTTAGCAGATTTGGTATAATTTTTTGAAATTTTTATTTGCAGAAATCAAATTTTGCGGTATATTTGCACTCGTTAAACAAATGGTGGTTGTAGCTCAGCTGGTTAGAGTATTGGTTTGTGGTGCCGAGGGTCGCCGGTTCGAACCCGGTCAGCCACCCTTTTTACAAAGCTTCAGAGAAATCTGAAGCTTTTTTTTTGCTTTCTGATTAATGCTAATTAAAACTTAAATCACGTGATATTCATAGCAATATTGATTAAATTAGTAAGAAAACAAACATCATGTCACAACAAATTTTTATAGGAAACCCGATTTCCTTCAAGTCGTTAAGAGATTATATTTTTGATCATAAAATCAATAAAGGCGATTCAATTGTCTTGAATCCGTTGAATTACCAAAGCATTATTGAGGAGATTAAAAACTCTAATGAAGAAATTGATATTCCGATTAATATTTTTGGAATTCTTTTGGTACAACACGATTCCGTAGAATTAGGCAAAATTCAGATTATAAAGGACGAAAACCTAAATTCATAACATTTTATATTTTTTTTTAATATTTTATTGTTTTTGTGATATTTATTTGTGTAATTTGGCCAAAATTAGCTTGAAAAGAGTAAAGGCCAAAATTATAAACACTTAAATTAAATTTTTATGGGAACATTCCTTATTACTAAAAGAAAGAATGACGAATTTCAATTTGTATTAAAAGCCGGAAATGGTGAAATTATTCTAACAAGCGAAGGGTATTCAAGCAAGGCGAATTGCACAAACGGAATTGAATCGGTGAAGAGAAATTCACAAGATGATTCAAAATTTGAGAAAAAAGAAGCTAAAGACGGCAGAACTTATTTCAACTTAAAAGCGACAAACGGGCAGATTATCGGTTCAAGCCAAATGTATGCTTCCACTTCAGGAAGAGACAATGGAATTGAGTCAGTTAAGAAAAATGCTCCGGGCGCAGAAGTCAAAGAAAATTTATAAAAGCAAAAAGCTCCGAAGAAATTCGGAGCTTTTTTATTATTTGCCATCTTTATCAACCTTGATTCGCTGTTTCCTATTGGCCAATTCCCAAGCCGTAGCAAAAACCAATTGCGCTCTTTTTTGCAATAAATCATACTCGATTTTGTCAGGCGTATCGCTTGCTTTGTGATAATCTTCATGAACTCCGTTAAAATAAAATAAGGAAGGAATTCCGTTTTTTGCAAAATTATAATGGTCTGAACGATAATAGATTTTCTCAGGATCGTTTCTGTCGTTGTATTTATAATCTAATTCTAGCTTCGTATATTTTTTGTTTGCATTTTCTGAAATTGTGTGCAAATCGGTACTCAAGCGATCAGAACCAATCAAATAGACATAATTTCCATTATCTTTATGCTTGTCGTCGCGACGGCCAATCATGTCAATATTTAAGTCAGCAATCGTGTTTTTCAAAGGAAAAAGTGGATGTTCTGAATAATATCTCGAGCCGTGAAGTCCGTGTTCTTCGCCAGTTACATGCAAAAATAAAATCGAACGTTTTGGCCCATGACCTTCATCTTTTGCTTTTTTGAAAGCTTTTGCTAATTCTAAAAGCGTTACCGTTCCTGAACCGTCATCGTCGGCGCCGTTATAAACTTCGCCGTTTTTCATTCCGACGTGGTCATAATGTGCAGAAATCACTAAAATTTCATCTGGTTTTTCACTTCCTTCAATGAATGCCCAAATGTTTTCAGAATCATTTAATTTGGGGCTGAAAGCGCGCGACATAAATTCTGAAGGTACTTTTTGATAAAAATCAGTCGCACCTTTTGGATAAGAAATGCCCATTTTTTCATATTGTGAAATCAAGTACTTTCCAGCTTTTTTCTGTCCTGGTTCGCCTGTATTTCGGCCTTCCATGTCATCGCCAGCGATAATATAAAGATTTGTTTTTAAATCTGCAGCACTGATTGTTTGTAGATATTTCGTGGGCTTTTGCGCAGAACAGCTCGTCAGAACAAGCGTAAGCAAAAAGCCTGTTATTATTGTTTTTTTCATTATAACTAAAAATTAATGTGTTGTGTATACTGAATATACAAATAAGGCAAGCATAAAAATGCCAATTAAAAAGATATTGATAAAAAATAAAATTAATCCTTTAATACGAGAAATGTATTTTTTCTCACCGAAAAAACTGCTATGAGCTCTAAAAAAATAAAAGAAAGCATAAGCTAATGTTGCAATTCCTATAAAACCTGAAATGACATCTCCTTTATAAACTAATCCAGAAAGCCATTCTAAAACCATGCTTATTGTAAAAAGCAGTAGTAGAAAGCTAAAATAATGTAATGTAAATACACCGCTATCAAAATAATACCATTTTTTCTTATTATGGAAAAGCCATAAGAATAGTGCAAATAATGGCATGTAAATAAAAAGTACTTTTGGTAAATTATGCTTGAAATTTTCCTTAATCTCTCTTTTAGATTCTGCTTTGCTAGCTTTTCCTTTACTTTTTAAAGTAAATTTATAAGTATGATATTCTAGCCAAGATAGTTTTTCAATTTTTTGAATTGAATCCAGTTGTTCTATACTATTAATTGAAGGCCCATTATTTACTGTGATTCCTTCTGGAATTTTTTTATTCTCATCCAATCCTGTAATTTCAGTTTTTGTATTTACAAAAGAATAATCTGGCAGTAAATTGGGAAGTAGAAAAGTCACAAAACTTATGAATATATAAAGTTTTACAGGCGGAACATATTTTAACCTTTTGCCTTCTAAATATTCTTTAGTAAGTCTTCCTGGTCGAAACAATAACGCTTTTATTGTTTTCCAAAAACTTCCATCATAATGCGTCAAATCTTCTATAAAATGTGTAAACAAATAATGAAAAGACTGTCGAGTCTCTGTATTTTCTTGACCGCAATTTGGGCAGTATTTATTTTCGACTACATAATTGCAATTCAAGCAAGTTTTATCTTTTCTTAATTTTTGATGTGACATAATTAGTTATAAAAGCTTGAGTTTTAAAAAAGCTAAAACTATAAAAAAATACTATACTTTTTAGTATAATTTTAAGAATTATTCACCAAAAAGTAAGGCTCCAACGCCTTAACGCTGAAGCCTTACGCATGAATTACAAAAAACTCTAAATTAACGTGATTGCAATTCGTGTTTTCCTTCCTTGATTTCTTCTACCATTTTTTTATTGAAAACAGGCAAATCATCTGGATTTCTGCTGGTTACGAGTCCGTTGTCAACGACTACTTCTTTGTCTGCCCAAATTGCTCCCGCGTTGATCAGGTCATTTTTTACAGAAAAAAATGAAGTCACATTTCTTCCATCTAAAACATCGGCATCGACTAAAATTTGCGGTCCGTGGCAAATTGCTGCAACTGGTTTTTTTTCTTCAAAAAAGTCTTTTACAAAGGAGACGGCTTTTTCTTCCCTGCGCAACAAATCTGGATTTATAACGCCTCCAGGCAAAACTAATGCGTGATAATCTTTTGAAGAAACTTCGTCAAGCGTTTTGTTTACTTCATATTCTTTTCCCCAATTTCCGTCAGCCCAGCTTTTGATTTTGCCACTTTTCAAGCTTACAATATCTGCTGTCCAGCCTTGCTGTTCTAAATATTCTTTTGGCGATCTCAATTCGCTTTCTTCAAATCCGTGTGTTGCTAAAATAGCTACTTTCTTGCTCATAATTTTTGGTTTAAATACAATTAATAGTTGGTATACCTAAATTTACGACAAGCTTCCAGCATCACAATCTAAAGCAATATTAAAGTTCTCTTAATCTTTGTTAACGAGCAATTTTATTTAGTAAATTCAAGTAAAATTTAATAGTATGCAAGATATTTTTGAATGGGAAAGGGTACTGATTAACGACCATCCTTATGAATTTCTTTTTGAAGTAATTTTTAGGTCGGTCATCATGTTTATCATTTTGCTGATCACCTTGAGATTTGCCGGAAAAAGAGGCGTGAAGCAACTTTCTGTTTTTGAAACCGTGATTATCATTGCGCTCGGTTCTGCAGCGGGCGATCCGATGTTTTATGAAGATGTCGGAATCATTCCTGCGGTGACCGTTTTTTTTGTCATCATAGTAGCCTATCGTTTTGTAACCATGCTCACAGGAAAATTCAAGTGGTTTGAAAAATTGCTCGAAGGCGAAACAAAATGTCTGATACAAGAAGGAAAATTTTCAATCGCAAGTTTCAAGAAAGAAGGCCTGGCGCAAGATGAATTTTTTTCAGAATTGCGCTTGTATTCCATCGAGCATTTGGGGCAAGTTAAAAATGCTTATTTAGAAACTTCTGGAGAAGTCAGCGTTTTCTTTTATAAAGACGAAGATGTAAAATATGGATTGCCAATTTTACCGCAGCTTTTCGAGCAGAGAAACAAGACAATTTCCAAAGACGGAATCTATGCCTGCACCTTTTGCGCCCATACGCAAGAAATAAAAAGGGGATCTTCTTCTTGCGAAATTTGTAAAAAAACCGAGTGGGTCGAAGCTATAAAAACACTCAGAATAGCTTAATTTTGTTTTATGATCAAGATTCAACCTACCGATAATTACAAGGCAATTCAAGATATTGCAGGAAAAACGTGGCCAGTGACCTATGGAGCCATTCTTTCTTCTGAACAAATTCAGTACATGTTTTCAATGATGTATGATTTGGAAGCGCTTAAAAATCAGGCTGAAACAAAAAATCACCATTTCATAATTGCTGAAGAAGACGGAAATTTTCTTGGATTTGCTTCGTATGAATTTGACTATCACGACGAACCCAAAACTAAAATCCATAAAATATATATTCTTCCAGAAACGCAAGGAAGCGGCATCGGCAAAAAGCTGCTTTATTATATCGCGGAAAAAGCAAAAGCCAATCACCAAGAATTTCTTTCCTTAAACGTGAACCGTTTTAATGAAGCGATTCATTTTTATAACAAAATGGGTTTTGAAAAAGTAGGAGAGGAAGACATCAACATCGGAAACGGCTATTTGATGGAAGATTTTATCATGGAGAAAAAACTATAGCACACATTTCTCGAATTGTATTCATGATACTTTCTGACTTTAGAAATTTCGACTTACTAAATTATGTAAACCTTCTTATAAAATCAATAACATAATTTCAGATGCAAGACCCTAACTTTGAGTAACAACCAAAAAATTACTCGAAGCTATGATAGAGCAAATTAAAAATTTACCCGAAAACATGGTCGGTTTTAGAGCAAGTGGCGAAGTCACGAAAGATGATTTCGACATTGTTCATAAAAAAGTAGAACAGCTTGTAGACAGAACTGGGAAGCTGAATTATATGCTTTTTCTAGACACGCCACCTTCTGAATTTACAATGGGAGCTTGGTGGGAAGACGCTTTGCTAGGTATGAAAAACATTACCAAATGGAACCGTGCCGCAATCATTTCTGACTCAGAAACTGTTGACAAGTTCACGGCCGTTTTCAGCAAAGTCATGCCTGGCGAATTCAAAGTTTTCCAAAAAAATGATTTGGAAAGAGCCATCGAGTGGACTTCAGAGAAAATTGACGTAAAAGATTAAAAACCAACTAAAAATAAATTGCCATGGGAGATCATAAAAATTTAAACAATGATGAAGCGGTTTCAAAACTGAAAAAGCTCGCTGAAGACATAAGAGTTTGCATGTTTTGCACTGATTTATCGCACACGCCTTTTTCAACGCGACCAATGAGCGTGCAGGAAGTAGACGAATTCGGAAACATCTGGTTTTTGAGCGGTGCAGACAGCAACAAGAATTTTGAAATTAAGCAAGACGAAGAAGTACAATTGCTTTTTGCAAAGAATTCAAGCAATGAATATTTAAATGTTTTTGGAAAAGCATTTATTTATAAAGACAAAAACACGATTGA
The DNA here is from genome assembly GCA_029959295.1 of Flavobacteriaceae bacterium PS02334. Lineage (GTDB taxonomy): Bacteria > Bacteroidota > Bacteroidia > Flavobacteriales > Flavobacteriaceae > Flavobacterium. The sequence goes on along the minus strand of JASCOH010000001.1, from coordinate 464,027 downwards.
AGATAAATGGAGCCCGATTGCAAAAGCATGGTTCTCAGAAGGGAAAGAAGATCCGAATTTGACGGTGCTTCGAGTGCAGCCAGACTATATTTATTACTGGGATACAAAAAGTGGCAAAATGGTTTCCCTATTGAAAATCGCAGTTGGCGCCATCATCGGGAAACCTTTGGATGACGGTATTGAAGGAAAATTATCAGTTTAGTTTTATTGATTAATTAAGGAGAAGCTTCCGGGAAACTGGAAGCTTTTTTGTTTTCTTACTGCTTCCTAAATCCAAATTTTAACAACATTTATACGCATTTCCAAATTCTTCTCTCGTAAATTTAATTGTTGTTCTACCACAGCAACCAGCCTATGCAAAAAACTACTATAATTTCTCAATTTCTAGATAAAAGGCACAATCTGCCTCGCTGGATGAAGATTGCTATAAAAATTATTTGTGGCGTTATTTTATTTATAATCGTCGCTTACATTGGGTTGGCGTTTTATATCAATACCAATAAAAAGGAAATCCTGGCCAAAGTTACTTCTGAAATCAATGAAAATCTAAACGGAAAATTCACTGCAGAAGATATGGAACCTACATTTCTTCAAGGCTTCCCCAAGATTTCTTTGCGCTTGAATAATGTGGTCGTGAAAGACAATCAATGGGCAAATCACAAAAAAACGTTGCTGAAATCAAAAGATTTTAATATTTCGATCAACTCGATGGCTTTTCTGCGCGGTACGGTTGAAATCAAGAAAATACAAATCAGTGATGCCCAAATTTATCTTTACGAAGATGCTTCCGGATATAGCAATACGGCGATTTTCAAGACTACAAAAGAGAAAAAAGCAGGCAATGAGGAAAGCAGTTCTTTTGCAGAAATTAAAGCTTTTGAATTGGATAACGTAAATTTTATTTCCGACAATCAAAGGCGAAACAAGCTTTTTGATTTCCAGATTAATAATTTAAAAGGGAATATTGATTTTATTTCTGAAGGTTGGAATGCAACTTTAAAACTAGATGCTTTTGCTAAAAGTTTTGCTTTCAATACCAAGCACGGCAGTTTCATGAAGGAAAAAGTTTTAAAAGGAAAGCTGGAAATCAATTTCAATAACGAAAAAGAAGCCTTGACAATCGCTCCGAGTGATTTGCAGATTGGCGATAACGATTTTAATGTAGGCGGAAAATTTAACGTAGGCAAAGAAAATTCTGAATTTTCAATAAATATAAAAGTAGCAGAAATTCTTTGGAAGCAAGCCAGTGATCTGCTTTCTAATAATATCAGTTTCCAGCTTGATCGTTTTGATTTAGAAAAGCCGATTGCTGTGACCTGCGATATTGTTGGAGACTTGAATGCGGAAGGCGATCCGTTGATTTATGTAAATGCGAAGGTCACGAACAACCGACTTCATGTTCCTGACGGCATCGTAGATAATTGCAATTTCAACGGAATTTTTACCAATGAATTTATAAAAGGAAAAGGTTTTGACGACCCAAATTCTGCTGTGAAGCTGTATGGTTTTAAAGGCGAATACAAGCAAATGCCTTTCACGATGGATTCTGCAATTATCAATGATTTCAACAAGCCTTTTGCTACCGGGATTTTTAAATCGAAGTTTCCGTTGCAGCAATTAAACAATGCGATTGATGCTGATTTGCTTAAATTTTCTAGCGGAAATGCAAATGTTGAGCTTAAATTCAGAGCTGATATTGTAAATCTTGAAATCACAAAACCTAAATTTTCAGGCTTAATAAATGTTGAAAAAGGCGATGTGACTTACGCGCCCAGAAACCTTCGTTTTAATAATACCAATGTAGCTTTGCAATTCACAGAATCTGATCTGCTGATTAAAAATATACAGCTCCAGAGCGGGAAAAGCATCGTTTTCATGGAAGGCGATATTCAAAACTTCTTGAATTTGTATTACACCGATCCTGAGAAAATTGTTTTGAACTGGAAAGTAAGAAGTCCGCAGTTGCACATGGCAGAATTCTTAGGGTTTTTAGGCGGAAGAAAGACAAAACGAATTGCCAAAAGAAAATCTCAAAAAAGCAATATTACTGAAAATTTGAACTTTTTATTTGAGAAAAGCAATGTAGCCATGCAGGTCAAAATTGATAAATTTTACTACAATAAATTTTATGCGACCAATGTTTTGGCCAACGTACTGCTTTCTGAATCAGGAATAAATATTAGCAATTCAACCATCAATCATGCTGACGGACAGGTGAATATCAGCGGAAAATTGGCACAAGGCCAATCAAGCAACCATTTTTTGATGAACACTACGGTGAGCAACGTCAATATCCAAAAGTTTTTTCATGCCTTTAATAATTTTGGGATGGAAACCATGTCGTCCAAAAATCTAAAGGGCTTTCTTTTTTCTAAAGCTTCTCTTTCAGGGAATATCAACAATGAGGGAAAAATGATTCCAAAATCTATGAACGGAACTATTGCTTTTGATTTGAGAAAAGGCGCTTTGGTAAATTTTGATCCGATAAAAAGTGTGGGTAAATTTGCTTTTCCTTTTAGAAAACTCGATACGATAACCTTCACAAATCTTAATGGAAAATTGGATATCAGTGGTGAAAAGGTTACGATTTCTCCAATGAAAATCAATTCAAGCGTGCTTAATATGGACTTGGCCGGCGTTTATTCTTTCGGTCTGGGAACAAATATCGCACTCGACGTCCCACTTAGAAATCCGAAAAATGACAAGGACATTACAGACGAAGAACTTCTTGAAGAACGCAGAAATAGGGGAATTGTGCTACATCTTTTAGCCACTGACGGCGACGACGGAAAAGTAAAGATTAAATTGGTCAGTAGGAAAACGCGGGATAATGCGGTAGAATAATCTTGATTCCCAAAAAAATATAATAAGCGGAATGCGATTGAGAAAGAAGCAAAAAATGCAGCCATTACTCAAAAATAACTATTGAAAAAAAGAAAATTATTAAATTTAAACCGCAAAATTTCTTGCGGTTTTTTTTATGCCTTTAGTAAATATTTGATGAAAATTATATCATAAAATAAAAAAATGAACCAAATAATAATTAATTTTAACAATAAATGTTAACCCTTAAAACTTTAAAAACATGAAAACAGTAAAATTTATCGTTGCGCTTCTTTTCGGATTATTTTTTATCAATGCTGGGCTCAACAAATTCTTTAATTACATGCCGATGCCTGAAATGAATGAGGAGCAAATGAAACTTATGGAAGCTTTTGTAAGAATAACTTGGCTTATGCCTCTTGTCGGCGCAGTGGAAGTCATTGGAGGAATTTTATTTATTATTCCAAAATATCGAGCGCTTGGAGCCATCGTAATTCTTCCGGTAATGGTCGGTATTTTACTGCACAATATTGTTTTTGAACCATCAGGGCTTGCTATCGTATTGCCTTTGTTTTTAATCAATGTGCTGATAATTGGTGATAATTGGGGAAAATACAAGCCTATGTTTTCATAGCTGAAATTATATTTTTTTAATTAAATGTTATTTGCTGATATACTTATGTTATTGGCGAATAACATTTAATAATTTACACAAACAATTAATATTGCTAGACTTATCTAAGAAAGATAAAAAATAAGATTGTTGTATCTTTGAAAATCTAAAATAAACCAATATGAACAATCCAGATAAATCTCAAAACGGACAAAATATAGCACTTACTGAAGAAATTTTAGATCAAATCGAATCGTTAAGCGAATCGGGAAATGAATATTTTGATGATGAAGAATATCAAGAAGCGATCAATGTTTGGAAAGAGGCTTTAGCATTGATTCCAGAACCCCAAAATATTTTTTCAGAAAGCCTTTGGCTGGAAACTTCAATTGGCGATGCCTATTTTATGCAAGGCGAACACGAAAATGCCATGCCCCATTTTTTAAATTCTAAAGGCAATATTGAAGAAAATGCCTATGCCAATCCGTTTATAATGTTGCGAATAGGGCAGTTGTATTTTGAATCAGGTGATTTTGAAAATGCAAAAGAATATTTATTAAGAGCCTACATGCTCGACGGAATAGAAATTTTTGAAGGAAGCAAAGAAAAATATTTTGAGTTTTTACAGAAAAATGTAAAGCTATAAAATGCTATTTCCCAATTATTTCTTTTCTATGCAAATCTCCCCATTCCTTTAAGGCGAAAATTACGTTCGTCAATGTTTTGCTATGTTCTGTCGGCGTATATTCCACCATTGGCGGGAAAGTGTCATAGACTTTTCTGGTCAAAAGTTTATTTTCTTCTAAGGCTTTCAGTTCTTTTGAAAGCATCTTATCGGTAATTCCGGCGACTTCTTTTGAAATCTGCTTGAAGCGTTTTGGTCCGCTGGACAATGTAATTAAAATCGGCAATCTCCACCTTCCGTTTAAAACTTCCAAGGCGTCTCTGACAGGCAAAAGCGCTGCATTGCATTCTGCACTTTGCAGATTGTGGTGTTCTATTTTTTGCTCTTCCATAGTGTTTGCTGTTTGCTATCCTAAAGTATAGCGCTATCTGAGAGGATAGTACTATAAATTGGATAGTAAATGTATCTAGTTTTGTGCCTTCACACAAATAAATTACTTAAAAATGAAAAAAATTCTGAATATCAGCAGCAGTATTAATGGAGAAAATTCTTTTAGTACAAAATTATCAAACGCTATAATTGAAAAATTACAAGAAAATAATCCAGATAGTGAAGTGATTGCTAAAGATTTGGCGAAACATCCGCTGCCTCATCTGGAAGCTGTTCATTTCACTTCTTTTAATACTCCAGATGAAGCTCGAACGGCAGCACAAAAAGAAGCTTTGCAATTTTCTGACCAAGCTGTGAAAGAATTGTTTGATGCCGATGCAATTGTAATTGGTATCGGTCTTTATAATTTCGGAATTCCTTCTACTTTGAAATCATGGATCGACCATATTGCTAGGGCAGGAGTTACATTCAGCTATGCTGACGGCTATCCAAAAGGCTTGGTCGTAGGAAAAAAAGTATATTTGGCCATCGCTTCTGGCGGCGTTTATACAGAAGGACCGATGGTAGAATATGATTTTACAGAAAACTATTTAAGAAAGACATTAGGATTTTTAGGCCTTACTGATATTACAACTTTTAGAGTAGAAGGGCTTATGATGCCGCAATTAGCGGAAAATGCCTTCCCGAAAGTCTTACATACAATCGAAGAATTTACTTTTTAACCAAGCACAAAAAAACTGCAAGTTCATCGCTTGCAGTTTTACCTTATGCCTTGAACCCAAAAACCGGAACCTTAAAAAGGATATCCAATTGCCAAGTTAAATACTAAATTTTCTTTTCTCCAGCCACCATTGCCGAGAGAAACTTTATCTAAAACCCAGCGTTCTCCCTCAGGCAGATAAGGCTTTCTTAATGGAAAAGCCAAATCTAATCTTAATACCAAGAACGACAAGTCAAATCGCAAGCCGGCTCCGGTTCCAACAGCTAATTGCTCATAGAATTTTGCTGTGAATTCAGCTCCAGGACGTGCATCTTCTTTGTTCATCAGCCAGATATTTCCGGCATCAACAAAGATTGCTCCGTGGACAATGCTGAATAATTTTGCGCGGTATTCTGTATTCAACTCTAGTTTCAAATCACCTGATTGATCAGGCAGGAAAGAGTTGGCGTCAATATTTTCTTTAAAAGTTCCTGGTCCGATTGAACGTGCTCTGAAGGCGCGGATGCTGTTTGTTCCTCCAATAAAAAATTGCTTTATAAAGGGCATCTGGTCTGAATTTCCGTAAGGAACCCCGACGCCTGCAATGATTCTGCTGGCAATTTGAGAATCTCTTCCTAATTTATGATAGTGGCGGAATTCATGTTCCATTTTGGCGAACTGGCTGAATGGAACGCCTAAAATTTTCTTCGGATCATCCTTGTCGCCTCCCATAATCAAGCCGGTAATCGTCGCTGAAAGATCCAAGCTTCCTTTGTAATAAATCGTATTCTTTTTTCTTTTTTGCATCGTATTGGTATACGTATAAGAATAGGTAGGGCCAAAAATCAACTGCTTGTCAATTACTCTTTGCAGTGCAGGATTGGCAGGAATCGCAGGCGTTCCGTCAGGCTGTGCCGGAAATCCGTCAATTTGTCTTTGGTATTCTTCGGTCACATTTCCTGACGTCACATAAGTAATTTCGGTCACATTCAGCTGATGTTCTTTTCGGGCATTTTCTTTCCACAGATAGCCAAACGAACCTCTGAAAGTATTTAAAGTATAAAGTCTTTGGCGTTCTTGATGCTCAAATCCAATCAAAGCTCTTGTTTTTGGCACAAATCCTTCCCCAGATTCCATCTTGAACGGACCTATAAATCGTGGCCATACCAAACTTGCCTCGCCTCCAAAACGGAAGACGTTGTAGCCTTTATTTTGTCCGGAAACTTGAACTTCCATTCCTCCAAATCCGGTCAAGGTCAATAATTCAGCACCTTTGAAAGTATTTCTGTTGCTCCAATTTACATTTAATTCTGTTCCTGTATAATTCGCAGAATTGGTTTTGGCTAAAACTTCCACGCGAATCGATTTCTTCGGAAGTGGCGTCAGATAATAATAGGCATTCAAAGCATTTTTTATTGAATCAGACGGACGGAATTCATTTTTTACAAATTTAAAAGTGCCTAAATTTACCAATCGGTTTAATGAAAGATTGTGGTCGGTTCTATTGTAAACATCGCCTTTGTGGAAATAAAGCGTGCGGTCATAAATTCTGGGATCAAAAGTTCTTGCGGTATCAATTATGGTAAAATCCTTATATTTTTCAGGAATTGATTTTGACGTAATATCTGTGCTGTCGTTTGCTGTCAGCGTATAATTTGGATAAATCGTAATTTGGTCAATAGTATAAATCTGCTTCGCCTTTTCAGGTGTTTGCTCTTTCACTTTTACGATCAAATCAACTTCTTTGGTACCGACAGTGCTGTCGACTTGAATCAAAAGATAATCGGGATTGAAATAAAAGTAGCCTCGTTCTTTCAGCCTCGTGTCGATGCGTTCTCTTTCGGTTTTAATTCTATCCAAGTCATAAGGCTGTCCGACTCTCAAACGGCTTCTTCGCCCTAATCTTGCAATATCTCTCGCCAAAGTTGTCGTCGTGTCGGTTGGAAACGTGACGCTTTTGATTTTATATTGGCTTCCGGGACGCACGATATATTCGGCAGTCACTTTTCTGTTTTTGCTTTTTCCAGTAGAATCAGAAGCTGTCCTTACTTTAAAATAGCCTTTATTTTCAGCATAATTTTGAAGAATGCTTTCATTGTAGGCCAAATCAACCTGACTGAATAAAACGGGCGGCTGCCCGACTTTATTGCGGAGCCAATAACGGAAACCTTTGTCTTTTTTAGGTTCTCCGGCAAGATTATAAAAATACAATTTCGGGCGCAATCCTAAGATGGAACTGTTTGGTTTTGGACGCAATAAAGGTTCTAATTCATTCTCTAAATTCTTGCGTTCTTTTTTAGACATCGTCGTGTCTTCCACTTTTACCGAGCCTCCGACATATAAAGCATCACCTTCAGGAAGGTATTTCAAGTTGCTACAGCCACACAAAAAAAGTGTTGCAAAACAGAGATAATATAGTGCGCTTTTATTCATTGTCTTTGTCTTTTTTTGCATTCTTGTCAGTTTGTTCTTCTTGTTTTTGTGACGACTTTTCATTGTCTTCTTTCTCTTTTTCTCTCTTTCTTTTCTCTTTTTCTCTGGCTTCGCGCGCAATTTTCTTTTCTTCTTCACTTCTGTGGAAAAGCTCGCGGAATTTATTGTAATCCATCGTGATGATAAAACCGACGCCTGTTTCGATTACCTGTCCTTGCAAAGCCACTTGATATTGATTTTTTCTGTAGGCGCGAATCATATATCTTCCGTCTTTGGTCAATTGGTAATCTGCCGAAATATCGCCGGCAATGTTATTCGTTTCTTCATTGGTTTGCTGCGGACCTTCCAATCCAAAACTGCTTCCGACGGTAACTTTCAGCCTGTCGTTCAATAATTTCTTAGAAAGACCGACGTTGAGGTCAGTTCGGTCTTCACGAGAACCTGTCGTATAATCTTCTCTAGATTGCAAATCGAAATCCAATTCCACGCCTTGAACCAAACTTCCGGCCAGATTATTTAACTGTTGCGAAAGAATTTTGCTTACGCTTTGACGTGCAAGAGAACCGGCATTTGTGCCTCCTGCTTCGCTTGAAAACGGATCTTCTCCAATAAATCTTCCTAACAAAAGCAAGGCAAAAACCTGCTTATTTAGTTCGCCTTCTTCTTGGCGAAGCTGTGCCAATTTGCTTTTAGTCAGATTGGTAACTTCCGTAGAAACGGTATTGTTTCCTTCTGGCAACACAATATCAAAAGTAATCACGGGCTTTAATAATTCACCGTTCATTTTCAGCAACGTCTCAAACGGAATTCTTTGCTTGAAGATATTTCTGTTGCTCGTAATTTGATTGTCAACCAAATCAATCGGAGCCGTTTCAATTTCATAAACTGCCGTAATATTGATATCTGCTGTAGTCGGTTCGCCAGTCCACAGAATATAGCTTCCTTTTTGTATTTCGAATTTTCTTCGGATAAAATTAAAAGACATTTCATAAGCGCCTTCGTCAAATTCATAACGCCCAGTCAAAGTCGTTTTTCCTGATTCGTCGATGCCTCCCGTCAGTTGCGCTTCACCTTTCAGGTTTAAATAATCGCCGTTTCCTTTGTCAATAATCATCGTCAATTCGGCTTCTTTCACGATTTCGATATTTACTGAAACATCCATTCCTTTGAATTGCGATTGGTTTAAAGAATCTGCAACCACAAAACGCTTGTCAATCTGCATTCCGTCTTGGTCGATAAATTCCACAATTCCTTCACGGTCAGCAATCGAAGGGTCAGATTGAGGAAGAACAATTGTCAAATCGGTGTCTTCGTTTATTCTTAATTCGCCTCTGACAACAGGTTTGTTTAAGTCTCCTTTTACGCTTAATTTAGTGTCAATAACCAAATCTCCGTAATATAAATCATTGTCTTTTGCCACAGAATTTACGGCTTTGAAATTTTCTGCGTTTACACGCAAATCAAATCCGAAATCAGAATAATTCGTAGTCAAGATGCGCCCGTCAACAACCAATTCGTTATCCTCAGAATCGGAAATTGAGAAATTGTCAAACGAAATTCCTTGGTTTGTAAACGAAATTTTATCGTTCATTTCATCAAAATAGGAGGCAAGCTGCTTTACTCTTAAACCAATTTCATTGAACTTTAATTCTCCGATAACGCTTGGATTTTTGGCGCTTCCCGTAATTTTAAAATCTCCAGATAAAAATCCGGTACTTTGCGTAATGGCTCCCATTGTGAAACCTTGGATGCTTTTCATATGCAGCTTGTCAATGTCAAGATTCATATCAAAAGTGGAATTGTCTGTTCTATAAATTCCGTCTAAATTCACTTGGTTTCCGTCTCCGCCAGTGATTGCAACGTCTGCATTTAAAGTATTTGCTGTTTTGTTGTCTACTTTTATGGCGATATTTCCAACGGTATCTGTTTTAAAAGTAAAATTTTCTACGTTCAAATCAGCCGTGAAAGTCATCGATTTTGTCAAATCTTTTACCAAGACATTTCCGTTGATTCTTCCGCCTGCCAAAAGCGTATCTTTTTGGATTGCACTTGTGATTGTAGCAATTTCAAAATCTTTCAAAGTCACATCCAAAGGAGAATTTGCCCTTTCAGATTGTGATTGAATTTTGATGGAACTTGCTTGGTTGCTCAATTCAAAATTGTTGGCATAAATTCCTTTTGAACCAAATTGCACGATATTTTTACGGTCAATATCCCAAGAATCATAGTTCAAAATCAATCCGTCTGGCTCTAAAGAAATTTGCGTATTTCCGTCTTCAGCTTTTAAACTTCCAGCCAAAAGATATTGGTCTTCCTCTTTATTATCGCGGATTAATAAGGTGTAATTTACTTTATTTTCAGCTACTTGACCCGAAATACTGGTGTAAGGCAAGTGAATTTGCCCGCTTTTTATATCATCAATTACCAAACTGTAAATCAGCGCATTTTCGTCAGTTTCAATGTCCAATAGCCCATTTGTAATTTCAGTAGTGCCATAAATTACCTTCGGAATTTTTCCGTTTACCGTAATGGAATCGCCTTCGCTGTTATATCTCGCATTGATTTCTATCGGAGATAAACTTTTCAATTCAGGCATCAATTTCATCAAAATCGGTTCGTCTCTTACCACCAAAGTCAAATCAAATTGCTGTGGCAAATTCGCTTTTTTTGGAGCTGTCGGATTGGTATTGTAATATTTTGAAATCGAATTTGTCAGCGCTGTCCCGATTTGGTCATATTGAAAATTTCCGGTCATCAAAGCTTTTGCAAACTGAGACTGAATGCGAATCGTGTCGCTTTCCGCAGAAGAAATGGCATCGATTTTTATAGAATCCAACGCATAAGTTTCTTTAGAATCCACAATCAAGAAATTATAAATTCTGACTTTTCCATTTAAATTTTCGGGGCTAGAATCGGTAATATCTGCAAAAACATTTCCTCTCAATTTCAACGGACCAGCATGAAGATTCAATTTTTCCAAATCCGCAATATCGGTATTCAATTTCAATTTTACGGCAGGATATTTTCCTTTGAAATTTCCTTCGGCAACCATGTCAAAAGTCAAGTTGACATCGTTCATTCCGGCAGTTACGTCGAAGTTTCCGTTTTTGATATCGCCTTTTAATTTTAAGTTTTTATAAGTATATTTATTAAATTCAGCTTTGATTAAAGTTCCGTCAACTGAAGCTGTTGCCGTCTGCGGATTCAATCCTGTTCCTTTTACTTTTGCTTTCAAGCTGACTTTTCCGAGGGAATCATTTTTAAATAATTTGCCAATATCAAAGTTATCAATCGTCGCATCGGCGTCATATTTTTCGTAATTTTTTCTTCTTTGGTCAAAAATTGCCTTGATTTTCGCCTTTCCAAAACTGCTCGCCAGATTCATATTTGTACTAAAATTCGAAATTCCTCCTTTGAAAAATCCATTCAAAGACAATTGCGAAGGAAGCTGGATATTCGCCGGAATCGTTCCTTTTGGCACAAACATATTGATGTCTTTCGAAGTCGATTTCAACTGATTTATTTTCAAGTCAAAATAGGCTTTTTCCACATCTGGCAAACCTGTAATTCTTCCGCTTGCGGAAATAACTGTCGAACCAATTCCGCTGATTTCTAATTTCGGAATTGAAATATCGCTGACTTTTCCAGAAACTTCGCTGTTGATGTACAAAATCGCATTCGGATTGCTCTTGAACGGATTTTGGTTTTCCAAATTTGGAACAAATAACAAGATGTCTTTGAAACCAATTTGGCTGTCTTGCAATGAAGCATCGATTCCCAAATCGCCCAAATTGTCAGCGATTTTCGACAAGTCATTATACGTCACATTGATTTCGTCTTTGACTAAAGTCTGCGGTGTTTTTAAGTATAAATTTTTAAGCGAAGCTCTTTTTTTTCCATAAAAGAAATCGGTTTTCAAGGATTCAATATCCAAACCGCTTTTGTCTTTTGCGGTCAAAGCTTGAATGTTTCCGTAAATAGAATCAGTGCTGTAATAGAATTTTTCGCCCTGCAGTTTTACATTTTCTAAGTTCAAATGCTTGTAATCGATTCCCTTTTTTACTCTCGGAGAATTTTCGTCGTCAAATCTGAAAGCGATGTTTTGCAACGAAGTTTCGTTCAATTTTACTTTCCATTTTGGCCCAGTTGCTTCCAAAGATTCTGGAGCATCGACTTCAATCGGCTTGTCTAATTTGCCAAAAGTCAAACCGCCTTTTAAGCCGTCAATTTCAAATCTTTCTAAATCAATAAATTGTTTTTTCAGATTGATTTCCTTGAATTTTAAGAGCAGTTTTTTAAGTACGATTCCAGTATTCAGCTCAGAACCTTTATTGTCAAAACCTACGTCGATATTGGCCAGTCGAATTTCTCCCAATTCTAAATTCAAATCAGTATTTTTTACAGCTTCGTCTGTAACTTCGACAGTGTTTTGGGCGACTTCCTGTACAATTTCGCCTTGTTTCAGCATGACTTTAAATCCGTCCAAATTGATTTTCGGAACAGTAAAATCCATTTTATCCAAGTCAAATTTGGTGATTTTTGTATCAAAATGCTCCAGATAAGCATTCAGGTCATTCTTTGAAATCGCATCCTCATAGCGCACTTTTATTTTGTCAAGATTTACGTTTCTGATAGAAAATTTCATCGGTTCAGAATCTTCTTTTTTAGGTTCATCTGACGCAAAAGCGTCGATAATATAATCGAAATTGAAAATAGAATCTTTATCTCTTTTTATAGTCGCCGTGACGCCTTGCAAGTCAATAGAATTGATTTCGACAGTATTGCTCAAAAGCTTGAAAAGGCTGATATCGACTTTGATTTTATCGCCTGCCAAAAGCGTGTCGCCAGCTTGGCTTTGAAAATAAAGATCTTCAACAATTACATTTTTTGGAAAGCCGATTTCAATTCTACCGATAGAAACGGGCGTTTTTATTTTTTCTTCCAGATAAGTAACGGCCTTGTCTTTTATCAGATTTTGAAAGTACGGAATCTGGATAAGAATTATTAGTAACAGGAAAAGCCCAAGGATGGAACCGACAATCCACGCCAAAATTTTCAAAGTTTTTCTGACGTATTTATTTAATTTGAATGATTTGGTAGATTTGTTCAATTTGATTTATTTGTTTTTTAAAATTGCTTAATCCGCAACTTCTTAGGGTACTTAAAAATACTACTTAAAAATCAAATTTTTATTAAAATCTTCCCAAAATTGAGAGAAAACGACTAGTAATAGCTTACTAAATTCGTTCTAAAATAGTTTTCAAATCGATCGCATCGTCAAAGAAATTTGCCCACAAATCGCCTTTTTCTTGAAGTCTTTTTGGAATAGTTTTGATATTGAATTTTCCTAAATCTAATGTGTCATTAATTTCATCCCAATCTAATGGCGTGCTGGCATTTGCGCCTTCTCTTGGCCGTAGCGAATAAATGCTGGACATCGTTTTTCCTTTTCCGTTTTGTAAAAAATCAAGATAAACCTTTCCTTTTCTTTTAGCCGGACTTCTTTCTAAACTCACAATTTCTGGCAATTTTTTTAAGACCATTTGACTTACCAAATGTGAGAATTCCCGAGTTTGGTCGTAAGAATATTTTGGCAAGACAGGAATAAAAACGTGAATTCCTTTACCGCCAGAAGTTTTTACATACGCCGGAACTTGAAGCAAATCAAGGATTTCTTTCAATGTCAAAGCTGTTTTGACAATTTTTTTCATATCTGCTTCATTCGGATCCAGATCAAAAATAATATAATCTGGATTGTTCAAAGTTCCAACGCGACTGCTCCAAGGATTGATTTCGATGCAGCCCCAATTTGCCAAAAATAATAATGTATCGCGGTCTTGGCAAAGCAAATAAGTGATGCTTTCGCCAGTAGATTTTGACTTCAGTTTGCGCGTTTTGATCCAATCTGGGACTTGGCCTTCGACATTTTTCTGGAAAAAACCAGGCTTCGCAATTCCGTTTGGATTTCTTAATAAAGATTGCGGGCGGTCTTTTAAATAGGGCAGGATGTAGTCGGCGATTGCGTTGTAATATTCGATCACATCTCCTTTTGTATATTTTTCTTTAGGCCAGAAAACTTTGTCCAAGTTTGAAAATTCAACTTGGTTATCCGAAAATTCTTTTTTAGCATCAGATGATTTTTTTCCTTCGGAAGCAGTTTTTGTAGCTGCTTTTTTCGTTTCCTTTTCTTCGGATTTTGTTTCAGAAACGATTTTTTCTGTAGCAATTTCTTTTTCCCGAATGACATCTTCTGCTTTTTTATCAGTTCGCAAGCCGATATACACAGGATGGCGCAGACTTCCTGAATCGGTCCATTCAGAAAATTTGATTTGAGCCACCAATTGTGGCGAAACCCAATGCGTTCCCTTCAATTTTGGTGGCGTTTTGAACGGAGCCGTTTTTCGCTCGATTTTGTCTAATTTAGTACGGAGTTCTTTTAAAATTTCATCAGAAAATCCAGTTCCCACTTTTCCAGAATAGATAAAATCATCGCCTTCATAAAATCCTAAAAGCAAGGCTCCAAGCCCATTTCTGCTTCCGCTTGGATCCGTAAAACCGCCGATTATCATTTCTTGCTGTTTGCTGTTTTTGATTTTCAGCCAATCTTTAGAACGTTTGTTTTCATAATATTTCGAAGCGCTTTTTTTGGCAATGATTCCTTCGCCTCCTAATTTTTCAATCGCTTTGAAAGTTTCCAAACCCTGGCCGATTGTATGCGAAGAAAAGAGGATATTCTCTAATTTTGGAAGAACTGCTTTCAAGATTTTTTTCCTCTGGATTAATTCTAAATTTCGCAAATCATAGCCTTTAAAATAAAGTATGTCAAAAACATAAAACTTCAAAGTTCCGTTTTTAGGATCTTCATCAAAATGCTGCAACCATTGAAAATTGCTCTTCCCTTTGGAATCTTCCACCACGACTTCGCCATCGAGAATCATGTCATCGCTGACTTTTTCTAACGTAGTTACGATTTCTTTGTATTTTGAATTGAACGAAATTCCGTTTCGGGAAATCAAGTTCACTTTGTTGCTTTTTATTTGTGCCAAAGCGCGGTAACCGTCGAATTTATTTTCAAAAATCCAGTCGTCATTGTCAAACGGTTCTTCGGCTAAAGTAGCCAACTGCGGACGCCAATTTTCTGGAAAACCTTTTATTTTTTCAGCTTCTGCCAAATCTTCTGCAGAAAATTCGGAATCATTTTTTTTTAATTTTAGTTTTGGTTTTTCTTCCTCTGATTCTTTTTCAGTTTGTTTTTCTATTTCTTTTTTAGCTTCCGTTTTGGATAATTTTTTTCCTTTATTAGAACTGTAAACATTTCCGTTTTCTTCAATTCCTTTGAAATCCAATCCAGAAATTGCTGAATTTTCATCAAATTTTACTTTCGCACCGGCAAATTCATCTTTCGATTTCATCAAAAGCCACATATTTTCCTTGCCTTTCATTTGGACCAAATGCCAAGCGCCTTGAAGTTTTTTCCCTTTCAGGATAATTTTTATAGAACCATCCGAAAGCTGTTTTTTCATCAATTTATTATCTTGAGAAATCGCACCTTCGGCATTTTCAGGTCGATATGTTCCGTAGTCCCAAACCATGACCGTGCCACCGCCATATTCGCCTTTGGGAATCGTGCCTTCGAAGTCAAAATAACCCATCGGATGATCTTCGGTTTGAACTGCCAGACGTTTGTCGGAAGTATTTGCAGAAGGTCCTTTTGGAACCGCCCAGCTTACCAAAACACCGTCAATTTCCAAGCGAAAATCATAATGAAGTCTTGAGGCATCATGCTTTTGGATTACATAAGTCAATTCTCCTTTTGACGCTTTTTTAATTCCTTTTGGTTCCTTGGTTTTGGAAAAATCTCGCTTTTCGTTGTATTTCTCAAGTGCCATAATTTAGTTTTTTATAGCTTCTAAACTTGCTTTCAATTGTTCCAATAAATCGTCAGAAGCTCCTTTTTTAGCTTTAGGTTTTTCTTCCGTTTCTTCTTTTTTGACAGGTTTTCCTTTGGCTTTGGCTTTCTTCTTGATTAGCTTTATCAGCTCCTCTTTATAAGTGTCTTTGTATTTTTCAGGCTCAAATTTGTCTGTCAATTGATCGATAATCGACATCGCCATATCCAATTCTTTCTTCGAAATTTTCACGTCATCCGGAATTTTCGCTTCTGATGGATCGCGCAAATCTTGGTTGAACCGAATTTGGATTAGTAAAATAGCATCTTCTTCGACTTTTAAAATTCCCAAATGTTCTGTATTTCGAAGCACGAATTTTGCCAATCCCACTTTTCCAGATTTTTTTAAAGCCTCGCGAAGCAAAGCATAGGTTTTCTTGGCTTCCTTCGCGGGCTCTACTATATAAGGTTTTTCAAGATATTGCGACGGAATTTCTTTCTCCAAGACAAATTCAAAAATGTCAATCGTCTGCGTTTTTTCAGGCATCGCTTTGGCAAAATCGGCTTTGTCTAGAATTACATAATCGCCGTCTTCCTTTTTATACCCTTTTGCAATTTCGTCCCAAGGCACTTCTTTTCCATCTTTTTTGCAGACACGAACATATTGAATCTGGCATTGGTCTTTCTTTCGAATCATATCCAATTCAATATTGTGCGTCGTCGCGCCACTGTAAAGTCGGATTGGAATGTTGACCAAACCAAAGCTGATGCCTCCTCGCCAAATTGCTTTCATAGGTTTTAGATTAAAAAGTGTCTCTTAAATTTACCATTTTTCTGTATAAAAACTTAAGGCTTTAACACGACTTTCACGCAGTTGTCTTCTTTTTTATTGAAAATGTCATACATTTTAGAAGCTTCAGATAAAGCTACTTTGTGTGTAATTACGTCTTCCAAAACCACTTTTCCTGTTGCAACCAAATCAATCAGATGATCAATATAATTGTGAACTGGAGCTTGTCCGCCACGTAATTTTACACCTTTATCAAACCATTGGTATAAAGGGAAATTATCATATGGAGAACCATAAACGCCAACGACAGTCACGGTTCCGCCACGGCGAACCGCATCAAAACAATAGCCTAAAACCTTCATCGTTCCGACTTCGCCTTGAATTAAATTTTTGGCTTTGCTTAAGAAGCTTTGGTCGGCTTCCATTCCAACGGCGTCAACGCAGACATCGGCTCCATAACCGCCAGTCATTTGTCTGATCAATTCGACAGCATCATTTTCTTTGCCGTTAATTGTTTCTACGTTTGCCACCAATTTTGCTTTATCAAGACGGTATTGTTGCGTATCGACAGCGATAACTCTTCCAGCGCCTTGAAGCCATGCTGATTTCATTGCCATAATTCCGACTGGTCCAGCACCAAAAATCACTACGGTTTCACCCCCTTTTAATTCTGCCCAGTCAATCGCAGACCATCCGGTTGGGAAAATATCTGTTAGAAAAAGTGCCTGTTCATCGGTTAAATTATCAGGAATAATTCTTGGTCCGAAATCTGCATACGGAACGCGGACTAATTCAGCCTGACCGCCACTGTAACCTCCATATAAATCTGTATATCCAAACAATGCGCCGCCTTTTCCTTCTAATAATCCACCTTCTGGACCATAATGCTCAGGATTAGAGCTTTCGCAGTGCGTAGGCAGATTCATATTGCAGAAATGGCAAGTGCCGCAAGAAATAGGGAAGGGAACGACCACGCGATCGCCTTTCTTCAGATTTTTGACGCCGCTTCCGACTTCCTCGACGATTCCCATAAATTCATGTCCCAAAACCATCGGTTTCGGCTGTGGAAAAAATCCGTTGTAAATGTGTAAATCAGATCCGCAGATGGCTGTCGAAGTTACTTTTAAGATAACATCTCTGTTTTCTTCAATTGTCGGGTCATCGACTGTGTCAACGCTCACGTGTTTTGGCTTGTGAAATACTAATGCTTTCATAGTTATTAATTTAGTTGGTTTTGGTTTATAAAAAAAGTGGAGCAAGCCCCACTTTTCGGTAATTTGCAAATCTTATTGACGATCAGGATTTGTATCAGTTCCTGTACGCTCTTGATTTTGCTTTGTCTGCTGTGGATCTTCGTCAGCGTCTTCATCATCTGTTAATGAATGTTCCTCATCAATTCCGTTTGTGTGGAAATCATCATTTTCATCTTCTTCCTCGGCTTCCGTATCAAAATCTCTGTCTTTGTCGTCATTTTGATCTCTATTCAATTCGGGATTATCGATGCCACGCTTTTCATTTTCGGCAAAGTCCTCTTCGTTTTTTCTGTCGTTCATCATAGCAATTTTTTTTAGTTTTTATTCTTCCTCGTCAATATCATCTGCTGCATCAAAATTGATGGTGTTGTAAGCGGCCTCTGTTAAAGTCACATCAGCTTCTTTTTCTTCAGCCAAAGTTGCTTCTAAAAGCTGTACCGCTTCGTCTTCACCTAAAGTTTTAGCGAAAGCGCAAAGTGTTCCGTAAGTTGCAATTTCATAATGCTCGATTTTTTGGGAAGCAGCGATAATTCCAGCATCACGAACAGCACCCGGCTGTGTTTCTTCCATGATGCTTTCGCCTTCTTTAATCAAGCCTTCCATGGCATCGCATTTTTTTGCAACAGCTTTTTTTCCGATGATTTCAAAAACCTGCTCCAGTCTTGAAACTTGTTCTTTAGTCACACTCAAGTGATCTTCTATTGCAGTTTTTAAGTTTTCTGAAGTTGCGTTTTTAGCCATTTTTGGCAATGCCTTCGTCAGCGCTTTTTCTGCCCAATAGATGTCTTTTAAAGAGTCTTCAAACAATTCTCTCAGGCCGTCAGCAGCGCTTGCTTTTGGCTTGATAGTTCCTTTTGAAGTTGTTGCAGTTTTTGATGCCGCAGACTTTTTATCGGCAGTAGTAGATTTTGGCTTGCTGGCAGTGCTTTTTGCAGCTGGAGCTTTACTGTTCTTAGCAGTAGAATTTGAATTTTTCATAACTAGTTTATTTAGGTTTGATTTATTCAAAGTTCATCAATCCTTCAGCATTTTATTTTATAGCATTTATAATTTATTTTATATCATTCTGAAATCTAGGTAGTAAACAAAAAAAAACCGCTTTCCGATTTGGAAAGCAGTTTAATAGTATTTGAGTAATTAGATAGTTTATTTTTTGAAAACTAACTGTACGCTTCCCAATCTAGTAACAGCACCACCGTCTGAATTTCTATCAGGATAATTTGTCAACGTTCTAGTTTCAGTTAATGTTCTTCCGTCATCTGTTCTTGCAAAGTTTATAACAACGTCATCACCTTCTAGATTTTCATAAGTTGCAGTCAAAGTGTTGTTAGTTGCTGACCAAGTTCCATCTACTTCATAAGAAGTACAAGAAGAGCTGGCATCTGCGTTTACTGAAAGATAAGCAATTTCATATGTAAATGTATTGTCTGATCTAAATGTAAGCTGGCTGTCGTTATAACAGTTTGTTTCTGACATCTGGTTAGTTGAAGATGTTCCGTCTTGATTAAAATCAGTTGCTGCTGAAGTGTTGAATTCTCTTAGCTCATAAGTTCCTTCGATGCTTCCTGAGTTGTTGTCGCTGTTGTCATCCGACGAACATGATCCTAATGTGATTGCTAAAGCAGCCATTGCTAAAATTCTTAAATTTTTCATTTTGTGATAGGTTTTAGGTTTACAATTAAATGGATTATACCATTTTTACTTTTACAAATATCCAATTCAATAGCTGTTAAATATTTACAGTATTTTAATTAATTATTACACAATTGACCATTTCTTTAAATTATGTTAATTGAAAATCGTTTTTTATTGATTATAATTCTTTTAATTGTTTGGTGTTTAGCAGTTTGAGTGTTTTACTTTTTTTATCTATAATTTGTTGATTAACAATTTTTTATGTTTTTAAGACTAGCAATGTTAAATAACGGTTAACAGCTTCTTAAAATCGCATATTGATTATTTGATTTTATAACTTTAATAGGACTTTGACATACATTAAACCAATATATCTAAATTATGAGCAACTCTACTATAATTGAAAAAGTACAAAATCTGGAAGTGAATGTTTCGCAAACCGAGCGTGTGGTTTCGGTGCTTTCAGGCTCGCTGATGCTTTATAATTCGCTGGCGAAAAAACCTAAAAGCTATCCCAGGGCACTGCTTTCTGCTTTTATGATTTTCAGAGGAGTGACCGGTCACTGTCCGGGATATAAGCTGGCGGGGCAGACGCTTGAACCGCCAAAGGTTTCAAACGTAAATATAAAGGTAACCTTGACCATCAACAAGCCCGTCAATTTTGTATACCAATTTTGGCGCAAGCTCGAAAACCTTCCCTTATTTATGAAGCATCTTGAAAGTGTTACTATTATAGATGATGAAATTTCAGAGTGGAAGGCAAGGATTCCTGGAGACATCGGCAACCTTTCTTGGAAGGCGGCCATCATCAAAGATGTTGAAAATAAAGAAATCAGCTGGCGTTCTTTTGCAGATGCCTTTGTACACAATGTGGGAAAGGTCGAATTTCACGACAATGGAAGCTTTGGCACCAAGATGAATATTGTCATTTCTTACCGAGCTCCTTTTGAAAAGACTGGAGAAATGGCGGCCAAAGTCTTGAATCCTATTTTTGAAAATATGGTCGAACAAGACGTCAGGAGGTTTAAGGAGTTTATTGAAAATAAATAACCTAAAAAAAAAAGCAGTTCTAAATTTAGAACTGCTTTTTTTATTTTTATTTAAACTGTTTGCTTACGTTTCTTTCTTCTCCTTTTGGAATAACGTCGCAGAAATCTGATAATTTTCCGGTTAGATTGTCAGCTCTGCAAAGCATTTTATCGACAAGATTTAATTTTTTGATTATTAATGCCGTGGCTACTAGGGCAACTGCTCCCGCGGCTACGCCTAAAACAACTGATTTTTTCATGATAATTTGTTATTGGTTATAGATTAATGTTGCAATTTTAAAAATCCCCACCATAAAAAAACGATGGGGATTTAAACAAATAATAAACCTCAAAAAAACAATACAAACTCAAGAATTCTTGAAACAATTTTGCCTTTGTAAATTTATTAATTACTATTTCTAGCTATCTCAAAGTTCTGCTTTTTAAATAGATTCTTGCTTATATAATTCAAGGGAAGTCTTACATAATAATTTTGATTCTTAATTTTTCCGCCCATCACCTGCATCAAAACAGCCTTCTCAGCTTTAAAATCTCGATTTCCCCTTTCAAGAGCAGTGATTTGAGTTTTTAAAAGGTCTTCTTCCAGAGCTTTTACCGATAGAAAGCTGTTTTTTAGCTTTTTACCGAAAAATAAGTGGCTTTTTTTGACTCTTAAAAAAGAAAAACCCAGAATCCTTGAATAAGGTTCTGGGTTTGATTGTAAATGCTTTAGTGCTTTTAAGCACTGTTGCCTATAAAATTATAGCACGCGCAACCACGCACCGCTTACATACACAAACTGATAAGCCTGTCCTGTAGTAAGAGATATGTCAGCCGCAAGCGCAGTATTAGCATTACTGATGGCTGCTGTAAGTGTCGCTCTACTGCTGATGATCATCGTTTGTCCGTCAACTGCGCCAGTTGGTAGCGTAAGGATATATGCAAAATTTCCATCTGCTAATGTAAAGTGGCTTGTCGTTAATGGGATGGCGCTTGTTGTTGAAGCACCGCTTCCTGTCGTACAGCCGCAAGTTGCAGGGTTTGAAACAGAAGTACTGAAACTTCCGTTAACGGCAAGCTTGGTAGCTGGTGCAGTTGTGCCAATACCTATATTTCCTGCTGGCGCTGCAACTGTACCCGTAAGGCCTGTACCAAAAATAGCATTACCAATGTTCAGCTGATTTGACCCAGTTGCTGTTGCAAGGCTAGTTGCGGCACCAATAGCTATATTTCCAGTTCCTGAAGTTAGATTTGATCCGGCGCGATAACCTAGTACCGTATTTTGTGAACCTGAAGTAGTTGCAACAAGTGTTTGATTACCAATTGCCGTATTTTGAATACCTGTAGTCATTACATTAAGTGCTTGGTAACCCAAAGCAGTGTTATGTTGTGAAGTAGCAGCAGTACCTGTAATTTTATTCAGAGCACCTCCACCCATGGCAATGTTAAAACTAGCAAGAGTATTAGCGGTAAGTGCCTGTGTACCTATTGCGATGTTATTTGCACCAGAAGTATTAGTTTTCAAAGCTTCAAATCCTTGAGCAATATTTGAGACTCCTGAATTATTCGAAAGTAATGCTTCATAACCTAATGCTACGTTGTAAAAACCTGAAGTAATAGCATTTAAAGTATGATAGCCAATACCGATATTTTGACCATTTGTTCCTGCATTTGTTCCTGTGCCTCCATTACCAGCATCTTGGGTGATGTGGCTAGCATTAGCTGCTGTGCCTAAGGCTCTTAAATCAGGCAGCTGGTTTACCCAAACTGCACCATTATAATACCAAACTGAGTTTGTTGTAATGTCAAAAACCTGAAGTCCGGTTGCAGGTGATGTGATAGCTGTTCTTTGCCCGGTTGTCATTCTTGGCATCAAAAAACCTTTGGTGGTGCTTGTGATATCTAGCATTGAAGTAGTCTCAGGCGTTATTGTTCCGATTCCTACTTGTGCATTCGCAATATAACCTGCGAATAAAAAGGCTGCTGTGTAAATAATTTTTTTCATTCTTTTTAGTATGTGCCTGTGCGGTCAAGCAACTAGGCGGTTTAAATTAAATTTTTTAAGTTAAATTGATGGCAATTTGCTAAAGAAATATCTCTGCAAACAGGCAATAGTGAAATTTAATTAAACCGTAGGCGGACGAGAAAATGCGGTGTAAGTAATGATAAACTGAAGGCTTTTTGTGTGGCCGTAAGTTTCGTGGTTTTTGGTAAGTTTTTCTTCTTCTTTAATTTGAAAGTTCAAATTGGCAACTAGTGGAGCAATTATCTGTATTCTAGCGGTGTTATTTTTTGAAATCGTAAGGCCAGAAGATGCTGCAATAAAAGTAAGCGAAGCAGTCTGTTTATGATCTTTTTTTGAAAACGGATAAGCTATTATTTTCGCTTCTGCATAATCAGGCTTGCCTTTTATAGCTATTTTTTGCGTTTTCTTATGCTGTTGTGCTGCTTCTGCAATGTCTTGGTTCGTTTCTTTTTTTATATAAATGATTGAACCGTTTGTTTTTGTACCTTCAAGTATAGTGATTTCGGTATCAACTACATACATTGTTCGAGAAGTTTCTGAAATACGATTTTCTGAGTAAAATGCTTTCTCTAAAATGTTGGTTTTAGATTCAGGAGCAATATAAATAAGATTGGTTTTTTTGACAAAAAGAGAATCAATTTGTTGTGCAGAACTAACTCCAGCCTTGGGGAGAAGCAGAAAAAAGAAAAATATAAAATAATTCTTTAGCATGGAAAGAACTCTTTGTAGGTTAAGCCTCGGGGACGACTTTTTTAGGCTCGGCTAAAGTATAATTATTATTTTTATTAACACTATAAAACTTATTATTTTTATAAAAAAAGTATGAATTAACTGATACAAAAAAAGGTGTTGTCAGCAAAATGTGTATTGTTTTACAAATTTTTCAAGATAACTTCCGTTGCATTTTTATTCATTTCCACAAAAGTTTTAGAAATATGACCTTTTTCAAATCGCTCATCATCATTCTGAATCAAGAAATCCAACGTTTCTTCCAATTTTTTTTTATTTTTCACTGCGACACAACCGCCCATATTGACCAAAGCAACTGCCTCAGAAAACTTCTGAAAATTAGGTCCGATAATTATCGGAATCCCAAAAGTCGCGGGTTCTAAAATATTATGCAAACCAGAAGTTCCAAAACCGCCACCAACATAAGCAATATCAGCATAGCTATAAATTTTGGTCAAAATTCCAATCGTGTCGATGATGAAAACGTCATATTCTGATAGGTTTTTATTCTTAATTTCTGAAAATAAAACTACTTTTTTAGAAATGCTTTTCTTTAAATCCTCAATTTGGTCTGGCTTGACATTGTGTGGCGCCAAAATAAATTTTACACCGAAAGAATTAGAATTGATAAAATCAACCAAATTATTTTCGTCTTTTGGCCAAGTGCTTCCGGCAACGATTGTTAGTTTGTTGTCCTTAAATTTTTCTACAAAATCTAAAGTATTGTCTCTTTCCAAAATCTTTGAAACTCGATCAAAACGGGTATCGCCATTGACTTTTACATTATTAAAACCAATTTTTTGCAAGAGCAATTTTGAACTTTCATTTTGTACAAAAAACATTTTGAAAGTAGCCAAAGCTTTTCTGTAAAAGCCGCCGTACCATTTAAAGAAAACTTGGTCTTCCCTGAAAATCCCTGAAAATAAATAGGTAGGGATATTTCTTTGTTTTAATTCGTTCAAATAATTCGGCCAAAATTCATATTTGATGAAAAAAGCCATTTCCGGATGAACCAATTTCAGAAACTCTCTAGCATTATTTTTTGTATCTAAAGGAAGATAAACAATTACATCTGCCGTGGTGGAATTTTTTCTTACCTCATATCCCGAAGGCGAAAAAAAAGTCAGCACAATCTTGTGATTTGGATATAAAACTCTAATCTTTTCCATTACAGGAAGTCCTTGTTCAAACTCGCCAAGTGATGCAGAATGAAACCAAATCGTTTTATCTTTTGGTCCGATTTTATTGGCTAAAGTCTTGAATACATTTTTTCTTCCGTTTACAAAAAGTTTCATTTTCGGACTAAAAAGCGCGACTATTTTTAAGGCAAATCCGGCGATAATCACCAGCAAATTATAGAGAAAAAACATAGGTCATTTTTTGAATTGCTAAAATACATTAGTTTCTAGAAATTTCATTGGTTGTCCGTCATTTAATTAGTAATTTTGCGTGTTTTAAATTCAAATTTAGATGAAAAAAATTCAAATGGTTGACCTTAAAGGGCAATACGAAAATATAAAAGAAGCGGTTAACAATTCGATTCAAGAAGTTCTGGATACCAACACTTACATCAATGGTCCTGAAGTTCACAAATTCCAAAAAAGTTTAGAAGATTATCTTGGTGCAAAACACGTAATTCCTTGTGCCAATGGAACTGACGCCTTGCAAATTGCAATGATGGCGCTAGATTTAAAACCAGGCGACGAAGTGATTACGGCTGATTTTACGTTTGCTGCAACTGTGGAAGTTATCGCTTTATTGCAATTGACTCCGGTTTTGGTTGACGTGGAAATTGATACTTTTAATATTTCTATCGAAGCAATTAAAAAAGCAATTACGCCAAGAACAAAGGCAATTGTTCCGGTTCATTTGTTTGGTCAAGCTGCAAATATGGAAGCGATTATGCAACTAGCTTCTGAGCATAATTTATATGTAATTGAAGATAACGCGCAAGCAATCGGAGCAGAATATAAATATTTCGACGGAAAGAAAAAGAAAGCAGGAGTTATGGGGCACGTAGCTTCAACATCTTTTTTCCCTTCTAAAAACTTAGGATGTTATGGAGACGGAGGAGCGATTTTTACAAACGATGATGATTTGGCGCACAAGCTTCGCGGTATCGTGAATCACGGAATGTATGTTCGTTATCATCATGATGTTGTGGGCGTGAATTCTCGTTTAGACAGTATTCAAGCTGCGGTTTTAAATGCAAAATTGCCAAAATTAGACGAATATAATGCAGCTCGCCAATTGGCAGCTCAAAAATACAGCCAAGCTTTGGCAAACCACAAAAACATCGTGACGCCTTATATTGCTGGCGAAAGAGATTCTCACGTTTTCCACCAATATACGTTGAGAATTGTAGATGCTGACCGTGATGGTTTGATGCAACATTTGTTAGACAAAGGAATTCCGTGTGCTATTTATTACCCAATTCCGTTGCACAGCCAAAAAGCATACTTGGATTCTCGTTACAAAGAGGAAGATTTTCCTGTAACAAACCAGTTGGTCAAAGAAGTAATTTCACTGCCAATGCACACTGAATTAGATGATGAACAAATTAAATTTATTACAGATTCTATATTAGAGTTTTTAAAATAATTGAATAATAATTCGTGCACTTTGCGCCATAAAAATTAAAGGATGAAAGTATTAGTAACAGGAGGATTAGGTTTTATCGGTTCTCACACCGTAGTTGAATTGCAAAGCGAAGGTTTTGATGTTGTAATAATTGACAACCTTTCTAATTCTTCTGAGGAAGTTTTAAAAGGAATCGTTGCAATTTCTGGAAAACACCCTGAGTTTGAAAAACTAGATTTAAGAGATAAAAAATCAGTTCAAGATTTCTTTAAAAAGCATTCTGATGTTTCTGGCGTAATTCACTTTGCAGCTTCAAAAGCGGTTGGTGAAAGCGTAGAAAATCCGTTGTTATACTATGAAAATAATATTAATGCTTTAGTTTATATTCTTCAAGAATTACAGCAAAAAACAGATGCTAATTTTATCTTCAGCTCTTCTTGCACTGTTTATGGGCAAGCTGAAAAGATGCCGATTACTGAAAACGCTTCGATCCAGCCAGCAATTTCTCCTTACGGGAACACAAAACAAATTGGCGAAGAAATTATCCAAGATGTAGCAAAAGTTTCTAATATTAATTCGATTTTACTTCGATATTTTAACCCAATCGGAGCGCATCCGTCAGCTGAACTCGGTGAATTGCCAATTGGTATTCCACAAAATTTGGTACCGTTTATCACTCAGACCGGAATTGGCTTGAGAAAAGAATTGTCTGTTTTTGGATCCGATTATCCAACCTCTGACGGGACTTGCATTCGCGATTATATTCACGTAGTAGATTTGGCAAAAGCGCATGTCGTAGCCTTGAAAAGATTAATCGACAAGAAAAATCAGAGCAAAGTTGAAACTTTCAATATTGGGACAGGAACTGGAAGCACGGTTTTAGAAGTCATCAATTCTTTCGAAAAAGTAAGCGGTCAAAAATTGCCTTATAAACTTGTAGATAGAAGAGAAGGCGACATCATGGAAGCATTTGCAGATACTGAAAAAGCCAATTCTGTTTTAGGCTGGAAGGCGCAATCAACTTTAGATGAGGCGATGGATTCTGCTTGGAAATGGGAAAAAAAGATCAGAGCATAATTTATTTTTGTCTAATTATTTGTAAATTAGTGAAATAAATAAAAAGCTATGGACACGCGATACAGAAAAAATGAATTAATGGAATGGCTTTCAAAACTGGAAGAACCGAGTATTTTATATCAGATTTCAAAATTAAAAGAAGAATCTGAAAAAGAAACCAATTTCGATTTTTATAAAGAATTTGAAAACGGATATACATTAGAAGAAGCCAAAGCTAAATCAATTCAAAAAATAAGAGAATGGTGGGGGAAATAGAAGTAGTTTTTACCCAAAATATTATTGCTTATTTAGATGATTTAGTACAGGTTTTATATAAAAAAGAATATTTCGGATTTATAGAATCTGCGGAAAAATATGTAGGAGCTATTTATGATTCAGTACCTGAAAAATTAAAAGGGACGAAGCACAAATCTTCTCCAAAAAAATTAAAACATTTAGGCTCAAAATACATTTTCTACAAAGCCAATTCAAGGACAGTCTGGTATGTTTTTTTCGAAAATAAGGAAAATAAATACCTGATTACAGGAATCACAAATAGTCATTCAGAAGAAGCTAAATATCTATAAACAAAAAATCCCAAGCTTTAAACTTGGGATTTTTTTATACTATAAATTGACTAAGCAGAAAAAGTTTCTACGCTTTTATCAATTTTATTTACCAACCCAATCAATACCTTTCCAGGACCAACTTCAGTAAAAGAAGTCGCTCCATCCGCAATCATTTGCTGCACAGATTGCGTCCATTTTACTGGAGCTGTCAATTGAATAATTAAGTTTTTCTTAATTTCATTAGCACTTGAAACCGCACTCGCAGGTACGTTTTGGTATACTGGACAGCTTGGTTCAGAAAATGTTGTGTTTTCAATTGCAGCAGCCAATTCTTCTCTAGCTGGTTCCATCATTGGTGAGTGGAAAGCACCGCCAACAGGCAAGATTAATGCACGTTTTGCACCTGCAGCTTTCATCGCTTCACAAGCTTGTTCCACTGCTGAAGTTTCTCCAGAAATCACCAATTGTCCCGGGCAGTTGTAGTTTGCAGCCACAACAACACCGTCGATTGAAGCGCAAACATCTTCTACGATTTTGTCTTCTAAGCCTAAAACGGCAGCCATCGTTGAAGGCTTGATTTCACAAGCTTTTTGCATGGCGATTGCTCTTTGTGAAACCAATTTCAATCCATCTTCAAAAGATAAAGCGCCGTTGGCAACCAATGCTGAAAATTCTCCAAGCGAATGTCCTGCAACCATTTCTGGCTGAAAGCTATCGCCTAAAGTTTTTGCAAGTATAACAGAGTGCAAGAAAACTGCTGGTTGCGTCACTTTTGTTTCTTTTAATTCTTCTGCCGTTCCTTCAAACATGATATCTGTGATTCTAAAACCCAAGATTTCATTGGCTTTTTCGAATAATTCTTTTGCTAGTGCTGATTGTTCGTAAAGGTCTTTTCCCATTCCTGTGAATTGGGCACCTTGACCTGGAAATACGTATGCTTTCATTTAAATTCGTTTTGTTTTGTGATGGCAAAAATACTATTTATTCTTGATTTTGTATTGATTTACCTTAATGTCAAAATATTTTGTGTCATACATCGGCGTCATTGAGAAGAAAAAATCTTTTCTGGCTTTTGCTTCGCTTGGCAATTCTACGCATTGAAGGTCTTTTTCTAAAATTTTCCAAATCATTTCGGTGCAAAACAGCGCTTCATCATTGTCAAAATTTCCTTTGTGGTCAAACGGAATATGCTTTGCCAGATAATTTTCTGCCAAAGAAGATATCTTCAAGCCCATTGCTGGATTTGCGTTTTTTAATCTTGTAATAATGATTTTGTGAGGATAAGAATATTTTAAAAATTCTTGCAAAGGCTGCATCTGCAAGCCGTCAATTTCAGTTACATCTGAAGAAAGAGAATGAATTACAAATAAAGAATCATTTCTTTTGGTAATAATTCCGGCATGAGTCACATCGATCTCGCCATTATTTAGTTCTTTCGAAATATAATCGCTGAAGAATCCAAAACCTCTTCTGAGGATAAAATCGCCTTCTTGAATCTGTGCAATTTCTTCTGAAGAAAGCCTTGTCACAGCTTCATTTTTTACAATTTCTGCCTGTTCAGATTTTTTGTCAAAGTAGAAAAAAGCTTTGTAGGAAATAAATCCTAAAAGAAAAAGCATTACTAAATAAAAGAGGATCTTCTTCATTAGTAATGCTTTTAAATTATTTTTGAGTTGCAATTATTTAGGAGCAACCACTGTATCTGCAGCAGGTGCAGCCAATGTATCAGCTGGAGTTGCTAAAGAATCAGTTGCTTCAACATCAGTTTCTGGAGTTTTTGCTCCTCCTTCTTTGTTTGCATTTTCTTTATCGATAGTCACTTTCCATTTTCCATCTACTTTTACAAGATTTAAAGTTTGCTCAGCACCAGTTGTAGCACCCGCTTTCCCTCCTGTAGATTTGTATTTTACAGTCGCTTTGTCATCTTTTACTTCAGAAGAAATAATTTCAGTTTTGATGTTTTGATCTTTAAGCTCTTTGGTTTTATCGCCAGCCATTGACTCCATCATTCCGATTAGAGACGCTGTTTGCTCGTCGCAATATTCTTTAGCTTCTTTAAATTCGCCTTTGTTTACGTGGTTTAAGAATTTTTCTGCAACAGCTTCAGGATCATTGTCACTTGAACAAGATGCGAAAAAAGTGAACGATAAGAAACCTAAAATTAAGAATGCTCTGTTAGCAATACTCTTGAAATTGTTTGTCTTCATAAAATGGAATGTTTATAGTTTTTATGTAAAAGTAATTTTTTTTTAAGAAATAATGGTCTAGGTTGGTTAAAATGTTTCGATAAAAATAAAAAAAACCGGCTCTTTTGAAGCCGGTTTTTAGCAACATTAAAACAACCCTAAAGAACAAAATAAGCGTTTTTAACTGGCTGAATGTGATGCAAAGAAGTTTCTGATTTTTCAATAGTATCATCAAATTCATCTCTAAATTCATTTACCATTTGAATCAGATTCTTTTCAATTGCTGTAGAAATCGTAGTTACAGGCGTATCTGTAGGTCTGTTTTCAAAAGGATCTTGAAGATGGATTGCCATTTTTTCAACCAAGAAGAAGGCCGCAGCAATAGTAGTTACCAAAGGAATTTGCAACCATCCAACCAAATTTGTTAGTCCGAAAGGCAATAGCATAATGAACAGACAAAGTGTGAATCTGATATATAAGCTATATGTTGTTGGAAAAACTGTATTTTTAATACGTTCGCATTTTCCCATGGACTCACACAAACGCGTCAAAGTATTATCAATTTCAACTTGTTGGTATCGGTTAATTTTTCCTTTTTCCTGTGCCATTTTTAAGGCTCTCGAGTGCAAAATTAAAATCGCATTCGGAACGTGTTTGTGTTTCGAAACATAGCGAAATTCATCTGCAGTAAGCAAATTTTTAATTGGTTTCAACGGATCTTTTCCTCTTAAGGCTTGGCCCAAACTATAACACCACGCCGCTTGCCTTTTTGCAAAACTTTCCTTGAATTCATCAGCTTCCACAGAAAAATCTGGGTCTTTGTAAAAACCAATAACTTGGCGCAATAAGGTTCGAGAGTCATTAACAATCGCGCCCCAAATCATTCTCGCTTCCCACCAGCGGTCATACGCTTGGTTTGATTTAAAAGCTAGCAATAATGAAATAACCGTACCAATTATAGTCGGAATTGCAATAGGAATATTCATTACCGCCGCATCAAAATAACGGTGAATCAAGTCAAATGAAACTACGTACATTACAACCAGAATTAATTCTATCTTAATTTTTCCGAGAACATATTTCATCGGAATTTTCTTTTTTAGCAGCATATATTTTTTACTTTAAGTTTATAAATCGCTTTTTGTGAGAATCTTTTTTTAAACAATTTCTTCGTATAAGGAAAGAACTGGCAATCCTAAACTTTCGTTTACTTTAGATTTTCCGCTCTTTTTTAATTTTATTTTTTCAGGTTTTCTAGTCTGTATCAGCAGATTGATTTCATTCTTAGAAATCGCTGCAGACAATTCCGGATTGATTTCTTCTACGCTTTGGTCTTCAAAAATCTTCGCATGGCTGACGATTCTGAAATTAAATTGTCCTTGCACCAATTGCTGTAAATCTTCGGCTTGAAGTTTTGACTTGTTTTGCTCCAAATACATGGCTTTGTTCAATTCGTGTTCTTCAAAATTAGAATTCAAGTGAAGAATCGGACATTTGCAATTCGATAAAATCTGGAGGAATTGATTGTGGATTTTCTTCTCTGCACTTTTATACGAAGGTGTCAGAATGATCAGTCCAACATGAAGATGTTCTAATAAATTACGCATCACAGGAGCTGAAATGCCATATTGATGCTGTAATTTAAATGTGCAATGTTGAGAAACGGCCACGAGATTTCTGCAAGCTTCCAAAATAGTTTTTTGAGAAACATTCAGTTCGTTTTTAATGCTTCTAATAAAAAAAGAGCTCGAATCGGTATCAGGAATATCGCAAACCTGCAGCAAAACTACATTGCAGTTTTTTCCTTTTGATTGTTTGATAGCTGTTTTTACAGCATTAATGGTGTCGGGTTGAAGCGTCGTCGGTATTAGTATATTTTTCATATGTATAATTACTTTGGTTATTATACATACAAAATAAGACCTCCGAGATTAGAGCCAGTTTAGATTAAAATTAGAATTTCCTAAGATTTAAGATTAGAATTTCTAATGTTAGTTTTGTCAAAAATAATATTCACGACCGTTCCTTTTCCGGTTTCAGATTGAATCTGCAATTCGCCGTTGTGCATTCGTATGATTTTCATGGCCAAGGGAAGTCCGAGTCCATAGCCATTGTATTTCGAAGCTATCTTTCCACGGAAAAAAGGCTCATACAAATAAGGAATATCTTCCGGCGGGATTCCGATGCCGATATCCGTAATCGTGATTTTAATCTTAGATTTATCCGCCGTAAGCGTCGCAAAAACTTCGTCATTATCAGAATATTTCACGCCGTTAGAAATAATATTATTCAAAGCCAGTTCTAGCAAAGGGCGATTGCAAGGAATCGTCAACAGCGACTCATTATCAGGAGCTTCGTTCAGCTTGATATTCACGCGATTGTTAGGATAAATCTTGTCAATAGAACATTTTACGTCTAAAAGAATCTCGTCGATTCGGGCAATATCATGAACCTGCTTTCTTCCATCATAGCCTGTTTGGGTCAGTTTTAAAAGTCCTTCCGTAAGATTTCCAAGTTTTGAAGCCTGCTTGTTGATGTTCTCCAAAGACGAAACATATTCCTCAGTTGCTCTTTCTTTCAAGAGCATGATTTCAGTCTCGGCAATAATCGTCGTGATTGGCGTTTTTAATTCGTGCGACGCATTATTGATAAAATTGGCCTGAATTTCAAAAGAAGTTTCCAGTCGGTCAAGCATGTCATTAAAAGTCTTCGTCAGGTCAGAAATCTCGTCTTGGCCTTCAGTATCCGGCAAGCGGTTATGCAGGTTGGAAGCGCTGATTCTCTTTACTTCTTTTGTAATTCTCGCCATCGGGCCAATGACTCTTCGTGCCAAAAATTTTCCGAAGAAATAAGCCAAGATTACAAATCCTAATCCTCCAAAGATTAAAATCTGAAGAATATAAATCGTGCTGGTGTTTCCTCTGCGGTCTTTTGCAGTAACAATGACCATATATTTTTGTCCGGATTCTGTAAAGATCTGGCCATAATAATAACGGTAATCTTCCTCAATCCAGCTCTGGCCAGTTTTCATGACCTGAGAATAAAATTCTGAAGGCAGGTTCAAATCAGTGTTGTATTCAAAAGTATTGCTTCCGTTCACTTTCAAAACAAAATCTTTCTCCTCGATCAATTCTTCCAGGCCTTCTTTCTTGAATTCTTGAAAATATTTCGACTTCACTGCATCATTCTGATAATAAATCGAAGAGGCAATTTTGGCGCGATCTTGAAGCCTTTTCAAGAAATAATACTCGTTATTTTGCTTGAATAGAAAGAAAATCACAACGCTCAAAAGGAGCGTGCTGAAGCAAGAAAGCGCGATGTAAGTAACCGTAATTTTTTTCCTGATCTGCATCTTTTATGATTTTATGACATATCCAAGACCTTTCATGGTGTGGATCAATTTGTTTTGGTAAGGCTTGTCAATTTTATTTCTGACATAATTGATATAAACGTCGACCACATTCGTATTCATGTCGAAATTGATGTCCCAAACGTTGTCTAATATTTTTTCCCTAGATAAAATAATTCCTGAATTCTTCGCCAGGTAATACAAAAGCTTGAATTCTTTGGCGGTCAAAATGATAGATTCTCCAGCACGTTTTACCGATTTTGAACGTCCGTCTATTTCTAAATCGTCGATTACAATTGTGTCATTCGGCTTATTGTCTTGGTTTGAACGTCTTGCCAAAGCGCTGATTCTGGCTTGCAATTCTGAGAATTTAAACGGCTTTGCCATATAATCATCCGCGCCAGCGTTCAATCCGGTGACTACATTTTCAGTAGTTCCCAATGCAGTCAGAAGCAAAATCGGCACAAAGTTTTTAGCGGCACGCAATCTTCTGCAGATTTCGATTCCGTTAATATCAGGAAGCATGATGTCTAAAATAATTACGTCAAAAGTGTGATTCTGAATCATTTCCAGCGCCGTTCTTCCGTCCATCGCCACGCTCACCTCATTATTATTTTCAGAAAGTCCTTTCCTGATAATCGATAATAAGTTTGGTTCGTCTTCAACAACAAGGAGCTTCATAAGCGTGGAGGATTTTTAGTGCAATTAGCAAAAATAGGTATTGCGTTCTTAATTATTTGTAAAAGAGTGAATTTCAAAGATAGTTTTAATAGATTCTTAAACTTCTAAAATACTTTCTCGTGATAATGAAATTAACTGCTGCAATTTTTATAAATTTCCAAAACTATTACCATTACTGTAACATTTTAAATTTACGAAGACTTATTTAAAAACCAAAACACAAAATTAAAATGAAAAAAATTATCCCAATTTTAGGACTTCTCTTATTCGGATTTTTATTGTTTTATATGGCGCTTCCAGTCATTAATTACGGATTTATCGGCCTTCCGGTTCTGTTGCTTTTTCTGATTCTGATTTCAATTATCATTTTTACAAAATTAGAAGTAATAAAGCCTACCAACAAATTACGCCTAGTTTCAGCACCGCCAAAACTTTTCTTTTATATATTATTTGCCGTTTTGGCCTATGTGGTAATTGTGCCGTTGTTGACAAGCTTGCCGATGTTCAGAAGCGATGCCTACCAAAAATTAATCGGAAAAGTAGAAGACGGACAAAATTTAAAGAACCATATCGCGCCAATTTCTTTAGATAAAATTCGCGTGGTCGATGAAGAATTAGCCTTGCTTTTGGGAGAAAAAATCATCGGTTCACAGCCTTCTTTGGGAAGCCAGACAGAAATAGGCGAATTTACAATCCAAAAAGTAAATGATGAATTGTACTGGGTTGCGCCATTATTGCACACCGGTTTTTTTAAATGGTATAATAATTCCGGCGGCACGCCAGGCTATGTAATGGTTTCTGCAACTAACGAAAGAGATGTGAAATTGATTCAAGAGGTGAAAGGAAAACCAGTCAGAATCAAGTACCAATCAGGCGCTTTCTTCGGATCAAGAATAGACCGACATGTTTATTTCAACGGATATGCAACGGTTGGGTTAGAAGATTTTAATTTTGAAATTGACGATAACGGCCATCCGTATTGGATTGTGACCAAATATAAAAAACGCATCGGCTTTGCCGGAAATGATGCTACGGGAGTTCTGGTTGTTGATGCTCAAACAGGCGCAATTCAAGAATATGACATTGCCAACACGCCACTTTGGGTAGACAGAATCCAGCCGATCAGCTTTGTTGAGGAACAATTAAACGACTGGGGAGAATATGTCCATGGCTACTGGAACTGGTCAAACGAAAATAAATTAATGACCACCGAGGGACTGACTCTGGTTTATGGAGAAAACCACAAATCCTACTGGTACACTGGCTTGTCATCCGTAGGAAAAGAAGAATCTGCCGTAGGTTTTGTATTGGTCGACACGAGAACCAAAGAAGCGACGTATTACAGACAAAGCGGTGCGACAGAATTCGCGGCGCAAAGTTCAGCCGAAGGAAAAGTGCAGGAGAAAGGATACCACGCGTCACTGCCGATTCCTTACCTGATCAACAATATTCCGACGTATGTAATGACGCTGAAAGACGACGGAGGTTTGGTGAAAATGTTCGCCATGGTTTCCATCAACGATTACACGATTGTGGGAGTTGGGAATACCATGCGCGAAACGTTGATGGCCTATAAAAACGTCTACAACATGGCGGATAACGGAATTGATCCGGCGGCGGTTTCAAACAAAAAAAGTTACAAATCTGTGGTAACAAGAATTGAAAACGACGTGAAAAACGGCAACAGCTTTTATTATTTTACCATAAAAGATTACCCTAATATCTTCGTGGGTTCTTCGCAATTGTCAAATGAATTGCCAGTAACCATAGTGGGCGATTCGATAAATATTTCGTTTGATGTAGATTTAGAAGAGGTGATCGATGTTTCCAGCTTCGACAACATCAATATCGGAAAGAAGAAATAGATTTTCTAAACCTTAGAAACAATCTCAAATAATAAGAAGGAGGATTCTTGATAGCCCTATCGAGTTTCCTCCTTTCTTTTTGCTGTTTTGCTTCGTTGTTTGGTGCTTTCAGCTGTCTAATTTTCAATTTATAGCTAGAGAATGGATATAGTACTCTACAGAATGTATATAATGTTTTACAGATAACATATTTGTTTCTACAGATAGAAGATAAGCTTTTAGAGATTGTATAAAAGGTTGTAGAGACTGTATATAAGGTTCTAGATATAGAAACTAAGCTTCTAGAGATAGAAGAAAATGTTCTAGAGAATGTATAGTTATTGATTTATTCATTATATTAGACTCTTAAAATCAAGACTATGTTTCCAAGCCATAAAAGATCGAATATAAAAATTAATAAAAGCAGCATCGTTTTAAACCTGCACCCGGTTTTTAAAGCAAGGAATATTCTGCATCCCTATGCTTATCTTATAAAATTAGGAATCAACACTACGTCTGCCAATAAGATGTTGAAAGGTGAAATCGTGCAGTTGAATTTTAACCAAATGACGGTTCTTTGCACTAGCCTGAATTGTACTCCGAATGACCTTTTTGCATTGCGAGAAATGAACCTCCCAGAAAATCACGAGCTCAATAAAATAAAACCGCTAAAACCAAAAGAAGAAACAATTTCTGTGCAAGAATGGCTGAATCAAAAGTCAGTAGACGAAGTGCAGGAGATTTTGAAAAAGAGGAATACGGAAGAGTGAATAGGGCAAAAGCAGTTTTTGAAATAGAAAACTTCAAGAAAATTTAAGTCTCCATTCCTGCAACTTTCGATTTAAAAACTTTATTGTGATTCTCTTTTAGAATGACAAGGTTTTTGAAAGTTTGCTTTAGTTTCTACATTTAAGAATGCTGATTTTTGTGGTTTCGCAATAGCTTGTACTTATCAAAAAAATCAGGATGTGAGGCTTTCAGCGCTTTTGCATTTTTATCTAAGCCTTCTTTTAAGACGGCCTCAGTTTGCCTGAAAAGGTTTTTCAGGAGCAGTTTTGATTCTTTGTTGGTTATTCTTTTTTTGGCCGGCAGTATTTTATGAAAATAATTACTGATCATGGTTTCATATTCATTAAGCAGATTTAGTGTAATGCCATATCTTGCAAGCTCTGAAAGCTTCTGCTTGGCTTCTTCGTGAATGGACTGAAGGCGGTTTAAAAGAAGCTGGTCTTTCTTTTGGTACAATTCATCATAGACTGCCTTTGATCGTGCTGACAGTTCAAGCGACGATTCGTTTAAGATAATTATTTTTAAGAGAATTTCAATATCGGCACCAGCTCTGCAGATTTTTCGCTTTGTTTCTTCACCCTTGAATATGATTTCATAGCTCATTTGGTTTTCCTTTCGCAATACTTCCAAAATTTCAGAAATCTTGCTTTTGAAAAAGATAAAGGAAAGCTCGAATTCAGGAAAATCAGCAAGAATTTCAAAATTCTCTTCGATGCACTGTATAACAGATTGATATCTGTTTAACCGAATAATTTGGCTTACATTCATGATTCTGGCGTTGAGTTTTTTTAACGATCATGGCTAAAATAAGAAACTTTGGCTGATAAAGCCTCAAAAACTATAAATACTCGATGACTGGTTGTTTTTTCTCGATGTAATGCCAAAAGGCGATTTTTTTATGAAAATTTAAAAGGGAAAATCGAAAGATTTATAGAGGTTTTAAATAATCTCAATGATTTTCAAAAATAATTTCACTATTCTTTCACAAAAAGCTGCCTAATAATATTCTAAATTTATGCTAAAAATGATTTCATGGCTGTAGCAACCACCAAGTTTAAAGATACTGACATTGTCTGGACTGATATTACGAATCCGACGCGCGAAGAACTTGAAAAAGTAGGCAACGAATATGACCTCAATCCTTATACTTTTATGGATAGTTTAGATCCTGACCATTTGCCGAAGTATGAAGAGCACAACAATACCCACTTTTTTATAGTGAGAGTTTTAGAGCATTCGCAAGAACACGAACAGACGATTAGGGAAATGACGACCAAAATTGCAGTTTTTTATAATACTAATTTTATCATCACCATTCATCGAAAAGCCCAGCCAGTGATGGAAAGCATAAGAGAAACTTGTATCGATTCTGGAAAAGTGACTTCTGCCGGAGCTATGGCTGTAAAAATTATCTGGGAAACGCTGCACACTTATGAGGCGCCAGTCTTTAAGCTTTCAGAAGAAATTGATTATTATGAATCGAAGGTTTTCTTGAAGAAAAATGTTCCTGCAGACATGATCGAAGGAATGTATTATTTGAAGCGCAAGGCGGGACTTTGCAAAAAGCTTTTCTTATTGACCAATGAGGTGCTCAATTCGGTTAAAATAGAAGAGAAAGATAAGCCAGCTTTGCAAGATGCCAGAGATCTTCATTTAAAATTGCTGACACTTTATGACCAAGTTCACGATGATGCGAACAACTTGCTAAATATTTATCTGTCTCTTTCTGCCCGAAAAACAAACGACGTAATGAAGATTTTGACGATTTTCTCGGTCTTTTTCATGCCATTGACTTTTATAGCAGGAATTTATGGAATGAACTTTAAGTTCATGCCCGAACTTGAAGAAAAATGGGGCTATCCGAGCGCTTTATTAGCTATGGGAATTGTTTCTGTCGTAATTTTTGTTTGGTTTAGAAGGAAGAAATGGTTGTAGTTAAATAAAAAAGTGGAGGCCATGAGCTTCCACTTTTTTATTTTAAAAGGTTTAATTTATTAAGGAATTCCGACTGTTTCATCGCCTTGATTTCTGTCGTCTTCCGACTTTTCTTCTGGAGATTTTGAATCATCTTCGGTTTCACTTTCTTCTTCGTCAGAATCACCGTCAAGATCAACATTTTCTGATTTTATTTTAGAAACATTGATATACACATTGTCTGAAATTTTCTTGATTTCTGGAACATCCTCTTTTTTTTCTTCTGACATAATTTTGATTTTAGTTCATTTTAATCGATTTTTCACGAATCCAGATGCGGTGTTTTCCCATTGCTTCGATGAAGTTTCCTGAGAAATTCTTTGCGTTTCCAGAATTTGTTATGATTCCATATTCACGTATGTCTTCCGAAGAAAGTTTTCTGAAGGCATTAATTTCTTCTAATAATTTCATGCCTTCTTTTTCAGCACCGATGACTTTGCAATGTTTGTAAGCATCATTTAAAAAGTCTGGAATTTTGTCTTCCAAAAGCAACTTGTCTGCGCTTTCTTTTCCTGAAGGAATAAAAATTGCATCAAATAAAACAGATGAACAAGTCAAAATACTGTGGTCAACTTTAATCTCACTTCCGTCAGAAGCTTTGATTGAAGTCGCATTTGTTCCTATGATTTTTGCTTGAGCGCCTTCTTTTTCTAAAGCCGCTTTCAAGTTATTTATAGAATCTGCGTCCACACCATCACTGCACAAAAACGCAACTTTTCTTGATTCGATTGTTGGCGAATTGGTTTTGTTTAAGATCATGCTCAATGCGTCAGAAGCCTGAATGCTTGAAGTCACGTCTTTTGGTTCGTGCTTTTTAGGATCAGCATCTGCGCCAACGCCATGATTCATCGGTTTTTCTGGGCTTTTTGGAACTGGAATTCCTAATCCAAAAGCTACTTTTTCTGCTAAAGTTGTATCTACTTGAGATAATAATCCTAACATCCTTTCACGAATAGCAGGAACTTCAACTTTTCCCAACTCAAAACGCAGGGCATTAATGATATGGTCTTGTTCAGTTAGCGTCTGGCTTCCGAAGAATAATTTTGCCTGGCTGAAATGATCAGAGAAACTTTCGCTTCTTTCACGTACTTTCTGCGCATCTATTCTTTCGTTGAAACTAGAAAATCCGCCTTCGGCAATTTTTGCTTGGTAGGGGCAGCCTCCACCCAAAGTATTAGGATGATAGCTTACTCTTCCAACATTTATTTCTTGTCGCATGTGGCCGTCACGCTGATTATTGTGCATCGGCGCAATGGTTCTGTTGATTGGAATTTCGTGAAAATTTGGACTTCCTAATCGTGATAATTGTGTATCCGTATAAGAGAAAAGTCTTCCTTGCAATAATGGATCATTTGAGAAATCAATCCCAGGAACTACATGTCCTGGATGAAAAGCAACCTGCTCTGTTTCTGCAAAAAAGTTATCCGGATTTCTGTTCAAGACCATTTTTCCGATGACAGTTACCGGAACCAATTCTTCAGGAACAAGCTTCGTAGGATCTAAAAGGTCGAAGTCAAATTTATGTTCGTCTTCTTCGGGAATAAGCTGCACGCCTAATTCCCATTCAGGAAAACTGCCGCTGTCGATGGCTTCCCATAAATCTCTACGGTGAAAATCAGGATCATTGCCTGAAATTTTTACAGCTTCGTCCCAAACTACGGCGTGGGTTCCTAATTTTGGTTTCCAGTGGAATTTTACGAAGTGTGACTTATTATCTTCATTGATAAATCTGAAAGTATGCACGCCAAAACCTTCCATCATTCGGTAACTTCTAGGAATAGCTCGATCAGACATCGCCCACATAATCATGTGCATCGATTCAGGCATCAGGGAAATAAAATCCCAAAACGTATCGTGAGCTGAAGCTGCTTGAGGCATTTCGTGATGCGGTTCTGGTTTTACAGCGTGAATTAGGTCAGGAAATTTAGAAGCATCTTGTATAAAAAAGACAGGAACATTATTTCCAACTAAGTCAAAATTTCCTTCCTGCGTATAAAATTTTACGGCAAAACCGCGGACATCGCGAGCCAAATCTGTCGAGCCACGAAAGCCTGCAACTGTTGAAAAGCGTACAAATACAGGTGTTGTCAAATTAGCATCTTTCAAAAATCCTGCTTTTGTAAACTTTGCCGCCTCGGCATTAGGTTGGAAAAAACCGTGAGCAGCTGAACCTCTTGCATGCACAATTCTTTCCGGAATTCTTTCATGGTCAAAATGCGTAATCTTTTCACGCAAGATAAAATCTTCCAATAAGGAAGGACCGCGTTCGCCAGCTTTCAGGGAGTTATTGTCGTCGTTGATTTTGACTCCGTGATCGGTTGTCAAAAATTGACCTGTTCCATCAGATTTGTTTTTTTCCAAATCCTGAAGTTTAGCATTATCAAAAGTCTTTGAATTTGCGTCGTTCTTTTTCATAGTAGTTTGTTTTTCTGTTGATTGCAATGAGTATAAAGGTTATCATTTTTAAAGGATTAGTGATTATAAAATTTTCAAGAAAGGTTGCAGAATTTTTGAAATTAGAAATCTAAAATAATTTAAAAATTAACTATTGTTCAGTCAATATTTTTTC
The DNA here is from genome assembly GCA_029959295.1 of Flavobacteriaceae bacterium PS02334. Taxonomy (GTDB): domain Bacteria; phylum Bacteroidota; class Bacteroidia; order Flavobacteriales; family Flavobacteriaceae; genus Flavobacterium. The sequence continues at coordinate 423,497 of JASCOH010000001.1, read as the reverse complement.
TCTGAATTAGTACTTTTAAAAACTACGCAAAAAGAAAGAAAACATGTCAGAAAGAATCCGTGAAAAGCTAACAATCCTTGCCGATGCTGCAAAATATGATGTTTCATGTTCGTCGAGCGGGAGCAATAGAAAAAATACCAGTAAAGGTTTGGGCGATTCAAGCGGTTCGGGAATCTGCCATACTTATACAGAAGATGGTCGCTGTGTTTCTTTGTTAAAGATTCTGCTTACAAATCACTGCATTTTTGATTGTGCGTTTTGTGTTTCGAGAAAAAGCAATGATGTGAAACGCGCCGCATTTACGGTGGAAGAAGTCGTAGAACTGACTATGAGTTTTTATCGACGCAATTACATTGAAGGATTATTCTTGAGTTCAGGAATTTTCAAAAATGCGGATTACACGATGGAACGCTTGGTTAGAATTGCCAAGAAATTACGCTTAGAAAATAATTTCAATGGCTATATCCACCTCAAAACTATTCCTGGCGCAAGTGAAGAATTGCTGACGGAAGCCGGACTTTATGCTGATCGAATGAGTATCAATTTAGAAATGCCGACGGAAGCAGGATTGAAACTTTTGGCTCCGGATAAATCGCATGACGATGTGAAAAAACCATTGTCTTTTATCAAGGACAGCATCATTCAGTTTAAGGACGAAAAGAAAATTATTAGAAGTACGCCAAAGTTTGTTCCGGCAGGGCAGAGCACGCAGATGGTGATTGGCGCGACTCCTGAAACTGACATGGAAATCATGTACAGCGCTAATGAATACTACAAAAATTATGACTTGAAGCGCGTTTATTATTCAGGATATATCCCGATAAGCTATGACGATCGCATGCCGATGATTGGTAGCCAGCCTCCGCTTTTGCGTGAAAATAGATTGTATCAAACCGATTGGCTGATGCGTTTTTATGGCTTTAACGTACATGAAATTTTGAATGAAAAGAATCCGCATCTTGATGTGGATATTGATCCGAAATTGAGTTGGGCGTTGCGCAATATGGAGCATTTTCCGATAGATATAAATACAGCTGATTATAAAATGATTTTGCGCGTTCCCGGAATAGGAGTGGGCTCGGCAAAGAAAATTGTACAGGCTAGAAAATTTGGCAAATTGCGGGCCGATCAGTTAAAGAAAATCGGAATTGCGTTTAATCGTGCCAAGCATTTTATTCGTTATGCAGATAGTATTTTCCAATTAAATACACCTGAAGCTATGCATATAAAAAACTTGATTCTTTCTGAAAGCAATAGTAAATATTTAAAAATCCCACAGAACCAACTAACGCTTTTTTAATGACAATTTACATTTTTGATGGAAGCCTGGAAGGTTTGTTGACTGCTATTTTTGAATTTTATGAAAGAAAACCTGGTGCGGTTCAATTGGTAAGTCAGAGTCATTTTCATCCGAAACTTTTAGAAGAGACCTTTGAAATCATTAATGATGAAGCAAAAGCACAGCGCGTTTGGACTGGCTTGAAAAAGAAAATAAGTGGTGACTGGCAAATGCGGTTTTACAAAACGTATCTTTCAGAAACGGAGGAAAGTTTTCAGCATTTGTTTGATTTTGCGTGCTATATTTTTGATAATCTGAAAGGAGCAGAAGTAAATTATGGACATCCGTCTGTTATAGCAATTTCAAAAATGGATAAAAGCGTCAATCGTGAAAAGCATAGAATGAAAGCTTTTATTCGATTTCAAGAAACGGCTGACGGTATTTTTTACGCTCCGATTGAACCTGATTTTAATGTATTGCCGTTGATTTCTTCCTTTTTTAAAAATAGATATGCTGACCAGAAGTGGATTATCTATGATTTGAAAAGACACTACGGATTGTTTTATGATTTAGAAAAAGTAGAGGAAATTAAATTAGATTATGCACCTGTTGCAAAATCTAGTTCTGTCGATTTGCCTTCAGATGTCCTTCAAGAAAAGCAGGAACTTTATGCACTGCTTTGGAATGATTATTTTAAAAGTACCAATATTCCGGCTCGCAAAAATATGAAACTTCATGTGCAGCATGTTCCTAAAAGATATTGGAAATATTTGACCGAAAAGCAATAACTATGTCTTAAATTTTTCGTAAATTAGATTTCCCAAATCTATTAACGATGAGTAAGAATTTCATCATATCGAGCTTCTTTATCTTCACTAGTTCAATCTATGGGCAGACTGCTGTAGAACATTATAATCTTGGTATTGAAAGTGATAAAGCTGAAAATTGGCAAGGTGCTATTAATGCTTATACTGAGGCAATTGCACTTAACCCTGGTTATATAAAAGCCTTTGTTAATCGGGCTTTCGATAAGCTGATTATTGGTGATGCCATTGGTGCCGTAGCTGATTTGACAAAAGCGATCTCTCTTGATTCAAAGCTAGAAGATGCTTACTATTACCGAGGAAATGCAAAATATGATCTTGGAGATTTTCGAGGAGCAATTTCAGATTATACTACTTCTATTTCTTTAAAGCCTAATGAAGCTGGAAAATTTTACAACAGAGGTTTGGCTAAATTTGAATTAGAAGATTTTAAAGGAGCGATTTTAGATTATAATAAATCAATTTCTCTTAAATCAGACTATTCAGCTACATATTATAATAGGGGAGCAGCAAAAGTAAAGCTGAATGATTTAAAAGGAGCTTGTGAGGATTGGAGCAAAGCTGGAGAATTGGGTGATGCAAATGCTTATGAACTAATAAAAAATAATTGCCAATAATATTTTATAGAATTCAATTTTGATAAAAAAAGAAACCCTGCTCAGAAATGAGCAGGGTTTTTAATTTATTAAGAAGTGATTATTCTAAGAATATAGAAACTCTTCTTGCCAAATCTAATCCTATTTTTGTATCTGTTGGATAGTCTTTATCAACACCTTCACCAGAAATTTTAATTCTGCTAGCATCGATACCGCTTGCTCTAACAATATCATATAATTTTTCAGCTCTTCTTTGAGAAAGATCTTTATTAGATTTTTCATTACCACGAACATCAGCAAAGCCTTTAAGGGTAATTTTTGCATCTGGGTAACTTCTCAAGAATTTGATAATATAATATACATTGTTTGTAGAACCGCTATTTGGCTGGTCTTCATTAACATCATAGAATACATTTACATATCCTTTTTCAATTAATAACTTGATAGCATCTTGTTTGCTTACAACAGCTGAAGTTGCTCCATCCTTACCATCTTTAGGCTCTAACTCATCTGGAATTCCGTTTTTGTTTACATCGATGAATCTTCCTACTCTATCAACTGTTACACCATTTGGCGTATTATTTTGAAGATCAAATGCATCAATTACACCATCTCTGTCAGTATCTTGGATGCTTTTTTCAAGATTATCCAATCTTTTTTGAGTTTCTTCATTAGGTTTGCTTGCATTTGGAATGTACCAGTCAGCATGTTTTTCTTTTTTACCCAAATAAACTGTAAGTCCTAAAGATGTATTGTACATCATCCCAGAAAGATTATTATCTTCTGCAGAATAATTACCATCCCAGTTAAAGTGTTGACGCACATTACTTATTACAGTGAAATCACCTGTCAAAACAAGCCAATCAGTAATACGCAATTGCGGTGTAAGACCTAGCATAATACCACCATTATCTTCAGTAACTCCTTCGTTTAAACCAGTTTGTGGCTCTAATCTTGACACTTGCAAACCTGCATGCCCCAAGATGTTAAATCTGCTAGTGAATGTCTCAAATCTCATAATTCTTCCAAGATTTGCAACTCCTTGAAGGCCTAAACGATATTGTTTAGTCTCAAAAGGTAATGATCCACTGCCAGATTGGCTTTCAATAAGGTCATAAGCTCCATCAATTTTCAAACCGAATAAGTTTGAAAACATATAACGAACACCTAAATCATAGTGATCAACTCCAGAGAAATTAAAATAGTTTGATGGATCTGAGGAGTAGTAGCCTTCAGAATAAGGCCTTACAGCCTTATTCTGTCCTACATTTGCTTCAATGGACCATCTGTTGAATAATCCTTTTTCACTTAAGTTTTCCTCTTGAGCTACTGCTTTAGAACCTAAAGCAACTATCGCAATTAGTATTAGTGTTTTTTTCATATCTATATAAATCAAATCTTAATTGATAAGATTATTTTTGATTAATTAATTTTTGTGTGGCTATTGATCCGTTTTCTAATTTTATTTTTGCAATATATACGCCATCAGCATGGTTGAATGCTTTTGTAGTATTTTTTTGTCCTTCGGCATTGAAAGACATTACTAATCTTCCTGCAATATCATAGATTTCAATTTGTGTCATTCCTAAAGAAGCAGCAACATTGAAAGCTTGGTTTTTAATAGAAGCATTTACTTTACTTGTTGTAAAATCAACATTGTTCAGCGCAGCATTTCGGTATACAATTTCGAATCTACTATTAGCAGCTGTTTCACTTGTCGTAAAATTATACGGTCCGTTTGCAAAATCGTGATACACCTGAAGCGCTTTGTCATGAAGATAAACTCTAGCTTCTCCTGAACTGAATACACCTTCTTTTTCATCAATACTGATTGTAAATGTTTCAGCATTTGTATTGTTTTTCGATACACCTAAAGGTACTATGTCAGTATCAAAAAATGTTGGACGACCATTGATTGCAAGTTTTCTGCCATCAGTTTCAAGGATACTATACAATTGTGCTGTACTTGAAGAATTTCTTCCTGCATCATAAAGCCTGTCATATCCTAAAGTAGCTTGTGGCAAATAAGCAATTAAAATTTGGCTATAAACACCAGCATTTGACATGTTCAATTTAAAGCGATCTTTTACTTCTTCTGTTCTGTTTGCAATACGGAAGAAATTGTTATTTCCTGTTGTAAGACGCATACAGTTTGTGAAAGTAACAGAACCTGGATTTAATGCTTTTACATTGAAACCTTGTCCAGAAGCAATTTTACCAGCAATTTTTTGACCGATTGGTGAAGCGTTTATCTCACCTGCAAAGTTGTAAACTGCATAATCTGCTTGCGTATAACTTGTCACATTGTTATTTGATCCAGAGGAAGTCGCAGCTGTCCATAAATATACAGCACCATCGATATCTTCATTTTCAAAAAGGAATTTGTCTACATCAAGAGAAGAAGGATATGGATTTGCTAACAAATTATGGCTTGTACCTCCATTTGGAGATGCTACATTATTTACAACAGATACATTTATATCTCCGTTATTGGCTACTCCAGTAAATTTCATATCGATATTTTCTTGAGTTGTAGCGTCTAAGAATGGAGCTTGCATTTTTATACGTGTAATGAAACCGCGTCCAGTTTGAGTTTGGTCAAGTACATTCCATCCTCCACCAGCTCCTGATACATATTTATATTGAATATCAAATGCTCCGGCAACTGACTGTCCATGTGCAATAGCACCGGCAAGTTGAGATTTAAAATCTCCTGCTATAGGCGTACCCCAATAGATATAGTCAAATCGACGCATCTGGCGTGTAGTTTTTGTCAATTCAATATTTGGTGCTGTTGCAGTTGAATTTCTTTGCACAACGCTTGCCTGGCTTGACATGATTATTTTTCCAGATCCTGTTACATCATTTACAATTTCTGCATATTGACCATCAGTCAATGTAACATCAGCATTTAAAACTAAGGAGTTACATGAAAAAGTTCCACCAGTATAAGCTGAGTTTATAACAACTGGATCAGCAAGTGTTGGAGCAGAAGGAGACCATCCCCCATTCCAAGTTTTAGTAATTCCAGAAGAAGCGACTAGATTAGCACATGCTTCTACTTTAGATCCTAAGGCAAATGCAGAAAATAAATTTAGCGGAACAATTGAATTAGTAGTTATTGATCCTTCGCCAAAAGTGCTTGTTGTTCCTAAAATGGAAGTAGCATCAATAGTTGAGGTAATATTCGTCCACTGTGTTCCATTCCATCCGATAATAACTAGATTATTCAGAGATCCTGCAGTTAAATTTGCAATGTCACTTGAAGGCCTCCATGATAAGGTAATTTGTGCACTATTATTTATTGCATTTGCACCTCTTATATCCCAGTATTCAACTGTGGATATTGCGCTTATAGTAGAAGCCATATTTGTTCCAATAGTTGAGGCAGCACTTCTATAATATGCACCGTCAACTCCAGTATTTGCACTTGGAGTTACAGCGATTGGCGCATATACTGAATTTGCTCCAACTGGCAATATTGCTTGCGTCGTACCATATGTTCTGGCATAACCATTTAAGTAGTGGTTATCTGTTGCACCAAAAGCTTGGGCTGTTGCACCAAAAGATAAAACGCCATAAGTGGAAGCCGTTTTGGTTGTTTGAGTCGTAGCCGGGCTATTTCCAAAATTGAAGTTTCCTGTGGAAACATAAAAATTGGCATTATCGCTGACATAGATTGAATTATTGTTCTGCACTTGTGCATTACAAATGCCGTAACCAAATATGGCCAAGGCTGTTATATATCCTTTGTTAGGAAAAAGCCTTTTTTTGGGTTTTAGAGTATTTGTTTTCAAATGGATAATATTTAAGATTAAAAAGGATTATTATATTGATATTCTACGTCTGACATATAGCCGTCGTTAACCGTCATTGTTTTATTATAGCCTCGTTTCAGCAACATTTCTTTTTTTGAAAAAATAAATTCCTGCAAAAATTACTGCAGAAGCTAACAATAGAAGGATATAGTTATCTATTGCAACTCCAGGAGGCGGTTCAGGTCCGTCTTGCTTTAAATGGACTTGGTGTGTAGTTTTTGCTACAGTTGAAATTGTTGTTAAAAATGCAAAAACCGGTAGTGCAATTTTTAGGATTTTTGAATGGTTCATTTTCATATAATCTAGATTGAATTTTATATTAATTTCTATCATTTTTGGCGCACGAAAATTTCGTACAAATGCCTCCAAATAAATATAACCGAAAATGCGGTATATATTTTTTGTGAATTTATAGCTATTCAAAAGGGTTTAGAAAATTATTGCGTGGTTAATTCATTTATTCCATAAATAATCGACGTAATGCACGATTTTATAGATGAACTGCATTATCTAAAAAAAATAGCATACATTTTCTTCAAAAAAAATGTCATAAAATACTTAATTTGTAATTTTAAGACTACACAATTATCTTAATTTTTGTTCTTTTTTACCGAAATAAGCCATTTTAACGCTTCAAAAAGCGTAAAACACTAATTATGAGCATAAAAAAAGTCCCAAAAAGATGGGACTAAAAATTTTATTTTGCAGAAACTTGACACCTAAAATGCAGTGAAATATTACTATAAAAATTATGCTAAATAAACATGTATTTAAACTTATTTTGACTCTCTTTTGAAGTAAGAATTTAAGTTTTTTTGAATAAAGATAAACTCTTCTGAAGCAGGAAATTCTTTGTTGTCATATCCCACAGGAAATCCTTTCAAAATATAATCTAAATTGATTTCTGGAGTCAATTTTGAAAAACTTTTAGTAACATCACCTTTAAGTGAAGAATTAATATCGATATATTTAGTCTCAGATTTTGGGTTAAAATCTATTTTTGCCAAATCAATTGACTTGATTTCCTTTCCAACATTTGACCTGAAATATATTTTTTTATTCTTGATATCAGCAACCATTTGCCATTCTCCAGAATATATATTGTCTAAAATTTCCCAAGAATATTCTAATGGTGATTTTTTGGAAACGTTATAATTTTCAAGCATATATGTCGCTCTTGGAAATCGATCTTCCCATTTTGTAGCCGTTTCGAAAGAAAAAGGCTTTGTGCCACCACGAAAATCATACTGATTAACTGTTGCTAATTCTTGAGAATATTCCTCATTGCATAATAAAGGTATTGGCATCGACTCATTTCGTGAAATTTTAAATTTGCCACCAATCAATTCAATTGCAGCAGTATTTCCATCGGCGTCGCTGGCAAAGAAATGGCTTCCGGCAGCGCTTGGCCACCAATCAATTACAGGAGCATTGTCTAAATTCTTAACCAACTCATCAACCGTAGAAAAATTATCAAGCTGATATTGAATCCATTGTCCCCAAAACATATTGGCTTGTGAAGGGTTTTTTACAGGCGAAGTTTTTTCTAAATACAATTCTACCAAGAAAAGGCCTTTTTCATTTACGCCATAACAAGGAAGGTCATAACCCAAAAGATTAAAGCTAACTGAGCCATATTTTGAAACCCAATTTGTAGTTTTCTCATTAATAGGATTTTTAGAAACCAAATGATTCCAACTTAAATTGTGCTTGCTGATTCCTCTTTTATTGATGACAACCATTCCAGGCATTGTTTTCCAATTTTCATTAAAACCAACCAGACAATAATCTTTTCCCTTTAGCATGAACGCAGAACAGGCAATAGTTTTTAAAGGAAGAAAGAATAGAATTAGGAATAGAAAAATATTTTTTCGGAAAACTTTCATTATATTAAGGTGTAGGATTTGCTGGCGTAAATATAATAATTGCAAATTTAAATTTATAGAATAAAGGCAGAGGTATTGCTACTTTTCATACAAAATTCATTGAATTGCTTTACCTTTGCATATTGATATTGAAAAAAAATGATTGAAATAGGAAAATACAATACGCTGACAATTGATCGCGACACGCAGGTAGGTCTTTTTTTAACTGACGGAAAAGACGATGTGCTGTTGCCAAATAAATATGTCCCGAAGGTTTTTGAAATAGGACAGGAGATTAGTGTTTTTGTCTACCTTGACCATGAAGAAAGACCCGTGGCGACCACACTTGAGCCTTATATTCTGCTTAACGAATTTGCGCTTCTGCGCGTGAGTTATGTGAACCAAGTCGGTGCTTTTTTAGATTGGGGTATGGAGAAAGACATTTTGGTTCCTTTTAAAGAACAGGCGCGTCCGATGGAACAGGGAAAGCGTTATCTGGTCTATCTTTATATGGATGAAAAAACCAACCGTTTGGTGGCTTCCAGCAAGACCAACCAGTTTTTAAATAACGATAATCTTTCGGTTGAAACAGGCGAGGAAGTAGATTTGATCGTTTCGCATATTACTGATTTAGGGATAAATGTAATTATTAACGAACAGCATAAAGGATTGATTTACAAGGATGAAGTTTATGACGAAAGGATCCGAACAGGAGACAGGCTTCGCGGCTACATCAAAACAATTCGCCCTGATGGAAAAATTGACGTCAGCCTGCAAAAGCAAGGTTTTGAAGCAGTAGAGCCAAATGCAGAGAAGATTCTAGATGAGCTTCGCGCCAACAGAGGATTTCTTCGCTTAAATGACAACAGCCATCCAGAAGATATAAAAACGGTTTTAAAGATGAGCAAAAAAACATTTAAAAAAGCGGTGGGAACTTTATACAAGCAGAAATTAATAGAAATAAAAGAAGACGGAATTTACCTTGTAAAAGAAAATTAACTCTAAAGTTTTATATAAATTAAAAACGCTTTTCATGATTGGAAAGCGTTTTTTTATTTTAGCAATCTTATCAAATTAATTGACTATATTTGTATATACAAATATTAAAGATTTGGTACGTAAAGATTTTATAAAAACAATAACAGGAGGAATAGCCATGGCATCATTACAACCTTTTTATAATTGGACAAAAGATTTAGGCGAAGAAGATAGCAAGCACCCCGTTTTATTTATCGGGCACGGTTCGCCGATGAACGGAATTGAAGATAACGAGTTTTCGCAGACGTGGGCAAAAATGGGCGAGACGATTCAAAAACCCAAAGCAGTTTTGGTAATTTCGGCACATTGGCTCACAAAAGGAACCCACATCACGGCAATGGATAATCCAAAAACGATTCATGATTTTGGAGGATTTCCGCAAGAATTGTTTAAGGTGCAATATCCTGCAAAAGGAAGTCCAGAATTGGCTTCAGCTACGGCAAAATTAATTCACACGACAGATGTCGGATTAGATCATGATTGGGGATTAGATCACGGAACTTGGACGGTCGTTCGCCATATGTACCCAGATGCAGATATTCCTGTTTTGCAATTGAGTATTGATTACAGCAAACCGCCGCAATACCATTATGATTTGGCAAAACAATTGGCATCGCTCCGCAAAAAAGGAGTTTTGATTATCGGAAGCGGGAATATGGTCCACAATTTAAGAATGGTTGCCTGGAATAAAATCAACGAACCGAATTATGGTTTTGATTGGGCCATTGAAATGGATAAAATTTTCAAAGATAAAATTTCTGATAAAGATCATAAGGCTTTGATTAATTATGAAACTTTAAACAAAGCCTCAAAATTGGCAATTCCAACGCCAGATCACTATTATCCTTTATTGTATGCGCTTGCTTTGCAGGATGAAAAAGAGGAAACTTCTTTTTTTAATGATAAAATGATCGGTGGTTCTTTAAATATGACTTCTGTAAAAATCGGATAACTACTTGATTTCGATCTGCGGATTCAGGTCTAAAATAGTTTCAATGAATTTTTGCTTGTCTCTCGGAGAAATGTAAATATCATCATAAGTATTGTATTTTATAATGAATCCTTTTGTTCCTAAAGCAGGTTTGAGAGTTGCATTAACCCACCAATTTTTTTGGATTTCAATCGTATGGATGTTAAAAATGTCAATTTTTCCGCGAATTGGTCCAGAATAATAATAAAGATAAGAATGGTCGATAACATATTTTGTATCCAATAAAATCCAAAGAAGAATAAGGCCACAGATTGCAATGATGATAATCGGAATGATTTCGCTCAAAGAATTATTAGGAGTAAAAAACGGCGTCGCAAATAAAATTAAGACAGTAATCCATAATAAGGAAACCGTTGGGATATGATGATCAGTACTGAATTTTTTCATGATAAAGTTTAGGATAAATAGTAAAAAAATAATAACCGCAGGTTTGAATATTAAAATTAAATCTGCGGTTGGTTTTTAAAATCCTAATTGTCTTTTTGTTTTCTTGTCCAAAGCATCCTTGCTTAAAAGTACTGAAATAGCTTTGAGCCTCAAATAAGGAACGCTCATATAAATAAAGCCTTCGTTTCCATTATTCGCAGTCCCCCAAGAATTTTTTACCTTATAGTAAACATTGCCTTTTTGGTCTTTCACTTTTCCTACGATGTGCATCAGATGGTCGTCAGTAGTGTTGAAATTTTCAAATTCTTGCTGGCGAAATGCGGCAGTAATTTCTTTTTCAGTCTTGATTTCTGTCAAGATGGTTTTTTCATCTGACTGATTTTCAGGAATGACGGCAATTCCGTTTCTTCCAGAAAAAGTCTTCTCGCTCACATCGGCATCCAAAGCCAAAGTATAGCCTTTATCAAGCGCATAATCGATGTTTTCTACGAATTCATCCAAAGGCATGTTATAAAAACTTCCGTTAGAAAAATTATCGGGAATATCTAAAATAAATTTTTTATAGTAAGGTTCGTGCGTGAAAGAACTTATCGTTACATAATCATCCAAATTTAATTTGGTCATTTCCAAGAAACTTTTTGGCGAATAAGTTTTTCCGTCATAAGTGAATTGGTTGATGTCCGCACCCATATATTTATCTAAAATAGCGCTCACCTCATTTTTCCATTTCGGATCTAATTTTGTCGAAGGATCAGCATATTTTTTCAATAATTTTTCCAATTCTTCAACCATCTTTCGATGGTCAAATTTTTCAGAATTTCCAACCAAGCCCGAATAAGCACTTACAGGCACAAGCCCGAAATCTTTAGCGCTATTGATCACATCATGGTTCAGGCCGCCTTCTCCAAATTGCGCATGTCCCTGTCGCATGACATAATTCCAAGCCTTTTTAGGATAGGTGTGGCGAACATTGTACATTTCTGAAAGGTCTATTTTCTTGCCAGTTTTCCTGATGATTTCGGCCTCTAAAAAAGAAGTAGAAGAGAAGCTCCAGCAAGTTCCCGTCGCACCCTGAGAAATTACAGGCGTGCATTCAATGTCTTTAATAGTTTGAAATTCATATTTTTGGGAATAGGCTGAAAATGCCAGTGTCAAAAATGCGATGCTAAAGAACGTTTTCTTCATTATTAATTTGTTTTGTTTATTCGTAGTCTGTGAAAAATGATTTATTTTTACGCTAAAATAATAATAAAATGAGTGCAATAAACTGGCAAACTGTTAAAGATTTCGAAGATATAACTTATAAAAAATCAAATGGCGTTGCAAGAATCGCTTTCAACCGCCCAGATGTAAGAAATGCTTTCCGTCCAAAAACTACCGCAGAATTATACCAAGCTTTTTATGATGCCCAAGAAGACACGTCCATAGGCGTAGTTTTGCTTTCTGCGGAAGGTCCGTCGTCAAAAGATGGCGTGTATTCTTTTTGTAGCGGTGGCGATCAAAAGGCGAGAGGAAACCAAGGATATGTTGGCGACGACGGAATGCACCGCTTGAATATTTTAGAAGTGCAAAGATTGATTCGTTTTATGCCAAAAGTAGTCATTGCAGTAGTTCCGGGTTGGGCTGTCGGTGGCGGTCACAGTCTTCACGTAGTTTGCGATTTGACTTTAGCAAGCAAGGAATATGCGATTTTCAAGCAAACTGACGCTGACGTAACAAGTTTTGACGGAGGTTATGGTTCTGCATACCTGGCCAAAATGGTCGGACAGAAAAAAGCCAGAGAAATTTTCTTTTTAGGTAGAAACTATTCAGCGCAAGACGCTTTTGACATGGGAATGGTGAATGCCGTGATTCCGCACGATGAGTTGGAAGACACCGCATATCAATGGGCGCAAGAAATTCTTGAAAAATCCCCAATGTCAATCAAAATGCTGAAATTCGCCATGAACTTAACAGATGATGGAATGGTCGGACAGCAAGTTTTTGCAGGCGAAGCAACTCGTTTGGCCTATATGACTGAAGAAGCAAAAGAAGGAAGAAATGCCTTTTTAGAGAAAAGAAAGCCAAATTTCGAGAAGAAATATTTGCCTTGATTTTAGGAAAAAGTAATTAGGCAACAGCCAAAAGCTATCAGTATTACAGAAAAGCTTGGTGAACTTAGAAAGTATTTCCTTTGTGAAACTTTGCGAGAAACCTTTGCGTAACTTTGCGTTAAAACCCGCAACAAAATAATGGAAAACTTCACAAACGAAACACTAAATCTAAATTCACTTCCCAAATTCGAGGAAGTGAATTTTTCTCCCTTGCATAAAAATTACACAAAAGTAGTTCACATCAATATTGCCATAGTTTTAGTAATTCTCGCCATCGGAATAAGTGTTTTGCTGTACCTTAACGAAGAACTCCAAGCCAAAACAAGCTATCTGATTTTCGGAATTTCCTATCTGGTTTTTGCCTTGATTTTATTCTTCGGAATTACCGCAAGCGTAAAAAGGCGCGGTTTTGCAGTAAGAGAAAAAGATATCTTATACAAAAGAGGATTGATTTCCACAACTACAACGATGATTCCTTTTAACAGAATTCAGCACGTTGCCATGCACGAAGGCGTTTTTTCTAGGATTTTCAACTTAGCGCAAATCCAAATTTTTACAGCTGGCGGAAGTACAAGCGATGTAAAAATTTCCGGAATCGAAAAAGAAAAAGCAGAAAACATCAAGGAACTTCTGATGCAGAAAATCCAAAACGAAATTTAATGCAGATCGATTTCAAAACCCCGCAAAGACAATCAATCACAGGAATCGTGATTATGTTTGCCGATACGTTTCAAAGCGTAATTCGTGCAATGTGGGCGCCGTTATTGATCATCCTTTTTAAATTAGAACCTGAAAAATATGTAATTGTAGGTTTGAGTTTCCTCGGAATTGTAATTCTAGTCGGCGTAGTAGCTTTCTTGAAATACCGAAATTTTACATTTTTCCTAGACGAAGAAAAGCAAGAATTCATCTTAAGCAAAGGAATTTTAAACAAAAGCAGAATAAATATCCAGCTTTCAAAAATCCAGCAGGTGAATATCAACCAATCGATAATTCAGAAGATTGTCGGCGTTTACAGCCTTGATATTGACACTGCCGGAACCGACAAGAAAGAAATCAGCATCCGTGCCATTGACCAAAATCTGGCTTTAATTCTGAAAGAAAGATTGTTAGATTATGACAATAACAAAGAAGTTTTAGACGAAAATCTAGAAGCAATTCCTGAAAAAATAAATACTTCAAAGCCTTTTATTAAAATAAGTTATGCCACTTTATTTAAAGTAGGAATTACATCAAATTATGCAAGAACGATTGCTATTTTAATCACTTTCATAATTACATTATATCAAACTTTTAAAGACGCAGTCGATACTTTTGAGCTCGATGAATCGCAAGTAGATTCTGCCTTTGAGGAAAGTGTCGGGTTTGTTTCTGCGGGGATTTTAATTTTAGGACTTCTGGTTGTAGTTTTGCTCATCAATATTATCCGAACATTTATCAAGCATTTCGATTTTGAAATTGTAAAACAGAAGCATTCTTTAGTAGTGACTTCTGGGTTATTTGCCAAGAAGAATACTTTGTTGAATCCTGCAAAAGTTCAAATCACGACTTACGCACAGAATTTTTTCCAGAAGAAATTCAAGATTCTCGATATGTACATGAAACAGGCTTCCAGCGATCAAGTCAAAGAAAAGCAGAAGCAGAGCAACGTCATCGAAGTTCCGGGTTGTGATGCCGAAGAAAGAGACGAAATCTTGAGAATTATTTTTAATAAAATTCCAGAAAAAGGACAATCACACAAGCCAAATTTTCGCTATTTGTTATTTAGAATTCTCTTCGGAATACTGATTCCGATTGCGATTTTTTATTTCTTATCAGAATATATTCTTGAGAATTTGACTTTTTATTTGCCTTTCATCTTCGCATATTTCGCTTTGACAGGCTTTCTGATTTATTTCGGATTTAAAAACAACCGACTCTATTCCAACGAAGATTTTGTCATTTACAAACACGGCGCTTGGGATGTACAGCATGATATTATCGAACCGCATAAAATTCAAGGAATCACGACCAAGCAATATTTTTGGCACAAAAGTTCTGATGTCGGCCACCTAACTTTGCACACCGCTGCAGGAGATGTTCACTTTCATTTTGGTAATTTTACCGAAATTAAGCAATTAGTCAATTTTTGGCTCTATCAAGTGGAGACATCTAAAGAAAATTGGATGTAACTTTGCAAAAGAATTATTTACGAATAAACATTAAAAATGAAACATTGGGTTGAAGCAGCGCGCCTGCGAACTTTACCGCTGTCGGTATCAGGAATTATTGTCGGAAGTATGTATGCCTTGGCTTATCCAACGGCAAATGTTTTAACGCCAACAGAAGTTTTTAATTGGCAATTGTTTGGTTTTGCAATACTTACAACGCTTGGGTTGCAGGTTTTGTCGAACTTCGCAAATGATTATGGCGACGGAATGAAAGGCACCGATAACGAAGACAGAATCGGTCCAAAACGTGCCATCCAAAGTGGCGTGATTTCTCCTGAGGCCATGAAAAAGGCAATTATCATTACTTCGGTATTGACGTTTATTTCAGCACTTTTACTGATTTATTTTGCCTTCGGTGAAGCTTATATCTGGTATTCAATTTTGTTTGTCGTGCTTGGATTATTGGCAATCGCTTCGGCAATTCGCTACACGGTTGGCGACACGGCTTACGGATACAGAGGTTTTGGAGATTTCTTCGTATTCGTCTTCTTCGGATTGGTAAGCACTTTGGGCGTCAATTTTTTATACTCCAAAGAAGTTGATTACCGATTGATTCTTCCTGCAATCGCCATCGGATTTTTAAGCGTAGGCGTTTTGAACTTGAACAACATGCGTGACGAAGCTTCTGATAGAAAATCAGGAAAAAATACAATCGTAGTGAAAATCGGCGGTGCAAAAGCGAAGGTTTATCACTATTTTTTGATCATTTCTGCCATGGTTTTGGTCTTGGCATTTGCCATTTTAAAAGATTTTAATTTCGACCAATACATTTTTCTTCTCGCTTATTTCCCGTTGACCAAACATCTGATCACCGTTTCTAGAAATAAAGAGCCGAGAGCCTTAGATCCTGAATTGAAAAAATTAGCGCTCAGCACTTTCCTTTTGTCGATTTTGCTGTCGCTTTGCATGATCTTTTTCTTCTCAGATATTATTGTAAATAGCTAAAAATTAAGAATATGAAAATTACTTTCTACGGACAATCAAGCCTCGGCATCGAAGTCGGAGGCAAAAACATCATAGTCGATCCTTTTATTTCTGCGAACGAATTGGCCAGCCACATCAACATTGACGAGCTGAAAGCAGATTACATTTTGGTAACGCACGCTCACGGAGACCATACTTTAGACGTGGAAGCTATCGCAAAAAGAACCGGCGCAACAATCGTTTCTAATGCTGAAATTGCTACCTATTACGAGAAAAAAGGGTTTAAAAGCCATCCGATGAACCACGGTGGCAGCTGGAAATTCGACTTCGGAACCGTGAAATATGTCAGCGCCATCCACTCAAGCTCTTTTCATGACGGCACTTACGGCGGAAATCCCGGCGGTTTTGTGATTGAAGGCGAGCACAAAAATATTTACATCGCTGGCGACACCGCTTTGACTTTCGACATGAAGCTGATTCCGTTGCGAACAAAGCTCGATTTGGCGATTCTGCCAATCGGAAACAACTTCACGATGGATGTTGAAGATGCTATCATTGCGTCTGATTTCGTGGAATGCGACAAAGTTTTGGGCTATCACTACGATACTTTCGGCTATATAAAAATCAATCATGAAGACGCTAAAAAGAAATTCTTCGACAAAGGCAAAGACTTGATGTTGCTGGAAATCGGAGCGTTTTTAGAGCTTTAATTTGTCACCCCGAGCGCAGTCGAGAGACACAGCGTAGTCGAGGGAATTTAATTTAAAAATTTAGAAGCGAGTGGCTCGGGCTTTTTCAGCAATCCATTTTCCCGCTTTCCGCTCCAATTTTTTTCTGTCTGAAAAAGCCAGAAAAAAGATTTTCGCTTCAATCGGGGCTATAAAGTAATCCATTCCATAAAATGTCTACAAAAAAACTACTGCTGTCTTTCTTGCTTTTTGCATCACAGCAAGCCATTTTTGCCCAGCAAGACGGCTACTGGGATAAAGACCGCGCGACCACAAAAGAAATCATCGTTTCTGCCGGCGACAGGGTTTCTGTGAAAACCGAAGACCTGCCTACGGGAACAACCGAAGTCGTTTACAGAATCACGCTTCTCGATGAAAACCAGCAGATGGCAAACAGCTTGGTCTCGCTGTTGAAAGCGATTCCTGATCCTTCTGGAATCAGCCAGGGAAGCGCCGGGGCGGTTTTCTTGATGTCTAAGGTTTCTGGAGACGACAAATGCAAGTATGCTATTTTTTCTACGGCAAATTTCGCCACTGACTATCAAAAATACGGCAAGACGACAAAAGCATGCCTGGCGCAAAATGCGCCTTTGAGCAAAGATGCCAAACGCCTTACGCTTGACAAATCATCTTGCCTTTCTGCGGACGGAGAAAATCTTTGGTTCGGATTTGAAAGCCAAAACTGGATCATGAAGCAGAAAATTGTTTTGGAAGTCGTGCCGTGGGTAGACAACAAGCTCAGCAAAGGCTGGAATCTTGACGGCCGCCAAGCGATTTTAAAGCAGATAAAGACTTCAGAATTTGCAAAGCAATTGCTTACTCCGGATGATTTTTCGCTTTGCGTTTTAGAGAAATTGCAGGCAAAATACAAGTTCAAGGAATTTCAAAGCCTTCTTGCAATTGAAAAGTCAAAAGCTTTCAAAGATTTCGGAAATGCCTGCCTTTCTGAAAAACCAGCGAACAAATCAATCTTGACTGCCATCCGATTGGATGCGCAACAGCTTTTCAAGAATAAGAAATACGAAGAGGCTATCCAGTTATTGCAGGCAGGAATCGTGGATAATGACAATGCTACTGTTTTAGATTACAATGCTTTGGGGCAATATTATCTGTATTCCAGGCAGTTTGAAAAAGCGCAGAAAGCTTTGAAGGAAGCAGAAAGGCTAGATGGTTCTGAATTGCTGGTGCAGCTGAATCTGGCACATTTGTATCTGCTGAACGACGATTATAAAAAAGCAAAAGAGCTTCACAAAAAATACAAGACCCAGAATGTCACTTCAAAATTAAGCTGGGCTGCAAAAACAAAATCAGACTTCGACGACCTGCAGAAAGCCGGTTTCAAAAATGATGATTTTGAAAGGATTTTAAAATTATTTGAAGACTAATTTAAGCTCCTGCAAGGTTTTTTAAACCTTGTAGGTATTTGTAAACGCTTAAAAATTATACCTACAAGGTTTGAAAAACCTTGCAGGATGAAAGCCTTATAGAATAAACTCAAAAAATGAAAGCTACTTATCAAAAATATATTCTTGATTTTAAGCGCCCTTCTGGGACGTCGCGAGGTGTAATGACCCACAAAGAGACTTGGTTTCTTATTCTCGAAGAAAACGGCAAAAAAGGGATAGGCGAGTGTGGCATCCTCAGAAGCTTGAGTGTCGACGACCGTCCTGATTATGAAGAAAAGCTAAAATGGACCTGCGAGAATATTGCTTTAGGAAAGGAAAAGCTGTGGGAATCTTTGTTGGAATTTCCTTCGATTCAGTTTGGAATCGAGATGGCTTTTCAGTCTTTGGAAAGCGAAAATCCGTTTGTTTTATTTCCTTCGGAGTTTACAAAAGGGGCAAAAAATATTCCGATAAATGGCTTGGTCTGGATGGGAGAACCAGGCTTCATGAAAGAGCAGATTGAGGAGAAACTGGCGCAAGGTTTTGACTGCATAAAATTGAAGATCGGGGCTATTGATTTTGATAAAGAATTGGAATTATTGCGCTTTATCCGCCAAAATTATGATGCAAAAACCATCGAAATCAGGGTGGATGCGAACGGCGGATTTACTTCTGAAGAAGCTTTAGGTAAATTAAATCAATTGTCTGGTTTTGAATTGCATAGTATTGAGCAACCTATAGAAAAAAATCAGCATGACAGTATGTCAGAACTGTGTAAAACGACCCCTTTTCCTATTGCTTTGGATGAAGAGCTGATTGGTGTTTTTAATTACAATGAAAAGGAAGCTTTATTACAAAAAATCAAGCCTCAATTTATCATTTTAAAGCCTAGTTTGGTGGGCGGTTTTCGAGGTTCGAAAGAATGGATTCTGCTTGCTGAAAAATACAATATCGGCTGGTGGATTACTTCCGCTTTGGAGAGCAACATCGGTTTGAATGCGATTGCGCAATGGACTTTTTTACAGCACAATTTAATGCCTCAGGGATTAGGGACTGGCGGTCTTTATACTAATAATTTTGACTGTCCTTTAGAAGTGAAGGATGGGGAATTGGCGTATAATCCTGAATTAGATTGGGAAGCGGGTTTTTGATTTTGGCGAGTGTGCTTTTGGTGGCTGCCTCTTTGATTTGAAAAGGCGCAATAACTTCAAAGCCCTGCAGGCCTAAGGGTGCAGGGCAATTTGAAGTAGCTTGTAGCTAATGAATGAGGAAGTACTATTAAACTTAGGGCTGTTATTTTTTATGCAGCATCACGTCGGCCAGGGCATAGCTTCTGTCACGTCCACAATACTTTCGCTAACGGGAGCAACTGCAACTTTATATTTCCGGCTCGCTTGCAGCGCCGGGCGCACTGTTCTCTTTTTTAGCTGTGCTTCCGTTAGCACCTGTAACATTTGGAAAAAGCTGTTTCATGTCGCTGGCTTTTTCAGTAAAACCTGGCGTTTTTGTGCCCGCCTTGTATTGCGTATAGCCATAGTCTGTCAATGCAGCTTGATAATTATCAAAGTCATGAACAATCTTAAAGTCAGTAAGCATCCTCAAGATGGTCAGCAGGCGCTGCTCATTAGTGTCTGCAAAAGCCCGGTCTTGAAAATCAGCCTCATATTCTACCCAGTCAATGTCGGTGCTGGCTAGTGTGGGCTGTGTTTGGTAATAATCGCGAACTTTATTGACCAGCAATTTGTTTGTCTCATTTACGCTGCCATAGCGCTGGCGCTCTTCTGAACTTAAGTTTTGCGTAACAGTCAGCAAGATGGCTTCAATAGTTGTTAAAGCACTGCTTACGCTTGTTTTCTGTGCTGCAGTAAGGTGCAGGCGTCCTAAATTGTCAATCGGCATAGTTATTATGGTTTAATGGTTAATTAATTTTTTTATAAAAGCTTGCTTATCCTGCCTCTGCTTTTACATCAAGCCCAGCGTTGGTGCGGGCTAGACCCAACCGTTTGCGTGGGATAACCTAACCGGTTGGGTCATGTGACCCAACCGCTTGGGTTGTATAGGGTAAAATTTTAGGTACCGAGGGGTAACTGGTTGGGTCATGTAACCCAACCAGTTGGGTCATCAGGGGTAAACGGTTAGGTTACCTTACCCAACCGGTTGGGTCTTCAGGGGTAAACGGTTGGGTTATTTAAGCTTTTGTTTTCATAAAAGCCTGAAGTGTTTTACCACTCCAGACTTATGGCATTATTTTGCGCCCACCACAGTTGCAAATAATAGCTTATAACTAACTCTAAATTATTTAAAATAAGCTAGTGGCATCGAGATTCTTGCGCTAGCAGGGAAATAGAATACTATTTATTTCACTCTGCCGTTTTGCTGGCTGCTGTTGATCGTTGAAGGATTAACTAAAACATGGGTTCTTTGTGTTGGCAGAGGTACATTTGTAATTCCGAAACTAAAGAAATTCATATTGCCTAATCTGGATGCAGGAACGGTAAAGGCATAATTGCTTACCCCATTAATAGAAACTGTTCCACTGTTTGCTATGGCTGTAGCCCCTGTATTTAGCAATGCTGCTGTAGTGGCGTATATCAAATATGGAGTTGTGCCAAAGGCAGTGAAACTACTTACTGGATAATAAACCGTTATTTGCTGATCAAACCCATTGGTATTTTGCGTTTTCCAAACACGAGTGAGCCTTAGGGTAACCGTTCCTAAACCGGTAATAGTAGAAGTAGTAGTTGCGCTTCCCGTATCATTTCCCCAAACAAAGAATTGCTTATCTGTGGGAATAGTCCCGGCGTTCAGCAGGTTTGTTGTTGCAGCTGTGCCCAGTGCCATCACCACCTGGCTGCCTGTGTTTACAGATTTGGATTGCTTTTGCAATAAAGCCGTATTGTCGTCCCTTCCAATACCTGCAATATTGTTAGCATAGCCTGCAACGGTATAAGTTGTTGTTGTACCATCTGATGCTAAATAATTATAAGGCAAGGTGTGGCCATATTTAATAGCCAGGTAACTTTCTACCTGCTGGCGTTGGGTAGTGTTTAGGTTAGTATTGAAACGAATTATCTCACCAATATTGCCTGTATAAAAAAAGTCAGTGGCATATGCACCACTACTGGAAACCCTGACACCCACCCCTATCTGTGTTATGTTGGTAGGAGAAGTTAAGGTAGTAGAAGCAGCAGCTATTGAAGTGCCACTTGAATAAATATTGGCCGAACCTGGCGTGTAAATGGTCGAGCTTAAGTATTGCGTATTCAGAGCCAGTGATCCATTCGGCGAAATGAAAGAAGTAAAGGAACCAAAGTGCTGACCATACTCTAAACTATTACTAGGGGTTAATCTGTATTCATACACGTTACTAAAGGATGATGTAGCAGAATAGATATCCCTGTATCCAGAATTTGAAGAGGAATTCTGTACAGAAAATGAGCTGTTGCTTGTGCTGGCAATGTTAGAAGACTCAAAAATACTCTTCATATAATCATTGCCCGTGAAACCCAATGTGGGATTAAAGTTGAACAAGCTGGTCGTACTATTAAATGTTGGCCGATTTCCAGAAGTTGCCTGCAATTGATTAAAGTTGCTGCTCGACTGATTGTTCCATTGGCTAACCAATGCGCCACTTGTGGTTACGCCTCCATCTGCTTTATACCACAGGTTGTGCCCGGTAACCCCCCCGGGATTTTGTGCCTGTGCCATATTGCCAGCAAAAAGTAAAGCTAAGACAAAGAGGCATCCGGTGGACAGGTTGTTTTTTATTTTATTTATTGTAGCTTTCATCTTGTTTTAGTTTTTAGGTACAAGAACAATGTTGATAAACGTAGCATCTGTCACAGCACTTGCTGTTACATTGTACGTCAGCACACCTGAAGCATCAATGGTCATAGCACCTGTAAAAACGGCAGGATCGGCATAGGTTACATAATAATAAAAATCGGTAGCGGCCGGTAAAACAGGGATTGCAGCAGGTGCGCCTGTACTGGCAGCTTTGGGTGTTGTAAACTGTGCACTATATAGGCTGTATAAGTTTTTAGTAGCCCCTGTTACGTTAGCCGAAACATCAATAGCGATACTTGGCATATAGATAAAGTTTTTGGCCGCTGTGCTTGCCGCATTGCTTGCTATTACGATATCTCCGTTAGCATCTACTCCCAAAGTGGCTGCATTGGCAGTTTTGGTAGTTACTGTATTGGTAAGGTTTGTCATTCTGATTCCGGAAGTGCTTGCGGAAGCTGAGGTTACGTGAAGTTTATTTCCAGGCGCACCTACACCGATGCCTACATTACCGTTACTGAGGTCCATGGTCATATCTACACCGCCTGCGTTGCGGGTTAAGGTAAACGTACCTGCATCGCTGTTAAGATTTGGGTTGATACCTAAATAGATTTCCTTTGCCACGCCACCTGTTGTGAAGGCTGACATAGAAGCTACGACAGATCTTCCTCCTGTAGGATTGCTAATGTTTAAAGCATTGTTGGTAACCGCGCCACCGCCAATTGATGTAGCTGTGCCATTATTTACAATAGAAAGATTGTATGCCGGAAGTGTTTTTCCGATACCCACATTTCCGTTTTCAAGCACTACAAAACGGCCATTGCTTACGTTAGGAGCATCGATACCAAAAACACCGGCGCCAGTTTGCGTAAATGCCTGTGTGCCTGCTGCTGTATTAATTACAAACGTACCCGTTGTAGAATTAAACTGAAGATTCTTGTCAGCCATATTCACGGAGCGATTACCAGAGAGTGTTCCGTTGGATGTATAAATATTAGTAGCTGTACCACCGGAGTTTACCCAAGCGGTACCGTCAAAGAACCATATGGTATTTGTGGTCGTATCAAAAACCTGAAGACCTGCCGCTGGAGATGCGATTGCTGTTCTGTTGGCAGTGGTCATTCTTGGCATTAAAAAGCCAGCCGTTGTGCTTTTGATGTCAAGCATTGATGAGGCATCAGGTGTTACAGTGCCAATACCTACTTGTGCGTTGGCAGTAATGCCCATAACTAAAAGGGCTGCTAATGTGTAAAATTGTTTTTTCATTTTAAATGGTATAAATAATTAATAAATTGTTTGGATTAATTTTAATTTTTTAAAAGCCTGAAACTTTTTGAGGAGTTTCGGGCTTTTATTGTCTATGCAATTCAGAATCTTTTTATTTTTTTAAAGCTATTACCGCTTTTTCCAATTGCTCTAATCGAGACTCCAAGGCTGTGTTTTTAGCTTCCAGCTCTTGAATGGCTTTTGTAAGTACTGGAATCAGCTCTTCGTATCTAACACCGTAATGATCATTTTCACTTTTAGGCGCTTCCACTGCTTCAGGTATAATCTTTTCCATCTCCTGTGCTATGAAACCTACCATGTGGTTATTTGTAGGATCTGTTTTCCAGTTATAAGTTACCGGGCGCATCTTCATCACATCAGCTAAACCATAGCTTACATTTTTGATGTTTGTTTTCAAACGGCCATCTGATGTAACAACAGCAGCAGTATTCAGATAAGCCGTAGACCAGCGATTGCCAGTAGTACCAAGTGTTTGGCTGGGATTCGTAGAGGCGTTATAAATGTTAGGCACCCAAGCACCGGCGCCAGTCATTGTGATGTTTTTTTGATTATTTGATCCAGATGGCGTTGTGCTAAAAATCATGTCCGTACCGCGGCCTGAAGTATTCCAGTTTTGGTTTGCCTGGGTATTAATTGAAGCGCCAAATACATCAGTTGATCCGTTAGTAGCTGTAAAATATAGCCCTCCAACAATATCCCCATTAGTAGGCGTTATGGTTCTTGTCGTACTAATAAACGGGTTTGCACCAGCAACTTCTAATGGAGCTCCCGGCGTATTAGTGCCGATACCTACATCACCAGTATTAGTGACATACAGTGAGGCTGTGGTCAGATTTGCATCTGTCGCTAATGTTCCTTTTGTGTATATTCCAAAGTTTGAACCAGCAGTGCCTATGCGTGATATATTACCAGTGCTATAAGCTTTAAATTGCAATACAGGGTCATTATGCGTAGTATTTGAGTTAAGGTCAAATGAAATTGATTTGGCGTAGGCATCTCTAACTGTAAAGGCGGCACCTGTACCAGCTGTGCCAGCAAAAGTTATGTTATTTGTACCTATGAAGAGAAGGTCATTAGCTCCTTGTGTTACTGTACGGCCACTGGTAAGCGTACCGTTAGTATTATAAATATTGGTGCTTGCTCCAGCACTCGGCGTTGTCCAGCTGGCCAAACCATTGGCGTCAGAAGTCAATACTTTTCCGGCACCTTGCGTACCATCAGCGATTTTTATATTACCTGCAACGTCTAGTTTTGCGGCAGCCGTACCTGCACCGATGCCTACATAACCCGTAGAAAGATCTATCGTCAAATCATTTCCTCCTGCGTTGCGGGTTAAGGTAAACGTACCTGCATCGCTGTTAAGATTTGGGTTGATACCTAAATAGATTTCCTTTGCCACGCCACCTGTTGTGAAGGCTGACATAGAAGCTACGACAGATCTTCCTCCTGTAGGATTGCTAATGTTTAAAGCATTGTTGGTAACCGCGCCACCGCCAATTGATGTAGCTGTGCCATTATTTACAATAGAAAGATTAGAGGTCGGGAGTGTTTTTCCGATACCCACATTTCCGTTTTCGAGTACTACGAAACGGCCATTGCTTACGTTAGGAGCATCGATACCAAAAACACCGGCGCCTGTTTGCGTAAATGCCTGTGAACCTGCTACTGTATTAATTACAAAAGTACCTGTTGTAGAATTAAACTGAAGATTCTTGTCATTCATAGTTACCGTACGTCCGCTAGTAAGCGTGCCGCTAGCATTATAAATATTGGTGTCGCTTGTAACACTCGGCGTTAACCAGCTGGCCAAACCGTTGGCGTCTGAAGTCAATACTTTTCCAACACCTTGAGAGCCGTCAGTGATTTTTACCGTACCTGCAACGTCTAGTTTTGCGCCAGGGGTTGTTGTTCCAATACCCACGTTACCAGCATTTTGTACTACAAACCTGGTTACGGCGCCACCGCCGCCTGATGTTTTAACAACAAAGTCAGCAGCACCTTCGTTGGCTGAACCATTCACATATTCTGCACCGATGGCTATCGGATAAGCGCCACTAATGAAGTTAGGATTAAAACCAATAAGCGCCTGCTGTCCCACGGCCGCCGTGCCCGATGCCCCGCCAATGCGCAATATGCTATTTGGGATGGTGCTTAAAGGTCCCGTGATTTGCACAGGCAGCGGGTTGGTGCTGTTAAAAAATGTAGATCCTGTTCCTTCAGAAAAGGTTAGGTCGTAGCCATCGTAGTCAATTGTACGGCTGTTTGTTAATAAGCCATCGCTGTTGTAAATGTTGGTGCTGGTTGCAGCGTCTTTCCAAGCGGTACCGTCAAAGAACCAGATGCTATTTGTGGTCGTATCAAAAACCTGAAGACCTGCCGCAGGAGATGCAATTGCTGTTCTGTTGGCAGTTGTCATTCTTGGCATTAAAAAGCCCGCCGTCGTGCTTTTGATGTCAAGCATTGATGAGGCATCAGGTGTTACGGTGCCGATGCCTACTTGTGCGTTGGCGGCAATTCCCATAACTAAAAGGGCTGCTATAGTGTAAAGTTGTTTTTTCATGTCTTTAAAATTTTAAATTAAATTGCTATTCTTGTCCTACCTTGAAAAAAGGTGGCAATGCAAAAAGTATTTTATTTATATTAAATAAAAGGGCAATAGGGGGGGTGTCAATCAGGTCGTTGGTGGACGGCTGAAAAGGGCATAATCCATGGCATCTGCAGTGCTTTTGAAGTCTTGATGCTCTTGATATGCAGAAAGTTTTAATTTGTGTTCTCTATAAAAATTCAAATAGAAATCTGATGGAATAGCTGGGAAATCTCGATATATTTTAGCATCATTTGGCTGCTTCGGACTTGAAACTACTGCGATAGCCATTATAGGCTCAGGAAGCTGTACCAGCTTTGATGCTACTAAAAATGTCTTATTTATTTCAAGAACAGGAACAGATGGAGCTGAAAGCTTTTTATTCTTTTTTAAAACAATGGGCGCTGTTTTTTTAGCTGCTTTTATATAAAAAGGAGTGGCTGGTAATAGTGCCTTCACTAAAGAAAATAGTTGATCCGTCACTTATATAAACAACCTCCTCGTGTTTGGAAATTGCGACACTGTCTTGCAAAACGGAATTCTGAATCTTAAAATTGGTAGCCGTTCCGGGTTTTATATATATCAGAGTGTCTGACGCAATTGTTGTTTCTTCATCAGTAAAAAGAATATTTCTGTTGTTGCCATAGGCAATTGCCTGCGACGACGCAAAAGCAAAAAATAAAAGGCAACAGAGTATTACTTTTTTCATGACCTAAAATATCTAAATCTTTTATATAATAGTTGTGTCTGGCTGTAAGAAATTATAGGAGGAGAATAAGATAGAAACTTTGGCGAAAAGTTAAATTTATAGGCGGTAGGTAAGTATATTATAGAGTATTGAGTTGAAAATTATAACATTCTGTTGTTGTTGCCAAACAATACTATTGTTACTATCAACAATACTAAATATAATCGATGAACAACACAAAACGACGTTGAAATGCATTTAATCAAAATTTTTTTAGTAATATATTTTAATTAAAATATTGTAATTTTTACTTTTTATTTTTAAAATGGAGAGGATAAGTATTACCTGAAAAGTTAGTTGGTACTGTAGTGGTAAGTTACTTTTGGTGCCAATATTTGTAAGAATTAGAAATGCTTAATTGTATTATAATACCTTACAGAAATATAATAATGAAAACGAGGAAACATTAGTAAATTATAGTACTAATGTTTCCTCGTTATTGAAATTATGAGAATTATTTGTTCAAGATAATAGGAGCGCTCAAGCAGCTTTCAGGGATGTTAAAAGCGTTTACCAATGGCACAGCGCTCTGCCTAATTTCCCAGCATAACTGGTTGACCGCTTTTCTGACTGCCTTTGTTTTTACGCCTTCCATATAGCCTTGTTCGAGGTACCAGCTGGCATTTTTTTCGATAGTTGAAAGTGCATAAAGCTGGCATAATTTATTTAAGATTGCTTTTGAGCCTTCGTCTTTCATATTTTCAATTTGGAGCTGGAATTGTTCTAAAACTACTCGCTCCAGATAGGCCTGCCCAACATTTATCAAATGATGCTGTGCGATATTAAAAGCGTCGAAGGAATCTAAGCCACTGTCTAATAATTTCTTAATTCGCTTTGCAGCAGAAGCCAGAATTTCTTTTTCGCGAAACTGAAAAGCATGAATATGAAACTCGCTATCAACAATATGCGCTTCATCGGTATTTCTTGTAGCAAACGGATTTTTGTAAGTAATGGAAGTTTTGGCCTGGTCGACAACGTAATTGAAAAGGCTCAGGGCGTTCATTTCTCCAAATTGGTTTTTAAATTCAGAAAGCCTGTTTTTGGCCACCAGATTCATCAAAACCGTATTGTCTCCTTCAAATGTAGTGTAGACTTCGGTATCATTTTTCAAAGCCCCAAAGCGGTTTTCAGAAAGATATCCTTTGCCACCGCAGGCTTCACGGCATTCTTGAACGGTGTCGCGGGTATTCCAAGTAGCATAGGCTTTCATCCCTGCGGCAAGCGCCTCTATTTCTTGCATTTCAGCTTCTTTGCGCTTCAAGAATCTCTGTGTAACATATTGCAAAGCAAAGTGTATCGCATAAGATTTTGCCAAATAAGGCATCAATCTTCGCTGGTGCATTCTGTAATTTAAGATTGGCACTTCAGAACCGCCTTGTGGCCCAAACTGTCGTCTTTGGTCGCCATATCTGATGGCAATTGTCAAGGCTGATTTTGCTGCGGCTAAAGCTGATCTTGGAATTCCGATTCTTCCCCCGACTAATGTCCCTAGCATGGTGAAAAAGCGCCTGTTGTCGCTTGCAATCGGGCTTTCGAATTCTCCTTTGCTATTTACAGAAGCAAATCTGTCGAGCATATTTTCTTTTGGAATAATTACGTTGTCAAAATAAATGACTCCGTTGTCGACGCCGTTCAAGCCCATTTTGTGACCGCAGTCTTCGATTGTGATTCCTTCTAAAACATTTTTCTTTGCATCTCGAATCGGGACAATGAAGGCATTCACGCCGTGGTCAATTCCGTCGATGATTAATTTTGCGAAAACGGTGGCCATTTCTCCGTCTCTTGCGGCGTTTCCGATGTATTCTTTTCGAGCTAATTTGTGAGGCGTATTGATCGTAAAACTTTTGGTTTTATGATCATAAGTTGCTGTAGTCTCAAGCGATTTCACGTTAGAACCATGATTGGTTTCCGTCATGGCAAAACAGCCAGGAAGTGCCAAGGTTCCTACTTTTTTCAAATATTTTGCATAATGTTTTTCAGTTCCCAAAGACTGGATGCTCATTCCCCAAAGCCCAAATTGCACTCCGAATTTGATGACCAAGCTCAAATCGTGGTAGCTCAACGTTTCCATAATTGAAAAGTAAGCTTCCACATCGTCTTCGCCGCCATGTTTTTTTGGATAAGCAGTGGAACCCAATCCTTCTTTAGCTAAAATCTTGCACCATTTCAAGACTTTTTCGCGGTAGATTTCAATATCAGTCGATTCTTCGTATTTGAAAGCGGGACGGCTGATGATTTTTTTTACTTTATTGATGGTTTCTGCTTGGTTTCCATCTAAAATTTCAGTGAGCTTTTCTACTGAAAAATTAGTTTCGGTAGCATATTTTGAAGTAATCGTGTTGTCGTGCTTTTCCTTGAAGGCAAAAACGGCTTCATTGCTTATGATTCCCAATGCTTTTTCAAGATTTTGAAGGAAAAAATACAGCTCTTTTAGCTTTTCGTCTTCCAGCTTAGGGTTTTCGAGCAAGGCTAATTTGATGGCGACGTCGGTTAATAATTCTTCGTCGTTGTCTTCATTGATTCCCTTAGATATGATTTTTTTCCAAGCCAGAAGTTCAGTTCTTGTCGGCGGATTTTCAATATTTATTTTTGAGAGAAGTTCTTTTTTGTCTGTTTTTGTAAGCCAATCTTGAGTGTTGATGGCTTCTTTGATCGTATTCATTTCTGTTTCTGTCAGCACATCGTCAAACCATGAAATGTAAAAAAGCGGCAGAAAAGAGTTTAAAAAGGTATTTGCCATAATGATAATTCTAAGAAATTGTGTTTCCTTAAAATTAAGCAATTATGGGGTCTTAGTTTTTAAATGTATGTTAATTTAAGGATTTTTCTTCTGGTATTTGCGCAGTGATTCCAGTGCCTGATTTTGTACTTTTTTATGAAGAAAGGAAGACCAGCCCAGTAATATCCCAGTAGTTCCCAAGGCTTGCTTCGACCAGTTATAAAAATCAAAATAGTCAGTATGCTTGATAATCAGTCCGTCCTTGAATTCAAAAGAAGCCTTGATTTTATTGACCACTTTTCTGTTGGTTTTGCTGAAATTGTAGGTTGCAATCCATTCAGCACTTCCTTTATTGGCATCTGCTTTTATGTTAGAAAATTCTATTTCTAGGTTTCCTTTGGCGCGCTCGATAAGCATGTGCCACATATCTGAAGCGTCTTTTCCGTGCAATTTCCCAAAAGCAGGATCTTCAAAAACAATTTCAGGATGATAACAGCTGGTCATCGTTTCAGGATTTCCATCTGCAAAAGCGGCATAAAATTCTTCAATAATTTGTTCGTTCGAATTCATTTCGGATTTTTGAATAAAAATACGCAAAAAACCGCAAACTTCTTATGGCTTGTAAATATCTGTCCAATCTGTAGATTTGATGGCAGAAACTTTATTGTCGCTATTTAAAGTAACCTGCAGTTCTTTTTGCTTGTATTTTCTCTGGTATTCTGCCTTATACCTAAAAACCAAAGAATTATCTTCTTTATTGTGGATCACTTCTACTAATTTGAGGTCTTGAAATTGTCCATATTTGATCAAATATTTGCTGCACGTGCTTGAAAGCCTTTCTAAAGTTGTATTTTGGATTACTTTTTCAGTTGCCTCGCTTGTCGTAAAAGGTTTAAATCTTGAAGTATTGCAGGTATTCAGGACTCTTTTTCCAAGTTCATACGCCTTTTGTTTTTGAAAATCGCTTACATCCATGATTTCTTCTCTTTCCACTCTTGGAGCTTCCGGCTTTTTAGATTTGCATGCGCCCAACGCAATGATGCAAAGCAGGACAATGGCTATTTTTCTCATATTTTGTAGGTTTGTTTTTATACTTGGCAAAGTGATTATTAGAGACTTGATTTCCTTCAGAATGTCTTTCCTCCAGTTAATTTTTAATTTCGGAAAAGTTCTAATTCATATTGAATTTACGCCTTTAAATTGAAAAAACTAAACAAAAGGCTGTTTTTGACACTTTATTAAGATTTAAAAAGATGAAGATGAGCACTTCAAAATATCTTTTTTTATCAAAATTTTAAGTGATTTTGATTTCCAATGTTAAGAATTGCCTCAAACTAAAAGCTTAACATTGGCGAATGCTTATAATTCTTACATTTGTTAACGTTAAATTTACATTGAATTAATCATTTGTAAACCTTTAATGCCTTTTTACTAATTAGTAATAAAAAATAATACTATAAATTAACTAAGACAATCCATGAAACAACCTGTTAAAACTGATCTGGATGCTTTGCCAGAAACGCAAGAAAACAATTTAGCAGTCGAAAATACTTCGCCTGAAGTTGTTGAAAATACTTCTGGAGAAGCAAAACCAGTTCGCAAGAGAACTGCGGTAGCTCCTCGAAAAGCACCTGTAAAAAAAGCTGTCGAAAAACCAGCGACCACTGAAGAAACTAAAGAAGAAACAGTGGCTGAACTTCCTGCAGAAATAAGCGCTGCAGCAACTCCAAGTGAAAATTTAGAGGGAACTCCAGCTGAAGAAAATTCAAAAACCGATAAAAAGAAAAATAAAAAGATGAAAGAAAAGGAAAAAGCGAAAGCTAAAAAAGCAAAATTGAAAGCAAAAGCTAAAAATAAAGCTAAGAAAGCAAAAGAAAAAGAAAAGGCGAAAGCAAAAGCTAAAAAGGATAAGGCAAAAAAACAAAAAGCGAAAGATAAAGCGAAGGCAAAAAAGAAAGAAAAAGCTAAGAAAAGAGCCAAAGCGAAAAAGAAATCAAAAGCTAAAGGAAAAAAGAAATAGTTTATAAAAAAACCGATGTATATTCTGCATCGGTTTTTTTATGAAACTCTATTTTGTAATTTTAAACTTTGAATTATAAGTTTCTCCTTGCATTTTTACAGAGCATTCTGCGATATCACCTGTAATTTTGTCTATTTTTAAATTCAATTTTTCGCCAGTAGCCAAAGAGAAATCAGGAATTGAAACTTCTGAAATTGTGATTTCTGCTTCGCAATTGGCAATCCAATTTATCTTCGCTTTCACAAAATTGCCATCGTCATAAATCTGGCTGTATTCATTATTTTTTATGATAATATAAGATTTGTCTTCGGCTAGTAAAGATTCTAATTTGCAATTTTTCAGCCTTGAACAGTCTTTTGATTGGGCAAATGAAAGACTTGAAATTAATAATAAAAGTAGAAATATGTTTTTCATAAGATTGGCTATTTTATAATATTGCTGCAGAATTTTTTGGAAAGATATTACAAAATTTTATACTTCAAATACACTTTTTATCAAATCACAATCTAGTTCGTTTTCAAGATTTAAAAAATAGTTCGATTGCCATTCTTGTGTCTTTTTTGCTTGATTATTAGTTGCCACATCCCAAGGCGGATAAACTCGGATAGCACGTTTTCCTTCTTTTTTATCTGTAAAAATTCCTTTTTTAATCAACTCTGATTTCGGAAAAATAAATTGTCCAAAATTTTTATTATCTCTGCAACTTATAATTACAAAATCGATCTTGTCCGCACTATTAAAAGGGGCAATCGGTCCGTTTTCAATTCTTTTCCAGAGAGTTACAAACTGTCCGGTTTTTGTCGGCGTAATCTTTGAAGTTCTGAATTTAACAAATAACGAATTTAGTTTTAAATCATAAGCGCTGTATGCTGCACTTTCTTTTTCTGGAATTATTTCAGAAATTCTGAAGCCGCATTTCTCATAGATTTCCTTCAAAAGAGATAAGTCACTTGGAATTTTCTCTATCATATTAGCCATCGCTTTAATTTATTTTGGAACAATATTTCCAAATGTAATATTTCTGAAATTAAAATCTGATCAAATCGATCAAATTAAAAGATTTTGAATCAGTCAAGCATATTTTTTAGTGTTTTGATATAGTCTTCACAAGTGCAATAATTGGTATCAATCGCAACATTTTTAAAATTATAAGGCGCATATTTTTTTGTGTCTGTCACAGAAAATAAACCAAGTGTAGGTGCTTTTGTGGCGCTCGCCAAGTGCATTATGCCGCTGTCGGCACCGATGAAAATAGTTGTATTTGCTATTATTGCACCAATTTCTCGAACATCTTTGCTGTAAAAAGTAGTGGCCTTAAAGTCAATTTGCGATACATTTTCAATCGGCAGAATTTCAATAATATTGTAATCAGGAAATTCTGTTTTTAGCTTTCCATAAAATTCTTCCCACCAATTTGTGGAATAGCATTTCGAGCAAGTCGCATAAGTGAAAATAGAAATTGTTTTTTTATCATTTTTGACAAGATCTTTCAATATTTTTTTGCCTTCTGAAATCTCAGAATCACTTAGTTTTAAATCTAAAGAAGGAACAGTATTTTCTTTTAAAGGATAACCCAAAAGTGCCAAATATTCCCTGAAATTATATACCGGAAATTTTGCCATATGTGGATAATCCTGATATTTTTCAGCTATATTTTCAATTTCGTCACCAAAAATTTTTAACCTTGAATTGGAGATTTTTGTGGCAATTCTCCCCGAAGAAGAGCCTTTGTCTATATTAATTACCAAATCATAATGGTGCTTTTTTATCGTAGTCCAAACCTTCAGGTATTTGATCAATTCATTAAAAGGCTTTCTCGGAAGATATATAATTTGGTCAATATTTTGATAATTTTTGAATAAAATAGGAGCAAGGTTTCCTTTTACAAACAAGTCAATTTTACAGTCAGGAAAACTAGCATTTATTTCACGAAGCAAAGGAGTAAGCATTAATAAATTTCCCAAACGCCCGTTCGGTCTTGAAATTAAAATTCTTTTAAAATTGGGAAGCTCACCGCTATTCAATTTAGGAATTCTTCTTGAACGCCCGATATTCCTGGTCATGCCTCTGGTAAGAATCCTTCTAAATTTATTTATTTCAATTAAAAAATTCATTTTGCATATTTATTTTAGTATGCAAAAGATACTTCCAGAATTCTTAAGACGTGTTACATAATTATTATGTTGTTTGAAAATTTAAAGCGCAGTGATAAAATGATTGTAACGGTATCATAACTTAAAACTAATCTTTATTTGAAAACAGTGAGAAAAAATATTATTTAATAGGATTTCGATCGCAAAAGTATTTTTGAAGCTATAAGAATTACTGTAGGCGAATTTTAGGATCCAGATAAGCATAGACCAAATCCACCAAAATATTAATCACCACAAAAGTCGTAGCAATCACAATCACAGAGCCCATGATAACGGGCAAATCTAAGTTGTTTAAGGCTTCCACGATTTCTTTTCCAAGACCATTCCAGCCGAAGATATATTCGACAAAAACGGCACCGGCAAGCATGGATGCAAACCAGCCTGAAATAGCAGTAACTACAGGATTTAAGGAGTTTTTGACAGCGTGTTTTCTGATAATTTGAAATTCAGATAAACCTTTTGCTCTTGCCGTTCTGATATAATCTTGGCCAAAAGTTTCCAGCAAAGAATTGCGCATCAACTGAATCACAACCCCAAGCGGACGAATTCCCAAAACAATTGCAGGAAGCAAAATATTTTTCCATTGGATGTAAGAACCTTCGCCAAAATCATCCACTTCATAAAGGCTTCCGGTCATGTTCAAGCCGGTGTAATTGTGAAGCAGAAATCCGAAAAACCAAGCAAATAAAATGGCACTGAAAAAGGAAGGAATGCTCATTCCGAGCGTGCTTAAAAGCGCAATAATTCTGTCAATCCAAGTATCTTTATATAATGCAGAAATAATTCCGAGAATAATTCCGATAGAAATCGCAATTATAATCGCAAAAAGCGCCAAGAGAAAAGTATTCGGCAACGTGTTTCCAATTACGGCAGAAACCTTTTTGCCGCTTTTTTGAAAGCTTTCGCGCAAGTAAGGCGACTTTAAAACCACTTCGTTATTTCCGATAGAAAACAAGGAGACGGCATTGTATTTTCCTTCGGAAAGAAAAGTATAATCTTCTGAGTTTTTACTGTGGAAAGAAATAGGAGAGAGGTCGTTTAGGTAATAAAAATACTGCGTAGAAATCGGCTTGTCAAAACCATATTTTTTCTTGACAATAGCCAATTGTTCCGAATTCTCATTCTGGTCAAGCATCATTCTCGCAGGGTCTCCGGGCAAGACATTAAATAAAAAGAATATGACTGTGACCACTCCAAAAAGCGTCAGCAGGGCATATCCTATTTTATTTAAAAGGTATTTTATCACCGTTATTTCTTTATTTCAGAATAGTTTTTCTTCAGGACAGTTGTAAGTTCAGAACCCACAAATTTCTTTTCGTTGATTCCGTCCCATTCCTTGATTTTGTTGCCATTCCAAAGATAAATTACGCCTGGAGTATCTTTTCCAGTACCCAAAAGTTTCCAGAAAGGAATAATTTCAATTACTTTATAAGGATATTCTGCTCCTGCAAACTTAAAGAAATCAGGAATCAAATTGGCTTCTTCGTTCATGAAAACAATTTGAACTTCAGGGAAATTTTTGTTTTTCGCCTTCATTTCGGTCAATTCTTTCGCCACATCGCGACAGTGCTCACAACCTGGAACGAAAAGCGCCAAGATTTTTTTGCCTTTGTCGATGTTTGAAAAATATTGTGAATAACCAGATTTTTGTTGCGCTGGTTCATCGGTTGCAGGTTTTGCTGTTTCAGTTTTTACTTCTTCTGCAACTGTCGTTTCTTTCTTTCCAAGTGGTATTGTATCTGCATTTTGTGCTTGAAAAGTTTCTACAGTTGGTGTTGGAGTTTCAATTTCTTCAGAAACAACTTCCGCTTCTTTTGGCTGAATCGGCGCAATCATAAACAGTGTTAGAATCGCTGCGAAAGTTACCGTTGTCAAAACCCAGAAATTGCTTTTTTCGTTAGTGATTTTTGGAACTACGTATAAATAAACTGCCAATAAAATTATTGCCACAACATTTTTGATAATTGCTTCAATCGGCGTCATTGGAAGAAGGCTTCCAAAACAACCGCAGTTTTCAGAATTTCCTCCGTTTTGAATCGTGTCAATCGTTAAATGGGTTGTAAAAACGACCAACATTAAGATTGTTGCAGGAATAATTATTCTTCTCAAATAGTTATTTTGCAATAGTAAAATTCCGAGTGCCAATTCAATTCCGATTAAGATTCTAGAGAAAAATACAGCCACATCTTCTGAAAATCCCATCGGATATAATTGCTTTACTTCAAAAGTAGAAATAGCGAAATACGGACTCGGGTATAACTTTGCAACAGCGGAAATTAGGAATAAGAAGGAAATAATAATCCTAATTGTCCAGGGGAGGTATTTTTTTATGTTTTCCATATTTTAAGTTTTCTCAAAAATAAGGCTTGTGTGAAATTTAATTTGTTAATGAGTTGTTATTTGGCAAAACCCATTAAAATAAGTGCAAAAACCGAATAATTTAGCATGTCTTGATAATTGGCGTCAATGCCTTCAGATACAATCGTTTTGCCTTTGTTGTCTTCAATCTGCTTTACGCGAAGCAATTTCTGAAGAATCAAATCGGTTAAAGAACTCACGCGCATTTCGCGCCAAGCTTCGCCATAATCATGGTTTTTAGCTTCCATCAGTTCTTTAGTCAGCGCTACTTTTTCGTCATATAATTGTGTCGCTCTTTCTACGTTTAAATCAGGCTGATCCACAACTCCAAGTTCCAATTGAATCAAAGCCATAATCGAATAATTGATGATTCCGATGAATTCTCCGGTTTCGTCTTCGTCTACTTTTCGAACATCGTTTTCTTGCAAGCTTCTGATTCTTTGTGCCTTGATGAAAATTTGGTCGGTTAAAGAAGGAAGGCGTAAAATGCGCCAAGCACTTCCGTAATCGGTCATTTTGTTTACGAATAAGGTACGACAAATGCTGATAACGCTGTCATATTCTTGAGAAGTTCTATTCATTATTGGTGTATATTTGTATGAAATTTGTCCAAAAATAGTGAAAAAAGGTTTAGGGTGAAAGGTAAAAGATGCAAGGATTTGCATAGAACTTTTTCTTCGTTTCAATTAGCCCAAAACCCTAGACCCAAAACCCTGCACCCAAAATGAACTGCAAAGGAAAACTCATCGATTTATCTACTCCCAAAGTGATGGGAATTTTAAATATAACTCCCGATTCTTTTTATGACGGAGGAAAAAACGACAGTGATCAAGTCATCATTGATAAAGTGCAAAAAATGCTTTCCGATGGAGCGACTTTTATTGATATCGGCGCGTATTCATCAAAGCCAAACGCTGCATTTGTTTCGGAAGAAGAAGAATTGCGAAGAATTATTCCAGTAATTGAAATGTTGGTTCGCATTTTCCCCGAGATTTTGATTTCTGTGGATACTTTTAGGAGTGAAGTTGCAAAGGCTTCGATTGAAGCTGGAGTTGCGATTATCAATGATATTTCTGCAGGAAATTTGAATGGAAAGATGCTGGGAACCGTTGCGAAATATAATGTTCCTTATATAATGATGCACATGAAAGGCGATCCGAAGACGATGCAAAGCCTGGTAAATTATGAGGATATTATAAAAGAAATGCTTTTTTATTTTTCAGAAAAAGTGAACGAAGCGAGAAGTTTGGGGATTAACGACATTATTATCGATCCAGGTTTTGGATTTGCAAAGACTTTGGAACAGAATTTTGAAGTAATGAATAAATTGGAATTATTTCAAATGTTAGATTTGCCTTTGCTGTCAGGAATTTCAAGGAAGTCGATGATTTATAAAAAATTGGGAATTACGCCCCAAGAATCTTTGAATGGAACTACGTTTTTAAACACGGTTTCCTTGATGAAAGGTGCTAAGATTTTGAGGGTTCATGATGTAAAAGAAGCTGTGGAATGTGTTGCTCTATTTGATGCAATAGGCAAAAGTAAATAGGCAAAAAGTTTTACAATATTGTGGAATTACTTTCTGAAATAGCTCTTCGGTCAAATTACAATCTAAAACTTTTGCCTCTTGCCTAATTACTTTTGCCTAAAAAACTATTGATGATGATAAGGCTCATTCCTTAAAATAGTAAAACCGCGATACAACTGCTCAATAAAAAACAGCCGCACCATTTGATGTGAAAATGTCATTAAAGACAGCGAAATTTTTCCTTGTGATTTTGCGTAAACTGTTTCTGAGAAACCGTACGGACCGCCGATTACAAAAACTAAAGTCTTGATTCCCGAATTCATTTTCTTTTGTAATTCTTCTGAAAAAGCTACGCTGGAAAAGTTTTTTCCGTTTTCATCTAAGAGAATCAATTGGTCGGTTGGAGTGAGTTTTGACAGAATCAATTCGCCTTCTTTTTCTTTCTGCTGGGATTCTGAAAGATTTTTTACGTTTTTGATATCCGGAATAATTTCTAAGTCAAACTTTATGTAGAAGGACAATCGCTTTTGATAGTCATCGATTAAAGTTTGAAGCGCTTTATTGTCAGTTTTGCCAATGGCAATCAGCTTGATGTTCATTTTTTCTTAATTCAGATTTCAAAAATACAAAACATAGAATTAATCTAGAGCGTATTGTTTTTAGGTGTAAAATAGTTGCAATTCAGGATATTATGCAAAATTCAATAGAGGTTTTGTAAAAGAAAACACTTATTGATAGACTAAATTTGTATAAGCACGATGACAAATGCGTGATAAAATTGCAACTAAAATATACAATTATGAAAAAGAATCTTTTATTGCTTGGTGCATTTTTTGCATTCAGCTTAGCATCCGCACAAACGGATACGAAAACGAGTACGACAAACAGCAGTTCTACGACTACAAAAACGAGTACGCAACAAGATCCTCAGAAAAAGGACAAGAAGAAAACAGCGACTGACAAGGCAAAAAGCACAGAATCGTCGTCGATGAAAAGCACTAGATCGAATAATTCGACTTATGATCCGAGTGGAGCGCCAAAGCCAGCTTCGACTACGACTGATCCGGCGTCAATTAATCCTAACGGAACAACGAATCCTAACGGAACAACAAATCCGAATGGTACTGTAAATCCAAATGGGACAACAACAAATCCTTCGGGAGTGACGAATCCTACTGGAACTGGAACAACTCCGACAGGAACAACTCCGCAGCCGAAATAGTAAATTTTTCAGCATTTATAAAAAAGTCCGAATCATCACGATTCGGACTTTTTTTATGCTTAAAACTTTTCAATTTTCTTTAGCAGGATACTATACTTGCCTGAAATTCTTCTGCATATAAATTCAAAGGCTTCTGAAACCCAAAACACTGTGTTTTATTAAAGAAAAATTCAGCCAAAGTCAGAAAGATTTTATTATTTTAGCTTCAATTAAATTTTCAAAATGATTTCAGAAGCACAATTCCAGAACGAATTAAAATTAATCATAGAAAACGGAATCCGGGAAGATGTTGGCGACGGAGACCACAGTTCATTGGCTTGTATTCCTGCGGATGCCCAAGGAAAAGCGAAACTTTTGGTAAAAGATGAAGGCGTGATTGCCGGTGTCGAATTTGCCAAAATGATTTTCAACTACGTAGATCCCGACTTACAAATAGAAACTTTTATTGCTGACGGAACGCCTGTAAAATTCGGTGACGTGGTTTTTCACGTGACCGGAAGCTCGCAGTCTATCTTAAAATCAGAACGCCTTGTCTTGAACGCAATGCAGCGCATGTCTGCGATTGCGACGAAAACTAAGTTCTTCGCAAATCTGATTGAAGGAACAAAAACCAAGGTTTTAGACACCAGAAAAACGACTCCGGGGATTCGCGCTATTGAGAAATGGGCCGTGAAAATTGGGGGAGGCGAGAACCACCGTTTTGCATTGTATGACATGATTATGCTGAAAGACAACCATATTGATTTTGCAGGCGGCATTACCAAGGCTATTGCCAAAACGACTGCTTATTTAAAAGAAAATAACTTAGATTTGAAGATTATTGTGGAAGCCAGAAACCTAGATGAAATCAAGGAAATCTTAGAATCTGATTCCATCTACAGGATTTTGATTGACAACTTTAATTTTGAAGATACCAAGACAGCTGTTGCTTTGATTGGTGACAAATGCCAGACGGAATCTTCTGGAAATATTAATGAAAAGACCATCCGTAATTATGCAGAATGCGGCGTAGATTTTATCTCCTCAGGCGCTTTGACGCATTCGGTTTACAATATGGATTTAAGCCTAAAAGCCATCTAAAAAACACAAAAAAGTGACTAAGATAATAGAATACAAGCTCGAAAAGATTCCCGTTATACGCCCTTTAATGCATTTTACGCAGAAGATAAAACTCCCCTGGCTTGAAGGCTTGTCGTTTTATGATCTGCTCGAACTTTATTTTATCGGGATTGCCAAAGGAGCATTTTCTTATCGGGCGAGTGCGATTGCGTTCAGCTTTTTCATGGCGCTTTTTCCGTTTGCGCTGTTTATCTTGAACTTGATTCCGTATATTCCTATTGAAGGTTTTCAGGCCGATTTCTTGAAATTTGTGGAGGAAAGCGTGCCTCCGAATACGTATGACGCGATTGCGAAAATCATCAGCGATATCTTGAATAATTCTTACCAGGGATTGCTTTCCTCGGGGTTTTTATTGTCTATATTTTTAATGGCGAATGGCGTCAATGCCATCTTAGGAGGTTTTGAAATCTCCCGACATATTACCGTGACCCGCGGGTTTTTTAGGCAATATGCCGTTTCAATTGGCATTGCGATGTTGCTTTCGCTATTGCTCATCATTACGGTTTCCTCGATTGTTGTTTTTGAATATTTTATCCACCAGATGAAGAACGACGGGTTCTTTGAGGCGATTAACTTCGTGAGTATCGGAAGGTTTGTGTTTGTGGGGATTATGATTCTTACGGCGACTTCCATACTTTTTAAATTTGGAACCAAGCAGACGCGACGCAATTCTTTTTTCAGCATCGGGTCTATTTTTACTACGGTTTTGATTATTCTTACTTCCTTTGTTTTTGGTATTTATGTGGTGCGATTTGCCAAGTATAACGAGCTTTATGGGTCTATCGGAACGCTTTTGATCTTGATGATTTATATTTGGCTGAACTGCATGATTCTGCTTTTGGGCTTTGAATTGAATGGGGCGATTAACCGATTGAAGCGGAAGCATCTTTTTAATTGATTTTAAATTGCAAAGTTACAGAGCAACATAGTCATTGCGAGGCACGAAGCAATCCTATCACGATTATCGACATGGCTTGTGATTATGTGATTGCTTCTTGCCTCGCAATGACGGCATGTTTTGCTTGTTGATTTGTAAAAACTATTAAATTTAAAGAAAAATTATATGCCTATGAAACCTGGATTTATATACATTGTTACCAATAAATACAATACTGCATTATATATAGGAGTTACTTCAAATCTTCCTCAAAGAATTTTGCAACATATCAATAAACAGTTTCCAAATTCTCATTCTGCAAAATACAATTTAAATAAGCTGGTTTATTATGAGCAATTTCAAATGATTGGAGATGCGATTGCTCGCGAGAAGCAATTGAAAGGAGGTTCGAGAGCTGCAAAGATTAGGCTTATTGAGGATTTGAATCCTTTGTGGTTGGATTTGTTTGGGGAAATTGAGGATATTATGACAGTTTAGTTGCGGTTTGTCATTGCGACGAAGGAAGCAATCACATAATCAGAATAGACAATCTTTGTCCACAATCGTGATGTGATTGCTTCCTTCGTCGCAATGACCGTGTGGTTTTGATTATCGATTTTGCTTGTGGAAGTTGTTTTTAGAAGTTTATTATGTGATTGCTTCGTTCCTCGCAATGACTTATCTTTGTAACACAATCAAATCCACCAAAAATGTATTTTGTAGAAGTTATTCTTCCTTTGTCGCTGTCCAAAACTTTTACGTATCGCGTTTCAGAAGCAGAGTATGGCTACATCAAAAAGGGAATGCGCATTGCGGTGCCTTTTGGGAAAAGCAAGATTTATACGGCGCTGGCCATTGAACTGCATCAAAACGAGCCTGCTTTATACGAAGCCAAGGAAATTCACCAGATTTTAGACGAAACGCCTCTTGTGACTGAAATTCAGATTGCGCATTGGCAATGGATCGCGTCGTATTATATGTGTGCCATCGGCGATGTTTACCGTGGCGCGATGCCTTCCGCTTTTTTGCTGGAAACGGAGACGGTGATTTCGCAGGCCAAAGATACTTTTATTGACGAAGCGGCACTTTCTGACGAGGAGTTTTTGATTTATGATGCGTTGCAACACCAGAGTTCGCTGAAAGTACAGGATATTATTTCGATTTTGGGGAAGAAGACGGTTTTTCCGGTGCTTCAGAAAATGATCGATAAAAACATCTTGACACTGGAGGAAGAAGTGGTGGAATTGTATACTCCGAAATTGATTCGCTATGTGCGTTTGAGTCCAGAATATGATTCTAATGAAGGCTTGTCGGAACTTTTGGATAAATTAAAATCGGCCAAAAAACAGAAAGATATTTTGCTTTCGTTTTTTCAGCTGAAAGCGGCGGACAAAAAGCCGATTTCGGTAAAACAGCTGGCGGAAAAGTCGGGTGCTTCTTCTTCAGTCATTAAAACTTTGGTAGAAAAAGGCATCTTTGAAGAATACCACATTCAGGAAGATCGCGTTTCTTTTGACAAAAATATTAGGGAGAAAAACCTGCAGTTGAGCGCCGCACAGCAAAATGCGTTTGACGGAATTGCGACGGCTTTTAGCGAAAAAGAAGTCTGCCTTTTGCACGGCGTGACGTCGAGCGGGAAGACGGAAATCTATATTAAATTAATTGAAGACTATATAAAGGAAGGGAAGCAGGTTTTGTTTCTCCTGCCAGAAATTGCC
This sequence comes from Flavobacteriaceae bacterium PS02334, assembly GCA_029959295.1. Lineage (GTDB taxonomy): Bacteria > Bacteroidota > Bacteroidia > Flavobacteriales > Flavobacteriaceae > Flavobacterium. Next base: position 381,243 of record JASCOH010000001.1, on the reverse strand, counting down.
CTGACCACACAGCTTGTCGGGCGACTGACTTCGTTTTTTGGAAACCAAGTGGCGGTTTTTCATTCAAAATATACCAATAACGAGCGTGTTGAGGTTTGGAAACAAGTGCTTGAAAATTCTCCGAAGGCGAAGATTGTGATCGGGGCGAGGTCGGCTTTGTTTTTGCCTTTCCATAATTTGGGCTTGGTGATTATTGACGAGGAACACGAGCAGACTTTTAAGCAGCATGATCCCGCACCGCGTTATCACGCTCGGGATTCGGCTATTGTTTTGGCTAATTCTTTTAAGGCGAAAGTGCTTTTAGGTTCGGCGACTCCTAGTCTGGAAACGTATTTTAATGCTACGAATGACAAATTTGGACTGGTGGAAATCAGCGAGCGTTATGGAAACGTGATGATGCCGGAGATTGAATTGGTGGATTTGAAAGACAAATATTTCCGAAAAAGGATGAAAGGGCATTGCAGCGACACGCTTTTAGAACAGATGGTGGAAGCTTTGGCGCTTGGCGAACAGATTATCTTGTTTCAGAACCGCCGCGGTTATTCGCCGGTTTTGGAATGTATTACTTGCGGCCATGTTCCGGAATGTCCGCAGTGTGACGTGAGTTTGACCTACCATAAGAATAAGAACCAATTGCGATGCCATTATTGCGGGTATTCTATGGCAAAGCCTACGAATTGCCACAATTGCTCGAGCGTGGATTTGACTACGAAAGGTTTTGGAACGGAACAGATTGAAATGGAGATCAAGGAATTGTTTCCAGAGAAGAAAGTAGGGCGAATGGACCAAGATACTACGCGCGGCAAATACGGCTACGAAAAAATAATCGACAGTTTTAAAAATCGGGAGATTGATATTTTGGTGGGCACTCAGATGCTTGCCAAAGGTTTGGACTTTGATAATGTGTCTTTGGTTGGAATCATGAATGCCGATAATATGCTGTACCATCCTGATTTTAGGGCTTTCGAGAGAAGCTTCCAAATGATGACGCAGGTTTCTGGACGAGCTGGCCGTTCGGAGAAAAGGGGGAAAGTGATTATCCAGACTTATAATCCGAATCACAACACGATTCAGCAGGTGACGAACAACGATTATATCGGGATGTACAAGGAACAATTGTATGACCGCCATGTTTTTAAATATCCTCCTTATTATAGGCTGATCAAAATTACGCTGAAACATCGTGATTTTGATAAATTGAAAGAAGGTTCGATGTGGCTGTACCAAGTGATGAGCCAGAATTTAGATATACCGGTTTTGGGTCCGGAAGAGCCTGTTATCAGCAGAATCAGGAATGAGTATATTCGAACTATATTAATCAAGATTCCGCAAAATAAGCCACTGGGAAGTACAAAAAAAACTATCCAGAAAATACTGAATAGTTTTGAGGCTGTCCCGCAATACCGACCGATAAAGGTGGCGGCGAATGTTGATTTTTATTAATTTTCGGCTTCAAGCGCCTTGATAAGTTCTTCTTTTTTGTTTCTGCTTAATGGAATTTTATGCACACCGATTTCTGCATATTTGCTGTTGAAACGAGCTACTTTGTCAACATTTACGATAAAAGATTTGTGCACGCGAATGAATTTTTCCGAAGGCAGGTCATTCTCAAAAGCTTTCATTGTGGAAAGTACCAAATGATTTTCGTCGTCTGTCACTACTTTGATATAGTCGCCGTAGGCTTCAATCCATTTGATTCGGGCAACATATACCTTTAATTTCTTCAAATTGCTTTTGATGTAAATAAAATCGCTGTCGTCATCCACATTTTCTTTTCTTAAAATATGCAGGTCGAGCGCTCTTTTTACGGCAATGTTGAACCGCTGCGGCGTGATTGGTTTTTGAAGGTAATCCGTGGCATCATAATCGAAAGCTTTTAATGCATATTCGGCTTTTGATGTGATGAAAACAATCTGTGGTTTTACTTTTAATCCGTCTAAAAGGTCAAAACCGTTGATAATCGGCATTTCGATATCAAGAAATATTAGGTCGACATCAGTAGTGCTAAGGCAGTTTTTAGTTTCAATGGCATTAGGGAAATCCCCTACCAAATTCAAATGTGGGTTATTGGATGCTAGTTTTGTAACGGTCATCCTTTGTATTGCACTGTCATCAACTACGACACAATTCAATTTCATATTATAGCGATTAATTGGTTTCATAAAAGTATATATTTTTTTTAATAATAATACACCTACGCCTAGTTTTTTTGCAGTTCATCGATTAAAGTGAAATTTGGTTTGTATATTAAAATAAAAAGGTTACTTTTGCACCCAATTTTATAACAAATAAAATATATTATTATGAATCATTATGAGACTGTTTTCATCTTGAATCCCGTTTTATCTGAAGTACAGGTAAAGGAAACAGTAAGCAAATTCGAAGATTTTCTTACTTCTAGAGGAGCCGAGATGGTATCAAAAGAGGATTGGGGCCTAAAAAAAATGGCTTACGAAATCCAACACAAAAAAAGTGGTTTTTACCATTTATTTGAGTACAAAGTGTCACCAGAAGTATTAATCGCTTTCGAAACTGAATTCAGACGTGACGAAAGAGTTATGCGTTTCTTGACTGTAAGTCTTGACAAACACGCAATTTCTTGGGCAGAAAGAAGAAGAGCAAAATTAAAAGCAGCTAAAGCGTAATTATTATGGCAACCCTACAACAATCAGCTTCAGGAAAAAAAGACGGAGATATCAGATATCTAACGCCTTTGAACATAGAAACAAACAAAACTAAAAAGTATTGTCGTTTCAAAAAATCTGGTATCAAATATATTGATTATAAAGATGCAGATTTTTTATTGAAATTCGTTAACGAGCAAGGAAAAATTCTTCCACGTCGTTTAACTGGAACTTCATTAAAATACCAAAGAAAAGTGTCAGTTGCTGTGAAAAGAGCAAGACATTTAGCTTTAATGCCATACGTGGCCGATTTATTAAAATAATAAAAACTCAGTTGTTGGTTTCTCGTCAAACGGAACCTAACTTCTATTAAAAAAGGACAACAACATGGAATTGATCTTAAAAAAAGACGTTCAAAATTTAGGTTTTAAAGACGATGTAGTAACTGTAAAAAACGGATATGGTCGTAACTTTTTAATCCCACAAGGTTTTGCTCACATGGCAACTCCTTCTGCTAAGAAAATCTTGGCTGAAAACCTAAAGCAAAAAGCGCACAAAGAAGCGAAAGTAGTTGATGATGCTAAAAAAGTAGCAGAATCTTTGAAAGCACTTGAAATAAAACTTACAGCTAAAGCTGGCGGTGAGAAACTTTTTGGTTCAATCACTAACATCGATATCGCTGAAGCTTTAGAAAAAGCTGGTCAACCAATCGATAGAAAATTCATCACTTCTGGTGTTGTTAAACGTACAGGAAAATATACTGCTAGCGTGAGATTGCACAGAGATGTTATCGTTGAATTGCCATACGAAATCGTTGCTGAGAAATAATATTTTTCAACATGAATATAGAATCCCGATGAAAGTCGGGATTTTTTTTATTTCAAAATTCTTTGTTCTAGATTGAATATTCAAAATTTTGAAATTAATAATGAATTTTGAACTTGGAATTTTCAATTTTGAAATTTTAAAAGGAAATTTTTCCTGAACCTAGAACCCAAAAACTAGTACCTAATAATGAAATACAGAAGACTAACAAAAGAACAGTTCGAAGCGCTTCATCAAGAATTTGCTAATTTTTTAGCAACACAATCCATTGACAAATGCGAGTGGGATAAGATTAAAGCCGAACAGCCAGAAGTGGCAGAGCAAGAATTAGACGTTTTCTCTGACTTGATTTGGGAAGGTGTTTTAACCGGAGCAAACTATTTGGAACATTTTTCTAAAAATTTTATATTCCTTTTTCACTGCCAAGAGAAATTGGTTAAAACAATCGTTTTGAAATCATTGGTTGCGGAAACTGATTTTATGACAAAAGAAGGATTGCAGTGGCTTAGCGACAATATGTTTACAGAAACTGTCGAGATAAAATTAGGCCAGAAAGAATACGACAAAGACAGAAATGAAGCTATTTTTGAATTGATACAGCAAGGCGCAATTTTAAGCGACGGCCAATTATATCTTCAAATTAATGGTATAATTCAAGCTTCGTAAATTACAATATTTAGTATAAATTGGTTATTTTAGTACTCTGTTTACAGGAACTAAAATAGCCAATTTCTTTTTTATGGACATTCAAGAAACCATCCAATCTTTACGCGAAGAACTCAATCTACACAATCATAATTATTATGTTTTGGACAATCCCACGATTTCTGATTATGATTTTGACATCAAATTAAAAGAGCTTCAAGGTTTAGAAAACAAGCATCCGGAATTTTTTGACGAGAATTCGCCAACGCAAAGAGTGGGCGGGATGATTACTAAAAATTTCAATACAATTACACATAAAAACAGGATGTATTCGTTGGATAATTCGTATTCTAAGGAAGATGTTTTAGATTGGGAAAAGCGAATCCAGAAGATTTTGGGCGATGTTCCGTTGGAATATACGTGCGAATTAAAATACGACGGAGCTTCGATTTCAATGACTTACGAACACGGAAAATTGAAACGTGCGGTAACGCGCGGTGACGGTTTTCAAGGCGATGAAGTGACGAATAATATCAAGACGATTCGTTCGGTTCCGTTGCAATTGAAAGGCGATTATCCTGATAATTTTGAAATTCGCGGGGAAATTATTTTGCCTTTGGAAGGTTTTGCAAAGATGAATCAGGAATTGATTGAAAGCGGTGAAACGCCGTATTCTAATCCGAGAAATACGGCTTCAGGAAGCTTGAAATTGCAAGACAGCGCTGAAGTAGCTAAGCGTCCGCTGGATTGTCTTTTATATACTTTTATTGGAAACGATGTGAAGTTTGCCACGCATTTTGAAAGCTTGGAAAAAGCCAGAAATTTTGGTTTCAAAGTTCCAAAGGAAGCAAAATTGGTAAAAAGTGTCGATGAAATCTTTGAATTTATAGACTACTGGAATATCCACCGCCACGATTTGCCTTATGAAACGGATGGTGTTGTGGTAAAAGTAAATAATCTGCACTTGCAAGATGAATTGGGTTATACTGCAAAAGCGCCACGTTGGGCAATTGCTTATAAGTTTAAGGCGGAACAAGTTTCTACCAGATTAAATTCGATTTCGTATCAAGTCGGAAGAACGGGAGCGATTACGCCGGTGGCCAATTTAGAGCCAGTTCAATTGGCTGGAACCATTGTAAAACGTGCATCTTTGCACAATGCCGACCAGATTGAAAAATTAGATATTCGTGTTGGAGACGAAGTTTTTGTGGAAAAAGGAGGGGAGATTATCCCGAAGATTATTGGTGTTGATTTTACGAAGCGTTCTTTGGATTTGCTTCCGACGGTTTATATTACGAATTGTCCAGAATGTCAAACGGAATTAATTCGAAAAGAAGGCGAAGCACAACATTATTGTCCGAATTTTTATGGATGTCCGCCACAGATTATTGGCAGAATCCAGCATTATATTTCCCGTAAAGCAATGGATATTGAAGGTTTGGGCGGTGAAACGGTTGCTTTACTTTTCAATAATAATTTGGTTCAAAATTATGCAGATTTATATGATTTGACTGTTGATCAAGTAATTCCGTTGGAAAGAATGGCGCAGAAATCAGCGGAAAATTTGGTGAATGGGATAGAGAAATCGAAAGAAGTTCCGTTTGAAAGAGTTTTGTTTGCTTTGGGAATTCGTTATGTCGGAGAAACCGTTGCTAAAAAATTAGCAAAGCATTATCAAAACATTGACAATTTAAGAAATGCAAGCTTGATGGATTTGATTTTGGTTGATGAAATCGGAGAACGAATTGCACAAAGCGTTATTGAATTTTTTGAGAATAATGAAAACCAAATTATCATTCAAAGGTTAAAAGATTATGGTGTTCAATTGGAAACCAAAACGGTTTTCAATCCAAATGCTACTGATAAATTGGTTGGTAAAACCTTCGTAGTATCTGGAGTTTTTACAAAATTCAATCGTGATGATTTGAAAAAAGCCATCGAAGATAACGGAGGAAAAGTGGGAAGTTCCATTTCTGCAAAAACTGATTATGTGATTGCGGGGGATAATATGGGGCCTGCGAAATTAGAAAAAGCTACGAAACTGAATGTGGCGATAATTTCTGAAGATGATTTTATAGCGATGCTTTCTCAATAAGCGAATTATATGATTAGCGAATTAGCGAATTTTGGAATACGCTAATTCGCTAATTTTTTAAACTACAATCGTTCTTCCGGAATTACTTTTATTTTTATCCTTGTCGAAATAGAAATCAATTCTTCCTAAATTGATTCCATAACAGCCGACTTGGTTCACCAAAGTATCGATTCCGTCTAGGTTTTTTACTATTGTCGGTTTGTCTAAAAAAGTGTGCGTGTGGCCTCCGATAATCAAATCAATATCTTTAGTTTGTGCTGCTAAATTCAGGTCAGAAACTTTGTTCGGTTCATTTTTGTAAGTATATCCAATGTGTGAAAGGCAGATAATTAAATCGCATTTTTCCTGCGTTTTTAAAATTCGTGTCATTTCTTGAGCAGTTTCAACAGGACTCTTGTAAACAGTTTCTTTGTAGTTTTTCTTGTCAACCAGACCTTCTAATTCAATTCCTAGGCCAAAAACTCCAATTTTAATTCCGTCTTTTTTGAAGGTTTTGTATGGTTTTACGATTCCGTCGAGCATTGTGTTTTTGAAATCATAATTGGCACTTACGAAGTCAAATTTAGCGTGAGGCAATTGGGCATAAAATCCTTCTAAACCATTGTCAAAATCGTGATTTCCCATCGTGGCCAAATCATAATTCAGCATGCTCATCAGTTTGAATTCTAATTCGCCACCATAATAATTAAAATACGGCGTTCCTTGAAAAATATCGCCAGCGTCTAAAAGCAGAACATTAGGGTTTTCTTTGCGGATGCTTTCAATCAAATTTGCTCTTCTCGCAACGCCGCCCATATTTGCATTTCGCGGATGATCAGCAGGAAACGGATCAATGTGGCTGTGAACGTCATTGGTATGTAAAATCGTAATATGTTTGGTTTCTAAAGTGTTAAAACTGCTCAAAGACAATCCGCCAACAGTTAATAACGCTGAACCTGCAACAGTTTTTTGTATAAAATCTCTTCTTTTCATTTTGCTATTTTTTAGTCGGATTTGAACTTATTCTACAATAATTCTTTGGTTCTTCGGAGTTGGAATCGTGTCTACTTCCTTGAAATAATCAATCCAGACATTTCTCAATTTATAATCCAAATCATAAACGGCGCTTCCTTTTTTGAAGAAATTCATGCTGTCGCCTCCGTTGTATAAATAATCATTTGTCGCTACGTAATACGTTTTATTCAGATCCAAAGGTTTTCCTTGAACAGAAATACTTTTGTATGATTTTGCGTCTTTATTCAAGATAATCTGCATTCCAGAAAGCGGATGCGGTTTCTTTTCTGCAATAATATAATTGACCATTTCTGCGATTTGTTCGCCTTTTAAAGCTACAACTACCAGATTGTTTTCAAAAGGCATCAATTCAAAAGCAGTTCTTGTCGTAACGTTTCCTTGCGGGATAATTGAACGAATTCCTCCGTGATTCAAAAGGCAGATGTCGATTGACTTTTTTTCTCTTAGCTTGAAAATTTTATCCGCAGCAGCCAAAGTGACATCTGCCTGAAGGCTTCCAAGGTTAGTTTGCCATTCGCCTTTGCTTTTATCTAAAGTTTCTGGTGCAAAAGCCAAAACTTCGTTCATGTCTTTGTCGATATTTTCGCGATATGGCTTTACAAAAGCTTCAATTTTAGCGTCTTCGCCATTTGCATTTGTAACTCCGATTTGTTTTCCTTCGATTTTTGTGACATATTCCTTTTTAGGAGAACATGCGAACGTGAAAATAAGTGTTATAATTAGAACAAAATGTTTTAAGATAACGTTGTAGTTTTTTAGATTTACCATCTGAATTACGGCTTAATTTGATTAAATTTGTAGACCAAGCAAAAGTACTATGTTTCTAAATTTTTTCAAGAATTTTTCTGCGAAAAGAATATTAAAAAAAAGCTCCCTGCACGTTAAGGGAAATCCGTCACCACATCCGATAGAAACGGTCGGCATGTTAATTGACAAGACTTATTTCGAAGATAAAGTGAACTTGATTGAAGAACTTTTGGCTCATGGAATTAAACGTGAGAATATCCAAATATTGCTTTATAAAGATAGATTTAAGAAAAAAGAAGTAATAAATTATCCAAGTTTCAGCCATAAAGATTTAAGTTTTAAGGGAACTTTGGAAAACGAAAACGTAGCCAATTTTACCAATCAAGAATTTGACATGCTGATCAGTTATTATGATACTGAAAAAGCGCCATTGATGATTACGACGTTCAAATCTAAAGCCAATTTTAAAGTCGGATTTTCAACTATCGATAAAAGATTAAACCACTTTATGATCAACACGAATGCGGAAAATTATAAAGTTTTTGTTTCTGAATTATTCAAATATCTAAAAATACTAAACAAAATATAATATGCAGTCACTTATAGGAACAGGCGTTGCACTTGTTACACCGTTTAAAAAAGATTTTTCTGTGGATGTTGAGGCCTTGAAAAAAATTGTCAATTATCAAATCGACAACGGAATCAATTATCTGGTTGTTTTAGGAACGACCGGAGAACCGGCAACATTGAAAAAGGAAGAGAAAGAATTGGTGATCAAAACGGTTATTGAAACTAATAATGGAAGACTGCCATTGGTTTTAGGCGTTGGCGGAAATAATACGGCAGAAGTCGTGGAAGAATTGAAAGCTAGAGATTTTACAGGATTTTCTGCAGTGCTTTCTGTTTCTCCTTATTATAACAAACCGACGCAAGAAGGAATTTACCAGCATTTTAAAGCGATTGCTGAAGCTTCACCGCTTCCTGTGATTTTATATAATGTGCCTGGAAGAACAGGAAGCAATGTTTTGCCTTCAACGGTAATTCGTTTGGCAAATGATTTTAAAAATGTTGTAGCAATTAAGGAAGCTGCGGGCGATATTGTTCAGGCGATGAAATTAATCCAATTGAAACCAAAAGATTTCTTGGTGATTTCTGGCGACGATATGGTAACGCTTCCAATGGTTTTGGCTGGAGGAGCAGGAGTGATTTCGGTAATTGCAGAAGGTTTTCCAAAGCAATTTTCTGAAATGGTTCGCCTTGGTTTGGAAAGAAAAGTGGATGAAGCTTACAAGATTCATTATGAAATTGCAGATTCAATCGACATGATTTTTGAACAAGGTAACCCGGCTGGTGTTAAAGAAATCTTTAAATCTTTGGGATTGTCGGAAAATACAGTACGTTTGCCATTAGTAAATGTTAACGAAGATTTAGCGAATAGATTAAATGAATTCGTTAAGAAAACAGTAAATTAGTTTTAAAAGTAAGATTATGTTATCACAAACTATACAAGACGCGCTAAACAGGCAAATAAAAGTAGAAGGAGATTCGTCTCAAATTTATCTTGCGATGGCATCTTGGGCAGAAGTTCAAGGTTTTGAAGGTATTTCAACTTTTATGTTTGCGCAGTCAGAAGAAGAAAGATTGCACATGCTGAAATTGGTAAAATACATCAACCAAAGAGGCGGGCAGGCAAGAATTTCAGGAACGATTGAACCGACTCTTGATTTGTCAAGCTATAAAGTTTTGTTCAAGCAGCTTTTAGAACATGAAATAAAAGTATCGGAAAGTATCAACGACTTAGTTGGAATTGCTTTAGATGAAAGAGATTATGCAACGCATAATTTCTTGCAATGGTATGTCGCTGAGCAGATTGAAGAAGAAGCAAACGCCAGGTATATCTTAGATAAAATCAATCTTATCGGTGACGATAAAGGCGGTTTGTACTTGTTCGATAATGAAATGAAAAATTTCTCGAGCCCGGTTACGGCTCCAAAATAAATACAGAATTTATCCGTTTGAAAAGGTGTCATTTCAGTGGCATCTTTTTTTTATTTTCAAGGCTTTTCAGGCTTGTAAAAAAATGTTTTTTTAATCTATAATTAATAACTAAATTTGCGGTTGATTTTAAAAGGCCTTAATGCTTTAGAATCAGTAATACTATCTTGAAAAATGAATAAAATATTTTACATACTTTTAATTGCAGTCACGCTTGGGTCTTGCAGTTCTTACCAAAAAGCTCTAAAATCTGAAGATGTTGCCGTAAAGTATGATGTTGCCACAAAGATGTATGACGCTGGAAAATATACAAAAGCGATTCGTCTTTTTGAACAGATAGCACCTTCTTACAGAGGAAAACCTCAGGCAGAAAAGATGTTTTATATGTTTGCACAGTCCTATTATAAGACTAAACAGCATTATTTGGCAGGATACCAATTTGATAGTTTTACATCAAGTTATCCAAGAAGTGAAAAAGCAGAAGAGGCGGCATATTTGGCGGCAGAAAGCTATTCAAAATTATCGCCTAGATATTCTTTAGATCAAGTAGATACCAATAAAGCAATTGATAAATTGCAAGCTTTTATCAATAATTATCCAGATTCTCAATATTTGGCACAAGCAAATATAATCGTAAAAGACCTGAGAGAAAAATTGGAGAAAAAAGCATTTGAAATCGCAAAACAATACCATACTATTGGAGAATGGAGCCGTGATTATGGCGCTGCAATCAAAGCTTTCGATAATTTTATAGCAGATTATCCAGGAACTCCATTTAAAGAAAAAGCATTGTATTACCGATTTGATTCTGCTTATTTATTGGCAATCAACAGTGTACAGGCTAAAAAACAAGAACGTTTGAATTTTGCTAAAACAGCTTATACTTCTTTAGTGAAATTTAATGATTCTTCAGAATACAAAGAAGATGCTGACGAAAAGTTGGCAACAATCGATAAAGAATTACAACAATTTTCTAATTAATTATAAGTCATGGATTTAAAAAAGACGACTGCTCCAGTAAACACAATTACTTACAATAAAAGTGTGATTGAGGAACCGACAGGTAATGTGTATGAAGCGATAACTATTATGGCTAAAAGAGCAAATCAAATTAACTCTGAAATCAAAAAAGAATTGACAGAGAAATTAGAAGAATTTGCTACATATAACGACAGCTTAGAAGAAATTTTTGAAAACAAAGAACAAATCGAAGTTTCAAAATTCTACGAAAAATTGCCAAAGCCACACGCTTTAGCAGTTCAAGAATGGTTAGAAGACAAAATCTACCACAGAGATACAACTAAATAATTGCTATGTCTGTTTTAAGTGGTAAAAAAATAGTGCTGGGAGTTTCCGGTGGGATTGCCGCATATAAAACAGCCTCATTAGTAAGACTTTTCATAAAAGCAGGCGCCGATGTCCAAGTGGTCATGACGCCTGCTTCTAAGGATTTTGTGACACCGCTCACGCTTTCTACGCTTTCTAAAAATCCTGTACATTCTACTTTTTACAATGATGATGACGAAAACGCTGTTTGGAACAATCACGTCGAAATCGGTCTTTGGGCAGATTTGATGCTAATCGCTCCAGCGACGGCCAGCACATTGTCTAAAATGTCAAATGGCGCTGTAGATAATCTTTTGATTGCTACTTATTTATCGGCTAAATGTCCGGTTTATTTTGCGCCTGCGATGGATTTGGATATGTACAAGCATCCTTCAACAATCAACAGTTTCAAGCTTTTAAAAGAATTCGGGAATATTATGATTCCTGCTGAATCTGGCGAACTCGCAAGCGGACTTTCCGGCGAAGGCCGAATGGCAGAACCCGAAAATATTATCGCTTTTATTGAAGCTGATTTAGAAAGCCAGCTTCCCTTAAAAGGAAAAAAAATCTTAATTACAGCCGGCCCGACATACGAAGCAATAGATCCTGTGCGTTTTATAGGAAATCATTCTTCTGGAAAAATGGGTTTTGACATTGCAAAACAAGCTTCAAATTTGGGTGCCGAAGTCATTTTGATTTCTGGCCCGACACATCTGAAACTTGAAAATTCTAATATAAAATTGGTTTCTGTAATTTCTGCGCAAGAAATGTATAATGCTTGCCATCAGTTTTTTGACGGAGTTGATGTTGCAATTGCAGCAGCAGCGGTGGCAGATTATCGACCTAAATTTCCAGCAGCGCAAAAGATTAAGAAAACAGAGAACGACTTGAATATTGAGCTTGAAAAAACGCAAGATATTTTGGCTTCTCTCGGAAAAATCAAGAAAAATCAGTTTTTAATCGGATTCGCTTTAGAAACTGAAAATGAAATTGAAAATGCAAAGTTGAAAATCCAGAAAAAAAACCTAGATTTGATAGTTCTCAATTCGCTTCAAGATGAAGGCGCTGGTTTTGGAAAACCGACGAACAAAATCACTTTTATCGACAAAGATTTTAAAATCGAACCGATGGAATTGAAATCTAAAGAAGCAGTTGCTGAAGATATTTTAAATAAAGTAATACAATATTTTTATGCGTAAGATATTATTTCTATTCCTTGTTATGATTGCTGGATCGCTTCAGGCGCAAGAACTGAACTGTACAGTGAAAATAAATTTCGACAGAATCACCAATACAAATACTCAGATTTTCAAGACTTTAGAGCGTTCTCTGACTGATTTTGTAAACAAAACAAAATGGACAAACCAGACTTTTAAAGAAAACGAAAGAATCGAGTGCACGATGTTTATCAACGTTTCTGGATATGGTTCAGATCAGTTTGCGGCTTCAATTCAAGTGCAATCTTCAAGACCAATTTTTAACTCGTCTTATTCTTCGCCAGTTTTAAATTTTAACGATAAAGACTTCGGATTCAGATATGTAGAATTCGAAAATCTAATCTATAATCCAAATAGTTATGATTCAAACCTGATTTCTGTGATCGCTTTTTACAGCTATATGATTATGGGAATGGATGCTGATACTTTTTCTCCTAAAGGCGGAGATCCTTACTATGAATTGGCTCAAAATGTTGCTGTTTTGGCACAACAGAGCGGTCAAAAAGGTTGGAATCAAGCCGATGGAAATCAATCGAGATATTTCTTGATTAGCGATATCAGGTCAAATACGTTTGAGCCTTACCGAACTGCACTTTACGAATACCACACAAAAGGCATGGATTTGATGAGCGATAATCCAAAAGAGGCTAAAGAAAACATTAAAAATTCGGTAAAAACATTGGCAGAAATTTATAATATCCGTCCGAATGCTTTGCTGGCAAGAGTTTTCTTTGATGCGAAATCTGACGAGCTAGTTTCAGTGTTTACTGGAGGTCCGTCGATTACGATTGCTGATTTGGTTGAAAACCTGAATAGAATTTCGCCTTTGAATTCTTCAAAATGGTCTAACATACGATTTTAATTTTTTTTGAAGCTTTATCCAGCTTTCCGCTTCAAGTCCTCATTAAAAAATTAATGTTTCTAAATTTTTGAAAGAGCTTCCGCTGGTCGCTTTTCTAAAAAAAGAAACATAAAAATTTTTTAATTCCGGGCTTTCCGCTATAATCTGGGCTGGGGCTTCGGTGATAGAATTACAGTTCATTTCTAAAATTTAAGACATTGCTAACATCACTATCCATAAAAAATTTCGCACTTATTGAGAAACTGCAGATTGATTTCTCAGAAAATTTCTCAATCATAACTGGAGAAACCGGTGCAGGAAAATCAATCCTTCTCGGTGCTCTAGGTTTGGTTCTGGGCAAAAGAGCCGACTTGAGTTCTCTCAAAAATAAAGAAGAAAAATGCGTCATCGAAGCGCAATTTGAAATTTCGCGATACGGACTCCAATCTTTTTTTGACTCCAATGATTTAGATTATGAAAACGAGACTATAATTAGGAGAGAAATTCTTCCTTCCGGGAAATCGCGCGCTTTTGTGAACGACAGTCCGATGAATCTTCAAGAACTTCAAGAATTAGGACAGTTTTTTATTGACATTCATTCGCAGCACCAAACCCAAGAATTATCCGAAGAAAATTTTCAATTTGACATCATCGATTCTATTGGAAACAACCAAAAGTTGCTTTCAGAATATGCTTTGGTATTGAAAAAATATAAAAGCTTAAAAACTACTTTATCTGGCTTAAAGTCAAAATTAGCTGAAGCTTCAAAAGAACAAGATTACAATTCATTTTTGCTTGAAGAACTGCTTTCGGCTAAATTGAGATCAGGCGAGCAAGAAGAATTAGAAGCGATTTATGAACAATTAAACAACGTCGAATTCATCAAAGAAAACCTGAATAAATCGCTTTCAGTTTCTGAAGAAGAACAATTTGGAGTTTTGAACAATTTGAAAGAAATAAAAGCTTCGTTGCAAAAAATTGCTGGTTTTTCTCCAGAATACAATGCTTTGCTGGAAAGAATAAATAGTGTTTCGATTGAATTTGACGATATTGTTTCTGAAATGAATCAAATTGGCGAAGGTTTGACGAATGATCCAGAACAACTGGAATTGGCAAATCAAAAGCTTCAGTTGATTTATAATTTGCAGAAAAAGCACCAAGTTTCTACTATTGACGAACTTCTTGCGATTCAGGAAGATTTGGATAATAAGGTGATTTCTGTAGACAGCTTGCAAAATGAAATTGAAAATATTGAAGCAGAAATTATTTCTAGCGAAACAGAATTAGACAAATTTGCTTTGTCAATCCGTGAAAATAGGAGTGAAGCCATTCCAATTTTGGTGCAAAAATTAGTTTCTATTTTAGATCTTTTGGGAATGCCGAATGTTCGTTTTAAAATAGAAATAAAACCATCTGAAAACTATCACAACAACGGGAAAGACGATTTAGATTTTCTTTTTGCCGCCAACAAGGGTTCTGATTTTGGACTTTTGAAAAAAACGGCTTCTGGAGGAGAAATGTCTAGAATTATGCTTGCCGTAAAATCGATATTATCTCAATATCAAAAACTTCCGACGATTATTTTTGATGAAATTGATACTGGAGTTTCTGGAGAAATTGCCGATAAAATGGGCGAGATTATGAAAGAAATGAGCCAAACGATGCAGGTTTTTGCAATTACGCATCTGCCGCAAATTGCAGCCAAAGGAAAAGCGCATTTCAAAGTTTTCAAGTCTACTGTTGGAGAATTTACAAATTCAGAATTAAAACTGCTTTCTGTCGACGAACGAATCATTGAAATTGCCCAGATGCTTTCTGGAAAAGACATTTCTGATTCCGCCATAAATCATGCAAAAGCCTTGCTGAACTGATTTTTTGAATTATATTTGTTAGCAATAACTGGAACGAATAAGCGATTAAACAAACAAACGATTAAACAAAGTTTATGATTATAGAACCTAGAATGAGAGGATTTATCTGCTTGACTGCACATCCGGAAGGAGCAGCGCAGAATGTTAAAAATCAGATCGAATATGTAAAGTCTAAAGGAAAAATTGAAGGCGCAAAAAAAGTCTTGGTAATCGGTGCTTCAACTGGTTTCGGATTGTCTTCAAGAATCACAAGCGCTTTTGGATCTGATGCTGCAACTATTGGAGTTTTCTTTGAAAAACCGCCAGTTGAAGGAAAAACGGCTTCTCCGGGTTGGTATAATTCTGCTGCTTTTGAAACTGAAGCGCACAAAGCAGGACTGTATGCAAAAAGCATCAACGGCGACGCGTTTTCGAATGAAATTAAAAGAGAAACTTTAGACTTGATCAAAGCTGATTTAGGGCAAGTTGACTTAATTATATATAGTCTGGCTTCTCCGGTTCGCACAAATCCTAATACAGGAATTACGCACCGTTCTGTTTTAAAGCCAATCGGAAGTACTTTTACCAATAAAACAGTTGATTTTCATACAGGAAAAGTTTCAGAAATTTCAATTGAGCCTAGCAAAGAAGACGATATTGAAAATACTGTTGCCGTTATGGGCGGTGAAGACTGGGCAATGTGGATTGATGCTTTGAAAGCTGAAAATCTTCTGGCTCCAGGTGCTGTGACTGTTGCTTATTCTTACATCGGGCCTTCTTTGACAGAAGCTGTTTATAGAAAAGGAACTATCGGAAGAGCGAAAGACCATTTAGAAGCGACTGCTTTTTCAATTACAGACACCTTGAAAGATATTGATGGAAAAGCTTATGTCTCTGTGAATAAAGCTTTAGTTACACAGGCGAGTTCAGCTATTCCTGTAATTCCATTGTATATTTCTTTGCTGTATAAAATCATGAAAGAAGCTGGAGTTCATGAAGGTACGATTGAACAGATCCAAAGATTGTATCAAGAAAGATTGTACACCGGAAAACCAATTGAGTTGGATGAGAAAGGAAGAATCAGAATTGATGATTGGGAAATGCGCGAAGATATTCAAGCAAAAGTGGCTGCATTATGGCCGCAGGCTACAACAGAAAATCTAGCAGAATTGGGAGATCTAGAAGGCTACAGAAAAGATTTTTACAATCTATTCGGATTTGATTTTGCTGGAGTAGATTATAAAGCTGATTCAAACGAGCTAGTTGATATCGACAGCTTAAAGCAAAATTAAATGGTAAATTAATAAAAATAATTATTTTTTATTAGATAATTCTTAGTAATTTAGGGGCTTGCCGAAAGGTGAGCCTTTTTATTTTATTAATTTTTAGAAATAAATGTTTTTGGAGTTATAAAATTTCATAATTTAGCTTTATGTTAACTAAACCCCAATAATTTATGAAAAAAATTACATGTTTTGTTGTGTTTTTCCTTGTCTTTATGGTAAAAGAAGGAAAAGCGCAACTGTTGACGCAAGATTTCAATGCTGCGTTGACGTGGACGGTCGGTCACCCAGTAGGCTCATCTGACAATTCTGGCTGGACCAGAGAAACGGAAGGTCAAAATCCTACAATTTCTACTTTTGAAGGTGCCGGAATGGCAAGATTCAATTCTTACAGCATCAATGTTGAAAATGCCTATGATCTTACTTCGCCAAGTATTGCTTTTGCGGGAGGTTTGTACAGAGTTTCTTTCAAAATGTACAGAGATGAAGGCTATGCTGAAAATCCTGAAAAAATTGAAGTTTTCTACAACACAACTCCAACTTCTGTTGGCGGCGTTTTGCTAGGAACCGTAAGTCGTGCAATCGGAGGCGCGCCGACAGTTGCTTCTGCAGGCTGGTACACCTATAATTTTAATATCCCTGGAAATCCCAATGCACCAGGCTATATTTCTTTTTTAGCGACAACAGCTTATGGAAACAATATGTATATCGACAATGTTTCTGTTGAAGTGCAGCCAACGTGTTTGCCTCCGACAGATTTTGCATCTACGGTAACAACAAACTCGGCAAACGTATCTTTTACCGCGTCTACGAGTTCTCCAAATGGTGGCTATCAATATGAATTGAGAACTTCTGGTGCTGCTGGTTCTGGCGCAACAGGATTGGTAACTTCTGGAACGCAAACAGGAGTTTCTTATCCTTTAAATTCGCTAACGCCAAATACCTCTTATGTTTTTTATGCAAGAGCTTTGTGCACCGCAACTGACAACAGTTCTTGGGAAAGTAAAAGTTTTAAAACTTTGCCAATTCCTCCAGCAAATGATGCTTGTTCAGGAGCAGTTACCGTGCTTACAAACAACAATTTGGATTGTACAGCAAATGTTGTTTCAGGAACTTTATTAGGAGCAACAGCTTCTGGTGAAAGTACGCCAACTTCTATAGGCGTTCCGGATGATGACGTTTGGTATAAATTTACGGCAACATCAACTTTCCACAGAATTGCTTTGTCAGATATCAATGGAAATCCTGATGACCTAGTGATTGAAGTTTTAGGTGGAAGCTGTGGAGGTTCGCTGTATAATCTTGCAATTTCTGATTCAAATTCTTTTTTGGTTACTGATTTAACAATTGGAGAGCTTTATTATGTTAGAATATTCAGCGTTGAAGCAGCATCAAATCCAACGACTACTTTCAAAATCTGTATCGGAACGCCGCCGCCGCCGCCTGCAAATGATAATTGCACTGGTGCTGTATTATTGACGACATCAGCAACTATGACTTGTACTCCGGTAAGTGGTTCTACAATCTCTGCAACTCAGAGTTTGGAAGGATGTTCAGGTTCTGCGGATGACGATGTTTGGTATAAATTTGTAGCAACTTCAACAGTACATTCTGTTTTGATTGCAAATGTAGCCGGTGCAACAGATATTATGATAGAAGCTTTTGATGCTTGTGGAGGAACTTCTTTGAAATGTCAAGATTCTCCGGATGATATCATGACCTTAAATGAACTGACTGTAGGAAATACTTACTATTTTAGAATTTATACTTATTATACAGATTCCACAACTTCTTTTACGGTTTGCGTGGTTACACCACCGCCAGCACCAGCAAATGATTCTCCGGAAAATGCAGCAGTTTTGACTGAATCTCCAAATAGCAGTTGTGCAAATAGTGTTGCGGGAACAACAGTTTCTGCTTTTCATTCTTCACAATATTCTTGCGACAGCAGTGCTATTGACGTTTGGTATACATTTACGCCTGCTTCAACCGGAACTTATTATTTCAGCAGAAATTTAACTGGAGGAACATCTGGAGACGGCTATATTTCTTTGTATTCAGGAACGCCAGGCAATTTCACAAGACTAAATGACAGCTGTTATTCTACTACTTTTAGCCAAGCGCTAGTAGCTGGGACTACATATTATGTTTCAGTAGTTTCTTCAGACTACAGCCGTGTTAATTTTGCTTTGTGTGCGTTTCTTGCGCCTCCTGCACCAGCTAACGATTTGATTGCAAATGCAGCTGTTTTAACTGTTTCGCCAGATTCGTTAACTTGCACGAATGCTGTTTCAGGAACAACACTTGCAGCGACGAATTCGTCAGATTATGTTTGTGATTCTACTGCTACAGATGTTTGGTATACGTTTACGCCACCAACATCTGGAGAATATTACTTCAAGAGAAGTGTGGTTTCAGGATCAGGAAATGGATATATTTCAATATATTCGGGTACTCCTGGAAATTTAACCCGATTGAATCTAAACTGTTACGTCACTAATTTTGGACAGGTATTAACAGCTGGTACAACTTATTATGTTTCAGTTTCTGCCTCTACATCTTCTTATTTGAGCTTTTCACTTTGTGCTTATGCAGCGCCACCGGCTCCTGCAAATGATGAGTGCCAGAATGCAACAACTTTGACAGCAGGCGGAACTTTTGTTCAGAATGCAATTGTTGCGACTAATGTAAGTGGCACAAGAAACCCAGCTAGCCCAGACCCGACAGACGTACCATCGACCTGTGATACATATAATTATTCAACAGAAGGAAGAGATGTTTGGTTTAAAGTAATCGCGCCTGCTTCAGGTACGCTTACTGTTGAAACAGCTTCGAATAATGATCCGGCTATGACAGATACAGCTTTGTATATTTATAAAGGTTCTTCATGTGCAACATTAACTTATGTTAACTGTTCAGCAGATATTGGCGGCGGAAATAATTTTTCAAGAGTAGCATTGAGTAATTTAACTCCTGGAGAGACTATTGTAGCCAGAGTGTGGGGTTATAGCGGTACACAAGGATCATTTAAGATTGCTGCTTTTGATGCTTCATTAGGAACTCAAGCTTTTTCAGATGCTTCATTCAAAGCATATCCTAATCCTGTGAAAAATGTACTGAATTTGTCTTATTCTCAAGAGATGACAAGCGTTGCAGTCTTTAATTTATTAGGGCAACAAGTACTGTCTAAATCTTTAAACAATTCAAATGCCCAAGTCGATATGTCAGTTTTGCCACAAGGAACATACCTTGTTAAGGTAATGGTTGATAATCAAATTAAAACAATCAAGATTGTAAAAGAGTAAATAAGCTCAAATTGAATATAAATCGCCTAAAAAGAAATTTTTAGGCGATTTTTTTTTATAAATATAATCCAATATGTATTAAATTTTAGTGTGTTATTAAGAAGTTAATTTGCTTTTTTAACTTTTTGATTGTAAAATTCATAATATAATAAAAAATAATTTTCCTAAAATTTTCAAATTAGTTAAAAATGGTTAAATTATGTAATGATTTAAGTAATTTGATAAAGTTTTCGATTAAAGTTTTTTAGTATTTAAAATTTCATAAATTAGCAAAATGTTAATTAAACTATAATTTTATGAAAAAATTTACTTTTTTACTTTTTTGTCTCATTGCAAGCTGGCATGTAAGTGCACAGTTCAATGAGAACTTTGACACAGGGACAACCCTTCCCACGGGTTGGTCAATAATTAATTTAGGTGGGGCAAATGGTTGGACGGTGAGTGCATCAATTGATGGTGGAGCTCATAGTGGTACTAATGCAGCGAGATTAGTATACAATGCTACAGCTCATAACGATTATTTGATAACACCACAGATTAATGTTGCTGCAAATGTTAATGATCAGATTGAATTTTGGGTTAAATCTAGAGGAACTACTTTTTTAGAACCTTATGAGGTAAGATTGTCTACGACAACAAATGCTGAAGCAGCATTTACTGTTGTCTTACAAGCATCTCAAACTGCTCCGGCAACTTGGGCAAAGAAAACATTTGATTTATCTCCATACATCGGGCAGTCTGTTTATGTAGCAATTAGGGCTACAGGAACAAATCAGTTTGAATTTTATGTTGATGATGTAGTGAATAGTGCTGCGCCTACATGTTTACCAGTATCTGGTGTGACTTCTACAGTCACAACTAATTCTGCAACAGTTGCTTTTACAGCTTCGACAAGTAATCCTGCAAATGGATATCAGTATGAATTGAGAACTTCTGGTGCAGCTGGTTCAGGTGCTACAGGATTAGTGACATCTGGAACAGGAACTGCAGTTTCTTATCCATTGAATACATTGACTCCAAATACATCTTATACTTTTTATGTAAGAGCTGTATGTAGCGGAACTGATAGCAGTACTTGGGAAAGTAAAGTATTTAAAACACTTCCTATTCCGCCAGTAAATGATAATTGTTCAGGAGCCGTTACTTTAACTCCTAACGCTAACTTAACATGTACAAGTATTACTGCTTCGACTTTAGTAGGAGCAACTCCTTCAGGAGAAAGCTTGCCGACTTCTATTGGAAATCCTGATAATGATGTTTGGTTTAAATTTGTTGCCACTTCAACGCGTCATAGAATTATTATTTCTGAAGTAGTAGGCGCACCTTTAGATTTAGTTCACGAACTGCTAGGTGGTAGTTGTGGAGGAGGTCTTTATAACTTGTCTATTTCTGATCCAGATACTTCTTTAATAACAGATTTAACGATTGGTGAAACTTATTATATTAGAGTTTTTAGTAAGCTAGCAGCTGTAGATCCATTAACAACTTTTAAAATTTGTATTGGAACACCTCCACCAGCGCCAGTTAATGATGAATGCGCAAACGCTATAACTTTAACCGTAAATGCTAATTTAGCATGTGGAACAGTAACAGCAGGAACAAATGCTTATGCTTCTGCATCAGCAGTGGCGACGACTTCTTTATCTGGTACTCCAAATAATGATGTGTGGTTCAAATTTGTAGCAACCAATGCTAGACATAGAATTTCTTTAGCCAATGTTGTTGCAGTTGAAGGAACTTCTGTTGATATGGCTATGGGAGTTTATGATGGTGTAGGTGGATGTGGTGATTTGGCTTTTAAAGCCACTAGTGATCCAGATACATTTGATGTGTCAGGGCTTGTTGTTAACAATGTTTATTTTGTGAGAGTTTATGGTTATAGTGTTGCACAAACAAATTTTAATATTTGTGTAGGAACACTTCCTCCAGCTCCAGCAAATGACGAATGCGCCAATGCAATAGCATTAACTGTAAACAATAATTATGATTGTGCAGTAGTAACGGCGGGTACAAATGCTTATGCTAGTGCCTCTTCACAAGCTACAACCTCATTGTCAGGAACTCCTAACGCTGATGTTTGGTATAGCTTTACAGCAACAGCTGCTGCTCATAGAGTTTCATTGACAAATTTAGTTGCTGTTGTGGGAACTTCTGTTGACATGGCCATGGGAGTATATGATGCTACTGGTGGTTGTGGTGCTTTAACTTTTAAAGCAACTAGCGACCCTAATACATTAGACTTAACGGGTCTTGTGCCAAATACTGTTTATTTAGTTAGAGTATATGGTTATAGTGTTGCACAAGCTACTTTTAATATCTGTATTGGAACACCGCCACCACCACCAGCAAATGATTTAATTGCTAATGCTGTGGTATTAACTGAGTCTACAACGACTGCTTGTAATAATGCTTTAGCTGGTACAACAATTTCTGCAACACATTCAACAGAATACGCTTGTAGCACTACAGACGTTGATGTTTGGTATACTTTTACACCTGCTTCTACAGGAAATTATATTTTTAGCAGAGCAGTAGTTTCAGGAACTGGTAACGGTTATGTTTCTGTATATTCAGGAACTCCAGCAGCTTTGGTAAGATTAAACACAAGCTGTTCATCTACTACATTTATACAAGCTTTGACTGCAGGGACAACTTATTATGTTTCTGTTTCATCAACTTCAACTTCACCATTAAGCTTTAATCTTTGTGCTTTGTTAGCGCCACCAGCGCCAGCCAATGATTTAATTGCTAATGCTGCAGTATTAACTGAATCTCCAGCTGCTACTTGCGCTAATGCTGTAGCTGGTACGACTCTTTCTGCAACACATTCAACAGAATATGCTTGTAGTACTACAGATGTTGATGTTTGGTATACTTTTACGCCAGCTTCTACAGGAAATTATATTTTTAGCAGAGCAGTAGTTTCAGGAACTGGTAACGGTTATGTTTCTATCTATTCAGGAACTCCAGCTGCTTTAGTAAGATTAAATGCAAATTGTACTTCTACTTCATTTACTCAGGCATTGACTGCAGGGACAACTTATTATGTGTCAGTAGCATCAACTTCGACAGCTACATTAAGTTTTAATCTTTGTACTTTCTTAGCGCCACCAGCACCATCAAACGATAGCTGTGCAACTCCAACTGCTTTAACTGCAGGAGCTACATTTGCAACTAACGTAATAGTTGGTACAAATCTAAGTGCTACTATTCAATCTGGTATTGCTGATCCAACATGTGGAACTTCTTCTTTTGCAACTACAGGAAAAGATGTTTGGTTTAGCGTAAATGCTCCAGCATCAGGAACATTAACTGTTGAAACTGGAACAGATGCAGGTAGTGCTTTAGTGGATACTGCTATTCAGGTTTACAGAGGGACTTGTGCTGCGTTAGTATCGGTAGGTTGTAATGATGATATCACATCAGGAACTAATATATTTTCTAAATTAGCTCTTACGGCATTAACTGCTGGCGAGCCACTTTTAGTTAGGGTATGGAGTTATGGAACTACACCATCTGGAAGCTTTAAAATTTCTGCTTACGATGCTTCATTAAGCGCTCCAACTTTTGACAGCGCTTCATTTAAAGCTTATCCAAACCCAGTAAAAGATGTATTGAAATTGTCTTATTCTCAAGATATGACTAGCGTTTCAGTATTCAATTTATTAGGTCAGCAAGTAATCAACAAATCGTTGAATGCTTCTGAAGCTCAAGTTGATATGTCTAACTTGGCTGCTGGAACTTATTTAGTGAAAGTAGTTGTTGACAATCAAGTTAAAACTATAAAAGTGGTTAAGCAATAAGCTTACTTACTCAATAATTTTAAAGCCCTGCTATTTTAGCGGGGCTTTTTTTTGAAAAATAATAGCCTCAAATTTCCAATCAGATGTTTTTTTACTTTTAAAGATTATCTTTGTTAAAGTATAAAAAATGATATGAAATTTTCTTTTATAATTCCTGTTTACAATCGTCCTGATGAGATTGAAGAACTTTTGCAGAGTTTGGTTTTGCAAAATTATCCTGATAGTTTTGAAGTTGTTATTGTTGAAGATGGCTCGACTATCCCTTGCGATAGTGTTATTGAAAGCTATCGAGACAAATTAAATATTTCTTACTTTTTTAAGAAAAATTCTGGTCCCGGTGATTCTAGAAATTTTGGGATGAAAAACGCCCAAGGCAATTATTTCTTTATTTTAGATTCAGATTGTATTCTGCCTCCCAATTATCTTTCGGAAGTAGAAAAAGCACTTTCTGAAAATTATGTCGATTGTTTTGGCGGTCCTGATAAAGCTTTGGATAGCTTTTCTAACGTGCAGAAAGCGATCAATTTCTCTATGACTTCCTTTCTGACTACTGGAGGAATTCGCGGAGGTTCTGAAAAAATTGACAAGTTTCAGCCTCGAAGTTTCAATATGGGATTGTCTAAAGAAGCTTTTGAAGCAAGCAGAGGCTTTGGAAACATTCATCCAGGAGAAGATCCAGATTTGTCAATAAGATTATGGAAAATGGGTTTTGAAACTAAACTGTTTCCAAATGCGTATGTTTACCATAAGAGAAGAATTGATTGGTCAAAGTTTTATAAACAAGTCAATAAATTTGGAAAAGCCAGGCCGATTTTAAACAGCTGGTATCCGGAATACAATAAATTGACTTACTTTTTTCCTTCCTTATTTTTTATCGGATTTGTATTTTCTGTTTTATTTTTGATACTAGGAGTAAAGCTTTTTTTGGCACTTTATATATTTTATTTTCTATTTGCATTTCTGCTTTCGACTATACAAAACAAGAGTTTTTCAATAGGGATTCTCTCAGTTTTAGCAGTCGCAATGCAGTTTTACGGATATGGAATTGGTTTCTTGAAATCCTATTGGAAAGTAATTATTTTAAAGCAAAAACCGCAGGAAGCATTCCCTGAATTATTCTTCAAATAAAATAATTATGACAAAAATTATAGGTTTGACAGGAGGAATTGGAAGCGGAAAAACTACGATTGCCAAGTATTTTGAATCTAAAGGGATTCCTGTTTATATCGCTGATATTGAAGCAAAAAAAATAATGGATTCAAATTTGGTAATTGGCAAAGTTGTTGATGCTTTTGGAATGGACCTACTTGAAAATGATAAAATCAATAGAGCCAAACTTTCCGCTGTAGTTTTCAATAATCCAGAAAAGCTTGCCAGATTAAATGCGATTATCCATCCTGAAGTCAAGATTCATTTTATGGATTGGGTGGAAAAACATAAGAATTTTCCAATCGTAATTAAAGAAACTGCAATTCTCTTTGAAAGCGGAACTTATAAAGATTGCGATAAAATCATCTTGGTGACCGCACCAAAAGAAGTAAGAATTCAAAGAGTTATGGAAAGAGACAATATCACTAAAGACGCCGTCAAGGCAAGGATGTCAAATCAATGGGAAGATGATAAAAAAATGCAATTAAGCGATTTTGTCATTCAAAATATTCATCTACAAGAAGCAACGAATACTGCGGATAAAATAATTTCTGCTTTAAAGAATCAATAATTTTGCAATTAGATGTTAATGTTTGGTTAATGTATTTATCGTTTATATGTTAAAATGTTAATTTTGTTTCGATGAATAAAACATTGTTTCGCTTACTGGTTGTGTTAATGAGCCTGTCATTGATAGGGATTATAATGGTACAATTATATTTAATTAATACTTCTTTCAAAAATAATGAAGAACAGTTCAAATATCATGTACAGCAGGTTATCGGAAATGTTGCTGAGAAATTAAAACAGCAAGAAACTTACACGCTTTTAAACCAATACAATATTTTGCAAGATAGTATTGGAAAAGCGCCAGACAGAAATGAAATTCTTGATTTTGTTTTAGTCCAAAAAAATAAGGTAACCAACGAAACAGTAATTTATTCTAACAATATTATTGCAGAAGATTATAATGTAAACCTCTCGTTCTTTGATAAGAAAAAAGATTCAGTAAGAAAAGCCCAAAGCTTCAGCGCAAAAAGACGTACAGAAATTTATTCTGGAAATCGAATTGATAATTCGGCAATTCAAAAAAATACGACTCCAGATATTACAATTGAAAAATCTGGAACCATGGAAATGCTTGACAAAGTGCAATATGACATGTTTTTAAAAGATATTGCAGAAACAAAACCTTTAAAAGATAGAATTTCAAAAGAAAGATTATTGAAATTATTAGAGGACGAATTAAAGCAATATGAAGTAAAAACGCCTTTTGAATTCGGAATTTACAGCGACGGACTGGCGACAAAAATTAGATCTGACAATTTCAAGTTTGACAAAAATTCTACTTTTCAGACTCCGATTTTTACAGACAATGAAGGAAAAAGCAAATTCCAGTTATTGGTAAGCTTTCCTGAAAAGAAAAAATTCTTGTTCTCTGAGCTGATCAGCATTACGGTTTTGTCAATCACATTTACGCTGATTATCATTATTGCTTATGCTAGCGCCCTGAATCAATTGATAAAACAACGTCAGATTTCTGAGATAAAAACAGATTTCATTAATAATATGACGCACGAATTTAAAACGCCAATCGCAACAATAAACTTAGCTCTGGATGCTATTAAAAATCCAAAAGTTATTGAAGATACAGAAAAAGTACACCGATATCTGCAAATGATTCGGGATGAAAATAAAAGAATGCACGCCCAAGTTGAAAATGTGCTGCGTATTTCTAAGTTGGAGAAAAAAGAGCTGGAAATAAACAAAGAGCCAATGGATATTTTGACCATTGTTGAAGATGCAATTGAGCACGTAAACTTGATTATTGAAGACAGAGAAGGGAGAATAAACACGCATTTCGATGCAACTCGAACAACAACATTAGTCAACGATGTTCACTTTACAAATGTAATAGTAAACGTTCTTGACAACGCCATAAAATATTCGCCAGAAGCACCGATAATTGATATTTACACCGAAAATGTAAAAGATTTTATCCTTATAAAAATAAAAGACCAAGGTCAGGGAATGAGCAAAGTGGCTCAGAAAAGAATTTTTGAAAAATTCTATCGAGAGCACACGGGCGACCTGCACAATGTCAAAGGCCACGGTTTAGGCTTGGCCTACGTAAAAAGAATTATAGACGACCATAATGGTCAAATATTTGTAGAAAGTGAGAAAGGGAAAGGTAGTACCTTCATCATAAAATTACCACTAATAAATTAAGCTATGGAAAATGTAAACAAGAAAATCCTTTTAGTTGAAGATGATCCCAACTTCGGTTCAATTTTAAAAGATTATTTGAATCTGAATGATTTTGACGTCACTTTGGCTAAGAATGGAATGGAAGGTTTCGAAAAATTCAAGAAAGACACTTTCGATTTGTGCATTCTTGACGTAATGATGCCATATAAAGACGGATATACTTTGGCCAAAGAAATTAGAGAAAAAAATAAAGATATTCCGTTGATATTCTTGACAGCTAAATCTATGAAAGAAGATGTGCTGAAAGGATATAAAGTAGGAGCAGACGATTATTTGAATAAGCCATTCGATTCAGAAGTGCTTTTGATGAAAATCAAGGCAATTATCCAAAGAAAAGCCTCTGACAGCAAATCTGACAACACTAAATTTGAATTCCAAATTGGAGGTTTCCACTTAAATTCAAAATTGCGCTTTTTGACTTTCAAAAACGATGAGCCTATAAAATTGTCTCCAAAAGAAAACGAATTGCTAAAAATGCTTGCTGTTCATGAAAATGACCTAATGCCAAGAGAATTAGCATTGACGAAAATCTGGAGAGACGACAACTACTTCACATCAAGAAGTATGGACGTTTACATCGCCAAATTGAGAAAATATCTAAAACTAGACGAGGATGTTGAAATCTTAAACATTCACGGTGAAGGATTCAGACTTGTCGTAAAAAATAAAGTTTCTGAATAAAACTACATAAATCAAGCTTCGAGAAATCGGAGCTTTTTTTTGGAATAATTTGAAGCTATTTCCAGCTTTCCGCTCCAAGTTTTTTTCAAGCCTCCTTTTTTGCTCTACTAAAAAAGAGCTTCCTCCGGTCGCTTTTTTTATCAGGCAAAAAATGTCGGTTTTTCAAAAAAGCTTTCCGCTGCAATCTGGGCTAGTAAAGCAGATTTAAGAATTTAGATTTCAGATTCATCAATATTGTCATCCCGAGCGCAGTCGAGGGAACGTTTTCAAAATAAAAAATTCGTGGAAAAAATCTGCAAAACCGTTGTGCTTATTTCCAATCTAATTCCAATCCAAAACAAGCTTTTCCATCCTTCAAAATAGAATAATTTGATTTGTTTTCAATAGAAAATTCATCAATTGAAACAGCATCGCCAAGTGTCAATTCTTTCATGAAATTCATGTCGAAACTTTTCAACTTTTGTTTCATAATCGCTTTAGCATCAACTAAATCTAGACACCATTCAAGATATTTTACATTATTCACATGATTGACAATATCCAAATCTGAAAGAACCACTTTTCTTTCATTCACAGTTTTCATTTCTTTTTGCAAATCAATTTTCTTAACTCTTTCTTCAGTAGAAAAATGTGCAGCATATTTTTCAAAATGTTCGTGTGGCAAGGCCAAAGCTTCCGGACGGCGCAATTTTGTGTTGAAAACTGCCCAAAAAGTCTCGCATCCGATTATTTTCTTGCCGTTGGCATACATTTCCAAAGCTCTTACTGAACGTGAATTTTCCAGAGAAATAATCCAAGTTTTTACCGTTACGATATCTTTCCATTTTGGCAATGAT
Organism: Flavobacteriaceae bacterium PS02334; assembly: GCA_029959295.1. Classification (GTDB taxonomy): domain Bacteria; phylum Bacteroidota; class Bacteroidia; order Flavobacteriales; family Flavobacteriaceae; genus Flavobacterium. The sequence continues at coordinate 352,739 of JASCOH010000001.1, read as the reverse complement.
TCAATTTCAATCCGCATTCTGCTCATTACCCACGCTTGGTGAAATTCTTGCATATCTGTAAAACTGATTCCTCCAGCTTCAGCATGATCGCCAGCTGTTAACTGCAATAAATTACACAAATCGGTATATTTCAAATACCCATTCGGAGTGCATTGCGTGAAATTGATTTCCCAGTCTTTGCTAAATATGGATGTGAAATTTGGAGCTATTGGCATTATGAATTATGAATTATGAATTATGAATTATGAATTATGAATTTTTGACATTAGATATAGACTTTATAATTTTTTCTGCATCTGTTTTATAATCAAACCATTTTGCATTTTCTGTTCGCTTGAACCATGTCAGCTGTCTTTTTGCAAATCTTCGTGTATTTTTTTTGATTTCTTCAATGGCAAAATCTAGTGTGAAATTACCATCGAAATAAGAAAACAATTCTCGGTAACCAACGGTCTGCAAGGCATTCAGATTTTTATTTGGATATAATTTTTCCGCTTCTTCCAACAATCCAGCTTGCATCATCAAGTCAACACGAAGATTGATTCTGTCATACATTTCTTGTCGTTCAGCCTCCAATCCTATGATTATTGGCGTAAAATTTCGAGCAATTTTCTTTTGATTTAAAAAAGAAGAATAAGGTTTGCCGCTTCCGATGCAGACTTCTACAAAACGCATCAAACGCTGTGGATTTTGTAAAGTCTGAGGATTTTCTTTTGAAATTGTATCAAAATAATCTTTGTCTAATTCCTCTAATTTTTGCTGCAAATATTCAATTCCGAATTTTTCATAGTTTGAAATAATTCCTGTTCTGACAGAAGAATCTATCTCAGGAAAAGTATCAAATCCTTTTAAAATGGCATCAACATACAATCCAGAACCGCCGACCAAAATTGCATAATCATTGGTTTGAAATAATTCATCCAGTTTTGAAATTGCTTCTCTTTCAAAATCTCCAACCGTATAATTTTCAAAAATGGATTTGTTTTGGATGAAATGATGCGGGGCAGAAGCCAATTCTTCTGTGGAAGGAACAGCCGTGCCGATTTCCATTTCTTGAAAAAATTGGCGGGAATCGCAGGAAATTATTTCGCAGTTGAAATGACTGGCCAATTTGATGCTCAAAGCCGTTTTTCCGATTGCCGTTGGGCCGATGATTGTAATTAAATGTTTCATTTGAAGCAAAGTTACTGCTACTGTTTTAAAAATCCTACTGTTGATTTTTAGCAGAATAGTTATTTATAGCCCAGATTGCAACGGAAAGCCCGCAATTTCAAACTCTATTTTTTGCTGGCGTAAAACAGCGACCGGAGGAAGCTCGTTTTTCGACTTGCAAAAAAGAGTTTGAAATGAGGACTTGGAGCGTAAAGCTGGAATAGCTTCAGAAAGAAATTATTCTTTTAATGAATGGCCGCAATGATAGCAATAAATAGCGTCATCTCTGTGTTTTTCAGTACCGCAATTTGGGCAAGACTGGGTGTTTTCTTGAACTTTTTCCCTAGCCATAAATTCTGCGGTGACCAAGCCGGTTGGAACGGCAATGATACCATAACCCAAAATCATGATGATCATTGAAACAAATTGTCCAAAAGGCGTTTCTGGAGTAATATCGCCAAAGCCAACTGTTGTTAAAGTTACAATTGTCCAATAAATGCTGATCGGAATGCTTGTAAACCCACTTTTCGGACCTTCAATCATGTACATTAAAGTCCCTAAAATGATGCACAAAACGATTACGTTAAAAAGAAAAACGGCGATTTTCAGCCTGCTTTTTTTCAATGCGACAAGCAATTGATTGGAAGCCCCTACAAAATGCACGAGTTTTAAAATTCTGAAAACACGCAATAGACGAACAGCGCGAATCAAGACCAAAAAGTGCAATCCGGGGAAAATCAGGTCGATATAACCAGGAATCGTCGCCAATAAATCAATAATTCCGTAAAAGCTGAAAATATATTTTAAGGGCCGTTTCAAAGCAATAATTCTTCCGATATATTCTAAGGTGAAAAATATCGTGATAATCCACTCAATTACAGCAAGTTCATGGCCATATAAAAATTTTACCGACGCCATGCTTTCAAGCATAACTGCAGCAATACTCAAAACGATAAGTATCAAAAGGATGATGTCGAAAAGTTTTCCTACAGGCGTGTCGGCTTCGTAAATAATTTCATGAAGTTTTTTGCGCAGGTTTTCTGGGATGCTAATTTTCAAGCCAATTTTTTTTCAGGTTCTATCAAATTTACTAAAAACTCTTAGAATGATATGATTTTATAGACCTTCTTTTTTTTCAGATAGCTTAGAATTATGTTTTTGTTGTCGCGGTTTTCCTTCATCGGAATGATTATGTTCTTTAAAATCTCGATATTATTGACTTGATAGTTCAAATCAAAGAAAGCATAACCTTTGAAAATGCCATTTTCAATCAGCACAGCACTTCGTTCTTGAAGATTTCTGCCACGATCGATCGCAATGATATTTTGGTTTTTGTATTCGTTATTCTCAAGAAAATCTTCAACTCTAATATTGTAATCTTCAGGAAGCTCTTGATTGATACAAGCTCCGTTACATTGGTTCAATTCAAAAGGAAAACAGTTTGTTTTTACAATTTCCAGGGCATTTATTTTCTGGCACAAAATATATTTGTCAGTGATTTTGAATAAAGCGCTTTGTGCTTCAACATGGCTTGCAAACGAAGCAATTTCTTTTTTTCGAGCGTCAGTTTTTTTAAGTTTCAGGCTTAAATAGCCATCATTATTTTTGTCCAAATAAAGCGACCACGGAAAAACAGTTTTGCTTAAAGCCCGATTATAAGCAGGCTTGTTTATTTTAATTTCCTCTGATTCTTTCAGCAGAGCAATCAATTCGCTTCCTGTTTCTTCATAAGTTACTGCAAAAACTTCATTCTGAATTTTTTTGTCTTTTCTAGAACTTCCGGTAAAATGCTGATTGACACGCCTCTTTATGTTTTTGCTTTTTCCTATATAAATCAGATCGCCGTTTTCTTTGTGGGCATAATAAATTCCAGTCGTGGAAGGAAGTCCCGAAACAATATCCAATAGTTTTGGAGCTAAACCTTTTTCAATTTCAGTCTTGATGAAAGTTTTGACAATTTCTTTTTCCAAGTCTTTGTCTAAAAGCATTTTGAATAACTTCACGGTTGCCAAAGCATCGCCCGAAGCGCGGTGCCTGTCAGCCATTGGAATTCCTAAAGCTCGGACCAATTTCCCTAAGCTATAAGAAGGCTGTTCAGGAATTAATTTTTTTGCCAATTCAACCGTACAGAGATTTTGGCGCTGGAAATCATACCCTAGGCGATTAAATTCGGTACGCATAATTCTGTAATCGAATTGGGCATTATGGGCGACGACAACGCAATTTTCAGTAATTTCAATAATACGCTTTGCCACTTCATAAAACTTTGGAGCGCTTTGAAGCATCGCATTATTGATTCCTGTAAGTTTTACAACAAAAGGCTGAATTGGCTTTTCTGGATTTACTAGGCTGATAAATTGATCGACAATTTCGTGTCCGTCGAATTTATAGATGGCAATTTCGGTAATTCCTTCTTCGTTAAATTGGCCTCCAGTCGTTTCTATGTCTAATATTGCGTACAAATATAGTTTATGGTTTTTAGTTGAGATTGAAGGCTTTTTAGGCTTTCAAATCAATATATTCTCAAATTATCTAGTTCCAAAGATACTACTTCCAATCCGAACCATCGTGCTTCCACAGTCAATTGCTAGCTGATAATCGCCCGACATTCCCATTGAAAGCGTAGTGAAATCAGAATTGACTACAGAAATTTTGTCGAAAATAGATTTTAAATGTAAAAATTCTTTTTTGATTTGGTCTTGGTTTTCTGTAAAAGTTGCCATTCCCATCAAGCCTTTAATTTTTATGTTATTTAGATTTTTGAAAGTTTCAGAATTTAATAAATCATTCAATTCTGCTTCGTCTAATCCAAATTTTGTGTCTTCTTCCGCAATATGAATCTGTAAAAGGCAATCAATAATTCTATTATTTTTTAAAGCTTGTTTATTGATTTCTTCCAATAGTTTCAATGAATCAACGCCATGAACTAAGCTCACAAATGATGCCATAAATTTGACTTTGTTCGTTTGAACGTGGCCAATCATGTGCCATTCGATGTCTTCTGGCATTTCTTCAAATTTTTCCGCCATTTCTTGAATTTTATTTTCTCCAAAAATGCGCTGACCGGCTTCATAAGCTTCCAGTAAATCAGAAACTGGTTTCGTTTTCGAAACGGCAACAAGTGTTACATTTTCAGGAAGCGTTTGTTTTATTTCGAGTAAGTTTGATTTTATTGACATAGAATTTGTTTTATGATAACTCTTCTTTGATTTGGTTCCAGACTTTTCTAATGTCTTCAGAAGGATTTTCTATTGTTAATTCAAAAAGCTTTTGCTTTATATCATTCTCTGCAATTTTTCGTCCTTTGTTAACTGCCCAATCCTTATTTATTTCAATTAAGAAATAAAAAATTTCTCTAGTTAAGTAAAAATATAGAAGCCTAACTTTATTTTCATAACTAGTCTCGTTGTTTTCTTCTTTATCATACCATATATTTAAGTCCTTTTCGATTTTTTTGTAGGTATCTGAAATAGAAAAAAAATCAGTCCATGTAGATATTGTAAGATGAGCAAATTTATTTCTGATCTGATAAAAGGCAATAATTTTTTTAGACTTATTGCCTATTTCTCCAAATTTATCTGTAATTAGTAATGTTTTTTGGTGAAAGCTTAATCCTCCTGAAACTGGACCAAGAGCTTTTGAAGTATTACAATCTATTTCCAAAAGTCTGCCAATAGTTTCTGTTACTAGTTCCTCAATAATAACAGAATGGTCAATTACAATATGTCGTGTTACATCAGATTTTGAGAAGCTATATACATTTAAGTTTTTCATCATTGAATTTTTTTAAACCTAAATTTCATACACAATAAGACCGCTTCTAAACTTCGGGTCGATGTAAGTACTTTTCGGAGGCATAATTAAATTGTTATCTGCCAATTCTTTGATTTCAGAAATATCCGTTGGAAAAAGCATAAATCCCAATTCAAATTCGCCTTCGTCTACGACTTCTTTTATCGTGACAATAGATTGTTTTCCAGGAATATAATCGATGCGCTCGTCGTTTCTCAAATCTTCGATTCCTAATATGGGATGTAGCACTTTTTCGTATAAAATCTGAGCATCCAAACTTTCCAAAACCGAAGTAAAACTGTGTTCGTCTTTCAATGTCAGGGAATAAAATTCCCCATCAAGATACATTCCGAATTCGAACTTTTTTGTGGGTTTCCACAATTCTTGTTCTTTATTTTTAAGCCAGAAACTTTCGGATAATTTATTCAGAAAATCTTCTTTTGAATGTCCGTTTAAATCTCTAATTATTCGGTTGTATTCGTATATTTTTACGTTGCTTTCTGCAATCAGAAAACTCATAAAATAATTCAGGTTTTCATTTCCGGAAGCTTTGTCTTCTTCGTATAATAATTCTGCCGAAGCTGATCGGTGGTGTCCGTCGGCAATATATAAATCGCCAATTTCGTTGAATTTTTCTTGAAGCCAAGTGATTTCGTTGTAGTCTTCAATTTTCCAAAGGATGTGTTTTTCTCTTTTGGTTGTGGAAAATTCATAAAGCGAATCGGTTCGTTTTTTATCTGAAATCCAAGCAGTTAATTCTTGATTATCAGGATAAGTTATCAAAACGGGTTCTGTGTTAAAACCAGTTCTGTGTAGATAATCTTTGAACAATTCTACACGATATTGCAACGTGTCTTCGTGTCTTTTGATGACATTATTTTGATAATCTTCAATGGAAGTTCCAGCAATAATTCCGGTGAAAGTCTGATTTTTGGTTTGGATTTCGTAGATGAAAAAGACTGGATTTTCTTCTTTTATCAAAATAACTTCTTCCTTAAAGTCATTGTATTTCTGGGCAACGAGCTTAAACCTTTTTTCAAGTCCGATTTTTTGCTGGTTGACATAAGCCGGATTCAAGACGTGAAGAAATGAAAACGGATTAAAATCCAACTGCGAAGCCAATTCAGCCGGAGAATATTCGTCGTAAGAACGCGAAGTTACCAAGCTGACTTTATCGCGGGTTGGGCGGACAGCTTTGAAAGGAATTATTTTTGCCATTTTTAAATCAAAAGTTTAAAAGTCAAAAGTCTTAAAGCCAAAAATAATCATACTTTCGGACTTTAAGACTTTCAAACCTTAAGACATTATATAAATTGTTTTGCTACTTTCTCAGCCTTTTTGCTTTCAGAATAATCATAGAATCCTTCGCCTGATTTTACGCCTAATTTTCCGGCGCGAACCATATTCACTAAAAGTGGGCAAGGAGCATATTTTGGGTTTTTGAAACCTTCGTACATTACGTTCAAAATCGCAAGGCAAACGTCAAGGCCAATAAAATCAGCCAATTGCAATGGTCCCATTGGATGTGCCATTCCCAATTTCATCACTGTGTCGATTTCGTAAACGCCTGCAACTCCGTTGTATAAAGTTTCGATAGATTCGTTGATCATCGGCATTAAAATTCTGTTGGCCACAAAACCTGGATAATCGTTCACTTCAACTGGAGTTTTTCCTAGTTTTTCAGACAGATCCATAATGGTTTTGGTTACTTCATCAGAGGTATTGTAACCGCGGATGATCTCGACCAACTTCATAATCGGCACCGGATTCATAAAGTGCATTCCGATAACGCGTTCAGGATGAGTGACAACGGCTCCGATTTGTGTGATGGAAATCGAAGACGTATTTGTGGCTAAAATCGTGTTGTGTGAACAAGCATCGTTTAATTGCTTGAAAATATTCAGCTTCAATTCTACGTTTTCGGTTGCGGCTTCCACGACCAAATCTGCGCCGACAACACCATCTTTTATCTCTGTGTAAGTGATAATATTGCTGATGATTTTCATTTTGTCATCTTCAGAAATGGTTCCTTTTGAAACCATCCTGTCCAAGTTTCCAGCGATTGTGGCCATTCCTTTGTCTAAAGTGGCTTCAGATTTGTCTATTAATTTTACGGTAAACCCATTTTGTGCAAAAGTGTGGGCGATTCCGTTGCCCATAGTTCCGGCTCCGATTACGGCTATGTTTTTCATTTTTATTTAGTTTGTTTTTGTTTTCTTTAAAAGATTTCCATTTTCAAAATATAAATCTAATTTTTTGGTTCCATCATCATTAAATTGTTCCCAATGTCCATCAGGCAAACCATTTTTTAAGATGTAAGTTCCTTTGACTTTTCCATTTTCGTAGAAATACTTACTGGAACCTGTAAATTTATCTCCTATATGAATTTCACAATCTCCTGAAAAATATATTCCGTCTTTTTCTACAATATATTCTGCAAGAACAATTTCATCAATATCTTTTTTACGTTTTTCTGAACAAGAAAAAAAAACTAACATTGAAAGAAAAAGTATTGCTTTTTGTATATTCATAATTACTTTTTAAAACAATCAATAATTTGATAAGCCACTCTCAAAGCGTCGGTTCCATCTTCTAAAGTCACAATTGGAGTCGTATCATTGTTAATGGCATCTGCGAAAGTTTCTAATTCATCCAAAATGGCATTATTGTTTTCAACGTCTGGATTATCGAAGTAGATTTGCTTTTTTACGCCTTCCGCATTTTGTAAAATCATATCAAAATCGCCAGGAACTTCTGGAGCGTCTTTCATTTTCACGACTTCGCATTTCTTTTCAAGAAAATCTACAGAGATATAAGCATCTTTTTGGAAGAAGCGTGATTTACGCATATTTTTTAAAGAAATTCGACTGGAAGTAAGGTTTGCAACACAGCCATTTTCAAACTCAATTCGAGCATTTGCAATATCTGGAGTGTCAGAAATTACAGAAACACCGCTTGCATTGATATTTTTAACTGGTGATTTTACAACGCTCAAAATGGCATCTATATCATGAATCATCAAGTCTAAAACTACCGGCACATCTGTACCGCGGGGGTTGAATTCTGCCAAACGATGCGTTTCAATAAACATCGGATTTTGGATCGAATCTTTAACCGATTTAAATGCAGGATTGAATCTTTCAACATGGCCAACTTGGCCTTTCACATTGAATTCTTTTGCCAAGGCAATGATTTCTTCAGCTTCTTCGACCGTATTTGAAATTGGCTTTTCAAGGAAAACGTGCTTTCCAGATTTGATTGCGACTTTAGCACATTTATAGTGCGAAAGTGTTGGAGTTACAATATCAACCACATCAACTGCGTGAATTAATTTGGCGATTGTATCGAATTTTTTATAACCGAATTCTTTGGCAACTTTTTCAGCATTTTCCTGATTTGGGTCATAAAAGCCTACTAATTCATATTTTTCAGATTGTTGTAATAAACGCAAATGAATTTTTCCTAGGTGGCCGGCACCTAATACTCCAACTTTTAGCATATAAATGTATTTTCCACAAAAATAAGATTAATTGTTCAAAGTCGAAAGTCTTAAAGCCTTAAAGTCATAAAGTTTAGGCTCAAAAGTGAATGATTCAAGTATTTAGAACGATTGTTCAAACTTTCGACTTTCGACTTTTGACTTTCGACTTTACTTTTGCTATTTTTACCGAAATTAATTCCTCCAAATTTTGAAAGATACAGCCAAACATCAAGGACTTCGCAATCAATTAGTAACCGTTTTAGAACAGAAAGGGATTACTGATAAAAACGTCTTGGAAGCCATTAAAAAAATTCCTCGACACTTGTTTTTAAACTCTAGCTTTGAAGATTATGCTTATCAAGACAAAGCTTTTCCAATTGGTGCAGGGCAAACGATTTCACAACCTTACACAGTTGCTTTCCAATCTCAATTGCTAGAAGTTAAAAAAGACGACAAAGTTTTAGAAATTGGAACAGGTTCTGGTTACCAAACGGCCGTTTTGTATACGATGGGAGCAAAGGTTTACAGCGTTGAAAGACAAAATGAATTGTTCAAGACGACTTCATTATTATTGCCAAAATTAGGAATTAGGCCAAAGCATTTGTCTTTTGGCGACGGATATAAAGGACTTCCAAATTATGGGCCATTTGATAGTATAATCGTTACAGCCGGTGCGCCAATAATTCCAAAACCTTTGATGGCGCAGTTAAAAATAGGTGGAAGGCTGGTTATTCCGCTTGGTGAAGAACACCAGATTATGACGATGCTGATTCGCAAAAATGAAACGCAATTTGAAAAGCACGAATTTGGAGAATTTCGATTCGTACCTTTATTAGAAAATAAAAATTAAATAAAAAGTCCTGCAATTTGCAGGACTTTTTATTTCAACTAAAATGATTTTTTGATTCTGTCAAGATCTCTTTTGGTATCTTGTTCTTTCAGAGATTCTCTTTTATCGTAGGTTTTTTTACCTCTTGCCAAGCCAATATCTAATTTTGCCATTCCTTTTTCATTCGTAAAAAGTTTCAGCGGTACAATTGTCAATCCTTTTGCTTGAACGTTTTTGGCGAGTGTTTTCAACTCTCTCTTGTTTAATAAAAGCTTTCGTTCGTTCCTGGCTTTATGGTTGAATTGATTTCCAAACGCATATTCTTCAATATACATATTGATGGCAAAAAGCTCATTGCCGTCGCTGAATTCGCAAAAACTTTCTGTAATGTTCGCTTTTCCTAAGCGGATAGATTTTATTTCAGTTCCGGTTAAGACTATTCCTGCCGTATATTTTTCGATTATTTCAAAATCGAAACGGGCTCTTTTATTTAATATGTTTATGGTTTTCAGCATAGGATTGCAAATGTAACAACAATATAATGAAACGGCAATGTACGTTAAAAAATTCTACCATAAAAAAATCTTAAAACTATGATTTTTGTCAGTTTTTACGTTGGAGTTGCTCCTTAAATTTGACTCATAATTAAAACCAAAACAAGATGAAAAAAATAGTTTTTGCAATGATGGCCGTGTCATTATTGAGCGTAAATTTTACAAACGCACAAGAAAATAAAACCGAAGATTTTAAAAGATGGCAAGTTCGTGTTCGCGGGGTTGGCGTTGTTCCTGATGAGAGTGCTAATATTGGTGTGATCGGAGGTGATGTAAATATCTCGAATACATTAATTCCTGAATTAGATTTTACTTATTTTTTTACAAAAAATATTGCGGCTGAATTGATTTTAGGAACGACAAAACACGAAGTGAATACTGTTGGTTCTGATATTTCTGCAATCGGCGGACCAACTTCTGCAGATATTGATTTAGGAAGCGTTTATCTTTTGCCTCCGACTTTGACGCTTCAATATCACTTTTTGACAGAAGAAGTTTTCAGGCCTTATGTTGGAGCAGGCGTGAATTACACCATTTTCTACAATGAAAAACAAGGAAACGTAGTGAAAGATATCAAATATGACAATTCTTTCGGATATGCTTTTCAAGTAGGATTTGATCTGATGATCGATGATACCTTCTTCGTAAATGCTGATGTAAAAAAGCTTTTCTTGAAAACGGATGTTACTGTTGATGCTTCAAATTTGGCGCCAGGTTTGAGCATTCCGGCAGATGTAGATATAAATCCTTGGCTTATCGGATTAGGCGTTGGGATGAAATTTTAGGTAGTTGCTTTAGTTTTTAGTTTTTGAAAAACCGCTTGTCATGAGGCGGTTTTTCTATTTATGATTGCTTTTTAAGAGCGAGTAAATTACAGTGTCTAAAAATTCCTCTTTGTAAAAAAAGTTTTCTTTAAAATGTGCTTCTTTTGCAAACCCAGTTTTCTGTAGAATTCTTTCAGAAGCACTATTTCTAGGATCAATTACAGCTTCAACTGAATGAAAATTTAAAACTTCAAAGCCATAATGTAAGGCTTTTTCGAGCGCTTCCTTCATGATTCCTTTTCCGTGAAAATTTGGATTTAAAATATAACCGACTTCACCTCTGAAATTTTCAGGTTGCATTCTGAAAAAGCCAATCATTCCGATTAATTTATTGTCTTCTTTTTTTGCAATTGCCCAGTTGATAAGGTCATTTTTTTCAATAGAAGTATTGCATTCCAAAATGAATTTTTGCGCATCTTCAATGGTTTCAGCCAAAGGTCTTGGAATAAATTTCATCGTTTCAGGGTTCGATCTGATCTCAAAGACTTCATGATCATCATCAGGGGAAATTTGTCTTAAAATAAGATTTTCAGTTTCTAAAACAGGAAAAGGAGTGAAGTTAAGTTGAAGCATTTTGTTTGATTATTGGAACCATAAATTCGGTTGAAATTTCATTGCCAATTTCCTTAATAATGTAGAGATTTCCAAATTCTGGCTCCAAAATTTCAGGATATTTTTCTTCGCCCAAGAGGTTGTTGATAAATGTTGGAATTCTATTGCTGTGTCCCACAATCAAAACAGTTCCGCCCTTGTGTTTTTGAAGTATTTTCTTCAGATCCATCAAATGATTTTTATAAATCGAAATACTTTTATCTCTAGAAAAAGCCATTGGCTGGCAGGTATGCCTTGCGCGCTGAAAGCCTGAGGAATAAAAAGCATCTATTTTTATATCTTCAAAATATTTTTTCCAATTTTCGGCACGCTCGAAACCTTCTGCTGAAAGGTCTGTGTTTTTTGTGTCGTCTTGTTTTTCAGCATGGCGAATCAGATAAATTGTGGTCTGATTTTGGTCTTTATTATTTTCCATAAATTTAAAATATACCTTAAATTAGTAATTTTTCATTTTAGGAAAGTATAAATTTAGAGTAATTTATGAATTTTGTACTTTTGCAAAATGGAAAACAATCAGCAAAATAATCCGCTTCACGGAATCACGCTTCAAAAGATTTTAGAACAGCTTGTCGATTTCTATGGTTTTGATACTTTGGGAGAAATGATAAAAATCAAATGTTTTACTGAAAATCCGAGCATCAAATCAAGCCTGACTTTTTTGAGAAAAACGGAGTGGGCGAGGGCTAAAGTTGAAAATTTGTATGTACGCACGCTTCCGAAGTTTCCAAAATAGCGGAGCGTTTCTCAAATAGCCCTCTCGAAACTTTGGGAACTGCAGTAGCCTTTTCTTCCGTTTACGGAGAAAAGCTATTGCAGAAAGCACGAATTGTCCCGACGCTTCGGGGCTGAAAATGCCCGAACCATTCGCTCCAAAAAAAAATTAATCTTCTGCAATTCCTTTCCATTTCTTGATCTGCACTGAGAAAAAGAAGATGAAAAGAATAATCACGGCAATATTTGCAATCATCATTTCAGCAAAATGGTTTTCCATCCAGTCGATTTTTGGGAAGCTTTCGTTAACAAACATTCCGTTTACATATTTTCCTGAACTGTTGTAATAATTGGATGATGATTTTGCTATGTCTAAAATACAAAAATAAAGTGTAGGGAAAAATGACGGGAAAAGCCACAGAATTTGATTTAGTGTAATGCCCGAAATTCCTTTGCCAGAGCGCGATGCGAGCGTTGAGAAAAAATGGATGAGAAGTCCAAAAAATATCAATAAATAAAATATAAAGAAAGCTGTGCCACCGCTCATGGCTGAGAAAATTCCGGTGATTAATGAAACTACGCCAAGCGAAACCAAGGCAATGAGCCAATTTCTGCCTGAAGTTACCTTAAATGAAAAGATTGCGATAGCTAAACCGATAGCAAAATAAAGATAAAAATAAAGCGAATCTAGATTTATTGTCGGATTTTGGTGTGCTTTTGCAATTTCTTGATAGCCATTTTTTAAGGACTGATAAGGAACATAATAAGTGGATGACGGCTGTCTTACATTTTCCACAACAACGCCAACAGCTGAAGTTGAATCTACAGCATAGGCTGTTTCATAAGGATAATCATCTCGGTCTTTTGACTTATTTATAATGGTGTAATTTTCAAATTTTGGATAGTCATAAACTAAAGACAGCCATTTTTCAGCAGTGATATTGGACTGAAGATTTTGTTTTTTTGCAATTTTCATAAATTCTGTAAGAACCCATCTTACAGAATCTTTTTTGTTTTCATATAGCCAATTTTTTACCTTGGCATTCAATACAGAATCAGAAGATGTCATGTAATAGGCATCATTTTCAACTCTTTTATTCATCAAAGAACTCAAGCTGTAAGTTCTGTCGCGATATTTAAAATTCTCGCGGGGCTGATTTTTATATTGGCCATCGACCAGCACGCTTTCATAATTGCTTTCAATAAAAGCACCGTCGAGAAATACGGAAGAAAGGCTTAAAATTTCAAGTTTTTTTGTGACTTCATTTTCTGTAAAATAATTTCTGGTGCGGAAATCACTTGCAGATAAATAAGTCAGCGTAAAAGAACTGGTAAGCGTGCAAAATAGCAATATGTAAAGGAATTCTTTGAATAATGAAAAGTTTGATTTTGGGTAAAAGGACTTGAAAGCGTTATTTCTAGAATATAAAACCAGCCAAACGATGGTTATCAATATCGATATCACAACGCTGAAAAAAATAACTACGGCCGTGTCAAAACCTGAATCATAATAATCGTAAGGGTCATTTTTAAAGATGACTTCACCATTGGAATAACCTAATAAAAAGAATATCATGTGGAAAAATAAGGCAATGGCAGCAAACGGAACTATTTTTAAATTCCAAAGCAACGGATTGCTAATCAATAATTTATCTTGAATATTTTTAAACATAAGAATAAGTTTTAAGAAACGAAGAATCTTCTGGTTGATTTTGAAATGTCTCTGTAATATTGCAGTGGAATTCGCTTCTCAATGATAACTTGAAGAAAATCAAAAGCAGAAAATCCGGAAGAAAACGTGGCGATAAAAGTGCCACCGTTGAATTTTATCGAAACTAATCTGCCTGAAAAGGCATCGTTCAGCTGGTTTTGGTTCCATTCGCTTTCAAATTCAATGACCAGATTAATTTCTGGAATAATTTCTTCGTTTGTTTCTGAAACGATATTTCGTTCGTGAAGGTTTTTCTGAACACCTTGTTTTAAGAAAATAACTTGGTCAGATGTTTTTTCTACTTCGTATAATTGTTGGGAACTCAAGACGATTCCGATTGGTCGGAAAGGCGATTTGGCAATAGCTCTAAAATCTTCTAAAACCGTTTGCTGTGCCAAAATATCTAAGTTGGCCAAAGGTTCGTCAATCAGCAAAATTTTTGGTTTTCTGAGCAACATTCGGGCCAATTCAAAACGCATTTTATAGCCTGAAGATAAATCTTTCCAGCGGTGGTTTCTATATTTTCTTAAGTTTAATCGCGCGATAATTAATTCAACGATTAACTTGTTTTCTTCGGGTTTATAGCCATAACTTGACGCTGTGAATTGCAGATTTTCAAACATAGAGCCATACCAAGTGGCTGTTCTTTGTGGAATGTAGACAAGCTGGGTTCTCAAGTCAAAGAGATCGCTTGAATCAAAATTATAGCTCAGTTTTCCATGAGTGGCAAAAAGTTCGCCGCAAAGCAACCTGAGCAGCGTAGTTTTTCCGTTGCCGTTTTCACCTACCAAACCCAAGATTTCGCCTTGATGCAATTCTAAATCAATTGGGCCGAGTGAAAAACCGGCACCATTATAGGTTTTGCGCAACTCTTTTGCCGAAACAATCAATTGCTTTTCTGGAACTTCTTTTAAACTTAACTCAAAATGCAACTCATTTAGCAATAATTCAAACTGCTGTTTTTTATCAGAAGTATTGTTTTCATTTTTATCAAGCCAATCTAAAAAATCATTGGTTTTTTGATAAAAAGCAATAGATTCTGTATCGAGCGTCAAGTCAATTATTCTTTTTGTGAGTATCGAATAATCTTCAAATTCCAAAAAACCTTTTATTTCTTGGAATTGTTTTTCAAATTCTGTCATATTTCGTGCTATAAGTATTCAAATATAACAGAATATTGTGTTATTTGTGACAGTAATGAAATGTTTTTTATAAAATTTCAATAGTAAAACCAGCTTCAAAAATTTTATTTTCCTCTAAAACGACAACTCCTTCCTTTTCAAATAAATTTCCGTTTGATTCAGAAGTATCAGAATAGCCCAGCCAAGGCTCAAGGCAAATAAAAGGGGCATCGATTTTTGTCCAGATTCCGAAGTTTGGAAAATCTTGAAAAGAAAAACGAAACAATGGTTTTTGATTTTCAAGAATTGCAATAGATTTTGATTCCATGGTTTTAAAAATCAAGGCGTCATTTTCAAAAGCAGTATAGTTTAAAGGAAATTGCTTATCCTCCAATTCAAAAGTTCTTTTTTTGTCAGAAACCAAATCATTTTCTAATTCATGGCTTTCTAATGTTTCTTGCTTTTCAAAAAGTAAAGAGTAGTTTTCAAAATTTCCTGGCAAGGCAAAAGCAGGATGTCCTCCGATGGAAAAAGGCAATTTTGAAGAACCGTTATTTATTACCTTATATTGAATATTCAATTGATTTTTTTCCAAAGTATAAATTACCTGCAATTCAAATTCAAAAGGATAGATTTTTAGCGTTTCCGACGAAGAAGAAAGTGAAAAGATAACTTTATCTTCTGAAAATTCTATTACCTTAAATTCATGATCACGAGCAAAACCATGACGAGAAAGTTCAAATTTTTGTTTGTCATGAGTATAAGAATTGTCTTTTAAAGTTCCCACAATCGGGAAAAGAACAGGCGAGTGCTTGCCCCAAAATTCTGGATTTCCTTCCCAGATATATTCTCTGTTTCGTGTTTTTAAGGAATTTAATTCGGCTCCTTTGGAATTGATTGTAGCCGTAAGCATATTGTTTGAAATCGTAATATTCATTTGAAAAGTATAAAAGTAAATTTATGCCTAATTTTTGTTTTTGGCAAGTCTGAATTTTCTTAAAATAAAAAAGCACCAGTTTTCGCTGGTGCTTTTTCTGTATTTTTTCTGAATTAGCTGACAGTTATTGTGTGCGTGATATATTCAGTATTATTTTTTCTGAATTTCAGGTTGTAAACACCTGCAGCGATGGCTTTAAATTTATACGGAGCCGTTTTTCTAACTTCAATGTTATCACAACCACAGCCTTCAAACTTAGCATTTACGGTAATAATCTTGTCATTATTGCTTTGGTTTACTTCATTATATAAAAGAAACGAACCGCAATTGTTTGCCAAAGTAAATGAAACCGTCAATGTAATTTCTTCGTTTAAAGCAGCAGTTGTTGCTCCGGTTACAGCAGTTGTTCCAATTCCTGCTTGGTAATTGCAATTTTGCGGCGTATCGTTGTCGCCGCCAAGATCACAGCTTGCAAACGATACAAGTGCCAATAAAATGATTAGTGTTTTAGAAATAAGCTTCATAGCAATTTGGTTTTTTTGTTCTTCCAAAAGATGTACTTAATCCTAAAAGGTTGCTTTTAAAAATAAAAAATTATTCTATTGTCACCACATGCGTGATAAACTGCGAAGCATTTTTCTTAAATTTAAAAGTATAAGTTCCTGGCTCGATTACTTCAAATGTATAAGGAGTCGTAATTTCTGTAGGCGTTGAACCGCAATCTGCACCAGTATATTTTACCTGCACGTCAATTGTTTTTGTACTCCCGTTTTGCAACTCATTAAATTGGTTAAAGGCACCACAGCCGTTTTCAGCGATATATTTTGTAGTCAAAGTGATCTTTTGATTTACAGCTCCCGTTGTTGGCCCTTCGACTGAAGTCAGGTATGAATTCTTCAGAATTATTGTTTCGCCACCATCATCATTGCTGCAAGAAGCTAAAGAGGTAGATATAAATAAAACGACTGCCAACGTTTTTAATGCAAACTTTTTCATAATTGAAATTTTAATTGTTTTTGTTAGATGGAAATAAAAGGGAAAGGTTGCCTGAAAAATGATTTCTGAAAAACTGCTTTTATTATTATGAATGCAAATATAATAAAGTGAATAGCCAAAATAACGCTCCTCTTTTATTAAAATTAACTTATTTGAATTCTTTCTTTTTTGAATTTATTTTTTGGCAAAATTGAGTTTTCAGAATTGTTAAAAATGGTAATTGTATAAACATAATTTTTAATATGTAAATAGTAGGAAATAATGGTCGTTTTTAACAATTTTTTAATACTTTTTTACATAAAATTTAATACTTCTGAGAACTTCTTAATCGAATTATAAAGCCAAATTTGTAATGTAACCAAAACAAAAATTGCCAACCTTAAATCAACCAATAGTTATGAAAAATCAAATCACCCTTTTAAGCATCAAAGAATTTATCATTGAAAATGAATTGACTGACAGCGTAATGCTAGTTTTAAATTCAAAAAATTTCGACGAAGTTGCGATGGAATATATTGAGTCTAATAACATGCAAATTGAAAGACCTTTTGAGATTTTAGGAATAACTATTATCGAAGATACTGATGATGAAGTAGCATACAATGAAATCGACGTTCTTGAAGTAGATTATGACCATCAACATGAAAATGACTACGACTATTTAAGAACTGCAGTTTAATTTTCTATTAACAATACTAAACAGCAATTATATGAAATTGAGAATTTTAGCACTAGGACTTGTTGGTATCGCCGTCTCTAGCTATGCTATTGCTGTCAAATCTTCCCAAAAATTAATCGATTGGAAAGATTATGCGATAAAAGCAGGTTTCATCTGTCTTCTTTTGATTTCAATTGGCGCATGTATTTATGTAATCGCAAGCCATTGGAAAAGAAAAAGATACAACGGAATCCGCACCATCAGACAATATTACTTGCAGAGAAGCACTCGCTAAGGCGAACATCTTCCTTGCCATAAAAAAAGCCTAATCAAAATCATGATTAGGCTTTTTTGTTTAGTTAAAAGTAAATAGGCAAGAGGCAAAAGCTAGTAGATTATAAATAAAAAATCTGTGTCATCCGTTCAAATCTGAATTTAATATAAAAAAAATACCACAGATTAAATGTTTTCAAGATTATTAAAATCCTTTCTAATCATTTAATCTGTGGCAATAAAAAATTGCAAATGTGCTGTAAAGAAAACTAATGAATCCCTGATCCAGAATAAGTATCCTGCTCTGCTAATTCTTTAATTTTCTGCGAAGCCGTCTTTCCAAAAATAGTTGACTCTTCATATAACTTTCCATCTTCCAGCAAAACGGCAAAATCGCCAATTTCAATCTTCAGCCAAGTCATCCCGTTTTCATCAACATTAATCTCATACGAATAAGTCGCATCAGGAATAGCCTGCAAAGTAGAATCTGAAATATGAAGCGAATAACGAATCACTTTTCCGGGCTCAAAAGTCGAAACTTTCATTCTTGAATATCCTGGAAAATCGATTTCCGTCGCAGCATTTACTGCTTCATCGCCAAAATCTTCAGGAAGCTTATCCCATTGGCGAATATATCTTGGGTCAGTCAAAACGTCCCACACTTTTTCAGGAGACGCATCGATTTGGATGTAGTTTTTTACGATTAAATTGTGGTCCATAATAGTTGGTTTTAAAATTTATAGCTACTTAAATTTACAAAATACCAAAGCCAACAAAAACCCATTTAACTTTTGTTTAAACTATGACTCGTCTTTTGTTGTTTTAATCAGCCCAATCCCTGAAACAAAGAATACGATTCCTAAAATTCCATAGATTATCAGCATTTTATAGCCTTGGCCTCCAGACACATTTGTAAATAAGTAAGCCGCATAAAGCAAGCCGATGATTCCCAGCGTAGTAAGAATCGTTCCAAAAACTCTTTTTAGATTCATGATAATTTTGTTTAAGTTAAAAATTGGTTGTGTATTAAATTTACTCCAATTTCTCCGTAAGTCTTTTATATATAGGAGAATATTAACAAATTAGGCAAGAGAAAATAGGCAAGAGGCAAGAGTTGAAGGTTAAAAAGTAAAAAGTAAAAAGAAAAGCATTTGCGCTCTCAAAATGAAAAATCCGCGAAAACCAGCGGCATCCGTCAAATTAGCATTCAAAAAAAGGCCAGAAATAGCACTAGACTATTCCTGACCTCAAATTATTTCCAAACTAAAAATTATTCTTTCACTAACTCCGTCTGGTTTCTAAAAACCAATTGTCCGTCAAAACTATCCAGCAAAATAATACTATCCGTAGTCACTTTCCCAGAAAGAATTTCTTTAGAAAGCTGGTTCGAAACCTCCTTCTGAATCACTCTTTTCACAGGTCTGGCTCCAAATTGCGGGTCATAACCTTTCTTTGAAAGATAATTAATCGCTTCCGGAGTCGCGTCAAGCGTAATGTTTTGCAAAGCCAGCATTTTCGTAATTGATTTCAATTGCAAGCCCACAATTTCCTTGATATTTCCTTCGTTCAAAGGTGTAAACATCACAATATCATCAATTCTATTAATGAACTCAGGACGAACTGTTTGTTTCAATAAACCTAAAACTTCCACTTTTGCTGCTTCAATTGCACTTTCAACATCACCCTTGAGATTTTCAAACTTCTCTTGAATAATCGAGCTTCCCATATTCGAAGTCATAATGATAATCGTGTTTTTAAAATCGGCCAAACGTCCTTTGTTATCCGTCAAACGACCTTCATCCAAAACTTGCAACAAGATATTAAAGGTATCCGGATGCGCTTTTTCAATCTCGTCTAACAACACCACAGAATATGGTTTTCTACGAACAGCTTCAGTCAATTGCCCGCCTTCATCATAACCCACATATCCCGGAGGCGCGCCAACCAAACGGCTCACACTGTGTCTTTCTTGATATTCGCTCATGTCAATTCGGGTCATTGCATTTTCATCGTCGAATAAATAAGTTGCCAAAGCTTTTGCTAATTCTGTCTTACCAACACCAGTCGTACCAAGGAACAAAAACGAACCAATTGGTTTTTTTACGTCTTGCAAACCGGCGCGACTTCTGCGAACGGCATCACTCACAGCTTCAATTGCTTCTTCTTGACCCACAACTCTTTTGTGTAATTCTTCTTCCAAATGAAGCAATTTTTCGCGTTCGCCCTGAAGCATTTTCATTACCGGAATTCCCGTCCATTTTGCCACAACTTCTGCAATATCTTCTCTGGTAACTTCTTCTTTTATCAAAGAATGGCCTTCATTTTCTTGCAATTGCTTTTGAAAAACATCTAGCTTTTCCTGAGCTTCTTTTATTTTTCCGTAACGCAATTCGGCTACTTTTCCATAATCGCCTTCGCGTTCGGCTCTTTCAGCTTCAATTTTAAAATTTTCAATTTCTAATTTAGCCGATTGCACATTGTCCACAATGTCTTTTTCCGATTTCCATTTGGCAAAAATCTCGTTGCGTTCTTCTTTTAGATTCGCCAATTCCATTCCGAGACCTTTCAGCTTGTTTTCATCTTTTTCACGTTTGATCGCTTCCATTTCGATTTCAAGTTGCATAATCTTTCTGTCTAAAACGTCCAATTCTTCTGGTTTCGAATTGATTTCCATTCTAAGTTTTGAAGCCGCTTCGTCCATCAAATCAATCGCCTTATCAGGAAGAAATCGATTCGTAATATATCTTTGCGAAAGTTCTACCGCAGCAATAATAGCATCGTCTTTAATTCGGACTTGGTGGTGCGTTTCATATTTTTCCTTGATGCCGCGTAAAATCGAAATCGCACTTTCGGTATCTGGTTCATCGACCAAAACTTTTTGGAAACGTCGTTCCAAAGCTTTATCTTTTTCAAAATATTTTTGGTATTCATCCAAAGTTGTTGCGCCAATTGCTCTCAACTCACCACGAGCCAATGCCGGTTTCAAAATATTTGCAGCGTCCATCGCGCCTTCGCCACCGCCAGCGCCAACCAAAGTATGAATCTCATCAATGAAAAGAACGATATCGCCTTCGGCAGAAGTCACTTCTTTCACAACCGATTTCAATCTTTCCTCAAATTCCCCTTTGTATTTTGCTCCGGCAATCAAAGCGCCCATATCTAAAGAGAAAACGATTTTGTCTTTCAAGTTTTCAGGAACATCGCCATCGACAATTCTATGCGCCAAACCTTCTGCAATTGCGGTTTTACCAACTCCAGGTTCTCCCACAAGCATCGGATTGTTTTTGGTTCTACGGGTCAAAATCTGTAAAACCCTGCGGATTTCTTCATCACGACCAATTACAGGATCTAATTTTCCTGCTTTGGCCAATTCATTTAAATTCTTAGCATATTTATTTAGTGAATTATACGTTTCTTCCGCAGAGGCTGAAGTCACTCTTTCGCCTTTTCGAAGTTCGTCAATCGCAGCTTCCAAACCTTTTTTGGTAACACCTTGATCTTTTAAGATTTGGGCAATTTTACTTTTAGATTGGAAAACAGCAAGTAAAAGATGTTCGATAGAAACAAACTCGTCGTTCATCTTTTTGGCTATATTTGATGCCTCAAGCAATGCATTATTGGCATCTCGCGACAGCATCAATTCGCCACCAGAAACTTTTGGGAACGATTGCAAAGTGCTGTCTAAAATTTGCTGTAACAACGATATATTGACGTTCAGCTTTTTAAGCAAAAACGGAGTGACATTTTCATCAACTTCAAAAATTGCTTTCACGATATGCTCGTTTTCAATCTGCTGATGGCCATAGCTTTGAGCGATTTGTTGTGCTCTTTGAATCGCTTCTTGAGATTTTATGGTAAAATTATTAAAGTTCATAAAATATTTTTTTAAATTTATATAGAGGATTCAATTTATGTTCCAATAGGTTAAATCTGACAAAATGGCTTAAAAAAAGAAATTATTACTAACTAAACAAGACAAAAAGTCTTAAAACCTGACGATTATGAGTTTATTCAATAGTTTATTCGGAAATTCGAGTGATTCCGATAATAAAGATACGAATCAAAATGGCTTGAACTGGAATGCTTTGACACAAATAGCCCAATTGGACGAAATTGTTGAAGAATCAGCTTCAACCCCTGTCGTAATCTTCAAGCACAGCACGCGTTGCAGCATCAGCCGCATGGCGTTGAAGAATTTTGAAAGAGAATATAATTTAGATGAAAGTGAAGTCGCGCCTTACTTTTTAGATTTATTGCAACACCGAGATATTTCAAACGAAATCGCCCAAAAGTTTCAGGTAATCCATCAATCCCCACAATTGATTTTGATCAAAAACGGAAAATCGGTTTATGATGTTTCGCATAGTGAAATAGATGCTGAAGCGTTGAAATCGAAAATTTAGTACGGTTTAACTATCGCTCAAACTTGTCATTCTGACGAAGGAGGAATCCCAGCGAAATAAAGCGAATGGAGATTGCTTCGCCAGTTCGCTATCGCTCGTGTCCTCCTTCGTCGGAATGACAAAAATGGCAACTAAATTACGTGCAAAAAATAATGAAACGACTATCAATAAATTTGTCGCTGAACCAGACGGTTCATCACCATGTGCAATTGGGCGTTTATTTGAGATTATTGGATATGCGGTGCCGGCGACTTATGGAAGTAGCGCGGATGATATTAGTTTTTAGAAGCAATTTTTTCTCTTAATCTAAATGTAAGTTCATTATATCTTCTCTAATTTCATTGTTTTTAATTTTTAAATTTTCAATTTCGTTCAATTTTAAATTAAAATCGTGCAGAGTTTTTTCATTATAGAATACTATTTTTCCATCTTTGATGTCATTTTTATTATTTATTTTTAAGTAAATAATATCCCTCACGGAATTAATAATTGCGGAGGAATTAAGGTAAGAATCAAAAAATTTGGCTTTTAGCATCGTGAGTTTGAATAAAGATTTTTCAATTTCTGTGCGCACTTTTAACGGATTCTCATTGCGAGAAATTTGAAGTTTCTCTAATTTTTTTACTGATTTTTTTATTACTGAATCATTTTTTTTATAGATTATTTCGAAATATTTGTCAGCAGTATTCAATTCTTTTAAAATTGCGGGATTATCTCGTGTCATAATATAAAAATTTTCAGCAAATAATTTATTTAGAATTTCTCGATTACTTACAATATGATATTCCTTGTCAATGTCTAAGATTGCAATTTTGTATTCTGCTTTTAATGAGTCTAAAGTAATTTCGGTTTCAGTTTTTTTTAAAACGAATGCTTGGTCGTTATCTTTACAAGAAATTAAGCTTATAATAACGAACGCAAACCAAATAATTTTTTCAGAAATGTAAATTTTATTTTTCATTGTGTTTTTAGTATTGTTGATCAACAACTATAGAATTTGCAACAAGTTTAAATAATTGTGAATATTTTTTATAGGCGTCTGGATTATAATTTTTCGCCTCGGAACTTACATTACACTGTATACTAAAAAGTTTTTGGTTATATATAAAAAAAAACTGTGTCATTCGAGTTGTTATCTCATAATCTAATCTCTTTATACTAATTTCAAATTCTAGCATCCCTCCATCAATTCGGTCAAATGTCATTTTTTTAAAACTTAAAAATTTTCCATTTTCAGGAACCATTTCTTGGGCTTCAGCGACTGTAAAAAGTGATGCAATTTCTTGATTTGTCATTTTTTGATTTTCTGGAAGATTTTTTACTAATAACATTATGCTTTCGTTTCCTATTCCATTTTCACTAGTAAATTTCTGTATGATGTTTGGTCTATCAGCGTCTTTAGCTATCCAACTGGTTGGAACTTTTAATGACCAATTTGTACCCTTTGATTTGACGTGATTTTTGGTGTTAAATTTTTGAATAAATCCGTTTAAAAATTCTTCCTCGGGATTATTGTAAAATGCGTAAAAAAATAATATTTCTTTTACAGGAGATTCTATGTCTCCTTTTGACCTTTTCTTAACTTCATCGATAAACGTAACTGCTTTTTCTTCCTGATCAATATGGTTTATATTAAGTTTTAAAAAATCTTGTATGACATCATTTCGAAACTCTGCAACCTTTTCAGAGGAAAATTTTTGATTTAAAAGAGATTCAATATTGTTCTTGGCGTTGCCGAATGAAATATTAAACATCAATTCTGCTTCTATGGTTTTAGCATTAAGGCCACTATAGTTCTTTTTTATATCATTTAAAGTGTATTCTTGACCTAAGATATAGCCATAAGCCTTAGCCGCATTTTGTAAGCCTGTTTTAGTTTCGATATTTTGAGAGAAAGATTGTGTAAAAACTAAAATGAAAAGTAAATATTTTGTCATTATTTCTATTATTTAGACTATACTAATTTATTATTAAGGAAGGAGAATTGAAGTCTGTTGCTTTTTTTTTAATAAAAATTATACTAGGATAATTGAATTATCTTATTCCACTAAAGTAATATAATCCCTAACACAATAATTACGGTTTTCCATATTCTCAAAAAATAAATCCAAAAATCAGAACCTCACAAACTTTTCTCAATCTTAAAATTATATAGTAATTGGTTTTAAATCTTAACCAAAAGGATTTATAGTAATAAGTCCAAATTTCCAATCGGTAACAAAACCGACAGCGATAAAAAGCAAAACGAATATTTCAAAGGCAAGTAGTGTGAAAAACAGCAAAATTCTATAGGCAATTCCGAATTTAGAGTACTCTTTTCTAAATGCATTAACGTAGCCGTAACCAACATATAAAATGATAAGTGCAGTGACAGTCCAACTGAATATTGCGCTAAAAGTGGCATTGAATTCAATTATAAAGTTGGCGTAATAAACAATATTCCCAATTAAAGAAATCAGCAACATACCCAGCAATATCATTCCCGAAAGGATGGCATGTTCACTCAGATTTAATTTCTTTCGTCGGAATAAAATAAAACTGTTTAGTGCTGCAAACGGCACAAACAGAAAAATGATGATTTTGCTGTGATCAAAAATTCTAGCGAGTTTTCTACTGGCTTCATTTACAAAAGTCCGTTCAGGTTCCTTTTCTCCGCCCAAGAAGACATCAATTTCGTCATAAAAGTGGCTAAGAAATAGTATCAAACCAAATACAATCAAAACCAGATAAAAGACATTATAATAAGGCTTTCTTTTGCCTGAAATATAATCAAGTGCCGCTTTTCCCGGACGTATTAATGCTTGTTTGGCAGTGAAAACTATTCCTTTTTCAATATGAAATGTGCCGTGAAGCACATCGTGAAAAATAAAATTTTTGAGGGTGATGCGATGCGTGTCGGATTTCTGTCCACATCCAGAACAAAATTGGTCGATTAATTCTTTTTCGCAATTAAGACAGTTTCTATTTGTCATTGATATTTACTTAAAAAATGATATATACTTTACTAAAGTACTATTTTTCTTAACATAAAATTAGGGTTTTACATAATATCACAAATTAATTAAATTTCAGCCTCCATCTTCAAAACAATCTCCTCCAAACACAAATTATTAATACTTCCTTCGTGCGTATGTTTCGTGGCTTTTGGTGATTGAAAAGTGTTGTTTTCAATTTGTTCGGCCACGATTTTATACGCATCTCTAAACGGTTTTCCTTCGGTAACCAATTCATTCAAAGTATCCACCGTAAAAAGGTAATCGTATTTTTTATCGTCTAAAATCGTTTCATTCACCTGAATATCTTTAATGGCAAAACTGGCGATTTCCAAACACGATTTCAAGCTTTGAATCGCTGGAAAAAGTCCTTCTTTCAGCAATTGAAAATCCCTGTGGTAACCGCTTGGCAGATTATTGGTCAGCAACGTAATTTCATATGGCAACGCCTGAATTTTATTGCATTTGGCTCTGATCAATTCAAAAACATCGGGGTTTTTCTTGTGTGGCATAATGCTTGAGCCCGTCGTCAAATGACTCGGAAGACTGATGAAATTGAAGTTTTGGCCCATATAAAGACAAATATCCATCGCCAATTTTGAAACAGTGGAAGCCAATCCTGACATGGCAAAAGCAACCGTTTTCTCCGATTTTCCACGACTCATTTGTGCGGCGACAGAATTGTATTTCAAAGTAGCAAAGTGTAATTCTTGTGTCGTAAAAGTTCTGTCAATCGGAAAAGAACTTCCATAACCCGCCGCAGAACCAAGCGGATTTTGATCCACGATTTTCTGCGCCGCATTTAGCAAAACAACATCATCAACCAGCGTTTCAGCATAGGCGGAAAGCCACATCCCAAAGGAAGAAGGCATTGCAATTTGCAGATGCGTATAACCAGGAAGCAAGACGTTTTCATACTTTTTGCTCAAGGAAATCAATAAATCAAACAGTTCTTTTGTGAGCTTTTTTATTTCGGAAATTTCGGCTTTCAAATACAAATGAATATCTACCAAAACTTGATCATTTCTGGAACGCGCCGTGTGGATTTTTTTTCCGGTATCGCCGAGTTTTTCGGTTAAAAGATATTCGATTTTAGAATGCACATCTTCAAAAGTGTCTTCGATTGTAAAGTTTCCTTTTTCAATTTCAACCAAAATTTCTTCTAAAGTTCTGACCAAATCGGTCGTTTCTTTTTCCGAAAGTATATTGATTTTCTGCAACATTTTGGCGTGAGCCATCGAACCTAAAACGTCATATTTTGCTAAAACCAAATCCAACTCTCGATCATTTCCAACAGTGAATAGATCTATTTTTTGATCGGTCGGTATTCCTTTTTCCCAAAGTTTCATAAGTTCTAATTTAGGTTTAAAAAATTCGATATAATTTTGATATACAAATTAATACCTTCTTTTACTTCATTAATAAATATAAATTCATTTGCCGTGTGTGAACGCAAAGAATTTCCGGGTCCGAGTTTCATCGATTGGCAACTCAAAACTGATTGATCGGAAAGCGTTGGCGACCCATATGTGTTTCTCCCTAACGAAATTCCGGCTTGAACTAAAGCGTGATTTTTGTCAATGGAAGAGGCATTCAAGTGCATCGATCTCGGAGTTACTTTTGCATTAACATTTTGCTTCACAACTTCCAATATTTCTGAATTCGAATAACAATCATTGACACGGATATCTACAACCAAACTGCATTCTGATGGAACAACATTGTGCTGTTTTCCAGCATTTATCTGTGTCACCGTCATTTTTACTGGACCTAAAACTTCAGATATTTTCTCAAATTCATAGGTTTTAAACCATTCAATTATTGGTAAAATATTATAAATTGGATTGTCTAAATTTTGATGTGCCGCATGACTTGCAGTTCCTGAAATGATGATGTCTAAAACCAACAATCCTTTTTCAGCTATGGACAAATGCATTTCTGTTGGTTCGCCAACAATTGCCACATCAATCTCCGGAAGATGCTTTAAAATACTGTTCAAACCGTTTGGACCACTGCTTTCTTCCTCGGCAGTTGCTGCGATAATCAAGTTGTATGGAAGATTTTCAAACGCATAAAAATATGTGAAAGTCGCAATCAATGAAACCAAGCAACCGCCAGCGTCATTGCTTCCCAAGCCGAATAATTTTCCGTCTTTTTCAATCGCTGAAAACGGATTTAAAGTATAACCTTCGTTTGGCTTAACCGTGTCGTGGTGGGAGTTGAGCAGTAAATTTGGTTTTGATTTATCGAAATGTAAATTGTAAGCCCAAATATTATTGTTCTCTCTTTTGAAATTAATTCCGTTAGAAATAAACCAGTTTTCAAGCAGAATCGCAGTATTGTTTTCTTCGGATGAAAAAGAAGGCGTTTCGATCAGGTTTTTTAACAAATCTATGGCTTCGTTTGTAAGTTGGTCGATGGTTTTCATAGTTTGATTTTGGTGTGAATAGTGCTGTCTTTCAATATGTTTTGATTTCCAATGCTAATGTTTTGAACACCATTTTCGATTGATTTGAAACAGTTCTCTAACTTTGGAAGCATTCCAGAATGAATCGCTTTTTCAGCTTTCAAGCTTTGGTATTTCTCAAAATCTAAAGTTTCAATAACGGAATCATCATCTTCAGGATTTGCCAAAACACCTTTCTTTTCAAAACAATAAATCAGATTTACATCAAAAGTTTCAGACAGCGCAATCGCAATTTCGGAAGCAATTGTGTCGGCATTTGTGTTCAATAATTGCCCGTTTCCATCGTGCGTAATCGCGGAGAAAACAGGCGTGATATTTTGCGAAAGCAAAGTTGAAATTAGCGTTCTATTTACGGAAATAACATCGCCGACAAAACCAAAATCAACTTCTGAAATTATTCTTTTTTTTGATAAAATGGTGTTTCCATCAGCTCCAGAAAAACCGATGCTGTTGGTTTTTAAAGCTTGTAATTTGGCTATGATTTGTTTGTTTATTAATCCAGAATACGTCATAACTGTAACATCAAGCATCGCTTTATTTGTAATTCTTCTACCCCTTGAAAATAAAGTTTTTAAGTTTAATTTTTCTGCGATTTCTGTAGCTGTTTTTCCACCGCCGTGAATTAAGATTTTAGCTTCTTTCAATGCAGCGAAATCTTTTAAAAAACCGTTCAGGATTTCTTCATTGTCAATGATATTTCCGCCGATTTTTACGATGGTTATTTTGGGCTTATTTTCCATTTTCCAAGATTTTTTTCAGGATGGCTTGCGTGGCAAAAGTTCTATTATTTGCTTGCGGAATTACGATTGAATTTTCACTGTCCAAAACTTCATCAGTCACAATCATATTTCTTCTAACTGGAAGACAATGCATAAATTTTGCGTTGTTCGTCAGCGCCATTTTCTCAGAAGTTACGGTCCAATTAGTGTCGTTCGAAAGTATCTTTCCGTAGTCATTATACGAACTCCAGTTTTTGGCATAAATAAAGTCAGCGTTTTTAAAAGCTTCGTCTTGGTTATTCGTAATTGCCTCGCCTTTAGTGATTTCCGTATTCAATTCATAACCTTCCGGATGCGTGATCACCAAATCGTATTCAGAAAGTTTCATGATTTTTACAAACGAATTCGGAACTGCGTGAGGCAACGCTTTTGGATGTGGCGCCCAAGTCAAAACCACTTTTGGCTTTCTTTTTTTCTTGTATTCCTGAATGGTCAACGCGTCGGCAACGGCTTGCAACGGATGTTCTGTCGCGCCTTCAAGACTGATCACGGGAATTGTAGAATATTTCACAAACGCATTGATCACTTGCTCTTCTTCATCTTTTTCTTTGTCGGTTAACGTTGGAAAACTTCTGATCCCGATCACGTCGCAATATTGCGAAATCACTTGCGCGGCTTCTTTGATGTGTTCGGCTTTGTTGCTGTCCATCACTGTTCCGTCTTCAAATTCTAGCGACCAGCCTTCGGTGTTTAAATTCATCACGATGCAATGCATTCCCAAATTCAAGGAAGCTTTTTGCGTGCTCAATCTCGTTCTCAAACTCGGATTGAAAAACAATAATCCGAGCGTTTTATTTTTGCCCAATTCGCTATTTTCGAAAGGAGCAGACTTTATTTTTTTTGCAGCTAAAATCAGTTCGTCAAGATCTAAAATGTCATCTACGGAAGTGAATTTTTTCATGGTGTAATTTTTATTGATTGCAACGCATTTTTTATGCCTACAGTAAATTGGTTAATTTGACTTGAAGTAATAGATAAGGGCGGAAGGATTCTCAAAAGATTTTTTTGGGAAGCGTTTCCGGTGAAAATAAATTGTTCGTAAATCAAGTTTTTACGCAATTCAGTTACGTCAAAATCAAATTCCAAACCAAGCATCAAACCTTTCCCTTTGACTTTTTTAATCTCCGGAATTTCTGAAATTGCATCTAAAAAATAGGCCGATTGTTGGTTCACATTTTCGATTAAATTTTCATTTTCGATAATTTCTAAAACCGATAAAGCGGAAGCGCAAGCCAAATGATTTCCTCCAAAAGTGGTTCCCAGTAAGCCATACGAAGCTTTGAATTTAGCGCTAATTAGCAATCCTCCGATTGGGAAACCGTTGCCCATTCCTTTTGCTATCGTGATAATATCGGGTTTGATGCTGTGATGTTGGTGCGCAAAAAACTTTCCTGAACGGCCGTAACCGCTTTGGATTTCGTCTAAAATCAAGATGACATTATTTTCATTGCATATTTTTTCGAGTTCTTGAAAAAATGAAGTTGTTCCTTCGTCTAAACCGCCAACGCCTTGAATTCCTTCAATAATTACGGCTGTGATTTCATTTTCAGCAATCGCTTTTTTGACTAAATCAATATCATTTAACGGTAGAAAAATGACTTCGTGATTGGCGTTTATTGGTGCTACAATCGATGGATTGTCGGTTACAGCAACTGAAGCAGAAGTTCTTCCGTGGAAGCTTTTTTCAAAGGCGATCACTTTTGATTTTTTATTGTGGAAAGAAGCCAATTTCAATGCATTCTCATTGGCTTCGGCACCAGAATTACAGAGAAAAACGCTATAATCTGGATAACCTGAAAACGCAGCAAGTTTTTTTGCAAAATCTTCTTGCAAAGGATTTTGAATCGAATTGGAATAAAACCCTATTTTTTCAATTTGATTTTTGATTGCTTCGACATATTTTGGATGTGAATGCCCGACGGAAATCACGCCGTGACCTCCGTAAAAATCTAGGTATTCTTGGTTGTTTTCATCCCATACTTTTGCTCCTAAAGCTTTGACGGGTGTGATATTATATATTGGATATACGTTGAATAAGCTCATTGTTATATTTAATTATGTTAATCGTAGAAAAGCATTACTTCTTTACTAGAATTTTCCTTTGCGTCTTTGCGACTTTGCGAGCGACTGATTTTTATTTCTCGCAAAGACGCCAAGGCGCAAAGTTTTTGGAAGGATTAAAATCCGCTTGGTTTTAATTTTAATCCTGTGGTTTCTTCAAGACCAAACATCAAATTCATATTCTGAATTGCTTGGCCAGAAGCACCTTTCAGGAGGTTATCAATTACAGAAGTCACCAGAAGATATTTTCCCTTTTTCTCTAAACTAATAATGCATTTGTTTGTCTGAACCGCCATTTTCAGACTAATGTTTTTCTTCGAAATGAATACAAATGGATGATTTTTATAGAAATTTTGATAGATTTCAGTTAATTCTTCTAGGTTTTTGTCCGTTTTGGTATAAAGCGTGGCAAAAATACCTCTGGTAAATTCCCCACGATTTGGAATGAATAAAATCTCGCTTTCAAAACCGTTTTGCAATTGATGTAAACTCTGATTTATTTCTGCCAAATGCTGATGCTCAAAAGCTTTGTAATGCGAAATATTGGAATTTCTCCAGCTGTGATGCGATGTTTCAGTTGGTTGAACTCCTGCACCAGTGCTTCCTGTCACGGTATTTATGTGGACATCATTTTGCAATAAATTGGCAGAAGCCAAAGGCAAAAGTGCCAATTGAATTGCCGTGGCAAAACAACCCGGATTTGCGATATATTTCGCTTTTTCAATTTCATTTCTGTTCAATTCTGGCAAGCCGTAAACGAAATTCTCAGATTGAAATTCTGCATCTTTAGTTAATCTGAAATCGTTGCTCAAGTCAATAATTCTGGTGTGTGACGCAAATTTATTTTGCTCCAAAAAAGCTTTCGATTTTCCGTGACCAAGACATAAAAAGACAACATTTACTTCTGGATTTATTTTGTCTGTAAAAAATAAATCCAGTTCTCCAATCAAATCGGGATGTGCATTTGTCAACGATTTTCCGGCTTGCGAAGTGCTGAACACAAAGTCAATTTCCACATTTGGATGGTTGGCTAAAATTCGTAGAAGTTCGCCTGACGTGTAGCCGGCACCTCCGATAATTCCTGCTTTAATCATAATCTACGGCATTTACTTGTGAATAAATCGATTGTGCATTTCCCAAAACTTTGATGAAACCTTTGGCGTCATCGCCTGTCCAAGCATTGTTCATTTCGCCATATTGACCGAATTTTGTGTTCATCAAATCGTGATCAGATTCAATTCCGTCTAGCGAAAAATGATAGGGTTTTAAGGTTACAATCACATTTCCGGAAACATTTTTCTGCGTGTCTTCCAAAAAAACTTCGATATTTCTCATTATCGGATCCAAATATTGGCCTTCGTGAAAGAGCATTCCGTACCAATTTCCGAGCTGTTCTTTCCAGTATTGTTGCCATTTTCCGAGCGTATGTTTTTCTAAAAGATGGTGCGCTTTTAAAATAATCAACGGAGCTCCGGCTTCAAAACCAACTCTTCCTTTAATTCCGATAATCGTGTCGCCAACGTGAATATCTCTGCCGATTGCGAACGCATTTGCCAGTTTTTCAAGTTTTATAATGTTTGCTGAAGGCTTATCAAATTCATTGTTGATTCCGACAATTTCTCCTTTTTCAAAATGCAGCATCACTTTTTCAGCTTCGGTTTTTTGAAGTTGTGACGGATAAGCACTGTCTGGAAGAGGAAGATTGGAAGTCAGCGTTTCTTTACCGCCAACGCTGGTTCCCCAAATTCCTTTGTTTATTGAATATTGCGCTTTTTCCCAAGAATATTCCACGCCATTTTTTTGCAAATAATCGACTTCTTCCTGTCTTGACAATTTTAAATCTCTGATTGGCGTGATGATTTCCATTTCGGGAGCGATGGTTTGGAAAATCAAATCAAAACGTATTTGGTCGTTTCCAGCGCCAGTGCTTCCGTGAGCGATGGCTGATGCGCCAACTTTCTTGGCATATTTCACCGCTTCAATGGCTTGGAAAACTCTTTCGGCACTGACAGAAAGTGGATAGGTATTGTTTTTTAGGACATTTCCGAAGACTAAATATTTGATTGCTTTTTCATAATAGTTGTCGATGATGTCCAAATTGATATGGTTTGCACTTCCTAATTCATAAGCTCTTTTTTCAATCGCATTTAATTCTTCATCGTCAAAACCACCAGTATTTATTAGGACTGTGTGAACTTCTAACTGTTTTTCATTCTTCAAATATTTGAGACAAAAGGAAGTATCTAAACCGCCACTATATGCTAAAACTACTTTTTTCATTTCTTTATTTTTTTAGGAAAGTCTGCTTGATCTGTTTTAATCTTGTCAGCACTTTTTTATTAAATTTTATTTCTTCTGGTTTTTTATCATTTGGGTCATAAAGCATTCCCGTGCAAAGGCACATTTTGAATTCTTTTCGTTCTAAAATATCATAATTCGGACAGCCTTTGCAACCTGCCCAAAACGTGGGATCAGCCGTCAATTCAGAAAACGGAACCGGTTTGTAACCCAAATCGGAATTGATTTTCATTACCGCCAAGCCCGTCGTGATTCCGAATATTTTTGCGCCAGGATATTTCTCTTGGGAATATTCAAAAACCTTTTTCTTGATTTTTTTGGCAAGGCCCAAATGTCTGTAATCAGGATGCACGATGAGTCCAGAATTGGCCACAAATTGCCCGTGTTGCCAGCTTTCAATGTAGCAGAAACCGGCAAATTTTCCGTTTTCCAAAGCGATGATGGCATCGTGGTTTTGCATCTTTTTCTGGATGTATTCTGGTGATCTTTTGGCGATTCCGGTTCCTCTCAAAAGGGCAGAAACTTCCATAGTGTCACAGATTTCTTGTGCAAATTTATAGTGCTCCTCTTGAGCAATATTAATGGATACATTCATCTTGAAATGTATGATTTGATTAAAAATAAAAGGAAATTTTTAGGTGCGGGAAGTAAGAATAGGGCAGACCTATTCCATAAAAATAGCTACAGACCTAAGGCCGGAAAAAAGCCAAAGCTGAAAATCTTAAAAATAATAATGTGTATTCAGGATAGTAAAATCCTAAGAAAATAGTTGAAAATTTCAAAACGTGAAAAATGAAAAATGAATAAATAATTCGGACTCGACTTACTTTGGCGGTATAAATAAAATTATGACCGCACAACCCGTGAAGTTTGGGCTGACGTTGTCCGTGAGATTGAAGTTGTATGTAACTTGTAATTATTCATCGGTGCAAATGTATATCAAAAAAATTGATGAATATTACAAAAAGTTATTTTTTAACAATTTGTTTCGGAAATTATAAAACAAAAAAAGCCTGAAAGTGTCAGTTTCAGGCTTTAAAAATTAAATATCAAGGTTTAGTTTTTAATTACTTTTTTAGTAAATTCTTGGTTATCAATTGTAATATTTACAATATAAATTCCTGTTGGAAAATTTGAAATATCAATATCAATCTCTGAATTCATGTTGTTGTTATTCAGGAATTTATTCTGGATTAATTTTCCTGTTGCATCATAAATCACATAACTACCTTTGTTTTCAATCTGCTTGTTTAGTGAAAGCACAAACTTACCATTATTCGGATTTGGATAGAGCTTAATTTCTGCTTCTGATGGAGTTGAATTAATCATTTTTGCACTACCGCAACTTGTAGCCGTTTTTGAAAGTGTTCCATTAGAATTATTAATAGTTCCGTTGGCATTTTTCGCTTTTACGTAGTAAGTATAAGACGTTCCAGCTACAATTAAATAAGTATTCAAGAAGGAATTTCCGGTCAAATCTTGCGCATATAAGTTTCCATTCCTATAAATATCATACGAAGTGGCATTGCTGGAAGTTGTCCAAGTGACATTTATGGCGCTTTGGGTTCCACTGCAAGTTGCAGTCAAAGTAACCGTGAAACTTCCTGGAGTTGCGCTGCAATTTATTGTTGTTGCAGAAAGTGTTCCGTTTGAATTATTTGTTCCTAAGCTTCCATTTTTTGCTTTTACATAGTAAGTGTAAGCAGTTCCTACAGTTACAGCTGTATTCAGATATTGCGTTCCGGCGATATTACTTGCGTAAAGTGCGCCATTTCGGTAAATATCATAACCAGTTGCATTGGCTGAAGCTGTCCAGTTCAGTCTGTTTCTAGTCGCAGTTCCTACACATTCCGGAGTCAAAGTCAAAGTGAAACTTCCCGGAGCCGAAGCAGCACTGCAAGTCAAATTTAGATTCGATTTCAAAGCATTGAAATAAGCCAAGGCAAAGTTATCGCGCCAGCTGTCACTGTTCAATTTATTTGCATCAGAAGTGGTGTCCACAAAACCGATTTCATTCAAACATGCCGTTGCTGAAGAATATCTCAAAACACCCAAGTGATAAGCCAAAAAGCTGTTGTCTTCAACACATCTTCTATTGTTCCAAACACCGTGAGTGACCATGTCTGCTTGGATTTTTTGAGCAAAAGCAATATCTGGGGCCGTGTTTGTGTCGTCAGCTGTACAATAAAAAGTTTCTGTTCCTGTTCCGCCGCCAGCATTGCAATGAATGCTCAAAAGTCGGTCGGCGTTCCAATTGTTTGACATCAAAGCTCTTTGGTTGACAGAAATCCATCCGTTAACATTCGTGGTTCTCGTTAAATAAGTCGTCCAAGTACAGCTTCCATCGATTAAAGCTTTCGTCTTTTGTCCGACAGCAAGCGAGGTTTCGATTTCGGTAACCGTTCTTCCGTCAGGATTATCGCTAGTGCTGGTGCCATAACCATGACCCGGATCAATAACAATAATTTGTGCGTTTATCCCTAAAGTCACTAGAAACAAACCAAGTATAAAAGTTAATTTTTTCATCTTAATTGATTTTTAGGGTTGCTAAAAAGAGTCTTCCGGTTTTGTCATCCGAAAAAATAATTTGGTCTTTAAAAATGGTAGGGAACATTTCTGCGATAACTTCTGTATTCGTGATCTTTTTTGTCTTCGCATTTTGCACGTCAAAAAGATACAATTCAGAATTGCTCACGGAATGCCCGTCTTCACTTTCGTCTAAAAATCCAATAAGATTTTTATCGTCATCGGTCCAAGCAGTTGCAATTCCAGTTCCGATTTTTCTTCCTTTAGAATTGCCGTCAATGTCATAAATAAAGATGTCAGCACCATCATGAACTGCAACTTTTTTACCATCATTTGAAAGAATTGCATTATAAAATTGACCT
Organism: Flavobacteriaceae bacterium PS02334; assembly: GCA_029959295.1. Taxonomy (GTDB): domain Bacteria; phylum Bacteroidota; class Bacteroidia; order Flavobacteriales; family Flavobacteriaceae; genus Flavobacterium. The sequence continues at coordinate 317,199 of JASCOH010000001.1, read as the reverse complement.
TCAGCATTAGTTACGGTCCAAGTTTTTGAAGTAGTTAAGTCCTTCGCTTCAATTTTTAAATTGGATAAATTTGTATAAACTACAACTTGATTTTTGCCATTATAAGAAGGCAAATAATTATGGTCAATCTCAGAAGCTTTCTTCGAATGATTGTCTTTAACGTAATAATTAATGACTTTTGAATTGGTGAAATATTCGTTTTTAGCTTTCTCTTTAAAGTAAAAAGATTCTCCAGATTTGTCCCAAGAATAAGCATAACCGCTTCCTGGTTTGTCTGAAATTTCCTTGACCGATTTGTTCTTCAAATTCAGCAAATAAACGCCTTTCATGTGTTCGCCAGTCAGCAAAACAAATTCTCCAGTAGGGGAAAATAAGGGATTTGTATAAAAGCCATCGACTTCAATACGTTCAAATTTGTCAATTTTCTGCGCATAAATTGACATGCTCAGCAGGAAGGAGCATAAAATAGTAAATTTATTCATAATGTAAGATTTAGGTTGTGATAAATTTAACCTAAAATTGATTATGAATAAATATTACTTGTGTTAATTTATTATGATATAATTTGTATTTGAAATAATTTACAGAAAAAATAAAAATTTACCTTCTGATTCTATTTCGAGAAACAATGTCTTTGAGTTTCAATTTTAAATCTTCGCCAGTGTCAAAAACCATTTGTTCGTTGGATGGAAACGGAACCGCTTTTTTCCCAAAATAAGTGTAATACGTTTCATCGGCTGCTCTTTTGTCACCTCGATAAGTCGAATAGATATTCTCAAAAACAAATTCGCTTGCCAAAGGAAAAGTTTCAATCAGCTGATTTGTACTGTAATCTAAATAATCCACTTTTGCAGTAACTTGTGCCGCTTTAAACTGCGTAAATTCATAGATTTCAATCTTGATCGTCTTGAATTTGTCCACTTTGATAGGGTTTCCAAGGCTGTCTTTTACCACATTTCCTCGTGAATCGGTAAGCGTTTTCACGCCGTCCTTAATTTCTTTTTCCTTTATAAATTCTTTTTCCTTGATTTGTTCTGGTGTAATATTAATTTGACGGAAATTCACCACAATGCCATAATCATAAGTAACTCCTTTTTGCTTATTCGTATGAAAAACGGTCCATTTGTCGTTCATGCCGTTCGTGCTGAAATCCAGCAAATCATTTTGCAATCGCGTTGGAATCACCATATTTGTCTCATTTTTCAAAGAAACATTTACATAATCCGTACCTAAAGCGTGCGCCTGATCCATCAATTTTTGAACGTCCTTATAACCCGGATTTATCTGATTCAAATAATCTAAATCATCAAATGCGCGGCGAATCGTCATTTTGTCTTTCGTCATCAAAAGCGCCTTCGCATTGTCATACAGATATTTTGAAAGCGTATTTTTGCTGCTTACAATCTGATCAGAATAATCCTCAAAAGGAAAAATCGCATTCCTGTTTTCCTTCATCAAATGCAACGGTAAAATCGGACGAATTTTCTCTTGGCGATTATTTAATTGTATATAAGTAGTGTAGATTTTTTCAAAATTCCTTGGATTTGCATCTTTTGACAAAAGCTTGATGTCGCGCAGATCACGTTCTTTCGCCTTCGCAAAAGCTTCTTCTAAAAGATAAATATAAACCTGTTTTCCTTTTTTGTCTTTATTCGAGCGCAAACCGCTGACCGCATTGTCAATCGCACCGTCATAATCCCCGCTGTTCAGCATGTTCGTAGTCTGCTTTACGCCGCAAGAAGCTAAGATAAGCAATAAAAACAAAGTCGTAATTTTCTTCATAAAAGTTAAATTTAAGGCAAATATATATTATTTTTTGAAGCTAAATCCCGCTTTCCGTTCCAATATTTTTCACGGCTGGCTTTTTTTACAAGAAGAAAAAAGTTCTGAAGTTTCGGAACCGCTGGTCGTTTTTTTTCTCCAGTGTTCCCTCGACTGCGCTCGGGATGACAAATAGAAACTCAAAAAAAAATGGTTAATCAAAAATTTTCAGTAAAAAGATGTTTTTAATAATTTTCAAGGCAAAGCTTGTTGTCATCCCGAGCGCAGTTGAGGGAACGCAAAGTTTTCGACAACGCCGATTCCCGAAGTTTGCAAAAATTCAAAAAGTTTCTCAATTAGCCCTGATGGTGCGATTGTTTGAACTCTTTCTTCTGCTAATAGGCAGAAGAAAAGTGAGTCGCTCCAGCAGGAAAACAGATTGCTGATAATTTACTGCCGATTCGCTGCAAAAAAAAAGCTCCGATTTCTCGAAGCTTTTAAAATATCTAAAAATATTATTTTCTAGTAAAAGGAGGCAAAAGTTTATTGCAAACTTCCCCAAAACCAATTCTTACTTCGTCTTTTTCGCAATACCCTCTCATAATAACAGTATCTCCGTCATTAATAAATTTTCGCTCCGTTCCGTCGCTTAATTTCAAAGGATTTTTTCCACCCCAAGTAAGCTCTAAAATAGAACCAAAACTATCTGGAGTTGATCCTGAAATCGTTCCAGAACCCATCATGTCGCCCGAATTAATGCGGCATCCGTTTGAAGCGTGGTGCGCCAATTGTTGCGACATGCTCCAATACATGTATTTGAAATTGGATTTTGAAATAAGATTTTGTTCTCCATTTTCAGGTTGCAACAACACTTCCAAATGGATATCAAAAGTCTTTTTTCCTTTTTCTTGCAGATAAGGCAACGGCATCGGGTCTTGTTTTGGCCCTTTAGCTCTGAAAGGTTCCAAAGCATCCAAAGTCACAATCCAAGGAGAAATTGACGACGCAAAGTTTTTTGCCAAAAATGGGCCAAGTGGCACATATTCCCACTTTTGAATATCGCGAGCGCTCCAGTCGTTCAGCAAAACCATCCCGAAAATATAATCTTCAGCTTCGTGAACCGGAATATTTTCGCCCATGATATTAGCATCTGTCGTGATAAAAGCAGTTTCTAATTCGAAATCAACCAATCTCGAAGGGCCAAAGACAGGAGTCGTTTCGCCGTTCGGCAAAGTCTGTCCCATTGGTCGGTGAACCGGAATTCCAGACGGAATAATGGTAGAACTTCTTCCATGATAGCCCACCGGAATGTGAAGCCAGTTCGGCAACAAAGCATTTTCAGGATCACGGAACATTTTCCCGACATTCGTCGCGTGTTCTCTGCTAGAATAGAAATCAGTGTAATCTCCAATCAAAACCGGAAGCTGCATTTCGACATCTTCAATATTGAAAATCACAATTTCTCTATGCTTTTCGTTGTCTCTCAACTCAGAATTGTTAGCATCAAAAATCTCTGCAATTCTATTTCTTACCAATCGCCACGTCTTTTTTCCGTCAGAAATAAAATCGTTCAGCGTATCCTGCATAAACATATCGTCAGTCAATTCGATGCCTTCGAAATAATTTAATTGTTGCAAAGCACCAAGATCGATGGCAAAATCGCCAATTCTTGTACCAATTGTTACTACATCATCTTTAGTCAAGAAAACGCCAAAAGGAATATTTTGTATAGGAAAATCACTGTCTTTGTTGACCTCTAGCCAGGATTTCCTGCTAGGGTCATTAGCTGTTATTGGCATTATATTGTTAGTTTATTTGTTTATAAATCAATTATCAAATATATAGTTATGCGGCATTTTAACAAACGCTTTTTGTATTTTTGTGGTCAAATTAACAAAAAATTATCAAATGCAACGCGACGAACAAATATTTGATTTAATTCTAGAAGAACAAGACAGACAAATTCATGGTCTAGAACTGATTGCTTCAGAGAACTTTGTGAGTGACCAGGTGCTTGAAGCAGCTGGTTCCATCTTAACTAATAAATATGCTGAAGGATATCCTGGAAAGAGATATTATGGAGGCTGTGAAGTGGTTGACGTAATCGAGCAGATTGCCATCGACAGGGCAAAAGCTTTGTTTGGTGCAGAATATGCAAACGTACAGCCGCATTCTGGTTCACAAGCAAACACGGCGGTTTACCACGCTTGCTTGAAACCTGGAGACAAAATTCTTGGTTTTGACTTGTCTCACGGCGGTCACTTGACGCACGGTTCTCCTGTGAATTTTTCAGGAAGATTATACAACCCGGTATTTTATGGAGTGGAACAGGAAACTGGCCGCTTGAACTACGATAAAATCCAAGAGATTGCTACAAAAGAACAGCCAAAATTAATCATCGCAGGTGCTTCGGCTTATTCGCGCGATATGGATTTTGAGCGTTTCAGAGTAATTGCTGACAGCGTTGGCGCTATTTTGATGGCTGATATTTCACATCCGGCCGGATTGATTGCAAAAGGATTGATGAATGACCCGATTCCGCATTGCCATATTGTAACGACTACTACGCACAAAACGTTGAGAGGACCTCGCGGAGGAATGATTTTGATCGGAAAAGATTTTGAAAATCCATTCGGAATCAAAACGCCAAAAGGAGAAACAAGAATGATGTCTTCTTTAATTGACGGAGCCGTTTTCCCTGGAAATCAAGGTGGTCCTTTAGAGCACATTATTGCTGCAAAAGCGGTTGCTTTCGGTGAAGCTTTATCTGACGAATTCTTTACTTACGCTAGACAATTGCAGAAAAATGCCAACGCAATGGCAGAAGCTTTCGTGAAAAGAGGCTACGATATTATTTCTGGAGGAACTGATAATCACATGATGCTTATCGACCTTAGAAATAAAAATATTTCTGGAAAAGAAGCTGAAAATGCATTGGTAAAAGCGGAGATTACGGTAAATAAAAACATGGTTCCGTTTGATGACAAATCTCCTTTTGTGACTTCAGGAATTCGTGTAGGAACTGCTGCAATCACAACTCGTGGTTTGGTTGAAGAAGACATGGAAACTATTGTTGATTTTATCGACAGAGTGATTATGGATCATACTAATGAAGAACTTTTAGAGCAAATTGGCGAAGAAGTTAATGATATGATGGGCGAAAGAGCGATTTTCGTTTTCTAAAACTCAATTTTTTATATAGTGAAAACCCTTGCAAATGCAGGGGTTTTTTATTTTCTGGATTTTTTTAAATAAAAAGATTAGTAGAAAGCAAAAATAAGCAAAACGGTTAAAACCGTTTATATACAATGCTTTATAAAACAGTAGTCTTGGTTTGGAACCCGGTGTCTGATAGGTTTTGGTCTTAAAAATACAAAGATAGGTTACTAATTCGTTACCGATTAGCAAAGGTAATTAAAGATGTAACAGATTATATTTCAGTGTTTTGCCCTATTTTTCATATTCCCTTGTAACTCAATACAATTTAATTTTAAACATTAAACATTTGAGTTATGGAGCAGACAAAAAAATCTACGTTCAAATTACTTTTCTACCTGAAAAAGAACGAGCCGAAAAAGAACGGTAATGCCCCGATTATGGCACGTATTACTATTGATGGAACACCTAAGACTTTAGGAACAAAGTTAGAGATCAATCCAAAGAATTGGGATTTAAAGTATGGAAGAGTTGAAGGTAAGAGTGCAAAAGCACTAGGTATTAACCAAAAATTGGATAATATAAGGGCACGTATCGATACCCTTTATGAAGATATGCTGAAACACGAGGGTTTTGTAACGGCACAAAAGCTGAAACTTGCATTTCTCGGTGTTGGTATTATGGAAGATTCCTTGCTGAAAGTCTTTAAGAAGAACAATGACGATTTTGGGAAAATGGTAGTACAAGGAGAACGCTCCGAAAGTACCTACTACAAATACAAAATTGTCTATAACCACGTTACTGAATTTATCAAAAGCAGGTATCATCGTGATGACATGGCGTTCAGGGAATTGACGTGTGATTTTATCAGAGAATTTGATTTCTTCCTTAGAATAGACAAAAAGTGCACACATAATACTGTTTGGGTATATACGATGCCACTCTATCGTGTTGCGGAAATAGCTGTCAAAAACGGTCTTATCAGGAAAAATCCTTTTGAAGATTATGAAATATCGATGAAGGAAAATGACCGTAGCTATTTACTTAAAGAACACGTAGAATTACTTTTATTACACAATCCTTCAAAACAAAATTATGAACTTGTAAAGGATCTTTTTGTATTCAGCTGTTTTACAGGGCTGTCTTACATAGATATTAAACAACTTAAAAGTACTAACATACAATCCTTTTTCGACGGCCATGACTGGATTATAAGCCGAAGACAAAAATCTGATGTTGCTTCTAATGTTAGGCTTATGGAAATACCCAAACGTATTATTGAAAAATATAAAGGTACAACCCGAAATGATTTTATTTTTCCTGTTCCTACAAACAAAATTTGTAACAGCCATATAGATAAACTAATTCAAGAATTAGAGATTGTTACAGAACAAAAAGTAACCTTTCACACAGCAAGGCACACATTTGGAACAATGTTTTTAACAGAGGGTGTACCACTTGAAAGCCTCAGCAAAATGATGGGACATAAAAATATTTCTACCACTCAAATCTATGCCAAGATTACCAGTCAGAAAATCAGCAAGGATATGGATCTGGTATCGCATAAATTTGCAGGAATGGAAGCCGCATTTTCTGAAATGGAGAAAGAGGTTATCATTTAGAATTTATATATACACAGAGCGAAGCAGGATTATGTCCTGCTTTTTTTATGCCCATACTTAATCTTCAAAGCACATTTATTCCTCCAGCACCCATCCCATGCAATAAAAGAGCTTTGGTAGGATGACTTAATAAACCATACTGAAAAACTATCCAATCTTATCCCTCAACAAATATTTTCAGTACCGTTTACGTGGCTTCCAAAGCCACAATACTTTGAGATACTAAAATAAATTCTGCTAAATGTAATTGCAGGTTTTGTAATCATAAGGCCATTTCCTGAATGCCTTTTTCAAGTGCTTCCACATGATTTTTTATTCAAGAACCGATATGCTTTTTTGTTCCATTTCAAGAGCAAAGGTATTTCCGTGTTCTTAACGCAGGAACAAGGTCGTGCCTTCCTGGTTTGCAAAAAAATCTCCACCCATTCGGGTCGTATTTTCTTGACAAAACCTTGTTCCTGCTAAACACTAACCTTTTTATGCTCGTGAAACGAAACAAAGCATACTCCGGCTCTTTAGACGAATAAAAAAAATGTCAGAAATGAAAAAATACAGCATTGGAAATGGCAAAAGAGTGAAACGAAACTTCAGCACCTCCTCTCATTGCCGAATAAATCAAGGGAAAAATCAGAACAAAATTAATAACGCAAAAAAGTAGAAATCATGAACATTACAGGAAGACTGACAAGAGATGCGGAAGTACGCACAACGTCACAGGACAAACAAGTAGTAAATTTTTCAGTAGCGACCAACGACAGCTACCGTAACAAACAGGGCGAACGCATAGAGCAAACAACCTATTTCGACTGCTCCTATTGGATAACCCCGAATGTAGCCAAGCTACTTACAAAAGGCACTTTGGTAGAACTATCGGGACGAGTAAGTACCAGAGCGTGGACAGGTAATGACGGAGAGCCAAGAGCAGGTCTGAATTTCCATACCTCACAAATCAAATTGCACGGAGGTAGCAAAAAAAAGGAAACGGTACTAACTACCACAGGCACAAACAATAACACGACAGAAGACGACCTCCCATTTTAACAACGAGTATTCAATCATTTTTTTAACATCAAATTTTAAGCATTATGGCACATAATATCAATTTCAACGAGAGAACAGGACGTTATTCATTTTTTAGTGTACAACAAAAAGCGTGGCACGGTTTGGGGCAAATCGTAGAACAGTACCCGACAAGCGAGGAAGCTATCAAACACGCAGGGTTAGATTACGAAGTCGTAAAATCCCCACTATTTACAAAAGGTTCGGGCATTATCGAAACCACCAACGGCATAGAGATAGGCAGTAGCGAATTACAAGTACCTAACTATTTCGCCAACATCCGCACCGATAACAATGCCGTATTGGGCGTGGTTGGCAAGGATTACCACATTGTACAAAACCGTGAAGCCTTTAATTTCTTTGATGCTATTGTAGGTGGTGGTGAGGGCATTCTCTATGAAACCGCAGGAGCGTTAGGCAATGGAGAACGTATTTTTATCACAGCCAAATTACCCGACTATATCCGAGTTGGGAATGGCGATGACGTTACGGAAAAATACATTTTCCTAACCACTTCGCACGATGGTAGCGGAAGTATCACAGCCGCATTTACACCTATCAGAATTGTTTGCCAAAACACCTTAAATGCTTCGTTACGCAGTATGACAAATGTTGTCCGCATCAAACACACATCGGGAGCAAAAGGACGTATCGAGAACGCTCACAAGATTATGGGACTTGCCAATACATTGAGCAACCAATTAGAGGGAATTTTCAATGAGTGGGCAAAAGTGAAGGTAACAGACCAAGAGGTTAAAAAGCTAATCCAATTGGCACTTTGCCCGAATAAGGAAACCTTTGATTTGCTGAAAAAAGGTGCTATGGATGAAATTTCCACCGTGTTCAAAAATACCGTTGAGGACGCATTTGCATACGCAATGATAAGCGATACACAGCAAATGGACACAACAAAAGGCACTTTGTTCGGAGCGTATAACGCTGTTACAGGCTACTATCAGAACGTGAGAAATTACAAGAATGACGAAGCCAAATTACAAAGCATTGTATTGGGTGGTACTGCTCAACTCAAATCACAGAAAGCATTTGATTTGTGTAATGGTTTTGCTTTAGATGGTGCAGAAATCCTAAACCTTAATTAAATAACAACAGGCTACCACCTTAATCGGTGGTAGCCTACAAAATTTTACAACAATGAACACAAATTTTTTCAATCATATACAGCAGTTGGACTTTACAGGAGTTTTACAACTGAACATTTCAAAAGGAATAGAAAGTAACCTAATTGTAACGGTATTGCTCAACAACGAAGCGTGTGGAGATAGTGCAAAAAATCTAATTCCCCCATTGACATTTAACGCCACGCCCCAAGAGTTTGACGAGGGATTTTTTGAGCAGGTAACTACACCCATACAAAAGGTATCGGGCTTAATGGTGGATATGGAAAAATTCCAAAAGCAATTGGACGAAGCCAAAGCACAATCGGCAATAGAAAAGGAAAAAACCGAGAAAGCGAAAAAGGACAAAGAAGCCAAAGACAAGAAGTTTAAAGATGCTATGGCAAAGGCGGACGAGTTGGAAAAAGAAGGCAAATTCCGTGAAGCGTGGATAAAAGTACCCGATTTAACGGAGTTTCCCGAAAAAGCGGACGAGATACGCAAACGCAAAACGTCATTATCCGACAAGTTTGCCACACCGAGCCTTTTCGGAGCAATTGATGAAACAAAACCCGAACCACCAAAAGAGCAAAAAATTACTGCCGATTATCCCATTGATGAAGCAGACGAAGAAGAACAATATTAATAATTAAAACGAGCAATATGTTATTAGCAACCCAATTAGAGCGAGTGTTTATACTCAAAGATAAAGGACAGGACATCAGACTGACCGACCCCGAACCACGTTGGAGCGTGGAAGCAGTAATGAATTTTTACGCCAATATGTACCCGATTTTGACAACAGCAAAAGCATCTGCACCGCAAATTAAAGATGATGCAGTAGAATACAAATTTGAGAGCGTAATGGGTACGAAAGGTTAAACCAAAATTATAAAACGATGAATTATGCAACGCAACATCATATCGGGAACTATCAGCATACCCGAACAGAAACGACAACGGCAATTGCACCGACAGTTGGGCGAGTTCGCCAATTGGATGCAAAGACCAAAAGATGCAAACCAAGTGCAGAAAGACAAACAGAAATCCGTCCCCATAGCAATTCTACCAATGGTATTCTAAAGTGTACGTTTCTGCCCAAACTGAAAACAGCACAATCCGTACAGGCTTGTCAGAAAACGGAGAGGGATTTTTACAAGTCCCTTTCCAAACTTGCCGAGCATTACAGCATTGAACCAATGCAGACCCAAGATTTTGAGTTCCCCTACAATATAACATTGGCTATGTGGGATATGGAAACCACAGTAAAACGCACCAATATCAATTGGGATAGTTTCAAATTGGTACAGGACAGTAAGAAAACCTACTTCACAAGTGAGGAACGATACAATACAGGTACAACCTTGTATTACATTCCTATTGTACCGCTTTTTAAAATGCTCAAAGACCCGAAGCGTAAAAAGACTGCACAGCTTTTAATATCAGTATGTAGTTATCTGTACCATATTGCCGATGTGCCGTATTACAGACAAGAAGACAGCTATCTGTATTGGCAATATGAAATATACAAAGATTGGGTAGAACAGGACGAGGAAACGGACGAAACCGAAGCTTATAAAAGGGAGTTGAGAAATGCCGAATACATTGGCGATAAAATAGAACAAAAGCTATTCAACCGTAGCAATCTAAAGGTATTTGAACAGCGTTTGAACCAATTTGAAAGCGTTGATATGTTCGACAGGGAATGCCACAAGGTGTCTTGCAATGCGTTTGCCCTTTTTACGGAATATCCGAACGCAAATATTTTCCGAAACGCACCAATATCCGAAGAAGACCCTTATAATGATGATTGCGAAAACGGAGCAATCGGAATGGAAAAGTACATTTCATTTATTGCAGACACCAAAGGTTGGTTGTACGAAAGCCTTTCAGATACCATCAACAATGAATTTAACGAATATGGAGCAATAGAAGAACCTACAATTTCTAAACGATTTGATGGAAGCGAAATACCAACAACCAACCTCGATTATGAGAACCGTTTGTTCGGTTTATTGAATGATTTGAGTGGAATATTATATGAATACAAAACGATAGAAAAATGAACACAGTATCAGATATAACAGACCATTTTGGAACATTGTACTATCCAAAATCCGCTTTGGTTTTCTATGAAACCAAAGGAACTGAAACCGATATGTATGTGGAGCATTTCGATATGGACAGCAACGGAATGCCTATCAATGCCCATCCATTAACCGTAAAGGAAGCCAATGTTTTAGCAAAGTCCTTACAGATCGATGAAGAAAAGAACCAAGCCTTTTTAAAACCAAAGGGGATTTTGCCGACCAATATCCTACATATCAATCCAAATGCTGAAAAAGGTACAGTATTATGGTACACCAAAACACAACAACGGAAATTGTACTTTGTGGATAGTTTGGGCATACCAAACGGAATGGCACAAGTACCGCCAATGCTTTGGTTAGCGAGCAAAAGCAGTCTTACGGTATTTGCTTTGGCAAGCGACAGAAGACCCACCGAGAAAACGCCATTGCATTATGCACCTTTCTTCAATATCTACGAAAAGGGCAATGTATGTATGGGTACGGTAAGTATTGATATTAAAAATTCGGCTTCGATTGAGGAATTTATACAGGCGTGGGAACATTATTTTTTCAATTCTTATTTCAGTCATTCATTATGCGAAAACTTAACGAAAAAAAATATTGTAAACCTTTGGAAAGACCTTATCAACACAGATAAACCCTTTCCGAAAGAAGTATTAAAAAAGAATAACAAAACCCTTAAAAATCTATTGTGATGAATACGACAAAAACAGCAGTTCATTTTACAGACAATTATTTACTCAATCCTACCAATCCGATTTCGGTAAACCTTATCGGAGCAGGTGGTACAGGCTCAAAAGTATTGACCGCCTTAATGGAAATAAACGAAAGTTTGATAGCATTAGGACACGCAGGGTTGCAAGTCCGCCTTTGGGATGATGATGTTATCACCAGTGCCAATTTGGGCAGACAACGTTTTGCAGAAAGTGAAACAGGATTGTACAAATCCGTTGCTTTAATCAATCGTTGCAACCGTTGGGCAGGTACGAATTGGAAAGCCGAAACGATAAAATTTGAAAAAGACAATTTTGGAAGACCTCCCGAAAAAGCAAGGGCAGTCATTACCATTACTTGCGTGGACAATGTAAAGGCGAGATTTGGTGTTGCTGAAATTCTTAAAGAAATAAGCTACCGCAGACACTACCAAGACGAGCCAAAATATTGGTTGGATTTTGGCAACAGCCAAGATACAGGACAAGTAATACTATCTACTATCGGAGAGATAAAGCAACCCAATTCTGAAAAGTATGAAACGGTGACAAGCCTGCCATTTGTTACCGATGAATTTGGCGAATTACTGAAGCAATCCGAACAAGAGGACAACACGCCAAGTTGCTCACTTGCCGAAGCATTGGAACATCAGGATTTGTTTATCAATTCATCATTGACCCAAATGGGGTGTTCTTTGCTATGGAACTTGTTTCGCAGGGGAATGACCGAATACAAAGGATTTTTTCACAATCTGAAAGACTACCGTACCCACCCGATTAAGGTCGCTTAAACGCCAAAATCGGCGGGCAAAAATGCAATTCCTTACTACGGTCGGAAACGCATTTTTGCATTAAACAGGTGCAACCCCTTTGTCAAAATGCACCACTACACAATTCCCTTTCCACACATTTTACCAAACAGGTTGCGAGTTTTTGCTTGGGATATTTAGTATCCCATTTGTTGTATTTAGCACTGACTTCTTTTCTTTTCACACAGCGACCAAAGAAAAGAAGCAAAAGAACGTCGCATGATTAGATTTGATCGTCACATTAAAAATTGCGCCATATTATTTTTTAAATTTGACTATATCCTAAATAAAATAGACAATATGGAAAAAGCAGAAAAAATAAAGCAATTATTATCAAATCAATTTGAACAGGATTTATTTGAAGCTTCACTTGCTAGCCTAAATGATCAAACAAACAAACTTCGCTTTAATAATTTTGCATACTCTATAAGGGAGTTATCACGACATTTTTTATATAACCTTGCACCTGAAGAACGTGTGAAAAATTGTGTTTGGTTTAGTCCCGAAACTACTGACGGAAAGCCTACAAGAAACCAAAGGATTAAATACGCAGTTCAAGGTGGAATAGAAGACGCTTTATTAGATAGCTGGGGATTTGATGTTGACGAACTTAAAGACATGATAAAGGAGGTAAAAGAAACAATCAATACTTTAAGCAAGTACACTCATATTAATCCTGAGGTGTTCGATATTAGCGATTCTGAAGTTGAGCGTATGAGCCAAGATGTACTTAACTCCTTCATTGCTTTAGTAGAAACAATTGAGAACTATCGTGAAGATCTTAAACAATTCCTTGATGGACATATTGAAGAGCATATGATATCATCCGTTGTAACTAATTTTTTTGAGAATGTTGATCGGCTCGCACCTCATCATTCATTGGAATATAGTGAGGTGTCAGAATATCATATTTCAGAAATTAATGAATATGAAATTGTAGTGGAAGTCTTTGGAGATTTACATGTGATTCTTGAATATGGATCTAACAGAGAAAGACGTGAAGGTGATGGATTAGACTTGCCAGAAACATTTCCTTTTGAAACGAAGATACGCTATCAAATCGATGATGATTTTCCATCCACTAAGTTTGAGGTTGATGATTACGATGTAGATACTTCAAGCTGGTATGGAGATGATGAAGATGAAATATAGCCTTAAGCGTTGAAAATCAATTTCTTAAAATCCATAGTATCACTACCAACAAGAAGATAACTTGAAAACCCTATATTTAAAATTGCCTTTCCTACTTTCTCATCATCAATATCACTATGGGCAATCAGTTTTATGGTTGGATATTTTGTCCTCAATTCTTGAAGCTGTGTCAGCACATTCTTGTCGTAAAAATCAAGGTCAATAATGCAAACATAGGGAAGTTCATTCAATGAAAACAATTGCGATAGTCCATCTTCAATGCTTTCCGAACGAAATAAGACTTCAGTTCCTGAAGCGACAAGGTCTTGGCAGATACCATCTAAAATAGGGCTTTTGTCGTTGATAAATGCGAGAGTGATTTTTTGTTGTGCTGTAACAGTTTCCATAATATTGTCAGATTTTGAGTTAATGGAGTTTCCTGCACAAAAAGAAAGCGCAGGCAACTACACTTACCGCACATTGAGGTACTGGTATACCCGACAACGAATAAGCGAGCGCCCACGCCTATGGCATGAGCGTTCTTCCTTATCGTCCCGTTGTCTAAAAATTACCAGTTTTCAATGTGGGACTTAAAGCAAAAACACTTTAAGATTTTCTATATTTTCAAAAGCAAAGATACTAAACTCTTGCTATTAGATGTATTAATGCGACAAAAAAGCTTAGTCCGAATTAGTTTTGTGATTGATATAATTCTGCTCCAATATTGTCATCAAATCTGTTTCCTTATAAATAATTTTGCCACCAATCTGAATATACGGCAGGATATTATCATCACGATATTGCTGTAAAGTGCGTTTGCTAATGTGTAACAGTTTGCATACGTCTTCGCCCGACAAATAAATTTCTCCATTCATTACAGGACGATAGTTTTTTAATATGCTTTCAATACGGTTTCTCAACATCAAAATCATTTCTTGATGGGAAATGATTTCTTCATTATCATTCGTCAATAAATCCATTTTCTATAGTTCTATACGGAAGTCCGGCTTCGAGCAAAGCCTGTACGTCCGAGCATTTATAATAATTTTTGCGGTTCAGTTTTGAATATGGTAGTAGCCCTTTGTCCTTATAGGTTTGCAAAGTCCGCTTGGTTATATTCATCATCAAACACACTTCCTGATTATCCAGCCACTTTTCTTCTTTGAAAATCGGTGTGTATTTTCTCGTTGCGTTTTCGGTCATTTCCAAAAGTTCCTTCAACTCATTTTTCATTCCGTCCAATGTGGACTTTTGTATTGCGATAACTTCCATAGTTTGCTTATTTTTTCCGTGGAAGTCTAAATTAAAGAGGCTTAATGCAGTGTTGGAGAGTCTTGTAGAGTTTGGCTTCGAGAGGCAGTATTTGTCGCCACGATATAAATCTCACGATAGTTTATTTTGTAAATTTGCGTGTTAGTAGTAATTAAGATAACATGAAATACAAAATAGGCAATATTAAAAAAACAGAATACAAGGAAGTGGTCGATATTTGGGAAGCATCTGTTCGAGCAACACATCACTTTTTGAAAGAAGAGGATATTCAATATTTTAAACCACTTATCTTAAACATTTATCTAGATGCTGTCGAATTGAAGTGTGTAAAAAATGAGGAAGGTCAAATAACTGGTTTTCTTGGAGTAGCTGATCAAAATTTGGAAATGTTATTCATTCATCCAGACTATAGAGGTAAACAAATTGGAAAAATATTATTAAATTATTCAATTGAAAAAATGAATGTAAAGAAAGTGGATGTGAATGAACAAAACGAACAAGCAGTAGGGTTTTATAAAAAATGTGGGTTTGAAACAAAAAGTCGTTCGGAATTGGATTCTTCGGGAAAACCATATCCCACTTTACATATGGTATTAAAAAATTAACTACTGTTAATACCCATTGTTCAAGATTATGAATTATGTGGTAAATTGACGTTTGCTTTCCGCAAGAAATTTAGTAACAGAAAATATTTGTTTACGAAGCATACAACCTGCAAAAAAGAACTAATAATAGTTCCAATGAATGATAACGATACAAAGCGACTTTCCAGACTGACTGCAATTCTAACCCAATTACAGACAAAGCGACTAATTACAGCTAATCAATTAGCTGAAAAATTTTCGGTTAGCACCAGAACTATCTATAGAGATATAAAAGCATTGGAACAAGCGGGAGTTCCTATTCTGACAGAGGAAGGAAAAGGCTATACCTTGATGGAAGGTTACAGAATTCCGCCTGTAATGTTTACCGAAAGCGAAGCCAATGCATTAATAACTGCCGAAAAGCTTATACATAAAAACAAAGATGCTTCATTTGTAAAAGATTATTCGGAAGCCATCAATAAGATCAAATCCGTTTTACGTACCAATACCAAAGACAAAGCAAACTTGCTTTCCGACCGAGTTGTATTCAGACAAAATATAGTCGGTGAACGAACAAGCAATTTTCTATCGACCTTACAATTAGCCTTAACAAATTTCAATCTTGTAAAGATTAAATATCATTCACCGGATACAAATCAAACAACGGAAAGAACCATTGAGCCTTTTGCTATTTACAGTACACAAGACAACTGGATACTTATTGCTTTTTGCTTGTTGCGAAATGATTTCAGAGCCTTTCGACTTGATAGAATTCAACACCTTACAACACTCAACGAACAGTTTGAATCTCATAAAATGACCTTGCAGGAATATTTTGAAATCTGTAAGAAAAAATATTCTTCGTGACCCTTGACATAAGGTTGTCGCAACCCCATTTTATTTTTGTGGTTGAACTAAAATATTTCAAGAAATGGAAAAATTAACTATTGAGTCTTTTAAAGTAATCGGTATTTCAGTAAGAACCACAAATAAAAACAATCAGGTCGCAAAAGATATTGGGGATTTGTGGGGTAGATTTATAAATGATAAAGTTCTGGAAGCAATTCCGAACAAAATTGACAATACTATATATTCCATTTATACGGATTATGAAAGTGACCATACTAAGCCTTATACGACCATACTGGGTTGCAAAGTGGAAAACTTAGACACTATTCCTGATGGAATGGTAGGTAAATTAGTTAAGGGTGGAAACTATGTTAAATTCTCGACCAAAGGAGATTTAATGAAAGACTTGGTCATAAACAAATGGTTTGAAATTTGGGAAATGGATCTAAATAGACTGTTCACGGCAGACTTTGAAGTATTTGGTGAGAAAGCACAAAACCCGGCAGATGCAGAGATAGATATTTTAATTGCAATAAAATAAAAAAAATGGTTGAACAGCTTCACAGTTTTTATTTGGATAAAGAAGAACCCAACAAGAGTTGCTTACTTGCGTTAAGAGACATTATTCTTAATCAGGATACAGCTATTGCTGAAACCAGGAAATGGGGAATGCCCTGTTTCTGTTACAAGAAAAAAATGTTTTGCTATTTGTGGACGGATAAAAAGACTGAAGAACCCTATATTTTGATAGTTGAAGGAAAATATCTTAATCATCCCGAATTGGAACAAGGTGATCGTTCCCGAATGAAAATTTTTAGAGTTAATCCTAATAAAGACTTACCCATAAGAACAATTGAGGGCATTTTACAAAAAGCGTTGGACTTATATAGAACAGGCATAATAAAATTAAAAGATTGACCAACAGAAATGCCACACTTTATTCAAACTCTGAAAAGTAAAAAAAACCGACCTGTCACTGTCGGTTTTATTTTTTTATAACTGATATTTAATCACTACTGTTGAACTGGAAACTCACTTGCTTTTCATTACCGAAGCTATCCGAAATCCAATATCAATTAGACACACTTTCTTGTTATCCAGCCACTTCTACACTTTGAAAATCGGAGTATATTTCCGAGTAGCATTTCAATTAGTTCTAAAAGTTGTTTCAACTCATTTTTTATTCCGTCCAATGTGATTTTTGTATGGCGGATAACTTCTTTATTCTGCTCAATTTCTTGTGGAAGTGGAATTTATGAAAGCTTTATAAAGTATCAGGAAATGTGGTATTGATTGGCTTTGAAGGGAAGTGTTAGTCGTTTTTAGCAATAATCCTGAAGAAATTTATTTTGTAAATTTGGAAAAAATATTCCTACTGAAGATTAAATATAATACAAATTAGTTGGCGTTGTAGCGAACGATACCACAGAGAAAGATGAATTACAAGAAAATAAGACCTTGCAAAGAATTAGAGCCCTTTATTCATTTCTACTGGGAACTCAAAGGAAATGATCTTGAAAGTCAATGGGAACGGGTTTTTCCAGACGGTTGCGCTGGTGTATTAACGAATTTGGGAAATACCTGTCTGACAGACAACGGATCGGTTTCTATGGAGTTTGGAAAAACTTATGTAGTTGGTGCAATGAATTCATTCAAAGACAGTTTTATTGACAACGATACACATTTGTTAGGTGTGTGCCTAAAACCTGCAACTTTTGCAAATTTCTATAGTTATGCTTCGCAAAATGAGCTTACCAACGACACTATTGAATTTGAAAAATCCAATTCCTTTAATGTTGATAAAACATTAGTCAACCCGTTCAATTATTTTGACTGTTTCTTTTCAGAAAGAATAAAAAGCAAAAACAATCAGTTACAATCAGTTGTCAATGATATACATTCAACAAACGGACAAATTAGCATTTTTGAACTATCAAAAAGAAACTTCACCACTGTAAGACAACTGGAACGAAATTTTAAAAAGTACATTGGATTATCACCAAAAGAATATTCAAATATTATTCGCTTTCAGAATGCTTTGAGTATAATCAAAAATTCAAATCAAAACCGAAGTTTATTAGATATTGCATTTGAATGTGGCTATTATGACCACTCGCATCTTAGCAGTGAAATCAAGCGAAACACTGGACTTTCGCCTTCACTACTTTAATTTTGTCGCATTTTTACAAAGTGTAATGACTTGTCTAAAAGTAAATTTGTAGAACATTAAAAATTTAAAACAGATGCGAAAAATATCACTTTTCATTGCAATGAGTTTAGACGGGTACATTGCAAAACCAAATGATGACCTAAGTTTCTTGAAACTTGTAGAAAAAGCAGGAGAAGATTACGGCTATGCAGAATTTACGTCCAAAATTGACACCATAATTATTGGTAGAAAAACCTATGACTATGTACTTAATGAAAGCGGTGCATCTCATTACGACAATGGGCAACGAGATATTTATGTCATAACAAGAACTGAAAGACCGCAAGTAGGCAGAACGACTTTCTATACAGGAAACATAACCGAATTAATCAAACAATTAAAGTCTGAAAACGGTAAGAATATCTATTGTGATGGTGGTGCTGAAGTAATAAATGAACTATTGAAGAATAACTTATTAGACGAGTTTATAATTTCGGTTATCCCGGTTTTTTTAGGTAACGGAACAAGGCTTTTTAAAGACGGAAGACCCGAGCAAATACTTGAATTTATAACAGTAAAAACATTTGAAACTGGACTGGCACAACTACATTACAAACGGAAAGATTAAACAAACAAACCGCCAACAAGTGTTTGAATTAGCCGTATAAGAAAAAATCAGATAGCCTTTTGGGCTATCTGATTTGCTTTAGGTCTGTATGCTATAATAACTATCTACGTTGAGCAGGCTGTTCCATTTTTACTTCCTGTTGTTGTTTTTCTTTTTTCTCACGGGAATAGACCCACAATGACAATAGCCCGAATATAATCAGGGCGTAAGCTATCCATTTGCCAACCTTTTCAATCAATTTAATGAAAACCGAACTTTCATAAGAAGAAAAGCCCTCTGCTCCCATAGGGCTGCGTCTGTAAAACTTTCTGCGGTTAATCCAATAACGAAGTCCCAAGCCTGCAACCAAAAATATTATCCCTATAACCAATGATGCAACCATATCCTCACATTTTTAATTTCACAAGTATAAATTTAAGAAATATTGATGAACCATTAAAATGCACCTAAGCAAATACGCTGTAAATAGAAAACGGCTTACCAATCAGATAAGCCGTTTTTATGAAATGAAATACTACTATTAATCGCTACTGTTAAACTGAAAACTTATCTGCTTTTCATTCCCGAAGCTGTCCGAAATCCAAACCTCAAAAGATTGTGACACGGCAGACGTTGACGTATAGTACAATCGAAACTGCTCTGTCGGTAACGGGTACAAATCGTTTGGTAAATACGGTGGTTCATCGTAATACCTTAATGTTCCTTGTCCGTCAAACTGAAAGTAACGGAGAAAATACTGCGTGTTGCTGTAATTGCCTGTACGCTGTATAGTAATGCGTATTTCTACCGTCTGCCCATTGGCTACATCTTTTGGAACTGGCATCACGTTTACCTCAAAAGGAAAATTGTTCTGTATTTCGAGTTCATCATCTTTGCTACAAGATACCAAAGAAACCGAAGCTGTGAGGATTGCCAGCATTACATATATCGGCAGTAATCCTATTCTGAATTTATTGAAGATTGCTATCATTGTTTTTACGTTTTAAAAATTAAACCTTAATCCCACACCTGCGGATGGTCGGAACCGTTGCAAATCCGTACCCCACAAAACCTTTGTACGTCCTTGCAGGACTAACACAAATCGGTCGGACAGGTGTGTTTCAAATGTGAGGCGACCGCCTGCTCCGTAGATGAAATTATCCTCGCTCAAAATCTTTGCCCCGTCATATAACATCGTTTCGCCACGATTGATACTTTCGTAACCGACTACGCCTGTTATTCCGAAGTTCAGCGTAATGTTTTTACGGGCATCGCCCAAGAGGAAGAAACTGTAACCGCCCTCGGCAGTATAAGTTTCCTGTGGTATGCGAAGGTCTTTGTAATCGTGGTATTGGTGCGTGTATTCCAATGCCCAAAGCTGATAGTTACCATTCTTGCTGTTTACGGTCATACCGATATTGATATAATAATCATTGCCGATTTTATCATCAGATAATACACCTGCACTTACTTCCAGTCCTTTCTGTTTTGGAAGCATTCTTTGTGCCTGTGTAACCGTGATGGCCATAAAGATGAGCATCAGGGTATAGATATATTTTTTCATAAAATTGCTTTAAAGGGTTATTAAAATTTCAGGTGCATATCGTTAATCAAACGAGCCTTGATTAAATCGCAGTTTTCTATCTGAAGTGTTTGATGCCTGCCCCCGTTTTTCTCAAAAATCTCAATCAGCAGTATCTTATCATCGGCAATGGTAAATTGGTCTAACAGAAAAACGTTTTGTTCGGTTAGTTTTCCGCCAATCTCGTCCAAAGGTTTGTAAGTTCTAAGCGGTATTATCGGGCGTTCCTGAACTACGGTACGTTTTGCCACCTTTTTATCCACCACTTTGAAATTCACAAAATCAATCTGAAACGGCACATTGGTACGGTTTCTCAATTCCGTGTGGAAATAGTATTTGCCGTTGTGTATGTAGATACCTTTGAGGATAAACTGAATACCGAAACTCTTAGCCCCGATATGCTTTACAATGCGTTTGTCCTTTTTGTAAATGGTTTCCAATAACAAGCCTGCCAGCGATGGCGAATTGTTGCCCAATTCCTCAAAAAGCACATCGTTACCGTTGGCTTTATCCACTGCCTTTTGCATTGTGAGCAAGTCATAGCTCAATGCTTCGGGATAGGAACTGTAATACACATTGAAACTGTAAAAACGTCCGTCATTCGTAATGACTGAAAAATTGGTTTCAGGTTCAAAATCCCTTACCGTTGCTTTTACACGCAACACGTTTTCCGCATCTTCCGCTTTCCCTGCAATCAGGTATTCGCTACCCAAATCCACATAGCGTATAGCAGTGGGGAAAATCAGGTGTGATGTCTTATTGTAGGTCACTTCCATTTTATACGGTTCTATCTTGCCCAACGCAAGCGGAGTTCTGATGCTATCCTGTGCATAAGATTGTACGGCAAAGCCGAGTATCAGGGCAATTGCCCAAAAGGTTTTTAAATGATTTTTCATTGTTTTATTTATTTGAGTTCAACATTATTTTTTAGATACAAGGAAGACCTGATGCCCTGCTTTTAGGGCAACTTTGGGTGTGCGTACTTTTTTAGCGAAATAGCCCGAAATACCCTGCACCACGCCACGGCTTAAATCAGCAGCAACCTGTTGTCCGGCATTCTGCGTGAGCATTATGCTTGTTCCCGAAGTCTGGCTCATATTGCCCGCCATTTCAGTAAGAGCGTTCATTTCGGGCGAATACGGAACGTACAAACCTTGCTGTCCGTCCAAATCGTAAATAGTAATATCAACCGGAATGATGTTTCCCTCCAGTTCTATGGAGGTAATTTTTAGCTGTAATCGACCTCCCTGAAATTTGGCATTTGCCGTTACAATCGTTCCTTTTGGAATGGCTCGTTGTGGCGTTTGGGCAGGCTCTAACAATCGTAAACGCACACCCGTTTCGCCAACTACTGTTTGAGCATCGTGTATGCAGGCTTTTATACTATTTTTAGGCTGTATCACCTGCTCCACAGAACCGGCGGTATAAAAACCACGGTTCTTTGTTTGGCTCCAATCGGCTAAAAAAGCACTGTCCGTAGGCTCACGGTACAGGGCTGATACGGTATTCTTTCTTGCAGGCGTAAACGATACAAAATGCTCTTTTTGGTTAGTACCCGCAGCACTAACAGCACCCGGAACAGCACCATTAGCAGGTGTTGCATTTTCAGTAGTCGTATTTTTCGGTAGATACTTTGCTGCCATTTCATAGGATTTCTCCATTAGTTTAAGTTGGTCATCTACGGTGGCAACAGGTGGCACATCTTTTTCAGCCAGCTTTTCTTTCATTTCGTCCAATTGCCTACGAAGTTCCATTGTTTCCGAGTTGTTATCCTGATAAAATGAACCTAATGTGCTTTGTGCATTGCGGTAACTGCTCAATGCAGGATTGCCGTTTCTTCCCGAGCTTCTGCCACCTCCATAGCTGTTGCTTTGATCTTCTTCAGGAAGTTGTTCATCAATCGGCTCTTCTCTGTCTTCGGTATTCCAATAGTCAGAAAGCGTAGTTAAAGCATTCCGCTTTTCCTGTTCTTTGCTTTCCAGCATTTCCTGCTCATACGCCTTGCCTTTGTCGGCAGGCATTCCGGCTCCGGTAGCTTCTGGTACTGCATCGTTCAGCCCAATGTTTTCAATCGCTTTTTTATCTTCGGACGGTTTAAATATGAGGTACATACAACCCACGAAGACAATCGCCATTAAACCGAAGATTAAGGGCTTTTTGAGCTTCTCCTTATTATTCTGTGTGCCGTCTTGCAACACATCAGTGGTTGCTGTCGGGTTCCCCTCCGTTACCCGAACAACCGATTTTTTGTTCTCATTTTCTTTCATAAATCTTATTTTTTAGAATTGTTGATAATGTGTCCTGTAATCTTGCAGGGCTTTCACTTTTTTTGAGGACAGGGTTTTCGATATGCTCAATAATTATATCGTTACCGGATTTTGAGGTATCGTACATTACTTTGCCAATCACTGCCATGGTAAGCAGCAGGTAACCTACAAAGAAGTACAGCGTATATTGATGCTGTTTTCGTAGGGGTAACTCCCGCCAGCGTTCGTCCAGCTTGTCAAAATATCTGTCCATATTTGCTCTTAATTTTTTCATACCTTTTTCTGTTTTAGAGCTTGAAACGCTTAGGGCTTTTACCTGCCTTTTGTTTTTGTTCATCATTGACCAAAGCGACTACCTCAGCCGCTTTGGGTGCAGATATTACAGACAGGTTTGTCAGTTCCGATTTTTTCAGCAGTTGTCCGAATTGGTCTTTCCTTGCCACCTCCATTTTATTGAGAGAGAATTTCCCGTTCAGGTATTTTACCCACATACTGCATTCTACACGGGGCTTGTCATCGCCCGACCATTGCAGGTAGCCTGTCAGCAATAAATCCTGCTTGGACAAACTATCTTTACCTTTTTGGCAGCTTTCGAGGTAATCGCTGATACTTTCTTTCAACTTTCCGGCATACGCACCTTGCGTATGGAAATAGCCGTTATATCCTTTGTCGGTAAGGATTTTTGCAAACGTGTTTAAATCTGATAATGTTTCCATAAGATTGTTTTTTAGCGTTCGATAACTTCTATATCCCTGTTTTCAACCACCGCAAACTTTTCAATGTTGAAGCCCTGCGGATTGTTGTCGGAACGGACGGAGTTTACGAGATAGCAGGAAGTAATCAGGTTGCGCCTGGTTACATTGCTAGAACGGATAATGAACTGCTTGGCATAGGTACGCACCGCATAAGGATGGGTGTCGAAATTGCAGACCACGCTATCGACCTCGATACGTTGCTGAACATTCCCTGAAATAATTCTGTTGTAATAACCCTTTTCAGATAAGTCTTTGTAATAGTCAAAAGCACTTTTATCCGCAAGGTTAAATGCCCTGCTCATATTGCTTTCGATAGCATTTTTATCTGGAGCGAGTGTAAAGAACAGCTCGTGAAAACGTCTGACGTGTTCCCTAGCTTCCACAGGTCGGTTGATGCCCGCATCTTGTGATAAGGCAAGCATCAAAGATTTGCCGTTATCCAGTACATAGATTTTTTGGCGTTGTTCTTCTGCAAAGCGGTAGGACTGCCATACGGCATATCCTACCACGCCAATGCAGAGAACCGCAAACACAATGGCATATAATCTTATCTGCCTAAAGCTGTTTTCGATATTTCTTAGCGTTTTAAATTCCATTTTTTAGAATGATTAATTGTTTATTTATTCATCAGTTTACCGCCAATGTTTCCAACTGTGGAACCTGCTCCGGCTCCGGCGATGTTCCCTGTTTTCATTGCAGCTTGGTTCACGTTGCGGGTAAAGTTTCCTGCGCCTCCGGCTTGGATTACCCAACCTGTTACTGTCGGAATTGTGAAGTATCCGATAATGCCGATAATCATAAAAATGATATACACCGTATTGCTGGTGTCAGGTATGTAGGTCGGATCGGCAAGCATTGCTATATCCCTTTCCAGTATGAGGGATTGTATTCTTGCCAGCATCGAACTGAATAAATCCGAAACAGGAAGCCAGAGATATACGCTGACATACCTCGTGATCCACTGTGTGAGCGTGGACTGAAATCCGTCCCAAACAGAAATAGCAAAAGCTATTGGTCCGAGTATGGAAAGGACTATCAGGAAAAATGTGCGTATGGTATCAATAACCAAAGCCGCAGCCTGAAAGAGTATTTCCAGTAAATTGCGAAACCAATCCTTTATTGCTTTCTCTATCTTGTAGGCTTGCCTGTCCATATACATTCCCGCCATTGTACCAACGTCCGATGGCGACCAACCCAATTCATCCAGCTTTTTATCAAACTCTTCGTCTGATGCCATATAGGCGGTTTCGGGATTTCTGACCATTGCTTCGTATTCCAATTGGTCTTTCTGCTGTTGCAGTTTGTTGAGATCAAGCACCTGGTCTTCGAGTATGGCGTGGGTTCCTGTAACCACCGGGCTTAATACTGCATTAATGGTTCCCAACACAAAGGTTGGGAAGAACATTATGCAAAGTCCCAAAGCGAACGGACGCAACAACGGAAACACATCAATAGGTTCTGCTCGGCTTAAAGCCTGCCAAACCTTTAATGCCACATAGAACAACGCACCCAATCCAGCCAATCCCTTCGCCACTGCTGCCATATCGCCTGCAAGCGGCATCATATCGTCGTAAAGCGAACGCAGGAGTTCGTGAAGATTATCCCATTCCATTTTTACCAGTATTTTTGATTAGAGGTTCCGTATAGTTCAAGCACTCTTTTGGCATCGTTTTTCTTTTTCGCTCTTAGGTAGCTTACAGAAATATTCTTATTGGTGTAATAGCGTACAAGGCTGTGGTAATCCTTTACCTCTTTGTACACACGATCAATAATATCCATACGCTCTTTGTCGTTTAGCGAAAGGCTTGAAGAGGTTATAATCTGCTTCAATTCTTTCAGCAGTTCAGTACTTTCATTGAGTAGTGCCGAATAACCATTGCCAATAGCAACCAATTCCTGTGGTGTGAAATTTGGGTCGTTCATCATCTTACCAAAATTCTGCACGTACATTTCGGAAACATCGCCTACTAAGAGTACGGTTTGCTGCACCTTACGGGCATCTTTCACAAGGTTGTTAATAGCTTTCAGCTTGTCGTAATATTCCTTGCCCTGGTCGTACACTTTCTTCACTTCGTTGAAGTTCTTTACGACATTGCTCACGGTGGAAGAAGTCTGTATGATTTCGTTCGCACTGTTAATAATCCCTGAAGCCAGGTTTGCAGGGTCAGTTACTACAAATTGGGCTTTCGCTGATGGTGCAACGGCGAGCATTAATGCCGTACACACCAGATACAATACTTTTTTCATTGTTTCTGAATTTTAAAATGTTAATGACTATTGATTTACTTTGTCACGCCTTTGCATTGCGATATGCTTAATGGCGAGTTCTACGTTACCGTCCAATTCGGAAGCAAGCTGCATCACTTCCATTTTTTCGGTTTCTTCGGTGGTGTATGCGAGGTATTCCTCCAAACTAACTTCGGTGGCATAGACTGCCGAGTGCGTACCACCTAAGCCAATCCAAACCTCTTTGTAAAGTCGGCTTGCATCGTTGTTCATATTGATGGAAAGTACCTGTCCTTTTTCTTTGTCGGTAAGCCCCAACATTGCCTGTATATCATCGAACTTGTTCATATACTTGCGTTGGTCTAAGAGGATTTTGCAATCAGAATTATTGATGATACTTTCTTTGACGATGGGTGATTGGATAATATCATCGACCTCTTGCGTTACGACAATCGCTTCTCCGAAAAACTTACGTACGGTTTTAAACAAATACTTGATGTATTCTGCCATTCCTTCTTTGGCAATTGCCTTCCACGCTTCTTCAATCAGTATGAGCTTACGGATACCTTTCAGCCTACGCATCTTGTTGATGAAAACTTCCATAATAATGATAGTAACTATGGGAAAGAGGATTTTGTGGTCTTTAATCGCATCAATTTCAAATACGATAAAGCGTTTAGAAAGCAGATCTAACTGCTTATCGGAGTTCAGCAAATAATCGTACTCACCACCTTTGTAGTAAGGTTCGAGTACGTTGAGAAAATTGGCAATATCAAAGTCCTTTTCCCTTACCTGCTTTTCCTCCAATACCTTGCGGTAATCGCCTTTTACATACTCATAGAAGCCGTTGAATGATGGGTAAACATCGTCCGATTTTATTCTTTCGATATATCCGCTTACTGCATTTGATAAAGCCACTTCTTCTGAACGGGTTGGCGGTTCATCATCACGTTTCCAGAGTGTGATTATCAAAGTCTTGACACTTTCTCTCTTTTCAATGTCGAAAACGCCGTCATCGGTATAGAAAGGGTTAAAGGCAATGGGATTGTCTTCTGTATAAGTGAAGTACACACCGTCTTCACCTTTCGTCTTTCCCTTAATGAGTTCACATAAACCCTGATAGGAATTTCCGGTATCTACGAGCAATACGTGAGCGCCCTGTTCGTAGTATTGCCTTACCATGTGGTTTGTGAAAAACGATTTACCACTTCCCGAGGGACCAAGTATAAACTTGTTACGGTTGGTAATAATTCCACGTTTCATCGGCAAGTCCGAAATATCCAAATGGATAGGTTTTCCAGTCAGGCGGTCAGCCATCTTGATACCAAATGGTGATGGCGAATTGTGGTAATTGGTTTCTTCCGTAAAAAAGCACAATGCAGGCTCAATAAACGTGTAAAAACTTTCCTCTGCGGGAAAATCACCTGCATTACCCGGCATTCCTGCCCAGTACAATGTTGCTACATCCGTAGTGTTGTGTCTGGGTTTACATTCCATCAATGCTAAAGCACTACCACAATCATTTTTTAGCTGTTTCAGTTCCGCAGGGTCTTCCGACCACGCCATAATGTTGAAGTGTGCTCTTACGGAAGAAAGACCGAACGAATGTGCTTCATTCAGGTATTTTTCTATCCACTCTTTGTTGATCTGGTTGGCACGGCTATACCTTGCCAGTGAGTGCATATTCCTTGCGGACTTCTCAAACTTTTGTAGGTTGGCTTCGCTGTTATCCAAAAACAAGTATTGGTTGTAGATATGGTTACAGCTAAGGAGTAATCCCACAGGAGCAGCGAATGATAAACGACAGTCGCTCCGGTCTGTAGATAGTTTTTCAAAACGGGTATCGGCAGATACTGTTCCGGGTAGATCATCCGTGTCCGAAAGCGTGTGCAGGCTTAACCTTTTGTTCCCGATACGAACTTCCTCTGTTCCGAGTGCGATGTCCTGCATCGGTGTTCCAGGTTCCCTTGATAGTGTAAGGTACTGTTCCAGCAATCCCTGTTTCCCGTCTATACCAATAATGTCTTCTTCGGTCAAACGTCGCAAACTCACAAAACCGCTATCATTCACGATGCGTTCAAATTGGGCGACGGCTTCCATAAATCGGTGTATCGTTTCCTTGTTGATTTCCTTTGGAATGAGTGTGCCTTTGCAAAGCGAACTGAAATTACTTTGCATACGCATTCTGTTCTTGGTGGTCTTCGTCAGGAACAGATAGCAATAATGATTTAGAAAAGGTCGTTCGTTGAAATGACGTTGGTAGGATTTAGACAAAAAACTCTGGTCTTCCTGTGCCAAATCGGGAGCATAGTTTTCCTTGATGTACCAATCCTGCTTGTGAATGACCGTAAAGTCGGGCAAGGTCTTGATAGCCTTATGCCAGGCGGAATGAATGGCTTCATATTCCGGAGAAGCTACCGTAAACAGTTCCGGCAAACGAACCTCAAAGCAGGTGGTAATGTCTGCATCTTTGGAAAGGATGCAGTTGTTTTCTACTGCCAACAAAGGAAATTTGTTTTCCAGCGTTGTTGTCTTTGCAACGTTTCTCATAGGGCATTCGATTTAGGAGTGAATTTCAGATAGCGGTGTACAGGCTTGCGGCAGATGATGTATCGGGGATGTCTTTTTCCTGCCCCGATTTTCATTAGCCCGTGTTCGCCGTACTTCCTGTTTAGTGAAAAGGTCTGCCACACAATGAGCGAAGCACCGCCTGCTCCGAGGAACAGGCAGATGTAAGAGTTTACGCCTGCCATATACAGTATCATCACGAGGATGAGCGTACCGAGCAGTCCGCCAGCGAAAATGAACAGGTATTGTGCTTTCAGTCCCTTAAATTCCACTGTCCTGCCAATGCCTTTGTTTATGTTGTAATTGTTCATAAAGCAAAGGATTAAAGGAAGAATGAACGCAGGATGGTAGCTGCTACAATCAAGAAGATACACGCACCGAACCACGAAGCCGCAGTCTTGCTCGTGTCGGGGTCGCCCGAACTGAACTTGTTGTACACCTTAACGCCTCCGATTAGCCCAACGACCGCACCGATGGCGTAAATTAATTGGGTTGCGGGGTCGAAATAGGAAGTTACCATTTGGGTAGCCTCGTTTATACCTGCCGAGCCGTTTCCCTGTGCGAACGCACCAATTCCTGACAGCATAGCCACGGCTGCCAGCAAAACTTTTTTTCTCTGTTTTTTCATAATTGAAACACATTAATTTGTTACTGTTATCCCGCACTTTGCAGGCTTTCGGGACAAAGGTGTTTCAGAAAATGAGGCGTTATAAGAAAGTGGCAGTCAAAGGAAGTGTTTGGCTGTGAGTGGCTGAATTGCTGGATCTTCTTCATGAAATAGGGGAAGTAATTTTATTATTTGAAACTATCTACAAAGAAAAATATTTGTGTATTTAAATATTATCCTGTATATTTGCTTAAATTTGAAACGGAATACAAAATTGAAAATGCAATTAAAAGATATATCCCATTTGCAATTTGGCTTTTATGACAAGCCAAAAGAAAAAGGTGCAGTTATCTATCTTCAGGCTAAAAATTTTAATGATTTTGGGCTGTTTGATGGTAATGGAGACGGATGGGTTGAAATAACAGAAAAGTCCAAAAGCCATCTTTTAGAAGAGGGAGATGTTTTATTTGTGGGGAAAGGGATGCGAAATTTTGCTTGGAAATACAGTGTTGATACAGGAAAAGCAATTGCTTCCTCTATCTTTTTTGTTATCAAGCCGAAGTCTGATCTTGTTGATTCAGACTATTTGGTTACGATTTTTAATTCGACTAAGTATCAATCATTTTTTCAGTCCCTTGGTGCAGGTAGCTCTATTCCTTCTATTCGCAAAAATGAACTCGAAGCAGTAGAAATCCCTCTTCCTCCATTAGAAGTTCAAAAAAAGATAGCCAAGCTAAGTGATTTGCATCGAGCAGAATTAGCTTTGACAGGAAGGTTGATAGACGAAAAAAATAAATTATTTCAAGCAGTAATAAACGATATTTTAAAATAAAATGGAAAAGAAGCTCACTCAAAAAGAGATTAACAATATAGTATGGAAAGCCTGTGATTCATTCAGAGGAGTGTTAAGTAGCGGACAGTATAAAGATTATGTGCTGACGATGCTTTTTGTAAAGTATGTTTCTGATGTATGGAAAGACAAGAAAGCATTTTACACCGAAAAGTACAAAGGTGATAATGTGCGTATAGAACGGGCTTTGGCAAATGAACGATTTAAGCTTCCTGAAAATGCAACTTTCGATTATTTATTTGAAAATCGTAATGATGTACAATTAGGTGATTTAATCGACCGTGTTCTGGAACAAATTGAAGATTCCAACCGCTTGAAATTAGCAGGTGTTTTCAGAAATATTACGTTCAATTCAGAATCAAATCTTGGGCAAACAAAAGACCGTAACAGAAGACTGAAAAATTTGCTTGTCGATTTTTCTGAAATGGATTTACAGCCTTCGCATTTGGAAGGTAATGATGTGATCGGTGATTCTTATGAGTACCTGATTTCAATGTTTGCGGGTGATGAAGGAAAAAAATCAGGAGAATTTTATACCCCAAGTGAGGTTTCTACCCTATTAGCGCAGCTCCTTGCTCCTGAAGCGGGTAATAGATTAAATGACCCAACCTGCGGTTCTGGATCCTTATTGATTAAGCTATCCAAAGAAGTAGGATCTGGTAACTTTTCTTTATATGGACAGGAAGTAAACGGAAGCACTTGGGCCTTAGCTCGTATGAATATGTTTCTGCACGAGATTGATAACGCTACCATTGAATGGGGAGACACCATAAATAACCCACGCCTTTTGGAAGGGGATGAATTGATGAAGTTTAATATTGTAGCTGCAAATCCACCTTTTTCATTAGATAAATGGGGAGCAGAAAATGCTGTTACTGATCAGTACAACCGCTTTCATCGGGGTGTTCCTCCAAAAAGCAAGGGTGATTACGCTTTTATTAGTCACATGATAGAAACCACATATGAAGATATTGGTCGTGTTGGAGTGATTATGCCGCATGGTGTATTGTTCAGGGGAAGCAGCGAAGGTAAAATCCGTCAGCAGTTGATTGAAGAAAATTTATTAGAAGCTGTCATTGGTTTACCTGCCAACTTATTTTTCGGGACTGGGATCCCTGCAGCAATTTTGGTTTTTAATAGAGCAAAAGGTAGCAATAAAGATGTGCTGTTCATTGATGCGAGCAAAGGCTTTGAAACAGGTAAAAATCAAAATAAACTGAGAGATATAGATATAAAACACATTGTTGAAACATACAAAGCTTTTAAAGTCAGTGCTCCTCTTAGTACTGACGAGGGTAGTGTTATTGAAGATAAATATGCTTACAGAGCACCGTATAACGAGATTAAGGAAAATGACTTCAATCTAAATATTCCCCGTTATGTAGATACGTTTGAAGAAGAGGAAGAAGTGGATATCAAGGCTGTTCAAGAAGAGATTGTAAAGATTGAAAAGGAACTTAAAGAAGTACAGAGCGAAATGAATAAATATTTAGAAGAACTAAACCTTTTATAACTATGATCACAACTGAACAAAAAACTGAATTAGAAGATATATTAGATGCTTTAGGAGAAAACTTAAGTATTAACGAAGCTCAGCATGAGGCTGCTGTGCGTAGCTATAAAGCTGTGGGTAATTGGCTTACCAATGATGAATCAAAACTGTCTCCATACAATCCAGTAATTAGTCCACAAGGTTCCTTCATTATTGGGACCATTATTCAGACAATTGATCCTGATGGAGATATGGATCTTGATATTGTATGTGAATTGAATGGAAAAAGACAAAATTGGACTCAGAAAGATGTAAAGGAAATTGTTGGAGAGCAATTGATAAAACACAAGAAATACGAGTCTATCCTTGATGAAGAAGGGCGAAGATGTTGGACGTTGAAGTATAGGGAAAATGGTTCGCCTAATGAGCGATACCATATGGATATTTTGCCAGCAATTAATACTAACGGACATTCTGTTATTTTAGAAAAGGCATATTCGAATCTTAAAGACCAGAATATTGAAGATTTGGTTCTCAGTATAACCGACAATGAAAGATTACCAGAGTATGAAATTTCCACAGATCCTAGTGAATGGCTTCAAAGTAATCCGTTTGGTTATGCTAAGTGGTTTATGACCATCGCAGACGATATTAAAGGAAGACGTACAAAAATGTTTTCCCTTAACGAGTCTGTAAACCCAACGCCAAAGTATCAAAAGGACAGATTGCCCCTCCAGAGAGCTGTGCAACTGTTAAAGAGACATCGTGATATAATGTTTAAAGATTATAATGATGATGATAAAAAGGAGAAACCGATTTCATGTATCATCACAACTTTAGCAGCAAAGGCATACGATGGTGAAGATAATATTACGGATGCTTTACTCAGTATTGTTAATAATATGGGGAATCATATTGAGGAAAAGTACGATTATGATTTGAATAGATATGTAAAGTGGGTTTCAAATCCAGTCAATGAAACTGAGAATTTTGCTGATCGATGGACATTACCTGGATCGAAAAGAGAAGCATTTTTCAATGACTGGCTGAAGCAATTGAAGGTCGATTTCGGAATATTTCAATCTCCATTTAATCGAATCAATCTTTCAGAATCATTAAAAAAATCTTTTGGTAACGAGCCTGTAACTAAAACTTTTTCGGATGTTGGTAATAGAATGAGGTCGCTAACAGAAGCTGGCAATAATCATGTAGATCGTAAAGCAGGTGTAGTTGGATCGGCAGTAGCTGGTCTTACAAACGTTGCTAAAGTGAATGCTCATAATTTTCACGGGAATGATTAAAAAGAAAAAGTTAACACTTTATAATCAATTAGCTGGGCTGAAAAGAGATTTTAGTTTTGGTGAATCCAAGATTGTTAATAGTAAAACACTCCAATGGATTGGCACATTAAAATCTTCACCCATAGGAGATGATTATAAAGTGAAACTTATTTATGAATTAGGTAAAAACCCTAATGTATATGTATTAGAACCGACACCTTTAAAATTATTTGAAGGTAAAAAATCCTTACCCCACGTATATGACCATAAAACGCAACGTTTGTGCTTGTTTTATCCAGATTGGAAGGAATGGAATAGCTCTAAATCGATAGCTCAAACAGTAATGGTTTGGGCCATTGAATGGCTTTATCATTACGAATTATGGTTAATTACAGGTGAATGGTTAGGTGGCGGGACAGTTCACGGCGAAACTAAAAAAGATATTATTAAAAATGAAGCAGACAACTCAATATAAAAATACAACCATTGGAAAAATTCCCATTGACTGGGAAGTGAAGAAGTTGAGGGAATTGGGGGATACATTTTCAGGTTTATCTGGAAAAAACAAAGAAGACTTTGGCAAAGGCTATCCATATATACCCTATAAAAACATATTCCAAAATAGTAAGATTGATATCAATTTTATGGATTATGTAGATATTAAGGAAAGTGAAAAACAGCATAAAGTAAAATATGGAGATATTTTTTTTACAACTTCATCGGAAACAGCGGAAGAAGTAGGAATGTCATCAGTGTTGTTAGATGAAGTAGACATTATGTATTTGAATAGTTTCTGTTTTGGATTTAGATTGAAGAATAACAATGTTTTGGATCCTTTATTTTCAAGCTATTTATTAAGAGGTGAGAACATAAGAAAAGAATTAGATGTTTTGGCTCAAGGATCAACAAGATTTAATTTATCTAAATCTCAATTGATAAAACTAATCATACCAATTCCACCACTTCTTGAGCAACAAAAAATCGCCAAAGTATTATCTACTTGGGATAAAGCTATTCAAGAAACCAATGTCATCATCGAAAAATTGAAAAAAAGGAATAAGGCATTGGCGAATAAGTTGTTTATGGATAACGATAAAAAGCCAAATCAAAAGCCAATAATGCAGATTGTAGATCGAATTAAAAACTCATTTACTCCTGAAGAAAATACCCTATATAAACAAATAGGAATTCGATCTCATGCCAAAGGTTTATTCTATAAAGAGGCTGTAACTGGGAAAAGTTTAGGAAATAAATCCGTCTTTTGGATTGAGCCTAATTGTTTCATTGTTAATATTGTTTTCGCATGGGAACGAGCAATTGGTAAAACAACGGATGCAGATATAGGTTTTATAGCTTCCCATAGATTCCCTATGTACAGGCCAAAAGCGGGAATTCTAAATTTAGATTATTTACTATATTTTTTCAAGTCCCTTAAAGGGAAATATTTACTAGAATTAGCTTCGCCAGGAGGTGCTGGTAGAAATAAAACATTAGGACAGACCGAGTTTCTAAAATTAAAAATCCCTGTACCATCAATGGGGGAGCAAATTAGGTTGGTAGATGTTCTTGACACCGCTACTAAAGAACTACAGCAATACCAGCAAAAACTCAGCAACCTAAAATTGCAGAAAAAAGGTTTGATGCAGCAATTATTAACCGGAAAAACCAGAATTGTATGACTGAAAAAAAATTCAAAGTTCTAAGTTTAGACGGTGGAGGCATCAGGGGTATTTTTCCCGCTGTCATCTTAACAGAAATAGAAAAGGACTTAAGGAATAAAGGGAGTAAAAATTGGCAGATTTACCAAAATGTAGATTTGATTTTTGGCACCTCTACTGGTGGAATTTTAGCATTGGCTTTATCGTTGGGTATCCCTGCGGAAGAAATCAAAAAATTATACTTTGAAAATGCTCACAGTATTTTTGGTAATAAAAAAGGATTTTTAAAATGCATAAATCACTCATCACATGATAGAAGTAGTTTAAAAAAACTATTAGAAGATGTGTTCAAAAAATATCATAATACTTCTATTCCTAAACTTAAAGATTGTAAAATCCCTGTGGGTGTGTCAATTTACGATTTAAGTATTGGAAAACCATCCGTTCTAAAAAGTCTTTACCATCATAGATTTACGCGTGACCCTAATCTTCCATTATTAGATGCAGCTTTATCTACATCATCAGCTCCAACATATTTTGATCCTTATTCTGGAGATATGTATAGAGATGTCAAAGGAGATGTTTTGCAGTTTAAAAATAAAGTAGATGGCGGTGTTTGGGCTAACAATCCAAGTCTGATTGCTTTGATTGAAGCTCAGAAAGCTTTCAAAAAAGAATTAATTGATATTAATTTGTTATCAATTGGCACAGGTGAAAGAATATTTCTAGAGGCTAATAAAGAAAATAAGTTTGGAATTTGGTATTGGATAAACAATAAACGAAAAAGAATTATTGAGTTGTTTATGCAAGGCCAATCTCAACAGGTGGAAAACATTTTAAGTTTATTAAAAAATGGTATTGATAGACAAGAGCCTGATAATTTTACATATTTAAGACTTAATACATTATTTAAAACCGAGGTAGAAAACATTGAAATGGATGAAACCAATCAAACCAAATTGAAAGAGTTAGAGGAAAGAGCCATTAATGTTTACAAAGAGAATAAGGATGAAATCTTCAGATTATTAAATATTAACTGAGAATATGGGATATATTAAGAAATCAATTAAGAAATTCAAAGATGATGTTTTGTCTAAAGGCATCTACGATATATTGAAATGGTTGTTCGTTTTCTTGATTTTACTTATTCCATCAAGATGGATTCCATATGTTAATGGTCTATTAATAACCAAGCATAGTATTTCAATATATTGGATACTAATTGCATCTATTCTATTAATAACTGTAACTACGCTCATCGTTAGTTATCTATTCAATAATAAAATCCGAGAAGTCCTAAATAATAACCATACAGATGAACTCACTGGACTAAGAAATCATAAAGCACTCGATGAATATTTAAATCAAAAGATTCATGAACACAAAACTAAAGGAGATGCTTTATCAATTGTTATATTAGATATAGATGACTTTAAGAGCTTTAATACAACAGTTGGTTTTAATGTTGCCGATCAAATTCTGAAAAAAGTTGGCGAATTATTGGGCAACGATAAAAGGGCTACAGACGAAACATTTCGTTATTTTAATAGAGGTGATGAATTTCTTGTAGTTGCTACTGAAACAAGTTTAGGTCAGGCTTATCAGGCAGCAGAAAGAAAAAGGAAATTGATTGAGAAAAACTTGTTTTCTATAGAAGGAGTCAGCCATCAATTGACTGTTTGCTGTGGTGTTACTGAATTAAAGAAGGGAGATGATTACACTGCTATAACTAATCGGGTAATCGAAGCTCTAAACGAAGCCAAAAAGATTTCAGGTAAAAATAACACAAAGTCGATTGTTTAAGGTAAA
The DNA here is from genome assembly GCA_029959295.1 of Flavobacteriaceae bacterium PS02334. Taxonomy (GTDB): domain Bacteria; phylum Bacteroidota; class Bacteroidia; order Flavobacteriales; family Flavobacteriaceae; genus Flavobacterium. The sequence goes on along the minus strand of JASCOH010000001.1, from coordinate 281,191 downwards.
CCTAAGAAAGAATTAGAATTATAGCTTATCAATTGATTGAAATAGATCAGGCACATCAATCCTTAACTAATAAAATTTTAAAAAGAATATGCAGCTTAATTACTTTCCGATAAATATTGAGTTTGAAAAATATCAAATCAATACTGAATTATATAGCGATGAACGTCTTACTGAATTAAGAGGTTTGTACAATGCTACGCATTCTTTTTTTAGAAACGGTGATTCTATATACATTTCCAACAAGGACAGTGATGACAGCACTCCAATTGGTATATTAACAGAACGAAGCACATATAGGGATCATCAGATCACAGCCTCATTGATAAAGCATATCTTTTTCAGAACTTTCAAAGACCGCTTCCCAAGATACACTCCCGTAGATTTTTATCCTTTCCGTTTCTTTTCGGGTAAAGACGATATCATTAGAAATGCCTTGCCAGATAGTTTAAAAGACAGGATAGGCTATAAAAAGCTCATTGAAGTCCAATTGCGTTTGACCGAGATCAATGGAAAAAAACGTTTCGGTTTCTTGGTCAATATCAAACGTAACTGGATTTTTGACATTAGTTGTGCTGAGTTACATTCAGAAGGATTTGAATTGATTGGTCTTGATGTATTGCATGCAGAAACCTTGTCTGGATTAACAAATATTCTTGCTCCCAATGAAGAATTTGTTGGTGTTCTTAAAGAAGTAATAGGAAACAAGGCAAAAGTTGAAACCAATGAAGGTTTGAAAGAATTTGAATTAAGTGAATTGCTAATTCGAAAAACAAAATTCAACATCGGGAAGTACCTGAGTTTTGCTACATCACCAGATAAAAGTGATGAAATATTGAACATCATTGAGGGGAAGCGATCTGATATCTACAATCCTAAAAATCTCTATACCGAAATTATTAAAATAGCTGAACACTTATTTAGTGAAAACGGGAAACTCGTTTTATTCCAGAATAAAGACAGTTTTTGTTTTACGGTAAATAGCAAACCGATCACTGTTTCAAATACGATGGAGCTAAAAAATCCTACGTTTATTTTTGACCATGCTGTTACAAAGACCAATAATTATAACCCAGATGCAGGTCTGTCTAATTATGGCCCTTATGACAGCAGTACATTTGATATCAAATCACCAAACATCCTTTCTATCTGTAACAAGAATACCCGTGGCAATTTCACAAAGTTCCTTTATAGTCTTAAAGATGGTATTCCGCAATCCAGATATTTCCAAAAAGGACTGCAAAAGAAATACGATTTGCAAGATGTAGTATTTAACATTAAGGAAATTCAGGATTATACTATAAATGAATATCTAAATGCAATTAGAAGTGATGATGAAAGTAAACCAGATTTAGCTATTATTGAAATCCCAGCAGCATTTAAAAGATATGATGACCGAAATAATCCATATTATGCTATAAAAGCAAAATTACTTGCTCTTGAAATTCCGGTTCAATATGTTACTGCAGAGGTTGTAAAAAGCCATAATGAATATATTTTAAATTCACTTGCATTGCAAATTTATGCAAAGCTTGGCGGTATTCCTTGGGTTTTGCCTTCGCAGCGTTCGGTCGATAGAGAAATAGTAATTGGTATTGGGCATAGTTGGCTCAGGAAAAATCAATACGCAGGATCCGAACAAAACAGAGTGGTTGGTATCACAACCTTTCTTTCGGGAGATGGTCAGTATCTATTATCAGATAAAGTAAAAGATGTAGCTTTTGAAAATTACTTTTCGGAGTTGCTTAAAAGCCTAAAAAATTCCATCGAAAGGCTATCATCAGAATATGGTTGGGCGGAAGGTGATACTGTACGTCTAATTTTTCACATATTCAAACCTATCAAAAACACAGAGTTCGATGTAATCAGTCAACTGGTCAAAGAAATTAATCAGTATAAGATAAAATTTGCTTTTGTTACAATTAGCCAATCGCACCCAAATATGATTTTTGACACCACTCAACAGGGTGTACAAAAGTATGGTAACAGCAATGTTATCGGTGCATTTATCCCCAGCCGAGCAAGTAATGTTTTTTTGGATTCAGAAACTTGTATTGTTCAAATGTTGGGACCGAATGAATTGAAAACATCTAGGCAAGGGATGAGCAAGCCCATTCAAATTAAAATACGCACCCCACAAGGCAATTATGACAATAATGGATTGAATGATTTGATATTTCATGATTTGAGTTATATCACACAGCAAATATTCTCATTCACTTACCTGTCTTGGCGTAGTTTTTTACCAGGAGAAGAACCCGCAACAATGAAGTATTCCAACCTTATTTCACGCTTGCTCGGCAAAATGAGAAGTGTTCCTGGCTGGGATGCGGATAGCTTAAACTATGGATTAAAAAGAAAGAAATGGTTCCTTTAGAAGAAAAAACAGGTTATCTATCAAGAGTCACTGAAAGCCATAAACTTACAGCATTTAATAATTTGTTGTTAGGTAAGACTATTATTGTACCTGAAAGTCAAGATTTGAATGAGTCTGAGGAGTATTATTTTGAAATTGTAAATGCTATTCAGAAAAACAAGAAAGTAGATTTTGAAAAATATTTTGAAAAAAAATGTAAAAGTAAACCGAGTAAAGACTCTCCAGCTCCTTTTGTCAATGATGATTTTCTTATGTTCTCGTTTATTGTAGGTGTTTCAATATTTAGTACAAACAAGGATTGGGTAAACTATATAGTTTCTATCAGAAACAGAAATGCAATAACAATAACTTTTGAAAACATTTTAAACGAAAATTATTATAGCACAAGTAATTTACCAGAGATTGTATTCGTGTTTCTTCAAATAAGCAATCAATCACTAATTACAAACGAGTTCGTAAACTTCACCTATAAAAAGTTGACTGAGAATATTAAATTATTTGAAAGTCGTAGCGATTTTCAAATTTTGTGTTCTATAAAAGCTTATGACTCAATACTGTTACTAAAGGAATTACCTGATAATAGTGAATTAAACTTGTTTAGGAGCTTTAATACCAAATTTATTAGACGCATAAAATACTTATCATGGATAATTCAAGCAGTTTTATTTGCTGGGTTAATTTATCTATTGCTTAAGCTTCCAAAGTACAGTCCTGAAACAATTCAATTTATTGAAACATACAACTACGCTTTTACAATTTTTGGAGCGTTGGGGCTTAGTCTTATAGGCAATTTAATACCTGCCTTTAAAAACAAATCACAAGAATTAATTATGAAAATGCTTGGCTATCCAAGTGAACTAATTATAAATTCTACAAAGAAGATATAAGTATCATGGACACACCCTCATTCATAGAAGACCATATTTCCCAAATTCCGGCGTTAAAATTGCTGATGAATATGGGCTGGAAATACCTATCGCCAGAGGAGGCTTTAGCAGCCCGTGGAGGAAGAAGCTCGAATGTGCTATTAGAAGATATTCTAAAAAGCCAAGTACAGAAGATTAATAAAATTGATTATAAGCAAAAGGAATTTGCTTTTTCCGAATCTAACATCAACAATGCAATACTTGCAATCAGGGATTTACCAGTACAAGATGGTTTTATAGCAGCGAATAAGGCCTATTACGAACTCATCACATTAGGGAAAAGTTTTGACCAAACGGTTTTAGGTGATAAAAAAAGTTTCTCTTTTCGTTATATTGACTGGGAAAAGCCGGAAAACAACATCTATCACATAACTGAAGAATATAGTGTACTACGTTCAGATAGAGCCGATCATTACCGACCAGATATTGTACTATTTATTAATGGTATTCCGATGGTCATTATTGAATGTAAGTCGCCTAAAATAAAAGAGCCTGTAGAAAAAGCCATTGAACAGCATCTAAGAAACCAGCAAGAAGACGGAATTCGAAGCTTGTATTTGTACTCCAATCTTACATTTGCTTTGGCCTCTAATGAAGCAAAATATGGTACAACCGCTACCAGCAAAGAATTTTGGGGCGTTTGGAAAGAAATGTTCCGTACTAAAGAAGAAGAACGTTTTTGGGAAAATAAAATCAGCATTCTAAAGCACAAAGCTTTACCAGAAAATGAGCGTACAGTATTATTTAAAGAACGATTTAGAAAGGTCTGGCAATATTTTGAAAATTTAGAACAAGAGGAACAGGTTATTACTACGCAGGATAAACTACTCTTTAGTTTTTGCCATCCCAAACGATTATTGGAAATTATATATGATTTCATTTTATATGATGACGGTATCAAAAAAGTAGCCCGATACCAGCAGTATTTTGCGATTAAAAACACGTTGACCAAAATCCTAAAAACCGATACCAAAGGTAATCACGAAGGTGGTGTGATTTGGCATACACAAGGAAGCGGAAAATCTTTGACTATGGTGATGCTGGCTCAATTAATTGCTTCACATCCGAATATTAGAAATCCTAAGATACTTTTGGTAACAGATCGTATTGATCTGGATGACCAGATAACGGAAACGTTCAAAAAATGTCATGTGCCAGTAGTTAATGCTGATAAAGGAGCATCAAAGGAAATAGCTAAAAAACTCAGAGGGGAAATACTGGATGATAACGAACAGGAAAAATTAAAGAAGGATACCAGCCTTTTAAAATTGATTACAGAATCCGGCGACGCAGTCATCACCACCCTAATTCATAAATTTGAAGCTGCTGTTAATGCAAGCCCTCAATCATTTGATAGCTCAGAAATTTACATTTTGATAGACGAAGGACACCGTTCACAATACGGTTCTTTCAATGTCAAAATGCAGAAAGTATTTCCAAATGCCTGTTTTATCGCATTTACTGGGACGCCATTGTTGAAAAAAGAAAAAAGCACAGCGAGTAAGTTTGGAGGCATTATCGATGTGTATTCGATTACGGATGCTGTAGAAGACGGAGCCGTTGTCCCTTTGTTATATGAAGGCAGGCATAACCTTATTGAGGTTAATGAAAAACCGTTGGATAATTATTTTGACAAGGTTTCGGAACCACTTACACCCTACGGAAAAGCGGCTTTGAAGAGAAAATACAGTTCGAAAAATATCCTTAATAAAGCCGATCAGGTTATTTACGCCAGAGCCTGGGATATCACTGAACATTATGTGGATAATTTTCAAGGCACTGGTTTTAAAGGGCAGCTGGTAACACCCAATAAAGCCACAGCAATTAAATACAAAGAGTATTTGGACGAAATTGGCAAAGTAAGCTCTGAAGTAATCATGTCTGCTCCCGACACTCGGGAAGGCGAAGAAGACGCCTTTGATGTATCGGACGATAAAGTGAAAAAATTCTGGAATGTCCGAATGGATAAATACGGCACACAGGAAAAATATGAAAAGTCTGTAATCGGTGCGTTTAAAAAACAAGACTTTCCTGAAATTATCATAGTGGTGGACAAACTACTGACGGGTTTTGATGCTCCAAGAAATATTGCGTTGTATTTGACCCGTCAATTAAAAGAACATACTTTGTTACAAGCTATTGCTCGTGTAAATCGTGTGTATCCTGGAAAGGATTATGGTTATATAATAGACTATTTTGGTAATTTGGAGAACTTGGACAACGCCATTCAGACATATTCCGGTGATAATATGTTTGATGCAGAAGATTTAGTCGGAAGCTGGACAAATATAGTAGAAGAAATCAAAAAATTACCTCAGGCACATTCCGAGGTTTGGGATATTTTCAAAACTATTAAAAACAAATATGATGAACCAGCTTATGAAGAATTGCTTAGCGATGAAGCTATCCGGCATCAGTTTTATGAGAAAGTATCTGCTTTTGCACGTTTACTAAAACTGGCATTATCCAGTATTGATTTTGCTAATAACACCCCTGAAAAACAAATTGACAAGTATAAGTCTGATTTGAAATTCTTTTTGGCATTGCGTGTTTCTGTCAAAAGGAGATTTTCTGATGATATTGACTACAAGGAATATGAGCCACAGGTACAAAAATTAATTGACAAGCATATCACGACAGAGGGCGAAGTGCTTAGGATAACGGATTTAGTCGATATTTTTGACAAAGAACAACGAGAAGCTGAAGTTGAGAAATTAAGCAGTAAATCTGCTAAAGCGGATCATATCGCCAGCAGAACTATTCGAGCCATCAATATCAAAATGAATGAGGATCCCATCTTTTATAAAAAGCTGTCTAAACTCATTCGTGAAGCGATTGAAGAATATCATCAGCAAAGAATTGACGAAGCTGAATTCCTAAAAAAAGCTAAAGAGTATGAGGAGGCATTTTTAAAAGGAGAACGAGGGAATATTCCAAATGCTTTGCTAGGAAATGATACAGGTATTGCTATTTATAATCTTATAACTGATATTTTTAAAGATGTGCTTTCTGATAAAATCGAAGTTGCTACAGAGCTTGCTCTTGGTATAGATCAAGTAATCCGTTCAGTAGTATATCAAAATGATCAATTGATGGTAGATTGGCAGAACAAACCTGATATAGAAGGTAAAATTCGCATCGCTATTGATGATTACATCTTCGATTTGAAAAGCAAATACGACATTGACTTGTCTTTCGATGATATTGATCAGACCGTAGAAGAGGCATTAAAAGTAGCTAAAATCAAGTTTGTATGATGGTGGAAAATATCCATAAGATACAATTTGGTTCTGCTACAATTGAATATAGACTCGAATTTCAGGATAGAAAAAATTTGACTATTAAAGTCTATCCAGATTGTATTGTAAAAATAATAGCACCGTATGATACAGCGGTGGAAAAAATTACACAGCATATCAAAAAAAAAGCTCCATGGATCATCAAACAACAACGTGAATTTTTATCCTACCATCCATACACACCAGAACGAATATATGTCAATGGAGAAACACATCTGTATTTGGGGAGACAATATAAGCTACGTGTAGAAATAGGTAATAGAAATGAGGTGAAGCTTTTCAGAGGGCATATTACGGTACTTTATAAAGAGGAAAATAACGTTAAAGATATTCTCGATAAGTGGTATCGAGAGAAGGCATTCGTTCATTTTGACGAGGTATTGAGTAAAGTGTATCCCATGTTTAAGAAATACAAAATCAATAAACCAGAATTACATATCCGCTCTATGGAAAAACGTTGGGGAAGTTGTACGCCAAATGGTAAGGTTATTCTAAATCCAGAGTTAATCAAAGCTCCTAAAGGTAGTATTGAGTATGTAGTTGTTCATGAATTGTGCCATTTAGTGCATCACAACCATACAAAGGCTTTCTATGATTTACAGGAGGTAATGATGCCAGACTGGAAGAAATGGAAAGAGAAGTTAGAACATAGTTTAGTGTGATTTATTTGTGCTTAAGAATAACATTGGGAAGTCTATAAAAACTCCCCAATGTCAAAATCACTCAAATCACTTTTCCGCAAAGTTGAAGAACTGTCTTCCGTTTCAGATGAAAGGGTGCTATCCAAAAGCTCGGCTATTCTTCGGGAAGCATCTTCCATAGAATTTTCCAATAGGCTGAATAATTCCGTTCCCTGTATTTTTTGAACTATCGCTATCGCTGTTTCCTTTTGGGCTGGTTCCAATTCTTCTTTTTGGAGCAACATCCCCACGGAGCTTAGTTCTTCAAAGGTAACCCCTTGGGCAAAACCATCATCGCCACCGGATATTCCATACCTGTTCCAATCTTCTTCCTCTTCCTCCAAATCAGGCATATTTCTGAAAACTTCGTCCAGCTCTTCCTGCGGAATTTGAATACTTACGTTTTCATTTTCGTCGTATTCAATGTCTAAATTAGCAGGGTTAATCTCCAGTTCCTCAATTTGGCTTTCATTGGCAGTGTTTGGCATTGAAAGGCGTTCTACGGGTTTGGGTTGCCCCATAATATCAGGCAGGTTCGGATTAACTTTCTTCTGCGGAGGTCCTTGTTTTGAACTTTTCTTTATGACAATCTTATCCTGCAAAAGGAGGGCGATGACTATCAGCAGGCATATCACAATTACTGTTTCCATAGCTTATAAAATGGGTTTAAAATGTTCGTTGAAATAATCGGTAATATCGTCCCCGTACTCCCTGAAATGATGTTCAAGAATGTTGTCAATGTAAGAGTAGAGCGTTGTTCTTTCCTCTCTTGTCAGTTGAACGATGCGGAGCAATCTTTCGTGGTATTCAGGGCGTATGTAAACTACCTTACCGTTACGCCCCGATGGAAACCGATTGACCAAAAATGTTTCCTCGTAGTCCGCTTTCTTTGATGAACTGTTACGGGCTTTTTCCCTGGGCTTTGTTTCCTTTGGCACATCCTGCTTTTTGTTAATAGTCGGTGGAACAACAGGCTCATCGCCGCTTATGACGTTCATAAGGTATTCCTCATCAACATTGGGCTTTTCAAAATCGTTGTTTTTGTTATCTGAAGCCATACTTTACTATTTTTATAGATGAGTGATTTTTAAAAATTCCTCGACAAACAAATCCATTTTAGTTGCTTTCATTAACTGTGGTTCGGCAGGCAGCAAACTTGACCGGAATACATAACTACCTGTATCATCTGTTTCCTTTCGAAAACGCTTGCTATCCATTATCCTTGTTTCCATTATGGGCAGGTTGAGTTCTTTGATGACACTTTGATACGCATCATACAAACCTGTTTTTTCCCTGCCGTCCACTTGGTTCCAGAACAGCCACATCTCTTGTTCGGGATTGCCCTCGTCCGTTTGGGGAAGTCCGAGAAAGGCTTTGGTAAAGCCCAATGTACTTTCCACTACCAAACGGTCGGCAGTAATGGGCGAAAAGATGAAGTCCATTTTTTTTAAGGTAGTCAGTACGCCTTTGGTATTGGCTGTTCCCGGCAGGTCGAAGAAAATAACATCCGGTACAACAACCGACTGGCTTCTGTATTCCGATGCTTTCTCCAAAGCTGTTTCAGCTTTGCATTTAATAATCGGGTACGCTTTTTTGTTGATGGCTTGAAACTGCTTCATTGCCGCCTTTTTATGGTAGTCGTTCTGCATTATGGTTCTCTTATCCCGTTCACGCATATTGGTCAGGCTGTGTTGCGGAAAGTCGCAGTCCATCACCAGCACATTAAAACCTAAACGGTAGTGAAGCACACTTGCCAGCAAAGTGGTCATTGTAGATTTTCCCACACCGCCTTTTTGCGTGGAGAAGCTGATTTTTAAAGTTTTCTTTGTTGTTTCCATTATTTAAAAATTTATTGTTACACACTTTATTTGTTTTGCAGGATTGAATATTGGTTTATCTGATTATTACCTCATTCCTATATTCCTGCATTCCCTTTTGGGTACTTTCCTGCACAGGTATCTGCTTTCATTTTTGCCTTGTAAGACACATTCTTTGGCAAGTGGCAAAACTTGCAACAGGTAAATTGCTTTACCGCTTTTATGCTTTTACACTTTTATTGTTTTATGCTTTTAAAACCCTATGCTTTTATTCCAAACTGTCTGTTTGCAAACCTGATTTTCTTCTTTGTTTAGATACATTTTTTACTACCTGCACTAAAATTATACGGCAAATAAAGCGATTGATTTGCCCGCTGATTGCGGTGTGGCAGTGTTTGGCGTTCAAAGGCAGTGTTTGGCACAGCTATACAGTACAATGCTTTCGTAAACAGGGCTTTACTTTGTAAAATGATTTTTATTAACGGATTTATGCAAAAGTCTTTAGACAAATTGGAGGGTAACGAGAACGGCATCGAGCCGTTTTTCCCTGTTACATTTAATCCGTCCCGCAGGGCGGATTTTTGTGTTCAACGGAACACGGCAAGTTGTGTTTTGAGGCACTCGAAACCGAGTTAGTGCCTCAAAACAACTTGCCCTTAGCAGGGGGCAGAAAACGCTCTCCGAAGTCGAGGTTTTGTGTGGATTAAAAATGGATTAGTGATGAACGAGAACAGTAACAAAAAACAGAATAAGGGCGGACGGACACCGAAAACCGACCCGAGCATCCACCGCCACGTTTTCCGTCTTACAGACGAAGAAAATGCCAAACTTTTATCGCTTTTTGAAGCATCGGGAATGCCCAACAAAGCAAAGTTTATCATTTCCCTGCTGTTCAGTAAGGAAATGAAATCGGTTAGAATTGATAAAGGAACGGTTGATTTTTATATGCGATTGACCTCGTTTCACAGTCAGTTTCGCTCCGTAGGTGTGAATTATAATCAGATTGTAAAGCTGTTGTACAAGAATTTTTCCGAGAAAAAAGCCGCAGCGTTCCTTTACAAATTGGAAAAACAGACGGCTGAAATGGCGATGCTATGCCAAAAAATCATTCAGATAACCGAAGAATTTGAAGCAAAACATCTGAAAAAACAGCCTTAGAAATGATAGCGAAAATCGGAAGAAGCGGAAATTTATACGGAGCATTGGCGTACAATCAGCTCAAAGTGGAGAATGAAAACGGAAAAATTTTGTTTGCCAATAAGATGATTGAAACCGCTAACGGTCATTATTCCGTTGCACAATTAGCCCAATCTTTTGCCCCTTATCTCATAGCCAACCGCAATACCGAAAAGCATACGTTGCATATTTCGCTCAATCCCGACCCGAAAGACAAGGTAAGTGATGACAGGTACAGGGAAATGGCAGAGCAGTATATGCGTGAAATGGGTTACGGCGAACAACCTTTTGTGGTATTCAAGCATACCGATATTGACCGTAGCCATATTCATATTGTATCGGTTTGCGTGGACGAAGAGGGCAAAAAGATTTCGGACAAATTCGAGAAAATGCGGTCTATGAATGTTTGCCGTGAACTCGAAAGGAAATACGGTTTGATACCCGCAACGGATAAGGAACACAAGCAGAACGATAAGATTTTCCGTCCGGTGGATTACAAAGCTGGAGATGTAAAAAGCCAAATCGCTTCGGTTGTTCGCCACCTGCCGAATTATTATCAATACCAAACTTTGGGAGAATACAACGCTTTGCTTTCCCTGTTCAATGTTACCACCGAAAAAGTGGAGGGCGAATTGCAGGGAAAGATGCAGCAGGGTTTACTGTATATCCCGTTAAATGAAAAAGGCGAAAGAGCCGGACATCCATTCAAGGCTTCGCTTTTCGGAAAAAACGCAGGGCTACCGACTTTGGAATTGCATTTTGCAAAAAGCAAAGAGGCTTTAAAAGACCACCCGACAAAGCCAACCATTAAAGCTGCCGTTACCATTGCCCTGCAATCAACAAATGATGAGCAGGGTTTTAAAAAGCAGTTAGGCGAACAAGGCATTAATGTAGTGGTGCGTAGAAATGACACAGGACGTATTTACGGAATAACTTTTATAGACCACAATTCTAAAACGGTCTGGAACGGTTCACGTTTAGGCAAGGAACTTTCTGCCAATACCTTTAATGATTATTGGAACAATAACATCAAACCGGAGATTAAAGAGCCAGTTGAATTACAGCCGAAAATATCTACATCAAATGATGCAGATCTTCCTTCGGAAGAACCACATCATTTGTTCGACTTCCTGAATACTAATGAAAAACACGAAGACGGTTTGATTGAAGCATTGGGCGGTTTATTGCCCGAAGCACAGGGCGAAGATTACGAGGAACAGGATTTTGCCAACAAAATGAAGAAGAAAAGAAACCGCCAAAGAGGTCAGAAATAGCAATCAGCCAAACACCGCCACGCACCGCCATTGAGTGCCACATTCTTATAGCCACTATATAGAGCCTTTAAATTCACGCCCGAACATTAAAACTAAAAATAATGCAGGGAGAAGACGATTTAAGAGGACTTGCCAAGATTATGGCATTTATGAGGGCAGTAAGTATCCTTTTGGTACTGATGCACCTTTATTGGTTCTGCTACGGTTTCTTTATAGAACGTGGCTGGACTTTAGAAATCATCAACAAAGTATTGGGCAATTTTCAGCGAACGGCAGGGCTGTTTTCGCATACCCTATATACCAAGCTGTTTGCTTTGGTATTGTTGGCATTAAGCTGTTTGGGTTCTAAGGGAGTTAAAAATGAAAAGATAACCTGGTCTAAAATCTATGTGGCTTTAGTTATTGGTGCTATCCTGTTTTTTCTGAATTTCCCTTTACTAAAGCTACCGTTATTAACCGCTACAATCCTTTATATCCTTACCACAGGTTTAGGCTATATCGCTTTAATGGTAGCCGGAGTTTGGATGAGCCGACTACTTCGTACCAATCTGATGGATGATGTTTTCAACAATGAGAACGAGAGTTTTCAGCAGGAAACTAAATTAATGGAAAACGAGTATTCCGTCAATCTTCCCACGAAGTTTTATTATAAAGGAAAATGGAACAACGGCTGGATTAACATCGTCAATCCTTTTCGAGCCTCGATTGTGTTGGGTACTCCGGGTTCAGGAAAATCGTATGCAATCGTAAACAACTACATCAAGCAACAGATTGAGAAAGGCTTTAGTATGTACATCTACGATTTTAAATTTGATGACCTTTCCACCATTGCTTACAATCATCTATTGAAGCATCGGGATAAGTACAAAGTTCAACCCAAATTCTACGTCATCAACTTTGACGACCCACGTAAGAGCCACCGTTGCAATCCACTCAATCCCGATTTTATGACGGACATATCCGATGCTTACGAAGCTGCCTATACCATAATGCTGAACCTCAATCGAAGCTGGATACAGAAGCAAGGGGATTTTTTCGTGGAAAGCCCAATTATCCTATTGGCGGCAATTATTTGGTATCTGAAAATCTATGAAAACGGTAAGTATTGTACATTCCCACACGCCATTGAATTGCTTAATAAAAAGTATTCGGACGTATTTACTATTTTAACCTCATATCCCGATTTGGAAAATTATTTGTCGCCTTTTATGGATGCGTGGCAATCCGGAGCACAAGACCAATTACAGGGGCAAATCGCATCGGCAAAAATTCCTTTGTCAAGAATGATTAGCCCGCAGTTGTATTGGGTAATGACAGGCGATGATTTTACGCTTGACATCAATAACCCGAAAGAGCCGAAAATTTTGTGCGTGGGTAATAATCCCGACCGTCAAAATATCTACTCCGCAGCATTGGGTTTGTACAATTCAAGGATTGTGAAGCTCATCAACAAAAAGGGGCAATTAAAGAGTTCTGTTATCATAGATGAGTTGCCAACCATTTATTTTAGAGGACTGGATAATCTTATCGCAACTGCGAGAAGTAATAAGGTAGCGGTTTGTTTGGGTTTTCAGGATTTTTCGCAATTAACAAGGGATTACGGCGACAAGGAAAGTAAGGTTATCCAAAATACGGTAGGTAATATTTTCAGCGGACAGGTTGTAGGAGAAACGGCAAAAAGTCTTTCGGAACGCTTCGGGAAAGTATTGCAGAAACGCCAAAGTATGACGATTAACAGGAATGATAAATCTACCTCTATTTCTACACAGTTAGACAGTCTTATTCCAGCTTCCAAAATTTCAACGCTTACACAGGGTATGTTTGTGGGTTCAGTTTCGGACAACTTTGATGAACGTATCGACCAAAAGATTTTCCACGCTGAAATCGTAGTGGATAATGAAAAAGTTGCCGCCGAAACCAAAGCCTATCAGAAGATACCGGAAATCCTATCCTTTGTTAATGAACACGGTGAGGATAAAATGAAACAGGAAATCGAAAGCAATTACCGTCAGATAAAAATAGATATTGTAAATATTATTGAAAGCGAAATGGAGCGTATCAAGAATGATCCAAACTTACAGCATTTGCTTTCACGGTAAATAATAAAAAGTGTCTGAATATCGAAATTATGCAATAGTTTATCTGGATACAGTATAAATTACGGTGAAATGTGGGATTAAATGTAGTTTTCAGTAACTTTGTGAGTATGAAAAAAGTGCTCGCAATATTTTTTCTATCTACATATCTTATTTCAACAACAGAATTAGGTCAGTTGTTGAAGTTTCCTATGCTGGTAGAGCATTATTTCGAGCATAAAGAAAAAAATCCTCAAATTTCCGTCATGGAGTTTCTGGTACTTCATTACGAAGGTAACCACCTTGAAAATCATCCTCACGATGATGATTATGATCAGGATCAAAAACTACCTTTCATTATGCACGGAGATGTATTAAGCTTTTGCTTCGTATATCCCCAACCGCTTTTTTTTGAATCATTTCATAAAATTGACATACGAGAATCGTCTAAGGTAGTTTCTTTTGACGATGCGTTTATCTCCAACCAGTTTCTTTCTTCTATTTGGCAGCCTCCAAGATCTTGTTAATTCTTTTTTAACCAATTGACTTTTCGTAAATTCTTTTTGCACTTTGCATAAAGGAAGGTTTGCTATGCAGTATTAACACGTTCTATTGAATGCAGGTTGGTGTTATACTTTGGAGAAAAATATTTTATTTCTTTTTCGAATTCATCCAAAGTTAAAAAAACATTGCCACATTGTTTTTTGTGATAATCTGCATATTGCATGGGCTTTTCTTATGGCATGATTGTGTGGAATTTCATCTTCAACTCAATTCTAGGGTATTCTGTATGGCCTGCCTGAAACTTTGTTGAGGTGCGATTTTGTTATGCACTGATCTCCTACATGAAAGTGTTATATCATTATTATTCATTCCTGTCTCCATAAAACCGGAGCTTCATAGAATGTGATTGTCAATTGGTTAATCCTGTTATTTTATTTACGATAAATACTGCTGTATCTATTTGTAATTGTATTGAATAATAATTTGATTAACAAGTAAAACTATGCTTACTAAAATCATTGAGTTTTCCGTAAGGAATAAACTCATAATAGGGCTTTTGGTCATTGCACTCATTGGAATTGGTGCCTACCAAACCACAAAATTACCAATTGATGCTGTGCCCGACATCACCAACAACCAGGTACAGGTTATTACGATAGCCCCTTCTTTTGGTGCGACGGATATAGAACGCCTGGTTACCTTCCCCATAGAACAAGCAACGGGCAACATTTCCGGTACCAAAGAAATACGCAGCTTTTCCCGTTTTGGGCTCTCGCTCGTTACCATTGTTTTTGATGATGATATAGATGTTTATTGGGCAAGACAACAGGTGGCTGAACGTTTGCAGCAAGTGCAAAGTCAAATCCCCCAGGGGATCGGCACACCGGCATTAGGACCAATTTCTACCGGCTTGGGCGAAATATATCAATATGTAGTCCGCCCCAAGAAAGGTTACGAACAAAAATATGACATCGCCGAACTGCGTACCATTCAGGACTGGATTGTGCGCAGGCAGTTATTAAGCGTAAAGGGGGTTGCTGAAGTGAGTAGTTTCGGTGGCAAACTCAAGCAATATGAAATTGCAGTAAACCCTGACAAACTTAATGCCTACGGGATTAGCATCAACGATATTTTTTCGGCTTTGGAAGAAAACAATCAAAATACCGGTGGTGCATATATCGAAAAAGGGCCTACCGTTTTATATGTCCGCAGCGAAGGCCTGATAGGCAGCCTGGAAGATATCGGCAATATTTCCATTGCCAATAAAAATAATGAAACACCTTTGTTTATCCGTGATGTGGCAAACGTGAAAATGGGTTATGCCACTCGTTATGGGGCTATGACTTACAACGACCAGGGCGAAGTTTCGGGTGCCGTAGTGATGATGCTGAAAGGTGCAAACAGCAGCGAAGTCATCAAGAATGTAAAAGCTAAAGTAGCCCAAATACAGAAAACCCTGCCCGAAGGCGTAGTTGTTGAGCCTTTCCTGGACCGTACCAAAATGGTCAATAATGCCATCAGTACAGTCGAAAAAAACCTGATGGAAGGCGCACTGATTGTAGTGCTCGTTTTGGTTCTGTTCCTTGGGAATTTCAGGGCGGGATTACTGGTAGCATCGGTTATTCCGCTGGCCATGCTTTTTGCCATCTGTATGATGAATTTGTTTGGCGTAAGCGGCAACCTGATGAGCCTTGGAGCCTTGGATTTCGGGCTGATTATAGACGGTGCCGTCATCATTGTGGAATCGGTGATGCATCAACTCTCGCATAACGCCAGATTTCAGCAAATGACCAATTTATCCAAAAAAGAAATGAATAATACGGTAATTGGTTCTGCTGGAAAAATGATGAACAGTGCTGTTTTCGGTCAAATCATCATTCTGATCGTTTATCTTCCCATCCTAAGTTTGCAAGGTATAGAAGGCAAAATGTTCCGACCGATGGCACAGACCGTGGCCTTTGCTTTATTGGGCGCATTTTTATTATCGCTTACCTATATCCCAATGATGAGTTCCTGGGTACTGAGCAGGAAAATCAGCCATAAGCACAATCTTTCAGACAGGGTTATGCGTCGTGTAGAAGCCTTCTACCAAAAATTTTTGTTAAAAGCCATCCGCATCCCCAAACGCATTATCGCCGTGGTTTCGGTTTTATTTATTGCGGCCATTTTCGTGATGTCGAGATTGGGAGGCGAGTTTATCCCGTCATTGGAAGAAGGCGATTTTGCAGTGGATACCAGGGTCTTAACGGGAAGTAACCTTAATACGACCATTGCAAGCACCCAAAAGGCCGCTCACATCCTAAAAACACGCTTTCCTGAAGTGATAAAAGTAGTAACCAAAATAGGTAGCGGCGAGGTACCCACAGACCCGATGCCGATGGACGCCAGCGATATGATGGTGATTCTGAAAGACAAAAGCGAATGGACATCTGCCAAAACTTTTCCGGAACTATCCGAGAAAATGAGCAAGGCCTTGGAAGATGTACCGGGAATTACCGCAGGTTTTCAATATCCGGTAAATATGCGGTTCAATGAACTGATGACGGGTGCAAGACAGGATGTGGTCCTGAAAATTTTTGGGGATGATTTGGATTCCCTGGCAGCAACGGCTGACAAATTAGGCAAAATAATCAATACGGTGGATGGCGTACAGAACCTTTATATAGAACCTATAACCGGAATGCCCCAGGTTATTATTACCTATAACCGCCCAATGATTGCCCAATACCATTTGTCTGTAGCCGGCATCAACAAGGTGGTCAATACGGCATTTGCCGGACAAAGCACCGGTTTGGTTTTCGAAGGGGAAAAACGTTTTGATATGGTTGTAAAACTAAATGCCGACGTGCGGAAGAATCTGGAAGATGTACAGAATTTATTGATCCCTATACCTTCCGGCAATCAGATTCCACTTTCACAGTTGGCAGAAGTGCAGATCAAAGATGGTCCCAATCAAATTCAGCGGGAGAATACACAACGCAGGATTATTGTCGGCTTCAATATAAAAGGCCGGGATGTGCAAAGTATTGTTCAGGAATTGCAAGCCAAAGTGAATAAGCAAATCAAGCTTCCTGCCGGGTATTCTATTACATACGGTGGCTCGTTCGAGAATCTGAACCAGGCAAAAAGCCGTTTGATGGTTGCGGTGCCTATTTCATTGGCTTTGATATTCATTCTCTTATTTTTTGCTTTTAAATCAGTGAAGGAAAGTTTATTGATTTATACCGCAATCCCATTATCCACCATTGGCGGAATTTTCTTTTTAGCACTTCGGGGAATGCCTTTTAGCATAAGTGCCGGTATAGGTTTCATTGCACTGTTCGGCGTGGCTGTTTTAAATGGAATTGTTTTGGTCGCCGAATTCAACCGTTTAAAAAAATCAGGAATCAAAAACATTGTCCGCATCGTGGTGGACGGAACAGAATCCCGTTTACGCCCCGTGCTGATGACCGCATTTGTGGCTTCATTGGGCTTTATTCCAATGGCGCTGAGCAATGGTGCAGGTGCAGAGGTGCAGCGTCCGTTGGCAACGGTAGTTATTGGTGGACTGATGGGGGCTACTTTGCTCACATTATTCGTTCTTCCTTTATTGTTCATCGCATTTGAAAAAGGTTTTACAATGAATCTATTCAAGAAAAAAGCAATCACATTATTGATCGTTTCAGGGATTTCTTTAATGGGAATGGGTTCTGTTAAAGCACAGGAAAAAATCACATTAGACAGGGCTATTGCATTGGCTGTTCAAAATAATCAAAATTTAAGAACTGAAAAACTGAAGGCCGATTATGCCAAGGCCATCATCAAAACTTCGGCTGATATTCCGCAGACCAGCATTACGGCAGATTATGGACAGATTAACGGTGCATACAACGATACCAAGTTCGGAATTTCACAGAATATCGCATTTCCAACGGTTTATAAAATGCAGAAAGAATTGTTTACACAGGAATGGAAATACAGTTTGCTGAATGTTTCGTTGAAAGAATTTGAATTAAAAAAAGCCGTTACCCAAACTTTTTATGCCATCCTGTTCTGGCAGGAAAAGGAAAGGCTGCTGCTAAAAGCAGATTCCTTATACGCTGATTTCTATGCCAAATCCTTGTTGCGCCTGCAAAAAGGAGAAAGCAATATTTTGGAAAAAACCACTGCACAGAATCAAAAGGCTGCTATCAATATCCAGTTGAAACAGGTGCAGCGGGAATTAGAAACAGCGAAGTTGCAGTGGCAATGGTTATTAAATTCGGATACGGTCTATAAAGTGGAATCCCCTGAAAAGATAATTCCGCTACAGGTGGATGAAACCGGCAAAAACCCTGTTATACAGGTTTTGGAACAGCAGAAAAATATTGCAGCGAGCCAAACTAAAGTAGAAAAATCCAAGTTGCTGCCCGGTTTGATGATTGGTTACAATCTCAACAGTTTCAAAGGAACCGGAGCCGATGATAAGTTATACAACGCTTCCCCTCAATTCCATTCTGTACAGGTTGGTTTTTCCATTCCTGTTTTTTCACAGTCGCAAAGAGCGAGAATCAATGCTTCCAAAATCACGGAAAGTATTACCGAAAACCAATTGCAGGCTACAAGTGCTTATTTACAGAACCGGTATAAACAACTCTCGGAAAACTATCAGCGCAATTTGGAAATTGTAAACTATTATGAAAGTGAAGGGCTAAAAAATGCGGCAGTCGTTACCGAAACAATACAAAAGCAGTTCACCAACGGGGAAATCAATTACCTGGACTTTGTAATGCTCATAAATCAAGCCATCAGTATTCAAAGTAATTACGCTGATGCTGTCAAAATGCTGAACGATACTATTATACAAATCAATTATCTCAATTAAATTCTTATGACAATGTATTCATTCGATATAAAAAATAAAAACCGGGGCATGCTGAAAATACTGCTTCCCGTTCTGGGAATATTGTTGCTGGTTCAATGCCAAAACAAGCCTAAAGAAGATGTTAAACAAGCTGTTGTAAATGAAAGCAATACCGTAGTATTAACGGATGCCCAATTAAAAAATGCGGCTGTTGAAACGGTACGCCTTTCAGAAAAAAACATTGCCACTGTTTTAAAATTAAACGGAAAGATTGACGTGCCGCCGCAAAACCTGATTTCGGTAAGTGTGCCTTTGGGCGGTTTTTTGAAGAGCACCCGCTTACTGCCCGGAATGTATGTGCGCAAAGGGGAAACTATTGCCGTGATGGAAGACCCGCAGTATATAAAACTGCAACAGGACTATTTGCAGGCCAAATCAAAACTGCACTTTGCTCAGCTGGATTACCAGCGACAAAAAGACCTCAACCAAAGCCAGGCCAGCAGCGATAAGGTAATGCAGACTGCACAGGCAGAAGTGAATAACCAGCAGATTATGATGAATGCCCTGGCACAGCAATTACGCCTTATCAACATCAATCCCAATAGCCTGAATGCGAATAAAATCACTAAAACCATTCCGGTTTACAGCACGATCAATGGCTTTGTGAGCAAGGTAAATGTGAACATCGGGAAATATGTAAATCCTGCAGACATATTATTTGAATTAGTCAATCCCAACGATTTGCACCTCAATTTGAAAGTCTATGAAAACGACATAGATAAACTGAAAATCGGGCAAAAACTAATGGCCTATTCCAATGCAGAACCTGGCAAAAAATATGAAGGGGAAATCATCCTTATCAGCAAAGACATCAGCAGCGATGGTATTTCGGAAGTGCATTGTCATTTTGACCCCTATAACAAAAGCCTGTTGCCGGGTATGTACATGAATGCCGAAATAGAAACCAAAATCTCGTTCGCTCATGCCGTTCCGGAAGAAAGCATCGTGAATTTTGAGGGAAAGGATTATGTGTTTGTGCAAACTGCCAGACAAACCTATAAAATGCTGCCCATAACTGTAGGCGGGAAAGAAAACGGCTTTGTCCAGATTGTAAATGATACAGATTTTACAGATAAAAATATCGTTTCCAAAAATGCCTATACGCTCTTAATGAAACTAAAAAATACGGAGGATGAAGAGTAAAGGAGGTTTTTTAAAGGGCAGAGCAAAAAGCTTGGTATTTACATTAAGAGGAACTTGGTATTTACTCACAACCGAAGATGCTGCGAAGGCTCAGTTCTTTCTTTGTTCTGTTTTCATTGTGATAGGATTTTATTTTGGTATCAACCGTTATGAATGGATGTTTCAATTAGCTGCTATCGGAGCGATACTCGCAGTGGAGGCGTTAAATACAGCGGTAGAAAAATTATGCGATTTCATCCATCCTGATTATCACCCGAAAATAGGTTTTATCAAAGACATCTCTGCGGGAGCTTCAGCCTTCATGGTACTGGTTTCGATAGTATGTGCTTCTATTATCTATTATCCCTATTTGTTCCATGATTAACTCAAATTCAATTATGAAAAAAATATTTTTAAGCAGATATGGATTGCTGCTTTCAACAATAATTATTTACATTATTACGTCTTTTTTGATAAGGCTTACACTTAGCATTATTTCTTTTCATAATCTTGACGGACATGTATATAATATGCTATGCACATTCGCCATTGGCTTATGTTACGATATCACGGTTGCTTTATTTATTACCACTTTCTATAATGTTTATCTGCTGCTTTTCCCAACCTGTTTTATTGGTTCTATAGCGGACAGAATACTTACTTTTGTCATACTGATCGTAACGCTCTTTATCACCTATTTTGGTTCTGTCGCAGAGTTTCCGTTTTGGGATGAATTTGGGTCACGATTTAATTTTATTGCAGTAGATTATCTCATTTATACGTATGAAGTTATAGAAAATATTAAAGAATCCTATCCTTTACCGTTACTGATCGGGGGATTGCTATTGTTAGTACTATTAACCTTGTTTTTACTAAATAAGAAGAAAATTTCCCGCGCTGCTTTTACCAATAAAATGCCTTTTAAAAAAAGGTTGGTCGTATCATCAGCCTTATTGGCAACGACCGCCCTTTTGGGTATTTCCCTGACCAATAAAAATGCGGAGTTCAGTAAAAACACAACTGTAAATGAGCTTAGCAAAAATGGTATTTTTTCCTTTTTTGCTGCATTCAGGTCTAATGAATTAGATTATGATGCTTTTTATCTGACCCTGTCACAACGCGATGCATACACTATTCTAAAAAAAGAATTAGTGCAAGGAAACCAAGAATATGTTTCAACGGATTTTGACGCCATTTCGAGAATTACCAAAGGGAACGGGCAACCGGTTCAATATCCGAATATTATTTTGGTTACCATAGAAAGTTTTAGTGCTGAATTCCTGTCTGCTTTTGGTAATAAAAAAAATATCACGCCAAATTATGATTCAATGGCAAATGAAAGCATATTTTTTAAAAATATGTATGCAACCGGAACACGTACAGTTCGTGGAATGGAAGCCTTAGCACTGTCGGTTCCGCCAACACCTGGAAATAGTATTGTACGAAGACCGAATAATAAAAACATTTATTCCATCGGTACGGTGTTAAAAGAAAAAGGGTATCAGCTAAATTTCATTTATGGCGGAGATGGTTATTTTGATAATATGAATACTTTTTTCGGAGGACAAGGTTTTGATATTATTGATAGGGACAGGGGGAATCCGCTATCTGATAATATTGATACACAGCGTTTTCCTATTCAGGATAACGAAGTCAGCTTTGAAAATGCCTGGGGTATTTGCGATGAGGATATTTACAAACAATCCATCAAAAATGCCGATTCAGAGTTTCGGCAGAATAAACCGTTTTTCCAGTTTATAATGACCTCTTCCAACCACAAACCTTACACCTTCCCCAACGGAAAAATAGATTTACCGCAAGGAGATAGAGATGGAGCTGTAAAATATACTGATTATGCACTGGGCAAATTCATCAATCAGGCAAAAACAAAACCGTGGTTTAAAAATACGGTTTTCGTAATCGTCGCTGACCATTGCGCAAGCAGTGCCGGAAAGTGGGAGATTAACATTGAAAAGCACCGTATTCCGGCTATAATCTATAATCTGAACCATCAGCAAACGCAAATAGACCGCTTGGTTTCTCAAATCGACCTCATGCCAACGCTATTGGGATATTTAAACTGGAATTACCAGTCTTCATTTTATGGCAAAGATATTAATCAAACCAAAATTGGCGATGAAAGAGCATTTATTGGGAACTACAGAACACTTGGATTATTAAAAGGAAACGTTTTTACACAACTGAATGATAAAAAAAGAGTAACACAATTCCGTTGGAATGAACGGAGTAAAACAATGTCAGAGGTTAAAGATACCAATAATCGTTTTTTAATTACTCAAACAATAGCCTGTTATCAAACAGCCAGTGAGCGATTTAAAAAAGGACGAATGAAAGAAAAGCAGCATTAGACAGCATATTTTATCGGCAAAATTCAGCACTAATGGTATCGTTAAAAACCATTTATAAAAATTAAAAACAATGAAAAAAATACTCTTAATTCTCCATGTGATGGTGATGTCCCACGCATTTGGGCAGACCGCGATAGAAAACGCAAAACAACAAGCCAAAGAACAGCACCGATTGATTCTATTGAATTTTTCGGGTTCAGATTGGTGTGTACCCTGCATCAAAATGCACAAAACTATTTTTGAAAACGGAACCTACAAACAAATGGCCGACAGCCTTTTGGTGTATGTAAATGCGGATTTTCCGAGAAAAAAGAAAAACCAGCCCTTATCCCAAACCATAAAGGAAAATGAAGCTTTGGCAGATAAATATAATCCCGGCGGCGCTTTCCCTTTTACCCTTTTACTGGATGCGGATGGAAAAATAATAAAAACCTGGGAAGGCCTCCCGAAAGAAGGTGTTGATGGGTTTACAAACGAAATCATAACCCTATACAAAAAAGTAAAAAAATGACAGCAAAGGAATTTCGCAAAACCGAAAAGCTGATGGGCAATGCCTTTGAAATCACGGTAGTGGGAGCAGATGAGGTTTTAGCCTATCAACAAATTGATTCCGCCATTGGGGAGATTAAACGGATTGAGCAATTGTTTACCACTTTTAAAACGGACAGTCAGACCAACCTGATTAATAACAATGCCGGAATACAGGCGGTGAAAGTAGATGAAGAAGTTTTTAACCTGATAGAAAGAAGCCTCCGCATCAGCCGTATTACCAATGGTTTTTTTGACATCACTTACGGAGGTGTGGATAAAAGTCTGTGGAATTTTGATCGGTCAATGACCAGACTGCCCGATGCCGAAACGGCAAAAAAACTGGTTTATCTCATTAATTATCAAAATGTAATCCTGAACAGGGAGAACAGTACGGTCTATCTCAAAGAAAAAGGGATGCGTATTGGTTTCGGTGGAATTGGAAAAGGCTATGCCGCAGAAATGGCCAAGAATGTTTTGCAAAAACAAGGTGTAGGTTCAGGTATCATCAATGCTTCAGGAGACTTAACAGTATGGGGTACACAGGCTGATGGTAAACCCTGGACAATAGGCATTGCCAACCCGGACCAGGCCCGGCTGCCATTTTCTTATTTGAACCTTACGGACACTGCCATTGCCACCTCGGGAAACTATGAAAAATATGTGAAGGTTGGCGGTAAAAAATACTCGCACACCATCAATCCGAAAACAGGTATGCCAATTACCGGGATAAAAAGTGTAACGGTTATTTGCCCCAATGCAGAAATCGCAGATGCTATGGCTACCCCTATCAGTATTATGGGCGTTAAGGCAGGATTGGAAATGATAAACCAAATCCATCAGATAGAATGCATCATCATAGATGACAAAAACAAAATATTCACTTCAAAAAATATCAATTTAATATGAAAACAAATAAAATAATCCTGCTAAGTGCTATCGGTACATTATCGCTTGGTTCCTGCACCACAGTGAAAGAATATCAGAAAAACAAACTCAACGATGCCGAAATGGTATTGAGCAACCGTACCATAGAAAAAACTGAACTTAACTTTCAATCTTACCGTGAAGGAGCCTCCGGAGCCAATGCCGGAAAAAGTGGCGGGGGTTGTGGATGTAATTAAAATCAGTGAAATAGTAACCCGAAAAAGAAAAATGAAAAGAATATATATTAGTGCATTAGGACTTTTTAGTTTTTATCAAATCCAGGCACAGCAAATAAAAACAGATTCTGCATCGGTCGGAAAATTAAAAGTTGATGAAGTAAATTTAGTGTCCAGTTATTACAAACAGGATGGGAACAATTCTGCGGTAACGGGAGGTATCGGAACAGAAAAGCTGACCGATATTTCCAATATAATCAATGTGAAACTCATCCGATATGACAAGAAAAAACGCAAACACACTTTTGGGGCAGAATTGGGCATAGACCACTATACTTCTGCCTCTTCGGATATGATAGACCTCAAGGCCAATTCCTCAGCATCCAGTCAGGACATCAGAGTTTATCCTTCCTTGAGCTGGCAGGTAGAAAATGAAGAAAAGGGAAACAGTTTTATGGCAGGCGTGTCTTCTTCCACCGAATATGACTATCAATCTTTTGGGGCAAATATTGGTTTCTCCAAAAAAACAGCCAATAAAATGGGAGAATTAACAACCAATCTTCATGCGTATATCGATCAGGTAAAACTTATTCTTCCCATAGAATTGAGGCAAGGGACAGCAGAAGACGGCGGAACAGATAGCCGGAATACTTTTGCGGCATCACTTTCTTATTCGCAGATTATCAATGCCAATTTACAGCTCGTATTTCTTGTAGATGCCGTTCAGCAAAACGGACTATTGAGCCTTCCGTTTCACCGTGTATATTTTTCGGATGGAAGCGTACATCAGGAAAAACTTCCTGATAACCGGTTCAAGCTCCCTTTGGGTTTCCGTGCCAATTATTTCTTGGGTGACCGGTTCATTATCCGAACCTATTACCGCTATTATACAGATAATTGGGGTATAAATTCACATACTTTCAATATAGAAACACCGGTAAAATTATCCCCTTTTGTTTCCCTCAGTCCTTTCTACAGGTATTATACCCAGACAGCGGTAAAGTATTTCGGTGCCTACCAAACACACAACGAATCCAACGGGTTTTATACCAGCAATTATGATCTGTCCGGATTTAACAGCCAGTTCTTTGGTATGGGGGCCAGGTTCAATCTTCCCAACGGATTATTAGGAATCTCAAAATTCAATATGATTGAAATACGCTATGGGCATTATACAAAAACAACCGGTATGAAGGGTGATATCATTTCGTTGAACCTTAAGTTTAAATAAAATGAAGCGTGTTTTCTTAATATTTCTTCTATTTCCAACCTTGCTTTTTTCTCAAAACATAGAAGCAGATAGCAGCATTTTGTCTAAAACAACCAATCCTGCTTATCAGTTTTCCACTAAGAAGCTCATCATTCCCACAATTTTGGTTTCTTATGGTGTTTTAAGTCTAATGTCAGATGGTTTGAAAACACTTAACCAATCTACCCGTCACGAGAGCAGGGAACATATTTTGCCTGGTGCTAAGATTGACAACTACATGCAGTATGCTCCTGCTATTGCAGTCTATGGACTCAATCTGTCGGGGGTAAAAGGAAAACATAATTTCAGGGACAGAACCATCATATATGCAACCTCCCAACTCATATCAGCGGCAATGGTTTTGCCCACCAAACAGTTGGTTGGCGAGGAACGTCCGGATGGTTCCAGTAAGACTTCCTTCCCTTCCGGACATACGGCAACGGCTTTTTCATCCGCACATTTTATGTTCAGGGAATATAATGAAACCAATTTTTGGTTGGGTATTTCCGGCTATCCGATTGCTGCCATGACAGGAATCTACCGGATTTTTAATGACAAACATTGGGTTGGTGACGTGATGACCGGAGCAGGCATTGGCATTCTATCGACAGAAGTGGCGTATTGGTTGTTTCCAACCATTTCAAAATGGTTTGCAAATAAAAAGAATCAGGCATCACTGGTTATTCTACCTACTTATCAAACAAAACAATTTGGATTAGCAATCATTAAAACATTTTAAAATATGAAAATGGAAAACAAAAATCAGTTTACAGTAATTCACCGGATTTTACATTGGTCTGTTGCACTATTAATGTCTATTTTATTTATTACCGGATTTTTACGGATGTACTGGATGAGCAAAAAAACAATTATAGATACGGTTGAAACCGAGATGCAAAGCCACAACATTTCACTTGAAAAGGGACAGATAATACCTATCGTAAAAAGCATTCAGAAACCGATGTGGGAATGGCATGAATATGCTGCCTACTTTATGTTTCTGGCATTCTTAGTAAGGATAATTTATATGCTCGTAAAGGGAATTAAATTTCCTGATCCGTTGAAGAAATCCCAATCAGTAAAGGAAAGAATGCAAGGATTTATTTATGTAATTTTTTATCTGTTCATCGCCGTTTCTATTGTTACAGGATTTTACCTGAAATGGGGTGATGGTCAATGGAAAGAACCCATGGAAGCTGTTCATAAGTGGGCCATTTATTGGTTTCCGATATTCATTTTATTGCATTTTGGCGGAATCGTAATTGGTGAACTGACAAATAAAAAAGGAATAGTATCTAAGATGATAGGTGGAGAATAAAAATAATATAAACTATATAAATAATTATAAAAATGGAATTGGAAAAACATTATGTAAACAGAGTGGGTTGGTTAAGAGCTGCTGTTTTAGGAGCTAATGACGGATTGCTTTCCACCACAAGTATTGTAATTGGAGTTGCTGCCGCAGATCCCAGCCGACATGCTATAATTTTGGCGGCTTTGGCGGGAACCATCGCAGGAGCAATGTCGATGGCCGCAGGAGAATATGTTTCTGTAAGCTCACAAGCTGATACAGAAAAATCGGACATAAACAGGGAGATGAAAGAGTTAGAAAAAATGCCTGAAATTGAACTCCACGAATTGGCAAAAATTTATAAAAAAAGAGGTGTCAGCAAAGAAACAGCAATGCTCGTGGCGAAAGAACTTACAGATCACAATGCACTGGAAGCACATACAAAAGACGAATTAGGAATAAACGAGATTACTGTAGCAAAACCTTTTCAGGCTTCAGTAGCATCGTTTTTCTCTTTTCTTTCCGGAGCAGCGTTGCCAATGATGGTCTCCATTTTTGCTCCAGAAAAAAATATGGTGTATTACCAATATGGTTTTTCGATTATTTTCTTAATGATTTTGGGGGCTATTGCTGCCAAAACAGGGGGCTCCAATATAGGGGTCGCAATAGTTAGAATTTGCTTCTGGGGGACTATTGCAATGGTAATAACGGCAATTGTTGGGTATGTATTTGGCGTAAATATTTCCTAACAATGATGAACGGCAAAATCAAAAGAATATTTAGGTTTTAATCCCAATGTAATTGTCAATTTAATAAATATTGATACAATGGATATATCAAAGCAAAATTATTTAAAAAGAATAGCGGAGTATGTAGTAAGCCTGTTTGATTCAAAGACTACCGCTGAACTATGCTATCATAATCTGGAACACACAAAGGCTGTTGTTAAAAATGCAGCTGAAATGGCAGATTTCTATCGTTTGAAAAATATGGAAAGATTTGTTTTGTTGGCGGCAGCATGGTTCCACGATACCGGTCAATTATTTGGGCCAATGGATGGCCATGAAAAAAGAGGAGCATTTATTATGGAACAATTTTTACGTAGCCAGAAAATTGATGCCAGTATTATACTGGCAATAAACAAAGCGATTATGGCAACAGAGGCAAATACAAAACCAACCAATTTAATCGAAGATATTTTACGGGATTCGGATGTGTACCATTTAGGAACCAAAGATTTCCGTCAAATGGATGAACTTGTATGGAAAGAAACAGAACAACGATCAGGGCACATAATTCCAGATAAATTACAGAAGTCATTGGACTTTCTCAACAAACACTGTTTTTATACAGCATATTGCAAAGATAGGCTGTTAACCGGAAAGAAAGCCAATATAGAATACCTGGAAGGCTTGATAAAGTCTTTTTGAGAATCCAAAACAATTTTATTATTGAATATTTATGGTTTAGTGCAAGGAAAATCCTTTAAAGAATAGCCATATCATACTACCTTTTTAAATGAACGATTTTTGTAAAAACATAATTAGAGATTTAGATGACGAGATTAATGAGTTATCTATCGAATTTAATGGCTCTTTAGCATTATGCGAAAAAGCTATTGGCTTAACTATAGACAAAATAGCTAAATTAAAACAAGTTGTATTAAAACGTGGTTTTAAAGACATTGAGGAAGAAATCCATTTTTTCAAACATTTGAAGCCTAATGTACTTTCTAAACTAATTTATTATAATTCTATCTACAAGATAGAAACCAAAAAGCCCTATGGTGGTGAAAAGGTAATTGAAACACATTTAAACAACGAGTTATTTAATCTTAAAAGATTTTTTGATAATAATCTTGAATTCTATAAGTATTATCGAACCAACAGCACTTATCTTGACCACAAATATTTCGTTCGTGGGAAGTATGATATTAAGTTAAGTTTGGATACTTACTATTTTGAATCTGATCATAGTTTTTCAACATCCCATGACTATAAGGTCGCCAAAATTATTGCGAACGACTTAATACAGGTTTATTTGGAGGATAATCTTTCTAATAATATTAGATACAGCACACTGAAAAGTGCGGAAAAAATCAAATCTACGCTAGTGTGGACAGCAAGTAAAACAGCACTGATTGAATTAATTTACGCATTACACACTCAAGGGGTTTTTGGTAATGGAACCATAGACATCAAAGTAATTGCGACTTATTTTGAGCAGACATTCAATGTTGATTTGGGAGATTTTTACCACACCTTTTTAGAACTTCGCAATAGAAAAACTAACCGAACCAAATTTATTGATACTCTAAAAGAAGGACTGTTACGGAGAATGGATGATCAAGAAGAAAAATAGAATTGATTTTAATTGCAATAAAAGATACTTATTGTATTTTAACTATTAATATATTAAATGTTTTACCAACTTACTTTCTCTGCGTTCGTGAAAGCTGTTATCAAGAATAGCTCTTAATGCCGATACTATTTAATAAACAATAATTTTAAAAATATGACAACTTATAATATACCCAATCATCTAAAAGGGCTGACGGTAAACGAGGTAAAGGTTTCCCGGGAGCGGTATGGCTACAACCGGATGGAGGCAATTGGCAAAAATTCCCTGCTGGATATGTTGATCAACATATTGAAAGAGCCAATGCTAATCCTGCTCTTTGCTATTTCAATTATCTATGTGATCGTAGGCGATTATGGCGAAGCACTGTTTATGTTTCTGGCCATTATTGCCGTATCTGCTATTTCCTTTTATCAGGACAACCGCAGCAAAAAAGCACTGGCGGAATTAGAAAAGCTGAATGAACCGCTGAGCACGGTAATCAGAAATTCGGAAGTGGTCAAAATAGCTACGCATGATATTGTCATAGGCGATTTGTGCATTACGGAAGAAGGAAGGATCATCAATGCCGACGGGCGGATTGTCCACAGTAATGACTTTTCAGTCAATGAAGCATCATTAACCGGTGAGAGTTTTTCTGTATTCAAAAACAGTGATCCGGGGAATAATAAAATTTTTAGCGGAACGATTGCCGTTTCGGGATTGGCGGTCTTTGAAGTAGAACAGATTGGAAAACAAACGCAAATCGGCAAGATCGGCGAATCTATCCTGACGATAAAAGAAGAAATTTCACCATTGCAGGTTCAGATACGGAAATTTGTAAAATGGATGGCTGTTGCCGGTATCCTCATTTTTCTAATGGTTTGGATGTTCAGTTTCATACGGACGGGTAATCTTGTTGACAGTCTGTTGAACGGTCTTACCCTGGCGATGTCTGTCCTTCCCGAAGAAATTCCCGTTGCATTCACCACGTTTATGGCTTTGGGTGCCTGGAAGCTGATGCGGGAGGGCATCATCATAAAAAGAAGCAGTATCGTAGAAACGTTAGGCAGCACCACGGTTATCTGTACCGATAAAACAGGTACCATTACCGAAAACTCTATGCAGCTTAAACAGTTGTATGATTACCGATCTGACAAAATTTTTGATGAAAAAGAATTTGCCAACCCCGAACTGGCAGCATTGATAGACTATGCGATGTGGAGTAGCGAACCCGTTCCGTTTGACCCGATGGAAAAAACGCTTCACCAGGTGTATGAACAGACACAAAGAGACGATGTAAGAAAAGATTACCAGATGTTCCACGAATATCCATTGGAAGGTAAACCACCTATGATGACACATCTTTTCGAAAATTCAGAAAAAGAAAGAATTATAGCTGCCAAAGGAGCTCCCGAAGCTATTCTTGCTGTCGCTACGCTCTCGGATACCGAAAAGGACAAAATCAGAGGCCTTATCAGGGAGTTCGGGCAGCAGGGATACCGGGTGTTAGGAGTAGCCAAATCCGGTTTTGAAGGCAATGATTTTCCGGAAAGACAACAGGATTTTGAATTTGAATTTTTGGGATTGGTTGTGTTCTATGATCCTCCGAAGGAAGGGATACGGGAAGTATTCCGTCATATTTATGAAGCAGGCATCAAGGTGAAGGTAATCACGGGAGATAATGCTGATACAACACGCAGTATCGCCTCCCAAGCAGGTATCGTCAATACGGCTGAAGTCCTGAACGGAAACGATGTGGCGGCTTACCCGGAAGAAGCATTAATACCGGTGGCTGAACGCACCGTTTTATTTACCCGGATGTTTCCCGAAGCTAAACTTAGCGTGGTGAATGCACTGAAAATGAAAGGTGAAGTGGTGGCGATGCTGGGTGATGGTGTAAACGACGGCCCTGCTCTCAAAGCAGCTCATATAGGCGTGGCAATGGGCTACAAAGGAACAGAAATTGCAAAAGCAGCCGCATCTTTGGTGATAACCAATGACGACCTTGAAAAATTAGTTATAGGTATTGCTGCCGGAAGAAGGATTTATGCCAATATCAAAAAAGCTATACAGTACATCATTTCTATCCATATACCAATTATACTGACGGTATCTTTGCCTTTATTTTTGGGCTGGATATTTCCACAGATATTTACACCTGTACACGTTATCTTTCTGGAATTGGTGATGGGACCTACCTGCTCCATTGTGTATGAAAACGAACCGATGGAGAAAAATACGATGCAACAACCACCCAGAACAATGACCGATACCTTTTTGAATTTGCGTGAGTTGGCCATCAGTATCATACAGGGGTTAGTAATCACAGCAGGCGTATTATTTGCCTATCAATGGTCTGTTCTGAATGGTGGCAGCGAAGAAAAAACAAGGGCAATGGTTTTTACCACACTGATTATCGCAAATATATTGTTGAGCCTCGTGAACCGTTCCTTCTCTTACAGTGTGTTTGACAGCTTCAAGAATAAGAATCCCCTCTTCCCGGTTATTATCGGTCTAACTTTGGTATTACTTTTTGCCATACTGTATATTGCACCTGCTGCAAATTTCTTTCACGTAACCGGATTGGACTTACAGGAGTTAGGGATGACATTATCGGTAGCGGCGGTTTCAGTTTTGTGGTTTGAAATTTATAAATTGTTTAGAAGAATGAAAAAATCAACCCTTATGTGATAGTGAAAGGTGCATATCCGGTATAACATTCTGCATTAGATAAGGATTAAAGCGATGCTCATTTTTTTATAAATTTACCAAGCTCAAAACAGTACTAACCAAATTGAAACTGCTGCTGCGGTGACTTTTATCCTACATACCTTGAATTGCGGAACAGGAAAACCAATAGGACAAAATTCCATGAGTGACGGGCTTTCAAGAAAATGGACGAGCAGGGTGACAGGGAATGACTTTCTTATAATACCCCACGTGGTATATGAATACCTTTTGTTCGTGTAATACTTTCAGAAACCTTTGGAGCTTCTTTCTGCTTTTCGGTTTGCTCTATTGGTTCTTCTTTAATTTCCGGCGTGATAGACAACTGTATCTTTCGTTCAACGCCAGCCAGTTCCGTTTTGAGTTCGCTCAATCGGTTTTCCTTAGACCAGGTTCCATTGGCCACCTCCTGAAGAACAGGTAAATCTTTTTGCAGTTCGGCAATTTTCTCCTGCTCCTGTTTGACGTAGCAGGGTAGTTTTTCCAACGCCCTTAAAAAATTCATTGAAGCGGTTTCAGGGTCTTTTGCCATTAAACCGTTATTGAATGTGTATTTGATATTGCCCTCTCCCTGCACTAAAAAGCGGTTTACCCGTATATCCACGCCCTCCTTTTCAGACATTTCGGTTTTTACCAACAGCGTAAATCCGTACAAACTACCGATTTCTTCATACTGACCTCCGGTGCGGGCTTTGTCCGCAAGCTGGTTGAGCTTTGCACCGATTTGTTTCATATCCTCATTGGGCGGTAAACCGTCCAACTGTACAGGATTTGCAATTGTACTATCCGAACGTTTTTGTATGCGTTGCTGTAAGTTTTCCCAATCAAGGCTCATTCTGTTTAGTCGGGATTGCGTACTATCCAGCAATTCCGTAAAGTCTTGCAGCTTGTATTTGGCACTGAACTTGGAACGGTTAAACGCCTGTTTTTCGCTTTCCAATCCGGCAATCTGTTTTTCTAATTTGGCTTTATCCAAAAGGTCGGTATTTCCCGAAAGGATAGCCACGTATTCCGAAAAGTTCATTCCCGATTTTTCGTCCATACTGCCCTCGTCAATAGTCCGTTTGCCGAGATTGTTGTTTTTTAATTGGTCTATAAATAGCTGTTTATTGTACAGCAGGTTAAACTTGTAGCTATCCAGTGATTTTTCTACGGCATAGATAATTACATCTACTTTGTTGTCGGCAAAGAACTTGGCAATCTCATTGCCTTTTCGGACTGCCCGACCGTCCCTTTGGGCAAGGTCGCTTGGTCGCCACGGTGTATCTAAATGATGAACGGCAACGGCTCTTTTTTGTGCATTCACACCTGTACCCAACATACTTGTAGAACCGAACAGCACACGGATTTTGCCCTCGTTCATACCTTTGATAAGTTCCTTACGTTGCTTATCATTCTTGCCTTCCTGTATAAAACGGATTTCGTTTGCGGGTATGCCGTGGTCTTCCACGAGCTTACGTTTGATTTCGGAGTACACATTCCATTCGCCCGGCTTGTATGTTCCCAAATCGGAGAAAATGAACTGCGTTCCTTTCTGTGCGTTGTATTGGTTGTAATACTTGGCAATGTTTGCCGCACAATGCGAAGCCTTATTATCGGGGTGGTCATCATACGCACCGCTTACCATCCGCATATCCAAAGACATTTTGCGGGCGTAGTCCGTTGCGATAAGCATCTTTGCTTTTTCTTCGCTTTGTGATAAAGGTTCTCTTCCTAATAAGGTAGCATTTCCTGTTTTGGCAAACTCCATTAGCTTTTTGATAAAATCTTCCTGGTCTGGAGTAGGCGGTATGTTATACAATACCTCGTTCTTATTGGGGCGGTCAATGCCTATATCTTTTGCCGTTCGGTAATCCGTGATTTCCGAGTAGAATTGTGCCAGCTCCGGCACTTTGATAAAGTATCGGAAACGCTCTTTGGCTACAATATTGTTGGCTACCGAAAATTCATAATCGGTCGTTTTCCTTGCATAAATAGCAGCCCACGCATCAAAAGAGTGAATGCCTTGTTTTTCCAATGCTCTTGTTCGCAGGCATTTAAAAAGTAAGTACAGTTCCGTAAGTGAATTGCTTATGGTCGTTCCCGAAAGGAAAGTTGCTCCCATATCCGCATTGATGCGTTCCTGAATGGTACGGATAGCAAAGAGCAGGTTCAATGCCTTTTGGCTACCGTCCACATTACCCAATCCGGCAACCCTTGTATGTCTTGTATTGAACATCAGGTTTTTTGAATTGATGACTTTCATCAACGAATAAATGGTCAATGCCCATCATCTTAAAGTCCACCACATCATCTTTACGATTTTCAATATCGTGTTGCAGGGTTTTGAGTTTGACTTCGAGGTTTTCTTTTCGCTTGATTACTCCGGCAAGCATA
Source organism: Flavobacteriaceae bacterium PS02334 (assembly GCA_029959295.1). Taxonomy (GTDB): domain Bacteria; phylum Bacteroidota; class Bacteroidia; order Flavobacteriales; family Flavobacteriaceae; genus Flavobacterium. The sequence continues at coordinate 247,079 of JASCOH010000001.1, read as the reverse complement.
CCTCTGGTAACTTCTTTGCCTTGCGATTGCAGTGTATCGAGGTTACGCTCTACGCTGTCCAATTCTATTTCGAGTATTTCTTTTTGAATTTCGGGGCTTTGGGGTATCATTCCGAATTGGTCGTGTGTGAGGATTACACAATCCCAATCGTTGTTTTTAATATCCCCGAAAATTCGCAAGCGTTTTTGGGGCGTAAAATCTTCTTTGCCCGGAAACAGGATTTTAGCGTGTGGGTAAGCAGTGCGGTACGCTTCGGCAATTTCGTGAACATTGCTTTTCAGCCCGATAATCATCGGTTTGTGTGCCAGTCCCAAACGCTTCATTTCCTGTGCAGCCGTACACATTACCAACGTTTTTCCTGCACCTACTTCGTGGTCGCAGATAGCACCGTTGTTCAGCTTAATCATCCAAACCGTGTCCTTTTGGCTTGAATACAGGTCTTCAATACCCAACGCCTTACGGTCTAAGCCCGGAAACTCCTGATGTGAGCCGTCATAGTCCGGTCGGACAAAACAGTTAAAGGTATCGTTGTATTGGTCGGTCAGCCTTGTTTTGAACTCATCGTTTTGGGCGTGAAGCCAATCGGTAAAGGCGGTTCGGATTTCGTCAATCTTGGTATTCGCCATCTGTATGGCTTCCATATCCCGCACCTTGACATCTTTGCCATCAACTTTTATTGTTTTAGAAATATCGGGCGTGGTATTGACAAGGGCGTGTTTGAGCAGGGCAATCCCGTCATACGTCCGGCTTTGGGCTTTGACCGCATATTTATCCCAAATATGTACGTTCTTCTGTTTGCAGGTTACGGAAAAGTCATCGGCACTGTCTGCATAATGGATATGGACTTCTGCCTCGAACAAGTACGAAGCAAATCGGGCGTAAATCCCTGTGGGTATCCAGCGTTCGCCGAGATTAAAATCGAGTTCCTCAAATTCGATACGTCTTGGTCTTGCTTCCTCTAATACGGTAAGGCTTTCTTTAGCTTCCGCATCATCAGGATTGTTTTCGAGGTAGGCTCTTACTTCATTGGCTTTCTCCACTACATTGCCTGCAATCCAACGTTCGGATATTTCATATTTCTTTTCTAATGGATTGTAATAGATACGACCTTGCAAGGCTTCTTTCAGCGTATCGGCGGGCATACCGCTGATTTCGGACATATAGTCCAAATCAACGTTTCCGTATTTGTTCAGTGATGCCGATAAGGCTTCTTCGGGATTGTCCGTTGCTATTGTTAAGGTGGAGAAACTTACAGGACGGTTGAATATATCTGCCTTATGGATTACACCACCAACGACACGCTCCAAATAAGGCATTTCTTTACCTGCACTGTCCGTTTTGATAAGTTCGATATTTTTAGCATCGTTGAGATTTCCGTATCTTTTTACAAAGGCATCGTAAAGGCGGTTAAGGGTTTCCCGTTCGTCTTTATGTTCAGTGTGTAGTTCCGCTTCTTTGTTGTAAAGCTGTTGGTAAACATCACGTACAGCTATGTACGCTTCGGCTCTTGCTTTTTGCAAGGACGGTAATTGTAGTGGGTGGAAAACAGCCGTACCGTCTATTGTATCAACTTCTTGCAGATGACCGACCCAACCATTGTCCACAACAAGGCAGTCATTTCGGTGGAACGGTTGCAGTCCGCCACTGTACGGAGTAGGTTCGGGAATAGTATTAGGAACGGTTACGGAAATGGCTGGCGTGTTCGCTTGGCCATTCCCACCCAAACCCGAAAACAGGTCGCCAATGGCTTCCTGTTTTTTACCGTTTATTGGTGGTGTACCGTTAGATTTTGGCGGTGTATAAGGTTGTTGCATCGTACCACCAAACAGGTCTGTTTGACGACCTATTGCACCCTGTCTTTTTTTAGTGCTTTGTCTTTTGGCTTGTGTAGTTCTTTTGGGTGGAGCAACCACCATTACGGGTTCATTCGCATTTTCAAACAGGTCAAAAATGCTCATCTGTTTTAATTCCTGCGGACTTTCCCGATGGGTTACAGGCGTAGGTGCAGGTTGCGGTTTTTGCTGAATGATTTCGGGTTCGACAGTTGGTGGTGTAGCCTTTGATGTGGGTGTAACAGGGATTTGTATAACAGGCTCATCGTTTCGTTCGCCTTTGTATAAATTCAAATTCAAGTGCTTTCCAAAATCTTCGGAAATCATTTGTTTGAGGTCTTTGGCAATTCCGCCAACCCCGTCTTTGTGCGTATAAATTAGTGCCGGTTGTCCGTAAGGGTCGGTATCTAATTTGCGGTCGGTATGCACAATTCTTGTGCTGTCCTGAAAGAGTGCATTGCCCGGCGTATTGTATTCCGTTTGCCTGCTTTGGCAAAACAGATCTTCCCTTTCGGTCAGACTTTGTTTTGCTGTGTTCTTTTGCAGGATAATCAAATCACTGCCAACTTCCGTACCTGCATAATCTGTAAACAAGTTGTTGGGTAGCCGAATAACTGAAACGAGATTGTTGTTCTCCATTAACGCCCTCCGTATAGGCTCATTCTTCGGACTGTTTAAAACGCCTTGCGAAGTAATGTAAGCTAACAAACCGCCCTCACGGAGCATATCAGCACCTTTCAGAAAAAAGTAATTGTGTATGCTTCGGGCTGCTTGTACTTTTGCACTGTCCCTGCTTCGGGAATAGGAAAGGTCGAAAACGGAAGTATCTCCAAACGGTATGTTGCTGGCAATTACATCATAGTTGTTTTGTTCCTTTTCGGGGATTTCCTCAAAACCGCTTATACGGATATTGCTTTCGGGATAAAGCTGTTTTAAAATCTTGCCTGTGAGCAAATCCTTTTCATAAGCGGTAACACTGGCTTTTTGATTTTCTGAAAAGGATTGTATGAAAGACCCGATACCTGCGGAGGGTTCTAGGAATTTATCAATGTTCAGACCGCTTTCACGCAAAGTTGCAGAAATCGCATCTATGACCTGTGGCGGTGTATAAAAAGCCGTCAGAACAGAGCTTTTCATACTATCCACATACCTGCGGTATTGCTTTTCGTCTTCGGAATTTTCTTTGAGTAGCTGGTGGAGCTCCTGCGTAATCGGGAAAAGGTCGTGTTCAGTCTTTCTCCAATTGTTGATGTCTATTTCGTTCGCTATGGGGTTCAATACGAATTTAAGACCGCCAAATCCGCTGTATTGCATCATTAGCAGTCTTTCGCCTACGGTGGCTTGCCGTTTCTCCTTTTCCAGTTTAAAAGCAATTCGCAGGGCATCAATGTTCTGTTGGAGATGTTGCTTTTTACTGAAGCCCATTTTCCTCTATCCATATTGCGATGGTTCCGGTTATTTCGGTATAGAGCAGGTCAAACTCATAACCGTATGCGAAATCATCGGTTAGTTCATAGCCGGAGAAAACAGGCTCGCAAACAGGAAACATTTTAAGGGAGAACGGTCGCAGTTCCTCATCTGCCATTATGGTATCAAACTCATTGCATACCACCTGAAACACGGTATCGAATTTGGAGAAATGCAAGCCCTCAAAAAGTATGTAATTGGCTATTTCGTTGCATTGCTCAATAGCGTTTCCCGAACTAAAAGCCCCCTCGTAGGCATTGGCAGCCCACGAAGAACGTTGCTCAACAAATTTTTGGTCGTTTGCTTTTTCGGGGAAGCTGGTATTTAATAATTCTTGTAATCGTAACCTGAAATACGATAGGTCTTTTTGCTGTGTATCCATACTATAATTTTGTTTAGAATTTTACTTGAAGCCTAAAATTATAGCAGTAGATAAGTGCCTTTGAAGATGTGGCAGGATTTGGCGTTGAGAGGCAGGATTTGGCGTTAAAAGATATAATGCCAAAGATTAATTTGTACCTTTGTTAAGGTCGTAAAAAGGTATATATGAATACACTCTTTATTAAAAATATGGTTTGCAACCGCTGTATTATGGTGGTGCAAAATGAATTGGATAAATTAGGTTTGACTGTAAAAAAAATCAAACTTGGAGAGGTAACATTGGATAAAGAGATTACACCAGAAGAAAAAAATAATTTAGATAAGGTTTTAATTCCATTGGGCTTTGAACTCATTGACGATAAAAAAAGCCGCATCATTGAAAAGATAAAAAATATAATTATTGACCTTGTGCATCATCAGGACAATGACACCAAATCCAATCTTTCAGATGTATTAAGTAGTCAATTGCACCACGATTATAATTACCTATCCAATCTCTTTTCGGAGGTGGAGGGTATTACTATTGAAAAATACTTTATTGCCCAAAAAGTAGAAAAAGTAAAAGAGCTGTTGGTATATGATGAACTGTCTTTGAGTGAAATTGCCTTTCGTCTGAACTATTCGAGTGTAGCCTATTTAAGCAACCAGTTCAAAAAAGTAACAGGACTGACACCGAGCTATTTCAAACAAATAAAAGAAGGTAAAAGAAAGCCGTTGGATAAATTGTAAATCTTACAAATCATTCCCAAAATTTCACAATAGCGTCCATTAATATAATAGCCAATTTTGTATTGTTAATTAAAGCAAGCAATTATGGCAACGAATAATAAAGAAACCATTTATCTTCCTTTGGAAGATGTAGAAAGTGAACATTGTGCATTAATCGTTGAAAAAGGATTAGCACAGGTTAAAGGTATCGCAACCCACAAAGTAGAGCTGAATAACCGCAGGGCAGCTATCACGGTAGATAATAGCGAAGCAATAGGCGAAGCGGTTAAAGCTATCAAAGACTTAGGTTATGGTGTTTCCACCATAAAAAATACATTTCCAGTAATAGGTATGACCTGTGCCTCTTGTGCGAGCAGTGCCGAAAGCATTGTAAAGCATCAGGAGGGCGTTATAAATGCCTCCGTAAACTTTGCTACGGGAAACCTTACCGTTGAATACCTGCCTAATATGACCGATGCTTCAAAATTGCAAAAGGCGGTACAGTCAATTGGGTACGATTTGTTGATTGAGGAAGAAAATAAGCAGCAGGAAACATTAGAAACTATCCACGCTGAAAAGTTCCAAAAGCTAAAGACCAAAACCGTATGGGCTATTACCCTGTCATTGCCTGTTGTAGTGATAGCAATGTTCTTTATGGATATACCTTATGCCAATCAAATTATGTGGGCATTTTCTACACCTGTTGTATTGTGGTTGGGCAGGGATTTTTTTATCAATGCCTGGAAGCAGACAAAACATCGTTCAGCCAATATGGATACATTGGTAGCATTGAGTACAGGTATCGCCTACCTGTTCAGTGTATTCAATATGTTGTTTGCCGACTTTTGGCATCAAAGAGGATTACACGCCCACGTATATTTTGAAGCAGCAGCCGTAATTGTCGCATTTATTCTGCTAGGAAAATTACTGGAAGAAAAAGCCAAAGGCAATACCTCTTCAGCAATAAAAAAACTAATGGGCTTACAACCTAAAACCGTTATTGTGATACAAACGGACGGAACGGAAAAACAGACCGCTATTGAGGATGTAAACGCAGGCGACGTTATCCTTGTAAAGCCGGGCGAGAAAATTGCCGTTGATGGTATGGTTACTTCGGGCAGTTCTTACGTGGATGAAAGTATGTTGAGTGGCGAGCCTGTACCTGTACTGAAAAAAGAAAACGAAAAAGTATTTGCAGGAACTATTAACCAAAAAGGAAGTTTCCAGTTCAAAGCGGTTAAAGTGGGAAAAGAAACAATGCTTGCCCATATCATCAAAATGGTGCAGGACGCACAAGGAAGCAAAGCACCTGTACAAAAATTGGTGGATAAGATTGCGGGTATCTTTGTTCCGGTTGTGATAGGGATTGCCATTCTCGCATTTATCCTATGGTTTGTTTTAGGAGGCGATAACGGGATTGTTCAGGGGCTATTGGCAGCCGTTACGGTATTGGTTATTGCTTGTCCCTGTGCTTTGGGATTGGCTACACCTACGGCTATAATGGTTGGCGTTGGCAAAGGTGCTGAAAAAGGTATTTTGATAAAAGATGCCGAAAGTTTAGAATTAGCCAAAAAAGTTGATGCCATTATTTTAGATAAAACAGGAACAATTACAGAGGGTAGACCAGAGGTAACAGGCGTTCAATGGCTGAATAATGATGATGCGTCCAAAGACATTTTATTAAGCATTGAAAAGCAATCCGAACACCCATTGGCAGAAGCAGTAGTAAAACACTTGGACGGAGCAGCAATCATAACCTTAACACAATTTGACAGTATCACAGGTAAAGGAGCAAAAGCCGACCATAATAACGAAGCATATTTTGTAGGCAATAAAAAACTGTTGGCAGAAAATAACATTACTATTGCGGAACAATTACAAAAGCAAGCCAATGAATGGGGCAAACAATCAAAAACTGTTATTTGGTTTGCCGACAGCAAACAGGCACTTTCCGTATTAGCCATATCAGACAAGATTAAAGAAACATCGGTAGAAGCCATCCGCCAAATGCAGGAAATGGGCATTGACCTGTATATGCTGACAGGCGACAACGAAGCTACAGCCAAAGCCATTGCGGAGCAAACAGGCATTAAGCATTACAAAGCAGAAGTATTGCCACAGCACAAAGCAGATTTTGTAAAAGAATTACAAAGTAAAGGTAAAGTAGTGGCAATGGTTGGGGACGGTATTAATGACAGTACCGCTTTGGCAACAGCCGATGTGAGTATAGCAATGGGCAAAGGTTCGGACATTGCAATGGACGTCGCCAAAATGACCATCATTTCATCAGACCTGACTAAAATACCGCAGGCAATAAAATTGTCAAAACAAACCGTAGCCACCATTAAGCAAAATCTGTTTTGGGCATTTATCTATAATTTAATAGGTATTCCCATTGCGGCAGGTATTCTCTATCCGATAAACGGTTTCCTATTAAACCCGATGATTGCAGGTGCAGCAATGGCATTGAGTAGCGTGAGTGTAGTAACTAACAGCTTGCGGTTGAAGTGGAAAAAGTAAAACAGTAAATCTCACAAATCAAATAAGAAATTCCACAATAATACAGAATGGCATCGTACCGAAATTTGTATCAATAAATAACATTCTAAAACAGTAAAAAAATGGAAAATAAAAATCTTCAATTCAAAACAAATATTAATTGTGGTGGTTGCGTAGCATCAGTAAAACCACATTTGGATAATGCTGATGGCATCTGTCATTGGGAAGTGGACACAACAAATAAAGACAAAGTATTGACCGTGAAATCGGAAGGAATGACCGAACAGGAAATTATAGATACGGTTAAGAAAGCAGGCTTTACAATAGAACCACTAATCAAAAAATAATTTTAACCTATAAATACCTGTTTGATTAGATAGTGTATAACAATTACAACAGATAATTAAATAGGTATTTACTCAAGGAGCATAAAAATGACAATAGAAATATGTCATTTAAACATTTTTATCTGAAATTCTATATTTGAAGTTTATGAAATGCAAAAGATAGCAATTAAAAGAAATAATTTCATAATTTTGTAGTGTTGAAAAATTTGAGTAAACATATCAGCTTTGTCATCTTATTGTGTTTGGGCTTTTTCCTAATGCCAAGCATAAGCTATGCTTGTGCAAAAAAAACAGCTAAGACAGAACAAAAAAGTTGCTCAAAAGAAAAATCTGAAAAATCTCACCATAAAGACAGTTGCAAGGACAAGTCTTGTAAAAAATGTAAGGATGGTCACGACTGCGACGGCAATTGTAAACACGGCTCTTGTGGATGTAGTACTTCTTCATCTTCTGTTAGTTTACAAATACCAATAGATTTAAAAGTAACAACCCCTTTTGCCGAAACTAAAAAGCAAAAATTCGGGTTCAAACAAGCCTACTATTCTTCGGGCTACTCTTCCATTTGGCAACCGCCTAAAATAAGCTAAAACGGTGGCTTGATAGCCACAAATATGTCTTGTCGAAAGCTATTTAGTTTTCGCACAATCTTTGTTTATCTTACTAAATTAAAAATTTTCAAAATGAAATCATTATCAAAAATAATGATGGTAATCGTTGTATTACTATCGTCAGTAAACAGTTTCGCACAAATCAAGAATGCGAAAACAGAAACCGTAAAAGTTTATGGCAATTGCGGTATGTGTAAAGCCACTATCGAAAAAGCAGGAAACGTGAATAAGGTAGCCAGTGTAGAATGGAATAAAGACACTAAAATGGCTACGCTCACTTATGATAGCGATAAGACCAATCAGGACGAAATATTGAAACGTATAGCTTTGGCAGGGTACGACAGCGAAAAATTCTTAGCACCTGATGATGTATATGCAAAATTGCCGGGATGTTGCCAGTACAGCAGAGAATTAAAGCCAGCCGCAAAATCCAATGATGCGGGTATGGATATGAAAAACGAACACGCCAACCATAACCACAACGAAATGGCTGCAACAAATACTGCCGATGCCCAAAATGCACCACAACTGAAAGCTGTGTTCGACAATTATTTTTCCGTGAAAGATGCTTTGGTAAAAACTGATGCAGGTACTTCATCTGCAAAAGCTGCCGAATTGGTAAAAGCCATCAAAGCGGTAGAAATGGCAAAACTTTCTACTGAAGAACATACAGCTTGGATGAAAGTAATGAAAGACCTGACGGCAAATGCCGAACAGATTGCTGCTTCCAAAGATGTTGCCAAACAAAGGGAAACTTTCGCTTTGCTTTCTAAGAATATGTATGAATTGGCTAAGGTATCAAAACAGGAAACACCTGTTTATTATCAGCATTGCCCAATGTACAATAACGGGAAAGGTGCAAATTGGTTAAGCAAGGAAGAAGCCGTTAAAAATCCATATTACGGTTCTCAAATGCTAACCTGTGGCAGTGTACAGGAAACAATTAATAATAAATAAAATATTCTGTTATGGAAAATATAGAAAACAAACTCGATATGCACCACCACGGGGCAAATGACGGGCATAACGGCAAACATTCTTCAGCAATGTACAAACGGTTTGCTATAATGGCTGTTGCAATGTTCGCAGCAATGTACTTCCTAATGTATGCTATGATAGACAGATTGGATAATCTTATCCCGAACATCAATAATTTATATATGACCCTGCTGATGGTTTCGGCAATGTTGGTCATTGAATTATGGATAATGAAAGGAATGTATCAAAACAAAAAAATCAACTGGGCAATCATTACATTTTCCCTTGCAATTGGCATTTTCTCTTGGTTTGGCATTAGGGAGCAAATAAATGTGGGCGACAAACAATTTGTAAAAGGAATGATACCGCACCACGCAGCAGCAGTGCTGATGTCTGAAAAAGCAAAGCTAACCGACCCCGAACTGATAGAGTTGCAAAAAAACATACTCGAAACACAGGCAAAGGAAATCGAATTTATGAAGCGAAAGCTGAAAGAATTTGAAAATAAGTAACCCGCAAAAATTTCTTTAACAACATTAAATAGCATTAAAATGAAAAATATATTTTTCTCCATCATCGCACTGGCAACGGTTGCAGCAATTACAGTTTCTTGCAATCAGTCTTCTAACAAAAATAGCGACCAGCAAGCCAATGACAGTACAACAATATCCGGAACTCAAAACTTGCCATCATCAACACAAAATGATACGGATAGTACAATGGCATCAATAGATACCACAGCAAAAAAAATTGAACAACAAGAAGTAAAAGAGGTAGCGCAAAACTTCTCTATTGCACCTATTGTTAAGGATTATTTGGCTTTAAAAAATGCACTTGTATCAGATAACGACAAAGCTGCTGCTAACGCAGGAAAGCAATTATATACTACCTTAAAAAATGTAGATATGAAAGCTATCCCGGCGAATAAACATAAACAATATATGGAGATAGCAGAAGATGCACAGGAAAACGCAGAGCATATTGGCGACAATGCCGGAAAGATAGCACACCAAAGAGAACATTTAGCATCGCTAAGCAAAGACGTTTCCGACCTTATTGCACTGTTCGGAACAACCCAAAAATTATATCAGGACTATTGCCCGATGTACAATGATGGCAAAGGTGCTGTTTGGATTAGCGAAGCTAAAGCAATAAAAAATCCATATTACGGCAGTCAGATGCTTACCTGCGGTTCTGTAAAAAAAGAATTTTAAAATGAAGAAAGTACTAAAGATAATATTGGCAATAGTGCTGTTTATTTTTATTGCAATTCAATTTTACCAGCCTGCCCTTAATGTAGATAAAGGGCAGGTTTACACAACCGATTTTACCCAATTCTATAAAATGCCTGTTCAGATAAAAGCGATGTTTCAAACCTCTTGCTACGATTGCCATAGCAACAATACCAAATACGTTTGGTACGATTACGTACAGCCCGCAAGAGCATTGGTAGAAAACCACATCAAAAACGCAAAAGAAGATTTGAATTTCAATGAATGGGGTACATACTCAAACAGGAAACAAGAAAGATTATTAAACTCAATCAAAGAACAAATAGAAACGAAGCAAATGCCCCTGTCCTCATATACATTGATGCATACTGATGCAAAACTGAATGACGAGCAAATCAAAACATTAACCGACTGGCTAAAAGAACAGGAATGAGTTTCATTAATAAAATATCAAAATGAATATACCCATAAATAGTAAAATGAGGTTGCTGCAAGCGGTATTTATACTGCTGTGTTCGCAATCCGTTTTTGCACAAAAAGTAGTGAGATATGAGCTGTATGTAAAAGATACGCTTGTAAACTACGCAGGAAAAGAAAAAAGGGCTATTGCGGTAAACGGTCAGATACCGATGCCAACCCTCACATTTACAGAGGGCGATACAGCGGAGATTGTAGTGCATAACCAGTTAAAAGAAAGTACATCGCTGCATTGGCACGGCGTGTTTTTACCCAACAAAGAAGATGGTGTGCCCTGGCTTACGCAAAAGCCTATTGAAGCAGGAGCAACATACACCTATCGTTTTCCGATTATCCAACACGGAACGCATTGGTATCATTCCCATTCAGGTTTGCAGGAGCAGATTGGAATGTATGGCAGTTTTGTGATGAAAAAGCGTGATGACGATAAAACCTTTAGAAAAGGAATTGATGATTTACCTACCGTACCCATCATTTTAAGCGAATGGACAAACCTAAATCCCGATAACATTAACCGTATGTTGCACAACGCCAATGATTGGGCAGCGATAAAAAAGAACGCTACACAGTCCTATGCGGAAGCCATCAGAGAGGGAAATTTCAAAACCAAATTGACCAACGAATGGAAACGTATGTTGGCAATGGACGTAAGCGATGTGTATTATGACAAAATATTAATCAACGGAAATCATACTACCGATTTAAAAACAGTTGATGGCAAAACACTAAAAGCAGGAGATAAAGTAAGATTAAGAGTATCAAACGGCGGAGCATCATCCTATTTTTGGTTACGATATGCAGGCGGTAAAATTACAGTAGTAGCCAATGATGGTAATGATGTAGAGCCAGTAGAGGTAGATAGATTAATCATTGCGGTTTCCGAAACTTATGATATTGTGGTAACAATTCCTGACGATGGAGTTGCCTACGAGTTTTTAGCCACAACCGAAGACAGAACACAATCGGCAAGCTATTTTGTAGGCAATGGTATCAAACAGTTAATATCGCCACTCCCAAGATTGAAATATTTTGAGGGGATGAAGATGATGAACGATATGATGAAGATGAATGGAGATTTGGACGATATGGGTATGAAAATGAGCCTGAACCAAATGGATATGAATGTGGTAATGTATCCCGAAATTACTGGAGAGGCTAAACCTAAAGAAGACCATAGCCAACACAATATGAATATGGATAATGAACCCAACCGTTACAATGCAAATGCTTTGGGAGAAATAAAAACGCTGAATTATGCAATGTTACAATCTCCTTACAATACGGAACTCCCTAAAGATGCTCCGGTCAAAGAATTGAAGTTTACCCTTACAGGAAATATGAACCGATATGTATGGAGTATGGATAATAAAATACTTTCTGAAACCGATAAAATACCTGTAAAAAAAGGAGAAATTTTACGCATCACCATTTACAATAATTCGATGATGCGCCACCCGATGCACCTGCACGGTTTTGATTTCAGGGTAATCAACGGTAAAGGCGAAAAATCACCACTTAAAAATGTTTTGGATATAATGCCAATGGAAACAGATACCATCGAATTTTTAGCAAATGAAGAGGGAGATTGGTTTTTCCATTGTCATATACTTTACCATATGATGTCGGGGATGAACAGGGTATTTGCTGTTGACGATTATCAAAATCCGTATTTGCCCAATAAAAAGCAAGCCTACAATAAATTACAGCGAGAAAGCAATATGCCGCACTTTATGGCACAGAATGATTTTGCAACCAATGGTAACGATGGCGAAGCAATGTTTCAAAATGCAAGATGGTCTTTGGGTACAGAATGGCGTTTAGGCTACAACGATATGCACGGCTATGAAGTAGAAACACATTTAGGAAGATACATCGGAAAAATGCAGTGGCTTATGCCCTTTATAGGTTTTGACTGGCGTTACCGTAAAATGGGAATGGACGAACACGAAACCAATTTATTCGGACAAAAGAATGAAAAAGACACACGAAGAGCCTTTAGCTTAGGGTTTATGTACACCTTGCCAATGCTCGTTAATTTTCAGGCAGAAGTTTATCACGATGGAATTGTACGATTGTCGTTGATGCGTGAGGATATTCCGATTTCAAAAAGATTGAGAGCGGGCTTTATGGTCAATACTGATATGGAATATATGGGAGAGCTTAAGTATATTATCAATAAAAACATTGGTATTCGTACTCACTACGATAGCGATATGGGTTTTGGTGTAGGGCTTGCGTTGACTTATTAGACCTTATAAACTAACCCCTCCGAAATTTCAGAGGGGTTTTATTTTCACTTGTTTAAAATTTGAAGCATCCTACCGATTTCAATATCCATTCTCGAAAAGGCAAACCATTTTTTGCCCAGGTCTTTCAGTGATGCTCCGATATGGTACAGTTCCGTACTGTCAATAATCAAAAATCGGTCGTGTGCATCGGAGAAAATCTCTACTTCGATAGACGGATATTGACTATTGTAGCGTTGCAGGTCTAACCGTAACTGATTGCTGATGCTTTTTGTGTAGATAGTAGCGGTTACATTGGTATTGCGTTTTCCCAATAAGGTCAGCACCGTATCGTCCACATAATTATCAAGCAGGGTAATGGAGCTTTTGGCACTTCGGATAATATCGGAAACAAAGGTATAGGCATCAAATACCTGCCCATTGTAGAAAATACCTTTTTCGGCGTGGAGCTTGTCGCTTTCAAGAGCCTTAAATATTTCCTCAAATTTTTGGTCGGCTTGTAATTGTTTCAGTTCTATATTGTCCAAACGATGGAACAGCGAAGCATTGCTGATGAGCATTTTTCGCATTTCTACAAAGGCTTCCATAATTTCAACACTGACTTTAACCGCTATATCTGAGCGGAGTATGGCAGAAGCCATTGCGACCCCTTGTTCAGTAAAAACATAGGGCAAATACCGTCTTCCACCGTAGCTTAAACTTGAGGTTCCAATTTGGAACCTCAAGTTTTCAACTTCCTCTTCGGTCAGTTGAAAGCAAAAAGAAACGGGAAACCTTTCAATATTTCTTTTTACGGCTTTGTTGAGGTTTTTTGTTTCCACTTGATATAAGGAAGCGAGGTCGCTATCCAGCATCACTTGCCTTCCACGTATGGAATAAATCAGATTTCTGATTTCCTTTGTGCTAATGGTAGGCTTATTTTCCATTACTTTTTGTAGCTTTTATTTTTGGCAAACTCAAAAGAGGTTTTGCAATCCTCATTCAACACGATATAAGCATCGAATTTCTTTCCGGCTTTGCTTTTCATTCCTTTGATAAGTGAAGTTTTCTTTTTATTGACAAGGTTTTCAATATCGGCTAAGCCGATTTGTACGCCACACACATTGCGGAACTGTACCCAATTACAAACTTCATCAGGACACTTCACTATTTTATCACGGATAATGAGTTGCTGGCTTTTGCATTTCGGGCAAACCAATTTAGGCAGGTTGTTTTGGGCAATGGAAGCTTGTAACAATTCATTGGTAATAGATGAGGCGTAAGTTTCCATTTCTTTTTGAAATGCCTCTGCATCTGTTTCGTTATTTTCGATTTTTTGCAAAGCCAATTCCCATTCGGCGGTCATTGCCACATCCGCAATTTTACGGTCTTTGACCAATTCGTACACCTGCAATCCTTTTTCGGTAGGGATTAAGGATTTCTTTTCCCGTTGGATATAATTGCGGGTAAACAAGGTTTCAATTATTGCGGCTCTTGTAGCCGGAGTGCCAATACCGATATTTTGCAAGGCTTTCCGTTCGTCTTCATTTTCGATTTCCTTTCCTGCACTTTCCATAGCCGACAAAAGCCCTGCTTCGGTATATAATACAGGCGGTTTCGTTTTCTTTTCCAAAACGGAGGCTTCTTTTATTTTAAGTTCATCGCCTTTTTTTATTTCGGGCAAATCCTGTACAGGTTCGGTATCATCATCGGAGAAACTGCCTTTGATGGAACGCCAGCCTGCTTCGATAACCTTACAACCCTTTACTGTAAAATCATAATGCAACGCTTGTAAACCTACATCGGTTATCTCTTTGATGCAGGCTTGTGAAAGGGCTTCGAGCAATCGAAAGGCAATCATATCATAAACGGAGTTTTCCTTTGCGTTCAGGGCTGATGGGATTTTATCAGTAATCAATAATCCGTGGTGGTCGGTAACACGCAAATCGTTTACAATACGTTTATTGAACCGTCCCCATTTCAATTTCCCTACGGCTTGCTTGCAGGTTTCGCTGTCCTGCAAAGCCCTTACGAGGTTGGGGATTTCTGCCCACACATCTTCAGGAATGTACTTGCTTCCGGTGCGTGGGTATGTGATAAACTTCTTTTCGTAAAGGCTTTGGGCAATATTGAGCGTTTCTTCCGCAGAAAGGTTCAGCTTTTTGTTGGCTTCTTTTTGCAAGCCAGTAAGGTCGAACAATAGAGGCGGTTGCTCTATAATGCTTTTGGTTTCCACCGATGTAACCGTTGCCGTTTTACTTCGCTGAACGGATTTCAGCGTATCATCGGCAAGTTTTTGGTCTTCCCATTTGGTTTTGGAAATGCTTTTAAAATCTATCAGTTCTTTGTTGTGCGATAACTGTATCTGCCAGTATTTCTTTACCGAGAAATTTTTATTTTCCAAATAGCGTTTGCATATCAAAACCAGTGTAGGCGTTTGCACTCTTCCGAGCGAATAAATGCCATTTCCTGCGGCTATGCTCAACGCCTGTGTAGCATTGATGCCCACGAGCCAATCGGCACGGCTTCTGCCTTGTGCCGCCTGATACAATCCATCAAATTCTTTTCCGTCTTTGAGATTATCAAACCCCTGCTTAATGGCTTTTTCGGTAAGCGAACTAATCCAAAGCCGCTCAAAAGGCTTGTTGCATTTTAGGTATTCATAAATGTACCTGAAAATGAGTTCGCCCTCACGTCCTGCATCGGTGGCTACAATGATGCTGTTACTACGGTTAAAAAGCTGTTCGATGACTTTCAGTTGCTTTAATGCACCCGTATCCGCTGTATAACCTTTGTCTTTTTTGACCTTTCGGACGGTCAGCAAAAACGGGTTTGGGAGTATTGGCAAAGCTGTTTTGTCAAACCCCGAAATGCCGTAATCTTCGGGCATTCCCAATCCGATTAAATGACCGAATGCCCACGTAACAAAATAGCCGTTACCTGTCAAGTAGCCGTCCTTTTTATCGGATGCTCCCACAAGTCCGGCTATTTCCCTTGCTACGCTTGGTTTTTCTGCAATGATTGTTTTCATACTTTAAGATATTTTTTTGCCTCTTGTTTTCGCTGGAGCTTTCGGCTTTTCCTGTTGTTCCTGCTGTTGTTTGTTTTTCGGTGTTTGTTGACCAGACTTCAAAGGCTCTTTGATGTTCTTGGTGGCCTCATTGGTTTTGCCTTCAGAATTGACGGCAGTTTGCGTTTTATGGGCTTCGGTTGGTTTTACTCTTTCCTTGTATTGATTTGGAAATTCAAAATTGGTTTTTCCATTTTCTTTATTAAAAGTGATATAACCTTGATATGGTTGCCCTTTTTTATCTTTCAATCCATCAATGTAGATGGTTTGACCGGCTTTGAAATCCTTATGTTGATCATCGGTCAATTCTTTACCTCTGAATGTTTTTGGAGCTTTCTGAGATTGGTTTTGCTGATTGTCTTGAGTTTGTCCATTGCTTTGGGTTTGCCTGTTAGAATTGTTGCGGTCAAACAGAAACTCAACATAACGCTTATCTGCATTGAACTGTACCGTTGCCGAAAATTCTGTTCCTTTGGTAGAAACCATACCTTCTAAATAAAGTGGTTTGCCTTCCAATAGAGTTTGCTTTTGCTCATCATTCAGTTTTACACTTTTAATTTCATCTGGAACTTTTATAAAATCCTTCCTCAATGCAATTACATCATTCGTTAGTCTGTCTATACTGATAATAGACGGCATCAGTTCTCCAGTTTTGGAATTTTTCAAATCTACCACACGCCCCATATTACCAGTTTCGAGCAGGTTCTTTTTGTCTTCATCTGTAAACTTGTGCCCGAAAAACTCAAAATGTAGATTGGGTTCTTTTTTGATGCCGTGTATTCCTACCACAACTTTTCCGTCTTCGGCTTGTTGTAAAGACAAGCGAGCATCTGTACGAAGAATTGTACCACCGAGGTTGACACCAATCGGTAAGAGTTCATTTGTTTTGTAACCTTTCAATAAAGGTTCAAGTAGGTTTCTCTTTTCAAGGTATTCCTTGCTTAATCCGAGATTGGTCATAGTATCCCAATCAATCTGTTCTGGTTTGTAGCGGTATTCGCTTGCTTCCTGTGTTGTTTGTGTTGTTGCCATATTATTTTGGTTTACTTGTTTCTTATCCGATTGCTGTTCTATTTTTACTTCGTGCTCTTTCATTATTTTTTCGCCTTCAGGAGTTGGCTTGTCAACCTGCTTTTGCATTTCCTGTGCTTTTTCAACAGCGATAGGTGCAGGTACTTTGAAGAATGAAAAATTGGTAGGGTTCTTTAACTGGCTGAAAAAATTGGAGAAGAAGTTCGAAAAGAAATCACCACTTTTGTCCACACGCATAAACTGGTTTTGGTTTTTCTTCGTGGGGTCAACAGTTTCCATTTTCCCGTTTTCGTCTATACTCTTTACAGCTTGGATTTTCATTTTTTCTTTATCCAGCACCAGCAATATGTCCGATAACTGTTCGGGCATTTCCTGTTTATTTATGGTTTCTTCACTCATAGTCTGAAAATTTTAAAATTCAATGCCGAATGTAAAGGAAGCCTTCACTGAATTGCATTACTTGGCACTGAAAGGCAGTGTTTGTCACTTATTGGCGTTATCTGGTTGAAGGTGGGTTAAAGCTATCTCTGATGAATTGATGAACATCAGACAATTTGTAATAAAGTTTGCCACTAATGGTGTAATAGGGCAGTTTGCCGATGGAACGATACCGTTGCAGGGAACGGTTGCTGATTTTCAGCATCTGAAGTAAATCCTGGTTATCGAGCAGTTCCTCGCCATCTATGCTATTACGTTTCTTTTGTAACTCATCTATATTATCGCCCAGCATATCAAGACGTCCCATTAAGCGTTCCATCCACGCCAAAAATTCCATTCTGTCAATATTCATAATGATATTTTTAAGGGTTCATACCTATTTTTTATCTTTCTTTAGCTTTCTGCCTTTTTCGATGTAGCTTTTGCCTTTTGCCATAAGTTCCTGCACAAATTCATCACTGCTCTGTATGGCATTGGCATTAAGCATATCTTTAATTGCTCCAATGGTGTAGAAATACTGCCCATAA
The DNA here is from genome assembly GCA_029959295.1 of Flavobacteriaceae bacterium PS02334. GTDB lineage: Bacteria > Bacteroidota > Bacteroidia > Flavobacteriales > Flavobacteriaceae > Flavobacterium. The sequence goes on along the minus strand of JASCOH010000001.1, from coordinate 229,258 downwards.
ATTTTTGAGTAAGTGATCTCGCCTTTGGTTCGCATACGCCATAAGGTCTTTTCGCTAATGTGCAGGTATTGACATACCTCGTGGTTATTGAGCCACAGGTCATCATAGCTTTTATCTTCCTGTCTTTTCAAATAGTCGGCAATGGCATTGATACGGCTGTTGAGCTGTTGCCAGGCTTCTTCTTCAATGGTTATTATTTTCATTGCACAGCTTTTTAAAGTTCACTATGCAAAATTGTGAAAGGTGGCAGTGTTTGTCTGCCAAGCCTTGCCAATTGGTTTGGCTGTTTTTTTAAAATTTTTACAATTAGGGAAAACCCTTGTTTAACAAGGTTTTTATGGGATTTTGGATATTTTGTAATGAAGTTTTGAGAGCATTTGCCAATTGGCAGATATGGGCAAAGAAAAAAGCAGTACGTTTTGGTACTGCTTTCAAACGGTTATTTTTGATATAGCTAAAGGTCTTTATCCATATATTCTTCGAGGGATATTTTGAGTTGGTCTAAAAATGCAGTTCTTGAACCTGCTCTTGTTTTCATTCGGTGGAAAGAATGATGCAGGTCACCAAGTGGGATATGGAAAAGTATCTGAAACATAAGGCTTATTTTTCGGATACCGATTTTACCGTGAGAAATTACACCTGAAGCGTGAAGTGCATACACTAATTCAATGAGAGCATTTTTGCTGTCTGTCCAAAATATATCTTTGGAGCTTTCCTGCTTTTGCAAAATCATATCAGGACCTTCATCAGGATTGATTTTTGTAAGCAAGTATGAATAGAGCAATTCATTAGCGATAATCCTTGCAATTTTGTAATCGAAAAAAGTCGAGAATGCCGGATCTATTTCAAACACAATACTGTTAAGCCCATCATGGTAGTTTATATTTCCACGTTTGAAATAAGTATCATCACGGTCTGTTCGTCCCGAGCGGTAATACCTGTAAAAATCGGAATTACAAATATGCTCAATATACTCCCGTTTCAGGTTTGCAAACTGTGTGGAAAAGTAACTGTAATACATTTTTCCATTGCTTACTGGGCAAGTTGTTTCTATTCTATAAACTTTATTATAAAAAATGAGCTTACCGAGTATTTGTGGCTTTATGGTATGGAAGAAATGTATCTCTTCCGCATCGTTTTTAAATCCTTCTTCAATGATGTATTTCTTGACCGAAAATAAAAGGTCTTGGAGATACAAAGTCATTTCATAAGCCTCATCAATCAACCTTTTGCTTTGTGCTGAAATCTTATTCTCCTTGTTGTGTATCTCTAAAAGGATGTTTTGCAGAAAGTATTTCATAGCTTGTAATTTTATAAGGATTAACAGTACTTCTAGGCGGTTTTCCCTAATTAAATAACAAACATTAGTATAATAAATGACAATCTTTCCCAACTTGGGGGCAACAGGGGAAAGGTTTTTTTGATTTGCCTATTAATAATTTAAGTTTTATACTGCTAAATAGAAAAATAAGTAGGCATTGTATAAGTATAAAAATATAAGCATCCCTTAACCTATTTTTTGTATTTTTGTAATGATTTACAAGGAAAAAAATAGAAAATTAATGCAAATAGTACCATTACTAAATCGTTACCTGATACGATTTCCTACCTCGTAAACTACTCTTTATTAGCCACTTTGGACTTTATTAACCTTTTTTTTTATAAAAAAGTCACGTAATAATTTGTTCGTACGAAAAATTTCCTACCTTTGAATTGTTCAAAAATTAAAAAAGATAAATGCGATGCAGTCAGAACCAACAAAATCAGAATTAGAAATTTTACAAGTCTTATGGAAGTCCGGACCTTCAACAGTAAGATTTGTGAACGATGCACTTAATGAGCAAAAAAGAGCAGTCCAATATACGTCAACCTTAAAATTGATGCAGATCATGACCGAAAAAGGAATGCTTTTGAGTGACAAGACAAATATGAAGCACATTTATAGTCCTGCAATTGAAGAGAAAAAAACAAAGGGATTTCTTTTAGAAAAATTTGTAGATGCCATGTATGACGGTTCAAGCAGTAATTTGATGATGCAATTATTAGGGAATAAAAAAACATCGCAGGAAGAAATCGACGAGATCAGAAGCCTGCTGGATAAATTAGAAAATAAATAATCAACTTTAAACCGACAATGATTATGCCTAACGAAAATTTATTGAAAGCAATTTCCTGGACACTGGTGCATTCGGTGTGGCAGGGATTAATTCTGGCAGTTTTAGCCGGATTGGTAATATTATTTACAAAAAAATCAACTTCTGTCTTGAGATATAATTTGCTTGCAGGCTTATTCGTATCTTTTATGGTCGCGGTCGGATTTACATTCAGTTATGAATTTCAAGAAGAAGGCCGTGAGACAATAACCCGCCTAAATTTGCCAATTGAGACTGCAAATCAAATAGTCATCGGGGAAGTTTCCGAAGAAAAAGCTGATTTGTCTATGCAGATTATAAATTTCTTAAATGAAAATTCAAACTTGATCGTGCTCATTTGGTTCTTGATTTTCAGCGTAAAATGCTTGAACATTTTCAGCAATCTGAATCACATTTACAGAATCAGAAACTATAGAATTCAGAATCCGCCGCAATATTGGAGCGACAGGGTTTCTCAATTAAGCCAAACTTTAAATATCAAAAAACATATCGTTTTGCTAGAATCGCAATTGGTAAAAGTGCCTTCTGTCACAGGCTTTTTCAAGCCAATCATTTTGATTCCAGTCGGATTGCTTTCTAATCTGCCACAAGACCAAATCGAAGCCATTTTGTTGCACGAATTGGCTCACATCCGCAGAAAAGATTATTTCATAAACTTGATTCAGAGTTTTGCAGAAATTATATTTTTCTTCAATCCGGGCGTGCTCTGGCTGTCCTCTCTGCTAAAGGAAGAACGGGAAAACTGCTGTGACGACATTGCAGTGGGAATCACGAAAAGCAAATCTAAATTTATCCATGCGCTGGTTTCCTTCCAAGAATACAATATGAAGCAGAATGAGTTGGCAATGGGCTTCGGCGGTAGAAGAAATCAGCTGCTAGAACGTGCAAAACGAATTATCCATGACAATAATAAATCACTGAACTCTATTGAAAAAACGTTTCTTTCCATTTGTTTTATTGTTGTTGCAGTATTTATGATTGCTTGTTCCAATACAAAATCAAATGTTGCCAATTCTGATGTTTTACCAGCAGAAGCAGTGTCATTTGATAATACAAGACCAGCAACTGAAGAAGAATTAATAGCTTACAATGAAGCGCTTTCAGAAGCAGAAGTAGACAAAATTGAAGCAGAAAGAGCCATAAAAGAAGCCGAGCAGTTAAAAATAGAAGCCGAACAAGAAAGGATTGTTGCCGAACAGGAAAAAATTGAGGCTGAACAAGAAAAAATCGAAGAAGACGAAGAAAAAGAAAAGATAGAAAATCTTAGAATTGAAGCTCCTGTTCAAGTTAAAGTATCAAACAGTGTACAGGTGTCAGCGCCTGTCAATTACAGGATAGATTCTGAAAGAGCTAAAATCGAAGGCGAAAAAGCAAAAATCGAAGGTGCAAAAGCAGGGGTAGCGGGAGAGAAGGCTAGAATCGAAGGAGCAAAAGCAGCTGCTGAAGGGGTGAGAGCAAGAGCTGAAGGTGAAAAAGCCAGAATTGCAGGGGAGAAAGCAAGGGTTTCTGGACAGCAAGCACAGCTTGAAGCTCAAAAAGCAGTTTTAGAAGCACAAAAAGCTAAAGTCGATGCACAAAAAGCAAAAGTTGATGCTGATTTAAGAAAGCTTGAATCAAAACTTGAAAAAGAAAAATATAAAAACGGACTAGGTTCTTCAGTTTATACCAAAGAAACGGCAACGAATACTAATGGCAACAAATCAAAAAATAAAGTTGTTATTTATGGAGATGTAATTCCTGAAGGTGTTGACAATATTTCTAGTGAAATTATTGAAATTTTGATTGCAGAAAATGTAATTTATAACGTAGAAAATCTGTCTTATAAATTATCTAACGCTGAAATTATCGTCAACGGAAAAAGCATTTCTGATAAGGTTCATGAGAAATTGAAAAAATACATAAAGCCTAATATTTCAGCGGTTTATTACAATTATGATTTATCTGCGCAAGATGCAAAAAATAAAAAATAAGCATTTGATTTCCATAGTCGTCTCATCAACGGAAGGATTAATTTCCTAAATTTAGCAAAATTCAATCATCAGAGTTTCAATCATCGCCGAAAGGCAAATCAATCAAAAACGATCATCAAAATGGTAAAAATAGCAACCTCGCTTGTTGTTTTTTTCCTACTGTGTTCTGCCACGCTGTTTGCTCAAACATCAGGAAAAATCAGTGGAAAAATTAAGGATTCTAACCAGCTTCCCATTGAAGCCGCTGTGGTTTCATTGCTGTTGGCTGAAGATAATTCGCTTGTAAAAACGCAGTTTTCAGATGCTGACGGAAGCTTTGAATTTTCTGACTTAAAGCAAAATAATTACAAAATTACCATTGAATATTTAGGTTTCAAGAAGTATCAAAGCGAAAGTATTTCCGTTTTGAAAGAGGCTGTTATTTTGCCAGAAATTCATCTGGAAAATTCAGAAACAAATACTCTAAACGAAGTCGTAATCCAGAAGCAGAAATCCTTCGTAGAAAGAAAAATCGACCGAACTGTCGTAAATGTCGATGCCATGATTTCAAATGCTGGTGCCGATGCGATGGAAGTTCTAGAAAAATCGCCAGGAATTATTGTCGAAGAAAATGGTACTATCAAAATCAAGGGAAAATCAGGCGTAATGGTTTTTATTGACGACAAACCGACGTATTTATCTGGCGCAGATTTAGAAGTTTATTTGAAATCATTGCCAGCTAGCACGCTTGATCAAATCGAAATCATGACCAATCCGCCGGCGCAATATGACGCGGCAGGAAGTGCAGGCGTAATCAATATCAAAACTAAAAAAAGCAAATCAAAAGGTTTCAACGGAAGCTTGACTTCAAGAGTTTCCCAAGGAAAAAGGATGCACATCAGAAATGGCTTGAATTTAAATTATACCAATAATAAAGTGCGTGTTTTTGGAAATATCAATCGTGCTGACCAAAAGTTTGTAAACGATTTGGATATTTTCAGAAGATATAAAAATGAAGACGGAAGGACAAAGACGCTTTTCGACCAAAACACAATCATGGAAGACAAAGTGGCAACGACAAATGCCAAAATAGGAATGGATTATTATGCTTCTGAAAAAACAACCTTCGGCATAAATTTCACAGGTTTGTTAAAATCTGGCAGAGAAACCAAGGATGGCAAAAGTATTTTAAAAGATGCTTTTGGCGTTTTAGATTCCACGATTGTGGCGGATAATAGAGAAATAAACAAGTTTAAAAATGGCGGTATAAACTTAAATTTCCGTCATGATTTTGACAGCTTGGGAAGAAAAATTACAATGGATGCCGATTTTTTAAGGTATGAAAACGACATCAGCCAAAGTTTCAAAAATTATATTTTTCAGCCAGATAATTCCCTTTCAGAACAAGATGAATTGGTTGGAAATCTGCCTTCAAATATTAACATTTACACCTTTAAAACAGATTATGTCCATCCTTTTAAAAAGGGCGGAAAACTGGAAGCAGGTTATAAAATAAGTTATTCCAAAACCGATAATATTGCAGATTATGCCAATGTAATTGATGCGGTTTCTATTCCAAATTATGACAGCAGTAATCATTTTAAATATGACGAAACGATTAATGCTTTGTATCTAAATTATAGCAGAGAATTTAAAAGATTCGGCGTTCAGACTGGGTTGCGAGTGGAAAATACAATTTCTGAAGGAAACCAGTTGGGTAATATTTTAAAGGAGGCTTCCAAGTTTAAAAGAGATTACACCAATCTTTTTCCAACAGTTTATTTGTCTTATAAATTAGATTCGATTGCAAATAACCAAGTCGTTTTATCTTATGGAAAAAGAATAAATCGTCCTTATTTTCAGGATCTGAATCCGTTTTTGAGTCCGCTAGATAAGTTTACTTACTATTCTGGAAATCCTTATTTGAATCCTTCGTTTTCGCACAATTTAGAATTTACATATAACTACAAGACGTTATTTTCTACAACTTTAAGCTATTCTAAAACAAAAGATGAAATCAATGAAACCATCGAAATCAGCGACGGAATTTATTACAGCCGACCAGGAAACATAGGCAAAAGCCAAATTTGGAGCCTCAACGTGAATTCCGATATTCCGATAACCGACTGGCTGTCTACAAATATATATTCTGAAGTAACAAACACCAATTACAAAAGCCAGTTATACACAGAAAGATTGGATGTCAGCGGTACGTTTTGGTTCATTTCAGCCTTAAACCGATTGAAATTTTCAGACGGATGGTCGGCAGAATTTGGAGGAAGATACATAACCGACATGCAATCGGCACAATTCACAGCAGGAGCGAGAGGAGCCGTAAATGTGGCAGCGCAAAAGAAAATTTTAAGTGGAAAAGGAAGTTTAAAATTGGCCTTTAATGATATTTTCTACACCAATATCAATAGCGGAACAATCAACAATCTAAGGCTTACCGACGCTAATTATAGAAATAAGGGAGACATTAGATTCATAGCCCTGACATTCACTTACGGCTTTGGGAAATCCTTTGAATCAAAGAAAACGCATGACGAAACGGGTTCAGAAAGCGAACAGAATAGAGTAAAAAATTAGTAAAAAATTTATTGCAGTTAGTTAGTCAAAAAGAGCAAGGCAAAACACCGAAGCTCTTTTGGCGTTTATAAAACCCAGCACGCAAAACCCTTACCAACTTAGCGCTTCAGAAACTTTGCAACTCTGCAACTTATTAACTAAATTTGCACTCTAAAAAAGTCACTATGTCAATGCTTCGCTTACAATTGCCAACAGACCCAAGATGGGTAAATATCGTCGAAAAAAATATTGAAGAAATCTTGACAGACCACGCTTGGTGCGAACAAAAGGCGGCGTCGAATGCGATTACAATTATTACAATCAATTCTGAATATCCTGATTTGGTGACCGATATGTTGTCATTGGCAAAAGAAGAAATCGAGCATTTTGAAATGGTGCACGACATCATCAAAAAGCGCGGATTAACTTTGGGGCGTGAAAGAAAAGACGAATACGTAGGCGAATTGGCAAAATACATGAAGCAAAGCAACACGGGAAGCCGCGTTTCAGGTTTTGTCGAAAGAATGTTATTCTCAGCAATGATCGAAGCCAGAAGCTGTGAGCGTTTTAAAGTGCTTTCAGAAAATATCAAAGACGAAGAATTGTCAAAATTCTACTGGGATTTGATGGAAAGCGAAGCCGCACATTACACGACATTTATCACCTACGCCAGAAAATACGGAACAGGAATCGACGTTGAAAAACGCTGGAGAGAATGGCTAGAATTTGAAGCGTCAGTAATTGCAAAATATGGAAAAAGCGAAACTATCCACGGATAATCAGCTCGTGTTTTTCCACCAAACCCTTTAAGCCAGCCAACGAAAAGCTGGCTTTTTTAATTTTATTCTTCTCCGGATCAATTGAGAAGTTATAGCTTGTGGTAAAATCAGCTTTGTTGGCAATTGTATTGTGAAACACCGCTTTGTGCAAATTGCAGTTGTCAAACAAGACATCCGTCAGGTCAGTATTCATAAAATCGATGGCAATCATGCTGCAGTTCGTGAAACTCGTGCCTTTCATTTTCAAGTCATAAAACTTGGCAAAATCCATAATACAATCTTTGAAATGAATCTCAAAAATCAATTTATCGCACATTGAAAAGTTTACATCTAAAACTTGGCAGTCGATGAAATTTACACCTCTAAAAGCCACATGATTAATTTTTGCATTGCTGAAATCGCAATTGGTAAAAGTGCAATCGGTGAAAGTCACGCCAATAAAATTGCATTTGGTAAAATCACAGCCGGTAAAATTGCAGACCTCAAATTCCTTTAAATTAAATTCATCTTCAGTATAAACGTTGTCAAAATAATCTTGGTCGTGAATATATTCGGTCATGGAAATTGAGATTTGTGCAAAGCTATTCTATTTGGAGGCAATAGGCAATAGGCTTTTAGAAAATAGCCCCCTCGACTGCGCTCGGGGTGACAAAGTTGATTGTCTTTATATTTTTATGTAATTACGACAAAGTTTCTGTCACCCCGAGCGCAGTCGAGGGGCAAGCCAAGGTTTAAAAAAATAAATCATCACTTTAACTAAAAATTAATAACAGTTGAAAACCATCACATTTAATTAAGTAGTAATTTTATCGGCTATGGAAACTAATAAAAGAAAAGGCTTTTTATTCAAGCAATATGAAGCTCCAAATTTGTCTCCGTTTGATAAACTCTTCGAGATTTTCAAAGAATTAATCACGCACACTTCAGGCGATTTGGACGAAGCTATAGACTGGCTTCGCGAACTAGACAAAGAGTATAAATTAACAGATTCGGCTTACACCATCGATGATTTCATCGAAGACTTAAAAAAGAAAGGATACATCCGCGACGAAGTTAAAGACGACGGAACAGGAGGACTAGCCATAACGGCAAAAACCGAAAGAGCCATCCGACAGCAAGCCCTTGACCAAATATTTGGCAACTTAAAACGAAGCGGTTCAGGAAGCCACAAGACAAAATATTCAGGCAACGGCGACGAACACACGGGCGAATTCCGCAATTATCATTTTGGCGACAGCCTTGAAAGAATTTCCCTGACGGAAAGTTTGCGCAATGCGCAGATTAATAATGGCGTAGACAGTTTCAAGCTGACCGAAGAAGATTTGGTCGTGGAAGATTCGCAATTCAAAGCCCAAATGAGTACCGTTTTGATGATTGACATCAGCCACAGCATGATTTTGTACGGGGAAGATAGAATCACACCCGCCAAAAAAGTAGCCATGGCTTTGGCCGAATTAATCACAACCCGCTATCCAAAAGATACTTTAGATATTTTGGTGTTTGGAAACGATGCGTGGCCAATCGCCATCAAAGATTTGCCTTACCTTAAAGTAGGTCCGTATCACACCAACACAGTTGCCGGCTTAGAACTCGCCATGGATTTATTAAGAAGAAAGCGAAACACAAACAAGCAGATTTTCATGATTACCGACGGAAAGCCAAGCTGTGTAAGAGAACGTGACGGATCATATTATATGAACAGCAACGGCCTCGATGAATATATTGTTGACAAATGTTACAATATGGCACAGCAAGCAAGAAAATTGCACATTCCAATCACGACATTTATGATTGCAAATGATCCTTATCTTCAGCAATTCGTAAATCATTTCACAGAAGCCAACCAAGGAAAAGCATTCTACACAGGATTAAAAGGTTTAGGAGAAATGATTTTCGAAGACTATGAAACGAATAGGAAGAAAAGAGTGAAGTAAGCAGATTTCAGTTTCCAGTCGCGACGTCATTGCGAGGAACGAAGCAATCACATAAAGTAGCTCGACAATAAAAATATGAAAAAAATCTTTTTTGTACTATTTACAATTTTGACTTTAAATTCAATTTATAGTCAAGAAACTTTCGAAATTGAAGAAGAGCAAAATCTTTTATCGAAGTGCTTTTCTGGCTTAAGTCCAATTGAAGTACCAGATTATCCACTTTTTCAACTAAATCTGTGTAGTATTTTAAACTGTTTGGTAATGTATCAAAGTGTAGATAAAATTAAAGAACCAATCGATTTAACTGATTACAAGAAACAAATTATCGAAAGAATAAACGAAATTTCACTAAGATTATATTTAGACGGAAATCCAGTTTATTTGACAAGCGGAATGGATTGTAGTTATAACGCGAAAGAAAAGAATAGTACAAAAGGAGATAATGATGGATTAACTTATGTCTGTTATGCAGAGTGCACTTCATCTTCTGCGGAAAATGAATTTGCAGAAATTTTCAACTATAGGACAACACAATTAATAAAAAACAAGAATAATAAAATAGCAAAACAATGACCACAGAAAACATAAAAACACTAGGCGAATTAAAAAAAGCAGGCTACAAATCCCGAAGCATAAAAGACGAATTGCGCGACAACCTCCGCAATAAAATCTCAAAAGGAGAAACCGTTTTTCAAGGCGTTCACGGATACGAAGACACCGTAATCCCAGAATTAGAACGCGCCATTCTTTCCCGCCACAATATCAACTTGCTAGGATTAAGAGGCCAAGCTAAAACTAGGCTGGCAAGATTAATGGTGACTTTGTTAGACGAATGGATGCCAATAGTTTCCGGTTCAGAAATCAACGATGACCCATTAAAGCCAATCTCAAGATTTGCAAAAGACTTAATCGCCGAACATGGCGACAACACACCAATAACTTGGATTCATAGAGACGAAAGATTCTTTGAAAAACTAGCAACGCCAGATGTAACAGTTGCAGATTTAATCGGAGACGTAGATCCAATCAAAGCATCCAACTTAAAATTGTCTTACGCTGACGACAGAGTCATCCACTTCGGAATGATTCCAAGAGCAAACAGATGTATTTTTGTCATCAATGAATTGCCTGATTTGCAAGCAAGAATTCAAGTAGCATTATTCAATATTTTACAAGAAGGCGATATCCAAATCAGAGGATTCAAGCTTCGTATGCCTTTAGACATGCAATTTGTATTCACAGCAAATCCAGAAGATTATACCAATAGAGGAAGCATCGTGACGCCGTTGAAAGACAGAATTGGTTCGCAAATCTTAACGCATTATCCAGAAAGCATAGAAATTGCAAGAACAATTACAGAACAAGAATCAAATTTAGACAGCCGTCAAAGCGAGTACATTCATGTTCCGTCAATTGCAAAAGATTTATTAGAACAAATCAGTTTTGAAGCCAGAGAAAGCGAATTTATCGACAACAAAAGCGGTGTAAGTGCGAGATTGAGCATCACAGCCTTTGAAAATTTATTAAGCACAGCCGAACGCAGAGCTTTAAAATCAGGCGAAGAAAGAACAACCTTGCGACTTTCCGACTTCATGGGAATCATTCCAGCAATCACCGGAAAAGTAGAATTGGTTTATGAAGGCGAACAAGAAGGAGCAGGCGTGGTGGCACAGCATTTAATTGGCGACGCAATCAAGACGTTCTTCCCAAATTATTTTCCAAAAATTGAAAAGCTAGAAAAAGAAGAAGACAAAAGCCCATACAAAGATATTGTGGATTGGTTTTTCAACGAAAGCGGTTTTGAATTGCTAGACGATGCCACAGATTCAGAGTACAAGCAGCAATTGGATTCTGTGATTCCGTTAAGAGCTTTGATTTCAAAATATCAACCAGAACTTACTCCAGAAGACACTTATTTCTTTAAAGAATTTGTACTTTGGGGATTAGTGGAATATAACAAATTAAGCAAAGACAGAATCATTAAAGGCTATCAGTTTAATGATTTATATGGAAGTTATATCAGAAAATTGTAAGCATTGAGTTACTAAGTAAAAGAGGCGCTGCGGTGCTAAGTTTTGAGATAATACTTTGAACTTAGTGCCTCAGCGCCTTTATTTCCTCAGCGCTTTAAAAATTATATCCAATCTTAATTCCAGCTCTGAAAACAAAATTATCTACATTTTTGTTGTCTATATCGCCTTTTCCTTTCACTTCCCATTTCCAGTTGGCGCCGATTGAAGGGTCGATGCAAAGATGTTTTCCAACTATAAAACGATATCCAACATTTGGATTGATAATGCTCCAGTAAGAATAAGTTCCATCAAATTTCCCTAGGCCGGCAATATTTTCATCAAACTTTACATTTCCATAAGAGATGAAATTCTCTCCATAAAAGCCATCCCATTTTCCTTTTTCAATGTAAGTTCTGCTTCCCAATTCAACAACAAATCCATCTCCGTCGATATCAGCGATATTGCTTTCATAGTCCATTTTTGCTCCAGAAAGATTCAATATTTGAGAATAATTTCTACCATTATCCGTCTTTTTGCTCTTATATTCCAAGCTGATTCCAAATTGGCTCGGATCAGAAAAAGTATAGTTTCCTGAAATTGTAAATCTTTTTTTAACGTCTTCTGATTTTACGTCTTCCTTAGTTTCTTGTGCGAAGCCTAACGCAGGAAGCAACATTGCTAAAAATAAAATTTTTTTCATGATTGTAATTGTTATTTGTTAGAGGTGGTTTTTTGTCTCCTCAAAAGAGGTTTCTATTGATATAGACGGATGTCGGTTGCAAATGGTTGCATCAGGATAAAAAAATATTTTTTTCAGAAATTTATAGATCCGAGATGATTCTCAAACAAGTAAGCTTTTTTTATATCAGTTCATAAAATATTGTATTTTTGAAAAGGAAGAAGCTGAAAATTTTGCAGTTAGCTTTTATATTAGACAGAAATTATTTTCAATGATTTATGAAAAAAACTTTACATTTTATATTGACAATCCTCTTTTTTGCGACCATGCAATCGCAGACGCAAAAGGATGTTGCGGATAATAAGTATGAAAAGTTTGCTTATGTAGATGCGATTAAAATTTATGAAAAACTAGCCAAAAAAGGCTATAAATCGAGTGATTTGTATCAAAAGCTAGCTAATTCTTACTATTTTAATGCAGAACTTGAAAAAGCGAATAGCTGGTATGCAAAGCTTTTTTCTTTAGATAAAACACTAGAACCAGAATATTACTACCGCTATTCGCAAACTTTGAAAGCAACAAGAAATTATGCAAAAGCAAATGAAATGCTGGCACTTTTCAACCAAAAGAAAGCCGATGATTCTAGAGGAAAATTATATGCAAACCACCAGAATTATCTAGACATTATAAAAGAAAATTCAGGAAGATTTAGCATCGAAAACTTAAAAATAAATTCAGAGTATTCTGATTATGGAACTGCCATTTTAGATTCCAAACTAATTTTTGCTTCTGCCAAAGATACTTCAGGAATTTTTAAAAGAAAGCACGAATGGACTGACCAGTCTTTCACGCAACTGTATGAAGCACCAATATTGCCTGACGGTTCACTTGGAAAACCTGAAAAATTCAGCCGTTCTCTTAATTCAAAATTTAATGAATCGACTCCTGTTTTTACAAAAGACGGCAAGACAGTTTACTTTACAAGAAATAATTTCAGCAAAGGAAAAAAGGGAAAAAGCAGTAAGAGAATTACGCTACTCAAAATTTATAAAGCTGAATTTATAGAGGAGAAATGGACAAATATTGTGGCGCTTCCGTTCACGAGTGACAATTACAGCACGGCACATCCAGCTTTGAGTTTTGATGAAAAGACGCTTTATTTTGTTTCTGACATGCCGGGAACTTTCGGTCAGTCTGATTTGTTTAAGGTAGCAATAAATGCAGATGGCTCTTTTGGAAAGCCAATAAATTTAGGCAATAAAATAAATACGGAAGGGCGTGAAACCTTTCCTTTTATTAGTAAAAAAGAATTATATTTTGCTTCTGACGGACATTTGGGATTAGGCGGACTAGATATTTTTGTTTCCAAAATTCATGAGGATGGAAGTTTCGGAACAGTAAAAAACATAGGAACTCCGGTAAACGGACAGAAGGATGATTTTGCTTTTTTTATAAATGATTCAACACGCTCAGGCTATTTCACTTCAAACAGAAACGGCGGAAAAGGCAATGACGATATTTATAAATTCCAGGAAACTAAAAAGCTCGACTGCGAGCAATTCCTTACCGGAACTGTCTCAGACTTGAATACAAAGCTCCCAATTGCAGGCGCAAAAGTTACTTTGTCAAATGCGTCTTTTGAGATAATTAAAGTTGTGTATGCGGATGCTGATGCAAAATTTAAATTTGATGTGGAATGTGGTTTTGATTATTATGTAAAGGCAGAAAGCAGTGGTTACAATACAATAGAAAAACAAATTAAGATTCCAGATTTTTCAGGAGAAACTGAATTGCAGGTTGAGTTAGAAAAATCTTTGCAGAAAATTACTGTAGGAAGTGATTTGGCTAAAATATTCGATATCCAAACTATTTATTTCGATTTAGACAAGTCGGATATTCGTCAAGATGCGGCAAATGATTTAGCAAAAATCATCGAAATCATGCAAGAATATCCAAAGATGAAAGTTGATGTTCGTTCCCACACGGACAGCAGGCAGACGCACGAATACAACGACAGGCTTTCTAACCAGCGCGTAAAATCGACAATTAAATGGCTCATCGAAAACGGAATTGCTAAAGAAAGACTTTCCGGAAAAGGCTATGGTGAAACACAGCTTTTAAATAATTGCGCCGACGGAATCAATTGCACTGAAGAGCAGCATCAGCTCAATAGAAGAAGCGAATTCATAATTATTGATATGTAATTTTAACTTAAAAGGATAAAATGTAATTATTAATTTATGTTTAAAGTATAAATAAATTTATTAAATTTAACAAAAAATTAAGTATACTGAAATATTTTGTGAGAAGCCTGATCAATTTTAAATTCGAATGCTATGGCTAAAATTTTACCTTCCTTATTTTTAGTGTTTTTTCTGGCACTATTTTCCAACTTAAATGCACAAGAGCACGAATCTATTTCGCAGTTATACAAAAAGTATGCGAAAGCAAAATCAGATACTTCAAAAGTAGCATTGCTTTTAAAATTAGGCGATTATCATTTAAATGAAGCCAGCACGATTGCAAAGCCGAAATCTTCTGACAGCGCAATTTTCTACATCAAAAAAGCTGAAGACCTAAGCCATTCTTTGAATTATGACAAGGGAATCGGTCAATCTTATATAAAATATTCACAGCTCTTTACAAAGAAAAAACAGCTGGACAAAGCGGGAGATTATGCCCAAAAAGCGATTGCAGTTTTTGTGAAAAAAGGAAGCAAAAATGATTTGGCAGAGGCTTATTTTGTGTTGCTTGGTTCAAAAGTAATGACTGACGATCCGGTAAATAATCTGGCTTTGGCAGAAAAAATATTGAAAATTTACAAAGAAACCGAAAATTTTAAAGGACAAGGCGATATCATGTCTGAAATGGCATATCAGAATTTGAATCTAGGAAAAGTAAAAGAAGCGCAAAATCTTTACATCAAGGCTTTAGAACTCTACCAAACTGCAAAATTTGAGGAAACGCAGTACGTCAATTCGATGATCGGAATTATTTATAATGAATTTGGAGATTTGGCAAAAGCTATGGAATATAACATCAAAGCTTTAAAAATTACCGAGAAATTCAACGATGAAAGCCAAAAAGCGGTTGATGTTTACAATTATAACGGCATCATTTATTATGGACTAAAAAATGTTGGAAAAGCTTTAGAAAATTTTCAGAAAGCGCATAAGATTGCAAGCAAATACAATGATTATGATGCACTTACGCAATTAGAAGGAAACATCATCCAGATTTTCATGACGAATAACCGCAAGCAGGAAGGATTGCTGTATCTCAAAAAGCTAGAAAAAAATCTGGACAAGCTTTCTCCTATGTCGCAAAATCAGGCTAGGTCGATAATTATCAGGGCTTATAATTCGCTAAAAGACTATAAGGCTGCCGAAAAATATGTAAGCCAGTCGCGCACAATTTCGGATAAACTTCCAGCAACAGACATGAAACAGATAATTCTTTATCCTGGAATCGTAGATTATTATTATGTGTCGAAACAATATGATCTGGCAAAAAAATATGCAAAACAGTATTTGGCTTTGGGCGAAAAATTGAAAAGTACAGAAATACTTGCTGAATCTCACATGGTGCTTTCTAAAATTGATTCTGTTCAGGGCAATTTTGTTTCTTCCCTCGCCAATTACAAAAAACAGCGGGCTTATGTAGATTCTACTTTTGCAAAAGATGAAATCCAGAAAATTGCGGAGCTCGAAATACAATATGAAGCTGAAAAAAAGGACAAAGATTTATTGCTGAAAGAGCAAGATAATAAATTGCTGACTAAGCAAGATGAAATCCAAAAAAGCAAATTGCATCAGGCAAATATCTTTAGGAATATTGGCTTTGCAGGGATTTTTCTGTTGCTTTTAATTATTGGCTTGGTCTACAGAAGGTATAAAATCAATCAAAAAATTAAAGACAAAATCAACCAGAAAAATGATTCATTGCAGAAATTAGTTAGCGATAAAGAGTTTTTGATAAAGGAAATTCACCATCGCGTGAAAAATAATCTGCAGATTGTAATGAGCCTCTTGAACACGCAGTCTTTCTTTTTGAAAGATGAATCTGCGAAAGCCGCCATTTTAAACAGCCAGCACCGAATTCACTCCATGTCTTTGATTCATAAGAAATTATACCAGTCTGAAAATGTGGTTGCAGTAAAGATGGACGTTTATATTGCCGAACTTATTGAATATTTCAAGGATTCTTTTGACATCGGCAAGCGCATTCGTTTTCAGCTTGACATTATGCCGATTGAGTTGAACACGACTCGCGCAGTTCCATTGGGATTGATCTTGAATGAAGCCGTAATTAATTCGATAAAACATGGTTTTCCTGCAAATAATGAAGGAATTATTGCTATTGCACTTCAAAAATTTCCAGAAAATAAAATTATTCTTGAGATCAAAGACAACGGAATTGGAAGCAATGAAAATTTAGAAACATCTGATTTTTCTACGCTAGGAATGAAATTAATGAAAGGTTTCAGCGGCGAACTAAACGGAAAACTGACGCTGGAAAGCAATAGCGGATTTTCAATTCGACTCGAATTCACCTATGAAGAGGAAATTCTGGAGATTAAAAAATCGACTCAAGGATTAGAAACAAAAATTGCTTAGGAAATGAAACTATTTTATAAAATATCAAAAAGCTTGATTGCAAGCATTTTTATGATCTGGATTTTTGCCTTGAATTTTTGTTTTGCCCAAAATATAAGCAAGCCTGATAAAGCAATAACTTCTGAAATAATCAATAGTTATTTTGCATCTAAAAAATATGATATCGCTAGGAAATATGCTGACGAATTTAAAATTCAAAGCGAGAAAAATAAAAATATAAAAGATTTAAAAGAAGCCTATCATTTGCTGTTTATGCTTGATTCTGTACAAGGAAATTACAAATCTTCACTCGAAAATTACAAGCATGAAATTGCCTGCCAAGATTCACTTTACAATTCTGAAAAAAGCAGGCAGGTTTCAGAATTGCTCCTGAAATATGATACAGAAAAAAAAGACAGAGATTTATTACTGAAGGAAAAAAACAATCAGCTTTTGCTGAAACAAAGCGAATTGCAGAAAAATAAACTGTCTGAAACAAACTTAATTCGCAACATTAGTTTTGGTGCTTTAGTGCTTTTGTTGATTTTCATTTTGCTGATTTTCAGAAGATACCATATAAATAAAAAAGTAAGAAAAGAAATTGACAGCAAAAACAATGCTTTGGAACACTTAGTTGCTGAGAAAGAATTTTTGCTCAAAGAGATTCACCATCGCGTGAAAAACAACTTGCAAATCATCATGAGCCTTCTTAACACGCAGTCTCATTTTTTGGTCGACAGCGCTGCAAAATCGGCAATCAGCAACAGCCAGCACCGAATTCACTCGATGTCGCTGCTTCACAAAAAACTATATCAGTCTGAAAATGTCGTGGCCGTCAGCATGGATATTTACATTCAGGAATTGATAGAATATTTTAAGCAGAGTTTTGACATAGGAAACAGAATTCGTTTTATTGTTGATATTCAGCCGATTGAATTAGATTCTGCGCGGGCAGTTCCCATAGGATTGATTTTAAATGAGGCGATCGTAAATGCTATAAAACATGCTTTTCCAGAAAATAGAAAAGGAACGATTTCTGTTTCATTGCACTTGACAGCGGAAAATAGAATTTTACTAAAAATAATAGACGACGGAATTGGAGTTTCGAAAGATTTTGAAAGCAACAATGCCTCTTTAGGAATGAAACTTATCAAAGGTTTTAGTGGCGAATTGAACGGTAAATTAAAATTTGAAACAGACAGTAGCCTTGAAATCTCCCTTGAATTTGATTATGTAGCTAATCTGGCAAATACCAGTTCGCATGAGATTAACGATTTGTCAGCATAAAAAAAAATAAAAATGGAAACTATAAAAAAGAAAATATTAATTGTTGAAGATCATTTTATTGAAGCTTATGATTTGCAGCTGATTCTTGAAAAAGCAGGCTATGCTGTCACCGGAATTGCGCATTCTGTCGAGCAGGCGATTGAAATGATTTCGCAAGAAAAGCCTGATTTGGTTTGCCTGGATATTTTTTTGAAAGGAAATGAAACTGGAATTCACTTGGCAAAAAAACTGCAGGAAAACCACATCGGATTCATTTATATTTCTGCAAATTCAAGCAAGTC
The DNA here is from genome assembly GCA_029959295.1 of Flavobacteriaceae bacterium PS02334. Taxonomy (GTDB): domain Bacteria; phylum Bacteroidota; class Bacteroidia; order Flavobacteriales; family Flavobacteriaceae; genus Flavobacterium. Next base: position 211,021 of record JASCOH010000001.1, on the reverse strand, counting down.
AGTCTTAACGGATGCTAAAAAAACGCAGCCTTATGGTTTTATCGTAAAGCCTTTTCGTGAGCAAGATGTTTTGATTACGCTAGAAATCGCCTGTTATCGCCACAAACACAGCATGGAATCGCTTTTTCATCAAGTGAACAGTATGCAAAAAGAAATCGATGCGATTTGCCAAACGGAAGCAAAGTGGGAAGAGGCACTTTTGGAATTAGGAAGATCTGCTCAAACTTACATCCCGTTTGATTATATGGAAGCAGGTTTTGCTAAAATTTCTAATGAGTACAATAATTTTGGCCTGCTTCGTAAGAATTTTGACGATTATAAAATTATTGATTCTGAAGCTTTTTCAAAAATTAATGCTTCTGCTGTAAAAGAATTGGCCAAGATGAGTCAAGAGTCACCTTTGTTTGAAAAGCCAGCGATTTTTGAGAATCATTCTTTTTTAAAAATCTGCCAAAAAGCACAATTAAAACGACTGGTTTCAGAAGTTTTCGGAATTCGAAGTTTCTTATCTTTTCCAATAAAAATGGCTAACGGAGTAAACTTTGAGTTTTTCTTTTACAGCAGAAATCCGAATTCTTACACTAATGAGCATTTGGTTTTAATTGCCCATTTAGAAAATAGTTTTCACAAGTTTGTAAATGTGATGCACAATTTTAAAAGCACAGAGAAAACAGTAGAAAGTGTCTCGATCACTTCTAAAAGCCCAATTATTGCTAATGATATTTTTCAAGGAATGATCGGAAACAGTAAAAAAATGTTTACTGTTTTTGATTACATAAAAAAAGTCGCTCCTTCTGATACTTCCGTTTTGATTTTAGGCGAAAGCGGTACCGGAAAAGAAAAAGTTGCGCAAAGTATTCATGCCATTTCTCCTAGAAAAAATAAGCCGTTGGTAGTTATCAATTGTGGCGCGATTCCGAGTAATTTGGCAGAATCTATTTTATTCGGACATGAAAAAGGGGCATTTACAGGAGCAACTGAAAGAAGAATCGGGAAATTTGAGCTTGCCGACACAGGAACCATTTTTTTAGATGAAATAGGAGAGATGTCTATTGACCTTCAAGTAAAATTGCTGCGGGTTTTGCAGGAAAAAGAAATTGAAAGAATCGGAGGCAATAGCCCCATAAAAATTAATGCAAGGATAATTGCGGCCACAAACAAAAATCTTGAAGATGAGGTTGCAGCAGGAAGATTTAGGATTGATTTATATTATAGGCTTACAATTTTTCCAATATTAATGCCACCGCTTCGCGATAGAAAAGAAGATATTCCGGCACTTGCAAAGCATTTTCTTTCGAGTTACAGCAATGATATGGGGCTCAAGCCACTTTCGGTTTCTGACCATGTGATGGATCAGCTTGTTGCTTATAATTGGCCTGGGAATATCAGGCAATTAGAACATTTGATGCAACGAAGCATTTTGCTGGCTGACGGAAATGTGATTAAGGATATCCAGCTTCCGAGGTTTCAAAATGACCAAAATATAAAAGGAGAATTTCAGAATCTGGAGCAAGAATTTTCAATCAAGACCATCCACGAAAACGAGCGCGATTACATTTATTTTATCTTGAAAAAGTGTAAAGGAAAAGTCTATGGATTAGGCGGCGCTGCAGAACTTTTAAACATTCCGCCATCGACATTGAATTCTAAGATCAAAAAATTAGGCATAAAAATAAATTCTATTTAAAAAAAATCCATTGGTTTTCGCCAATGGATTTTTATGATGCTATTATACTTTGAATATTAGCAGAACAATGGTTTATTGCCGCACATGTTCCACAAAATCAATGATATATTGAGCAAAAAGTTCTGGAAATTCATGCTGCGGTCCGTGTCCGGATTGTGGAGCTGTAATCAAGTGCCCAGATTTGAATTTCTTCGAAAGTGCAAACCAATTTTCTACAGGAAAGCACAAATCATGGTCGCCGCTTAAAACTAAAATAGGTGTTTTGGTTTCTAAAATGGCAGTTCTGTAATTCTTTTTATCTTCAATATATTCGCCAACGGCCACGCTGTAATTGTTCCAAAGTTCTGGGGCAATTTCGCTATCTAAATATTGCTTCCTTTCTGCTAATCTATTGTGGCTTTCCAGTGCCGCCTTTTTGCTTTTTTCAGATTTTGGCTCAAAGAATAAAATTTCTTCATCGGCCAAATCATTGTGCAATTTTCTAGACACTTCAAAAAACAGTTCCTCAATCTGAAATTCGTTTTTGCCAGGCGGATTTGTTCCTATCAAAATCAAATGTGAAAATAATTTTGGAAATTCTACAGTTGCAACTTGCGCAATCATTCCTCCAAAAGACCAGCCACCGATGACGCATTCTTTTAATTTCAAGGCTTCCGCTAAATCTTTTGCGTCATTTGCAAAATCTAATAAAGTGACATTTGGCGCTCCGGTTGAAGAAGCAAAACCTGAAGGATCAAAAGTAATTACGTTAAATTTTTTCGCCAGGCTGTCCAAAAAAAGTGGATCCCAGGTATCTAAATTTCCTCTAAATCGATTTAATAAAATAAGTGGCTTCCCGCTTCCAATTGATCTGTAAGCGATTTTTCGATCTTTTATTGTTGCAAAAAGAATCTTTGAATTGATTGCCAATTCTTTGTTTTCAGTTTCTTTCATAATAATCTATTGAGAATTTGTGATGTATCTAATTTTTGATATTTTTCCATTCTATCGAGCCAGTTCAAGATCGCATTTGCATCTTCCTTCCAAGTTGGCTGGCCTAAAATATTATGATTTCGGCCAAGTACTTCTCTATATTCCACAATAGAACCATTTTTTGCATACCTTTTATAATTCCTATTGATCAAATGTGGCGGAATCAAATTGTCTTCACTACCCGAAGTAATCAGCAAAGGAACGTGCTGTTTGTTGAAATCTACATGCGCCGCCGAAGTCAGTCCGCCACGAGCCGCCGTTTTCGATTCGGGAATTGCCAGTTTTTCATAATTCATTTTTTGCACTTCATAAGGCATTCCGTTTACGAAAGCGCGCTGAAAATCCTTAAAAGACATCAGGTACGTTTTTTTAAGAGAAGAAAACAATCCCAAGACCTTCCACGTAGAACGCAGAAATTTAAATTCATAAGGAATAATTCCCATTGGAGGCACGGGATGAATTGCTACGCCAAAAGAGGCCAGATTTCGATTGACCAAAATTTGTGTAATCAAACCTCCTAAAGAATGCCCAATAATAATAGGCTTTTCGGGTAGATTTTTAACGATTGTGGCATAATGATTTATCAATTCAGTTAATGTCAGCGCTGCTAAATTTTTATCGTTTGGCTGGCGGTCGCGCAATGTTTTTGCAGTTCCGTCTTTATAAATCCAAGCTGGAGCAATTGCATTATAGCCTTTACTTTCGAAATAATCTACCCATTCGTCCCAGCAAGCGTGGCTTACAAAGGCACCGGTAATAAAAATTACGGTCGGTTTCTGATTTGATTCCATAGTTTTTATTTTAGATATTTCTTAAGTTCCGCTGCCGCTTGCAGAAATAAAGCTTTTGTTTGCGGAATTTCGGCAAGGCCGTTCAGCAACCCAAAATCATGAATCACGTCATTGTATCGAACCGTCGTAACAGTTACCCCAGCATCGCTCAATTTTCTGCCGTAAGCTTCGCCTTCGTCTCTCAAAATATCGTTTTCAGCAACTTGAATCAGGGTGGGAGGCAATCCTTTTAGCTGTTCTAAAGTAGCTTGGAGTGGCGAAGCATAAATTTCTTTTCTTTTGGAAGGTGCTACATATTGATCCCACATCCATTTCATGAGCGATGCGGTCAGAAAGCGCTGTTTTCCATATAATTTATAAGATTCTGTTTCAAAATTGGCGTCTGTAACGGGCCAGAAAAGAATCTGTACTTTATAATCTACGCCACCTTTTTCTTTAGCCATCAAAGCGGAAGCCGTGGCAAGATTACCGCCAGCGCTGTTGCCAACAATTCCCAGTTTTGAACCGTCGACATTGATTTCGCTGCCATGGGCAGTAATCCATTTTGCGGCAGCATAAACTTCGTTTACTGGTTGCGGATATTTTACTTCCGGAGCGCGAGAATAATCTACAAAAACACCGACATAGCCTGTCAATACAGACAAATCGCGCACCATTCTTTTGTGTGTTGGATAATCTCCCAAAACCCATCCGCCACCGTGAATGAACATAAAAACAGGAAGTTTTTCTTTTGCGCCTTTTGGCCTTACAATGTTCAGCTTGATTTTATAGCCTTCAGAAACAATTTCTTTTTCAGATTCTTCAATTCCTGATAAATCTACTTTAAAAGCTTCTTGCGCGCCAACCAAGACATTTCGCGCATCCGCAACGGGAAGGCTCTCCAAAGGAGCGCCGCCAGAATTTAGAGGCTTTAAAAAATCTTTGACTGCTTTTGTCAAATGCGGGTCAGAGGCATAATCTGCCTGCCCGAAAGCTTCCGAATTGTTTCCAGCTGTTACAATCGTCAGCAACAGCATTGGAATAAAATGTTTGTTATTTTTCATGTCGTTTGAGGGTTAAGTTAATTTATAAGTATTTGAAAAATTACGTTTGCTGTTTTCAGTAAATTGTAATTTATTCTGGCAATACAGTATAAAAGTCAAATCGCATGCCTGATTTTTAAACCGTTGGAGAATAAGGGTCTAAGCTTTTTTTAAATGTTTTTATTTCGCTAATTAGCGATATTTCGAGTTGATTATGGCTAAAATTGATATGTTTTTCCTGATTTTAAATAAGCAGTTTTCTCTTTCAGCAATTCATTTTTTTCAATGAAATTTTTCAAAACTTTCTCAGTTTCCTTGAAATGTGTCCAGCCTTTGTGATGAATCGGAATGATGATTTCGGGTTTTAATATAACTGCCGATTTTAATAAATCTTTGCTGTCCATTGTATATTTTCCAAAGCCTGAGAGATAGCGAAATTGCACAGAACCGACATGAAAAATGCCTAGATTTATTTTATATCTTTTAGCTACTTCATCAATTCCTTTAAAATAAACCGTGTCGCCAGAAATATAAATCACGCCATTTTCTTGTCCTTCAAATTCAATTACAAATCCGATGACTTTTCCAGAAATGAATTCAGGAATCCAGCTTGGCCTGTGCTGTGCGGGTGTTGCAGTGATTTTTAACCCTTTTATTTTTGCAGTTTCTACGCAATAACTTTCCCAGTTATCAAGACCGATTGCATTTTTTAATTTCTTGGATGCGCTTTTTGTAGAAATTATTTTGGAAATTTTTGAAGCAAATTCTTTTCCTTTGGTATCAAAATTATCTTTGTGCTGATGGTGGCTCAGAAGAATCAAATCCACATCTTTCAAGTCAATATTTTGCAAAGCAGGATTTTCAGTTTTTCGAGAAAAAGCGCCAAATCCATGATGGTATAATTTTCCGGCATTGTCCAAAGTCGGATCAGTCAGAATTTTATAGCCATTAATTTCTAAAAGCAGACATGCAGTATCAATATGCGTAATTTTTATTTCCATCGGTAGTTTATTTTAAAGTATAACGTCAAATTTCAAACCAAAAAAAATAGCTTACTAAATTTTCAGTAAGCTATTCGTGCAATTAAAATCCAAATTTTATTTTTCCAAAATCATTGTTATGCCTTGACCGCCCGCAGCGCAAATCGAAATAAAACCTTTGCCAGAACCTTTTTCATTTAAAAGTTTTGCCATCACGCCAATTATTCGTCCGCCCGTTGCTGCAAAAGGATGAGCGGCTGCAAGACTGCTTCCTTTCACATTCAATTTATTTCTATCGATGGCGCCTAGGCTTTTGCTTAATCCTAATTCCTTGCTGAGTTCAGGGCTTTCCCAAATCTTTAAAGTTGCTAAAACCTGTGCTGCAAAAGCTTCGTGAATTTCATAGAAATCAAAATCTTGTAAATTTAATCCTGCTTTTGTAAGCATTCTGTCAGCGGCAAACAAAGGCGCCAAAAGAAGATTCTGCCTGTTTTTTACATATTCTACCGCCGCAATTTCAGCAAAAGAAATGTAAGCCAAAATTGGAAGTCCGCGTTCATTTGCCCAATCTTCGCTCGCTAAAAGTATTGAGGAAGCGCCGTCAGTCAAAGGCGTAGAATTTCCAGCCGTCAGCGTTCCTTCCAATTTATCAAAGGAAGGTTTTAAGGAAGCAAGTTTTTGCAGATTCGTATCTCTTCGTAAATTATTGTCTTTTTCAAGTCCTAAATAAGGCGTAATCATGTCGTTAAAAAAGCCTTCATCATAAGCTTTTGCCATATTCAGATGACTTTTCAGTGCCAATTCATCTTGATCTTCACGAGAAATTTTATAATATTTTGCAGTAATTTCGGTGTGGCCTCCCATTGACAATCCGGTTTGCGGTTCAGAATTACTTGGAACCAAAGGAGTGAAATCTCTTGGTCGCAATTTTAGAAACTGCTTAATTTTTCCGCCAAGGGATTTTGCTTTCCTTGCTTCTAAAAGTATTTTTCGCATTTTTTCACTTACGGCAATCGGCATATCGCTGATGGAATCGACGCCGCAAGCAATTCCTGAATCGATTTGCCCAAGCGCAATTTTGTTAGCAATGTAGATCGCACTTTCAATGCCGGTATCGCAAGCCTGTTGCAAATCACACGCAGGCGTTGCAGGATTGAGCGAAGTTTTCATTACCGATTCTCTGATCAAATTGCTATCTGTCATGCGTTTTATGACCGCGCCGCCAGCAACTTCGCCCAAAAGTTCTCCCTTTAATTTATATTTTTCAACAAGGCCTTCAAGCGTAGCTGTCATCATTTCTTGATTTCCAACTTCTGAATAAGCGGTGTTTGCGCGTGCAAAAGGAATTCTATTGTATCCAACAATTGCTACTTTCCTAGTTTTTATTGTATCCATAATGCTTGAATTTTTTGACTGTTGAAACTAAATTTTTAGGACAGAAATTTTTATTGAATTTACAATAAATTATTTAATCGTGCTTTTTAAATATCGTTGTCGCCGTATGTCCGCCAAAACCAAAAGTGTTGTTTACGGCATAATTTACTTTTTTAGGAATCGATTTTCCAAGCACAATGTTCAAGTCTTGTGAAATCGAAGGATCAAAATTTTCAGTATTTATCGTTGCTGGAATTATATCGTTTTTTACAGACAAAATAGTAATTATGCTTTCAATTGCGCCTGCCGCTCCCAAAAGATGGCCGGTCATCGACTTTGTAGCGCTTATGGAAACTGGCAAATTTCCGAAAATTGTATGTATAGCGGTCAATTCGCTTAAATCGCCTTGCGGCGTTGAAGTTGCATGCGCATTGACATAATCAATAGCTGACGGTTCTATATTTGCTTCTTTTAAAGCATTTTTTATTCCCAAATAAGCGCCATAACCGTCAGGAGGCGTTCCGGTCAAATGGTAAGCATCTGCAGCCATGCCGCCACCGATCATTTCTGCATAAATTTTTGCACCACGAGCTATTGCATGCTCATAATCTTCCAAAATTAAAGCGCCGGCGCCTTCGCCAGCAACAAATCCGTCGCGATCTTTATCAAATGGCTTTGAAGCTTTTTCTGGATTTTCATTGTTTTTTGAAAGTGCTTGCGAAGCATTGAATCCGCCGATTGAGGAAGGCGTAATTGCCGCTTCTGATCCGCCAGCGATCATGACTTTTGCTTTTCCGAGTCTTATCGTATCGAATGCGCTTATTATTGCTGTGTTTGAAGAGGCACAAGCTGAAACCGTCGCATAATTTGGCCCGTGTAATCTATGTCGTATGGAAATAACGCCTGCAGCGATATCAATTATAATTTTCGGAATAAAATAAGGATTGAAATGTGGCGTTCCATCTCCAGAATTAAATTCAGATAATTGCTGTTCAAACGTAGAAATTCCTCCATATCCAGAAGCCCAAATTACTCCGATTTCAGAACGTTCTTCTTGATTCATCGCTGAAAAATCCAATCCAGAATCTGCTATTGCTTGTTCGCTTGAGGCAATTGCATATTGCGTAAAAAGGTCATATTTCTTGATTTCTTTTCGATCCATATATATTTCTGGATTGAAATCTTTTACTTCGCAGGCAAATTTTGTCTTGAATTTTGAAGTGTCAAATTTGGTGATTTCTGAAGCACCGCTTTTTCCATCGATTATATTTTTCCAGAATTCTTCAACCGTATTTCCTAATGGCGTAATTGCTCCTAAGCCTGTTATTACTACTCTTTTCATAATTAATTTGTTGTATTATTTTCTTAAAATCATGCACGTGCTGACTGCGTGCGCATAAACATTTCCATTTTCATCGACAAGTTGTGCTTCAACCAAAGCCGTTGATTTTCCGACATGGATAATTTTTCCAACCGCAGTCAATTTGCCTGAATTGATCGTCACGGTTTTCAGGTAATTGATTTTTAGTTCGAGCGTGGTGTAGCCAATTCCTTCTTCAAGAACCGAATGAATTGTGCAGCCCATTGCTGAATCAAGAATTGTCGCAATCACGCCGCCATGAACTGTGCCGATTGGATTGTAATGAAATTCTTCTGGCGTAAATCCAAAAGAAATTTGTCCTTTTTCAATTTTATCTAAAGTGAAATCCATCGTTTTGATTATTGGCGGAGGCGGAATTTCTCCAGAATCCATAGCGTTCAAATAGTCTAAACCATTCATTTTTCTAGCTTTTTCAGCACCAATTTTCGGATCTTCCCAAGTAAAACTTCTAGTTCTTTCCATATTGATTATATTTTTCCAGTTGATAGATTTTCTATTACAATTGCAGAAGCACCGCCGCCGCCATTGCAAATTGATGCGACTCCATATTTTCCGCCTTCTTGTCGTAAAACGGAAGTCAAAGTTGTTATAATTCGTGCTCCAGAAGCTCCGATTGGATGTCCGATTGCAACGCCTCCGCCATAAATATTTATCTTTTCAGGATTTATTCCTAAGATTTTTTGATTGGCCAGAATAACCGCCGAATATGCTTCGTTAATCTCGAAAAAATCAATTTCTTCCAAGGATAAACCAGCTTGTTTTAAAGCCTTTGGAATTGCAATAGAAGGAGAAGTTGTAAACCATTCTGGCGCTTGCGCAGCATCGGCATAACCCATTATTTTGGCTATCGGAACCAAATTATATTTTTCCAAAGCTTCTCGAGAAACTAAAATCAAGGCTGAAGCTCCATCATTTAAATTGCTCGCATTGGCAGCAGTAATTGTTCCTCCTTCTTCAAAAACGGGCGGAAGTTTAGGCAATTTTTCTGGAATTATTTTAAAAATATCTTCATCTTCCGAAATGACAACTGAGCTGTTTTTTTGCTGTATTTCAATCGGAATAATTTCATTGTTAAATTTTCCAGATTTAGTAGCAATTGTTGCTTTCGAATAAGATGAAAGTGCAAATTGGTCTTGATCTTCACGGCTAAGATTGTATTTTCTGGCACATAATTCAGCCAAGCGTCCCATATGCTGGTCATTATAGGCATCAGTTAATCCATCTTTTAGCAAGCCGTCGATCAAATTTGTATTACCAAGTTTATTCCCTTTTCTCTGCTGTGAATAATGCGGGACGTTGCTCATGCTTTCCATGCCACCAGCAATTACGATATTGTCAATTCCGAGTTGAATTTGCTGTGTGCCTAACATCACGGCTTTCATGCCCGAAGCACAAACTTTATTGACGGTTGTTGCATCAGTTTTGTCATCAATTCCTGCAAATTTTGACGCTTGCCTTGCGGGAGATTGCCCGAGATTTCCTGAAAGCACATTCCCCATGTATACAGAATCAATAGCTTCCAAAGGAATATTTGTTTCTGCTAAAGCGCCATTGATGGCCATCTGTCCCAATTTCACAGCTGATAAATCTGATAAATTTCCAAGAAATCCGCCAACGGGAGTTCTCTTTGCTGCAACTATAAATACTTCGTTCATAATTTAATTTTTTAATACCATTCGGTATATTTTTAGTTAAAAAAAAATGCGTTTGATAAAAATTTGTTACACTAGTTCTTCTATTAGTTTTTGTACACAAAGCATTATTGTGGATAAATTATTCATCTTTCCAGATAATTTTGTAATCATGATTGCACCTTCAATTGTTGCGATTATGCTCAAAGCTGTAGCTTCTGGATCGATATTTTGTGCTCTGAATTCGCCTGCATCAATTCCTTTATTGATTGCAAAAATGATTTGATTTTTCCAAGATAGGATAGCATTATTTGCCGCTTCTTTCAAAACAGGATGCGTGTCATCAGCTTCAATCGCCGTATTTAAAATTGGGCAGCCTCCGTTTAGAAAAAGTTTTGTAAAATATTCAGAGTAAATAGTAGGGTAGACCAGCAGTTTTTCTTTGTAAGTTGACTTCTTTTCAATTTCTGTTTTGAAAGTATCCTGCAGTTTTTTTACATTGAATTTAAAAGCTTCTATGGCAACTTCATCTTTGTTTTCAAAATTGCCATAAATGCTTCCTTTAGTTAATCCAGTCGCTTCCGTAAGGTCGGTGAGCGAAGTTCCTGCATAGCCTTTTTGGTTAAAAATTGGCGCAGTTTTCTCTATGATAAATTGTCTGGTTTTTTCGGCTTTTGACATGATAAAATATTACGAGTCAAAATTATACCAAACGGTATTAAAAAGCAATGTTTTTATGTTTTATTTAATAGTGTGGCTAATTTACCATCGCTTGATGGAGAATGTCATTGTCAGAAAAATCGTTTGAAAGATTGATTTCAACGTGGTGTTCTTTGCTTTTGTAATCGATTTGGCGAGAAATATCTACAACAGTAATGGAATAGCGCCCGAATTTGTCAAAGAAATTTTTTTTTTCGTCTTCATTAGCAATTATGTATGACATATTAACGCTTTCGCCAATTTTCGGAAGCTTTACGTTTCCATAGGCTTTAACAGTTACTAAACCAGTTCCGTAATCAAAGTGGATGATGTTTTTCATAGTTTCAAGTTGAGGGATTGATGTGCCAAACCTAGGAAACTTTTAGATGTTTACACTAAGTATAAATACGTATTTTTCAATCTTGAAATCATAAATTTTCATCTTAAAATTTTAAGAAAAAAGCTACTTTTATTCTAAACAGATAAAAATAAAACCCCTCTAAGTTAGACCTAAAGGGGTTTTTAAATATTTGAAAGAAATTTATTCTAGTATAAGCTCTCCTAAAGCTTCTTTGCTAAAACCTTTTAATTCGCTGGTTCTGTTGTCTTTAATTTTTGCAACCCAATTCGGATCTGCTAAAATTGGTCTTCCGACAGCCACAAGGTCAAAATCGCCTCGTTCTAAACGTCGTGTCAATTCTTCCAAAGAACTTGGCTGTGAGCTTTCGCCAGCAAAAGCTCCGAAGAAATCGCCGCTTAATCCTACAGAGCCAACTGTGATTGTTGCTTTTCCGGTGATTTTTTTAGCCCAACCTGCAAAATTTAAGTCAGAACCTTCAAATTCTGGTTCCCAAAAACGGCGTTGTGAGCAATGCAGAATATCTACGCCAGCATCAACAAGAGGCTGTAGCCAAGCTTCCATTTCTTGCGGATTTTTTGCCAGTTGAAAAGTATACTCCGAAGGCTTGAACTGTGATAATCTTATAATTATTGCAAAATCTTCACCCACTTGTTTTCTTACTTCTTTAATCACATCTGTTGCAAAACGCGTGCGTTCTGCTAATGTTTTTCCTCCGTAAGTATCTGTGCGCAAATTTGTTCCTTCCCAGAAAAACTGGTCGATAAGATAACCGTGCGCTCCGTGAATTTCAACGCAGTCAAAACCTGCATTTTTTGCGTCTAAAGCCGCTTTTCCATACGCAATAATCGTGTCTTCGATATCTTTTTCAGTCATCGTGTTTCCATTGTTGAAACCAGGTCGGTTCAAGCCAGAAGGTCCTTCAAACGGAACTGGTGGCACCCAGCCAGAATGATGGTTGTCCATGATTCCCATGTGCCAAATTTGCGGTCCCATTTTTCCGCCTTTGCTGTGCACTTTGTCAATAACATTTTTCCAGCCGGCCAGTGCTTTTTCTCCGTAGAAATGCGGAATATTTGCGTCATTTGAAGATGAAGGACGATTAATTACGGTACCTTCTGATAAAATCAGACCTACTTCTCCTTCAGCTCTTTTTTCATAATAAGAAGCTACCAAGTCAGTAGGAATGCCATTTGGCGAAAAAGAGCGCGTCATCGGCGCCATCACAATTCGGTTTTTTAAATCCAGTGATTTAAGCTGGAAATGAGCGAACAAACTTTTATTACTCATAATTTTTTATATTTAAATTTACAGGGCAGAGGAGATTATTTTGCTTAATTCTTCAAAAGCTTCTTCATTGCGTTTGTAATAGGTCCATTGGCCAACTCGTGTGGCTTCAACAAATCCGGCACGTTGCAGAATTGACAAATATTCTGAAACGGTTGATTGTGTCAGTCCCGCTTTTAGCTGTATTTGGCCTACGCAGACACCATTTGAATATCCATTTTCTATCTGCTCTGGAAAGTTGGTTTGAGGATCTCTCAACCATTCCAAAATCTGAAGTCGCGTTTTGTTTGATAAAGCTTTAAAAATATCTACTTGTTCCATAGTGCAAATTTATATCGACTTTTCCCGATATATAAATATAAGCTTTGTATTTTATGAAAAAATTAAGAATAAAATAAAAAATGCCCCTGAAATAGGGGCATCCATTTTTAATAATTAAACTAATAAATAATCTTTTTTGTGACTTCCTGTCCGTTTTCTAATGTTGCTTTTATGACCAGAATTTGTGTGGCTTGAACAATATTTGATGCAGAAAATTCCTTTTGGTTGATATTCTCTTTTTCAAAAACTTTCTTTCCGAGAATGTCATAAATAGTGACTTTTTGAATTTCTTCCAAGTCTGATTTTACCTTTATTTCTTTTCCGTTTTTAGATATAATTACGCTGTTTTTGATCGCTTCTAAATCGGGATTGCCTAATGTTTCTCTTTTATAACGGAGTTTAAAACGTTCATTGAAAGTTCCGATTTCTGAAGCAAATTCATAGGCATTCGCTTTCAAATCGTGAATTATATTTAAATTTTTGTCTTGTAAATAAATTTCTTGATTGCCGAATAAGCCGTCAAAATGATCAATTTCTATTTTGAAAGTTCCAGAAAGTGTCGTGATAAATCCTAAATCGACGATATCATCGGTATCAAAAGGCAAAGATCTTCCTTGGATTGTAAGCGTTTTGTTGGAAACTAGCGAATATAAAGTAACATAATTGCCTCCAAAAACGACTCCGTCAAATCCACGGTCGATTTCATTTGTCGCGCCTTGGGCATAACCGATCAGAGTTTGATTGAAAGCACCTTGAGAGTTTGTAAGATTCAGCCAAATCCTATTTTTTTCTGAGGCATTCAGTCTATAAAATTGATTATTCTCAGATTTCAGACGCATTCCGTTATTGAAAACCGCATTTCCATTTTGCAGGCCTTTGATAAAAAATCCTTGACCGGAAGCTATTTTTCCATTCGGAATAGTAGAATTTCCTCCAGAAGCGCCGCGGGTTGCCGTTCCTCCAAGGAAATTATAACTCGCATAATCATTTGTAGTATATTGATAATTCGGACTGTTTGGATTAGATTCTGGAGCAGAATTGTGGGTCCAAAGATAAATTGTTCCGTCAATATTTGCAGCATTCGAAGTTTCGCTTAAAAAGGCATCAGCATCAATTGCAGAAGGATATGGATTTCCGATTAAATTCCACTGATCTTGCGAGCTTGAACCAAGAATCGGCGTTTCAATGATTCCGTTGTTTGGCTTTCCTTTAAATGTAGCTTCATAAACGGCTGTCGTATTGATTTGGAAATTTTGCGGTGCTCTCACGATATAACCTTTGCCAGAATTCATGGCCACATTTCCATTCAAATGGATTTCCCAAGCTTGTGTAGAAGCATTCCAGCTATAGAATTTATCTGACAAAGTCAGAGGCGAAATTTGCAGTAAGGCTTGGTTGGCAACAGGCGAAGACCAATAAGTGAAATCATATCTTTTCACAGGCTGGGTCTTTCTTTTCATGGAAATTGTTCCGGTTCCAGAATTTCTAGATTTGTCATTTAGTTGAACCAAGCTTCCGTTATTTTCAATTTTTATTCCTTCAATAACAGTATTAGAAATTGAATTTGTAATTGAAACATAGGTGTTTTCAGAAATAGTAAGTGTTTTTCCTCCCAAATCAATGGAACAGGCGTCTATATTTCCGCTGACTCCAGTGTTGTAAGGCGATGCCAGAATCACTTTCTTTTCAGATGTAGGAATTCCTGAAGACCAACCCGTTCCGTTCCAAGTTGTGCTGGCAAGAAATATGCTGACCGCATTTGAAGACGAGGAGCAAGTCGCCGTGTCTTCTCGGACTTCGCAGTAATATTGGTAGCCTTCAAGTTCTTCCAAATTTGTTATAGTCAGATGGCTTGTAGTAGTTCCATCTGTAATTGCATAATTCAAATTTTCGCTTAAAACCGTCCAAGTTGAAGTTCCGGGTTCGTTATAATACCAATGAAAAACTAGATTTGCACCGCCAGAAATTCCTTCTGTGGCATTTGCAATATAAGTTTTTGAAGCAGTACTGCAACCAATCGCATCATCTTGCAAAGTAGTTATCGTTGGCGAATTTCCAGGAATATTTAGCGGAAAGGCAGGAGGAATTCCGATATTATCGCAATTTTCTGTAGTTAAAAATTCCCACTCAGATTCCACAAAAGAATTTTTTGGAGCCACTAATGTCGTTGGCTTTCTGCGGATGGAATAGCCTACATTATCTGGCGCAACGACAACATCAATCAAAACATTATTTTTGTACAATTCAAATTTATCATTGGCATTCCAGCCGTTATTGGTATAAATATTTGGCGCATTATTGCAGACCAAATTTGGATTGGCGCCAATTAAAAAAGTCTCATTCGGATTTATGGTTCCGATCAAATTTAGATTTATGGGAGACGAAGAATCTGCATATTTTTTTAGCAGATAGCCGTTTAAATTGATCGGATTTAAGGTAGGATTATACAATTCAATCAATCCGTCATTATTGCTCAAAGCGTCATATATTTCAGAAATCATCAATTCGCTATAATTGCCAAAAGTTTGAGAATCTGCAGTTTCACAATCAGAATTAATTTTTCCAATAACTGTAAAAGCAATTGAAGCATCGCAATTTTGAATGTCATCGATGCTAATATTCCCAGTTTTGGCACCAACAGGAACTCTTACTTTTAAAATTGTACCGTCATTTGATAAAATTTCAGAAACTGCAACAGTATTGAATTTTATTTTTTGCGGTGTCAATCCGACAAAGTTTCCTGTAGTATTGCTTTTGATTGTCAAGATGGTATTTTCGGGTCCAGAATTTGGAAAAACGCTCAAAACCGTCGGCGTGCAAGGATTGTAGCAAGTCCAAGAAATGTCGTCAATAACAACTTGTCCGTCTTCTGTGCTCTCGATTTTCAAAACCACATTTCCTCTCACGTTAATCACTTTTGAATAATTTGCTACAGTCGAAGTTGCTGTAGGAACCGTAATTGTTTCCTTTAAAACATCATTGACATATACATTTAATTTTCGGCTGTTGGAGTTTGAAAAACCTCTTGCATAATTAAAAGTCAAAATCCCCATTCCGTTAGAATAAGTTGGAGAAATAAGCTCTCTGTCACCGTGGCTGTTGGTTCCAAAGCAGATGGCACGCCCATTTAAAGTCTGATCACTTCTTGCTCCTTTTGCCGACCAAGTCGTTCCGTCATTCGCTGTCCAAGTTCTTGTAGCATACGTTGAAGCCGAAGCTAAATTTGAAATATCTTCAGTCACGCAAGCATCTTCGGTAATGGTCAAAGAAGCTTCATTTGAAATTATATTCCCACAGGAATTTGAAATAACTGCACGGTATTTATAATTATTTTTTAAAATTGGAACATTTGTTAGTGCCAAAGTATTTGAATTTGTTCCAACTGAATTCCAGTCGATTCCATTTTGGCTTTCTTGCCACAAGTAAGTCAGCGTCGGCGTTCCCGAAGCAATTACTGAAAAGGAAGCATTATTTCCGGCCAAAATATTTTGGCTCAAAGGCTGTGTTGAAATTGAAACCGGAGTTTGGATTGTTATTGCAGGAGAGGCTAAAGAAGTGCTCCAGCAATTTCCGTTATAAGCTCTAACATAATACGTTCCTGCGGTTGAAACTTGCAAGGTATTCGTCGCATTATTTACTGTTGAAGTTCCAGAAGCCGCAGTTTGCCAATAATAATTTTCACCGCTTGCAATTGTGCCTGTATAAGTTAAAAAAGTGGAACCGCAAGCCGGATTTTCTGCTGGCACAATACTTCCGTTTGGAGTAGCAGGCGTGATGCAAGGCGTAATTCCTGTTCCGGAAACGCTAATTGTTTCAGAAGCACTTCCTGATGAAAGCTCAATAGTTCCTGAAAGTAAACCGACGGCTCCAGGCGTAAATCTTATATATAAAGTACCGCCTGAAGTTCCTAAAGAAGTTGTTGTCGACCAAGTAGTTCCGTTGGCACTTACCTGAAAATTCGCTGGCGCAGTCACGACAATATTTGAAGTCAGCGAAGCACCAGTAATCGTGCTTGTTTTTGTAGCAGAATTGCTTCCAGTTTCTGTATTGGCAAAAGACAAAACATCAGGATTTGCTGTGATTGAAGCATTTATTTTTACTGATTTCAAGCTGATATTATTCAATCCAATCAATGGAGAAGAACCGCTGCCGTCACCGCGATTGGAAGCAAAAGCAAAGGTAAACGTTGTATTGTTTGCAATATTTAGTCCGGTCAAGGTAATTGTTTCAGTGCTTGGACTTGAAGGCGTATTTGATTCGTTGTAAATCCAATTTAAGTCAGAAACAGTTCCCAAGCTAGAAGTGACCGTCCATCCAGGCGTTCTTGACGTTCTTGAAACGATATTAAATGCTTGATAACTTACTTGCAATTCGGTTATTGCACTTCCCGTCGTATTTTTAAAAGTTCCGGTAAGAATGATCGTGGAAGCACCGCTCGAAGCTTGATACCCAAAACCTGCATTCGCAATTGAATACACTCCTCCAGTCGTAGCTGCAGCTGTGCCGATATAAGAATTGCCGCTTCCAGTCATTGCATAGCCAGTCGGAAGCGTGTTCCGCCAGTTGTTGAAATTTGTAGTAAAAACGTTGTTGTGCGTACTGATCAAAGCTTGCCCCAAGGCGCTATTTATCCCTAAATAAAAGAGCGCAAGAAATAGAATTCCAAAATACTTTTTCCCCATATTATTTTGTAAATTATTTAAAAACCAGAAAAACTGATTTTTTAAAATTGGTTAAATTAACAGGGAGTGAAATTATATTTTCAAATTTCTAAATGCGATAATTTCTGATTACTAATTGTTTATCAAATGTTTATGAATTTTTAGTATAAGAAAGGTAGTGTTAACAGAAGATGTATTAATTATAAAGGTTGCCTAAATTCTGAAATAATTCATTTTTGATTATTGAATCATGACTAGTAAAAATTAGTCATTTAAAATGGACTTTTTAACAAAGTAAAAATGGACCTTACAACAAAACCCCAATATTTTATTTACTGCAACTTTGCAACATAAATTTAGATGTTTGTGGCAAATTAGATATTTGGTAAGTTCCAGTTTTGTCGGATTATATCACATCATGCAATTATAAAAAGGAGACAACGCAAAATCTTGAAAGAATTTGATTCCTAAACAAATAAAAATTAAATTGTACTATTAATAGATAGAATGAAACGATTTCTAAAAATTACAAAAAGAATTATGATTACAGTGATAAGCATTTTGGCAGTTTTGACGTTGGTCACATTTTTTTACATGAAGCATCCAAAATTTGGCAAAGCTCCAGAAGGCAGTCGTTTAGAGTTGATAAAAAAATCTTCAAATTACAGCGATGATCGATTTCAAAATATAAATTACACGCCAGATCTTACTGAGGGCTACAGCATGGGAGGAATTATTTATGACCAATTATTCGGAAATCATCCCCGAAGAGTGCCGGTTGACAGCATTCCTTCCATAAAAACCAATCTGTTAAATCTTGCTCCAGAGGCTGACGTTTTGGTTTGGTTCGGGCATTCTTCCTATTTTATGCAGTTAGATGGAAAGCGAATTTTAGTTGATCCGGTATTTAGCGGCAATGCTTCGCCTTTGCCAGGAACCGTGAGTGCTTTCAAAGGAGCAAATGGCTATACTGTTGCTGATTTGCCAGAGATTGACTATTTATTCATAAGCCATGACCACTACGATCACTTAGATTATGAAACGATAATTGCCTTGAAATCTAAAGTAAAAAAAGTTTTTTGCGGTCTTGGAGTTGGTGCGCATTTCGAACTTTGGGGCTATGCTCCAGATAAAATAATTGAGAAAGATTGGAACGAAACCGTTGTTTTAGAAGATGGCCTTAAAGTCCATACAACTCCTGCAAGACATTTTTCAGGAAGGGGTTTTACCAGAAATAATACGTTGTGGCTTTCATATGTTTTAGAAACGCCGAATACTAAAATTTACATTGGTGGCGACAGCGGTTATGATACCCATTTTGCAAAAATCGGCGAGCAATTTGGCCCGATAGATTTCGCAATTTTAGAAAACGGACAATATAATGTGGCTTGGGAAGCGATTCACATGCTACCAGAACAAGTCGTGAAAGCCGCAAAAGATTTAAAAGCGAAAAGACTTTTCCCAGTACATTCTTCAAAATTTAAATTAGCAATGCACGCTTGGGACGAACCGCTGAAAGAATTAACGGAACGTAGCAAAGAATCAAACTTGCCTTTGGTGACTCCAATGATTGGAGAAATCGTAAATTTGAACGATAGCACGCAGGTTTTTAAAGAATGGTGGAAAGGCGTAAATTAGCATAATTAATTTTCAGAATCATGACAATTGCAGAGATAAAATCGTGCTATATCGGTCCAGAAATTTCTCCGGAACAATTTATACCAGAGCATTTCTTTTTATATCTGGCCACTGGAGAAATTGAAGCATATGACGGACATAAGAAGCATGCCTTGAAATCAGGCGATTCTTGCATTGTCAGAAAAAATCATCTGGTAAAATACAGCAAGCAGAAGCACAAAGGGCAATTTGAAAAAGTGGTCGTTGTTTTTGATGAGGTTTTTTTATCAGAATTCAAGAAGAATCACATCGTTAAAAATGTAGCAATAGATTCTAAAAATGCGTTTATTCTGCTAAAGAAAGATGCTCTGGTTCCTAATTTCATACAGTCCCTGATGCCTTATTATACTGAAGGAGGAACCATTGACGATACATTTTCCAAAGTAAAAAGGGAAGAACTTCTGTTGATATTATTGCACATCAATCCAGAAATTTCGAACGCGCTTTTTGATTTTAGCATTCCTGAAAAATTAGATTTGGAAGCGTTTATGTTTCGAAATTATAAGTTTAATGTAACTTTAGAAAGGCTCGCGTACCTCACGGGCAGAAGTTTATCTGCTTTCAAAAGAGATTTTAAAAGGATTTTCAATGATACGCCTAATCGCTGGCTGATACAAAAAAGACTGCAGGAAGCTCATTTCCAGATTGAACAAGAAGGCAAGAAGCCGTCAGATATTTATCTTGATTTGGGTTTTGAAAATATTTCGCACTTCTCTTTTGCCTTTAAAAAGTATTTTGGGTACAATCCGACGAGTTTGATAAAAGGCAGTTTGTAAGCAATTCAAGTTTAAAATAAAAGCCGAAAGTTTTAGCTAAACTTTCGGCTTTTCCAATAGGGTTCATTAAAATATCTTGATTCGCTTTTGTAAAAATATTTTCTAGATTTTTGATTTTCTATAAATACTCTTTCAATAATGGATTGATAATTGGCAAGAATTTCTTCTTGTAAATCATCTGAAGAAATACATTTTACAATTGATTCAGCCGCTTTGATACCGCTGTAAAGTGCAAAAAATATTCCTTGTGAAGACAAAGGATCAAAGGACAAAGCCGCATCGCCTACGCATAATAAGCCTTTTGCAGTCACAATTCCCGGATTTATTGTCCCAGCGTCAATCGCTTTGCTTTGAATGCTAAGATTTTTATTTGCAGTATAAGGCAATAGGCACGCTTCATTAAATTTAGCAAAAAAATCTTCCGGATTCTTATGCAATTTGGCGATTGTTTCCGGCAAGCTTTGAAAGCTGATCACTCTGCTTTGGTCGGGAAGGAGCGAAGTATACCACCATCCGTCAGCCACAGATTTTATTCTAGTCGCATGATCGATATCAGTTTGAGGCGCTTTTATCCAATTTGTAGCAGCCATTTGCTCGTCAATTTTATGCCTTTCCAAGCCAAATTTTCGCCTAATGGAAGCTTTTCTTCCGGTTGCATCAATTATCCATTTCGCTTTTATTGCCTTGATTTCTGTATGTTCTTGTTGTTTAAGCTCGATTGTTAAATCTGAATCGTCTGCAAAATCAATATGATCAACCAACGCATTATAAATTTGAATTCCTAAATCTCCAGCTTTTTTTCTGAAAGCTTCATCAAATGCTGTTCTGTTGATATGAAAGCCACCACCTTCCGGATTTGCCATTCCAGATTGATAAATCCATTCTTCGTTTCCCCAAGAAGATGCGTTTGCAAGACATTTTTTATAATCACCGGCATTTAAAAATGTTTCTAGATTATGGATCCCAAGCCTATTCAAAAGCCGAATTGAAGCACCAGGAAGCGATTCGCCAACTTTGCGCGTTTCATCAGATTTTCGATCTATGATGCAAACATTTATTCCCGATTGTTTTAATGCAATTGCAGCGGCGCATCCTGCTGGACCAGCGCCTGCTACAATAACATCATATTCATTTTTTTGAGTCATCAGTTTCCTCTACGTTTGATAGTATCGAACTCATTTCGCTGTTCTTCGCTTATCCAGCCAGCTTCGGCCAGTTTGCGGTCATACAATCCAAGTTTTTTGAATGCTTTCTTGAATAAACGATAATCGCTTTCCAATTCAGCTCTTTTTACCTTGCTGAGATTTTCTACATAAATCGTCTCAGGTAGCCAGTCCATATCTTCAGGTCTTGGTTTTGCTTCCAAGATTCCCATTTGGCTGAAATTAGAAATCATATACATCATTTGGTCAGGCGCAGAACTTTGCATCGGAAGCTGTCTCAGCCATAACGGTCGGCTCTGAAAAGCAGCAATTCTAATTTCCATTGGCTGTTCTGTGTCGCAAAGCGTATCATAATCTATTTCTGTCAATACTTGATTCGGCACGCGGGCGGGCCAGAAAGTAGGTACATAAGGATCATATTCAAAGTCATACCCTGAACGGCAAAATGCAGTGTCGCCTTGCCAAGGAAGTGCCATCCAGCGTGTCAAATCTCCGGCAGATTGCCCGTATAATGGGCCATTTACAGCCATGACATCTGCATTGTTAAGCGTAGAGCCATACGAAGGATCGGTGCTTCCTTCTTCACATTTTCTGATTCTGTAAGGCGCTCGAAACATCGAAGCATTTCGCATCGGCCAAGTCAATTCTGCGCCAGGATGAAAAGCATCGGCTAAACAGAAATGCATTGCCGACCTGTCAAGCACTTCAGGCTGTTTCTGCAAATCCACATCTTCAATTTTTTCAGGATTTTTATATTCAGGATCATAATCATCTATGAAAAGACCGCCGACCCAATTAGATAAAATATAATCATAGACTGGTGGCAATTGCAAATAAGTCGTTGCTGAAGGCGCAACTGTAGGATCGGGATTCGTATAGCCGTAAGCATCTCCATAATTCCATGGCCAAGCTCCGACATCAGCTGTTTGTGAATTGGTAGATCTAAAGCTGTTATAAACCGTTCTTCGAAGTTCTACATAAGGATCAGGATAAACGCTGGTATCCATAGGCACAGAAGAAAGCTTTTTCAATAATTTCGGATCAGAGAAATTCATAGGCGCTCCGGCTCCAAACATGGCTAAAAATCCTTTATTTACCCACTGCATTTCGCTTAAGCGTTGTAAAATTGGTCGCACGTGCTGATGAAAAGAAATTTCTTGCGGAACAGCTAGCATTCCTGATTGCATATAAACGCTTTGCAAAAGGTCATCCATTGTTCGCCATCCCACTAAATCAGGAGCATAATTGGGTGGAGCAGAAGCAACCCAAGCTGAATCAGCATCATAATCAATGCCTGCAATAGTAACTTTCGCATGAACAGGTCCGTCGGCAATATCATCATACCAGCCGTTCGCATTGTTGAAACTATCTGGATTTAACTTGTCATAAACAGGCTGGTTCGTCGGACTTGCAGAAACTCCAAAACCTGGAAGAACCAAAAGTCTTCCCGCTTCATCAGTTCGCAGTTCGCCAAGCGTTACAGGCGTTCCTCTAAAATTGCCGCTCATGACATAGCTTGAATCATTCATATTGACGCCCATGATTACTGTTTTACCAGAATCAATACATAAGGAGCTTCTGTCGCTTCCTGTAACTGCAGGATTTCTAAGCGGAACAGTCAAAGTTACCGTGGCCGGAATATCCATTGCGGCATTAAATTGATACCACGCCGCTTTTTTATTGGCAAGATGTACTGACCATTCTACGCTAGAATTTTTAGAATGCTCAATTTCAGAAACTACATTTCCATATTTGTCATAAGCATAAATTCTAAAACGCGCCGCTTGTCGTTTTATAGCGCCTCCGGCATCTCGTGTACTTCCAAATTCAGTTGGTTTTGGATGAAAAACTTCCGGACCGATATAATATTTTTCAGGACTGTCTCCCACACGGGCGATTCCGATTCCAGGATGTATTTTGACGTGCGTAATTCTTTTGATCTGCTCTTCAGTGAGTTCTTTCGAAACCTTCTTTTCATTTTTATGGCCAGCAAAAGGACAAACCGGATTTTCAATAATTGGCTCGCCGGCTACTTTCGGTTCAGTAACGGGCTGGCCGTTTTCTTTTCTTCGATAATCGGCACTTGTCTGATAAACGCTTACTCTCGCTTGCGCGATGCTTCCGACAGGCTTATTTTCAAGCGGCACTCTTCCAATATTGAGAGAAAGCCAATCGCCATAAATTTCTTGTTCTTCTGTAGTAATATCTTGCTGAGGTAATAAAATCGTAGCAACTTTTACCGGAATTGCAATTTTTTCATCCCATGTCACGGTAGCGCGGTCTAAAGGAAAATGCTCTTCAATATAAGCTTCTCCAAATTCAGAAGCATCGGGCCTTTTTTGGATATAAATATCTAAAGTTACGGGACCCGCAGCCATTCTTCCTGCTAAATCCTTAGCCATAAAATCAGGATCATTGATGTCAGGATCTCCAGCAAAAGTAGAGCTTCCGGGACGAAGAATATATTTGCAGAAATTATTTTCTCCCAACTCAAATGGAACTACGCTCCACAATTGCGTTTCTAAAACCGAACGAATTGGCTTTGCCATATCATTCAAAAGCTCAGTAGTTTTTGGCGCATTTTGCTGAATCCAGTCATCGCTCCAGCCCTCTAAGCTTGCTTTTGTGAAATTGCACATGTCTTTGGCATTGTCTACAAAAAAGTAAGGTACATTTTGCATCAATAAGTCGGCCGTATTTGCGCCATCGTCGCTGACCATTTTTTCTCCAGGAATTCCGAAAATCTTGATCCCGATTCCGATAGTGCTCATCCAGTCAGGCCTTCCGTCAGAAAGGTCAGAAGAATATCTTACATACGTCGGGAAATCACCGCTCTCCTTGAACATTCCATGCCTAAAATCTTTTGGAAGATCGTCAAGAATGGTCAAGGTGCCTTTCATAATGCCGTGAGTGCGCAGAAAAACAGGTCTTCTCACAGGACATTGTCCTTTTTCTACTCTTTTTTTCTGAACCAGGTCGCAAAACATATGGCGCAGGCACTCAATCGGATCTTCACAGCCACACGACGTATTGTCTTTGCTTTTGTTTTCAAGAATACTTTTCATAATAATAGTTAAGTTTTAAGTTTTTTGTTTGGGGCAATATTGGCCTTGCTTTTCAGTAGGGGTAGAAGCAATTCCAATTTTTTAAGCAACCAAATTCTATCTGATTTTCATTGCTTAAAACAAACTTAAAATTAAAAATTAGGGTGCCTATGCGTAGAAATACGGGTTTTTTGTTAGATGAATTTTACAAATGAAAGTAACTTGTTTTGAATAAAAGTATTAACTGCTTTATGCTAAATATCTTAGTTTGGTAAGACTTATGTAGAATGTAATTCAAACCCTCAACACCCCGCGAAATCCCCTCGCGGCATAATAAGATTGCGCGCCATTGCAAAGCACGAGCAATCAGGATAAAAACTCTTATTAAAAACTTTCACAATTATTTACGGTTTTTTCGTAAAAAAATTACGGGAAAACCGTAACGGCATTTACTCGACACCTCTTATATTTGTCAAGTGCAGTCATAACATTTCCCCGATGTGTTCCTGCACAGCCGCGATAACGCGAGCGAGCCACCATAACTCTTGTTAAAGCATAGCATTGTATTTTATTATTAATCAATAATTAATCAATTTTATGAAGAAACAATTAAAAAGATTTGGCAGAATTCTTTTTTTCAGTGGGGCGATCCTCTTTTTGGGATGTCAAGCAGAAGATAATTCTTTACACGAGGAACATTCTGAAAATACTTCAGGCATTACTATCCAGCAGAAAAATTTTAAAGATTTTGAGAGGCTTCCTCAGCTGACAAAAAATGTTTACAGAAACAAGGAACGATTTCAGGGAAAAGGTGGCGAACTCGACACGCTTTACAATTTTGTGATAGATAGCAGTTCAGTCAAGGCTATGACAAAGGGCAATGACACTTACTACACGATGTCAATAACAAGAGGCGAAACAAATCCTTTATTTTTTGAAAATCTGGTAGTCACGGAAGAAGCAGAAGGCAATAGGGCTTTCTTAATCAAATATTATCCCGACGAATCTTATCGCCAGAGACATGTTTTTCATGAATTTGCTGCATTTACGGGACAAGTATCTACGCAGGAAATTGACTATGAGACCCTTGTTAATAAAGAGGGAGGCAACTGTATTGCTGTGACATTTTCCTACTGCGGAAATGGTCCGGTTGGCACTCCTGCTGGTCCTGGATGCTGTAATGCTGCTGACGGTGGCGCACATATCAGATATGAGACTGTCACAATCTGCGGCGGCAGTCAGACTACAATTATTGCTGACCCTGAAGGTGGCGGAAATCAAGGTGGCGGGCCAAGCGGGCCGGGTACAGGAAGCCCAAGTGGCAGTACTGGTTCGGGTTCATCGAGCGGTTCTGGAACTTCTCCAGGTACCAGTACTCCAGGAAATAATACTGGAGGCGGTGGCGGTACTGTGCCGGGTGAAGGCAATCCTAATCCGGGAAATCCATTAGACGGCAGCCAGAATCCGGGCACAGGCGGGGGAGGTTCTGGAACGGGTGGCCCTAAAAAGCCTTTTATTACGGGGCCGTTATATATTCAGGAAGCACCGAGGACTGTGGCTTATCTTTATGCTTATCTTTCGCAACCTCAAAAAGATTGGCTGACTGCTCATAATGGTTCTGCTGCTGCTAATCAAATCTATAGCTATACTGCAGCTAATAATTATGATTCTTATAGCATGACATTTGTTAGACAATTTATTCAGTCTTGCATTGATACCGGATTAAATTTAGATTTTAATAAGTCTTTGAAATCGCCGCTAAACGTGGATATGACTGCTGTTTCAGGAACTTCCCCTGAAGAGGTAAAGTTTAATAAAATTTATGAAAAACTATTGCTTTCTCCTCGATTTAAAAATCTATTTACAAATGTTTTTGATAAAAATGATAAGGTAAGCGTGAAGTTTAATATTGTTGATGCATCAGTAATGCAAAATAATTTAGGTCAGACCACACATCAAATGGTAAACGGAAAGTTGCAGATAAGTGTGGCTATTAATAGACAACTTTTACTGAGTCAAGGAGGTTTTGATTATGGATCAAATATTATAATAGCCAAAGTAATTGCGCACGAATGCCTGCATGCTTTTATTCAAGACATAAGAATAAATTCAACCCAGCATCCAAATATAGCTATCGCTACATTAAATGGAATGACTTTATCACAGGCAATTAATGATTATTTCGACATCTATGATGGTAATGCTGAGCATGAATTTATCGCTGACAAACTTATTCCTCAATTGAAAGCTATGCTAAATGAAATTTTGACAGAGTTGATTCCTCCAAATGAAATAACTTTATATGGTAACATGCAATTAATAAATCCTGCTGTAGGTACTAATGAGATTTGGAATTGGGATAAATTTTTAAATAATATTAGCACTCAAGGATTAGAAACGACTGATTATTTTCAAGAAATTCAAGAAAATTTGAGCAATTTATGGCTATTTTATATATATAATTTACATTCTAAGGCAATGTCTAAAAATCTTTAGTTATGAAAAAAATGATTTTATTGTTGCTCTTTAGCACATATACGTATACTCAGGATAACAATTTCAAAGTTTCAAATTCAGATTATAAAATTTTTCACAATCCTTATTATCAGCTATTCGGAATATCGGATAAAAATTCTGTTATCATAAGATTTCAGAAATGGAATTCTTCAAATTTTAATGATTTTAAAAGCCACTTCATCGTTATTGGCTCTGAAAAAACATATCATATAGAATTCATGTCTTATCTTTTGCCCTTTGAAAATAATGACACAATTATCAAGCATGAAATCACAGGAAAAAATAAACATATTTATCAGGAAATGTTAAATCAAATTACTGATGAGAAATATGTAAAAGCGTTGAAGCAAAATGATTTTGAAATTAAATATAAAACTTCCGAAGATGACTCTGGAATACTTATTTGTGGGAGTAGCCATCCCGATTACTATACCGTAGAAATTATGAAAAGAAACTTGGTATATAGTTTAAGTAATATTACTATAGAAGCTGATTGTGATAGATCTCGCAAAAAGCTAGATTTATTTATAAAGTTGATTAATTTGATTCAAGATACTTTGAAAATAACGAACACAGTCAAAGGCAGGTCTCTTAAAGAATAAAGTTAATGCCCCAACTAAAAAATTGGGGCATTTTTAAAACTTTAAATAAATTAAACACCATGAAAAAAATCATTCTATTATTTTTCATTTGTTCATTTGCCTACGGACAAAATATCTGGAAGGACATTGACTACACAGACTTAAATAACGACAGCATTTATCAACTTTTAGATATTAAAAATGAACAACCTTTAGTGATTGCATTCAATGCTAACAACTTCTTGCTGCATGACAGTCGGTATTTCATACTTTCAAAAAAAGAGGCTTTAATTGCTCAAATATATTATACAAGCAGTGAATATTCCAAAACTTTCCTCGACGGAAAGAAGTTTGTTCTAAAAGACTATCTAAGAAAAACAAATGTAAAGCGTGCGGATATCAAACAGATGGTCAAATTTATTCTTGATAAAGATTATTTGCAAAATGTCATCCAAAAAAATTTAGAACGGCCTTTAATTCAAGATGAAAAAGGAAATTATATTTATGTCCCTATGTGTACTAGTGATGGGGCTACTTATACTGTTGAATTTTTTCAAGGCAACAAATATTACAAGCTTGACGCATATTCCCCTCAAGATGACTGTGACAGATCGCGTGAAAAACTAGATTTATTTTTAGAGTTTTTTAAGTTAATTGAAGACACTTGGAATATAACTAATACGACTCAAGACAGACCTGTTAAAGAATAAAAAAAATGCCCCAATTTTTTAAGTTGGGGCATTTTAAAACTTGAAATAAATAAAAATCCATGAAAAAAATCATTCTTATATTTTTCTTACTCTCTTTTTATTTTTCTCTTGGTTTATTCGCTCAGCAATCAATTCTATCAAAATATGAAAGAGCAGACATAAATTATGAAGGGCAACAGTATGCAAAATTGCTAAACATTGACAATAAAAATCAGCTCATATTAAAGTTAGAACAGGAAGAATTTATTGTCTATGAAGACAGTGCTGTTTACAGATTTTATATAGATTGGGACAAAAGCCTAAATAAAAAGAAATTATCAGCTTCTGAAACTTTAATGTGTTATAAGCATCTAGATTCTTTAAAAACAATCAATCCTTATAATTTGAATGTTACTAAACAAATGAAAATGGATAGTCTTGATGCTATTGAATACACTGATGTTCAGGATGGCATATCTTATAAATTATGCTTGTTTAGAAATGATGTAACTGTGAAATATGAAACCTATTCTCCTGAAATTTATATTGAACAAAAATTTCCTTTCTATAAAGAGAGGGAAAAGTTGTTAAATGCCTATAAATATTTTAACTCTTTATTTGAAGAGGCTGAAATTACCAGAAATTGTGGTCTAATGAATGAAATTATCCATAACCCAAAATTTTTAGAGCATTTCAAAGTAGATCGTAGGCATGCTTCAACTATATATTTGTTGGAGAACAGTTTGTGCAACCTTGATTTAAAAATTAATGGTAAGCTCAATATAAAAATCATCAAAAAAGAAGAATTAAAAAAAGACATGACTTATCTTTCTGTTTCTTCAATCAATGTGCAATCTAGCTTTAAAATGATTACAATCGATTATCCAATGAAAAATATTGTTTTCAAAGTTTTCACTCTCGATGATAAACTTACTGATATAAAAATTTTAAAAACTCAAAAGGGAAATTAATAACATTCTTCAAAAGCATAATCAAACAACAAAATAACTTTTAGAAAACTCTAAATAAAAAAAATGAAATTATTTCATATCATCACAGCCATAATAATCCCTACAATACTATTTTCTCAAAACAAAACAATCGTTCCCAAAATCGGGACGATTGTTTTTAATTCAAGAGAGATAATAATTGATGAAGTATTATATCAAAATTCTATGAAAGAATTTAAGAAAAAAATGCTTGCCGAAATAAAAGAGGTAGCAGAATTAGAAAGTTCATCTACTGACATGAAAACAGATTCAATCCAAATAAAAGAAGCCCTGCAGATGATCGATGAAAATTTATCAATCATTTTTGAAATGAAGAACAATCTTCAATACCGTCATGAGTTTCAAGGTAACATTATCAATAGCATTCAAAACTTCAATGGAGAAATTTTAGAAGAGAATACCATCGATACAAAAACGGCAATGAAAGACAACATTGAATATTATTCTCTCAATAAAGTTATTGACTTGCGCGAATTTAAAAATGAAAGAAAAAAAATAAATGGTTATGACTGCTTTAAAATAACTTATTCTTATAAAGAAGAATCTAGTTCTGGTCTTAATGATTTTTTAAGCGGTTATATAAATCATAGAGAACTTTGGGTAACAGAAAAAATTAAATGTGCCTTTCATCCTGTAATCAATGATCGCTTAATTTTAGAAAAATATTATCCTTTAGAAATAACTGAACATTCAGATGCGATAAAGGGATGTGAGACAAAGTATAGCTTAGTGAATATTATTATTAAGCACTAAGATAGAAATTAGTCGGTTTTGTTTATAAAGTAGAGAATGTTAATGTAGAAATGATACCTATAAAACAAGGAAAAAGCTGGTATAAAAAAGTGTATAATGTAACATAACTAGTTTTTATGGCTTAAAAAAATCGTCTCCTTCAATAGGAGGCGATTTTTTTTGAAATCATCTCAGCAATAGCTCTTTCTATAGTAACACTATTCAAAAATAGTATCATAAAAAACAACAACAAACACGCATTTAATCGTATATATCTGTATTTCAACGATTATTTTTCAAAAATCAAAAAATAAATTCAAAATACAGCTCTTGCCATTTCAAAAATAAAATAGATTTGAAGCCTAATAACATTTAAAACCCACAAAAAATGGCATCAAATTCAGAAACAGGACACGCTAAAAACGTGGCAAACTTCGAAACCTTAATAGCATACTGCACAGGCTTTGGCGAAACTTACGACCCTTCAAATGATTACTTATCATTAGCCAAGTTGGCAAGCCTCCACGAGCAAGCAAAAGACGACGTAAAAAAAGTAAAAATAGCCAAGGCACCCTTTGACGAAGTAGAACGAAAAAGAAAAATAGCCTTTAAGCCTTACAAAGCATTAGGCACAAAAATAATGGGTGCATTGGCAGTCTCAGGAGCCTCAATCACGGTAATTCAAGACGCCGAAACAATAAACAGGAGGATGCAGGGCAGGAGAGCGCCAGGTTCAAAAACAATATTGAAGGAAGACGGCACGCCCGAAGACAGAAACTCAGTATCACAGCAAAGCTACGACCTCAAAATCGACCACATCGAAAAAATGATTGAGCTCCTTTCCATCGAGGAGAAATACAGGCCAAACGAAATACCGTTGACAATAATCAACTTGATAGCTTACAAAACACTCCTGCAAGAACTCAATACCGAAGTAAAAAATGCCTACGTCCCTTACAGCAACGCCTTAAATATAAGAAACAGGAAACTCTACAACTTAGAAACGGGACTGGTAGCAAGAGCCATGTCCGTCAAAAAATACTTAAAATCAGTCTATGGCACAACAGCTCCAGAATATAAAAAAGTAAACAAGCTTAGCTTCAGAAGGCTGATTAAGATAGAGTAAAAAAAATAATCAAAGAAAGAGGCGGTTGCAACAGAGGTTGACCCTATTGCAACAAAGAAACAGGCGGTTGCAATGAAGGTTGACTCTATTGCAACGAAGAAACAGGCAGTTGCAACAAAGGTTGAATCTATTGCAACGGAGAAACAGGTGGTTGCAACGGAGGTTGACCTTATTATAACGAAAAAACAGGCGGTTGCTACGAAGTTTGACCCTATTGCAATGAAAAAACAGGCGACTGCAAGAATAAAAACTAAATTATAAAAGAAAAAAAGAGGTATGAATATCAAATTTTAAAGCCTATTAAACCTACAACTTTTTAACATTTTTATATAAACTTCAGCAGGGCACAATGATTATCTTTAAGTAATGCAAAATGGCAGATATAAGCGAACCTAAAAACGATTATGGACAAAACTAAAAGCAGAAGCATTGCAATTCTTGGTACAGGCCCTAGTGGTCTTTTTATGTTCAAGAGCCTTCTAGAAAACGATGCAAAAAGCCTGACAATAACCCTTTTTGATAAAAAAGAACAGCTGGGCGCAGGAATGCCTTACAGCAAAGAAGGCGCAAATAAAGAACATATTACCAATGTATCCGCCAACGAAATCCCAACACTCGTGACTTCAATTCACGATTGGATCAAGACATTGCCCGAAGAGGTGTTAGAAAATTATGCAATCGACCGCAATCATTTCAATGAATATAAAGTACTCCCAAGATTGCTTTTCGGAAAATACCTTGAGGCTCAATTTGATTTGTTGATGATGGCCGCCGAGCTGGTTGGCATAAAAGTAAACATCTTTACAAACACAGAAATAGTCGATGTAATTGACTATCCCGAAGAAAATAGAGTAAAAGTTATAGACAATTCTGGAATTGAAAGGCAATTCGAAACCGTAATTATCTGTACGGGTCACAGCTGGCCTAAAAAATATGAGGGAAAGGTGCCAAACTATTTTGATTCGCCTTATCCGCCTTCAAAACTCGGAATAATTACCGATCATCCTGTGGCAATTAAAGGCTCTTCACTCACAGCCATTGACGCAATCCGAACGCTTGCAAGGCATAACGGAACTTTTTTCAGAGATGAAAACAACATCCTAAAATATAATGTTTCTGAAAGCAGTCCAAACTTTAAGATCATAATGCATTCCCGAAGTGGACTCTTGCCAGCCGTGCGTTTTCATCTCGAAGACTCGCATTTGGTAAATAATTCAGTACTTACTGAACAGGAAATTGAAATTCATAAGTCGAAAAATGAAGGCTTCCTGTCGCTAGATTATATTTTTGAGGAAGATTTTAAAAAATTGCTCGCAGAAAAAGATCCGGCGATGTATGCCCGAATCAAAGATTTCACATTAGAACAATTTACGACTCTAATGATGGAATACCGCGACAATCAAGATCCATTTATTCTCTTTAAAAAAGAATATGCCGAAGCCGAACGATCCATTAAAAGAGAAGAATCAATATATTGGAAAGAATTATTGGCCGTTTTAAGCTTCTCCCTCAACTATCCAGCAAAATACCTCTCTGCTGAAGACATGATGCGACTGCAAACTTCACTCATGCCGTTGATTTCTATCGTAATTGCGTTCGTTCCCCAAGCTTCAGCAATCGAGCTGATCGCATTGCACGATGCTGGAATATTGAATATCGTAGCTGTTGGAGAAGACAGCGAAATTTCAATAAATCAAGAAGGAGGCATTAATTACAATTATACAGATGAAGCAGGAATTTCACAATCGGTTTTATATGAAACGTTCATAGACTGTGTAGGCCAGCCCCATCTTTCGTATGAAGATTTTCCATTCAAAGGACTTTCTGATAAAAAAAGCGTGAGTCCGGCTGAACTTGAATTTAAATCCAAGAAAAAAGGCGCAGAACAGATAGCTTCTGGAAACAAAAAGGCTGAGAAAAAAGAAAATGGAAAGTTTTATCTTAAAGTGCCGGGAATTACGATCAATGATGCTTTTCAAATTGTAAATGATTCTGGGCAGGCAAATCAAAGAATTTATATGATGGCCGTGCCTTACATCGGAGGCTACAATCCTGATTACTCCGGACTTGATTTTTGCGAAGAAGCTTCGGGCAGAATAACCAAGGCAATTCATTTACAGGTCAGTTAGGTATCTTTCAAAGCACAAAATGTGCAATGTATTTATATTTAAGTATAACATTTACTTTTTCCAGAAGAATTAATTTCGATAAAAAGAAATAAATGGAAAATAAAACTGTTGCTTCGCCAAACCCTTATGACTATCAGGAAAATGATATAGTGGCTATATTTGAAAAAATAGAAGCACAGCCAAATTCTTTCCCTTTATTGTACCAGCTGCCGACAGGAGGTGGAAAAACGGTAGTCTTTTCTGAGATTGTAAGACGATTTTATGAAAAATACAAGATGAAATCTATAGTGCTTACGCATAGAAAAGAACTTTGCGCACAAACTTCAAAAGCTTTGAAAAGGGTAGGAGTACAAAACAAAGTCATTGACAGCAAAGTAGAAAAGCTCCGCAAGAACAATCCGTTTCAATGTTATGTGGCAATGGTGGAAACATTGAAAAACCGCTTGAGAGACGGCAAGCTAGAGGTAAGCGATATCGGATTGGTGATTATTGATGAAGCGCACCACAATTCTTTCAAAAAGCTTTTGGGGAAATTTCAAAATGCCGTGATTATTGGGGCGACTGCAACGCCTTTAAGCTCTGATGCTTCTTTTCCAATGAACAAAACCTACAAAGAACTGCTTGTCGGCGAAAATATACAGGCGCTTATCGACAGGGGATTTCTGGCAAAGCCTAAGATTTGGGAATATGAAGTAGAACTGCAGACCCTGCAAACCGGACAGCGAGGCGACTTTACGGTCAGTACTTCTGACGCGCTTTATTCTTCCCAAGCGATGCTTGATTTATTGCTTTCTTCTTACTTAGAACACAGCCTGGGCAAAAAAACACTAATCTTTAACAACGGAATTGTGGCTTCCCAAAAGGCATGTGCCCACTTCAACAGCGCAGGAATCCAGGCAAGACATCTCGATCACCACACGCCAGATTCAGAACGAAAAGAAATTCTGCAATGGTTTAAAAAGACAAAAGGAGCCGTGCTGACTTCGGTATCGTTGCTCACAACTGGTTTTGATGAACCGAGCGTGCAGACTGTGATCTTGAACCGAGCGACAACTTCCCTTACGCTTTACCACCAAATGGTAGGAAGAGGTTCGAGACGACTCAAGTCAAAGAAAAATTTTATCGTAATTGATCTCGGAAATAACTGCTCTCGTTTTGGCAAATGGAATGAATCCGTGGATTGGAATGAAATATTTGAAAATCCAGAGGCTTTTTCTCAAAAGATGAATCACTATTCAGAAACGGTTGTCCATGCGATGCCTTCTACCTTGCGAACTAAATTTCCAAATAGCCTTGAAATTGCATTTGACATAGTTGCAGCACACAAAGAGGCTCTTGAACAGGGAATCAAACCGCAAACCGTGATCAGGGATTCGATAAGGCAGCATGCAAAAATGTGTGTAGAAAATTCAGAATCTACAACTGAAGCGCTTGAATTGGCAAAATCGCTTGATAAAGAAATCGCTTGGCGCGTAAAAGAATATGCCAAATGCCTAGGAAAAACTACCAAAAACTACAGAGACTGGCTGGAATCAGATTACAACTCGCGCCTTCAAATATTAATCCAAAAATTTTTGGCACGCCAGCATGCTCTCGCGCCGTTGGCTTCTTAATAATTTTATAATTCAAAGGATCAACTTCTAAATTAAGTACAAGATTTCTTATATTTGTTAGAATCAGCACTGGTTAAAGGTAAGCAATTGGGCTATTTATGATGTAAATAGAAGAACCATGAGTTTAGATAACCATAAGGTAGAAATACCAAATAGAGACATCGCCTGAGCATAAAAATCTTATGCTTAAACAGGTTGCTGGCATCATAATAATTTTAGAATGTATATAAAACACCTATTTTTCTGGTTTAGCTTGCTTCTATCAAACGTTGCGCAAGCACAATGGTTTGAACACGACGAAGATTTTCATGCCGCCGATTCGCTTCTGAAAGAATCGAGCTTTTCTATTCATAAAGACAATTATTTCTTGACCGGAATTCCTCTAAATATGGCGACCACACGTGAAAATGCCGACGTAAAATATCAGGTCAGCTTTAAGCAGCGTATCAGCAAAAAGCCATTGCTCGGAGGATTTTTTCCTTATCTGATGTATAGCCAAAAAGCTTTTTGGGATATTTACGCCAGTTCAAAGCCCTTTTCAGAAATTAATTTCAATCCAGGAATTGCTGTTGTAAGGCCATTTTATTTCAAAGGAAAAAAACTGTCTTATGCAAGCTTTTCTTTAGAACATGAATCCAACGGAAGAGATTCTATTTATTCCAGAACGTGGAACTTTCTGGCATTTTCGCTCAAGTCGCAACTAAGCGAAAGATGGACGGTAGGGCTTCGCGCCTGGGTTCCGATTGTGGACAAAGAAGACAACTCTGATTTGGTAAAATATGTAGGATTTGGCGAGGCAAGCGCAACTTACCAGCTCAAGCCGGGACGCTGGTCTGCAGATGTAATTTTCAGAAAAGGAAGCGGCCTGATCAATTACGGCTCTCTGCAAACACAAGTAAACTGGAAGCCTTACAGAAAAGAAAGTTATTATATCACGCTGCAATGGTTCGTCGGTTACACAGAAAGTTTGATTGATTACCAAGAGCACAAAAGCATGCTACGGCTGGGATTTGTGCTCAAGCCAGATGGAATGAGTATTTTTTAGGGAATAAATAAAAATATTCTTCTAACGTTATCAATCAAGTTATAATTTTTTTAAAAACTCTAATAATATTGAATTAAGAGAAGTTAAAACATTACCTAATTTTTTGATTATTAACTAAGTCAATATTGAAAATAGATGTTTTCATTTCCATATATTTATCTTACA
Source organism: Flavobacteriaceae bacterium PS02334 (assembly GCA_029959295.1). Taxonomy (GTDB): domain Bacteria; phylum Bacteroidota; class Bacteroidia; order Flavobacteriales; family Flavobacteriaceae; genus Flavobacterium. The sequence goes on along the minus strand of JASCOH010000001.1, from coordinate 175,590 downwards.
GAATATTATGTGAATAGCAGTTATTTAAACATTCTAAAATGTTTATTTAAGAATTTACCTATTATTGTTTACTTATACAGTCTTTTAGTTAACATAAAATTAACATAATAAAAAGTTATTTTATTACACGAATTCTTACATTCGTGCATTCGTACTAAAATTTTGTTAATGAAACTGAAATTCCACTTTCTTCCCTTTATAAATTTCTTGTTAATTATAGTATTTGGATATTTTCTTTTTATTAGAAATAATCAAGCTGATCGCTATGCAGTAATTGATAAAGCGAGACTCTTTAGTGAATTTAAAATGACTAAAGAAATAGGAAACCAAATGATTATTTTAAATAATGGACTGAAAATGAAATATGACAGTCTGGCAAATGCATATAGTTCTGCTCAGAATGAATATGATAGAATTCATCTAAGTCAAGAATTGGAAGTATTAAAAACTGAAATTGAAAACTTGAATGACAAGTTCAGAGATCAAGAAACAGTTAAAATATGGAAAAGAATTCAATCTTATACAGATAATTATTCTGAAGAAAAAAATTACACCTTCATTTTTGGTTTTGAGAACAATGGTAATGTTGTCTATTTTAAAAAAGGCAAAGATATTACTGATGAATTACTAAACTATATTAACAAACGTTATGAAGGAATTAATTAGTTTAATATTAGTTCTCATCTTCTTTTGTTCCTGCAATGAGAATAAAAAAGAAGAGGATTTAAGCAGTTTAGAATTTAGATATTTTAATCTAGAAAATGCCGGCTGGAAGTCAAGAGTGGAAACTCAAAAGATTGATAACATGGCTTTTAAAGCGACTCTTGTCCCTATACAATATTATATATTAAAAGGAAAAGGGCGTGAAGAGTTGCAAGCTGTAGATTCAATTTATGAAAAAAATAAAAGAGAGCGGGTTGTAGAATTTATATTTGAACATGACAGTGAAGAGGATGTGCTTGAGTCAAAATTCACAAATCAAGATTACAAATCTGCTATTGAATATATGTCATTTGCCATCGAAAAAGATTTTTATCTTGTAACAAGTGCCAATGATACTATAAAATGCTCGGGCGTTCTGCACGAAAGAAATTATAAAATTACTCCCTATACAAAAATAATGCTATTCTTTTCTGATGTTAATCCAAATGATAAGCTTCAATTGGTATATAAAGACGTCTTATATAGTAAAGGCAGTATGAAATTCAGTTTTACAGATCCAATATTAAATTTATAATCATGATTGAAAAAATTAGAACAAGCAAATTTTCTAAAGTTGTTGCGTGCTATTTAGCCATAATGATGTTCTTGCAGGTCACGCAACCAATGACTTTATATGCTTTGACTGAGGGGCCGTCACAACCTGAATTTAATTCTTTTACTCCTATAAGTACTTCAGATATGGTTGATTTAGCCAGTGGAGATTTTAATTATAATATTCCGATAATGGATGTAGGAGGGTATCCAATAAATCTTGCCTACAATTCGGGAACAACAATGGATCAAGAAGCATCGTGGGTTGGTTTAGGATGGAATCTAAATGTAGGTCAGATCAATAGAAATATTAGAGGATTGCCTGATGATTTCGACGGTGATAAGATGATTTATGAAAATAACATGAAAGATAATATTACCATTGGGGCAAATTTCAATGGTTTTGCTTCTGGTTTTGGTATAGGGGAAGAGGGTAGTAAAAAATTAGGTTTAAGTTTGAATTCAGGATTTGGGATCAAATATAATAACTATGATGGATTTGGTTTCTCGCTTTCTGCTGGACTTTCTTATGATATTAGCGATAATGTAAGTGTAGGGATGGAAATGCAGTCTTCAGCGACTGAAGGTGTTACAGCTTCGCCTTCAATATCTTTTAAAGGAAAAAATGATGATTTGACTAAATCAAATTATAGCATGGGTGGTTCTGTTGGCTTAAGCACTAATTCAAGAAAAGGTGTAGAGAATGTGACTATGTCTGCTTATAGAAAAAAACAAGCTTTTAAAGAAGATGCGGAAAAAAAAATGGTATCAAATGGATATTCAAAATCTTCTATTGGTAGTAGTATTTCGTTTGTAGATGCATCTTTCACGCCAACCAAAAGAGTAGGAATGACCTCGTCAAATTATGTTTTTAATCTGAATCTTGAAGCTGAAATGTGGGGGTTTGAACCAGGAACAAAATTTACAGGTTATAGAACAAAACAAGGAATTGCTTCATCTGAAAAATATAAACAAGAAAAAGCTTTTGGATATGAAAATACGCATAAAGCAGGAAATAGCGACATATTAGATTTTAATAGAGAGTTAGATAGAACTGTAACTCAAAGTACTTCTGTTTTGCCAATAACAAACTACACATATGATCTTTACAGCATACAAGGTCAGGATATTTCAGGAATGTTCAGACCTTATAGATCTCAAGTAGGATTTGTTTATGATAATTATACTAGTGATGACAGCAATGGTGGGGATTTAGGAATTGAACTTGGAGCTGGCGGTGGTGTGCATTGGGGATTTGATGGTGAGGTCAGTTGGACAAAAAGTCATTCAGGTTTATGGAATTCTAGCAATGATGCTTTAAATAGATTTAAACCGATTCCTCAAAATAATCCATCTTCTGAAGCTGTTTATTTTAAAAATATCGGAGGTAGTCATGTTGACAAAGATTCAGATATTTTTTATAATCAAGTTAATAATTACAAACCTGTTCAATTTGGTATCCATGGTTCTTGGTTTAATAGAGATTTAAAATCTAAGTACAATAATGTAGAGTTCAACGGTAAGATAAATAGAAATAATAGAGTAAACAGAAATCAATATATTCAAAAATTGTCAAAAGCTGAGGCGGTAAAGTATGGATTTAATACTATAACTAGCCCTTATGCACAAAAACATCATACTGCTGAAATCAGAATTATAAAAGAAGGTGGAAATATCTATGTCTTTGGCAAATCATTGTATAATGTTGTAAAAAAAGAAGTAACATTTGACGCAGGCGATAATTTACCAAATAACAAAACGAATCTTGTAAATTATACTCCGGGATCTGATAATTCACCAAACAATAAGCAATCAGGTGATCAATATTTTAATCGAGTGACGACTCCAGCTTACGCACACACTTATTTATTATCTGCCGTTTTATCTTCTGATTACCAAGATTTAACTGGTAATGGACCTTCAGATGATGACTTAGGATCGTACACAAAATTTTATTATGAAAATAAAACTAGCCAAAATAATCTATATAAATGGAGAGTTCCATTTCAAAAAAATAAAGCAAATTATGAAGAAGGCTTGAAATCAAGCAGTAAGGATAACAAAGCCAATTATCAATATGGTGAAAAAGAATTGTCTTATATAAAAAAAATAGAAACAAAAACACATATTGCAATTTTTGATTTAAGTGAAAGAAGAGATTCTAAAGGTGTATTGGATGAAAATGGAGGACTGAATGGAAATTGTAAAATGTACAAAATTGATAAAATAAGATTGTACTCAAAACCAGAATACGCTCAGTTTGGAGATGAAGCTAAGCCAATTAAAACAGCACATTTTGAATATGATTATACTTTGTGTCCAAATGTAGATAACAATGATGGAGCACAAATTATAGAAAATGGTGTAAATACTAATGCCGCAAAAGGAAAATTGACTCTTAAAAAAGTATATTTTACTTATGCAAATTCAAATATGGGAAAATATACTCCATATGTTTTCAACTATTTTGATGGAGAACTGAATCCTTCTTATGATATGAAAGCTTATGATATTTGGGGTGGATATAAGCCTAATCCAATGACAGCAAGCAATGGAACTATTAGTAATCCAACACCTTCTAATGCTGAATTTCCTTATACAGCACAAAATCAAGATAGCGCCAATAATTATACAAAATGCTGGCATCTGCAATCAATTGAACTGCCTTCCGGAGGAAAAATAAATATTGAGTTAGAAGCTGATGACTATAGGTATGTTCAAAATAAAGAAGTCATGCAGATGTTTGATGTGTTAGGTGCTGGACAATTTGAGGCTTCTAATCCAAACACCAATATAACAAATAACTTAACAAATAGTAACTGTATATATATAAAAGTAAATGAAACTTATGATAATCATAATGATGAGCATAAAAAAATATTTATAGAGAAATATATAAGAAAATTAATAAATCAGCCTGTCTTTTTTAGGTTTTTACTAAATATGAATGGGGTAAATCCGCAAACTTACGATTATGTTACAGGATATTTAGAACTCACAGGAGATTTCAAGTTTTTTGGTAATAATATAGTTGGTTTAAGAGTCAAAATGGTTGGGACTGATAGAGAAGCTGATCTGTCAACAAATCCTATTTCAAAAGCAGGCTGGCAATTTGGAAGAACTTATTTAAATAGAGTAGCCTATGGATGGGATGGCGAAGAAGAAACGGATGATTTAAAAGGAGTAGTAATGTCTATTATTGGAGCTTTTGGATCAATTATGGAAATGTTTAGCAGTCCAAACGGAACTCTGAAAAGAAAAGGAGTAGCTGATAAATTCATTGCAGGCAAATCTTGGATAAGGCTCATGCAACCAGATGAGAAAAAATTTGGTGGAGGTAACAGGGTAAGTAGGATTGAGCTAAGCGATAATTGGGAAATTATGGCTAATAATGGTAATAAAGGCATGAGCTATGGACAAGTTTATACTTATCAAACTAAAGACGGCAAGTCATCAGGAGTTGCAACTTATGAACCTATAGGCAGCAAAGAAAATCCATGGGTTTATCCTTATAATACAGAAAATAATAGAGGAGCATTATTAGGTTCGCCAGAGAAAAACTTTGTAGACTCTCCAACTGGTGAATGCTTTTTCCCTTCTCCAAATGTGACTTACAGTAGAGTTGAAGTGACAAATTTACCCAGAAGTAACAAAACAAAACAGGTTAAAAAACACGCAACAGGTAAAGTGGTTACTGAATTTTATACAAGCTATGATTATCCCACTTTATTTGAGAAAACAAACATCAAAAAAGAATTTGATAAAACCCCTCCTGTTCCAAGTTTATTGAATTTTTATTTATTACAAAAAACGCATCTTACAATGACACAAGGTTTTACAGTGCATACTAATGATATGAACGGTAAGATGAAAAGCCAAAGAGTTTATGCTGAAGATCAAGATGAATTTATATCTGGTGTTGATTATAATTATGATAATTTGACACAAACTGGTATTGGTGGAAAATTAGATAATAATATCATAACAATTGATAGAAATGGTAAGATAGCAAAGCATATAGTTGGAGTAGATTATGATGTAATAAATGATTTTAGAGAAAATGAGTCAACAACAGAAACAGTAGGAGTTAAGTTCAATACTGCCGGAATTCCACTTGCTTTAATTTTTGTGGTAATCCCAACACCTCTTCCTTCTTATTCTGAACATCAAAATTTATTACGAACAGCAAGCACGACAAAAGTCGTTCACTCATGCGGTATTTTAAGAGAGACAGTAGCCTATGATGTTGGTTCAAAAGTTTCTACAAAAAATTTAGCTTGGGATGCTGAAACTGGCGATGTTTTGATAACTGAAACGGTTAATGAATATAATGATAAATATTACACCACTAATTTTCCTGCCTATTGGGCTTATGAAGGAATGGCGCAATCTTCTAAAAATTTAGACAGTTCATGGGAATTTGAGGTCAGTAATAATGATCAATATAAAATTAAAAATTTCTCAACTGTCAATACAAATTATTTGACAAACGGAGATGAGCTTTGGCTAGTTCCTCCACAAGGATTACTAAACTCTAATCATGAGCCACTGTTGCCAATGAAAGGTTGGGTTGTAAATCTGCAGGCAAGTAAATTTAATTTGATAGATAAGCGAGGAATGAAAATTAATTCTGAGATGTTGCCAAGAGGTACATTTAAGATAATTAAGTCAGGATATAAAAATCTTCAAATGTCTAGCATGGCTTCTATTACTTCAATGAAAAATCCATTGTTTGTTAATGATAGGATTAATAATACATTAAATGATACACTTAGTCATACATTATTTGAAACAGCAGGAGATAAAAAACCAAAAATCATCAATGCTTCTGCTATTGAATATAAAGAAATTTGGCCAGCTCAATGTGAATGCAATTTGCCGAAGATGAAATTCTCTGAAGGAAAATTAGTATTTGAATACAATGCTGTTGTTAATTCAAATGATGATCCAGATGATGTTTTAGAAAGAGCTTATAACCCATATCTGTATAATATTTTAGGAAATTGGAGAGCCAATAAGTCTTATGCATATTTAACAGGAAGAAATAATATTAATAATGTTCCTAGAATCTCTGGGTTTTATGAAAAATTCAATCCTTTTTACATTCTTACTGATAATAAATGGGTTAAAGTATCAGGAGATAATTATCAAAAATGGACTTCAGCTTCTCAAGTTACAAAGGCAAACCCTCATGGGCAAGAAGTGGAAAACAAGGACGCATTAAATAGATATTCTTCAGCTATTTATGGATATAATTATAAATTCCCAATCGCTGTTGGTTCAAATGCAAAATATAGAGAACTTGCTTTTGACGGTTTTGAAGATTATTTCTCATCAATTTGTGGAAACAATGCTCATTTTAATTTTCAAAGAATTATATCTGATAGTATATCAATTTCAGATAAAAAGGCTCATACAGGAAAGAAGAGCTTAAGAATTGAACCAAAAGGAAATGTGAATAATCCTCAAAAAAGAAATTCCGCGACGATAAAAATCAGGATAAACCCATGTGGTGAAAATGGAAATATAGAAGAGGCAGAAAAAATGGTCGCATCTAAAAAAGTAAAAAATAAATAAAGCATGAAAAAGTTATTTATAACCTTCAGTTTATTTTTATTGTCATCTGTCACATTTGCACAATTAAATGAAAATTTCGAATCGGGTGTTATTCCTTCAAATTGGGCAGTGTTTAAGAATGGGCCAGGACCTGCTGCAGTAATGTGGAATGTAATAACTAATAGTAACTCTTGTGGAGGAAATAGCTCAGCTTATATGAATGCTAATCATGGCATTGGTATAGGAAATACTTCTGAAAACTGGATGGTGACAAATTTAGTAAATGTACCTGCTAATGGAGAATTAAAATTTCTTTCGAGAGCATCAGCTATTGGAGATAATGGAGCAATATTTCAAATAAAAATATCTACTTCTTCTCAAACAAATGTTAATACTTTTACTCTTCTAAAACAATGGTCAGATTATCATTTTGGGAATCTTACGGAAGCTTGTAAAAATGAAGCTATTGATTTGTCTTCATATGCAGGTCAACAGATATATATTGCTTTCATTACAAAAGTTACACAGCCAACAATTTCACCAAGTGGAGATAGGTGGATTGTTGATAATATTCGTTTAGTGCAAAAATGTAAGACGCCAATTGGTTTTCAATTTTTAGAACTTGGAGCAACTACAGGTACTATTAATTGGAACGAATTAAACAATGCTACACAATGGGAAATACAAGTAAAGAGAGTAACTGAGTTACCACCCACAAATAATGACAATGGAACAGTTATAGCATCAAAGCCTTATCAAATTACAAATTTGACCCCTAATGTGGAATATAAACTTTATTTGAGATCTGTATGCCAGCCAAATAATTTCAGTGATTGGTCAGAGCCATATTATTTTGTTCCTGGTTGTGTAGGTGTTACAGGGGTTTCATTTGCTATAACTGGTATTGATGCCTTAGTGACATGGAATAATATTCCTGGAAATGCAGGATATGAAGTAGAATTTTTACCTACTGATCAAGATTTTTTAGGTAGTGGCGTAGTCGTTAATACCAATTCCCATGTTTTTCATAACATAGATGCTAAGAAAATCTATCATGCTAAAGTTAGATCAATGTGCAGGGGTAATGACGGTCAACTATATACAGGTGATTGGAGTGATTTTCCAGTTAGATGTTTGGCAGCTCAATTTCAGATTAATCAAGTATTTATAGACAGTAAAGATTTGTGTACTAATAAGCCAAGTACATTTGAAGTTGCTCAAGATGCAAGGTTTACCTATAAATGGAGTATTTTTGACAGCAATGATAATTTAGTCACCATTTTAAATGGGCCGGTCCCAACTTTTTCTTTTTCTCAGCTAGGTAACTATTATTGTATATTAGAAGCAACCAGCCAAGGCTGTAATGAAAAAATTCGTAAAGATTTTGAAATAAAGGAATGCCCTAATGAAGCAAAATGTATTATAGGAAATATAACCAGTGCCAATATATTATGTTCAGAAGAAAATGCTAATAATTATGTTACTTTTTCTCCAGATTCTTCAACTCCTATTAATTACTCTGATCCTAATATAAATTTCCTTTGGTCTGTTACAGATAGTAATGGCAATCCTGTTTTTTTTGAACCAGTTTATTTGTTTGGTTCTACTTTGGCTACTTATATAAGGATTCCTTTTTCTGAAGGCGCCGGTGACTATACAATAGATCTTACAATTGAAATTTCAAAATGCAAAGAAAGTTTTCAAAAAATTGTAAATGTAGCTAAGGGATGTAAATGTAAAATAGAAGGTGATATTAAGATAAAAGAAGATAAGGCATGTGTGGGAAATCAATTTAGCCTCAATTTTAATAGCCCTCAACCAGGATATACCTACACGTGGAATATATTGAATTCTAATTACCAAAGCGTCTATTATGTGTCTGGATATCAAGATAGTATTTCTGCAGTCATTAACCAGACTGGGGAATTTATTGTTTTACTCAGTATTAGTATGGATAAGGAAAGATGTGATAGCTTCTTTATTTATCACCTCAATGTTGAAAACTGTGGTGACCGATGTCTGTTAGGAGATATAAAAAACTCGAATTTATGTGTAGATGGCAACAATTATTTTTGGTTTGTTCCTGACACTTCTACACCTATTGATTATTCTGATCAGAATCTTCTTTTTGAATGGTATGTTGCAGATAGCGATGGAAATTCAGTTTCATTTGAGCCTATATATCTATTTGGTTCAAACTTGCCATATTATATAAGAGTTCCATTTCAAAGTGAAGGTGCTTATAGCGTAGAACTTGCAGTGACTAACTCAAAATGCAGTGAAAAAATTAAAAATTTTGTAAATGTAAATAGATGTGATTGCAAAATAGAAGGTAATATAAAAATAAAGGAAGATAAAATATGTAAAGGAAAAGATATAAACCTCTATTTTAATAGCCCGCAACCAGGATACATTTATAGTTGGAATATATTAAATTCTCAATATCAAAGCGTTTATTCGAATTCGAGTTCGCAAGAAGGAATTACAACAATAATTAATCAAGCAGGAGAATATGTTGCCGTGCTAAGTATCAAAGATGCAAAAGGATGTGAAAGTATTCAAATTTTTACTTTTAGCGTTGAAGATTGCGGTAGTGGCGGAGCTGGAGATTGTATTTACCATTTTGCATTCAGTTTCAGTACTCCTAATGATGTAATGTTAAATAACAATAGTAGATTGACTATTGGTCGATGTATTACTGATTTTGTAAATCAAAATGCTAGTGAGAAGCTATTTATCACTTCAGTTGACGATCATCAAAATGGTTCTAGATTTGGTGCCAAGCAAAGTAGTATGGCAACCACTTGGAATTTGCCTATTATCAATAGTTCAAATGAAATAAACGGTTTTAGTAGCGTTGGAAACTTGATGAGGATAAGAATACAGAATGACAATTATCCTAATACAATTTCAAAAGTACTGAGCTTCGTTTCAAATACTGAAGATATTACGATTCCAATTAATATGAATTTTGTAATTGCTTCAAGCGATAGTAATACATCAGAATTAATTAACAGTTATAATAATCTATTAGCTTCTGGTAAAGTTGAAAAAATATTTTTTATATTATTTGAAGGCGGACAATATAATTTTAATGGGCAAAATTTATCACCACAGAATTTTTTAAGTCAAGTTATCACTAATCCTGTAAATTATTCACAAACAAATAATGTAACAAATTCAAATTATATTATTATTCCTAATTCAATCAGTCAAACAGTAACTCTTAGAAGTTACTTAAATGCTTTTTTTCAAAAAGCATATGACGATTTGAAAATCAAAATTAAATGTGATGATAATTGTTTAAAAGGAGAAATAAAAAATGAGACATCATTGTGTGCTGGAGCCGATAACTCTTTTTGGTTTAATCCTACCGGGCCAATTGACTTTACAGAACCAGGATTAAATTTTGCATGGACAGTTACACAAAATGGAAATCCTGTGCCTTTCAATGCAATCAATGCTAATAATGCCGCAATTAATTTGCCAAATGCTGTTGCTGGAAGCTATAATATTACTTTAGTTGTTTCAAACAATAATTGTACAAAAACTTATATAAAAAACGTAACGATAACTAACTGTAATGTTGGTAGCTGTAGTAATCCAACAAATCAATATTATGTAGCGGGATTATTTAGAAACTTATTAAATCATCTGAAAAATCAGCCAGCTAGTGCTATAATAAATGGTTATAATTGTGCTGAGATGATGTCTTTATTGCCTTACGTTAATCCAAGTATAGTAGCTCCTGCTATTTATAATTTTACAAATACAAACAATACCATCAGTTTTTCATTCTCTGCAAATGCATCTACTCCTCATGTAGTGTTTAAAATGCCGGCTAATAATCCGAACTCATTTGTGACATTATCTTTGGGAACGAACTATTTGAACATGAATAGCCAAACTGCTTTTATATCTAACTTTTTTATATTCACTCCTTTTCCAACATCAGTTTTTACATCTGGATCAAGTGTTTCTCAAGTAAATTTCTGCCCAAATGAATTAAATTGTTTGAACCATATTGCTATAGTTCTTGATGAATCAACATCAATAACATCTGTTGATGCTGGAAGAATTAGAAGCCATCTTAAGAAATTTATTGACCAGCAAGTAATATTCAATCAGACAAAAGGTTCACAACTGAGACTTACCTTAATCGGACTTTCTGATCAGGATAATAACGAAAGAACGGATGAGATAATTAATGTGCTAGTAAATCCAGCAAATAAGCAAAGATTTATTAATTGGATAAATAAGTATAAGACTAGATATAATAGCCTTAACAATTCAGGTATAAGTTCTAATTCTGATTATTGGAATAGTGGTCTCTACAAAGCTGCTCAAACAAATGCTTCACTAGTTATTCTTATTACTGATGGAGCGCAAACAGCTAATCTAGCTACATTAAAAAGTACCATAGATTTATATGATAATGGTGGAAATGTTAATTCAGAAAAACACCTGCATGTCATTGGTTTAAACGATGGTTTTTATGTAAACGGAGTAACAAATTCGGGCAGATATAGTGATTCTTTTAACCCAAATCTTTTAAATGAAACTTTAATAGAGGAAGAAGATGAAGCTGAAATTGCTAATGTTGAAAACAATATCGAAGCATCGAGAATAACTAATTCTTTGCAACTGTCATTGAGATATTTGATTTATGAAAACGTAGAATTTCCATCACAGTCAGTAATTGGATTAGAAAATCCATTTTCTGCAGATTATTCTGGTCACACCAATTTTAAGTTTCTGTATGATGATCCTTATTATTTGTCGAATGGGCTTTATGACTTTTTAGGAAAAACTTGCGGTACTAGTCAATATCTAGAAAAATGCGATAATTGTGATGGCGTGCAACTAGAGCCGAGACAAAGCTATATTATCAGTGGCTGGGTGCATGTTGATAAAACTCAACAAGTAACAAGTTTTAGAGAGGCCAACCAAACCCCTAGTATTGAAATACAATTTTCAAATCAAGGAGGCTTTCCTTTGGTATTCGATCCTGCTGAGGCTGATTATCTAACAAAATATGAGTTTTTTCCACAAGGAAATATTATTGATGGCTGGCAAAGAATTTTTGGAGCTTTCAAAGTTCATCCTGAAACATTTTATCTTGAGATAATTTTAAAAAATGGAAGCGTAACAGACGCAATACATTTTGATGATATAAGAGTACATCCTCAAAATGGAAGCATGAAATCTTTTATTTATGATGAACAAAATTATAAGCTGATGTCAGAATTGGATGAAAATAATTATTCTACCTATTATGAATATGATGCAGAAGGAGGCTTGGTTAGGGTTAAAAAAGAGACTGAACGTGGTGTGAAAACTATTCAAGAGACCAGATCAGGAAGTACTATCAAATCAGAATAATCTATAAAAAATGAATTTGAATTTCAGATTAATATTTTTTTTAACATTTTGTGTTAATTTATCTTTTGCTCAAACAGCCAAAGACATTTTGGCAAGCTATTCAAAAGAATTTGCCAAGCCACAATATATGAAGTATTCTACTAAATATATGCTTTATAAAGGGCATAACTCTAAAGAAGTATTAGAATCGTATGTTGGTGTTTTCAAAAAAAATAAGCAAAATGAAGTTTATTTGAAAGCCCAAAATAATGAGCTAATTACAAATAAAGTGATCAGTATTACTATATCTAATACTGAAAAAGCAATTTTTTTAGAGAAGCCAAGGCCTTATAGTGCTGGGGAATTTGATATAAAACAATTGTTGCCTTATTTCAAATTAGAACCTTTGGAACTTAAGAATGGAATATTTAAACTAAAATTAATAAGTACTCCAGCTTCTGGATTGCCATATAGTAAGATTGAGGTTTTTATAAATAAAAAATACCAGCTTGTCGAACAAGTATTTTATTTTTCAACCCCATATGGATTGAAAGATAAATCTGGAAAACCCGATCAGGTTTATCCAAAGCTAGTAGTTCAGAACACAAATTATAGTTATGAACCAATTCCAGAATCAGTTTTTAAAGCTGAGAGCTACATAACTGTTAGTGGAAAAAAAATATCTTCAAAACTGAAGTCATATAAAGTGTATGACAAAAGAGAAAGACAATCAAAATAAAAACATATAAGTTAAAATATTTTTCTTATGAAAGAAGTATATAAAATTTTAAAAGAAATCAAACTGAATGCATTTGCTAATTTTCTTAAGAAAAGAAGAGATTCAATTGTAAGCAGTAAAGCAATATTGATTTTCACTTTGTTTGCTTCAGTAACTTTATATGCTCAGCATGAAGCCTATACATTAAATACATACACAGGTGCAAGCCTATTGGCGCTTCCAAGTACACAAGCTTCTGATCCTAGATTTGCACAATTGCAATTTCCAAATACAAATAATAATCAGCAATTTATATCAGCTAATTCTTCCATGAAAATCATCTATAAGGTTAAAGATGATGTAAAATCCACAGCCATTTTTGAGTCTGTTCTAACTGTGAGAATAACTGCTTATGATAAATTAGGAGCAATAAATCCAAATATAAATGGGTTAATTGTACCCTTGACAATTACACACAATAAGGTAAATCAAGTTAACATTAACGATATGGCTGTTTATAATATGCCAAATGTTCATAGAATTGATTTTAAAGTATTGTCTGTTACTAATTTAAATAAAGCTACATCAAATGCTGTTGCACTAGATGTTGTATTTGAAACAGATAGATATTATAATCTATATAATACTGAAGTAAATAGTTTAAACCATTCTTATATTTCATATAATGGTATGAATTCGACTACATCAGGAGTATATACTGCTAATGCAAACGATTTACAGATAAATTGGAATATTAATAACTTAAATAATCCTCCTGTAGAATATGAGCTAGAATGGTTGTGGGTAGATAATTTTGGACCAATAGATGCAAATACTGCATTGCAAACAAATCAAATTCCATTATCTGAAAATGATTTTAAAAACAACTGTACGCGAATTATCACTAAAGATAAATTCTATAGAATTCCTCTTGTTTATTCTTCTGGGTATTTAGTTTACAGGGTCAGAATGCTAGGAAGATTTCTGACTGATGTAAATAAAATTTATTATAAACCTTGGACAAGTGGAGAAAATGCGAAAATGTATTTGTCTGACTGGGGGACTCGTATTGCACTAGTTGGCAATCATGATTCGGGATTAAAAAACTGGCAGTTTCAGGCATCTTATGCTGAAGAAGGAAAAAAGAAGGAAGTAGTTAGTTATTTTGACGGAAGCTTAAGAAACAGACAGACTGTAACACGAACAAATACAAACAATCAAACAGTTGTAGGTGAAGTAATTTATGATGCACAAGGAAGGCCGGCAATAGAAATTCTTCCAGTGCCGCTTCAACAGTCGGCAATTAGATTTTTTCCTAATCTAAACCTCAATACTGCAGGAACTCCTTTTTCTCATTATGATTTTGATTGGGAATCTAAGAATGCATCGACACCACTTACATGTGTTCCTACATTAATTAGTGGAATGAAACCGACATCTGGATCTAGTTTGTATTATTCACCTCAAAGTGGCGTCACTGATACTTTCCAAGATTTAGTTCCTGATGCGAATGGCTATCCATTTTCTCAAGTAAATTATACTCCAGATAATACAGGAAGAATAAGAAGCAAGGGAGGTGTAGGACTCACACATCAAATTGGTACTGGTAAGGAAATGAAATATTACTATTTTCAGCCAGCGCAAGAAGAACTTAATCGATTATTTGGCTATAGAGTAGGAGATTTTAAAAGATATAAGAAAAATTTGGTAATCGATCCAAATGGGCAAGTATCAATCAGCTTTTTAGATCCGCAGGGAAGAACTATTGCTACTGCTTTAGCTGGTAATAACATGAGTACAGCCTTGGATGGTCTTGATGATGTACCAGGTGCAAATCAAGAATTTACTACTAACATATTAAGTAATAATGACCCTTTTTCTACTGGAAATTTTGGAATTTTGAATGACGGATTAAAAGTCAGCTCTCAACTTGGTTTTGCAGATCCAACACCAGTTAATTTCAATTATTCGGTAAAGTTTCCAAATAAATTTACTTTTTCTTGTTTTCAAGGAAGTACTACAAAATTTAGCTATCCATATGTATGGAAATTTACTACTAGCTTAAAAGATGACTGTGCAAATGAGCTTATGCAAGGAAATCTGACAAGACAATTAGGAGTTGTCGATACTCTTGGATATTCTATGCCTAATAATTCTATAGTGCAAGAAAGCATAGCTTTAACTGCAAGTATTGCCAAAGCAGGTACATATTCTTTTTATAAAAATTTGGTACTAGATCAAGATGCTGTCAATCAGTATGCCGAACATTTGGTTAAGACCATAAGAAATGATCGCAATAATCCCTGCTATCCTCAAATAGATCTTAGCTCAGAATATTCTAATGCTGGTTGTGAAATTGAGTGTGTTGCATGTGAGAAAGCATTGCTTAAAAATTATCTAAGCTTAACAGATCAATCGGGCTTAGATAATTCATATCCTAATGAGCCAAAGAACGAAATAGGAAATGTAACGACCCGGCAAATATATGTGGGATATGCAAAAAATAGTTTCATAAAGCAAAAATTAGACAATCAATTTCCAGGTTACACTTTTACAGGAGGAGGTGTAAATTGGACTTACTCACCATCTTCACCAACTATTGCTTCTACACTTTTAGCTTTAAATGTAACTGCTTTTGCCTCTCAATTTGACCAAATGATTGCTTCTTGCAGAAGTATTTGCTTAGTAGAAGCTGATTTATGCAGTGCACTTGAAGCACAGTTAATATCTGATATAAGTCTAAATGGACAATATGGTACACTTGATAATTCTAATATTGGTGAAGAGGAAGACGAAGAACCATCAACAGCTAGTTTATTAAGTGTTTATAATGATGAAAATAAGCTACAATATGGAGGCGATCCGTTGCCGATTGCTGGAGGCGAGTCAAAATCTGCATTCAGCTGGAGATTTCCTGCATCTCCATATGCCGATCAAAATGGTAATCAAGCTAGAGTTCAAGTAGCATTAACAGAAGAAGGAAGTACAACATATACTCCAGAAATATTGCCAGGTATTATCCCATCACTTGATCCACTAGACGGTTTTTATTATGTCAAACCTCAAGAATTATTGAATGTTTCTGACTTTATCGATAATTATAAATCTTCTTGGGCCAAGTCATTACTGCCATACCATCCAGAATACCACTATTTAAACTTTTTTCAAAAGATTTGTACAGTAGCAAATAATGGAGTAACATCTGATCAATATGATGCGAAACTGAAAGAAGCTTCAACATTTTCAGAAGGACAACAATATATTAGTGCACTTTTAAATGTAGATTCTTTTGGTACTTATGCAGATCCTTTTTATGCAACAGGTACAGATTATACTAGTATTATAAATGATTCATACAGAAGAGACATTCTTTTCGAAGCGATTAAACAACAATTCGATGGAATGGAAAATACTTATGATGGAGCTCAGACTCCAAGCGAATTAAATATGCTAAAGGCAGCATATTATAATGTTGTTTTAGCAAATGGATTGGCTACTCAAAATCAATTTAGTGCCGTTAATTCTATTACGACGCTTTCTAGTTTAAATAATTTAATTTTAACAGATGACCAAAGGGATAGAATTTGGGTAACTTTTAGAAATTATTACCTTGGACTAAAAGATAAAATTAAAACTGTTTACAGCCATATTTATGCCCTTAAAAGAAATGGTTATAACGACTGTATTGGGAATCCTGAAAATACTGATAATTTTGTTACTCTTCTCCAGAAATATAATGTTTATGTCAATTTGTTAGGCAATATAACTCCTGCTTTACAGGGAAGTCCTGGTGCTTTGGTTTCTGGTACCTGGCCAGCACCAGTTTGCTCAAATACTGTAATAAGCCTATTTCAAGATAAAAACAAACGTTTTATCGGTGCAGATCAAGGTTTTAATACAGGATTAACAGATGAAGAGTTAAATAATAATTCAACAAATCTTGCTGATGCTGGATTATTTTTTGAAACAGGAAAATGCCCATTGCAACTTGATGTTGAAATGCTTTTAAACGGTTTTGTAATTCCTACTGCTGTCGTTGATGGGCCTATTTCGCCAAATGGATTAAATATAAGCCTTCCCATTCGGCTTAATGACATGCCTTCTCTTGTGCCAGACTTATATATTGCAATGGGAGGAAATGTTCCTTTACTACAACAACAATCAATTACTTCTTCTATAACTGGCAATGTATTAACTTTTAATATTGGTAGAGATAATTCAGCGCCAGGTGTAGTTAAGCTGACAATACCTTCAAATAATTCATACCAATATTTATGTGGAAACAATAACGCATCATTATATACTTCTTGGACTAGCTTTTTGACTCAATACAGAGTTATCAAGTTTAAAAATATGTATGTCGGAAATTCTGCATTTGATGGAACAAACACAAAATTTAAGGTAGTTCTTGAAATAAGAAATATCAATTCTTCTTGTAAAAATAATGAAGAGATTGTACTAGACGGACTTATATCAGCCGATTTATCATGCTCATTTGCTAGCGGAGGAGAAGATTTAACTAACGGTTCTCCAGAATTCGGGCAAGGCTGCTATAACAAAACTCGTTTTGAAAGAGGAATTGTTAAATTAATGAATAAGTTGACTAATTCAGTTGGTTTGTATCAACCTACAAATTTGTATGGTTATGGACTTGATGAACAGCTTGATACTGAAAATAATGATGGACATGACGATAACGATTTCTATCAGTATGAGCAAACAATACTTCCTAGTATTATTAATGATAATCAATTAGTTGGAGTCTGGAGCGGATCAGTGATTGAAAATAGATCAATTTATAACATAACAGCGAATGGCAACCAACTTTTAAGAATAGAATTTGAACCTAGATTGGATACAGATGATTTGCTTAAAATTACAGGTTTTAAAGTAGGAGCATTTATTAATAATAATGGAGAGTTAGATTATTCTCAGCCAAATAGTGTTTTATTGACCTACTTGACCTATCCGGGAGAGTTAAAAACTGTAAAAGGAACAATTAATACACTAGACTATAATTGTAGTTGCAAAGAAACATTAAATTATACACAACAAGCTAATGTTGCTTATTTGAATTTATTAAATCATCTATGGCAGGTTAACAGAACTCCTAGTATGCAAACGCCAGGATGGCAAGCTGTTTATCAAGTTCCTGAACACATTGCATTGCCATTGTATCAATTTTCTAGTGGTTTTGATGGTAAAGTTTATAATTTTTATGCAGGTGTTCAAACTGATTATAATAGTAGTTGTAGTGCTAGTAATTTAGCACTGTCATTTTTCTTTTCTGAAAGTGTAAAAGAAATAACAAAGGGATGTGGTTTTTTCTTGCAATATTGTCTTGCAGATAGAGTTAATTCGCACACTTCTGACATTTTTGAAAATATTACACACTTTTCAGATTTAAATTTTGGAGAAAATAATGGTGTTGTTAATGTTAATGTAACTGCTCATCATACCTCATTTACTGAGGTAGTAGTGACAAGGCCATTTACAGAACCGATTACAACAATTGTTTCTCCAGGGGAGAAACGTTTAAATGGTATTGCGAGCTGTATCATGGATAAGTGCGATAATCAGATATTTGTAGCCAAAAATTTTGAATCAATAATTGGAAATATATTAAGACTTCCTTGTGATCAACAGCCAGATCATAGTTTGGTAACATCTTTAGCTCCATTTATTAATTTGCCAGATAACCAATCAATAGGTGTCTATAATTATTTTAATAATTCAAATAACAATAATACACAATTTGGTTTTAATTTTTCTGAAAACAGCGCATGCAAGGTTCTTTTTACTTCAGTAGATATCAAAGAATTTTTAGAGTTCATAAATAGACCAACAATTGGTACACAAAAGAAACTCTCAGATTCACAAAGAATTGACGATGATTCAGATTGCTTTAATTTTGTATTAGAAAATCAGTTTAACTCCATAAAAGTAATTCTTAATAATGATTTCACTGCATTTAGTGTGTATTATGATGAAGTATATTTTGGCAGCGGTACCATTTCATGTATGCTGATAGAGCCATGTGTTCGCGAGGTTGAAGTACCATGTGAATATTGTATTCCTCAGCAAATCGAGCCAGTACTTTGCGTAGAAAAATGGGAGAAATTTAAATCAGAAATGCCTCATACAATAAATATAGAAGCAAATTTATTGGATAATTCTGAATATTTCTGCTCATTCAATTTGGGATATTTAGTAAATCATTATTTGCAATATTTAACAACTTTAAATATTACAACTAACGACCATCCACAATATATCACAATACAGCAATTTGGTGCTACATCGCTAAATTATGGTTATAATAAAATGTTTGACGTAATTCAAGGATTCAAAAATTATATTAATAATCCAGGTAATCTTTATGCAAGTTGGGGCGGATATGTGGCGAATGTTTACATTCAGGAGAATGAGGTTTGTCCTCCTCCAGCTTTATTGCCGAGTTATAATCCTATATCTCTGGTGGAAACTATACCATCACCATGTGAAATTTTCAACACTAATATTAAGGCGGCTTATGAAACAGAAATGTTGAATGCCTATTTTGACAGCTTAAAAGAAAGATTCATTCAAGAATATATTGATTCTGCTGTTTCTAGTGTTAATGAAACTTATACAAAAAAATCTATTGATAAAGAATATCAATATACACTTTATTATTATGACCAAGCAGGAAATTTAATTCAAACCGTGCCTCCAAAAGGAGTAAATAGAGGAGACAATTTGAATAATGCTGTTATTAATGAGATAAGAACTGACATAAGCCAAGCAGAATATTTTGCTGATGCAAACGCTCCTGATCATGACTTAGAGACGCAATATAAATACAATTCATTAAACCAGCTGGTATGGCAAAAAACACCAGATGGAGGCATCACAAGATTTGCTTACGATTTATTGGGAAGAATTGTAGCATCACAAAATGCTAAGCAATTAGATTTGGCAAGTCGCCCATTTAGTTATACTAGATATGACATCCTAGGAAGAATTTTTGAAGCAGGAGAATTTATATCTAATAATCCTAATTTAATAATTGATGATGAAGGAAAATTAAAAAATGGATCTGCACTTGTTGGAGTGAATGCAGTAAAAAATGTTGGAACCGAAGTCGCTTATCCATTAAATGTTGCCTCAAATAGAAGAGAGGTTACTAGAACGTTGTATGACCTGCCACTTCAGGAAAATATATTCTTGAGTTATGACGTCAATAATGGTTTTAAAAGAGTAACTGCTGTCCTGTCATTCGATGAATTGTCTAACGAAGAAAGCGAAGAAGAAATTACATCAGAATTTAAAAATGCGTTGCATTACAATTATGATATTCACGGAAATGTTAGTGAATTAGTTTTTCAAAATAATGATCCCTCATTATTAGGATTTACTGCATCTGGAGATCAATCAGTCAAACGAGTACTTTACGATTATGATTTAATTAGTGGAAACGTAAATAAAGTAATTTATCAACCGAAATCCAGAGACCAATTCATACACAAATATTCTTATGATGCAGACAATAGAATAATTGAAGTTCAAACCAGTAAGGATAATATTATATGGGAAAAAGATGCTTCATATAAATATTATGAACATGGACCTTTAGCTAGAACAGAGATTGGAGATAAAAAAGTTCAAGGAGTAGATTATTTCTATACGTTGCAAGGATGGCTAAAAGGAGTAAACTCAGAAAAATTGAATGTTTCGAATGATGTTGGAAAAGATGGTAGAGAGTTTAACAGTTTTGCAAGAGATGCTTTTTCATATACCTTGAATTATTATACAAAAGACTATGCTCCAAGAAACGCAACCGTGAATCAATTTTTGAATTATTCATCAACTATTGTTTACAACAAAGATTTGTATAATGGTAATATTAAAGCTATGTCAACTTCGTTGATGAATACTAGCAATGCATTACTGCCAACATTGTATAACAAATATACTTATGACCAATTAAATAGAATAAAAGCAATGAATAGCGTCTCAATTGAAAACGACGTTGTTTCAGGTGCAAGTACATATGAATCATCTTATTTATATGATCCTAATGGGAATTTGAAAAAATTGATACGCAAGAACAAAACAAATACAATATTTGATAATCTTGATTATGAATATTATGCAGGAAATAATCAATTGAATCGTGTAAGAGACACTGGTACCCTTCCAGCAACTCATCCAAATGATATTGAAAATAATCAGCCGGTAGGTAATTATGTATACGACAAAATTGGCCAACTGACAAAAGATATTGCTGAAGGAATAACCAATATCGAGTGGAGAGTCGATGGAAAGGTCAAGAAAATTTCAAAAGGAAACGGACAGCAGATATCTTTTGAATATGATGGTTTAGGAAACAGAATTTCAAAAACAGTTTCCAGCACATCGACCTCTCCAAAAACTACGTTTTACATGCGCGATGCGCAAGGAAATGTGCTTTCAGTTTATTCTAAAGAGAGAACAAACAATATAGATAAATTATATTGGGATGAAGCGCACATCTACGGAAGCAGCCGCTTAGGGACTGAAAATATTTCTCTAGATTTGACTGTTGCCGAAAACAGTGAAGCAAGCGTACTGAAAGCAGATACTGATGAAGATATTTCTTTAAAAGGAGACAAAGCTTCACGCAATATGTTAAATAATGACCCCACAATTAATGGTGTTACTTTAAGTACAAATAAAGCATTGACATGGGGTAATACTCATTCAAAATTAAACTTTTTTGATGGCTTGCCAAGCTTAAGTAAAACATTGCAACTTGAAGTCAATACCCATCTTAAATTTACCGAACAGTGGAGTGGTGAAAGAAATATGCTAATGCTTCAAGACGATTTTCTTGTTCAAGGCCAAAGTTTTAGCGATAATAAATATTATAAGAGCAGTTTTTACATCACTGTTGAAAAGCGTAGTGAAGGTTATGTACCTATCGTTATTTTTGATCGATATACTCGAATTTACGCCAAAGAAAGAGGAAGCAGAAGAAGAACATATACTTATTATAGAAGCTATAATACACAAGAAAAATATATACTTAATCATGCGATTCCTGAACAAGAATGGGATTTCAATGCTAAGATAAATTTTAATTCGGGTTCAGGTTCATATGAGCCTGTGCTTACTATCAATGGCAATATCTATACTTTGTCTAATAATGATTTCCAAAAATCAGTCGGTGCAGTACCGGAATTTGATAATGTGAAGTCAGATAGATCAAGAACGGGGAGCAATGGAAATGGTTCTAGGCCTTTTGTTCAAAGAATTGATCCGATGAGAAATTCTATTGGTCGAGTAAGTAATTTTTATGGATATGGAGGAGATTTCAGCAATATACTGAGAAAAGATATAAACGGAATTTCTGCACAAATTTGCGATTTATCTTATTCAATCGATTATAGCTATAAAGATGAAGATGATCCGACTCGCAAGATGGAATTCCCTTTTGATGGAGCAGCTGCTAGTTTATACTCTTCTAATCAAATTGATGGCGTTGCTGCACAAGTACTGTCAAATGGATTGTATGTGAGAAATTCTCCAGATGTTGCTTTAAGTTTGGTGTCAAATACGGCGCTAGTTTCTGGTGATTTTATTTCAAGTCACTGTATGAGCGGGGAAGTAGATTATGATGGAGACGGTGTAATGGATAATAATGACAATTGCCGTACGGTTTATAATCCTGATAGATCTGATGTTGATCAGGATGGAGTTGGAGATGTATGTGATAATTGTAAAAACCTTTCAAATCCAAACCAATCAGATGTTGATGGAGATGGAGTAGGAGATTTATGCGATAACTGTCTTACAGTATACAATCCATCACAAATTGATTCTGATTTAGACGGGATTGGAGATGCATGTGATCCATGCCCATTTCGTGCAAGTAATGATTGCGGACCAATTCTTCAAGGAATTTCACAGCATGAAGGTTATTTGGGCGGTAAAAAAACGTATATTAGACGTGTTGGAGACAAGCGCTATGAATTATCAAACCACTTAGGAAATGTACTTTCAGTTATTTCTGATAGAAAGTTGGCAATTGACTTTATAACTATTGAAGATAATGGGTTTATACCAAATGTAATTGCGTTCAATGATTACTATCCTTTCGGGATGCAGATCACTGAGAGAACTGGAAGCAGTGATGAGTATCGTTATGGGTTCCAGGGGCAGGAAAAAGATGATGAGATTAAAGGGGAAGGGAATTCTTTGAATTATACTTTCAGGATGCACGACCCTAGGATTGGTAGATTTTTTGCGGTGGATCCGTTGGCTAAAAAGTACCCTTTTTATAGCCCATATGCTTTTAGTGGAAATAGAATAATCGATGCTATTGAATTAGAAGGACTTGAACCTGAAGATATTGTTGGTGCAAATGGTAAATTATCAAATGCTATGATTGAGTTATTGCATGCAGTTTTTCTTTTTGATAAGGTTAGACTTGCTAGTACAACTTGGGTGTCAACGGCAAGTCCAAAATTAACTATCAAGGAAGCGCAAGTTTATCTCTTAGCTAAAAAACCTTATGCAATTTGTTATTTTGAAAAGGTTATTTTTAAAGCTAAAGAGATAGAAAAACCAAGAAAATACTGGATTGGTCTTGTTGCTCATGAGCAAAGTCACCAACAAGACATCTATGAGCAAGGAGCATTTTGGTTTTATAGAAAATATGGGATAGACGCAACACAATATGAACCACATAATATTCCAACAGAAGCAAAAGCATATGAAATTGAAGATAAATATATTCCGTTACTATTGAATTTTAAAGAAGGAAGGGTTTTAGATTTATTCGACCCTGAAAAAAACAATTTAACAGATAATGAAAAAACCTCACTTTTAAAAGAGTTAGGAAATCAATTTAGATCTGCGGTAATAATACAAGATAAAATAAACTCAAACAATGAGGAAATAGTATATTATACAAAGAAAGCCCAAAATATGCGTAATGAAGCTAAAAAGGATGGAACAAATGTTAATCATAGTAGCATATTATTATATGATGGACTAATTAACAAAATACAGAAAGAGAATGAAAAATTAAAATCTGAGCAAAATGAGATCGAAAAAAAATATGGTAAATAGCTTAATTTATTTTTTACTTTTATCTGTGTTGATATCTTGTGAAGATAAAATTAGTTATCAAAGAGTTAAATTTGATGGTAAAAATAAAAAAATTGAAATTTTAAGTAATGAATTTGTATTCGATTCAATTATCATTGAAAACAATAATAATATTTTTTTTAATGCAATTTTAACTAATAGAAAAGCAGGAGTTAATATTTTTTATTTAAGTAATAATTCTGAAAAAAATTACAAAATTTTTAAAAATAATTACGATGAAATGTGTTTTGATAAAAATGATAATTCAATGAAAAATTTTTCAATCTTAATAAGAAGTAAAAATTATTTTGGTACAAACCAAACTTCAAATCCAAGTCAAATTCAGAGATTTAATATTTCATATTTACCATGTGATAATCAAACACTAATTTTAGAAGCAAGAAAACATCATTAGTTAGTATGTTGGAAATGGGATAACTTATTTTTGACTTTGCACTAGATTATTGTTTAGAAATAATGCTTACAAATTTGTTCTTTTTTTTTATTAAAAGAGAGTGAGTGAATATGGATATGCTAATTATTGATTTAGAATATACGATTTTAAATGATAATTGGACTATGTCAAAACAAAGTCCAATAGCGCGGATTTGCAATCCGTGCCCGCAAAGGAATAAAATAGAGCGGAAAAGTATAAATTTATATTATATATGCTTTGCCCCGGATGGCGAAAGCGTCTCGCTAGTAATAACAAATTAATAACTCCCCAACTTCCCATGTACCTTCTCAATCTCCTTATCCATATAAGATTGAGCATGGTGAACATAACGATTAAATGAATTGCTAGCACTGCTATGTCCACTTATTTTTCTTACTAAATGCTCCGGCATTCCAAGAATCAGCAAAGTGGTTATAGCAGTTCTTCGCATCATGTGCGAACTCATTTTATCGCAAAACCGGTTTTTAGTTTTATCTGTTTTTCTAGTGATTTTTTGAGTTTTACCTTGCTTTTCTCTTGAAACTTCAATAGCATCTGTGAAGTTAGCAATTTCGCCAATTTTCTTTAATGATTTATTAAAGTTGAACAAACTGATTTTTCCAAAAACGGTTGACTTGCTATCTTTTGGCTGATATTTTTGGTAAATTTCAATGGCGTAAGAAGGCAGTTTTATGCTGGTAAAAGTTTTCGTCTTTTGAGACTTTATTTTTAAGTAATAATCGTTTTCAGTCTTTTCAAAATTTTTATTGGTCAGCAAAAAAATATCTGAAAAACGCAAACCTGTGGTACAGCCAAATACAAAAACATCTTTGATCCATTTTTGAGTTGGTGTCAAGCTATTTTCAAATTCTTTATTGCGAATTAAAAAACGAAGCTGTTCAGGTGAAAGTACAAATATTTCAATTTCTTCTTTTCGAATATAAAACAACCTTTGAAAATCACCGGTGTGAAAATCTTTATCGTTTTTCAGGTAATTAAAAAAGACACGTATCGTTTTTATATTGGCGCCCACATAATTATCATGGCAACCTTTTTTGTATAAGTATTCTGTAAATTTTTGATAAAACTTTTTCCAATAATTTTTCTCTGTAAGCAGTTCTCTCTTGGTCAGTTTTGAAGCATCACAAATGCGCAGTTCAAATTTTGTGTCTGTTGAAAACTGAATCAAATTATTCAAAACATATTTATAGTTTTCAATAGATTGTGGTTTGATTCTTTCTCCATTTTTTTTTAGGCGTCTGCCTGTTTCTGTTTCTTTTATAAATTGTTTGAAAAGTGGGAGTATTGGTTTTTGCGCTTTCATATAAAAATTTATGTAAAAATAGATTTTTATATTTTAAAGTAAAGGCTGTCAATGACGGCTTTTATTTGAATGTTTATTTTTGTATACAAAGAATTGTTTATGCAGTTGAATTATTTCTTTTACAAATCTGCAGTAGCAAGTTCAAATTTATTTTGACATCTGATCAAACTTTTTAATATAGTAATCATATTCTTTTTCCGTTAGAATTATTTCTGGAGGATATCTAAAATCTAGAATTGCTTGAAGAGTTAGAATATCTTGAGAATTTAACTCGAATGATCTTTTAAACATTTCTAGAGATATTCTCTCAGCTCCATTTATATGAGAAAAATAAAAAGACAGAAAAAAACCTATTTGATTAAACCAAAATGGAATATTCCTTGAGAATGCTATCTCAATTAAAATGTAAATAATAAATATACCATATAAATCAAATAAGGGTCCGACCAATTCCCTTAATTCATCTTCTTTATTCTCAAGAATTAAAAAATTATTTCTTAATTCTTGAGAATAATTTTCTAAAATTATTTTTCCCATTTTATTAATTTATTTTACAAATGCTGTACTGAAATTTTCTACATCCCCATTTTGTCCTTTTATATAAGGTACTTGAACTTCTTTTGTAACTCCATTAACAGTTATTTGCATTGATTTTGCTTGACCTCTTTTATATGCCACGTCTGTACCATTTTCTAAAACACTCTTTATTATTGCCTTTATTTTTTCTGGATTTTTATCCGGAACCAAAGTCTCCCAATTATGAACACTATTATTGCTCCCATTTATTACATGTTGAGCTTTTGTAGTGAACACTTTATCAACCATTTTATCAATTTTAGTAGATTTAAGCTGTAAAGGTGCATCAACCATTCTCAGTCCATCATCTATAAATTCTGCACCATAATAAATATTATCACTTATTTTTGCAGTACTGCTGAGTGCCTTTGTAGCTATTTTGGATTGCTTGTATGTCTTAAATACTTTATAAACATCCCCAACTTTCTTTAGCACCCCTCCAACAGCCACGTCGCTAGCGACTTCAGTCATTCCAATACCTATTCCCCCACCTATCGAGTTGGGACCTCCTAAATATTGGTCTCTATTACCATTCATTATGCAAACTGCACAACCACATCTAAATTGAGCAACTGGTGTTTGAACTTTAGGAATTCTACTTAAAAAATCAGCATAAGATTTTTCCATTCTCGCTAGATCTTTGGGAAGTCTGACACCAAGACTAGCCGCTCTTCTGGCTACCTGCTCACTATCAAAAATATTTGCAACAGCTGGGCCTTTCATATAGGTGGCTTCATATTGCGCATTAACTATCCAGCCACCTTCCATTCCTTCTATTTCAATCATATCGATAGGGCTATTACTAGCAAATTGAAAAGGTGATAATTCAGGATACTCTTTAAACAACGGATCCACCGCAAAAAATCTACCAATCCTAGGGTCGTGCATCCTGAAAGTATAATTCAAAGAATTCCCTTCCCCTTTAATCTCATCATCTTTTTCCTGCCCCTGGAACCCATAACGATACTCATCACTGCTTCCAGTTCTCTCAGTGATCTGCATCCCGAAAGGATAGTAATCCAATTGCTTTAAAAGCCAGTATTTACAAGAACTAAAATGATTTTTTTAATTGCTAAAAAGAGTTCAATTATGCTTTTTTTAGCTTTCTCAAAGATAAAAATTATAAGTTTCTAGAAGAAAATTAAAGCTAAAAATATCAGATACTTTAGCGAAATAAAATTAACAATAATTTCTTAAGAAATTTACCACTTTTGTGATAAATAAAAACTTAAATATATTAACTTGTGCCCCGATTGAAGATATTTTTTAATGAAAGCAAAAGTACTACTCCGCATTTTATTTTTATTGTTAGCGTTTGTCTCTGTGTCGTTTACAGATCCTGAGCCTTATTTGGCAAAACGAATTTCAGATGCCGACTTCAGGTATGAGTTTTATACTACTGATAAAAAAATAAATCCTAAAAAAGAGAAAACCTATTATTGGTTTAAAGGTGGTGCCGTACACAGCGCCCAATCGGGTATTGCAGGAATTCTTCTCCACGGAAAATACACAAAAACCTTCCACAGCAACCAGCTTGCCGAACAAGGAGAATTTGAAAACGGACTTAAAAAAGGCACTTGGAAAACTTGGTATGCAAATGGAACAATTGAAACTTCACAGTATTGGCTTGACGGTGTTCGAAGAGGTTCTTTTTCTCGCTATTCTAAAACTGGAGAAATTTTAGAATCGGGCAGTTTTAAAAGCGATAAAAAACATGGAAAATGGATTGATTTTATAAAAAAAGATACTACAATTTACAAAAAAGGAGTGATTTTTATTAAAAAGCCAAAATTGACTAAAGAAGAAAAAATAAAGCTTAAAGAAGAAAACACGAAATTAAAAGAAGAAAAGAAAAAAGCCTTAGAAGTAGAAAATATAGCTAAAAAAGCAGAAAAAGAAAAGAAAGCACTAGAAAAAGCCAATAGAAAAGTACTAAAAGAGCAACAGCAACTAAATAAGACTGAAAACAAATCTGAAAAACCAGGGTTTTTTAAAAAACTTTTCAGCAAGAAAGAACCAAAACAAAAATAAATGGTCAAGGCGCACAGCTTGTTATATGCAATTTATATCTGCCTGATTGTTTCGGTCATTTGCGGTGCCCTATTGTATTTTTCGACCTTATATTCACAACTAAATCTTTATTATAACTTGAATGAAGACCTTTATATACAAAACCAATCGTATGTAAATTTTGCTTTAGAAAACTTAGATGATGCTAATGTAGTTTCTGAAAATGAGGAAACAGGAGTAATTTCTTCTTATGAAAACAAGTCATATGGTCTTTTAAATCTCCTTTATGTAAGTACTTGCACTAAACTTGACACCATAACGTCGGCACATTTGACAGGAAATTTTACTAATGACAAGACTTGTGTTTTTATTGCGAATCAAGGAAATCCATTTTATTTTTCAGGTAAAGTCAAGCTTATCGGAGAAAAAAAACTGCCAACACAACGTGTGCAAGAGAAATATATAAATAATGAAAAAAACTCTTTTAATGCGCCAGGAGAAATTCAGCTTTCCCAACCTGAATTACCTGAATTAAATCCGGAGATAAAACTATTTTTTGAGAAAAATATTGGAGGCAAAGTTGCGTTAAAAGATGTTGAAAAAAATAGCAGTTCCATTTATTTTAATTCTTTTAAAAATGAAACTGTAGAAATTCAGTTGCCTGGGGCAGTTTTGGAAAATACGACAATAAAAGGCAATTTTATTCTGTATGCTAAAGATTCCATTTATATAAAAAATACAGTTTTGTTGGAAGATGTTATCATAAAATCACCAAAAATAATTATTGAGGAAAATTTTAAGGGAAGTGCTCAATTGTTTGCTACAGAAAAGATTGAAGTTGGTGAAGAGGTAGAACTAAATTATCCTTCTGTGCTCTGCTTATTTAATAAAACCTCAGAAAAAAGAAATATTATAGTAAATGAAAACGCAAAAATTTCTGGAGCTATCGTACTTTTTCATAACACGGAAGCAAAGCAAAGTGACGATGCAATACTGATGAAAAAAGGCACAGTTCTTACTGGCGAAGTATATTGTACAGGAAAATTAATGGTGGAAGGAAAAGTCTATGGCTCGGTTTATACTAACAAAGTTTTTCATTACACGCCCGTTTCAAGCTATGATAATTGTATGGTAAATACTGAAATCGATGTGACGAAAAGGCCATCTTATTTTGTTTCAATTCCAATTTTTCAATTAAAGAATAAAAAAAATAATGGCGTTTTTAAAAAAGTATTATAGTGTAGGAGCCAATTCAATATTGGAATCCGTAATTGCATTGAGCATTATTTCAATATGCTTATACATTGCAATTATGGTTGTATCTGCTGTTTTTACGAAAAAGACGACGGCAAAATTTTATAATACTCAAAATAAAATTAATGAATTGTTTTTTCTGGCCCAATTGCAGGGTGATTCATTGATATATGATGGAACAGATGAAAACCTAATTATTGAAGAAGAAATTATTAATACAGGATTGAAAAAAATAAAGATTGAATTTAAGGATAGTACTCAGATTATGCATGAAAAAAGTTTTTATGTCCAAGTGCCATGAAGAAGAAAAGAAATAACGTTGGCGCTTTTTCAATAATGGAAGCAATTGTCGGAATGGCGATAACTGCAATTATTATGGGAATAATATTCGTTATTTTTTCAATAATGTCAGAACAGATGCTTGATTTTAAAAATCAAAATGAAGTTATTGCTGATATGAACAGATTAACTTATAGCATTAACAGAGATATTTTTGAAAATCAAAAAATGATTATTTCTGAGGAAGAAATTGTTTTTAACAGCTATTCAGGAAATACCATTAAATATGAAATCCGAGAAAAATATGCCCTTAGAACGGAAGAAACATTTACAGACACTTTTCATATAAGCGTAAAAACTGTAGCAATTGATTCCGTTAAAAGCAATTCAGGCAAAATAATATTCAGAAAATTGAATTTAGGTTTAGAAGTGAATGAAGAAAATATTGATTTGAATTTTTATAAGCGAGTTTATGCAAATGAACTTTTAGATGCAAAGAACAAAAAATGAGTTTAGATTTAAGTAGCTATAAAACTGAAAAATCCGTAAAAAAGGATTTTAAGATTGAAACAGGGCAAATACAGTTTTCAAAGAAATTTTCTGATAAAAATAAGGAGATATTTTATAGAGAA
Organism: Flavobacteriaceae bacterium PS02334; assembly: GCA_029959295.1. Lineage (GTDB taxonomy): Bacteria > Bacteroidota > Bacteroidia > Flavobacteriales > Flavobacteriaceae > Flavobacterium. The sequence goes on along the minus strand of JASCOH010000001.1, from coordinate 145,078 downwards.
TTGTGCATGCTTTTGAAGTCTGGCGTAGATTTTAAAAAGGCTTTGGAAATTTTAAGCAATCAATCTGGCAATAAAATTGAGAAACAGTTGATCATTCAAATTAAGGATAAAGTTGTAGAAGGAAGAAGCATTTATGAATCAGTAAAAGAAACCGGACAATTTTCTCCTTATGAATATTATAGCATTCAAATAGGAGAGGAAACTAGAAAATTAGAAGAAGTTTTAACGGAACTCCAAAAATATTTCAATAGAAAAATACAGATGAAACGCCAGATTGTTTCAGTGCTGACCTATCCTGTAATTGTCATGTTAGTTACTGTTTTAGTGCTTTATTTTATGTTGAATAAAGTTGTTCCGATGTTTGGATCAGTTTTTAAACAATTTGGAAGTGAATTGCCAAAAAGCACACAGATTATTATAAAAATTTCAAATAATTCAGGCATTATATTTACTGTTTTGGGGCTTGTAATTGGAGGCTTAATAGCAATTCATTTTTCTTTAAAAAACAAAAATCATTATCGTGCCTTTGTGGCAAAGATGATCATGAAAATTCCCCATTTTGGAAGCCTAATCCAGAAAATTTATATATCGAGATTTTGTCAAGCAATGAATTTATTGCTGACTTCACGAACAACGTTGATTAATTCCTTATCGCTAACGTCAAAAATGATTGGTTTTTATCCAATTGAAGTAGCAATCGAAGATATAAAAGAAAATATTACTAGAGGAGTTTCCTTGAGCGATTGTCTTAAAAAGCATAATGTATTTGAGAAAAAAATGGTTTCGATGATTGAAGTTGCAGAACAAGTTAATCAGCTTGATCACATGTTTGAGCGTTTAGCAGAACAATATAATGAAGAAATAAGCCATAAAACTAAGATGATAGGGGTCATTTTAGAACCGATGATTATTATAGTAATCGGTGTGATTGTTGGAGTAATTATGGTTTCAATGTATGCGCCAATGTTTGACTTGAGTAAAATTATAAAATAATGGTAATTATATCATTTGTATTTGTATTTTTACCACAATTATATTAACATATTATTAGTAAATAAATTAACACAAGAATGAAACTTAAACTTTTTAAATATTATAAGTTATTTAAAAAAGCCAATGCCAAAGCTTATTCTTTAACTGAAATATTAATTGTATTGTGCATTATTGGAATTTTACTTTTAATGGTGCTTCCAAATCAAACTTCAGTAATAAGCCAAGCTAAATCTATTGAAGCACAAGCAATGCTTAATCAGGTTTATGGTTTGCAAAAAAGCCATTTTTACCGACATTCTAAATATTCTTCAAATTTAGAAGAATTAGGCTTTGAACAAGAAAAAACTGTTGAGGAAGGAGGCCAAGCTGTTTATAAAATTGAAATTATCGAAGCTTCAAATGATTCATTTGTAGCCAGAGCCACAGCAGTTTCTGATTTAGATGGCGACGGAAATTTTAATACTTGGGAAATTGACAGCAAAAAATTATTGACTGAAGTAACAAAAGAATAAATTGGATAAATTTATAATAATTGGCTTGTTGCTTTGCTTGGTTGCTATCGTAATTCAAGATTGGAAGTATAGAAAAATTCATATAGCATTGCCTGTATTTATTTTTATATTTTCCTTTTTTACGGTTCACCAAACTTATGTCGTAAAAGCCAATATCATAATTTACAACTTAGTTTTTTTTCTTCTTACGCTGGGTATTTTAGTAGCTTATATGAGTATCAAGAATAAAAAGTTTTTGAACCCATTTGAACATTATTTTGGTTTTGGAGACTTGTTGTTTTATGTTGCAGTAACACCACTTTTTTTGCTCGAAAACTATGTAATCTTTTTTATATTTTCTTTAGTTTTTGCAATATTAGTACAAATGCTTTTAAAGAAAATGATTCACGAAAAGACAGTTCCTTTAGCAGGTTTTGCTGCCGTTTTTTTGTTTTTCTTGATTGTCAAAGATATTATTTTAGATTTTAAAAAAATTACATTGCTCTGATATGCAAGATATAATTGTTCTTCCTGAAAACTTGCATTGCATTACAAGCGATCTGGCAAATCATTATCGGATATTGCCAAAATCTGTATTTGAAAACAAGCTGGAATTTTACATAGATATTTCCTTAAATAATGAAAATTCTAAAGAAGAATTAGAGCTTTTTCTAGGGAAAGATGTTGTTTTTGAACCAATCAGTTCAAGTGATATTGAAAGGTCATTGTCAATTTATTATAGAAAAGAGCGAGAAACGAGTTCTAACAAATCTCTAAATATCGATAAAGGAGATTTTCTAGAAAATTTGTTATCTGAAGCAAAGTCTTTAAAATGCAGTGATATTCACTTTGAAATCTATGAAAAATCATCAAGAATCCGTTTTAGAATTGACGGCCAGCTTATTGAAAGATATAAAGTAGAAAGAGAAAATTATCTTGAGCTGGTTAACAAGATAAAAATCAGGGCAAAATTAAATATTACAGAGAAGCGTTTGCCTCAAGATGGCAGAATTACGAATGACTCTTTTGACATAAGGGTCTCAATTTTGCCGACATTATTTGGAGAGAAGATTGTAATGCGTTTGCTTGGTCAAGATGCTTCTAATATAGATTTGACCACTTTAGGCTTTCAGAAAGAAGAATTAGAATCTTATCTTGAAGCAGCAAAAAGGCCGAACGGAATCATTTTGATTAGCGGACCAACCGGTTCAGGAAAAACTACGACGCTTTATGCGACATTAAGACTATTAAATGATAGTAAAAGAAATATTGTAACAGTTGAAGATCCGATTGAATATACCTTAAAAGGAATCAATCAAGTGCAACTCAAAGAAGATATCGGACTGACTTTTGCTTCGGCGCTAAAATCTTTTCTTAGGCAAGATCCTGATGTAATTATGCTGGGAGAAATACGTGATTCTGAAACAGCACTGATGGCAATCAGGGCTTCTTTGACAGGACATTTGGTACTTTCAACTATTCATACGAATTCCGCTATTGGAACAATTTCTAGATTGATTGACATGGGAGTTCCATCTTATCTTATTTCTGAAACTTTGAATCTTTCTGTTGCCCAACGATTAGTAAGAAAATTATGTGATGATTGTAAGGCGAAAACAAATTGTAACAAGCAAGATTTTCCTAGCAATTTCCAGTTTCCTTATGAAATAGAAAATTATTTCAAGCCCGTCGGATGCAATAAATGTTTTCATACAGGGTATAAAGGAAGAACAGCTATTTATGAAGTATTGACCATTGATAATAAAATTTCAGAAGAAATTAAGAATAACAGCTTAACGAAATTATCGAGCATAAATGAAAATTATAAGTCACTTTCAGGCAAAGCCTTTGACATTTTATCAAGAGGAGAGACCTCGCTAGAAGAAATATATTCCATTTTAATTAATTTGTAAATAATGCAGAAAAAGCTTCTATACTCGCTATTTGCGTTGCTAATTACGAATTTTGCGATCGCACAGCAAGATATCACAGAATTAAGCAGCAAGTTCGATGAATTTGCAAAGCAGAAAAAAGGGCTGAATGAAGTTGTGAAAATTGATGTTTCAGGTTTGACATTGCACGATTTTATTAACTCTATTGCCGAAGAACATCAATTAAATATTGATGTTGATAACGATTTGACACAACCGGTATCCAACAATTTTTTTGACGTGACCGTGAAAGATGTTTTCATACACTTGACTCAAAAATATGATCTTGAAGTAGGATTCATGAATAACATTATCACTTTCAGAAAAAGAAAAGAAATAAAAATTATAGAAAAAAAGGCGCCTAAACCCGTAGATGTAAGCTATAACCCTCAAAATGATTTTTTGTCATTGAAGCTTGAAAACGATTCACTTCCGGCAGTTGTGAAAGCAATAACAGATAAATCTAGCAAAAACTTAGTTTTAGCACCTGATATAAAGAACTTAAAAATTTCTTCTTACATATTGAACAGGCCATTTGATCAAGTAATTGAAATGATGGCAAAATCCAATGATCTTGTGGCAACTAAAGATGATAATGGATTTTATTTCCTTGAAAAGAATAAAGAATCAAGTCCAGCAAATGCCATAGGAAATAAGCAAAAACAGGTAAAAGCAAATTTGGGAAATCCTGGTTATTTTGAAGTAGGACTTAATAAAGCTGGTTATCTGACTATCAGAGCAGATGAAGCAGATGCTTCAGCGCTATTGATTGAAGCTGCTGAAAAATTGAATATCAATTATTTTTTATATAATAAGCCTGAGAACGAAAAAACATCAATTTTTGCCGACAATATTACTTTTGATGAGCTTTTGGAACATGTTTTTAAAGGAAAAAAATATACTTTTAAGAAGCAAGATAATTTGTATTTGATCGGAGAACAGATTACTGAAGGTTTAAGAGTTACTGAAATTATACAATTAGAAAATCGTTCGATAGAAACCGTAATTACTTCCTTGCCTAAGATATTTTCAGAAAAATTAGAAATTAAGGAATTTGTCGAGCTGAATGCGCTTATTGTATCTGGTGCGAAAACAATCTTGGAAGAACTTAAGATTTATGTTAAACAAATCGACAAAGTTGTTCCAATGGTGCAAATCGAGGTGATAATTGTTCAGTATAATAAGTCTTATGACATACAAACTGGTCTTAAAGCGGGATTGGATAAAATTAATAAATTGCAGACTACAGGTACGTTATTCCCCAATACAGATGTCAATTTGAATTCAACATCAGTGAATAGCTTGATTGATGCTTTCAACGGTTTTGGTATTTTTAAACTAGGAAAAGTAACTGAAGCTTTTTATCTAAATTTGAAATTGCTAGAGAATAATTCTATTGTAAAAGTAGAATCTACGCCAAAAATAGCAACCTTGAGCGGGCACGAAGCAAAGTTGGCTATTGGAGAAACTAATTATTATTTTGAACAAAATAATAGACTTTTAACAAATTCAATAGGCAATGACATCCTGCAATCAGGGACATGGAAGTCTACAGATGCCAATTTAAGTGTATCGATAAAACCATTTGTTTCCACTGATGAAAATGTTACGTTGACAATTTCTGTAGAAAAAAGTTCTTTCTTAGGTAGGGCAGGTGAGACTGCTCCTCCAGGAAAAGCAACTCAAAAATTCGAATCTTTGGTAAGAGTTAAAAACAATGAGATGATTTTACTTGGCGGACTAGATGAATTAAGAAAAGAAAATTCAGGATCTGGTACACCTTTGATTTCTAGAATTCCTGTGTTAAAATGGTTTTTCAGCAGTAGAAAAAAAGCAAAAAGTGATTCGAAGTTGCATATCTTTTTAAAACCTACAATCGTATATTAATGATTCAGTTCGTTTCAAAAATAGTAAAACTTAACAAGTTAAATGTTGTTGGCATTATCAGAAAAGATAATGGCGAAACTTTTAATGTGCTATCTATAAAAAAGAATGGGGACAAAATTGATATTGTTTCGATATCATCTTATGAAAACTATGAAGAGTTCTCAAAAAACATTGACTCAAAACTGCCGATACTTTTAGTCGTTGACGGGAAAGGAATTCTAAATAAGGAAGTTAATTTTAACAATGAATCAGATATTCTTTGGCATAAGAATATTGATCATTCTTCAATATATTTTACCAGCCTTAAAACACAGCAAAGTAGTTTTATGAGCTTTTGCAGAAAGAATATAGTTGTTGATTACACCGATAAATTTTTAAAATCTAAGCTGACTATTATTGATATTTATATTGGTTCATTTTTAACAGCTCTATTACAAAATGCTATTAATGAACAAACAATAAAGTCAGGAGAGCTTTTATTGCAATTTGAAAATCGTACTTTATATGGATTTTCAAAAGAGGTCAATTTAATAAAAAAACAGTATCAAATCGGTAAAGAATCAATTTCTAGTGAAATTATTCCTCTTTATGGTGTTCTGTTGCATTTTTATTTACAACAAAAAGAAATTTCAAAAAGCCAAACCAATTCTTTAATTAAAGAAGAAATCATTTATAAAAAACTATTCAATTTTTTCGGAGTTTTTATGCTTGTAAGTTTTTTAATTGCTTTGCTTGCAAGTTATTTATTAACTGGATATTATAGTTCTAAAAATGCAGAATTAAATCTTGAAAATGTCTATTCATCGCAATCTTATGAGATGATTACAAATTTAGAAAAGCAGAAAGAAAACAAATTGAAAATATTAAATGAAACGGGTTTTTTGACCTCAAAATTTCTAACATTTTATAGCTATGATATTTTAAAAGGTGTTCCAAAAGATATTAGCCTTACCCAATTGAGCATATTGCCACTTTATGAAAATGTCAAGCAAAATAAGAAAGTTGATTTTGAGACCAAAACAGTTAAATTACTTGGAGAAACTAATAATGAATCGTCTTTGAATTCTTGGATAGATTTATTAAAAAATACTGAATGGGCTAAAAATTTTGAAATATTGAGCATAAAAAGGGATAAGAAAGGATTGACTCACTTTGAATTAAAAATGATTTTGAAAGATGTTTGATAGTTATTCTTATAAAAAGAAATGTTTAGCATTGGGAGCTATTTTTATAATGCTTTCAGTGACAGCCTACAAAAGATCTTTTAAAGGGTTATTTGATGTTGTTGCTGAAAATCAAAAGTTATCGACTAAGTCAGAAGAATATGGACATAAGTCAAAAAATTATGACATACTAATAAAAGATATCACGATTCTGGATAATATTATTGGGAAAGAAGGAATTACAAAAGAAGAAGTACAGCAGAATATTGTAAGCTTTACAGGCTCAAGACATCCAGAAGTTTCTATAAATGATTTACAACCAATACATGTTTTCTTAGATGAGAATTATAGAATAATTACAAATCAGCTTGATTTAACGGGCAATACAAACCAGCTTTTGAAAGTTGCTTATGATTTTGAAAGAAAATTTAAATTTTCAAGAATAGTAAGCATGAATTTTTACACATTAAAAAATAATAAAACTGAAGTTTTACACTTAAAAATAATTTTTCAAAATTATGAAAACAATAAATAAACTTTTTTTCTCTATCCTTGCAATAGTTGCTTTTTCATGTGACGATATTCTCGAAGAAGATATTACGGATGACGTGGTTCAGATTGTATCTCCAGCAAATAATGCTGAAATAGAAAGCAACGTGGTAAATTTTAGATGGAATAACATTGATGGAGCTGATAAATATAGAATTCAGGTTTATGGAAGCAATCAATCAATGATGCTAGATACACTTGTTAATCCATCCAGTTTTACTTATCCAATAAGAGGTGGAAGTTATCAATGGAGAATTAGAGCTGAAAATTCAGCCTATCAATCTGCATATTCTCTTTCTTCTAATTTTACTATTATTGAAACGGATGATTTAAGCAATCAACAGATGATTTTAAACGGTCCGCAAAATGGATATTATTTTAATAACACGAATATTACTTGCAGTTGGGAAACATTAAGAGCAGCTGAAAAATATGAACTAGAATTAAGAAACAATTCTAATGGTACTGTTTTTACAAAGACTGACCTAACTACTAATTCTTTTACGATTCCTGCTAGTGAATTGACACAAGATGCAATATATACTTGGAAAGTAAGGGCTGTAAATAGTACAACTAATACTTTGTACGCAACTAGGAATTTCTCAATTGATAAAGTGAATCCAAACCAGCCACAAAACGTTTTGCCTGCAAATAATTTTACTCAAAATGCGAATCAAATGATTGATTTCACATGGAATATGCCTGCAGATAGTGGTCCAGTGCAGTCGCCAATTGCTTCTTATACCATAGAATTTTCAAGAGCAGCAGCTTTTACTACCATTAGTCAAACATCAACAATATCCAATCCTAATTTTCAGCAAACATTTACAGAACTTGGAGATTATTTTTGGAGAATTAAAGCTACTGATGAAGCAAAAAACAATAGTATATATAGTGGTGTTTTTAAGTTTACAATAAATTAATTAAATGAAGAAGAAAGTCAATATTATACTTATAATTGCTGTTCTTCTATTGTGGGGCAGTGTCATTTATAAAGCCTTGAGTAATTATTTTATTAATGATAAAAACTTTTCCGCTGTAACTGAAAATTATGATGGGAAACAATTTAAAATTGCTGAAAAAGATACCTTCACATTGGCAATTTTAGATCGTGATCCTTTCTTGAATAAATCCTTTTTTGTTAAAAAAGATAAGCCAAGAACAATGGCATATATTTATAATAAGCTTGTAAAAAAGAATATTATTCCTGTTAAGAATACAAAAGCTAACTTTCCTTTAATTTCTTATTTTGGGTATATAAAATCAAAAGAGAAAAAAGATGAATTGATTATTGTAAAAATTAATAATCAACTAAAGAAACTAAGAATTAATGAAACTTTTGAAGGGCTGACAGTAAAAAAAAAATTTAAGGATTCTATATATATATCAAATAATTTAGAAACGCGAACATTTGTTAAGAACAAGCCATAAAATAAAAAAGCTGTCTAAATAAGACAGCTTTTTCATTAAGATAAATCAAATAATTAAATCTTTCCAGAAAGATATTGCGCAACTTCAGCAAGCCTATTCGCAAATCCCCATTCGTTGTCATACCAAGTCGCTACAGAAAGTAGATTTCCTTGCTTCACGGTCAAAGGCAAATCAATTATCGAAGAATGGGGATCGGCTACAATTCTCGCTGAACTCCATTGGTCTTCAAGAACATCCATTACGCCTTTCAATGGTCCTTCAGAAGACGCTTTTCTGAAAGCATTATTTACTTCTTCAACGGTACAATCTTTTGTAGTAACCAGATTCAATTCAGCAATACTTCCGGTTTTTGTCGGCACTCTGTAAGCTTTTCCAGTAATTTTAAGATCGCTCCAGATGAATTGCAAAGCTTTTGCCGCACCAGATGAAGACGGAATTATATTTTCGGCCGCAGCCCAAGAATCACGTCTGTCTTTCATCGGCTGGTCGGTCAGAGATTGTGTATTTGTGTAAGAATGAACCGTTGAAAATAGTCCGTATTCAATTCCAAAATTTTCTTTTATCACTTTTACAACAGCGGCCAAAGCATTTGTCGTACAGCTTCCCATGCTAATGATTTTGTGGTTTTCAGCATCAAATTCGTCTAAATTAATTCCTTTTAAAAGAACTGCATCGCAATCTGCCAATGATTTGCTTGGCGCGCTTACCAATACATATTTTGCTCCGTTGTCAATGTGCTTTTGGGCATTTTCTCTCGTAGTCGCTCGGCCTGTGCAATCGACAACCAAGTCGACTCCCAAAGCCTTCCAATCCGGAATTTCCTTCAAAGAATTTTTATATGGAATCTTTCTGTCGCCAATGATGAAATTGCCATCAGAAGTTTTGACGTCTTCATGCCATCTTCCATAATTAGTATCGACGCTGAAAAGTGCTCCCAACAAATCAATGTCTTGAATATCAGCGATGACTTCTGGAATAAAAAGTTCATTTTTTAAGGCTATTCGAAGAAATTGTCTTCCGATTCGGCCAAATCCGTATAATGCTATTTTTGCCATGATAATTGTTTTTTATTTATAAAATTTTCAGAAATGGATTAGTTTATTTTTACCAAATGTGCTTCGATTTTATCTCTGCTAGATTCATATTGCGCAGGCAATTTCAAGTTCTTTCCTAAATCTTCAAGAGTTTCATCCACAGTAAATCCAGGATTTTCTGTAGCCAATTCAAACAAAACGCCTCCTGGCTCTCTGAAATATAAAGAATGGAAATATTGTCTGTCGATTTGCGGCGTAATTGACAACCCAAAAGCCTCAATTTTCTCACGGAAGTGCATCAAGATTTCATCATTTTTTACTCTAAAAGCTACGTGGTGAACAGATCCATTTGCCACATGGCCTCTTTTTTCATCTGTTAATTCTACCAAGTCAATAATCGCCGCATTTTCAACAGCGTCGGTTGCATAACGATAACGATTTACGTCTTGTTCAATCAATTTATATCCAAAGATTTCTGTCAAAATTGCAGCCGTTGCCTTGATGCTGTTTAAAGTCAAAGTCACGTTGTGAAAACCTCTTGTTGCCACGTCAGCCTTTACTTCATCAGTTTCCCAAGGTTTTCTATCATCTTCAGTTTTTGATTCGATCAGCTCTAATTTCAAGCCGTCTGGATCTAAAAATGTCAAATATTTTTCACCGAATTTTTCTGCAGGCTTGTTGTAAATCACATTGTATTTTTCAAAGCGTTCTTGCCAAAATCCAAGGCTTCCTTTTGGAACAGAATAACCGATTTCAGTTGCCATTCCTGAACCTTTTCTGCCTTGCTGGATTCCTTCGCCCCAAGGGAAAAATGTCAAGATTGTTCCTGCGCTTCCGACTTCATCTCCAAAATAAAAATGATAAGTTCCCGGATCATCAAAATTCACTGTTTTTTTAATAAATCTTAATCCTAAAACTTTTGAATAAAAGTCAAAATTGCGTTTTGCATCGCCAGCTATCGCTGTAATATGGTGTAAGCCTAAAATTCTATTTTCCATGATATTGTGTTTTTATAAGTTGTTATTAATTTTCTTTTACAAATGTACTTCAACTGCAAATCGCATACATTGAACTAGGACAAGAAAGGATATTTTTACTTTTTGCTTATCTCTATAATTACTGTCCAAATAGTATTCCGTTGTTTTAAATATTTGAAATTCAATGATTTGTTGTTTTTATTAAATTTATTTTATACGATATATCGTAATTTTATAAATAAGTAACGATTATATTTTTGAAATTCGTAGCATTTACTAATTGCTATTTCCTAAATTTACCGTTTACAGCAAAATTCCTTCGTTAATTACTATTTTATGGAAAAGCAGACTGATCAAACCGCACTTTTGATGAACCGATTGCAAGAAAGAGAAAGAGAGCAATCGCTGGTTTTGTCGATTTCTACTGCGCTGTCTCAATCTTTAACCAAAGAAGAATTTAGCTTTGTTGTAAATAATCTGTTGAAAGAAAATCTGCACTTTGACGACATAATTTTTGCAACAGCTAATCACGAGGAAACAGAATATCAAATCTTTTACCAATTTTTACAGCATAAATCTTCTGAAAATACAACCTATATCGCAAAAGATGGTTTTTTTGATTTGTGTATGGAATCGGCTGAAACAGTTGTATTTGACTTGAAAAATTTAATTGACAAGAAGAACAATTTTCCGGAATTTATCAATAAGGCAAATACTTCAGGATTTAAAAATGCTGTTGGAATTTGCCTTCCTTATATAAAAGGAAACCGGAATGTACTTTTTCTGTTTTATAAAAATCCGACGGTATTTAGCAGAGAATCCAACAGAATTATTAGAGCAATCGGGATGCAATTTTCTATCACGATTCGCAATATTTTGGTGGCTAAGGAATTTGAAAGCAAGATTTTAAATTTAAAAGAGGCTAATAAAATTTCTGAAGAAATAAAGCCAGAATCTAATAGCAATCAAGGTTTTCATGGAATTATTGGTAAGAGTTCGGCAATGCAAAATGTTTATGATTTGATTTCTAGGGTAGCTTTTTCGCAGGCGACAGTTTTGATTTATGGAGAAACCGGAACAGGAAAAGAATTGGTGGCGAAAGCAATTCATGATTTGTCACCCAATTCAAATAAGAAAATGGTTAAGGTAAATTGCGCTTCGATTCCAGTAAATCTTATTGAAAGCGAATTATTTGGGCACGAAAAAGGAAGTTTTACGGGTGCGACAGAATTGCGGATCGGCAAATTTGAGCAGGCTGAAAACAGCACGATTTTTTTAGATGAAATCGGAGAATTGCCATTAGAATTGCAAGGAAAATTGCTCAGGGTCTTACAAGAAAAAGAAATTGAAAGAATAGGCGGGAAGCAGACAATCAAAGTAAATGCGCGCGTAATTACAGCCACAAATCGTTCTTTAGAAAAGGAAGTTGCGGCAGGAAATTTCAGAAATGATCTTTTTTACCGATTGAATGTTTATCCGATTGAATTGCCGGCTTTGCGCGATCGAAAAGAAGACGTTGCAGTTTTGGCAGATTATTTTTTACAAAAACATTCTGCAAAAAACGGAAAGAAGATTACTGGTTTTTCTAAAAAGATTTTGAGCGCCATGACTGCAAATCCGTGGCAAGGAAACGTTCGCGAATTGGAAAATATGGTAGAAAGAAGCATCTTATTTGCAAAAGACGGAGTGATCAAAGAAATGAATTTTCCTGAAATAGTTGGTTTGGAATCTAATTCGGAATCAAAATTCTACACAAAAACGCTTCAAGAAGCAGAAAAGGAGCATATCTTAAAAGTAATAAAAAAGTGCAACGGGAGAATTTCCGGACCGCAAGGCGCGGCAGTTTTATTAAATTTGCCAGCAACGACCTTGATTTCAAAAATGCAGAAATTAGGAATCAAAAAGGAACATTTTCTAACTTAATGTTGCTCTAAATTTATTTTTCCCGAAGAAATGGCCCAAAACGCTAATAATCCCATACTGATTAGCAAAGCAATTGCTGGAAATTGGAAAGAAAGTCCGAACGCAATTAAGTAAGTCGGAAATCCATATAAATAATTATTCCTGATCTTTTTTATTGCCAAATTTGTAATTCCGGGACGCAAAAGTTTTCGGTTGTGGCTTGCGATAAACCACAATAAATTATAAGAAAGATTGATCAAGACGAAGATTCCAGTATACAAAGCGACCACAATTGACGAGGCTTCCCCATTGAAAAAACGTGCCAGCAAAGCCGTCGGATAGGAAACACCAGACACTAAAAATAAGATCAATCCGTTGGAAAACATGATGGCTGTATTTCGGCTGTAAATCTGCTTGAAGATTTTGTGATGGTTTACCCACATGATAAAAATGCTGAAAAAAGAAAGCGTAAAAGCTAGAAAAGACGGCCATTCGTTTTGCAGATAATTCAATACGTCACTTCCGCTTTTAACTACTTCTGCTTCCGGAACATGGAGATCTAGCACCAAAAGCGTAATAGCAATGGCAAACACGGCGTCGCTGAAATTCTCGATTCTTACGGTTTCTTTCTCCATTTTTATAGTTTTATGAATATTGATTTTCGAAGCCGGTTTTCAATATTTTTAGTTTTGTGGCCTTTTCCAGTTGTATCTTCTACCAATAAAATAGAGCCGGTCTCAAAAGTTCTTTTTTCTCCCAAAGAAGTTTCAATTTCCACGCCTCCGTCAAGCAGAATGATATATTGGCGATCGGGCGCGTTGTGAAAATCATAGTCATATGAAGGAAGAACTTCCCTAAAAACAATTGATTTTACAGCTTCATCTTCTGATAAAAAGCCAATATCTCCATTGTTTTTCAACGGAATTTCAAAATCTTCAAAATGGCTTTCTCCACTTGAATCGCTGTATATTCTTGTAATTTGAAACATTATTTTGGATTAAAAACAAGCTCGTTGGCCAAATTAATTTCGTCCTGGCTGATGGTATGCCCCATATTTTCATATACTTTTTTAGTAACGGAAGCGCCCATTTTTTTCAAAAGCATTTCGGTTTCATTCACTCTTTCGACTGGAACGTGAAAATCAGGATCGCTTGTTCCAATAAAAATTGGAGTATTTTCAAAATTCCCAGAATAATTTTCTTCGTAAACCTTGTCACCGATCAAGCCTCCTGTAAAAGCGACAACGCCTCCATATTTTGCAGTATTTCTAGCTGTAAATTCTAAAGCAAGACAAGCACCTTGGGAAAATCCCAAAAAGTAGATGTTTTCATTTTCAATTCCGTTTTCTGTTACCGCTTTCACAACTTCAGAAATTGTATTTAGCGAATTGGAAAGTGACGGTTCGTTTTGCGATGCCGGAACCAAAAAAGAATAAGGATACCAAGTATTTCCTTCTGCTTGAGGCGCAACCAATGCAAAATCAGCAACGTCAAGATGTCTTGCCAACGAAAGAATATCGTTAGAACCAGCGCCTCTTCCGTGAATCATGATCAATGCTTTTTTTGCTTCTTTCAAAGGTTTTCCAGCAGTTATATTTTCTAAATTCATAATCTTATATTTTTAAATTATTGTTTCCAGATATCTTGATATTCATCTGGATGTTTCTTGAATTGCGCATGAACATAGGGGCAAAGCGGTAAAACCATCATTTTGTTGGCTCTTGCATAACTTGTCATTTCTTCCAAAAGTTTTTTGGCAAAACCTTTTCCTTCGCCTTCAGGTTCAACGCCGGTGTGGTATACGGTAAGCAAATCTTCTTTGACGCTGACCGTCATTTCTCCGAGCTTTTTTCCTTCCTCATAAAGATTAAAAGCGCCGTGCTGTTTTTCGTCTAATTCTAATTTTATTGTTTCCATATTTTTTAATTATAGTCTTGTTTTATGCCTAATTTTTTCATTTTTGTATATAAAGTCTGCGGTTGCATCTTCAAAAGTTCCGCCGCGCCACCTGGTCCAGAAACTTTCCCGTCGCTTGTATGCAAGGCGTTCATGATGTGCTCTTTTTCCATTTCTTCCATAGATTTCAGTTGTCCTGAATTTTCATAAAAAGGTTTTGAAATACTTAAAGGAAGGTCAAAATTTTCAATTTCATTGGTCTTGGCAAGCAATACATTTCGTTCAATCAAATGCTCTAATTCCCGTATATTTCCGGGCCAGTCATAATTTAATAATTGCTCTAAAGCATTTTTATTAATTCCAGTTACATTTTTTCGAGAACTGGAAGCATATTTATTTAGGAAATAATTTGCCAAAGCTTCAATGTCTTCTTTTCGATCTTTTAAGGCAGGCAATTCAATCGGAAATACATTCAAACGATAATACAAATCAAGCCGGAATCGGCCTTCTGCCACTTCTTTTTCTAAAGAACGATTGGTGGCGGCAACAATTCTGACATTTATTTTGATGGTTTTATTTCCTCCAAGCCGCTCGATTTCTTTTTCCTGCAAAACCCGAAGCAATTTTACTTGGGAATCTAAAGGCAATTCTCCGATTTCATCCAGAAAAATGGTTCCTTCGTTTGCCTGTTCAAATTTTCCTATTCGTAGGGAATTTGCTCCCGTAAAACTTCCTTTTTCATGGCCGAAAAGTTCTGATTCAATTAAAGAATGCGGCAAAGCGGCGCAGTTTACAATTACAATCGGTTTTGATTTATGAGAAGAAAGATCATGAATCGAATGCGCTACTTTTTCTTTTCCGGTGCCGCTTTCTCCCAGAATTAACACGGAAGTTTCTGTTGGAGCCACAATTTTAATTTTCTCAATGACTTCCTTCAAAAGATTGCTTTTTCCAATAATTCCTTCAATGTCTTGATTGGCGATTTGAGCTTCAGTTTCTGTACCTTTTTCAGTTTCAAAACGATATTTGGCGATATCTAACATTACGATTAAATCACGCTCTCGGAAGGGTTTAACCATGAAGCCATAAGGCTGTGTGGCTTTTACCGCTTCTAACGTAGATTGATTTGTATTAGCAGAAATGTAGAGAAAAGGCAGTTGCATTTCACGTAATTCCCAGGCTAAATCAATTCCGGTTAAATCGCCCTTGAGCATGATATCTAGCAAAACCCAATCAGGTTTTTTTTCGGCTACTAATTTTCTGGCTTGAACTACAGAAGAAGCGATTCCGGTAACTTGATAACCTGCTTTGAGCAACATGATTTTCAAGTCATTTGCTACAATAAATTCATCTTCAACGATTAGAATTTTCTCCTTCATTTTTGATTATATGGTTTTAGAATTTTCAGATGATTCTTCGAATTCTATGTTTTTTGTAAAGGTAATTTCGATTTTTAAGCCGTTTTCATTGTTCAAATTAAAAGTTCCGTCGAGCTGGTCGCTTAATCCTCGCATGAGATTCATTCCGAGCGATTCAGTTTCTTCTATATTAAAATTATTTGGAAGCCCGATTCCGTTATCTGAAATCAATAATTTATAAGTATTCTCTCCTATATTTTTTAGCGAAACAATCACATTTCCCTTTCTATCCGAAGGGAAAGCATATTTAATTGTATTATTTATAGCTTCGTTTATAATCAATCCCAGTGGAACTGCTTGAGCAACATCTAAAAAAACTTTTTCTGTTTCTAATAGGAAATTTATCTTTTTTTCGGTTCCAAAACATTCCTTCATGTAATTGATCAATTCATAAATATACCAAGACATATCAATGCTTGCCAGATTATCAGACTGGTAAAGTTTTTGGTGAATCAGCGACATGGCGTGCATTCTATGCTGGCTGTTTTGAATCGCCATCAGCGCATCTTCATTATCTAAATAAGCCGATTGCGTGTTCAAAAGGCTGATGACAATCTGCAGGTTATTTTTCACGCGGTGGTGAATTTCCTTCAAAAGCCATTCTTTTTCAGTAAGCAGTTTTTTCAATAATTCATTCTGCTGGTTGATTTCTTCCTGTTGGCTTTCAAGTCGTTTGTTGCTTCGCTGTTTCAGTCGATAACGGTTGTAAATTAGGGCTAAAAAAAGTGCAAGAACGACCAAACTTCCTATGAAAACATAGCGGATTATCATGTCGTTGTAAATTTTAGTCTCCTGCAATTTTCCCTGCTGTGTGAGCAGTTTTATATTTTTATCCTTTTTTTCTGTTTCAAATTTCAACTGTAAATCTGAGAATTGGCGCGCTCTGTCTAAGTTAAAAACAGAATCGCTCAAAATTTTATATTGTTTGATATGTTCAATGGCGGGCAAATATTTCTTGCAGGCAGAATCTGATTTGAAATACATGCCTTCCAATTCTGAAAGACGAATAATATTGTTTGTTTTCTTAGAATATTCTTTTAATTCATCTAGAAAAGGATACGTCTTTTCGGCTTGCCCGGATTGCTGTAGATAGATTATAATTCCCATTAATTTGTAATCGAGTCCTACATCAGCTTCTAAATTATTTCTATAATGTTTTAGCATTTTTTCGTAGTAAGGCTTTGCATTTTCAAAATCTTTCAGCATAGAATAAGATACTAAAAACATGAAAGTCTGCCTCAATTTACTCGCAGAATCTGTGGGCGGATAGTCTTTTGCAGTCATTTTTATAATACGCAAAGTTTCCCGAAAATTCTTCTTTCGATAATTAAGCGAAGCCAAGTTGGTGCTGATCGTATTTACGGCATCGACGTTTTTATATTTCAAGGCAATGTTCAGCGATTTTTCAAAATAAGACAAAGCCAAATCGTTCTTTTTCAAGTCATAATAAGCCAAAGCCAAGTGATTGTAAATCGTGGAAAGTTGAAAAGATTGGTCATTTACCTCTTCGGCAATATTTTCTGCCATGAGCGCATATTGCAACGCCAACTGAAAATTTCCCATTGTTCTGTAATTTCCAGACATCAGCGTATAAACGCCCTGAAGTTGTTTATATCCAACAGATTTGTAAATCGCCACCGCTTTTTCAAAGAGTTCTAAAGCCTTTTTGGTGTCACCCATGACTTCATAAAAATCGCCAAGTTCTTTTAAGGCATCGCCTTCTTTTTTCAGCGCTTTTCCTTTCTGGTAGAGCGGCACTGCCAATTCATAATATTTTATTTTTTGAAGGAGTTCCTCTTTTTCATTTCCAAAATAATGTCCTAGTTCTGCGTAAGTGTCTGCTTGAAGAACTGGGAAATTATTTTTTTTTGCGTAAGCCAAGGCATTTTTTGCGATATTCAATGACTTTTTCCGGTCGCCTTTTTCTTTTGTAATTTGAGATTCTAGCAATAAGCTTTTTCCGATGCCAAGTTTGTAATCTAAATTTTTGCTGATTACTCTCGACTGATTATTTAAAGCTGTTGCGCTGTCAATATCAGCTTTAAATTCGCCTTGTTTGAATAGGATAATTCGGCTTACGTCTAAAAGCAATTCTGCTTTTTGGATGTTATTTTTATTACTTTTAGCTAATTTATTTCGAAGTATTTTAACTTCTTCCTTCGATTGCGCCTGCGCATAGTTGCTTGAAATACATAAAAGTATACCAACATAAAGGAAGCCAAAATACTTCATGAAATTTTTTTCTTTATACATGTTCTAAAAGTAATTCTTTATCAGTCATCATCAAAGTGAAGTTTTTCTTACTTTATTATTTTTTATATAACATAAAATCATCAAGATTCCGGGAACTAAAACGGTTCCTAAACCCCAAAATTTTCCTGCAATTGCCCCTAAAAAACAGCCTCCTAAAAATCCAAGAATTGTGACAGACTGATTTTTTAATGCGCTGGTAAAATCTTTATTCTTGAATTTTGTCTTGAAACTATTTCCAAGATCCAGTGATGCTTGAGTTACATTTCCGGTCATCATTGTCGTCGGACCAAAAGTTTCTTTTGCATAAATTTTTCCAAAGGCGTTCTGTAAACCCATGGCAAAAACCACTAGCATTGCAACGGTATACATTGGCCAAAGCGTGAAAATTCCTAAAAATCCAAAGAGATAAGCACCAATACCGCTTAGAGTCAAAATAATTCCTTCCCAAAGTAGAATTTGGTATTTGTAAGGCGATTTTCCGGCAATATAACCTCCAACGATTACTGAAATGATAAATATTGGAAAAGTCAGCAATTTTATGGCCGCATTTATGTCTGAACCTTTGATAATTTGGTAAGCAAAAACGATAAAGTTTCCTGTCACATGCGCCGAAAAAATTGCATCTGCTGCAACAAATGTTACCGTGTCGCAATATCCGGCGATGGCGGCGAGAAGCAAGGTTACATAGCCAATGTTTTTAGTTTCCATGGTAAATTATTTTAGATGAGAACGCAGCATCCAAGCCATTTTTTCATGTGTTTCCATCAATCCGGTAATATAATCGCTGGTGCCAAGATCGCGCAAAATTTCAGCAAATCTTGCAATGTTTTCACGAAGATGAATCATAATGCTTTCGTGATCTGCCAAAAGTTCTTTTATATAACTCAAGCTGTCATTTTTGTCTATCGGATGTTCTGAAAGATGCGTCAAATTCAAATATTCTTTCAAGGAAGCGGGCGCATAATGACCTAAAATTCTAATTCTTTCCGCAATAGTATCGATGATGTCGTCAAGCTGCTCATATTGCTGTTCGAAAAATAAATGCTTGTTGTAAAAATCGACACCTTCCACATTCCAATGTGCTTTTTTGGTTTTGGTATAAAGCACATATTCATCTGCTAAAATCTGGCTTAGTGAATGTGCCACTGTTGCTAAATTTTCTTCTTTAATTCCTATTTTTGGTTCCATTGTAATTATTTTTTATAATTGATTTAAGATATAATTGTCAAGCGAAAAAGTTCCAGCGCCTAACAAAAGAAGCAATAGCAAGTCCAAAGTGTACATGTAAGGAACGTCTCTGACTTCAAGAGAATCTTTTTTATGTACTACAAAATAGCCGATTGCAGTTACTCCAAGCGTTGGTAAAATGGCAAGTCTTGTTCCGATTCCTAATATTAATAACACCGGAACAACTGTATCTGAGAAAGTTGCAACCAAACCGTTTAACTTTTCTGGAAGCCCAAGCGGATTTGGCACTTTTTCACGCTCTCCGTTCTGAACCCTGAATTTTTTCATTCCGTGGACTCTAAAAAGTTCTACGGCAAAAAGAATTCTGAACATAAGCAATCCGAAGTTATTAAATTCGCTTCCCGCATCGGTCGCTAAAATTGTTTTTATGATTTCCATAATTTAAAATTTAAAATGCAAAGCAAGAACAGCCAAGCGCTCCCCAAAATGCATTGTAATTATTGACAGGAACATTGCTCAATCGAGCCGCATCATGATTGTGGACATGCACATCGCAACTGCCACTGCAACTGTGAACCTGAGAAGTTAATTTTGGTTTTACAGCGTCTTTTGAATTTTTTTCTATAGCGCTTTGCAAATGTCTTCCGGCAGGATAATATCCGTTGTAAATATTTGTCGGAGACCAATCTGGCAAAATTGGAATAGTAGGAGGAGAGAAGGAAGAAAAGTCGCCTTTTGCATAGACAATTTTTCCGTCAACAACCGTCATTTCTGCTTCAATGCTTTTTACAGCTTCGTCTTCCACATTGAAATAATCGTGGTTTAAAACCGCCAAATCGGCAAACATTCCAACTTTGATATCGCCTTTTTTCTGCTGTTCTTGTGAAAACCAAGCACTTCCTCTGGTATATAATTCCAACGCAGTTTCACGGCTCAGTCTTGATTCATTATACAATTGCAATCCGCCAATAGTTTTTCCAACCGTCAGCCAATACATGGAAACCCACGGATTGTAACTGCTCACGCGAGTCGCATCGGAACCGCCTCCAACAGGAACTTCCATTTCCAACATTTTTTTTATAGGAGGCGTATTTTCTGCTGCTTTTGCGCCATATCGATCTGTAAAATATTCTCCTTGATAGGCCATTCTGCTTTGTATGGCAATGCCGCCGCCTAAATTTTTTACGCGTTCAATATTCCTTTCGTCGATAGTTTCCGCATGGTCAAAAATCCACGGCAATCCGTTAAACGGAATATCTTGGTTTACTTTTTCGAATACATTTAAAAACCTAGAAATACTTTCGTTATAAGTTGCATGAAGTCGAAACGGCCAACGATTTTCTACTAACAACCGAACAACTTTTTCCAATTCTGCTTCCATATTTTCAGGAAGATCTGGTCGGGGTTGCAAGAAATCTTCGAAATCAGCTGCAGAAAAAACCAACATTTCTCCAGCACCATTGTGACGATACATGTCATCGCCTTGGTATAATTTTACCGAATCAATCCATTCGCTAAAATCCTCAAATTCATTTTTTGGCTTCTGGGTAAATAAATTATAAGCAATTCTGACAGTCAATTGCTTTTTCTCATTCAGCTCATTTACGACCTTATAATCATCTGGAAAATTCTGAAAACCACCACCAGCATCAATAACGCTCGTGATTCCGAAACGATTCAATTCTTTCATAAAATGACGTGTAGAATTGATTTGATGGTCATAAGAAAGCGTCGGACCTTTTGCAAGTGTTGAATACAAAATCATGGCATTTGGCGTAGCGATAATTAAACCGGTTGGTTCGCCATTGGAATCTCTTTCAATTTGACCTCCTGGAGGCGCTGGCGTATTTTTGGTATAACCGACTGCTTTCAAAGCCGCACGATTCATAATTGCTCTGTCATACAAATGCAAAATAAATACAGGCGTTTCTGGCGCAATCGCATTGATTTCTGCCAAAGTCGGCATTCTTCGTTCCGCAAATTGAAACTCAGACCA
This sequence comes from Flavobacteriaceae bacterium PS02334, assembly GCA_029959295.1. GTDB lineage: Bacteria > Bacteroidota > Bacteroidia > Flavobacteriales > Flavobacteriaceae > Flavobacterium. The sequence continues at coordinate 123,970 of JASCOH010000001.1, read as the reverse complement.
ACCGCCTACAACGCGAACCCATTGTGGCGAAGGCGTTCTGTCAACCTGTTCTTTCAACATTCGAAGCGCATCTGAAAGTGAAGGAACACCGTCCCAGCGAAGTTCTAGATTGTAATTCAAGCCGCCACGAATCAAGTGAATGTGCGAATCATTGATACCGGGAACGACTCTTTTTTTCTGAAGATCGATGATTTTCGTAGTTTCAGAAGCAAATTCCATGATTTGGCTGTCGCTTCCAACAGCCATGAATTTTCCATCTTTTATTGCGACTGCTGTAATATCTGGAGTTTCTTTATTGAAACTATGGATTTTTCCGTTGTATAAAATTAAATCAGCTTTCATATTCGGTTATTTAGCGTTTAATTGGGCAATTGCTTCCCTGATTCCTTCGCCTGCAACATTGTAAAATGCAGGTCCGGCAAGCAGAATCAATTTCTTGAGCGATGTTTTTCCTGATAATTTTTTGTTTTCTAAATAGGTTTGCGTTCTATAGGCATCAAAAAATCCTAAGACTACATTTGTCGCAACCAATGCTGTTGGCGAATCAATTCCTGCATCTTTAATATCGCTGGCAAAAGAAACTGTGGCAACATCCAAACGTAAAGCTTCTCTCATAGCAACGCTTCCCACGTTTTTCATTACTTCTGGAGTGAATTTATTTCGATCTCCCAAACCGATCAGTAATAATTTTTTGGATGCCAAAGTTCCTTTTGGTGGTGTAATTAATAAAGTTTCCAAAGCATGACCTTTGAACTTTCCATTTTTTCTTAAATCGGTAATTATTCCCTTTAAAGCGTCGTCTAAATGTACCATTCCGTTTAGATTTGCAGGCAACGCTGGCGGATTAAAAATATCACCTTCGGTATATTCAAAAACGCAGGCAATTTGCAAATCAGCGACTGCAGCAGAAGGTCCTTGAACCAATCCGTCAATAGAAATGCCATCTACTTTTCCCCAAGTTGTGGTCGTTCCAAGCGCTGTTGTTTTAGTTTCTGTTGCAGTTTGTGCACTAATTTTGGTTGAAAATGATCCTGCAAATAAAAATGCAAAAAGCACTATTTGCGTAATTCTAAAGTTTTTTAAGATTGTATTTTTCATGTTATAAAATTTAGCAGTTATTAAAATTTGAATGTAAGTCTGGCGTTGAAAAATACGCCGTCTTTTGAATCGGGTATGATGTCGTTGATAAAAGCGCCAGTTTTAAAATATTGGATTCCGCTTACGACAGAAATATGTTTGTTGAAACTATAAGTGAAATTAGCGAGATAAGCAGTTCCGATATATTTTTCTTTTGAATCGCTTCCGGAGAGGTTGAACGAGCCACTTGGTCGGTAGACGCCGTCTTCCAGCGAATACCTCCAATTGAAAACCACATCGACCTGCATCTTTAAATTGGACAATAAATCCATTGTTGCATAAGGATGAATGTCGATGAGATTCACGGGACCGACCTGCGGGCTGAAGCCGAAATAACCGCCTTTAGGATATAAAGGATTGAAAGTCTGTAAATTTCCGTCACCGCTTCTTTTGTCTCCTGAGATGTAATCATTTCGCAGATTAATCGTCGGCTTGAATTTTATATTTTCAAAAGAATATCCCAAATCTATCGAGCCTGTCCAGGCATTTATGTTTCCGTTTCCAAAGCTTCCAAATTGGTAAGCGGCTTCTAAATTATAAATAAAACCGCCTCCATATTTCCAAAATCTTGTTCCGATTGTGTGTCTTCTTTCTTTGGCAATTCCTTCTTCAAAAGCAGATTCATCTCTTCTAATTCCGATGTAATATAAATCGAGGTTTCCTGCTTTTGGAAAAATTATTTTAGAATATGCGCCGTAGAGATTTACTTGTTTCGAACTTTTATTATCAAAAACTCCTGTGTTTATAGTGTCTGCCATCATTGCAAAAGCATCAATAGAAAATTTGGAAGAAGAATACATAATTTTTCCTCCCGTAAAATATAAACGCGCATTCGGACCTTCGCGAACTGAAATCAATCTTCCAGAACCATAATCCAATTCTTGTTTTCCGCCTCTAAAAATCAATTGTTTATCTAAATTTTCCCATAAATTAATATCTATGAAGAAATTCTGGATATTCAACTGGTCTTCATCAATTCCTCGCGGACCGTTGGTTCTTCCATCTTGCAAAGCGCTTCGGAGCTGGGCAAATACCCTGAAATTTTTTCCGAAGTGAACATCGGCGTGAATATCATATCGTTGTAGCAGAAAATTGTTGTGGCCAATATTTAATCTTCCCCAATCTTCATTGTTGAAATCAACATATTCATAGCGCGCTTCACCTCCAAAAGACACATAAATATCTTTTTTAACATTCAACGGAAGAAATTTTATATTTTCATAAAAGTTTCTCGATGAGTCTTTTAAGAATTCATAATTTTCATCATAACGCAACAGCTTGAAATTTTGAGCAGAAGCATTTCCGAAGATATAAAAAGACAGTATTGTAAAAATTAAAGTCTTGATTTTAAACGATATGGATTTTGAAGATTTCAACATAATGAAGTGGTTGAAGTTAAAAATACAATTTAGTGTTTCAACATATTGTGCGCGTAGTGAATTCCCAAACCATAAGAACCACCGTATTTTTTCATCAAATTTGTTACTGGAACATACGTTTCTTGACGTGCCCAATCTCTTTGAAGTTCCAATAAATATTGTATAGAAGTAATCGGTTTTACGCCAGCATGAACCATTCTCTGGATTGCTCTTTCGTGCGCTTCATTGCTTACGTCGCCACAAGCATCGGTGATTACATAAACATCATAATTTTCATCAAGTGCTGACAATGCTGGTCCGACGATGCAAACGCCAGTCCATAATCCGGCTAAAACTAATTTCTGTTTTTTAGTTCCTGTAATCGCTTTGTAAGCCGCTTCGTCTTCCCAAGTATTCATTGACGTGCGATCAATATATCCCGAAGTTGCCGCTGGATAAAATTCCTCAATTTCTGGAAAAACAGGACCTGAAAAGCTTTCTTCAGCAACTGTCGTCACGATTGTTGGTACGTTAAAAATTTTTGAAGCGCCACAAATGATAGCTACATTGTTGCGCAATTCGCTCAAGGCAATGCTGCTTGTTGCGAAAGCCATTTGTCCTTCAAAATCGATTAGGACTAAAGCGTGATTTTCTGGTGATAATAATTTTACTGAGGGTTTCATATAAATTGATTTAGAAATTATTTATTAGTAAGCCAATGAAATGCCATATTTGTAATTCATTGATATGTTGTTCTTTGTGTTTTTAGCAAGCTTTTTTAATTTACGATATATCGTAAATTTATTTAAATCGTTATTAAAATTTTATAGTGCTATATTTTCTTTTACAAACCTAGTTCTCTTAAAATTCACAGACATTGAACTGGAACAAGAAAGAAATCGGTATGTAATTTTATCTTAATGAATCGAAAGTTTTTGTATCATTTCTGTAGAAATCGCATCCGCATAAATTCCAAAAGCACTTGTCAAGACTCCTTTTATATTGTAAGTATCAGAAATAATTCCGTAGACAATATCTTCATCGCCAGGATCGGTATCGCCTTCAAAACGAAATACATATTCGATTTTAAATTCTTCAGGCGACATTGCTAGTTTGTTATTGTTGTATCGGATGCAATTTTCATCAAGATTAAAGTTTTCAGAAAATCCTTCTTGGTTGAGCCATTGCAAAGCTTCGGTAACGGTATCAAAAGCAGGTTGTGTGTCCATAATTTTAAAAAATAAACTGCCTATAACATTTTGCCATAGGCAGTTGTGAATAATTTATTGTTTCAAGAATTTGATAAATTCTGTATTGAATTTGTCTTTTTCTTCGATAAAAGAAGCGTGTCCGCTTTTGTCAAAAGGAACTAATTGAGATCCAGCAATGGCCTTGTTCATTTGTTCTGCCAAAGCAAAAGAAACGATCTTGTCTTGCTTTGCGTGCAAAATCAAAGTCGGAATTTTAATTTTTGGAAGGTCGCCTCTCAAATCTTCATCTCTCAAGGCAATCAAAGCTTGTTCCATCGCATAAGGAGAAGATTGCATTTCAATACTGCCAAGCCAGGCGCCAATTGCTGGAGAAATTGAAGTTGGAGAAAAAACAAATTTTTCGCCCACGGCAGCCAACAAAGCGGGTCTGTCATTATTGTTTAATTCAATCCACTTATTGATATCTTCTTTGGTAAAAAGCGGATAAGGATAATCTTCTTTTTTAGTGTGGCAAGGCGCTGCAGCAGAAAATAAGGCCAATTTGCTCACGTGTGCGCTGTCATATTTTGCTACATAATGCAAGGCAATCGCGCCTCCCATAGAATGGCCGCCCAAAGTTGCGTCTTTGATATCTAATTTGTCTAAAACCACCTTGATATCGTCAGCAAATTGATCATAATCATATTTTCCATAAGGCTTGTCAGATTGTCCGAAACCTCTCAAAGTGATTCCTATAACGCGATAACCTTCTTTGATAAGCGGATGGTATTGGTATTCCCAAGAGGCATCGCTCAACGGATATCCGTGGATTAAAATGATTGGTTTTCCTTCGCCAAGATCAGTTACGTGAAGTCTTACGTTGGACTCCACTTCAATATATTCTGCTCTTGCTTCTGTTGATTTTTCTGTTTTCTCAGAAGTTTTCTCAGTTGGTTTATTTTCCGTATTGCAAGAAACAAATAGTGTTGTAAGTAGAATTACGGCACCGGTACTAGATTTTATTTTCATGATAGTTAAATTTAAAGGTTGATTTTGAACTGATTTATTTTAAAAAAGTTATTTGAATTATAATTAAGAGAACAGATTTTTCTTCAAGTCAGCTGCAGCATATTCAAACAAAGATTTTACTTGAGGCAGGTGCGCCAAAGGATTCAACAATCCAAAATCGTGAATCATTCCGTTGTAGCGAACTGTGGTAACTTGAACTCCAGCTTCGTCTAATTTGCGACCAAAAGCTTCGCCTTCTTCACGAAGAACATCGGCTTCAGCAACTTGGATTAATGTTGGAGGAAAATTTTTAAGCTGTTCTAAAGTAGCGTTCAGCGGCGAAGCATAAATTTCTTCTCTTTGAGCCAAATCTTTTGCATAATTGTCATACATCCATTTCATTAACGAAGTAGTAAGAAAACGATCTTCGCCATATTGCTTGTAGGTTTCTGTTTCAAAATTGGCAGCAACGATCGGCCAAAACATAACTAGAGAAGTAATTTTTGGTCCGTTGTTTTCAAGTGCTTTTAAAGCGGTTACGGCAGTCATATTTCCGCCAACGCTGTTTCCGACTACAGAAAGTTTTGTTCCGTCGACGTTGATTTCTTTTCCGTTTTCAGCAACCCATTTTGTAGCAGCATAAATTTCGTTCACAGCTGTTGGATATTGCGCTTCTGGGGAAGGAGTATAGTTTACAAAAACGCCCACCGCTCCAGATAAAACGACCAAGTCACGAACCATGCGTTTGTGCGTTGGATAATCTCCCAAAACCCATCCACCGCCGTGAATAAAGATAAATACAGGAAGTTTTTCAGTTGAACCTTCGGGCCTTACAATATTTAATTTTATGGTATAGCCGTCTTGCGTAATTGTTTTTTCAGATTCGTCAATTCCTGAATAATCTACTTCTACAGATTTTTGCGCTCCGACTAAAACTTCTCTCGCCGCTTCAGGTGATAAGGTTTCCAATGGAACTCCTCCAGAATTTAATGCGGTAAGAAATTTTTTTGTTTCTTTTGAAATTGCGGGATCTTCTAAAAAAGATACTTTTTCTTTGGTAAGTGTTGTGCTCATGTTTTTATGTTTTAAATTAATATTTTGGTGTAAAGCAAAAGCCAAAGAATGTACCTTAAAATCTAAATCATTGATTATTAGTTATTTATTTTTATTTCAAATATTTTTTTATTTACGATATTTCGTAAAATTATTTAAACTGTTTATGAGATATATGTAATTTTCGTATTTCTGTGCTATTCTTTCGCTGATTTGGATTATCCAGTTTGTTGCTTCAGAAATAACTTTGTATTATCAATTTGAAACAAATAATAATACTTAAACTAAAAAAAAATGTCAAGAACAATTTTTATTACAGGAGCATCAAGAGGATTTGGTAAATTATGGGCAGAAGCCTTTTTAAAACGCGGTGATAAAGTGGCTGCTACCGCAAGAAATCTTTCTGCATTGAATGATTTGGTTGAAAAATACGGAGATAATATACTTCCTATTCAATTGGATGTTACTAAAAAAGAAGATGTTGCAAAAGCTGCACAAAGTGTAAAACAGCATTTTGGGAATATCGATATTTTGATCAATAACGCAGGTTACGGACTTTTCGGAACTGTTGAAGAAACATCTGAAGAAGAAGCTAGGGCTCAAATGGAAACTAACTTTTTTGGATTGTTGTGGGTTACGCAAGCCGTTTTGCCAATAATGCGCGAACAAAAAAGTGGCCATGTGATTCAGGTTTCCAGTTTCTTAGGCTTGACTACACTGCCGATGTTAGGATTATATAACGCTTCTAAGTTTGCTGTTGAAGGATTAAGCGAAACTATCGCAAGTGAAGTAGCACATTTGGGAATCAAATTTACTTTGATTGAACCAAACGGTTTTGCAACAGAATGGGCTGGAAATTCAGCTATTCAAACAACTTCTGATATATCAGATTATAATTCTGTTCGTGAAGCTTTTGCTAAATCTGGCGAAAATAGTGATACTTGGGGTAAGCCTGAAGCTACAGTAGAAGCTATTTTGAAGGTTGTTGATAGTCAAAATCCGCCACAGCGTTTGCTACTAGGAAAAATTGCCTATCATGCTATTCAAGACGTATATTCTAAGCGTCTTAAAGAAATTGAAGAGTGGAAAGAAGTTAGTATTGCGGCTCACGGTCACTAAAAATAACTTAAGAATGTGGTATATTTAGTGAAGTAAGCTTAATTTTAGCAAAAGATTTTTATGAAACATTATAAAACACTTAGCGAACTGCATATTGGCAATGGTTGGCCATTGCCAGAACATCCGCTTTTTAGTATTGCTAGTTGTAAATCGGATTGTCCTTTAGGTGATCGCGAATTCACTAGCGATTGTTATATGATTGGTTTTAAAAAACTAAAATCGGGCGTTGTAATGTATGGCCGCACGCCTTATGACCACACAAATGGTTCGATGATATTTGTAAAACCAAGGCAGATCATTGAAATGAAAGGATTGCAGTTTGAAGAAAAAGGCTTTATGATTTTGATTCATGAAGATTATCTTAATGGCCATGAATTGCACCAAACTATTCAAAATTATGGCTATTTTGACTATGAAGTGAATGAAGCATTGCATCTTTCGCCAAAAGAAGAAGATATTATTTGGGAATTGCATGATAAGATTGCAACAGAATACAATACAAATCAAGATGAATATAGCAGGGAAATTATCCTGAGCCATATCGCTTCTATTCTGAAATATGCACAGCGCTATTATAAAAGACAGTTTGTCAACCGCATCCAGCTTTCAGGAAAGACGGTGACTAAATTTAATGAAGCTTTGCAAGCCTATTTTAAGGATGGAAGTTTGCAAAAAGGACTTCCTTCAGTAAGCATAATGGCCACAAAACTATTTCTTTCTCCTCGCTATATGAGCGACCTGCTAAAGCAAGAAACTGGCAAAACGGCAATTGAACTGATACATATGTCGCTAATCTCAGAAGCCAAAAATCTGTTACAATTGAATGAAGGTGATATTGCCCAAATAGCTTACAGTCTAGGTTTTGAAAGTACTTCTTACTTTACAAGACTTTTTAAAAAACAAACCGGATTTACGCCAATTGAATTCAAGAGGATGAATCTTAATTAAAAGATTTCTACAAATATTATTATCCTGATCAGAAAATTGCAACATATTTTTGGTCAGGATTTTTTGATTTGATAAATTATTTAAATCGGAATAATTATTAAAATTGGATTATTTTGATATTTATGTTACGATAATCTTACTAATAACGATACTATTTATCGAATTCAAATCCTTTTTTTCCATATTCTTTATTTTTTTGCTATAAAAATTACGCATAATATAGTTTTATAAAAAAAATATATTACATTTGTGTAATCGATTACAATTTAATTACATCATGATAAATTTTAGTTTCCGTTACGCAACAAATCCATTTGACGTTATATCGTATGATACACAAAAGATTAGAGAGCAATTTTTAATTGAAAATCTATTCAGCCCAGAAGATATTAATTTGATTTATTCTATGTATGACCGCTATATCGTTGGTGGAATCATGCCTGTGAAAGAAAAATTAAAGTTAGAAACAATTCCATATTTAAAGTCAGAAAATTTCTTACACCGAAGAGAATTAGGAATCATAAACGTTGGCGGAAAAGGAACAGTGAGCGTTGACGGAGAAGTTTTTGAACTGAATAAAAAAGAAGCATTATACGTAGGAAGTGGCGCAAAAGAAGTGATTTTTTCAAGTTCAGAAGAAAATCCTGCTTTGTTTTATATCAATTCGGCTCTGGCGCATTCACATTTTCCTAATAAAAAAGTGACGAAGGAAAATGCTGAAATCGTGCATTTGGGAGAAGAAAAATATGCTAACAAACGTATTATAAATAAGTTAATTGTAAACAGCGTTGTTGAAACTTGTCAACTACAAATGGGATTGACAGAACTTTTGACAGGAAATGTTTGGAACACAATGCCAGCACACACGCATAACAGAAGAATGGAAGCGTATTTCTATTTTGATTTGGAAGAAGGACAAACGATTTGCCATTTCATGGGCGAACCGCAAAATACAAGACACATTTTTATGCAAAATCACCAAGCCGTTTTATCTCCAGAATGGTCAATTCATTCGGGTGCTGGAACTTCAAACTATTCCTTTATTTGGGGAATGGCAGGTGAGAATTTAGATTATAGCGACATGGATATTTGTCCTCCAAACGAATTAAGATAACTATGAAATTATTCAATTTATCCAATAAAAATGCCCTGATTACTGGCGGAACGCACGGTTTGGGAATGGCAATCGCAGAAGGTTTGGCAATCGCCGGGGCACAGTTAATCATTACAGGAACGACGTCTTCAAAAATGGTGGAAGCAATTTCTTACTATAAATCAAAAGGATACCAAGCGAAAGGTTATTTGTTTGATGTAACTGATGAAAATGCAGCTGCAGAAAACGTAGAAAAAATTACTCAAGAAGTTGGTGATATTCACATTTTAGTAAACAACGCTGGAATTATCAAAAGAGAATTGGCAATCACAATGCCTGTTGCAGATTTCAGAAAAGTTATCGACGTTGATTTAGTCGGGCCTTTTATTATGTCGCAATTGGTTGCTAAACAAATGATTGAGCGTAAGGAAGGCAAAATAATAAACATCTGTTCGATGATGAGCGAATTAGGCAGAAACAGTGTGTCGGCTTATGCTGCTGCAAAAGGCGGCTTGAAAATGCTGACAAAAAATCTAGCAACTGAATGGGCAAAACACAACATCCAAGTCAACGGAATCGGGCCTGGCTATTTTGCAACTTCTCAAACAGAACCCATCCGAGTTGACGGTCATCCTTTCAATGAATTTATCATCAGCAGAACTCCAGCTGCACGTTGGGGAGACCCAGAAGATTTGGCTGGAACCGCAGTTTTCTTGGCTTCAAAAGCAAGCGATTTTGTAAACGGACAAATAATTTATGTCGATGGAGGAATTTTGGCCACCATCGGAAAACCTTCAAACGAAGAATAAAAACTATAAAATGAGTACGACATTTATTCACGACAATTTTTTATTAGAAAATAAATATGCTGAAGAATTGTATCACAACTATTCTAAAAATCAGCCAATTATAGATTACCACAATCATTTATCTCCAAAATTGATTGCTGAAAATTATAGCTTTAAGAACATTACCGATGTTTGGATCAACGGCGACCATTACAAATGGAGGGCGATGCGAACTTTAGGCGTAAATGAAAAATTTATCACTGGCGATGCTTCTGACAAAGACAAATTTCTGCAATGGGGAAAAACGGTTCCGTACACGATGCGAAATCCTTTGTATCATTGGACGCATCTAGAATTAGCTCGTTATTTTGATATTCATGAGTTATTGAATGAAAAATCGGCTTCAGGAATTTATGAAGAAACTTCTCAAAAATTAAGCACAGCAGAATATTCTTGCCAGAATTTATTGAAGAAAGCCAATGCCGAAGTGGTTTGTACGACAGAAGACCCAACAGATAATTTAGAGTACCACCAAGCACTTAAAAACAGTGATTTTTCAGTAAAAGTTAGCACTGCTTTCCGTCCTGACAAGGCAATTTTGATTTCTAGCGAAACGTACAACGAATATATCGATTCATTAGCAAAAATAGCTGATATTGAAATAAATACGTATGATGATTTGCACCAAGCGCTCTCAAAGAGAATTGCGTATTTCAATGAAAATGGATGTAAGCTTTCTGATCACGGTTTAGACCAGATTTATTTCGAAGATTTTACAGAAACCGAAATCAAGTCGATTTTTGAGAAAAAGAGAAAAATGCAACCGATTACATCATCAGAAGCTTTAAAGTTTCAAAGTGCGATTTTGTTGTTTTTATCAGAATCTTATCATCAATATGGTTGGATTCAGCAATTTCACTTAGGTGCTCTTCGTAACAATAACGCCAGAATGCACAGCATTTTAGGACCAGATACCGGTTGGGATTCTATCGGAGATTTTTCTCAATCGAAGAATTTGTCAGCGTTTTTAAATGCTTTGGATACCAAAGATAAACTGACAAAAACAATCATTTACAATTTAAATCCTGCAGATAACGAAGTGATGGCGACGATGATTGGGAATTTCAATGATGGAAGCATCAAAGGAAAAGTACAATTTGGCTCAGGTTGGTGGTTTTTAGACCAAAAAGACGGAATGACAAAACAGATGAATGCCTTGTCAAATATGGGATTGATCAGCTGTTTCATCGGAATGTTGACGGATTCTAGAAGCTTTTTATCCTTTCCAAGACACGAATATTTCAGACGCGTTTTGTGCAATCTTTTAGGAGATGAAATCAAGCGTGGCGAATTGCCAAACGATATGGAATGGATTGGTAAAATGGTTTCTGACATCAGCTACAACAACGCAAAAGAATATTTCAAATTTTAATTTTGAAAGTAATACAAGAATAAGAAAATGAGTAAAGTAGTTACTTTCGGAGAAATAATGCTGCGTCTTTCGACGGAAAAATACCTGCGTTTTTCGCAATCAAAAAACTTTTCTGCAACGTATGGCGGTGGTGAATTTAACGTGGCCGTTTCCCTTGCAAATTACGGAATCGATGCTGAATTTGTAACGCGTTTGCCGGAAAATGAAATCGGTGAATGCGCTTTGAAAGAAATGCGAAAGATGAAAGTCAATACCAATAACGTGATTTTTGGAGGCGATCGTTTAGGTATTTATTTCTTAGAAACTGGTTCGGGAAATAGAGGAAGCAATGTGGTTTATGACCGCTCCAACAGCGCCATCGCATCCATTGAAAAAGGGGCGTTTGACTGGGAAAAAATCTTTGAAGGAAAAACGTGGTTTCATTTTAGCGGCATTACAGCAGCAATTTCAGAAAATGCTGCAGAAGAATGTTTGATTGCGATAAAAATTGCTCATACATTAGGTTTGACGATTTCCTGCGATTTGAATTACCGTTCAAAATTATGGAAATATGGAAAACAGCCAAGCGACGTTATGCCTGAAATGTTAAGCTATTGCAATGTAATTTTAGGCGATATCGATACGGCAAATTTCATGTTGGGAATGGAAAAAGTAGATCCAGATTATACAGATGAAATTGCTTTAAAAGGATTTTATTCCAAGATATTTGAAAAATGTCCGAATTTAAAGATTGCAGCAACGACTTTGCGCTATTCGGTAAGCGCTTCGCATCAAAGAATTGGCGGAATTTTATACGATGGAAAATCAATTTATAAAGCGGCGGTTAAGGAGGTAACTCCGGTTGTAGATAGAGTAGGAACAGGCGATGCTTTCATGGGTGGCTTAGTTTACAGCTTGATTGCAACGCCAGAAAATTTACAGCGAAACATTGATTTTGCAGTTGCCGCTTGTTGCCTGAAACATACAATTGTTGGCGATTATAATTTGGCGACTTTACAAGAAATTGAAAATATAGTAAATGGAGATTCTTCAGGAAAAGTTTCTCGATAAAACAAAAAAATGGCACAATTTACAAGAATAGAAGTAGCTCAAAAAATGAAGGAAACCGGATTGGTTCCGTTGTTTTATAATCATGATGTTGAATTGTGTAAAAACATCGTAAAAGCTTGTTATGACGGAGGCGCACGCCTTTTTGAATTTACTGCAAGAGGTGATTTTGCTCATGAAGTTTTTAGAGAATTGATGAAATTTTCTATCAAAGAGATGCCTGAAATGATTTTAGGCGTAGGTTCTGTAACTGACGCTGCAACCGCTTCATTGTATTTGCAAATGGGAGCCAATTTTATAGTCACGCCTGTTTTCAGGGAAGACATCGCAATCGTTTGCAATCGCAGAAAAGTGCTTTGGTCGCCAGGTTGCGGGTCTTTGACAGAAATTGCAAAAGCAGAAGAATTGGGCTGTGAAATCGTAAAATTATTTCCTGGCGATGTTTACGGACCGCAGTTTGTAAAAGGTGTTTTGGCACCACAACCTTGGACGTCAATCATGCCAACAGGAGGCGTTTCTCCAACAGAAGAAAGCTTAAAACAATGGTTCGATGCCGGAGTTGTCTGTGTTGGAATGGGAAGCAAATTGATCAGCGAAAAGCTGATTGCAGAAAAGAATTTTTCAGAATTAACCACGGCAACAAAAAATGCCTTGAACATAATAAAATCTATAAGAAAGCAGTAAAATTTCAATATTTCATTAACTAAAACCGACCAAATTCCTCCAGAATAATGAATTTAGATACACCAAAAAAGGCAACCAATTTCAGGTGGAGCATCTGCGGACTGCTCTTCATTGCGACGACCATCAATTATTTGGACAGGCAAGTGCTTTCCTTGACTTGGAAAGATTATATCCAGCCTGAATTTCATTGGAATAATAATGATTATGGAAATATAACCGCTTTATTTTCAATTTTCTACGCGGGAAGCATGCTTTTTGCAGGAAAATTTGTGGATTGGATGGATACTAAAAAAGGGTTTCTATGGGCTATTTTCATTTGGTCGATTGGAGCAATTCTACACGCTTTTTGCGGTATTGCAACTGCGGGTTATTTGACTGGAAACTGGTTCATCGGTTTTGGAGAATCAAAAGAAATCATCAGCAATATCAGCGATGTTTCCTTAGTAATCAGCACAAGCGTTACGCTATTTATTTTTGCTCGATTTGTATTGGCAGTCGGAGAATCAGCCAACTTTCCGGCGTCAATCAAAGCGACGGCAGAATATTTTCCGAAGAAAGACAGAGCCTTGTCAACGAGTATTTTTAATGCCGGAGCAACCGTTGGAGCTTTAGCAGCGCCACTTACGATTCCGTTTATTGCAGATTCGATGGGTTGGGAAATGGCCTTCATTATTATTGGCGGTTTAGGATTTTTATGGATGGGATTATGGATATTTATTTACAAAAAACCAGAAGTTCACCCAAAAGTAAATCCCGAAGAACTAGCTTATATCCAGCAAGATATAGAAGATTCTGTTGTAAATGCGACTACTGGAGTGGAGACAAAATTCACTTTGAAACAATGTTTTACCTACAGACAAACTTGGGCGTTCATTTTCGGAAAATTCATGACAGACGGCGTTTGGTGGTTTTATTTATTCTGGACACCGGCCTATTTGAGTTCGGTTTATGGAATGACAGGCACGCAAACTTCAATTCCGTTGGTGGTTTTGTATACGATTACACTTTTAGCGATTATCGGAGGCTGGTTGCCGAGATATTTTGTAGATAAAAAAGGAATGAATCCTTATGCAGGAAGAATGCGCGCCATGTTGATTTTTGCCTTTTTTCCTTTGCTGGTTTTATTGGCACAGCCTGGAGGCGAAATCAGTTATTGGATTCCGATCGTAATTATTGGAATTGCAGGCGCCGCACATCAAGCTTGGTCAGCGAATATTTTCTCAACAGTTGGCGATATGTTTCCAAAAAGAGCGATTGCAACTATCACAGGGATTGGCGGAATGGCTGGAGGAATCGGTTCTTTCATCATCAATAAAAGTTCAGGCGTTTTGTTCGATTATGCGCATGTAACATGGACAACTGTAGACGGAGTTCCGTTTTTAGAGAAATTTCCCCAGTTTGTTGAGCAGCGTCTTCCTGAAAATTTCTTCGAAGAATTAGAGAAAACGGGAGCTGTTGTTTCTGATGGAATTGACAAAGGATATATGATCATTTTTTCAATTTGTGCCGTGGCGTATTTAATCGCTTGGACAGTAATGAAATCGTTGGTCCCAAATTATAAAGTTATCAAAAATTAAGAAATGGAAAATCAGATAAAACAAAAATTAAGCCGTGAAACTATCGGAACAGAAGTAAAACTTCCTATAAAAGTGGTTCAATTTGGAGAAGGAAATTTTTTGCGGGCTTTCGTTGATTATGCTTTCCAAGTACTAAATAAAAAAGTAGATTTCAATGCCGGAATCGCCGTTGTACAGCCACTTGAGAACGGTTTGGTGCACATGCTTAACGACCAAGACGGATTGTACACTTTATTTTTAAATGGTGTAAAAAAGGGCGAGAAAATCCAAGAAATTGAAGTCATAGAAAATATTGTAAAAGGAATCAATCCCTATACAGAATTTGATCAATTTCTAGATTTGGCTAAGGAAGAAGAATTGGAATTTGTAATTTCAAATACTACAGAAGCCGGAATCGAGTTTATAGATTCAGATACGATGGATATGGCGCCACCAAAGGCTTTTCCTGCAAGATTAACGGTTTTGTTATATGAACGTTTCCTACATTTCAATGGAGATAATTCTAAAGGTCTGACCATAATTCCGTGTGAATTGATTAATCATAATGCCGATACTTTGAAAGCCATTTTATTGCAATATTGCACGCTTTGGAACTTGGAAGAAGGCTTTAAAAATTGGTTAGAAAATGCCTGTACTTTTCATAATACATTGGTAGACAGAATCGTTCCTGGTTATCCGAGAAATGAAATTGAGGAATACAACAGCAAGATTGTTTTTGAAGATAATCTGATTGTGACCGCTGAACCTTTTTTCCTTTGGGTAATTGAAGGCGATGAAAAATTGAAAGCGAAATTACCTTTTGAAAAGACGAATTTAGATGTAAAAATCGTTTCAGACATGCAACCTTATCGCACTAGAAAAGTGCGAATTTTAAATGGAGCGCATACGGCTTTGGTTCCGTTTTCAATTTTATATGGAAATGAAACCGTGAAGCAAAGTGTTGATAATGAATTCACGGGAGATTTTGTAAACAAAGTAATTTTTGACGAAATCAATCCGACTTTGGATATGGATAAATCGGAATTGCAGCAGTTTGCAGAAGAAGTTTTAGACCGTTTCAGAAATCCGTTTATCAAACACCAGCTTTCTGATATTGCGCTCAATTCAATTTCAAAATTCAAAGTTCGCGTGTTGCCAAGTTTGTTGAAATACGTAGAATTAAACCAAAAATTGCCAGTTTATCTGACATTTTCTTTGGCTTGCACAATTCGTTTTTACCAAGGAGAATGGAACGGAAAAGCGCTTCCTATAAAAGATACGCAAGAAATTGTAGACACCTTCAAAGAAGCTTGGAGTTCGAATAATACGGAAAAAGTTACGAAGGAAATTTTAGCAAATACAGAATTTTGGGATCAAGATTTGAACCAAGTTGAAGGTTTGACGGAAGCTGTAATTCGTGCTTTAAATGAAATAGAATCTAACGGAATTGAAAAAGGTTTCAGGAATTTTAAAAGACAATTTTAATAAAAATTGATATGAAAAAATTAATAAAAGTAAATCCTGCTGATAATGTGATTGTCGCTTTGACCGATTTGGTGCAAGGCGATCGAGTGGAATTCGAAGGAAATACGGTTATTCTTGCCACAGACGTCAAGGCGAAACACAAAATTGCCGAACACGATTTTAACATCGGAGATAGCATTTTTATGTATGGCGTTTTGGTTGGAAAAGCCACGCAATTCATCCAAAAAGGAGCAGTATTGACGACCGCAAATGTCAGACACCAAAGCGAAAAAGTGACGCATAAAACTATGACACTTCCTTGGACGGCTCCAAATATTTCAAAATGGGAAGATAAAACTTTCATGGGTTATCACCGCGAAGACGGACAAGTTGGAACGGCAAATGTCTGGTTGTTTTTTCCATTGGTTTTTTGTGAAAACAAAAATATTGAAAAGCTGAAAGAGGTTTTTGAAAACGAGTTGCTTCCTAAAAAGCAAGACGATTATCAAATGCTTTTGCGTTCGTTGATGGGAAATGAAGAAGCAGAAACTCCAAAACCAACTGACGGTAGGCCAGAGTTAAATAATATTGAAGTAAAATTCATCACGCACGCAGGCGGTTGTGGCGGAATTCGCCAAGATTCTGAAGTGTTGGCAAAACTTTTAGCAGGATATGTAAATAATCCGAATGTGGCTGGAGCGACCGTTTTGAGCTTAGGCTGTCAAAATTTACAGATTGATATTTTCAAAAATGTCTTGAAAGAAATAAATCCAGATTTCAACAAGGAGATTCTGATTTATGAGCAACAGCAAATGGGAACTGTCGATCATATGCTACGCACGATTATTAAAGATTCGTATGCGGCAATTTTGAAAGCAAATGCCATTGAAAGAAAACCAGCTCCGTTGTCAAAATTGGTTGTCGGTTTGGAATGTGGCGGTTCTGATGGTTTCTCAGGAATCTCAGCAAATCCAGCACTTGGCGTAGTTTCTGATATTTTTGTGGCTTTGGGTGGAAAAACAATTTTAGCTGAATTTCCAGAACTTTGTGGCGTTGAACAAGAGTTGATGAATCGTTGTATTGATGAAGAAAAAGCAAATAAATTTCTTTCTTTGATGAAAGCTTTTGAGAAATCTGTGGTTGACGCAGGTTCAGGTTTTGATATGAATCCTTCGCCAGGAAACATTAAAGACGGTTTGATTACAGATGCAATGAAATCTGCCGGAGCTTCTAAAAAAGGAGGCGCGGCGCCAGTTTCTGATGTTTTGGATTATGGCGAATATGTTTCAAAACCAGGCTTGAATTTATTGAACACACCAGGAAATGATGCGGAATGTACGACTGGTTTGGTTGGTTCTGGTGCCACGATGGTTTTATTTACGACAGGTTTGGGAACTCCGATGGGAAATCCGATTGCACCGGTTGTGAAGATTTCTTCGAATACGCATTTGGCACAAAAAATGAGCGATATCATCGACATTGATGCTGGAGATGTGATCAGTGGCACCAAAACCATTTCTGAAATCGGTGAAGATATTATCGATTACATTATAGAAGTAGCCAGCGGAAGAATCACTACAAAAGCTGATTTATTACAGCAAGATGACTTTATTCCTTGGAAAAGAGGGGTTTCTTTATAAAAAATAGTTTCTTATAAATAAAAAATCCGTTTAGAATTTCTAAACGGATTTTTTATTTATTTACTCTTTGTAATAATCTTTTTGGTTGATTTCCTTATAATTAGTTCAGGTTCCAGAACTACTTTCTTTTCGATTTTTACTTTCTCTGAATTATTGACCTGCTCTAAAAACACTTTGGCAGCAATTTTTCCCATTTCTAAAGGAAATTGATCTATTGTGCTGATTGTCAGTTCCATAAATTTTGTAAAAGGCTCATTACTGAATCCAATTACAGAAACATCTTCCGGAATTTTATAATTTTTGGCTTTCAGTTCTTGAATCGCACCCAAAGCATCCCAATCTGAAGCAGAAAATATAGCATCTGGCGGATTTTTCATTTTTAAAAGCTTTTTCACGGCCTTTTTTCCATCTTCTACATTACTTCGGGTTTTAAAAACATAGTCTTCTATGTAATCGATATTGTTGTCTTTCAAAGCTTGTTTATATCCAGAAAAACGCTCTTTAAAAATTTCTAAATTGAAATCTCCAGCAAAATGAGCAATTCTTTTGCATCCGTTATCAATTAAATGCTGCGTTGCTTTGTAGCCTCCATCAAAATCATTTATGGTTACAGAACTCACATTGTCCATGGTTTTCTTTCTATCAAAAAATATCAAGGGAACATCTTTTCGCAAGATTCTTTCAAAGGAAGTCACGTCTTTGCTGGAAGTAGAGATGAAAATGCCATCAACTTGAGAATTTAAAAGCGCATCGATATTTGCAATTTCCTTAGCTTCATCATTATAAGTCTGGCAGATAATTACATGATATCCGAATTTATTCAATTCTTCTTCAATGCCTCGAATTGCAGATCCGAAAAAGTTACTATCGATTCTGGGAACGATTACACCCACATTACTGCTTTTTCCGCTTTTTAAGGCTAAAGCAAGTCGGTTTTGCTCATAACCCATTTTTTCTGCCGCATTTAATACTAATTCTTTTGTGGCGCTGCTGATGTTTGGATTGTTATTTAGTGCCCTTGAAACTGTAGCAGCGGTGATATTCAATTCAGTTGCAATATCATAAATGGTTACTTTTTTTCTCATAAAAACATTAGATTGTTACTAAAGCTGCATTGTTTTACAAATGTATGTATTTAAAGACAAATAATCATTCCTTTTTTTAGCCGTATTTTTACTCCATTTTGGGCTATTTTTAACGCTATTCTGCGGTATGCGTATTTTTTTTAAGTTTTTTTTAAAGTTTATAAAAAAAAACTTTGTTATTATTATAGGATTAATTATTTTTGGTAATCGATTACATTAATTAAATGATTTAAAATGTCAAACCGAATAAAAAATATTTTTAATTATCGAAGCTTGCTTCTCATGGGAATTCTTTTTTTATCTTCCTGCAAAACGGAGAACAGCGTCACACTTTCCAAGCAGTTAAAGGAACCCTGGGAGAAATTAAAACAAATTGAGAAGGCTATAAATGAGCCTTTTTTTAGAGATGCTAACTATAACGTTATAGCTTATGGAGCGGTTCCGGACGGGAAGACATTTTGCACTGAAAATTTCAAAAAAGCAATTTTAGCATGTTCAAAAGAAGGTGGCGGAAAAGTTATAGTTCCGAAAGGAATTTATTTGACTGGCGCGATTCATTTGGAAGATAATGTAAATCTTCATCTTGAAGATGGAGCTGAAATAAGATTTAGCACAAATCCGGAAAATTATCCGATGGTTCATACTTCTTTTGAAGGAATGGAATTGATGAATTATTCTCCTTTAATATATGCTTACAAGAAAAAAAATATTGCCATCACAGGAAAAGGTGTTTTAAATGGCCAAGCAAATGAAACTAATTGGTGGCCATGGAAAGGAAGCGATTCTGAAGGACATTTATATGGTTTTAAAGAAGGAATGCCTTCCCAAAAAGACAAATTAAATCTTCCGGCATTGATGGAAATGGCTGAAAATGATACGCCGATTGAAAAAAGAATTTTCGGAAAAGGACATTATTTAAGACCAAATTTTATCGAGCCTTTTGGTTGTGAAAATGTTTTGATTCAAGGAGTTAAAGTTATTGATGCTCCGTTTTGGATTTTGCATCCTATTAAATGTACAAATATTATTGTTGACGGAGTAAATATCCAAAGCCATGGTCCGAATAACGACGGTTGTGATCCAGAATATTCTAAAAATGTACTGATCAAAAATTGCACTTTCAATACAGGAGATGATTGCATTGCAATCAAAGCGGGAAGAGATAATGAAGGTAGAAAAGTTGGGATTTCAAGTGAAAATATTATTGTAAGAGGTTGCAACATGATTGACGGTCACGGTGGTGTCGTAATCGGAAGCGAGATGTCAGCCGGAGTTAAAAATGTATATGTAGAAGATTGTGTTATGGACAGCCCAAACTTAGACAGAGCTATACGAATCAAGACAAATACGAAGAGAGGCGGTTTTGTAGACGGTGTTTATGTTCGCAATATAAAGGTAGGAAAAGTGAAAGAGGCTGTTTTGAGAATAAACATGCATTATTCAGTTTATGGAAATCAAACAGGCAATTTCATACCAAAAATAAGCAATATTTACTTGGAAAACATTACGGTTAAAGACGCAGGAAAGTATGCGATTTATGCAGACGGCTTAGAAAATTCTAAGATTGATAATGTGGTTTTCAAAAATGTAAAAATTGAAACCGTAAAAGAGCCTTTCAATTTAGAACATATTACAAATCTTCAAGTAATTGATACTTATATAAATAATAAAAAAATTGATCAACCAAATTAGATAACAACCCCCTTTAAATTAACCAAACATATTATGAAAATCAATTTGTTAGTCTTGAATAGGTTTAAATACACTTTAGCGCTATTCTTATTTTTCTCTGTATTGGTAGCGCAAAAAACGCATGCCCAAAATACGGTTCAAATATCTGGAACAGTGATTGGCGCTACTGATAAAATGCCTCTTCCGGGAGTTAGTATTGTTCAAAAAGGAGCTTCAGACGGAACTTCGACCGATTTAGATGGTAATTTTAAGTTTAATGTTAATTCTAGCAACGCTACAATTGTGGTCAGTTTTATGGGATATAAAACAAAGCAAGTGGAATTGAAAGGAAAAACTTCGCTTACGATAGAATTAGAAGAATCGCAACAAGCATTGGAAGAAGTAGTTGTAGTAGGATATGGCACTGTTAAAAAATCAGATTTGACAGGTTCAGTTGCAACGCTTTCGGGCGGAGAATTAAAAAAACAGCCGATTTCAAGTGTTGCCGAAGCATTGACAGGACGAATAGCAGGTGTGAAAGTTACTTCATCTGAGGGTTCACCTGATGCAGATATCAATATAAGAATTAGAGGTGGCGGTTCATTGACACAAGACGGTTCTCCATTGATTATCGTTGACGGTTTTCCGGTAAATAGCATGAATGATATTTCTCCATCTGATGTGGAAACAATTACTGTTTTAAAAGATGCTTCGTCTACAGCAATTTATGGTTCAAGAGGAGCAAACGGAGTAATTTTAATTACTACAAAAAGTGGAAAGAATGGTGAAAAAATAAGTGTTTCTTATGACATGTTTACTGGATTTAAATCGATTGCTAAAACAATAGATGTCCTTAAGCCAGCGGATTATGCCAAATGGCAGTATGAATTTGCAGCGATGAATAATGATATTCCATCTTATGAAGACTATTTTGGAAGTTATGCTGAAATTGGGCAATATGATAATGCTCCAAATACAGATTGGCAAAGAGAAATTTATGGAAGAACAGGAGCTGTTCAAAACCATAATCTTGGAATTCGCGGTGGTTCAGATAAGCTGAGTTACAATTTTAACTATGTGCGTTATGATGAAGAAGCGATTATGATCGGTTCAAATTTCAAAAGAGACAACTTGTCGCTTAATTTAAAAAGCAAGCTTAGTGATAAAGTAGATGTTTCATTTACAATGCGTTATTCTAGAACAAAAATTACAGGAGGAGGTGCTAATGATCAAAAAGAATTTTCAGCACAAGATTCACGTTTGAGACACGTAATTGGTTATGCGCCAGTGCCAATTGATGCTTTAACTACTGATGATACTGACGAGGCAGTTTCAGGTTATCTTGTAAATCCTTTTGTTTCACTTGCAGATAATGACAGAAAACAAGACAGAAGAAACTATAATATGCTTGGCGCAGTGAATTGGAAAGTCAGCAGAGGATTGCAGTTTAAATCAGATTTTGGATTAGACTACTACAGATATCAAGATTATCGTTTTTATGGGCGTTCTACTTATTATGTAAGCAATATCCCAGCAGTACAATATCAAGGTATGCCTGCAATGATATTTAGTTCTCGTGATGATTCCCGTTTTAGAAATGCAAACACAATAAATTATGATTTTAAAAATTTATTAGGTTCTGACCACCAATTGAAATTGCTTTTAGGGGAAGAGATGATTATTTACAAATCAACAACTTTGACAAATACATTGCACGGTTTTCCTAAAGCTTTCTCTTTAGACAATGCAATTAATTATACGCCACTAGGTGTTCCGTTCTCAGTAAATAATTTTACTAACCCAGATGATAAATTATTGTCATTTTTTGGAAGATTAAATTATGATTATAAAAATCGCTATCTTTTTACCGCTACTTTCCGTGCAGACGGTTCAAGCATGTTTGCAGGCGATAACCACTGGGGTTATTTTCCATCAGCAGCTGTAGGCTGGAAAATTTCAGAGGAAAGCTTTTTGAAAGATGTTTCATGGTTGAATTTGCTTAAACTTAGAGCAAGTTATGGGCAAGCAGGTAATAACAATATTGCCGGTGGTCAAACTAAACGAGGCTTCTTTCCAAATACTACAAGCTGGATAAATGGTGTAAGAGATTATATATCAACATCGACTACTTTATACAATCCAGATTTGAAATGGGAAACAACTGTAACTAAAAATTTAGGTTTAGATTATGAATTGATTAAAGGTCGTGTTTCTGGATCATTTGAATTATATGATAATGAAACCAAAGATTTGCTAATCTTATTCCCTATATCTGGAGGTTATACAAATCAATATAGAAATATGGGAGAAACTCAAAACAAAGGTTTTGAAGCAACATTAAATGTAGGGGCAATCAAAAAAGACAATTATAGCTTAGATGTTTCTTTCAATATTGCATTTAATAAAAATAAAATCAATTCATTAGGTATAATGGAGAATTTCGGAGCTCCAACTAATTGGGCATCATCAGCAATCGGTAATGACTATTTGGTAAATGTTGGCGGATCAATTGGTCAAATGTATGGATATCAAAATGATGGACGATATGAAGTTTCAGATTTCAACTATTCAGGAGGTGTTTATACTTTAAAAGATGGTGTTGCAAATAGTTCTACAGTTGTAGGTGCCGTTGTGCCAGGATCGATGAAATTGAAAGATATTAACGGAGATGGTAACGTAGATTCAAAAGATCTTTCTGTAATTGGTAATGCTAATCCAAAACATACAGGGGGAATTACGCTTAATGCGGTAGTGCATAATTTTGATTTGTCAGCAGCCTTCAACTGGAGCTTCGGAAATGATGTGTACAATGCTAGTAAAATTGAGCATACAACAGCAACTACTTCTTCTCCTGACGGTCAGTATAGAAATTTGATGACTGAAATGGCTGATGGAACAAGATGGACAAATATTGATCCAGCAACGGGCAGTTTAGTGACTGATCCTTCTGCTTTAGAAGCGTTGAATGCAAATACTACAATGTGGTCTCCATATATGTCTCGTTTTGTAATGAGCGATTGGGCTGTTGAAGACGGCTCTTTCTTAAGGCTTAATACACTTACTCTGGGTTATAGCATGCCAGAAAATTTCATAAAAAAATTAGGGCTTAGCAGATTTAGATTATATGGAACTGCTACGAATGTTTTTGTAATAACCAATTATTCAGGTTTAGATCCTGAAGTTTCTACCAGAAGAGCCACACCGCTGACTCCAGGTGTTGATTACTCTCCATACCCACGCAGCAGACAGTTCGTTTTTGGTATAAACTTGAATTTTTAATTTTAAAAAAAGACTATTGACATGAAAAATAAATTATTATTTTCAGGATTATTCATCGCATTATTTTTATTCTCTTGTGATGATTTTGCAGAAGATTATCTAGATGTTGATTCAGAATCAAGCATGGATGAAGCAACTACTTTTTCTACACCTGGATTAGCAGAAGCGGCAGTAAACGGAATTAAAGTGGCATTTGGAGAAACGGAATCTTATAGAGGTCGTTTTCTTCCGTGGTACGGAATGAATACTGATGTTGAATGGTATAATTCATCAGAAAGCACTTCAAATGACAAAGCAGATTTAGCAGTTTATGATGCTAAAACTACAAATTCAGAAATGAATAAAGTTACGAATGCTTGGGCAATGATGTACATAGGTATCGAACGTGCAAATCTTTGTATCAGAGGGCTTCGTACTTATGGAAATCCTACTCCAAATTCTGAATTAGGATATTTGCTAGGCGAAGCGCTTACTTTAAGAGCAATATTTTATGCAGATTTAGTGAAAGCTTGGGGTGATGTTCCAGCTCGTTTTGAGCCTGTGAATTCAGAGAATTTATATGTCCCTAAATCAAGCAGAGATGTAATCTACAAACAACTTCTTCAAGATTTAGATGAAGCCGCAACTTTGGTTCCTTGGCCAAATGAAAGCGCGACAACATCAAGTGTTGAAAGAGTTAACAAAGCATTTGTAAAAAGTTTCCGCGCTCGTTTGGCATTAGCAGCTAGTGGTTTTCAGCAATATCCTGACGGAATTAGAAGAAGCAATGATCCTGATCTTTCTGTAGCTAAAATGTATGATTTGGCACTTAAAGAATGCAGGCTGGTTATCGAAAGCGGAAAAGCTCATTTAGAGCCCACATTTGAAGGATTATGGAGAAATTATAATCAAGAAATCCTTACTGCTGGTAGAGAATCACTTTGGGAAATTCCTTTTTCACCAGGAAGAGGAAGAATGTTGTTCACTTTTGCAGTAAATCACACAAGTGATGATCAATACCATTCTAACGGTTCAAATAGAGGAGGTGTAGCCGGTCCATTACCAACAGTTTTCTATGACTTTGACCAATTAGATACTAGAAGAGATGTGACTTGTGTTCCTTACAAATATGGTGCAGCCGTTGCAGGAATTGCAAAACAGCAGTTGGGAGCTTTTAACAGATGGTATTTTGGTAAATATCGTTATGAATGGATGACACGTAAAGTAATTTCTACTAATGATGACGGCGTTAATAAAATATACATGCGTTATGCAGAAGTATTGCTGATCGCAGCTGAAACTGCAAATGAACTTGAAGGACCAGCTTCAGCAGGCGTTTATTTAAAAGAACTGAGAACCAGAGCATTTAAACCTGCAGATCAGGCTCTAAAAGTTGATGCTTATGTAAATGCCCTGAATAGCAAAACGGCTATGTTTAATGCGATTGTAGAAGAGCATAAATTTGAATTCACAGGTGAAATGGAGCGTAAGCAAGCATTAATCCGTTGGAATTTATTAGGCGCAAAATTAAGCCAGGCTAAAGATAAAATGACCAATTTAAAAAATCGTACTGGCGAATATCAGGATGTGCCTTCAACTTTGTATTTTAAGTATGCGGCTGATAATATATCATTAGTTATTTATGGATTGAACAGAGGAGAAAACACAAATCCAGGAACTGGTTATACTTCTTTTGCTTGGAATGCACTGTCAGATTCTAAGATAAGTTCTTTATATAGAGGAAACCCAGATACGAAACAATTCTGGCCGATATGGCAAGTCTTTATAGATAACAGCAACAACACATTGGTTAACGATTACGGATATTAAAAAATAGTTTTGGTTTAGTTAGTTTGATTTACTTAAAGGGATTAGTTGTTTTTCAATAATTAATGATTTTATATTAGATTTTTGTGGTAATTGTTTATTATAAAGTCTTGATCAATAAATAATTCCCTTAAGTAAATCTTTTTTACTTCTTAATAGTTTGATAGCCATAATCTTATTGGCTTTCGAAGTCAGTTTTTACGTCTTGTAATTTATAGTATAATGGAAAAAAATAGTATTTGTTTTTTAGTAGTACTGATGACTTCTTTTCTCTTTGGACAGGAAAATTCTACTATTTTTCCCAAGATTCGAACTTCTGACAACGGCAACAGAACTTATACAAATCCCATCATCAACAGCGATTATTCTGATCCTGATGCTATTAGAGTCGAGAATAAATTTTACATGACCGCTTCTTCTTTCAATTGTATTCCAGGTTTGCCGATTTTGGAATCTGATGATTTAGTCAATTGGAAATTAATAAGCTTTATAAATGACGCAGGAAATATAAAAATTGATTGGATACGATTTAACAAATAGAATAACTATGAAAAATTTAAGAATGTTCTTAGTAGCTTTTTTACTAACGATGTCATTCGGCATCAAGGCTCAAGACAAGAAAATTAAGTGGAAAGATATTGCAGAAAGCAAAGACGAAAGCTTTTTTGAAACTCCTGAAGCTAAAAATATTGCAGAAAATGTTCTGCTCTATCAGCGTGATATCGGAGGCTGGCCAAAAAATATCGAAATGCAAAAAGAATTGTCTTCTTCAGAAAAGCAAAATCTGGTAAAATTAAAAGCAGATCCAACTGGCTGTACGACAGATAACGGGGCTACTTGCCAAGAAATGCTTTTCCTTTCTAAAATCTATAAAAAACAGCCAGACGACAGATATAAAACAGCTTTTTTAAGAGGCGTAATGTATTTGATTACAGCACAATACAAAAATGGTGGATGGCCACAATTTTATCCATTTAAGGAAGGATATTATACAAATATTACTTACAATGACAATTCAATGGTAAACATTTTGAATTTGTTTAAGGAACTAAAAGACAAAACTGGATTTTATTCTATCGAAGTTCCAGATGAAATTGCGAAAATGGTGCAAGCTTCTTTCAATAAAGGAATCGATTGCATCATCAAAACGCAATACAAACAAAACGGTGTGCTTACCGCCTGGTGCGCGCAGCATGACAGAGAAACTTTAGAGCCGGCAAAAGCGAGAGCTTATGAATTACCTTCCTTAAGTGGCAAAGAATCTGCAAAAATCACCTTGCTTTTGATGTCTATAAAAAATCCTTCGAAAGAAGTAATAAATGCTGTTGAAACTTCTACGGCTTGGTTTGAAAAAACAAAAATTACAGGAATCAAGATTGAAACTGTTGATAAAGACAGGGTTGTTGTGCAAGATCCAAACGCCGAACCGCTATGGGCAAGATTTATGGAACTGAAAGACAACAGGCCATTTTTCTGCGATCGCGACGGCATAAAAAAATATTCTTTGGCTGAAATTGGACACGAAAGAAGAAATGGATATGCTTGGTATACGAACGAACCTAAAGAAGTATTGAAAAAATATCCATCTTGGAAAAAATCTTTAGAATAATATTTATAAGTGCATTTCAAAAATTAATTGTTAAACCCAAAACCTATATTATCATGATTAATAAAATACAATTATTACTATTAGGATTACTGCTGAATTTGACAATTACGCATGCCCAGACAACTGACGTATGGGATTTTGGCGCGACGCAATTAGACAACACCTTATACAATAACAGGCTAAATGAAACCGTAATTAACTCTTGGTACAGCAGTACGATTACGCCCGGAAGCGCTGGTACGACCAACACAATGCCTTTGACTTTCACGGCTGGTGCTTTGTCTTGGACAGGCGGTTCGAGCGATCGATTGAGAACAACAAACACAGGAATTACAAGATACGATAACAATATTGCAAGCGTAACCACCCACAACGGAAGGGTTTATTGCAATGCAAATGCGCCAATTGTAAGTGGTCTGCCGACGTCGCGCTATTTCACTTTAGCATTAGATGAAGACGATGAAGTGAAAATTATTGCACGTGGCGATACTGCCGGATTGCTGAGTTTCATCTACGAATCGAATCCTTCCTTGCAGACAAATACTTTTGCAACTACTGCAGCAGCAGGAAGCGTAACTGAAGTGAATTTCGTAGCAAAATATGCTGGAAATTACCGATTTTATGATGCAACTGCAAAGGCAAGTATTTATAGAGTGTATAGAAAAGATGCCTTTTACACATCAGTTACTGGAAATATTGACCTTTCTCAGGCGTCTACAATTCCTAGCGGTTATTCAATTGTTTTTACAAATCTTGCAGGAAAATCTTGGACGGCACAAATCAATTCTGGAGCTTATTCTGTAAGTCTTCCAGCTGGTTATGCTTATGAAGCGAGTTTGGTAAATGCCAGCGGCTATATTATTAGTTCAGGAGATTCTCTTGATCTTACGACTGTCAATACGCCAACTTTTGCGCACAATATAGCGATTTCGAGAGTAGATTTATTTACGGTTACAGGTTCAATTTCTGGTTTGGGAACGAGTATTTCAAGTTTAGGATTGAGCTTTACTCCAGATGCTTCTAGCGGCAGTATTTATGTTCCGAATCCTGTAATTAATACGGCAAATGCAACTTATACGGTTCAATTAGAACCAAATATACAATATACAATTAGCGCCCAAGGCGTAAATGATTATGAAATTTTAGCAAATACTTTGACTGTAACAACTCCGAATTCTACTGCAAATATAGCTTTCACGGCAAAACCTGTTTTCCCTGTGGCCGTGAATGTTTCCGGTTTAAGTGCTTCACAGTTAGGTAATTTGCAATTGGTTTTTACAAATTTAAATGAAACGGGCTATAATTATACCTTTACTAATTTAACCGCTATTTCCCTTCGAAATGGAACTTACAGTATTTCTTTTAGCGGTCTAGATAACCAGCCGGTAGAATTAGGATTAGTTTCAAATCTCACTATTAACGGAACTGCGGCAACAAAGTCGCTAACATTCAAGCCAGTAACAACTTGGTCATTTGAAGACAAAGCATTTACTTCAACGACAAGCATTTATTACAAAGGAATGCTGTTGACAGGAAGCGTAACAGCTGCGACTGCATCAGGTCATTTGCTTACGAAAACAGGTTCGACGATTCAAGTTCCGATTAGTCCTGGTAAAAAAGTGATCGTATCTTATTATTATACAGGAAATTTCTCAATTGAAGGTGGTACAGCGATTACTACTGCTACAAACAGCACTTCAATTATAGAAAATGCCGAATACGTTTTTACAGGAACTTCCGATGGAAATGTAACGATCACAGTAGGCGGTGCTTCAACTTTGACAACTTATTTTACAGAAATAAAAGTGGTTCCAAATGTAGCTTACACGCCGACAATTACGGTGGGAGTGAACAAAAATTACCAGACAATTAATGACGCTTTAAAAGCAGTTTCAAACATGACGAGAAGTAATTCTGAAAGAGTGACGATTCTTGTAGATTCAGGAAATTACGAAGAAATGCTCGTGATTACGCAGCCAAATGTTACGCTGAAAAATGCTTCTGCAACTCCAAATACCAATCTTGCAAATAGTGGCGTGAATATTACTGACGGCGCGGTTAGAGTTACCTCTTATTATGGTCACGGCTATAATTATTACAGCATGGCAAACCAAAAATGGAGCCAAGAAGCTTTGGCTACGAATCTTCAAAATGGGTATTTTTCTTCTCCAAATGCAGGTTCGGGAACAACAAACGGTTCCTATTGGAATGCAACAGTTGTTGTAAGCGCCAATGGTTTTGAAGCTGAAAATATCATCTTTGAGAATTCTTTCAACCAATATATTTCTCTGAAAGAATCACAAGATCAAGTGGTAACATGGACATCAGGAAGCCCTGGAGCAAGACCGACAAATGCTGGAAACACTGCTGTTCAAAATAAAAATTTTGTGGAAAGAGCCGCAGCAATTGCGATAGCGAATAATATTGACAAAGTAATCTTGAATAAATGCAGGGTAGTGGGACGTCAAGATTCTTTCTTTGGAGGAACTGGCGCGCGAGTTGCCATTTACAAGGGCGATATCATGGGCGCTGTTGATTATATTTTTGGCGGAATGACGGCTGTTTTTTACAAATCAAATTTAAGCATGAATATCAGCGACCAGTCAAATGATCTGTGTTACATCACGGCCGCACAGCAAGCTTCGGGAAGAGGATTTTTAATGTATGAATGTAAAATTACTTCAGCAGAACCGCTAGTAGAATCAGCTTCTACTTACCGAGCAAAACCAGGTTATTTTGGACGTCCGTGGCAGGCAAATACCAGTGAAGCTGTTTTTTATAATACGACTATTGAAACTTCAAATGCTCCAGGTTTTATTGATAATTCGCTGATAATGCCTTTGGGCTGGCTGAATACTTTAAGCGGCAATTCAGCGGGCATGCAAGAATATGGAACTGTCGAGCTTTCTGGCGTAAACAATACTCCGGTTCGTGCGACTTGGGCTACTTCTTTGGCAAATCCAGTGTTGAATGACGGATCGCCAATAACTACGTTCAATTTTACAAAAGGAACTGATAATTGGGATCCTTTTCCAGCATTGATTTCAGGCGACTTAGGAACAAATCATTTTAATGCGCAATCTTCAGTAAATGTTTATGCTCATAAAAATACCATTTCGGTTACTAATATAAAAGACAAAACGGCTGTTCAAGTGTATAGTATTACAGGTTCGTTAGTAAAATCATTTGACATCAAGTCTGATTTGAAATTTGAGATGAATGCTGGTTTTTGGATTGTAGTTATCAAAGCACAAGACGGAAATAAATCAGTAAAAGTGATTACAAATTAGTTCCCAGTACATTTAAAATAGCCCCTAAATTTCAATTAATCCACAGCAATCAGTTTCTGAAAGCTGTGGATTTTTTTTGCCCAATGCGAATTTCGCATTTATACATTCTTGAATTTATAGAAAGAATAATTGTGATATGTGAAAATTAAATGCTAAATATTTTGTTATATGAAAAAAAGTATTAATTTTACGTAATCGATTACAATTAATTAAATCAACTAAAAACATATTATTATGAAAACAAAATTACTTTCTTTAATTTTTGCAATGGTGCTTACTTCAGGTATCACAAATGCCCAAACTAAAATATGGGATTTAGGTGGCGGTGTTGCCCCTTGGACAGCTGCTAACTCTCCATATACTTCTAATGTGGTTATAGATAATCTAGGTCTGCAAATACAGGGCGGAACTGGTACTGCTAACTTTGGTGCTACTAACGCGAGTGTTAAAACCTTTGCTACCACGCCAGCTTATACCTCTGTAAATCGTTTTCAGTTGAATGGCGGCGGCAGTCCGGCAGCCGGAACTTTTTTACCAACGCAACGATTTTTATATTTTGCTGCAGCTGGTTCAGTTACGGTAGAAGTATTGTTCATTGGCGGAGGATCAGGTTCACGTACTATGTATGTAACTGACGGTACGAATGTACTTGGTTCGTTTACCGCTACAGATTCTGCTACGATGCAAATTTTGACAACGACAGCAACTGTTGTTAACGGGTATGTTTATATTTATGGAGACCAAGCTTGTAATCTATATAGAATCAAGGTTACAGGCCCATTAGGAACCACTACTTTGGGAACTAATGATTTCAAAGCTGCATCATCTGTAAAAGTACATTCTACAGGAAAGCAAGTTCACATTTCAAATGTAAAATCAAGCACTCAAGTAGATGTTTACAGCATCACTGGTGCTTTGGTAAAATCTTTTAAAACAAATGTTGACACTAGCTTTGACTCTTTAAACGCAGGTTTTTATATCGTAAATGTTCAGTCTGAAGAAGGCAGAAAAGCAGTTAAAATAGCAATGCAATAATTATTTGATACCCTTTCGAAAAATGATTCTATTCTGAAGAAAGGATAAGATTTATAAAAAAAAACAGCAGTAGACTTTTGTCTGCTGCTGTTTTTTTTATGCAATAAAATGAGCCAGATTTCATATCATCCTGCCAAGTTTTTACAACTAACAGAATTATGTCTAGAGATTAGAGTTCAGCCTCTAGAGAATAGACATAAGTGTCTAGAGAATGTAGCTAGGTGTCTAGAGAATAAACATACCTATCTAGAGAATGCATATAGGTGTCTAGAGAATATATATAACTGTCTAGAGAATAGACATAAATATCTAGAGAATGAAGTTAGGTGTCTAGAGATAAGATAAAATCAATAAAAAACAAATGCAAATGAAGAAAGACAAGCACTTTATCTAATTAGAGAAGATGCTCTGTTTAAATTGTTTTAAGAATAGGTGAGTGGCAGAAATGAAACGTCTTGGATAGTGAATTGGGCAATCGATTACTAGCTTCTGTTTGTGCAGTAAATAAAAACAGCCACTAAGTATTTTAAAAGACTGATAAATATTACTTTTCTAAAATATAAATCTCAAATTATTGTTTTATAAATCTAAGCAAAGGCCAAAAAAAAACCTTCCCGATTAAGAGAAGGTTTTTTTCAAGCTTTATTTGCTAATTATCTTTTGATGATTTTTTGGTCAATCACACCGTCATTTGTTTGGATTTTTACTAAATAAGTACCGCTGCTAAGATCGCTCATGTCAATCGTTTTGTGGTTTCCTCCAACATTTTTCACCAATTGCCCAACAAGATTATATACACTCACCTTTTCTATAGTTTTAGAATTTGGAGAAGCTATATTTAGTTCATTGGTAACCGGATTTGGGTAAAGCACTAATTTTTGTGCCACAATATTGTTTGGCAAGCCCAACACAGACTGATATTCTGTTTTGATGTAGTATAAATTTGTCGTTCCTCCTTTAGTTATAGTATTTGTTCCTGCAGGAACTGAAGGTATAACGACCAATCCGGCAGTAGCAGTGTAATTGGTGCCGTTAAGTTTAATCGTTCCGGCAAAAGTAGGATCGAAAACTAAGGTCAAAGTTGATACTGCTGGCGTCGTGTAAGAAATATTTGTAGCCGATTCTATTTTCAAGCGGGCAGTCAAAGCCAAGCCGTCATAAGTTGCAGAACCCGCTGTAGCATTCATGTTTGCTGAAGTAAAAGTATAAAATGTGCTTGTCAAGCCTGATACCGTGAAATTGTGAATCTGATTTCCTGCAGGTTCTCCCGGCTCATCGCTAACAGTGATTGTTCCTGACCCAGAAACTGGCGTGCCAGAAGCTCCAACAGTCGTAATAGAGAAGCTTACATCGGCAGTCGGTGTTCCAGAAACGGTAACGGTTTTTGCAGTAGTATTTTTCACAAAAACAATTCCTGAAGCTGGCAATCCGGTTACGGTAGCATCAGTTGCAGTTCCTCCCCAAGTGAAAACCATGTTGCTGATCGGCGCATTATTTGCAACCGTTTGGTCGTTATTGTTAGGAATTGCAAGTGTTTGCGTGCTTACGCCTGTAGGAGCTTCGCCTTGAACGGCAACCAATCCAGAAGTATAAGAATTTAAAGCCGCAAGCAATCCGGTATTTACTGAAGAAGAAGCGTCATCGCCTGGGCTTGTAAATGCCCAAATCAAATCGCCACCAGAAACACGGCCAGCATATTGCACCGTTTTGTCTTTTGCAACTGAAGGTTCTTCAATTACCAAGCTATTGATGTATAATGCTGGATTGGTGTCAAAATTATTGTAAGTATTAGCGCCTCTCTTAGACTTGATGGTACTGCTTACCGTTTCGCTTCTTGTTGCTGCGACATAAGCATCAAATTCAATCGGATAATTTGTAGCGTTATAAGCAATAAATCTCGTCTGACCGCTCATAGTGTTGTTGTAAGCTTTAATTGTACCTCCATCTTCTCCTGAAAATGTACCTTGGGCGCCATTGTAAACATCTGTTCCCTGCATAGAAGTGAGCATCGGGTATTTGCAATTGCGGAAGAAATTTCCTTCCATAAATACAGAAGAACCTAAAGTAGATCCGGCGCCATATTTAGAATTTCCATCAAAATAATTGTTGTAAACGTGCGCAGAATAATAGCGAACACGCGGATGGCGAGAATCAGAATGGTCATACCAGTTATGGTGGTAAGTGATATATAATCCCGCCGTTGTGCCTTCGCTTAAGCCTAAAAGGTTGCATTTGCCGCTATCCCAAAAGTGGTTGTAAGAGAAAGTTATGTTTGTAGATTTTTTGCAGTCTAAAGCTCCGTCGCCTTTTGCTTGATCGGCATCTCCGCCTGGCGCGCCATAAAACATATCGCAATTGTGCACCCAGATGTGATCGTTATCTTGCTGTAAGCTAACATTGTCGCCTTCGCCAGCATCGGTAAGCATGAAACCGATATTTCTAACTTCTACATTAGACGCTTTTTTAATGCGAAGTCCCCAGCCATTGGCAACGGCATCAGATCCTACGCCTTCAAAAGTAATGGAACTTGTAGCTAAATTATTGTTTTCAATAACAAGATCGCCGCTTAACATATAGCTAAGATCTGTAATATTCCCAATCAAACGAACTGCCAACGGACGGCTGTCGCGTCCTTTTTTAAATCCGTCTAAAATGGTCTGCAAGCCAACACATGGATTTGTCGTAGCGCCAGTCACAGTCATGGATACTGTGTTCTTTGTATTTTGAGTTATATACAAAACTACCGCGTTGCTTTTTAGGGTACCATTAAGATTATAAGCACCTGGAATCTTGCCTCCTTCATGTGCAAAACCATTTCTGTCATGAGCTAAAACTGTCACAGGAGTTGAAACAGTTGCAGTGCCTTCCACATTTGCGGTTACAGGAGCAACTTTGATAGTGTAAGTTCCTGCAGCAAGTCCTAAAACGTCTGCACGAAAGTAAGTTCCGTAATTTCGAATAAGCTGTGTGTCGATTCTTTGGTCTGTCAAACCTCCTCCTGTGTAATATACATTATAGCTGTCAACTCCAGCAACTGGCGTCCACTTTATATAAGCGGTCTCGAGCCAGCCGGTAGCTTGCGTAATACTGATCGTTTGTGCGCTCACATGCACTGAAATCAGTAAGATTATTAAATTGAATAAAATTCTTTTCATCATGCTTAAGTTTTTGAATATTAGTATTAAATTATTTTATGTAATGGATTACACGAAATTAGGAAATAAAAATTATATTCCAAATTTTTTATGTAGAATAAAATTATTTTCGCTTTTTTTTGCGTAATGTTTATCTTATAGTTGAATTTACTGGCATTAGTGTTCTTGTTGTGGCTTTGTATTTAGTCTTCATTTTTTAGTTTTTAGTAAATAATATTTGCTTGATTTATATGTTTTAATGCAATTTCTTCTAGAATTATAATTTTTTGCTAAATAATTGAATAATTTCATTACTGTTTTTAAGTATAAATGATATAAAATTTTTGAGAATATCCTTGTTTAATCCTTTATAAATAATACTATATTAATTTTTAAGCTATTATTTTTATTAATATAGTATTTTTAGTATTTTTGTGTAATCGATTACTTTTTTAAAGCATATTATTTTGTGGTTTTGTAGTAATAACATCAGATTTTTATAATTCAATTAATTGATAATGAGTAATTTAATTTGCTTTTTTATACTGTTAACAACAAACGTAGCCTTTTGTCAAGTTGCAAAAGATACTTCATATACAATAGCTTCGGAATATAAAAAGCAACTTAAAAAATATCCTTCTATTGAAATTGTACAGCCAAAACAAAATCCTTTAGTAATCGAGCAAAAAAATAGTGTTTATCATTCTATTGGAAATAGAGATTTACATCTTGATTCTTATATTTTTAAATCGAATAAAAAACTTCCAGCAATAATCATGCTTCACGACGGCGGTTGGAAATCGGGTGATAAATCAATGTTCCAGCCTTTTGCCGAAGCAATTGCATTAAAATGGTATCAATGTTTTGCCATAGAATATCGATTGTCAGACGAAGCAAAATATCCGGCAGGAATTGAAGATGTTTTGAAAGCAATAGAATACATAAAAAATAATGCTGAAAAATTTAATATAGATACAAAGAAAATCGCAATTTTAGGACGTTCTTCAGGAGGCCAGATGGCTTCTTTAATAGGAACAAAATTTAATACAGATATAAAAGCAATCGTAAATATCGACGGAATTGTAGCTTTCCACCATCCAGAGTCTGCCGAAGGAAAATATGCCGCATTATGGCTCGGAGGAACGTATGAAGAAGTTCCAGAAATTTGGAATGACGCTTCGGCGCTTTCCCATGTGGATAAAAATACGCCACCAATTTTATTCATAAACAGCCAGCACGACCGTTTTCACGCCGGCAGAAATGACATGATTGAAAAACTGGATAGCTACAAAATTTATTCAAAAGTGGAACAAATTCCAGATAGTCCGCACACGTTCTGGCTGTTTCATCCTTGGTTCGAACAAACAATACAGTATACCATAAATTTCTTAGACGAAAAATTAAAATCTTAAAAAATGAATTTATCAAAATCAATTTTAGCAGGCGCGGCACTTTGTTTACTAGCAAGTTGCGGTTCAAAAAAAGAAGTTAGCCTGCAATCAAAAAATCAAAAAACGTATGCCGAAATTTCTGTAAAAGAAGGTGGCAAATGGAACGGAAGAAAATACGAAGGTGGCAGTTTTAAAAACGTAGAAAGCTTGAAAGTTCCTGCAAATCACACCGATCATTCTTGGTACATTCGCTATGAAGGTCCGGGTTGGGAAAGCAATAAAGTCGGCTACAGATTGTATTTAGACTGGAGAAATGCCATCGATATTTATGGAAAATTGACCGATACTTTAGTGCTTTCAAAAGTCGGTCAAGACGGATTTGATTCCTATCACAACATGAGCAATTGGGGCGCAGATATTTTAAAAGTGGCCAAAGGAATGGGCGTTGGTTCTATCGGAAGAGTGATTAACAATGAAATGTATCATTTTAAAGACGTCGATTCGACTTTTGCAAAAGCGTCAAATGACAAAGATAAATCTGAAATAAAAGTAGATTATTTTGGATGGAAAACGAACAATCAGAAAACAAATCTGCAATCTTGGCTGACTATTTTCCCAGACGAGCGTTATACAAAACATGCCATCCAATCTTCTGAATTAATGGACGGAATTTGTACTGGAATTGTTAAATTAAACAACCTTCCTGTAATTGAAAAGTTAAGCGAAAACAAAAAATGGGGCTATATTGCGACGTACGGAAACCAAACGCTTTTCAATGACAATCTGGGAATGGCCGTTTTTTATGAAGTTTCCACAGCTGAAAAACCATTTGAAGGCCCGCACGATCATTTGATCCAATTTAAACCTTCGAAAGAAAAAGTGACATTTTACTTTTTAGGCGCTTGGGAAAAAGAGGTTGGCGGCATCAAATCGAAAGAAGAATTTATACAATATTTAGATGCCAATTTGAGCAAATTAAACAAAAGCGATAAATTAGGCTAGTATGAAAAATAGTTTTTTACAGAAGACTTTATTGGCAGTTTTCGCTATTATGTTGCTTACGAATTGCAAATCTCAAAGTGCAAAAAGTAGCGCTAATTTGGAAGTTTCCGACAAACTAAAGTGGTCAGAAAGATTGGCGCAGACATTGATGAAAAAACATCCGAATGCGTACCAGATTGATGAAAAAAAAGAACCAAAGTGGGATTATGTTCACGGTTTGGTGATGTCGTCTTTTGAGCAATTGTATAAAAAAACGAACAATCAGGCTTATTTTGACTACATAAAAGGCTATTACGATTCAACAATTAATGAAGACGGAAGTATTCCAAGCTATAAATTAGAAAATTATAATATCGATATGTTGGCGGCAGGAAATGCGCTTTTCTTCATTTACGATAAAACCAAAGAAGACAAGTATTTAAAGGCTTTGCAGACACTTCGAAGCCAATTAGAAAAACATCCTCGTACTTCCGAAGGTGGCTTTTGGCACAAAAAAGTATACCCAAATCAAATGTGGCTCGACGGATTGTACATGGGCTCGCCATTTTATGCACAATACACTTCTAAATTTGAAAACGGAAAAAACTTTGACGATATCGCAAAGCAATTTGAAGTCATCCAAAAGCATTTAGTCGATCCAAAAACCGGACTTTTATACCACGGTTGGGACGAAAGCAAGCAAATGGGCTGGGCAAATAAAGAAACAGGAACTTCGCCAAATTTTTGGTCAAGATCCTTGGGTTGGTACGCTATGGCGTTGGTTGAAGTTTTAGATTTTATGCCAGAAAATCATCCAAAACATAAAGAATTGGTAGCTTATTTCAACCAATTGGCCGACGCTTTAAAAAAACA
This sequence comes from Flavobacteriaceae bacterium PS02334, assembly GCA_029959295.1. Lineage (GTDB taxonomy): Bacteria > Bacteroidota > Bacteroidia > Flavobacteriales > Flavobacteriaceae > Flavobacterium. Next base: position 86,299 of record JASCOH010000001.1, on the reverse strand, counting down.
GCAGCATTCTTCCGGATTGTGGTACCAAGTTACAGATCAAGGCGATAGAAAAGGAAATTACCTAGAAGCTTCAGGATCGGCGATGTTTGCCTATTCTTTTGCCAAAGGTGCGAACAAAGGCTATCTTCCAAAAGAATATAAAAAAGTAGCCGAAAAAGCCTTCGACGGAATGACGAAAAATTTGGTAAAAGTGACTCCAGAAGGTTACGTAATTATTACTGAAGCTTGTGCTGTCGCTGGCCTGGGAGGAAATCCTTACCGTGACGGTTCTTATGAATATTACATCAACGAACGCAAGCAAGACAACGACCCGAAAGCAACTGGACCGTTCATTTTAGCGGCTTTAGAACTAAATAAGTAATGAAAAAAATAACGATACTTTTTGTACTATTTCTAGGAATTTCAAAGGGTCAAGCCCAAAATTCGAAAGTCACCTGGAAAGAAATTGTAAATAGCAAAGACGAAGCTTGGTTTCAGTCGAAGGAAGCTCAAGAAATAGGGGAGAACGTATTGTTATATCAGCGGAATATCGGCGCCTGGCCAAAAAATATCCAGATGCAAGAACCGCTTTCTGCCAAACAAAAAGCTGATTTATTGGCCTTGAAACCAAGTACAAAAGAATGCACGATTGACAACGGGGCAACCACAATGGAAATGCTTTTTCTGTCTAAAATCTACAAGCACAATCCGCAAGAAAAACACAAAACTGCTTTTTTGAAAGGCTTGGATTATCTGCTGCTAGCGCAATATGAAAACGGTGGCTGGCCACAATTTTATCCTTTGGAAAAAAAATATTCTTCCCACATTACGTACAATGATGATGCGATGGTCAATGTGCTCAAGGTTTTAAAGGAAATTAACGAGCAGACTGATTTTTATTCGATAAAACCATCCGAAGAAATCAGGCAAAAATCCATTAGTGCATTTAATAAAGGAATCGACTGTATTTTAAAAACGCAATACAAGCAAAACGGAGTTCTGACAGCTTGGTGCGCGCAACATGATGAATTTACGTTGCAGCCTGCCGATGCCAGAAGTTTTGAGTTGAAGTCATTAAGCGGACATGAATCTGCTGGAATCGTTTCTTTATTGATGTCTATAAAAAATCCTTCGAAAGAAATTATTACGGCAGTAAATAATGCAGTGACTTGGTTTGAAAAAACGAAAATCACCAATTTAAAGGAAGTCAAAGTCTATGATGAAAACGGAAAGCAGATTGACCGAAAAATGGTGCTTTCGAAAAACGAAAAACCAATCTGGGCTCGTTTTATGGAATTGGAAAATAACAAGCCTTTCTTTTGCGACAGAGACGGAATCAAGAAAGATTCGCTTTCTCAAATTGGCCACGAACGCAGAAATGGCTACGCTTGGTACGTAAATTCTCCTGAAAAAGTGATCGTGAAATTTGCGACTTGGAGGAAAGAAAACAAAATGCCGACGCCGAAAGATCCGAATAAAATTACGGTGGCTTTAGACGGTTCTGCAGATTTTACTTCCATTCAAGAAGCGATCAACCAAAGCCACGCTTATCCTTATGAGCCGATTGTAATTTTTATCAAAAACGGAATTTATAATGAAAAAATAAAAGTCCATGAATGGAATACGAACTTGCATTTGATAGGCGAGAGCAAAGAAAATACGATCATCACTTTCAACGATCATTTCGATAAAATTGGCGTGGGGAGAAACAGCACTTTTTATACCTATACAATGCTTGTGGAAGCCAACGATATCCTTTTGAAGAACCTGACCATTGAAAATTCTTCGGGACAAGTGAGGCAGGCGATTGCGCTGTCAGTAACTTCAACGCATGTTGCAGTTGTCAATTGCAAGCTTTTGGGACACCAAGATACGCTTTACGCTTCGGGAATTGGAAAGCAATATTACAAAGATTGCTACATCGACGGAACGACTGATTTTATCTTCGGAAGTGCGACGGCTTATTTTGAAAACTGCGAAATTCATAGCAAAAGCGATTCGTTTGTAACGGCTTCGTCAACGCCAAAAGGCACAGAATTCGGATTTGTTTTCAATAATTGCAAGCTGACTTCAGAAGATTCGATTTCAAAAGTTTATTTGGGAAGACCTTGGCGTTTTTACGGAAAAACCGTTTTCATGAACAGCAATTTAGGCAAGCACATTTTGCCAGAAGGCTGGAATAATTGGTCAAAACCAGAAGCTGAAAAAGGCACTTTTTACGCAGAATTCCAAAATAACGGCGAAGGCTCAAAAACCGATTCTCGAGTAAAATGGTCGCACCAGCTTGCTAAAAAAGAAGCAAAAAAATATACTATTAAAAATATCTTGGGCGAAAATAATCCAGATGTAAAAATACAATGGTATGAAAATTTATAAGATCTTAGTTTTGGCAGTAATTCTTGCAATCGGCTGTAAAAGTGCACAGACTGATGAGAATTCGCCTGTTGTAATTTATACCATTGGAGATTCCACGATGGCAAACAAGCCAAACCCGAATGAAAATCCAGAAAGAGGCTGGGTGCAAGTCTTGTCGCCTTTTTTTAACGGTAAAGTGACTATTAAAAACCACGCTGTCAACGGCAGAAGCACGCGAAGTTTCAGAGATTTGAAACATTGGCAGACGGTTTTAGATTCCTTGAAACTAGGAAATTATGTCTTCATCCAATTCGGGCATAACGACGGAAAAGAAACCGATCCTACAAGATATACCAATCCGCAGACTTCTTACCGACACAATTTGATTCGTTATGTAGAAGAAGCCAGGGCAAAAGGAGCCATCCCGATTTTGTTCTCGTCAATTGCCAGAAGAAAATTCAACGAGCAGGGCGTTTTATTAGATTCCCATGGAAATTATACATTGCAGGCACGTTTGGTGGCGCAAGAAAGGAACGTCCCGTTTTTTGATATGCAATATTTTACGGAGCTTTTAGAAGAATCTTATGGCGTGGAAGGCTCAAAGAAATTGCACCTGCATTTTGCTCCAGATGAAAACGCTTACATTCCAAAAGGAATCGAGGACAACACACATTTGTCTGTTTTGGGCGCTACAGAAATTGCCAAGATTTTTGTGGGTGAATTGAAAAGGCAAGGACATCCTTTGGCGAAGTATTTGAAGAACGATTAAAATCATTAAACTGACTCTCCAAAAGTCAGCATAATTTTTTATGTAAAATTGGTAATTACTTTTTATATACTTGAAATAAAAATTGGAGTTGCTACTTATCGGCCTCAAGAACCTTGGTAATTATCCCATGGCCAATCAAATTCGGTCCTTCAAAAAAATCAAAATCCAATCCTTTATAAATTTTTCCTTCGAAATATTCTTTATTGAGCATAGTTATTTCTGCAGTAACAGTATCGCCAGGAAAAACCAAGTCAGTATCAACAAAATTTTGGACACCAGTAAATTGGCCTTGATCAAAAGGAAATTTTATGGAAGGCCGATAACCAGAAGAAACAGGCGTGGTTCGCTTGCCTTTTTGAGAAGGAAGATAGGTGAGAAGGGCAATAAAATGTGGTTTTGGGTTCATTGTAAATTTAGTATCGTTCGGTTGGAAATTTTGCCAACGGTATTATTAAGTTCTCCAAACTTGAAAATAAGCTTATCAAACTTAAAAAAAAATCTTTTTTAGCGCTATCCGGTATATTCTGGAGAAACGCACTTTTGCCAATATTCAATTATAATTTTCATGACCTCCTTAATTTCGTTATAGTTGGACGGTTTTATGAAAAATCCTTGAATTGATTTTGAATAGGCATCAATGACGTGTTTCTGTTCAGCGGTCGTCGAAAAAAACAAATAAGGAATAGACTTTATCTCCAGTTGCTTGTTTTCATAAACCTTCTCTCTTAATTCCATCCCATTGAGTTTTGGCATGTTGATATCAGAAAAAATAATAAAGGGCTTAATTTTAGTAGCGGTTAAGAATTCCAAAGCCTTTTCAGCTTCGGTAAAAAATATGATTTCATTTTTATAATCAAGACTTTCAAAAACAGCAGCTAAAACATCTTGGTCGTCTTGATCGTCTTCAATAAAAATTATGGGGCCTTTTTTATTCATGTTTTTTTTAAAGATACTGTAATTTATCAAATAGCAATCATTTAATGATGCAAAGTCGAATTTTGTAATAAGTTTTACTATTTGGTTCTAAAAAAATTACTGCCGCATCTCGCCTGTGTCTATTATACATGGTTATCTGTTGCCAAATTTACAATTTGTCTGGTTATTCTGAAAAAGTTTCAAATGTTTGTCCATCGTAGCGATACAGTCCATAGTTTCGTGTTCCAATCCAAATGTTGCCTGCTTTGTCTTCTGTCAAAGAATAGATGGATGTGTTGCCCAACCCATCTTTCTTTGTAAACTCAACAAATGATTTTCCGTCAAATTTCCAAAGACCGCCTGTGGTTATATCCTTATCATTCGTATAATCAGAACCATACCAGATGTTTCCTTTGCTATCTGCTAAAACAGTATTCATCAAATCTTTTCTTATCTTTTGTGGTTCAGAAAAACCAGTGAAGTTTTCTCCATCATAAGTAATCATGCCGATATGTCTGGTGGCAAATAATAAAGTTCCATCCTTATCTTCAGTTATTGTTCTTATCCATCCTTCGTTTTGCGGTTTGAAGTTGGTTAAAGATTTTCCATCATAGAAACCAATGCCTTCAAATGCCATTGGTCCTGATCCAAACCAAAAGTTTCCATCCTTATCCTCAAATATACATTGCACGCTCTTTAGCGTTAGATTGCTTTTGTTTGCGATGGCTGCATTGTCTAAAAAGTTAGAAAATGTTTTACCATTATAGCAATACATACCGCTGTCTGTTCCAAACCAAATTATGCTGCTTTTGTCCTGCATCATGCTATATACTGCATTTCTACCTGATGCGACTGTTCCTAAACTGCTTGTGCCCTTAGTATATGGAACTTTAGAAATAGTTTTTCCATTATATTGACTAATGCCATCATCTGTTCCAAACCAAATATTTCCAGCGGTATCTTCTAAAACAGACCAGACTTTATTATTACTCAAACCATCTTTTTCTGTAAACTGGGTAAATTCTTTTCCGTCATATCGGTAAACGCCTTCGCCGGTTGTCCCAAACCAAAAGTTGCCTTTTTTGTCTTGAATAATGCAATGCACATTTTGATATTCGTTTGTGCCTTGTGTTTTGGTCAGTTTTGTGTTTTTGCTTGTAAATGACAGCTGTTCAGCTGCGCTTTCAGTTGGCTGTTCTGTTTTTTTCTGTCCATTACAAGAGGTGAAAAATAAAGATACCAGCAGTAAAGAGAAGATTGGATTTTTGAATTTTGCCATTGTCAATTTTGCTTTATTTCTGTTAGTACTTTTACGCAGTTTAGAGGTTGCATCCCGCAAGCACAATCCTTGTTTACTATTGCTACTTTTCCTTACTATTCTTAAAAATAAAATAAACCGTCATAAGAAAAGTCAAAATATAGATGACAGCCATGGCAGGCTCTTCAAATCGTAGATTTTTAAAATCGAATTGTTTAAAAATAGTAGCTCCAATAACGATTGCTATAATTAGTAAGGGAAATGATAGTCCTTTTTTATTGTTCATAGTATTTTATAATAAACTGATATTAACGATTCAGGCCAACCCAGTCGTTATATGTCATTTCAAATTTAATTTCTTTTGTTCCGTGGGTTCCGGCTTCTTTCCAGCCAGCCTTTCTGTAAAACAGCTCTGCTCTTGTGTTAAAAGCAGTTCCTAGCCATACGGTGTCTTTTGTTTGCGTAAAATACCAGTCGAGCATTGTCTTGTGGAGCTGTTGCCCGATGCCTTTTTTCTCAAACTTAGGGTCTAAAAATAATGCCCAGATGTTATTTTCTTTCAAGTCAGCAATTGCAAAGCCTACAATCTGGCTGTCGATTTCGCACACCCAGCCTTTCCCTCTTTCCGTAATAAATTCTTCACAATCTTCGTCTGTCACTAGGTTAGGATTAGACAGAGTGTTTTCTGTTACCGAATTTCTTACGATTTGAATTTGTTTGATGTCGTTAGTTTTAGCTTCTCTTATAATCATGGTTTGTTATTTTTCTGTCATTAACTATACTTAGTTGTCAGATGCTAATTATTCCGCTAGTAACCCGATAATTTACATGTTCACGAGCGGGACGCTCGCGCCAGCGGGGGGCTTTAATTATTTGAGAAATTCAAAATATATAATTCCCCACACTAAAATAAAAAACAATCCAGGATAAAGAATTTTAGTAGTATTAGCTTTCAGGTTTTTCTTTACAAATGCTAGATAAAGAATGTAAAAAAGAAATATAACAGTCAATACGATTGGTATAAATAGTCTCATATTCAATATTTTTTGAAATTAAAAAACTTTAGTTTTCTTAGTCAATCAAAGTTCGTTATTTTTTTCAATAGTAACTCAAAACTACTCCTACTTTCAACAAGTTGCTCACGGTGATTGCTAACGTTTCGCGCACTGCAAGTAGTTTGGGACTAAATTAAGCCCTATTTTCAGATTGGCCAAATCATCCTAAACACAAAACCAACTTCCCTCGCTGGCGAGAGCGTGCCGCTCGTGAACACACGGATTATTTGTTAATTGGCACGAGCGGGACGCTCGCCCCAGCATTTGTAAAATTTAAAATTTAGAAAAAATCTTATCGGTTTTTAAAATTAAAAATAAACCTATTACAATCATTAATATAGAGCTAATTACTAATTTTAAATCATATTTAGAATAATAAAACCATCCGTAAATGCTATAAACTAGTATAAATGGACCAGTTAAAAATATAAAAATTCCTATACTTATGAATGAACATCTCACAATTTCTTTTAAATTGGATTGACATATAATTGATTTTCTCTGTGTGAATTTTACTCTTGGAATTACACGAATTGTACGAAAGTGTTTTCTACGATTGCGCTCTTTTATATAATTCAGACTAAGTATAAGAATTATTAAGAATGAAACTATAAATTGAGTAAATGTCAAAATTATTTATGTTATATTAGATTGTTTTTCAATTTATTTCCATCAGAATTAGCTTCCTCGCTGGCGCGAACGTCTCGCTCGTGTCTACAAAAATACTGTTAACCTCACGAGCGGGACGCTCGCGCTAGCAGACATTGTTATTTATTAATCTTCATTATCGTCTTCGTCTTCTACTTCAATATTAACTTCTCGAACTGTATCCAATTCTGGGTCATCATATTTTCGGTCATTTGTAATGTTTATAGTCACATTAAGACGTTCAATAACATTGTTAATTGACAGATCAATACTTGGATAAACATTCACTAAAACTTCATTATAGGGAGTGCTCTCATCATTATCTCTGCATAAAAGTGATACACTAATATCTCTAGTTCCAGAAAGGGAAATTCCAATTATTGTATATCTCTCTCCAAGATTACAACGTCTTGCGATTGCATCATAGTCAATTCCTGCAATGTCTGCTGAAGCGTGACCAATTCTGTCATTGTATTGTACGGATGGTTTCATAATTCAAAGGTTATTTAAAATTGTTTATTAAGAAATCTATTTGTTGTTAAAGCAATTTCCGGTAACTTACATATTGTCGATAAATTATGGCACATATTTGCCAATTGAAATATATATCCACTATAATCTCCCTACTTCCTCATAATCTCCCTTACTTCCTCAAAACTCTTACCCATAGCCCATTCGTCAATACTCTTAAACTCCTCATGAGACTCTAATTTGCGAATCACTTTCAGGGCATGATTTTCTGGAAGCGGGAGATAGCGCAGCGCCATGATGTCGTTTGGCGTGCAGTTAAGATTCAGGCAGATGGCGGTCAGCTGGGTAAAATTGATTTGCACGGCTTTGCCCTTAATCATCTTGCTGGCCGAAGCGCTGCAGATGCCGAAGCGTTTTAAAAACTGTGCGGGAAACTTGATGTTTCTTGATTTGAATACAGGCATCAAGTCTAAAACGATGCTGGATTCTTTCATTTCGATCGATGATCTTTTGTGCTTTAACATGGTACTGGTTTTTTGGCGTTTGTATTAATTTTTACTTCTTTTTGTCTGTTCTCTAGACATGGCAGACTATTCTCTAGGCTACTTGCGCTATTCTCTAGACACCTAGGTTCATTCTCTAGAGAGGTATGTCTATTCTCTAGACACTTTTATTCATTCTCTAGACACCTAGATTCAATCTCTAGACAGGTATGTTTATTCTCTATACACCTATATTCAATCTCTAGAGATATTTTTGTTAAATGTAATTAATTTATTGATATTCCTACAAAAAAGGGAATATTTTTTTAGGTAAGTATCACAATAAAAATATATTTATTGAAATTTTTAAAATCTATACAAAATGAACAAAGAGCAAGAAAGCAGTTTCGCGATGAACTTGAAAGTGCGAAACTTTAATGAAAAAAATGCAACAGCATTGGCAGTTGTGCCAGCAGTCGTACCTTATTTTGCAACTGTAAAAACTAAAATTACCGACTTGATTCTGGCTGATGCCGGTGGGCGGTCTGATGTTTCGGGTCATGCTATTGCCAAAACCAGAATGCGCGAAACCTTAGAGGGGCTGGCACTGAAAATCAGCAACGCCTTGGCATCTTACGCTTTGGTCAACAATGATTATGTGCTTCAAAAAAAAGCCGATTTCCCTACAAGTGCCTGGTATAAATTTTCAGAAGAAGAATTGGTGACGCAGGCCACAATCGTGAAAAATTTGGCTGTTCCCTTGAGTGCGAATCTGGCTGTGTTTGGTGCCACGGCAGCAGATATTACCGCCATCGGAACTACCCTGAATTCTTTTACCGACATTATCTCAAACCCAAGCCTGGCCATGGACCAGCGCAAGAATGACAACCAAAGGGTAGTGGTGATTTTAGATGAAATCAGAACGATTTTGACTGAAAAGCTAGACGTGCTGATGCGCAGTTTTGAAGTCAACAATCCGAGTCTTTATTCGCTTTATCTTTCGGCAAGGGCTATTGATATTAACGGTTCTGTCATGAAACCGACGGTGGTCAGCGAGCTGCCGCCAGCGACTTTAAAAACCGTGCACACTGCTGCCAATTACAATCCAGATACTTTTTATACCGTGCAAAATTTAGGCACAGAAACGGTTTTCTTCAGCCTTTCTGCGCTTGAAAATACGGCCGGAAGTGAAGAAGTTTTGCTGAATGCAGGGGAAACCCGTTCAAGATTGGCTGAAAATCTGGCTCCTTTTGGAACTTTCTTGATTGTCAGAAATCCGGGCGCTACGCAAAGCAATGTGAAAATTTGGGTAGAATAGTTAAAACAGCCCTCATTTCCTCCTCGGAGGGCTTATTTTTTATGTGCGCCAAAAATCACCAATCACTTTGCAAATTCCGCAACTTTTTTCTAAAATTACATAAGCCGCTTTTTTACCTTCAGCAGTACCTTTAAGTAAAACCAAGGGAGCAATCCCAGCTAAAAAAAACTACTATGAAAAAGGACCAAAACGAAGATGAGGTGAACGAATACACTGATCTTTCCAGCAATTTTAAAATGTATGCTTCTGACCGCGATGACGACGAAGACGACGACCGTGAGGAAGAAGAGGAAGACGATCTAGAAGAAGACGGCGACTGGGGCGACGTGGATCCTGCGGGAGGTCCGGCACCGACAAGTCCGGGAAGTGCGGTTTAAATCCGTAATTCTTTTTTAGTAGAAGCTGCCTCAGGGTGGCTTTTTTTAGGATGTATTTTTAGCAGCGGGCTAGCATTGAAATTTGAAATCGCGCTTTAATTTTTGTTCTGTTTTATGGAAGAATTTTACTAATTTAGCGCTACAGGGGAAGCTTAATTAGATAACAAATTCAATTATTTCAATATGGATAACTTAGTGCGCTCTATTAAATTCCCAATCACTTTTGATACCGCAAAACTGCAAGGCGATCTCGCCAAAATCATCAACACCAACTGGATCAACCATTACAACAGCGAAGGCTATTCGGGCAAATGGACATCGGTTGCCCTGATGTCGCAAAACGGCAAATCTGATGAAATTTTTGCGGCGATGAATACCGATGAAAAGCTCGTGGCCACAGAAATCTTAGATTCCTGCACTTATTTTAAGGAGATTCTCGATGGTTTTTTATTTGAAAAAACCGCCGTGCGTTTGCTGCAATTGGCTGTCGGTTCTGAAATCAAGCCACACAGCGACCATTCTTTGGGGTATGAAGACGGCTGTTTCAGGCTGCACATTCCGATAATCACCAACAGCGAGGTTGAATTTATCTTAGACGGAAAGCGCCTCATCATGAACGAAGGCGAATGCTGGTATATCGATGCAAATTTTACGCATTCTGTTGCCAATCGCGGACAGCACGACCGAATTCACCTGGTAATCGACGGCCTCAGAAATGATTGGACAGATGCGCTATTTTATAGCCAAGCCAGCGAAGACCAATTTGTGAAGCCTCCAAAAGTAATCAGCGACGCAGAAAAACAGCTCATCATGGCCGAATTAAGCCGCATGAACACGCCGGCTGCAAACAAAATCATGGAAGATTTAAAGCAGTAAGGCTATTTTTCAAGCACATAATTTTCGATTACCATCAAATCTAAAGCGGTGATTTCAAAGAGGTGGATGGCTTCTTCGGGAGTTTCCACAATCGGCATACCTTTTTTGTTGAGGCTGGTATTCAATAAAACGGCAATACCGCTGAGGTTGTAAAATGCAGCCAGCAATTTCGCAAACCTCGGATTCCAGCTTTCTTCCACAGTCTGCACGCGCGCAGAACCGTCTTTGTGGGTGACATTGTTAAGCTCTTTTTGGTATTCAGGACGCGTTTTATCTACCAAAATCATGTAAGGGCTGTTTCTGCCGGCCACAAAATAGTCCTTCACTTTTTCTTTTAAGACGGCAGGCGCAAAAGGGCGGAAGTCTTCCCTGAATTTAATATTTCTGTTGATATGGTCTTTCCTGTTTTCCATGCCGGGGTGTGCCAAAATGCTTCGTCTCCCTAGAGAGCGCGGGCCAAATTCTGATCCGGATTGAAACCAGCCGATTGTTTTTCCTTCGGCTAATTTTTGGGCGCAGAAATGGACAAGTTCGTCTTCCGTAGAAAATACCTTTGGCAAATGCTTTTTATTTTCTTCTTTTTCAAAAGCGGCATTGATATCTTCAGAAGTATATTTTTTTCCAAAGCAAGTGCTTCCGTCATGAGCAACTTTCGACATTTTTAGGTATTCAAGCCATCCGTAAAAAGCACAGCCTAGTGCCAGTCCGTTGTCGCCTGCTGCAGGTTCAAAATAAATGTTTTTTGCGATGCCGCTGTCTTCCAGCTTTGCATTCGCGACCGCATTCAGCGCAACGCCGCCGGTGTAGCATAAATTTTCATGAGGAAATTTTTCCAAACGGTTTGCAATGCACTGGAGTACTGCTTTTTCGACCTGCTCTTGCGCCCAGCGCGCTACATTGGCATAATACTCAAAATTGCTTTTGAAATAGTCATAGCCTTGCGACGGATTTTCAAATTGGTTTTTCCAGCCTTCTTTTACAAATAAATTCCCTGACTTGAATTCAAAAGCTTCGTAGTCAAATATGCCTGAATTCCCGAATGGTGCGAGTCCCATTAATTTTCCGACGTCATCCATGTCGCCGAAAACGTAGTTGCTGACTGCTGCGTAAAATCCCCCAATGGAATGCTGTGTCGTCGGAAGCGAAAATAAATTGTTTCCCGATTGGGCCATTTCACTAAAATCTTTTACGAGAGGCGTAAGCTGTTTTCCGTCAAAATGATAAAAGCTGTCTTTCTCGCAAACCATCTGGATTTGTTCCAAAATTGCTGGAGAAATGTATTCTTTCTGTTCAGGATGCAGGGCTAAAAACTGCTCTATCGGACTCCCGCAGCCGTCGATGACCATCACCGCGCATTCTGAAAAAGGAGAAGTTCCGACGGCACTGTAAGCATGCGCCAGATGGTGAGAAATATTGACAATCTTTGGTTCGTCAGAATCAGCGAAGATTCTTTTCCCTTTAAATTGTTCCCGATCTGGAATGTCAAAATTGGCGCATTGCACGACGAGCGAGATATCTTTTAAGGTAATTCCTTCAGCATCTAAGCAATATTGGATGGCCAAAGTATCATTGCCGCCGTCATGCTTTATGCGGCTCAGGCGCTCTTTTTCAATTCCGACGCAAACGCGACCGTCTTTTAATAAAACAGCAGAGCCATTGTGGGAAAGGCCGGTTCCGAGAATATAAATTGGTGAATTCATTTGAAAGATTGGGGATTAGGTTTGTTTTCTGAAGATTTGGTGGTGGCTAACTTTTTGTAAATATAAGTGAGTAAAGGTTTTCTTGCAAATAAAAATTTCAAGTGCTTTTAACAGCTATTAAATGTTTGTTAATGGGTTGGTAGATTTTGGCCAAGCTTAAAAGTTTTAGTTACATTTGTACAATAATAAAAGGAGGGTACATACTTTTTAGTGCGTATAATTTATGGAAAAAGAAATCACAGCCAATATTCAAAATCAGGAAGCAGTCGAAGTACATTGCGGCCTGACTTTTGCCATGAGCCTGCTTTCCGGAAGATGGAAAGTGAACATTCTTTGGATGCTGAAGAATGGCGTGAACCGTTATGGAAAATTGAAGTCTCAAATTAAGGGGATCTCTGAGAAAATGCTTACTGAGCGCCTGCGTTATCTAGAAAGCGAAGGATTGATTATCAGAAAAGATTTTCAGACAGTGCCGCCGCATGTTGAATATTATTTGAGCGAAACCGGCAAACTGCTAGAACCCATTTTGGACCACTTAAATAATTGGGGCGAAAAAGTGCATTCAACCACTATGGAATGCAAGCCCAAAACAGAGGAATAATTCTTTTTCAAATTACGCAATAGTCTGTATTCGACATAGCCATAGAAATCTTATGAATTCAAAAAATGCAACAGCTTATTCTATCTTAGAATTGGCGTTTATATCAGAGGGCAGTTCTGTTGCCCAATCGTTTAAAAACAGTGTTGATCTTGCGCAAAAAGCCGAAGATCTTGGCTACAGCCGTTTTTGGCTTGCCGAGCATCACAATTCGATCAGCATTGCCAGTTCAGCGACGGCAGTCTTGATCGGGCATATTGCTGGAGGTACGAAAACTATAAAAGTAGGATCAGGAGGAATTATGCTGCCAAACCATTCACCGCTAATAGTAGCAGAAGAATTCGGCACATTGGGAACTATATATCCAAATCGTATTGATTTAGGACTTGGAAGAGCTCCGGGAACAGACCAAGCTACAGCGCATGCGATTCGTTCTGACAGGATGCAGTCGGTAAATAATTTCCCTGGCGAGATTGCTAAAATTCAGCAATATTTTTCTACTGACAATGCCCATTCTCCTGTAAGGGCGACTATGTCAGAAGGAGTGAAGGTGCCAATTTATATTCTCGGATCAAGTACTGACAGTGCGCATTTGGCGGCAAAAATGGGCTTGCCTTATGCTTTTGCGAGCCATTTTGCAACCTCGCAGCTTTTTGATGCGCTAGAAATTTATAGAAATGAATTTCAGCCTTCAGAATTTCTTGACAAGCCTTACACGATTGCCGGAATAAACGTCATCGCTGCCGACACCGATGAAGAAGCAGAAAGCAATTTTACATCGCTTCTTCGTATGTTTCTAGGCATATTGACAGGAAAAAGAGATTATCTTCAGCCACCGATGGAAATGACGGGCGACTTGATGATGCTGCAGCACAATCCGTCGATAAAAGACATGTTGCGCTATTCATTTGTAGGCCGAAAAGAAGCCGTCAAAAAGCAGACACAGCGATTCTTAGAACAAACTGGCGTTGATGAATTGATGGTGGTAACCAATATTTTCGGACACGATGAAAGAGTGAAATCCTATCAATTATTTGCAGAAATCATGAATGAGCTGAACGAAACTAAAACAGTTTAAATAAAAAAGACAGTGGCAAATCACCACTGTCTTTTTTTATTGTAAATTTTCTAATCTTTAGTTGATATAACCAAAATTTTGGGTGAATCCTCTTGTCACATCCATCGTCTCTTGAGGAATTGGGAAAACTCTTCTGAAAGGTGGCGTGGCTGGTTTAGCTGATCCTGGCTGTGCAAGATCTAGTTTTCCAAATCTTACCATTTGCGGACGGCGCCACATTTCCCAGTACATTTCAAAACCTAATTCTTTGTATAAAGTTGCAGCATCGATAGAAGCAATAGGCGTTCCAGGAACATTTCCGAAAAGTGCTTCACGAGTTCTGCTTGTTCGCAATTTGTTTATATCATCTAAAGCGCTTGCTAATTGGCTTTTTCTGAAATAAGCTTCTGCTCTCATCGTGTAAATACCTCCCAATCTGAATAACGGAATGTCAACATTGCTCGAGCCATTTCCTTCTTCTGGATCAAATTCAAACTTAAAACAGCGTGCCCCGCGATTGATTTGGTTTTGGGCAAAAACAGCCTGATTTGCATTGTCAAAATTAAGCGCTGGCGTAAAATCCATTGGCGTTGCTGTGCTTTTTTCCATGAATAATTGTGAAACTTTTATGCGTCCGTCTGGAGTCATTTCAAAAGCTCCCGCTGGTGTTAATTTTGGACCATATTGCTGTCCGGCCATGATTCCGAAGTTAAAATGAAACCACGGATTTGATGTTCCAGGAACGATGTCTGTCGCAGGAACGCTTGGCGTAGTTCCGTCGTTCATGAACCAAGTTCCGTCTCTATATTGCACATATCTGTGAAACCTCGGGTCATCATGATTTCCTTGCCAGCTAGCGTAAAATTCAGGCGTCAGGCAAGAAGCATTTGTTCCTCTGTTTGCTGCAGAAACCCTTTGGTTGCGTTCCATTGAAGTGTAAGCCAAGTCGTTATCACCGTTTCTGATATTGTCAATTTTTTGAGTTACCACAAAAATTAATTCTTTTCCTGCTTCATTTCCTAAAGAAAAGTTCTTGAAATAATTGCTTTCCAGGCTAAATTTTCCTGAATCGATCAATAGCGAAGAATAGTAGATTACTTTATCCATGTCAGTACCGTTTCCGTTAACAGCCGCTTCATTGAAATTAAAAGTAGAACTTGTATTGTAACGGTCTTTGTAAACTGCACGGTTCAAATACATTTGGGCCAATAAAGCATAACCGGCTTCTCTTGTAAATCTTCCATTGTGCGTAGAATTTGTTCCCAATTCAGCAAGATCAGGAAGAATTTCTTCTACTTCCAGGATTAAATCATCAATTGCAGTATCAGCTTTCAAAATTTCCAAAGGCGCATTTTCTACGTAAGGATTGCGGTAAGGAGCCTGCGCATACAAATCTAAAGTCGTGTAAGTGTAAAAAGCAAGCAAGCCGCGAGCTTCTGCAAGAAACAATTGCTTTTCAGGAATAGTACTCGCATTGATCGATTTCATTGCTGTAAGCGAACGCGTGATTCCGTTGGTAAGCAAATTCCAGTTATCAGTAACAATTGCATTATCAGGACTCCAAGTGAATTCGTGCATGGCGCGCCATTTTCCGCCATCGCCCCAGTCGCTTCCTCGTGTTGGCAGAATGGCGATGTCGCTGGTGTATTCTTGCATGGCAAACATTCCTCCGTTGTCGACGAAAGTTCTGTCGCCAAGCCTGTCATATGCGGCAGCGAGCGCTCCAGGAGCATTTGCCGCAGCATCTCCTAAAACTTCGTCAATCACTTTTTCGTCAAGATCTGTACATCCTACAAACGCAACAGCAATGCAGGCTACGGTTATATTTTTTATATTGAATAATTTATTTAATTGCATGATTTATAGTTTTAATGTTGCACCAAGAATGAATGTTTTGGACGTCGGATAACTGGCATAATCAATACCTAAAGATTGGTTTCCACCGCTAGATTTTGGACTGTTGATTAACGGATCGTAACCTGTGTAATCAGTAATCGTGAATAAGTTTTGGCCGGTTATATAAAGATTGATTCCTTGCATCCACTGCAGTTTATCAGTTTTAAAAGTATAGCCAAGACGAACCGTATTTAAGCGAATAAAATCTGATTTTTCTAAATATAAAGTAGAAAGTTGTGGCGCATTTGTAGGATTTGCTCCCGAATCAAAATAACCTGTCGCTACGTTTCTATCTGAAGCAAGATTGTTGATATTTAAAGCGTTCAAGCCAGTATTATTCAATAAATAACCACCGCTTTGGCCTATAAAAGAAAAAGAAAAATCAAAGTTTTTATAACGCATCTGGCTGTTCAATCCATAAGTCAGATTAGGAAGCGCACCTTCAAAAATTTGCCTGTCAGCACTGCTAATTGAACCGTCGCCGTTTTTGTCTTTGTAAATATTTTTTCCATTTTCATCAAAACCAAGGTGCTCTAGCAAATAGAAAGAGCCAGCTTCATAGCCACTTCTGTAGATATTAGCCAAAACTCCAGATTGTCCCGGACCAGAAATGGTTCCTGATAAGATTTCAGATACTGGAAGATCTTTAATTTCATTCTTTAAAGTAGCTCCATTTACATCTACTGACCATGAAAAATCGTCGTTGTCAACAATTTTTGATCCCAGCATGAATTCAAAACCTTTGTTCACGATTTCTCCATCCATATTTACCCAAACTGAAGGTGTTGGGCTTAAAACTTGGGAAGGAATAAATAAAATCGCATCGGTAGTAGTTTTGTTGAAATAATCTACAGAACCATAAATTTTCTCGTTTAAGAAGCTAAAATCAAGACCAGCGTTGTATTGCGTCACGACTTCCCATTTCAAGTCTGGATTTGGAGTTCTGGTAACTGAAATTCCGTTTACCAATTCAAGATCGTCATAAAGATAGTATCCTTCTGCGCCCGATAAGGCATAACTCGCCTTTGTAAGTTTGTTTTGAACTTCTTGATTACCAGTTTGTCCCCAGCTTGTTCTTAATTTCAAGTTGTCAACAATTTTTGATTCTTTCAAGAAATTTTCTTGTGAAATATTCCATCCAAGGGCAAAAGAAGGGAAGTAGCCATATTTGTTATTTTCTCCAAAACGAGTCGATCCGTCAGCCCTCAATGAAGCCGTTAAAAGATATTTTCCGTCGAAAGCATAATTGGCTCTTCCAAAGTAAGACTGCAGTTCATTTTCTTGCGCAAATCCGGCAACGCCAGTTTGTGTTCCTTTCAAGCCAGGATTATTTCCAGGAGATACGCCGACACTGCGATCAGCGATTCCGTCAAGGCTGAAGGTTGTGCCTGATCTTTCGAATTTCTGGTAAGAGAATCCGCCTAAAACTTCAAATTTGTGTTTTGAAGCAGTAAATTCGTAGGTTAAATAATGCTCGATTAATGAACTTAATGATTCCATATTGTTCTGCACATATCTTCCTTTTGGATTCAGGTCGGTAATATTTGGATAAATCGTCGTATTTCTTTCTGCAATCGAACGGTCAATACCAAGATTTAATTTGTATTCCAAGCCTTTCACGATTCTAAACGAAGTTTCAAGATTTCCTAAAACTCTCAAAGTGCGTGTTTCGTCTTCGTAAATACTTAGAAGATAAGCAGGATTGTAGTGCGCATTCATGTTGAAATTAGAATATTCTCCGTTTTCATCAAATACAGGCCTTGTCGGATTTGCCATCAAAGTATGAACGATCAATTGTCCGTTTGAACCACCGTCATCACTTGTCGGAACACCATTGTCAGTAGTTTCACTTGCCGTAAGATTCATTTTGATCTTCAAGCGCTTGTCATCTAAAAAAGATTCGGCTGCGTTGATTCTTCCTGAAGTACGCTTGAAATTGCTTTGGTTGATAATCCCTTCCTGATCCATTTGTGATAAGGAAACGTAGTAATTTCCTGAATCAGTTGCTTTTGAGAAAGACAGCGAATTGTTTTTTGTCACCGCTTCTCTATAAATTACATCCTGCCAATCGGTGTTGCCGCCGTGGTCAAAAGCCGGATCTTTGATCGCTCTTCTGTATTGAGTTGCAGAAAGAACATCTAGTTTGTTAGCCACTTTTGACATTCCTAAATAGCTATCGATAGTGAAGCTTGCTTTTCCTTTGCTTCCTTTTTTCGTGGTCACAATCACGACACCGTTCGAACCTCTGGCACCATAAATTGCCGCTGCAGAAGCATCTTTTAAAACCGTAATCGATTCAATATCGCTCGTATTCAAAAAGTTCAAAGGATTTTTAGGAGCAGAAGCTCCAAAACCAACATTCGCAGCGCCGGGACTTACATCATCATTTGACAATGGAACTCCGTCGACAACGAACAAAGGCGTACTGCCGCTTCTGATCGAACCAACACCACGAATCGAAACATTTACGCCAGCTCCAGGTTCGCCACTTGTAGGAACCACACGGACTCCTGCCACTTTTCCTTGTAAAAGATTGTCTACAGAAATATTGATACCTTGCTTAAATTGTTCTGCATTCAATTGAGAAACAGCACCTGTAACATCTTTTTTGGATTGTTTTCCATAACCTACGACCATTACTTCTTCAAGTTGAGAAGAATCTGGTTCTAACCGAATTGTCATGGAAGCGCCAGCTGGTAAAATTTGTTTTTTGTAGCCTATGAAATATACTTCAATAGTATTTCCGTCAGCGACAGTGATTTCAAATTCACCGTCAATGTTGGTAGCCGTACTATTCGCAGTCCCCGTTTCAACAACAGTGGCACCGGGAAGCGGAATTCCGTTTTCATCAAGAACTTTACCTTTTATAGATTGCTTGATAAGTTTTGAAAAATGACTTTCAGGGCTGATTTTTGGAGGCTCATTTCCCGTGTTTTTGCCATATCCCGAATGAAGAGATAGCAATGTAATTACTAAAAAGCTCGAACTTTTTAGACTTGAAAAAGTAGTTTTTAAATACATTGGTTGAAATTAATAAGTTGTGTGTTTGATCAATTTTGACTGCGAAATAAGCGAATGTTCCACCAAAGTATTTTTCCTAAAGATTATCTTTAAATTAATTGGAAGCCAATAACTACAACGGTTTCGGAAGATTTGTTTACTTAAAAATCACGATTAGTTTCTGATTTTTTTTTCTTACAGTAACAAAATCTTAACCTTGTGATTTTACTTTTACTAGCGTTTATTTGATAGCAAAAAACTGTTATTAAAATCACTTCAAAAATTTATTATGAAACCAATTATTCCAGCACTTGCGCTATTTCTTTCAAGCGCAGTATTTTATCAATCAAAAGCTCAGGAAGACCATTTAAAAATTAATAAATTGCAAGTTATAGGCTCGCACAACAGCTATAAAAATGCAATTGAACCGGCACTTTACAAGGTTTTGCAAGCCAAAGATTCTACCAATTCATTGAATAGCCTGCAATATGAACACATTGCGATTACTGACCAATTAAATATGGGACTTCGAAATCTTGAAATCGATATTTATGCGGACAGCAAAGGAGGGAAGTTTGCGAATCCAAAAGGCTTGGAATTGGCAAAAGCGGAAAAAGCATATGATCCCGAAGGGAAAATGAAAAGGCCGGGTTTTAAGGTTTTGCATATTCCGGATATTGATTTCAGAAGTTCGATCTTGACTTTTGAGGAAATGCTTCAAACGCTTAAAAAATGGTCAGATGCAAATCCAAATCACACGCCGATTTTTATTACGCTGGAACCAAAAGACGGTGAAAAAAATCGCTTCGGAACTTCACCAGAATTGTTTACGCCAAAATTATTTGACGAAATGGATGAAGTAATCAAAACCAATCTGACTGCAGAAAAATTGATTACGCCAGATTTAGTAAGAGGAAAATATAAAACTTTGGAAGAAGCGGTCTTAAAAGGAAATTGGCCAGAATTAAAACAGGCAAGAGGCAAATTTTTGTTTCTTTTGGATGACAGCAATAAGAAGATGAAATTATATGTAGAAAATCATCCGTCTTTAAAAGGTCGCGTCGTTTTTGTGAATGCACAGCCTGGAAGTCCCGAAGCAGCGGCAATGTTCAGAAATGATCCTGAAGATAAATCCATAGCAGATTTGGTGAAAAAAGGATATATTATTAGAACTAGAGCTGATAACAGCACGGTTGAAGCACGCAAAAATGACTACAAACATTTCAACGATGCAAAGAATTCTGGAGCACAAATTATCACTACAGATTATTACAAACCGAGTACATTTTTTGATTCTCCTTATCATATTAAATTTGATGACGGAACTTATGTGAGAACGAATCCAGTAAATGGAAAATAAAATTTTGGCTGTGAATTATGCGAATTTTTTAAAAATCGATTCGTATAATTCACAGCATGTTTTTACTGTTTAATTTCTAAAACTTTACCAGATTTTAAGTCCACACTGAAATGATCTGCTGGAGCTCCGCTTAAAAATTTGTTTAAGATTGTAAGGAAAAGGGATAGTTGTTTTTGTGTCTTTGCATTTTGAGTTTCTGAATAATTTTTAAAAAAGCATTCTGAAATCAATTTATATTGCGAAATTTTTTCTTCTCCAATATCCACGATTGCAAGTTTATCGGCACTTCGAATTCTGTAGAAATCAATTATCATGTTGATTCCTTTCCATTCTTGAAAACTGGATAATTTCAAATTGCGAAGTTTTAATTGTTTCTTGGTTTCCGTTGTAGCTTTTTTCCAATCTTGCTTAAAAATTTCTTTATTTTTTAGCAATTCGTCGAAAGAAATATCTGTATTTAGATTTGAAAGAATAAGCAAATTTTCTCCTGAAATGTTGGAAAGAAAATTGCTGAAATCTTCAGGCCAATCCTCTGGCAAAAAGCGCAATCTGACCAATTCTTTAAGATGAAAATCAGTGAATTCGTGGTAGGTTTTTGTTTTTAGAATTTGATCATTCCATAAAGTTGGCTCATTTTGACTCTTCAAATAATCGTGTTCCATTTTATAAAGGTCAAAAAGTTCATCAAAACGGGGAACTTCTCCAATAATTATTGTTTCAACTTCAGCGACTGCATTGGGTTTTATCGTCAGTAATTTATACGCAGGAATATAAGCAGCAAGCGAAGGCGTCTGGATATTGACCAAAGTATTTCCTTTTTCGCTTATGCGTATTCCGGTATCGTTAATGTGCATGTGACCGCCAAAATGTATTTTCAATCCAGCATCTGCAAAGGTTTGCGCGACTTCTTCCTTCGGAATTCGGTTCAATTGCCATTTGCCTTTTCCCATAAGCGATTCAATTTCCGCGGAAGCGTCATCATTAAATTCCACCATCGGATAATGGCTGAAAGCAATCACGGTTTTTCCTTTTTTCTTGGCTTCTTCTGTAATTTTATGAACCCAGTTGATGAGATGTTTTTTATGAGAAAGCACGTTATTATAGCCCAAATCTGCTCCAGAATAATTTTCAGGATCTACAGAATTGCTATTAGATTTTGGAATATAAACGTTGCCGTCAATAGCAAGCAACCAAATTCCATCGACTGGTTCAACTACATAACTCACATCAGGAATTGTAAATCCTTTTTGAATTTCATAAGTCCTATTTTCTAAAAAGGCTTCCTTTTGCGCTTTTGCAAAATCATAGTTTTCAGAAGTATAAGTACTAAATGGAGTCGCCCAAAAGGTATAATTTTCTTTCGGAAAAAAGCCGTAATCTTTTAAGTAAGAAGTAATGCCGAGATAGCCCATTTTGGCGATATCTTTTGTTATAATTGGTGGCAGTTCTTTTTCATCGGAAGCATAAATTCCTTCTTTGCTGTAAATCGGCTGGCGTTTTCCATTGCTTCCCAAAAAGTCATCTTTTCCCGATTCTTGTGCAAAAGGACCAACAGGATCATGGTTTCCTGTAGTTATGAAAAATTGAATAGTATACTTTTTTGAATAGTCATCCAGTATTTTTTGCAATCCTCGGATGTGGATCGGCTGTCCGTCATCACTATAATCTCCTGGAAGTGCAACATAATGAATACCACGTTTTGCAATGTCTTCAAGCGCCGCCAAAAACGCAAAATAATTTTCATTGAAAATTCTGGTGGAATGCAATTGCGATTCCATCGTTCGCAAAATCGTAGGTTTGCCATTTTTTGGATTAACGATTCCTTTATAATTATTGTCTTCTAGATTTCCATAAAGATCTTGCAAATGAACGTCGGCTAGAAAAGCAATCTGAATTGCTTCCGATGTTTGCGCTTTAAGATTTAGTGACAGAAAGAGGAGAAAAACATAAAGAATGTTGAAAGATTGTCTCATCTATTTTTATTACAAAAATGCTTAAACTAAATTTAAGGCAATGTTTTTTAAAGGACATCTTATTGTAAATTTCTAATCTGCACTATTTGTCGCTTCCAAAGATTTGCTTAAAATAAGTACTGCATTTTCTATTTCAGTTTTATTCAAATGTCCGAATCCTAAACGTGTGGCAGTAAGGTTTTTAGTTTGGTATAAAATAGTTTTTGGCAGAAACAGTCCATTCTTGGCACATTCTTTTTGCAGCTTAACCAAGTTAAAATTATCCAGCCATTCTACCCAGACAGCCAATCCGCGGGGCGGAATTTGAAATTTAATTTTCCCCTTCAATTTTTCCTTTAATAAGGAGGCAAAATAATCCCTGCGCTCTTTGTAGATTTTTTTATTTTTTTTCGAAAGGCGGTGAACTTCACCCTCGCTGATCCAATCTGCAAGAACTTGTTCTTTAATAGCGTCAATTCCGGGTTCCAAAATGTTTTGATGTTTTTCCAATTCTTTTATAAATTCGGAAGGAGCTGCAATGAAACCGTATCCAAAACCGGATGGCAAAGATCTTCCGAAGGAGCCTATATAAATCACTCTTTCATTTGAATCAAAAGCAGCTAAAGGCAATATCGGATTGTTATCATAATGGAAATCAAAATCATAATCGTCCTCTAAAATGACAAATCCATATTGATTCGCCAATTCGAGCACTTCCATTCTTCTTTTGGCGCTCAAGGAAATTGTGGTTGGATAATGATAAGTAGAAGTAAGGTACAATATCCTGATTTGATGCTCTTCGCAAATCTTTTTCAATTGTTTTGTATTGATTCCGTCCTTGTCAACGGGGATGGAGATAATCTGCGCACCGCTATCAGACAAAGTCATATTTGACATATAATAGCCAGGAGAACCTACAACAACTTTATCGCCAGGAGAAATAAGCAGTTTCGCAACCAAATAGAGGCTGATTTCATGGCTGCTTGTCGTAAGAAGATTGGAGGTAGAAATGCGTATGCCGCGCGTCAGATTCAAAAAATTAGCAAAATGCATCTTAAAATTCGAATGTGATTCCGTTTGAATCTGTTCCCAGGTTTTCGTGCTTTTTTGACTTTTTAATTTTGAAACATATAGTCTTGCCAAAACATCGGTTTGAACGAGGCGCAAATCAGGCTGGCCGTCATTAAATTGGTAAGGCAGAGTGCTTACTTCCTTAGGATTTTCAAGAATAGCAGAACGCTTATATGAAAAACCAGCATTGGCATCTTGCAGGTTTTTGCTTTTGGCAGGGGCAAATTCTTTCTTATTCTTATTTTTTTGTTCCGATAATATAAAAGTTCCCTTGTTGGGCAGAATTTCAATCCAGCCTTGCAATTCCAGATCATGAAAAGCCTTGATAAGCGTATTTCTATTGACTGACAGTAATTTGCATAATATTCTAGTGCCAGGAAGTTTTGTGCCTTCGGGAAGCAGTCCAATTTGTATGGCTTTAATAAATTCAAAAACTATTTGAAGGTAAAGTGCTGTAGTTTCTTCTGGCTTGAGCAGAATGAAGCTTTTGAAAGGAATTTGAACCGGACCATCCATTTTTATAAAACTGGTATACTTTAGTAGTACGGCAAGATACTACATTTGGCAAAAATTAAAACAAATGAAAAAGATTTATTTTACTATTTTAATGCTACTATTGATTACGGCTGCTGTATGTGCTCAGACAAAAAAGGATAGCATCGTCGGCCTTACTGAAATAATTATCAATGAAAACCAGTTTAGCACGCCCATTTCTAAGCAAAATAGAAATGTATATGTAATTGACAAGGAAACGATTAAAAAACTACCAGGAAGAACTATTCAAGAACTGCTGCAATATGCTAACGGAGTAGATTTAAGACAGAGAGGGCCTTTTGGAAGCCAAGCAGATATAAGTATCGACGGAGGAAGCTTTGAGCAAACGGTTGTTCTTTTAAACGGAACGAAAATCATTGATTCGCAAACGGCTCACAACATGCTGAACCTTCCGATTCCTGTGGAACTGATTGAGAGAATTGAAATAATTCGCGGACCAGCGGCAAGAATCTATGGAATCAACAGCTTGACTGGCGCAATCAATATTATTACGAAAAAGCCAGCCAATTCAGGATTTTTAGTAAATTCTTATGCGGGTTCAAATTTTGAAAAAGACTCAGAAGATACGGGCGACACTTTTTATGGCAGAGGAATTCAGCTTGGCGGCGTTTTAAGCAAGGAAAAACACCAGCATTCTCTTTTTGTATCACACGACAAAAGCAACGGCTATCGCTATAATACCGGATTTGAAAATAATAAATTATTCTACCAAGGAAATGTTCAGATTGATACTTTAAATGAAATTTCTGGCTCGTTCGGTTATATCAACAATGGATTTGGAGCTAATGGATTTTACGCCGCTCCAGGGGACAAGAATTCGAGCGAAGTCGTGCAAACTACATTTGCGTCTGTACAATCCAAGCATCAAATATCTGATAAATGGACATTGTTGCCACGATTGAGCTACAGATATAATTATGATGATTACCGTTATTTTGGGATTGCTAATTTAAATGCGGGAAGAAGCCAGCATTATACAAATTCAGTTGCGGCTGAGGTTAATACTTCTTACAAAACAGGCGCTGGAGAACTTGGTTTTGGCGCTGAATTCAGAAATGAGGACATCAATTCTTCTAATATTGGAGAACATGATCGTGAAAATTTAGGAGTTTATCTGCAATACAGAACTAATTTGCTAGAAAGGCTGAACGTGAACTTTGGTACTTATCTTAATTATAATTCAGATTATAAATGGCAAGTTTACCCAGGATTGGATGCAAGTTATGCGCTAACCGATGTGATTAAAATAGTTGGAAATATTGGGACAAGCCAGCGCATACCTTCGTTTACAGACTTATACCTGAACCAGCGTCCAGGAAATATTGGGAATCCTGATCTTGATTCTGAAAATGCTTTTCAGGCAGAATTGGGACTCAAAATCAGCAAAAAAGCATTCAGTTTCAATGCCAATTATTTTTACAGAAAGATCAGTAATTTTATTGATTGGATAAGAATGGTTGATACTGAGCCTTGGCAAAGCAACAATTTTGGAAATCTGATTACAAACGGCATCAATATGCGTTCGAATTATAGTGCAGATCTTGGCAAAGAAGCAAAGTTGAATATAAATCTTGCTTATTCTTATTTAGATTCTGAATTTAAAGATATTCGAACCGACATTAATTCTAAATATCTGATTTCATCTTTGAAACATCAAGTAACCAACACGGTAGATTTTCAGTATAAAAATTTCACGGTTTTGTTCGCCACCAGATTTAACGAAAGAGCATCGGGCCAATCTTATTGGATTAATGATTTCAGGATGAGCCAGTCTATTAAAAAAATAATGATTTATTTGGATGCGCAAAATATCTTCAATACTACTTATTATGAAGTTGGATCAGTGCCGCTTCCATCAAGATGGTTTAGTTTGGGCGTTAAATTCAGCCTTCTTTAAATCTAAATATAAAAATTAAAGCCACTCTCTGGAAGTATCATAATCATCAGGAAAGTAGGTAAGATATTGAACCATTCTCGGACTTTCGCCCTTGTTTGGCGTTGCACAATGAGGCAATCGGTTATCCCAGATTATGAAATCGCCAGCGTTGGCAATCACGGGTTCGGGCTGTAATGTTTTTAGGGCTTTATCTCTCGGATTTTCATCTGGTTCAAGACCATTTAGCCAATCGTCGATTTTAGTATGAAATCCCGGAACACAGTGAAAAGCACCATCATTACAGCCACAATCAGTGAGATAGAGCAGTCCTTGAAGTCCAAATGTGATGGGCTGCTTTAAACTGGTATCCCAATGCAGCGGGCCTCCTAGAAAAGTAAATTCTTTAGTTTCAGGAGGATTAAAACTTACTTTGTCAATGGTTTTATATATTTTGGTCGTATTGTAAAGCTGTTCGTATGCCTTTTTTATTTTTGGAGAGAATCTGTTCTTGTTTAATGTTTCATGATCTGAAAAATTAAGCATTAATCCTTTTTGGTCATCATGCCTTTTATACCAAGTTTCTTTTTTGTTGGGATCCATTTTTAAGAAATCCCAGATTGCCTTTTGCGTGGCTTCACAATCTTTTTTTGAAATAGCGTTTCTTATGATAATGTAACCGTTTTTGTCCCAAAATTGAAGATCTTGTTCTGAGAAAATATTATCCGTAAAATCTTCAATTTCTATATTTTTGCTTCTTTTTCTATTATTGACCCAAGTTTTAAAAGATTCAAAATCAGGTTTTTCACCATATAAAAACTGTAGTACATCTTCTATGCTGATGCCTAATTGATATAAGATTTTGATTTCATTATCCCAAGTTTGGTTATCATCTGCAGAAGCAATAATGGAATTTTGTACTGCACGTTTCCATAGGTTTTCAAGAATAATCCAAGGCATAGTTTTTAGAATTTTGTGGTTTTCAGTTCGAGCTCATTATTTTAATAAATGATCTGATTTTCCAAAAATAAGCCAATTAAATTTTTCTGTTTAAAGTATAAATACCTGTTTTAATATTTAAGATTCTTGAGTGATAATAGTATTTTCAACCAGTTCAATATCCATTGTTTTTATCAATCCATCTTGAAAAGTATAAATATGCTTTACTAATCCGTCAAAAATTGGATTTCCTTGTAAATCTTTTACATTTTGATGAACCTTAACTTCCAGGCTTCCATTTTCTCGTTCATTAAAACCGACTGGCGCAACATTTGGATTGATTTCTGTCCATTGTCTTGTCCAATATTGCTTGATTTCATTGTGTCCGCTTATGTAACCACCTTCCCAAGCTTTTGACCACTGCACATCTGGTTGCATTGTTGATAGTGCGTTGTCGATGTTTCTTTCGTTGAATGCTGTATATGCTTTTTCGATTACGTTTTTGAATTGATTTGCCATGTTTTTATTGTAATTTTTGGTGATTAGAATTGTAGTTGTTTTGTGTTTTTACTCCTCAGCCTTAGTATTTCACGTCATCTGTGCAATAGGAAAGAAAACCATCGTTGTCGCCTTGACTAACTGATTCGTTAGCCTTTTCTAATATTTGCTTATAATTCTCAACCATCTGATATCTGTTAATTTTAATTAGTTGGAGCTTCCGTAATTATGAAATAAACTTAAAAAATTTGATAATGAATGCTTACAGCTAAGATAAAGTTTTTTGAGAAAATAATGCTTAAGATTTTAAAACATTCAGGAGATGGAATTTTATAAAATCTACCTGTAATAATGCAACAATCGGTTGATTTTCGTTTAATAATTTAGCAAGAGCAATCTCATTAAACAATAACACTAAAATATAATATTATGGACTCAAATTACGTAATCAACAGACTTAAATCTACACTTTACAAATATCCAACTGTAGAATTATTGCGAACAAGATTGAAAAATCTCGATGAAAATAAGAGATATGAAGTTGTATCAACCTTGAAAATAGAACTTTGGAGAGAACGCAATATCGACATTCAAGAACCGCTTATCGAATTGCTGTATAGAATGCCACTGGCTTCTTAAATATAAATTTTTACGAGTTTGTCCTTCGCAACTTTAACTTGATATTTAAAGGTTGCAGATTTGCGAAGGATGACTTGTTGATTCATTCGGAATTTCAAGCAAAAAATTACAGCCACTTTCTTCGATGATTTGAAAAATTATTTCATTGGCTTTTTGATTGTAAATTTCTGTAGAATTAAATTTATCTTTAGCGCAATTGATAATTTAAAAAAAAAATACTTAAAGAGCAGTAAATGATATAGTTGAATTTTTTCAAAATTAATTATTTGAAATTATCGCTAATGTTTTGACGACAAGATGATCCATTTATAAATAGCAGTTTTGATTTACAAAACTTATTTATAGTTGCACAATTTATTGTCATTTGTTAAAGCCTAGTGAAAATTCTTTTTTTCTTTCAATAGTTTGTCTAATTTTGGTGCGAAATGAGAAAATTATTTGCACTATTCGTTTTTGTATTTTTACTTCTGCTGGGCGGAGGTCATTATGCTAATGCGGGTACGCGTCAAATTTCAAATCCTTCTTCTCATAGTTTAGAAAAAAAACACCGAGCAAAATTTACCAATCAAGAGACTGGAACTTCGCTAATCGAGGAAGCCGACTTGGGCATCGATGAAGAGCACCTTGGCGGAGACATCAATGACAGAATTCCAAGTAAAATTTTTACCGGAAATTATAGCTTAATAAGTGACTGGTATTTGACTTTTTCAAACCAATCACTTTTAAAATCTTCACATAAGAATTTTAAAATCTTCGCGCCATTTTGTGGCCAGACAAATCCTATTTATATTACTCTGAGGGTATTAAGAATATGATAAACGACATGCATCTGTTTGCCTAGATTGCAGTCGTGTCTATCTTATATTTGTATTTAATTTACTTTTTCTGGTAAGACAGTTTCTGCTATAACTATGGCTTCTGATGTTTATTCACATCTAAAGGAATCACTGCATTCCAAGCATTCATCGCTAATTCCATTTTTATACCCTAATGAGAAAACTCGTTTTAACGGGCGCTATTGCCTTGTTGTGCCTAGTAAGCTGTACAACTAAAAAAGAAGAAAAAGAAGAAGTCGAAAAATTTACGGTAACCAATCCTGTAGAAATCGATACTACATTTACCAAAGACTATGTATCGCAGATTAAATCAGTTCGAAACATCGAAATCCGTGCTCAGGAAAAAGGATTTTTACAAAACATTTATGTTGATGAAGGTCAGTTTGTAAAGGAAGGCCAGCTGTTGTTCAAAATTATGCCAAAATTTTATGAGGCCGAATTATTGAAAGCGCAAGCCGAACAAAAATCTGCTGAAATAGAATTGCAAAATACCAAAATCTTAGCAGACAAAAACGTAGTTTCAAGAAATGAGCAAGCTGTCGCACAAGCAAAACTTCAAGCAGCAAAAGCGGAAGTTGCCTTGGCAAAATTACACTTGTCATTCACAGAAATCAGAGCTCCATTTGACGGAACGATCGACAGAATTCCCTTAAAATTAGGAAGCCTTATCGAAGAAGGAGAATTGCTGACAAGCCTTTCTGACAATAGCCAAATGTTCGCTTATTTCAACGTTTCAGAACCAGAATATCTTCAATATCAAACCAATGTAAAAGACCGTGCCGAAACTAAAGTGAATCTGGTTTTAGCCAATGGCGATATATTTAAAGACAAAGGAAATGTAGAAGTCATCGAGAGCGAATTCAATAATGAAACCGGAAATATTGCTTTCAGGGCACGATTCCCAAATTCAGAAAAACTGCTTCGCAACGGTGAAACTGGACAAGTCCAAATGCTTGTTCCTCTTAAAAATGCTATCGTGATTCCGCAGAAAGCGACTTATGAAATCCAAGATAAAAAATATGTTTTTATCGTGGATAAAAATGATAAGGTAAGCTCAAGAGAAATCACGACTACGGGTGAAATCCCAGACTTATATGTAGTAAGTTCAGGACTTACAGCAAAAGATAAAATTTTACTGGAAGGTGTTCAAAAAGTAAAAGAAAATGACAAGATTAAATATGAATTCCAATCTCCAGAGAAAGTGCTGAATCATTTGCGTTTAAAAGCAGAATAGGTCTAATCATTAAAAAATAAAAAGATGTTTAATAAATTTATTCAAAGACCTGTTCTTTCGATAGTGATATCGCTTGTAATTGTTTTTTTAGGAATTTTGTCGGTCGTAAATCTGCCGATTACACAATTCCCTACGATTTCTCCTCCAATTGTAAACGTAACTGTTGATTATCCTGGATCTAATGGAGAATTGATGATCAAATCCGTAATTATTCCTTTGGAAAGAGCCTTAAACGGAGTTCCAGGAATGAAATACATGACTTCAGATGCCGGAAATGACGGTGAAGCAAGCATCCAGATAGTATTTAATTTAGGTACAGACCCGAATCAGGCGGCTATCAACGTTCAAAACCGTGTAGCTTCTGTTACCAATAAATTGCCTCCTTTGGTAATTCGCGAAGGTGTGAAAATCACCCGTGAAGTACCAAGTATGTTGATGTATGTGAATCTTTACAGCAAGGATAAAAATACAGACATGAAGTTTCTGTACAATTATGCCGATATCAACGTACTTTCTGAATTGAAAAGGGTCAATGGCGTGGGATCAGGAGATATCTTGGGAACGCGTGAATATGCGATGCGTATTTGGCTAAAACCTGACCGCATGCTAGCGTACAAGATTTCTGCGGATGAAGTGATGGAAGCCTTGTCTAGCCAAAGTTTAGAAGCTTCTCCAGGTAAAACCGGTGAAAGTTCAGGTAAGCGTTCGCAGGCATTTGAATATGTACTGAAATATTCTGGACGATTTACGACAAAAGAGCAATACGAAAATATTGTCGTCAGATCAAATAGCAACGGAGAACTTTTACGACTGAAAGACATTGCCAAAGTAGAATTCGGAAGTTCGATGTATGATATTTATTCTAATTTGAATGGAAAACCTTCTGCAGCAATCGTCTTGAAGCAATCTTTCGGAAGTAACGCCAATCAGGTTATTGCCGACGTTAAAGCCAAATTAGAAACCATCAAGAAAAAATTCCCAAAAGGAATGGATTATGAAATTTCGTATGACGTTTCTAAATTTTTGGATGCTTCCATCGAAAAAGTAATCCACACTTTGGTAGAAGCTTTTATCTTGGTTGGGTTAGTCGTGTTTCTTTTCTTAGGTGACTGGAGATCAACGGTTATTCCCGCAATTGCAGTACCAGTTTCATTGGTTGGAACGTTTGTTTTTATGCAATTCTTTGATATTTCCCTGAATCTTATTACGCTGTTTGCCTTGGTTTTAGCTATTGGAGTCGTCGTCGATGATGCGATTGTCGTCATCGAAGCCGTCCATGCCAAGATGGAAGAAGAACATCTGTCGCCATTTAAAGCTACCAAAAAAGCAATGCACGAGATTGCCGGTGCTATTGTCGCAATTACATTTTTGATGGCTGCGGTATTTGTTCCGGTAGCGTTTATGTCAGGTCCGGTTGGAGTATTTTACAGACAGTTTTCTATTACAATGGCAACCGCAATTATCCTTTCTGGTATTGTTGCCTTGACTTTGACGCCTGCACTTTGTGCAATGATGTTGAAAAACAATCACGG
This sequence comes from Flavobacteriaceae bacterium PS02334, assembly GCA_029959295.1. Classification (GTDB taxonomy): domain Bacteria; phylum Bacteroidota; class Bacteroidia; order Flavobacteriales; family Flavobacteriaceae; genus Flavobacterium. Next base: position 55,056 of record JASCOH010000001.1, on the reverse strand, counting down.
AAAGCCTAAAAAGAAAACGCCTGTAAACCGTTTCATCGATGGATTTAACAACAAGTTTGATCTGGCGCAAGGCAAATATCAAAATGTGCTTGGTAAAATTATAAACAGAAGAGCGATTACATTCATAGCGCTTGCTGGTTTCTGTGCAGGAACTTGGTTTATCAGCAGTACTGTTCCTTCCGGATTTATTCCGAATGAAGACCAGGGAATGTTTTATGCAATTATCCAAACGCCTCCTGGTTCCTCATTGGAAAGAACAAATGATATTGCAGAGCGACTGCAAAAAGTTGCAGAGAAAATTGAAGGTGTAAAATCAGTTTCGTCATTGGCGGGTTACGAAATTTTGACAGAAGGAACCGGAGCAAATTCAGGAACCTGTTTGATCAACTTGGATGATTGGGAGGAAAGAAAACAATCGGTTCAAGAAATCATGACCGAACTGGAAGAAAAATCTAAAGATATTCCTGGCGCAAATATTGAATTTTTCCAACCGCCAGCAGTTCCGGGATATGGAGCGGCAGGAGGATTTGAACTTCGATTGTTAGATAAAACGGGTACAAGTGATTTCAAAAAACTGGAAGCAGTCAATAAAGAGTTCGTAGAAGAATTAAACAAACGTCCAGAATTATCGAATGTATTCAGCTTTTTCAGTGCGAGTTTCCCTCAATATATGATGAAAGTTGATAATGATTTGGCACAGCAGAAAGGCGTTTCCATTGAAAATGCAATGAATACGTTGTCGACACTTGTAGGTAGTAATTACGAAATCAGTTTTATCAAATACGGAATTAATTACAAAGTAATAGTTCAAGCTTCGCCAGAATACCGCGCACAGCCAGATGATATTTTGAAATTATATGTAAAAAACAATCGTGATGAAATGGTGCCTTTTTCTGCCTTTATGAAACTAGAAAAAGTATACGGACTTTCAGAAATTACAAGGCATAATATGTATACTTCTACTGAAATCAGCGGTGGGCCTGCCATAGGATATAGTTCTGGTACGGCAATCAAAGTGATTCAAGAAGTTGCAGCTGCAAAATTGCCTAGAGGATATGACATTGACTGGGCTGGTATTTCTGCGGATGAGGTAGCACAAGGAAACCAAGCCATTTGGGTGTTCTTAATCTGTTTAGGATTCGTTTATTTGGTTCTGGCAGCGCAATATGAAAGCTTTATTTTGCCATTGTCTGTAATTCTTTCGTTGCCTGCAGGTATTTTCGGAGCGTTCCTTTTATTGAAATTAACAGGATTAGAAAATAATATTTATGCGCAGGTTGCTATGGTAATGTTGATTGGTTTGCTGGGTAAAAATGCCGTATTGATTGTAGAATTTGCAATACAAAGGCATGCCGCGGGCAAATCAGTTCTTGAAGCCGCCATGGAAGGAGCAAAAGCGCGTTTTCGTCCAATTTTGATGACTTCATTTGCTTTTATTGCAGGTTTATTACCGCTCGCTTTTGCTACAGGTCCGGGGAAAATTGGAAACAGAACCATCGGAACAGCTGCGGCAGGAGGGATGCTTATCGGAACCATTTGCGGCGTGTTCGTAATTCCTGGATTGTATTATATTTTTGGCAGGATTGCTGAAAAACACAAGCTGGTAAAGCACGAAGAAGAAAATCCATTAACAGAAGAAATTGATGACAATCATGTATAAAATCAAATTATATAAATACGGAATTATCTTAGGATTTCTTGCAGTCGTAAGTTGCAAGGCACCGCAAGCCGTTACAGAAACACAATCAAAACCGCTTCCGGAAGCGTTTGGAAACGTAAAATCTCAAGACACGACTACGATTTCTTCCTTAAAGTGGAAAAATTTCTTCAAAGATCAAAACCTTGTGGAACTGATTGACGTTGCCTTGAAAAATAATCAGGAACTAAATATCACTTTGCAGGAAATTGAAATTGCGAAGAATGACATTCGTGTCAGAAAAGGAGCTTTATTGCCAACCGTTGGAGTTCGTGCCGGCGCTGGATTAGAAAAAGTAGGAAGATATACAAGCCAAGGTGCAGGTGATGCTTCTACCGAAATAAAGCCGGGCATTGAAACGCCTGATCCTTTACCAGATTACACGATTGCGGCTTATGCCAATTGGGAGGTCGATATTTGGAAAAAACTGCGCAATTCTAAAAAGGCAGCTGTAAACAGATATTTGGCTACAGTTGAAGGCAAAAACTTTGTAATTACAAATCTGATCGCTGAAGTTGCCGATTCTTACTATGAATTATTGGCTCTAGACAGTCAGCTTGATATTGTAAAACAAACTATTGCTTTGCAATCCAACGCTTTAGAAATTGTAAAAGTGCAAAAACAAGCTGCGAGAGCAACAGAATTGGGAGTTCAGAAATTTCAGGCTGAGGTTCTTACTTCAAAAAGCATGGAGTTTGATATTCTTCAGAAAATTAAGGAAACTGAAAACAAAATTAATTTTCTGTTAGGACATTATCCGCAGGAAATTAAAAGAGACCACAGCAATTTTACAGATTTATTGCCAGCAGCTGTAAATTCTGGAATTCCATCGCAATTATTAGAAAATCGTCCCGATGTGAAGCAGGCAGAATTGGAATTGGTTGCTGCAAAATTAGATGTAAAAGTGGCCCGTGCCGAGTTTTATCCTTCGCTTGACATTTCTGCAGCTTTTGGAATACAGGCATTTAAGCCGTCTTATTTGTTTACATTTCCTGAATCGATTTTATATTCGTTGGCAGGAGATATTGCAGCGCCACTTATCAACAGAAATGCTATCAAAGCTGAGTTTTCTAGTGCTAATGCAAGACAATTGCAAGCTTTATACAATTATGACCGCACGGTTTTGAATGCTTATTTAGAAGTTTCAACGCAGCTTTCTAAAATCGAAAATATTCAAAAAAGCTACGACTTAAAATCACAGCAAGTTGCCGCATTAAATAGATCAATCGATGTTTCAAACGATCTGTTTAAATCAGCCAGAGTAGATTATTTTGAGGTTTTGATGACACAAAGAGATGCCTTAGAATCTAAGCTGGAATTAATAGATACTAAAAAAGAACAATTAAACGCTGCAGTTCATGTTTACAGAGATTTAGGCGGCGGTTGGAAATAATATTCTGGCTATTAAAAAATCAGAAACCTCCAAATTCATTTGATTTGGAGGTTTTTTAATTTTATAAAATGTGGAAATTATTTTAGGAAAATAAACTCTGTAGCAATATTTTGGCTATAAACAAAAAGCACCTGCTATGGGCAGGTGCTTTATAAACTAATTCTATAGTATGTTATGCTACGACTACGTTTACTGCGTTCGGACCTCTACGGCCTTCTTCCACGTCATAACGAACTTCGTCATTCTCGCGAATGCTCTCTGTTAGACCTGAAACATGAACAAAAACTTCGTTTCCTCCATCATTAGGAGTTATAAATCCGAAACCTTTGTCTTCATTGAAAAATTTTACTGTACCTTCTTGCATCTTTAATATTTAAATTTGGTCAAAGATAGGTTAATAAATAATACAAAGCTGAAAAAGAGCAGTTTATTATTTTTTTTTCTAAATTTAATAATTTAAGCCGAGGCAAATAGGCTTTAACAATCTCAAAAAAGCTAAAAATTTGCATTGTCAAAAGTAAAATATAAAAGCATAGCTAGAGAAATGCCTAAAAAACATTCTCCACGGAATTATTTAGATCTGATTTTTAAAATTTCAACCACATTTTCTAAAGAAAATCCCTTCGCCTGAAGCAATATCAAATAGTGAAAAAGCAAATCAGCGCTCTCGTTTAAAAATAGATTAGCATCGTTATCCTTAGCTTCAATTACCACTTCGATAGCTTCTTCACCAACCTTTTGTGCAATTTTGTTAATTCCTTTTTCAAACAGAGAAGCCACATAACTTTTCTCTGTAGGATTGTTTCTTCGGTATTCAATTGTCTGTTCCAATTCAGATAAAAAGCCATAAGAAGCTTCGTTTTTTTCATTCCAGCAAGTATCGCTTCCAGTGTGGCAAACAGCTCCAAATGGTTTTACTTTTATTAGGAAAGTATCATTGTCACAATCAATTTTAATATCCACAACTTCCAAGAAATTACCGCTTTCTTCGCCTTTCGTCCATAATCTATTTTTGCTTCTGCTGAAAAAAGTCACTTTGTTCAATTCTAAAGTTTTTGCATAAGCTTCTTCATTCAAATAGCCTAGCATTAATACTTTTTTGGTTTCAAAATCCTGAATAATCGCAGGAACCAAACCGTCTTTATTTTTATTAAAATCTATTTTCATAATCGTATTGCTATATTTTTTTGTGCCAATTCTCTTTTCAAATCCATAATTTTTATTTCTCCAAAATGGAAAACACTCGCTGCCAAAGCAGCATCTGCCTTTCCAATTGTGAAAGCATCGGCAAAATCGCCAATTTTTCCCGCACCGCCAGAGGCAATTATCGGTACATTTACAGTTTTTGAAAGTCGGCGAAGCGCTTTATTTGCAAAACCATTTTTTGTGCCGTCGTTATCCATTGAAGTGAACAAAATTTCACCTGCTCCAAGATTTTCACCTTCTTTTGCCCAATCAAATAAATCCAAATTGGTCGCCTGTTTTCCTCCAACCAAATGCACTTTCCAAAAACCATCAATTTCTTTAGCATCAATTGCCACAACAATGCATTGGCTTCCAAAATTTAATGCCAAATCAGCAATCAGCTTGGGATTTTTAACTGCCGATGAATTGATTGAAACTTTGTCAGCGCCATTTTTCAAAAGCATTTCGACATCTTGCAACGACGAAATGCCACCGCCAACAGTAAACGGAATGTTGATTTCCTTAGCTACTTCTCGAACCAAATTGACGAGCGTTTTTCGCCTTTGTTCTGTGGCTGAAATGTCTAGAAAAACTAACTCGTCAGCACTATTTTCAGAATAATTAAAGGCCAATTCCACAGGATTTCCGGCATCTCTCAAATCTAAAAAATTGACGCCTTTCACGGTTCTTCCGTCTTTAATATCAAGACACGGAATGATTCTTTTCGTGATCATATTTTGTTAATTATAAAATTTTGCAATTGCTTCAAGCTTATTTTTCCTTCGTAAATCGCTTTCCCGATAATCACGCCTTCGCAACCCAAAAGCTGTAATTTTGGCAATTCTTCAAATCTGGAAACGCCGCCTGAAGCAATCAGATTTATATCAGGAAAAGCGGTCACTATTTTTTCATACAGCGAAAACGAGGGACCTTCAAGCATTCCATCTTTTGAAATATCGGTACAGATAATAGTTGCGATTCCAAAATTTTGATACTTTTCAATAAACGGAAGCAAATCCAAATCAGAAGTTTCCTGCCATCCCGAAACTGCAATTTTTTCTTCATAAACATCAGCTCCCAAAATAATTTTAGAGCCGTATTTTGAAATCCATTCTTGAAATAAATTTGGATTTTTTACCGCAATGCTTCCTCCCGTGATTTGACTGGCGCCAGAGTTGAAAGCAATTTCCAAATCAGCATTTGCTTTTAGGCCGCCGCCAAAATCAATTTTGAGATTTGTATTTTCTGAAATTTGTTCCAAAATTTTATAATTCACAATTCGCTCCGATTTTGCGCCGTCAAGATCCACCAAATGCAAATATTCGATGCCGTTTGCTTCAAATTCCTTAGCAATTTCCAACGGATTTTCATTGTAAATTTTCTTCGTGGCATAATCTCCTTTGGTTAATCTGACGCATTTTCCTTCTATAATATCGATTGCTGGAATGATTCTCATAATTCAAGTTTTAAAAAGTTACCAAGGATTTTCTCTCCAGTTTTTCCGCTTTTTTCAGGATGAAATTGAACTCCAAAAAAATTATCTTTTTGCAAAGCCGAGGAATATTCCAATCCATAATTTGTTGTGGCGATCGTATTTTTCATTTTTTCAGCGTAAAAACTATGCACCAAATACACATAATCTTTTTCAGAAATACCTTCAAACAAAGCCGATTCAAGGTTATAAATTGTATTCCAACCCATTTGTGGAATTTTATTTTCAGCAGAAAATTTTTTTACAGCAACATCAAAAATTCCCAAGCTTTCCGTATTTCCTTCTTCTGAATAATTGCAAAGCAGTTGCATTCCAAGGCAAATTCCCAAAACGGGCTGTTTCAAACTCGGAATAATTTGATATAAACCGCTTTCGCGTAATTTTTTCATAGCCGAATTAGCAGCGCCAACTCCAGGAAAAATCACTTTGTCAACGCTTGAAATAAAATCAGCATCGGCACTTAAAATTCCTTCAAAGCCCAAACGATTCAAGGCAAATTGAACGCTTTGCACATTTCCAGCGCCATAATCTATAATTGCAATTTTCATAACATTCCTTTAGTTGATGGTAAAATCATTTTCTCAGTATCGCGTTTTACCGCCATTTTAATCGCTTTGGCAAAAGCCTTAAAAATCGCCTCTATTTTGTGGTGTTCATTTGTGCCTTCCGCTTTGATATTTAAGTTGGCTTTGGCTCCGTCGCTGAACGATTTGAAAAAGTGATAGAACATTTCAGTAGGCATTTTTCCGATCATTTCTCGCTTAAAATCGGCTTCCCAAACCAGCCAATTTCTTCCTCCAAAATCCAATGCAACTTGTGCCAAACAATCGTCCATCGGAAGGCAAAAACCATAACGTTCAATGCCCAATTTATCACTTAATGCTTTGGCAAAAACTTCGCCCAAAGCAATTGCAGTGTCTTCAATCGTGTGGTGTTCATCTACTTCTAAATCACCTTTCACGTTGATATCTAAATCCATTTGGCCATGTCTAGCGAGCTGATCGAGCATGTGATCAAAGAATGAAATTCCGGTAGAAATATTACTTTTTCCAGTTCCGTCTAAATTTATTTTGATCGAAATATCAGTTTCGTTAGTTCTTCTTTCAATGGAAGCAACGCGTTCTTGAAGCTTTAAAAATTCATAGATTTCTTTCCATTTTAAAGTTTTTAAGGCGATAATTTCTTCTAAATCTGACGCTGCAAAAAGTGTTTCTGCTCGACCTAAATTTTCATCTAGATTCAAGAAAATTGCTTTTGAGTTTAAATTTTTGGCCAAAGCTACATCAGTAAATCGATCGCCGATTACAAAGGAATTTTCTAAATCATATTCTGAATTTTGGATGTATTTTCCCAGCATTCCAATTCCAGGTTTTCTTGTCGGCAGATTTTCATGCGGAAAACTTCGATCAATCAGAATGTCTTTGAAAATAATTCCTTCGTTTTCAAAAGACTTTAAAATTAAATTCTGGCAAGGCCAAAAAGTAGCTTCTGGAAAAGAATTTGTTCCCAAACCATCTTGATTGGTAATCATAACCAATTCAAAATCAAGCTCTTTGCTTATTTTGGATAAATAATAGAAAACTTCGGGATAAAACTGTAATTTATTTAAATCATCTAATTGATAATCAGAAGGTTCTTTGACTAAAGTTCCGTCACGATCGATGAATAATATTTTTTGATTTTTCATAGTAATTTCAGTATTTCAAGCAATTGTTGGTTTTCTTTTTCAGTTCCAATTGTGATTCTCAGGCAGTTTTCACAAAGTTCTTGACCAGATCGGTTTCGAATCACGATGCCTTTTTTCAATAGTTGTTTGTATCGTTTTTCAGCATCATCTACTTTGACCAAAACAAAATTTGCATCTGAATTGTAAATTTTTTCAATGAATTGAATTGTATTCAAAGCAGCAATCAATTTTTTTCTTTCTGATAAAATCACTTCGATTTCTTGCAAAACAGCATTGTAATTTTCAATTCGTTCCAAAGCTTTTTCTTGCGACAGCTTATTGACATTGTAAGGTGGTTTTATTTTGTCTAAAACAGTAACGATTTTTGGATTTGCGTATAAAATTCCCAAGCGGATTCCTGCCAAGCCATACGCTTTTGATAAGGTCTGAAGTATAATTAAATTCGGAAATTCATCTATTTTTTTAAGCCAACTTTCTTTGTTGGAAAAATCAATATAAGCTTCGTCAATTAGGATCAATCCCGAAAAATTTTCTAGTAAGATTTGAATTTTATCTTCCGAAAAAGTATTCCCAGTCGGATTATTTGGTGAACACAGAAACAAGATTTTTGTGGTTTTATCAGTGGCTTTTAAAATTAAATCAACGTTTGGCTCAAAATCATTTTGCAATACAATTTCTTTGTTTTCAATCGCATTCAAGTTAGCCAAAACGCTGTACATTCCATACGTTGGAGGCAAAGTGATTACTGAATCTTGGTTTGGTTCGCAGAAAGCTCTGAAAAGCAAGTCTAGTAATTCATCGCTTCCGTTGCCAAGAATTATCTGATTTTCCGGAATGTTTTTTAATTCAGAAAGCATTTTTTTTAGGTTTTTCTGTTTTGGATCTGGATAACGGTTCAGTCCATTTTCAAACGGATTTTCGTTTGCATCCAAAAAAATTAAATTTTGGTCAAAATCCTTGAATTCATTGCGAGCAGAAGAATACGATTCCATCGCCAGAACATTTTTTCGGACTAATTTATTGATGTCAACAGTTCTCATTTTGCTATGTTTTGAAGTTCATTTAATCGCAAAGTCACTGCATTTTTGTGCGCTTGCAAGCCTTCGGCTTCGGCCATGATTTCAATTGCTTTTCCAATATTTTGGATTCCTTCTGCAGTAATTTTTTGGAAAGTCATCGATTTTAAAAAACTATCGAGATTTACGCCTTCATAATTTTTTGCAAAACCATTTGTCGGCAAAGTATGATTGGTTCCTGAAGCGTAATCTCCGGCACTTTCTGGCGCATAATTTCCGATGAAAACTGAACCTGCATTTTGGATTCCGTTGATGAAAAAATCTTCGTTTTTGGCACAAATTATAAAATGTTCTGGCGCATATTCGTTGATTAATTCCAAAGCAATTTCATCGGTTTCAACCAAAATTAATTTGGAATTAGCAATTGCTTTTTGTGCGATTTCAAAGCGGGGCAAAACTTTAATCTGCTTCTTAATTTCAACAGCAACAGCATCAATAATCTGCTGCGAAGTGGAAATCAAAATTACTTGGCTGTCGCTTCCGTGTTCGGCTTGACTCAATAAATCTGCTGCGACAAAACTTGCATTTGCTGAATCATCAGCAAAAACCAAAAGTTCTGAAGGTCCGGCTGGCATGTCAATGGCGATTCCAAATTTTGTAGCAAATTGCTTGGCGACAGTCACAAATTGGTTTCCTGGACCAAATATTTTATACACTTTTTCAATCGTTTCTGTTCCAAAAGTCATGGCTGCAATCGCTTGAATGCCGCCGATTTTAAGAATTTTTGTAACTCCACACAAAGAAGCAGTATACAATATTGCAGGATTTAGTTGTCCTGATTTGTCAGGAGGCGAACACAAGGTAATTTCTTGGCAACCTGCGATTTTAGCCGGAATGGCGAGCATTAAAACCGTAGAGAAAAGAGGAGCAGAGCCACCCGGAATGTACAATCCGATTTTTTGAATAGCTCTTTTTTCTTTCCAGCAAAAAACACCTTTTGTGGTTTCTACTTCAAATTTTTCGGTTTTTTGAGCTTCGTGAAAACGTTCAATATTTGATTTGGCCAAACTAATTGCACTTTTCAATTCACTCGGAATTTTGGCAACTGCTTCAGATATTTCTTCCTTTGAAACTTCAAACGATTTTAAATTTGTGCCGTCAAATAAATAGCTGTATTTTGAAACGGCAACATCGCCTTTTACTTGAATTTCCTTGAAAATGGAAGCCACGGTTTGTTCTATATCTTCATAAGAATTCGTTGGTCTTTTTACTAAATCAGGCCACGTTTTTTTGTCTGGATTTTTGATGCTTTTCATTGTATTTCTTTAAAATTATAAAACCATTTTTTCTATTGGACAAACCAAAATTCCTTCGGCTCCAGCTTCTTTCAATTGGTCGATTACTTCCCAAAATTGATCTTCATTGATCACAGAATGCAGACTGCTCCAGCCTTTTTCTGCCAATGGCATCACTGTCGGGCTTTTTAAAACAGGAAGGATTTTGCTGATGCTCTCTATTTTTTCATTAGGGACATTCATCAAAATATATTTCGAATTCCGAGCTTTTAAAACGGATTGAATTCTAAATTGTAGCTTGTTTAAAATCAACTGGTTTTCTGCAGAAATTTTGTCGGAAACGGCAAGAACGGCTTCGCTTTTTAAGATTACGGCTACTTCTTTAAGATTGTTTTTGAACAAAGTGCTTCCGCTGGAAACGATGTCAACTATGGCATCTGAAAGGCCAATGTTTGGCGCAATTTCTACTGAACCAGAAATTTGGTGCAATTCGACGTTGATATTTTTTGATTGGAAAAAGTCTAAAACTGTTTTGGGATAAGAAGTAGCGATTCGCATTCCTTCCAAATCTTCCAAAGTAGAAAAAGGAAATGTTTTTGGGACAGCAACCGAAACTTTACATTTAGAAAAGCCCAATTTTTCGATGATTTTGATGTCATTACCTTTTTCGACTAAAAGATTGTCGCCAACGATGGCAATGTCCACGACGCCGTCAATTAAATATTGCGGAATATCGGCGTTGCGGAGAAATAAAACTTCTAGGGGAAAATTGGAAGCTTTGGCTTTTAGTTGGTCATTTCCGTTTTCAATGGAAATCCCACAGTCTTTCAGAATTTTCAGGCTGTCTTCGTTGAGTCTTCCTGATTTTTGGATTGCTAATTTTAAGGTGCTCATTTTTTTGAGATTGTGAATGAGTACACCAAATTTTTACAAATAAAAAACCCGTTTGATGTACTCAAACGGGTTTTAGAATATGATGAATTACTTACATACCATTAACACTTCGCTTGAGCGGAGAAATGGATATGATGATGTAATTGATTTGTAAACATGATTTTTTATTTGATGCAAATGTAGTTTAAAAACTATTCCCTAATTTTATTTTTTTAAATATTTAACATTTATAGTTTTTCAAAAGTTTTCACATTTAATCATTTGTCAAATTTATTATGTGTCTTCTATTTTCCGATGCAGAAATTAACTTTCCTTATTTTAAAGCGGTTTCGAACTTCAGTGGTACAATTATGGTACATTAAAATATAAAGTATTGCAAAACAGCACAAACAAACCATTAAGTTGTTTTATCATAGAAACTTAAGAACTTTGGGACTGATTATAATTGCAATATAATAAATCTATTTCTATCCCTTTACCTTGATAAAATTGGAAATGATTGCTTAGAACTTGTATCAGTTCACTACAGTAATATATTTTTAAAGAAGGCGAAAATTCTTCTACTTCTTCCTTTATTAATATCAACCTGAAAGTTTCAGAAGTTAACAATATACTTTCGTTCTGATATTGCAACCATATCATTTTGATAGGCAATCTATTAACTATAAGAGCAGTATTGTTTGTTAATTTTCTGTATTTTAGTTTTTTAGGGTTTGTGATTAATTCTGGTATCTAATTTGTCTATCCAAATCCAAATTAAATATGTATAGTAACAATAGATCAGTATGATAAAATTAATCTCTAAAACCATAAAAATTATAGTAATAACTATAATAACGCTAACCTGTTTCGTAGGTACCTGTTTAGCAATCTTTTTCGGTATGGTAAGTATAATGCCAAATTAAAACATAAAAAAAACAATAGAACTATAGTCTATGTTTTTATATTCTTTTAATAAGATTAGGATTTTTAATCCTGAAATTATTTCCTCAGATAGCGATATATTCCTTGGGCAAGGTATCATAAATAAAATAGTATATGAAAGCGAATAAAATTAAGCGAAAACAGATCCGGAGCGTTTATATAACCGATAACTCCAGACAGAAAAAAGATAGGATTATCAATATAATAATTTTTACAATGGTTTTTTCTGTAGCGGTTGTGATACTGTCTCAAATGGTATAGTGAATCCTGTCCACCGGCTCTTTCTTTCGGTCATCATAGGTCTTGCCCATCAAAAGTCCGCTAGGGTAGAGAATCAAATTGTCTTTTGATGCTTGGCCTACTTTTTGCCCATTTGAAAACGGGCCGACGTGGTCATAATTTTAGTGCACCCCCTCCTGCATTGTAATTTTAGATAGCAATCGGGTAGGAGTTGGCATCGTCTGGCTAATCTGTTGAAAAAATTAACTGATTCTATAAGCGCAGCCTAGCTTTTTGTTTGCACATCCATTCGAATCGCAACCACTTTTTCAAAACGGCCGTGGTGGCTGATTGAAACATCCTGGATTATATTATTTGAAGTAGGGAAGTAGGGCAAGCCGTTTCCATCTTTTCTGATTCCTTTGTTTTCGATCTCAATCACATCTACTAAATTTGCTATACTGCTGACAGCTACAGTATGGATGCTGTCTTTGGTGATGGCTGATTCTGTAGGGTATGTGTTTTCAAGGCAAGCAACTCGGCCTGAAGCATGAAATCTGTCTTTCGAGAGTATTGTACATGCCAGCTTTTTCGGAATAAATTCCCTTGTTTTTGTCTGCCTGTTGTATATTTTGTACGCAGCTTCTTTCATGCTCCATAGCAGCCATACCATAATTTCGGGCTCTCGGTCGTTTGCTATGAGCAGCTGTTCATTATCTGTAAATATTTTTTCTAGAAAGCCTTTCCGTTGCCAGTTGCTCTCAAGTCGAGACTGCATCAAATCTACGATATCATTGCCTATCACTTTGCCGCAAGTTTGGTTTCTATGATCCCAACCGTAGTTTTGATATCAAGCATGCGTTCCATATCAGAGTTGTCGATAACCACGTCGAAGGTTTCTTCAATATCCAGTACAATGTCTACCAGGTTGGCCGAATTAATATTGAGGTCGGTAATAAAATCGGTATCTTCCGTAAGGCTCTCATAAGCTTCATGATTTGCAGCATAGGGCTTTACGATAACTTTTAGCTTGGCAATAATTTCTTCTCTAGTCATAATGTAAGGTTGTCAAATTTTTTAAATAGTATACAGGCGTTTACATCGCCAAAGCCAAAACTTGCCTTGGCGATTATCTCCAAGTTAATGTTGGCCGTTTTTAATGGTATTTTTGAAGGATCGGCAAGTGCGGCGATCTCCGGATGCAGGTTATCGCAGTTGGTATTGCCGAATAGGAAGCCCTGGTGCAGCTGCAGTACCGCGGCTACGCTCTCAATGCTTCCGGCAGCGCTAAGGCAATGCCCCGTCATGCTTTTCAAGGAATTGATATAGGGAAATTTATCCCCGTGTCGGTTCAGCGCTTTTGTCCAGTTCTCAATTTCCAGGCTGTCTTTTGCTGTTGCGGTAAGATGCCCGTTTATGGCATCGACGTCAGCTCCCGAAATGCCTGCATTTTGAAGCGCATCGGTGATGCACCGCTGCACGGCATGGCTGTTGGGAGCGGTCATGCTACCGCTCCCGCGCTGCCCGCCGGAATTTACATTGCCGCCCAATATCTCGGCATAGATGGTTGCGCCGCGTCTAAGCGCGCTTTCCAGTTCTTCGACTACCATCGCACCGGCACCGCTTCCGGGCACGAATCCCGAAGCCGTGGCGCTCATGGGGCGGGAGCCTTCATGTGGGCTGTCGTTATATTTTGAGCTGCACACACGCAGGGCGTCGAATCCTGCCCATATATAGGGACCGCTATCTCCGGTGCTGCCAGCCAGCATGCGCTTGGCCTGTCCGGAACGTATGCGGTCGAAGGCCATCATGATTGCTTCGGTTCCTGTTGCACAGGCAGAAGAATTTGTAGTGACTTGGTTTCCAAGCCCCAGCTTTCCGCCGAGCCAGGCGCTGATGCCGCTGTTCATGGTCTGAGCAACTACGGTGCTGCCAAGCCTGCGGGTTTGCAGTGCGTCTATTTTGTAGATGCTTTCGCGAAATTTATCAATGCCCGATGTGCCCGAGCCGAAAACAGTCCCGCTGTCCCAATCGGGCTCCTCACTTACTTGCATAGGTAGTCCGGCATTTTTCCAGGCTTCGATGCCTGCAATGACGCCATATAGTATTCCCGTGCTGCCGAACCCGCGGAGTTCAAGATCGGTAAAATATTCCGACTTGAGTTCGTCTGTAATTTGGGGCTGGCCTGCTATTTGGCAGGAGAATTGCAATTCCTGTAGCTGCATATCGTGCCGTATGCCAGAGATTCCATTTTTTATGGCATGGGTAAACGCAGGAACCCCGACCCCGTTTGGAGAAACTACTCCCAGGCCTGTTATTACAACTCTCCTGTTCATAGCCTGGCAGTTATCATTCCGGATAGAATGCCCCTGCAGACTTCCTGTCCGGCTTCGTTTTTCATGACCGCTGCACACTTGAGCTTTCCGAACCTGAAAAATGTCTTTTGGGAAGTTACTGTGACTTTTTCATTGGGGTAAACTGGTTTTAGAAACTGCATGTCGGCAGATGTGAATGCGATTACGGTATCTTTTTTCAGGTTGTTATCGAGCAGATAGATTCCCAGGCAGACCATGCCTATCTGCGCCATGGTTTCTGTCAGGATCACTCCCGGAGTTACCGGGTTTCCCTTAAAATGGCCTTTGTAAAAATCAAGGCTTTCATCAAAAGTGTAAGTGCCCGTAATGCCATTTTCATCGGCATGCAGCAATTCGTCTACAAATAAAAAAGGCTTGCTGTAGGGCAGTTGTGCCATAATATCATTTAGGTTCATGGTCTGTTTATTTTATAGTAATTACCATTGCAACAAGATCCGCTGTGCTGAAAATCCTGGGCCGAAACTCAGCATCAGCCCTTTTTCCCCTGGCAGTGGCTTTCGTTCCATAATACGCTCCAACACATAGAGAACAGTGGCACTGGACATGTTGCCGTACTGCTTGAGCACCTCTTTGGTGTCGTCGATATTCTTTCCCAATCCCGAAAAAAGTGTCTCGACAATGGCTACTATCTTTTTACCCCCGGGATGAAATACCATGTGATCTATATCATTGATTTCCAGATTATTTTTTTGCAGGAAAGGATGTATGATATCGCTAAAATGCGATGCGATGGCATCGGGAACTGCTATATCCAGTACCATTTGCAAGCCGCCGTTGGTGAGCTTGAAACCCATCATCTGCTCGGCATCATAAAAATGGTACATCTGCTCGTCGAGAATCGCTGGCCCGTAGTCTTTTTCATAAGATGACAGCAGGCAACAGGCAGCCCCGTCGCCGAAGATGGCGGCGCTCACAATATTTGGCATCGAAAAATCATCAAGCTGGAATGTTGCCGTAGGAGATTCGACCGCTATTACAGCAGCCCGCTTCCCAGGATTAGCCTTAAGGAAGTTTTTGGCATACAGAATGCCGGATACCCCTGCGGCACAGCCCATTTCGGTAACGGGCAGCCTTACGATGTCCTGCCGGAGCTTCATCTTGTTTATAAGGTAGGCATCCAAGGATGGAATCATGATGCCCGTACAGCTTACCGTAATGATATAGTCGAGGGATTTTGGTTCCCAGCCTACCTTGGCCAGCGCTTTTTCAAGAACCTGCGTTCCTAGAATAACGGCTTCCCTGCAGTAGATATTATTCTTATCTTCAAACGATGTGGCCGTGAAGACTTCAGCGGGGTCCATGATAGAATAGCGCTTGTCTACTGCCGCGCCTTCAAATATCTTTTTTACTTTTTTTATAAAGCGTGCGTCCTGCCCCTGCAACCATATATCCAGTAATGGAAGGATGTCGGCTGTGGTGCGCGAATATTGCGGAAGTTGCTTTGCAACAGTTATTATCTTTACGCTCATATTTTAGAAATTATCCATTGGTAGCGGAAAGCCCATTTCCACTGGACGGTATAATTTTTTAATTTTAAGGCCTTGGAGAAGCTTACCAGCTCGTTTCTCTTAAATCCCCTCAATATTGATACGAGCCCGTCCTGCCTCGACATTCTGTTTAGGCCAAAGAGGACGCAGATTATTTGAAAAAGCCGGTATGCCAACCTGCTGCGGTGCAGATCGTTTACTATGATTCCCATGGACGCATTGTCATTAAAGGTAGTGATTATATTTATTATTTGCGCATTGGTAAAATGGTGCAGGGTAAGGGTGCATAAAACGATATCATATCTTAGGGCAATGAAATCCTTGCTGAAGATATCGGTGCAGACATATTCTATATCTTGGTAGTCGCTTGACAGCATTCGGGCATAATTTATAGTAAAGGGATTGGCGTCCACGCCGACCATCTTAAGGTTAAGGCTGTTTTTTCTTGCGTAAGTGGCCAGCATCCGGAGCATGTCGCCGTTGCCGCAACCTATATCGGCAATCACTACCTGCTCGGAAACATCCGACCTTTCTAGTAATTGCTTTACACCACTTAGCGTGAGCCTGTTGCCACCTAGGAGCTGGTTGATGCTCGCGATCTTATCCAAGGCTTCTCGCAGCTCTTCACCCTGGATTGAAAAATCATCCATCATTTCGGTTTGCTCTGTCCTGTATTTGGTACTTATGGCCATTTGATTGGTATTGGTTTGCCGTGGGTCTGCTTGACTATCCAGGGCAGCAGCGTTGGGACCGCCGCCGCCATGCTTACTAGTGCTGCAGTAGCGGTTTCACGCCTCAGTACTTTCGATAGAAGCCTGCCTGCAAGCAATCGCCTGCCAAAATGTTTCTTCCACTGTCGGGTGTAGGCACGCTCCAGCAGCTGCCGCGATGCTATCTTTCCGGAGTAGTAGTCCAATACGAGTTCTGATGCAATTTTAGCCGCTTTGACAGCCATCGCCATGCCGTTGCCGCAAAGCGGATGGATGAGACCTGCAGTGTCGCCTATCATCAGCATATGGTTTTCCACGACCCGTTTTTTTTCAAATGAGATCTGGCTTATGGTGAGTGGCTTTTCAAAAAGGGGCATGCTGTTTTCAAAAACAGACCTGATGTGCTTATTTTTGTACATCACGT
The DNA here is from genome assembly GCA_029959295.1 of Flavobacteriaceae bacterium PS02334. Lineage (GTDB taxonomy): Bacteria > Bacteroidota > Bacteroidia > Flavobacteriales > Flavobacteriaceae > Flavobacterium. The sequence goes on along the minus strand of JASCOH010000001.1, from coordinate 38,259 downwards.
TGCGCTGGTAATCCTCTATGTTTCTGTATTTCTTAAAGGTCTTGAAATCGGCCAGGTAGCAGATGTTTATGATATTATCTTCAACCTTGGAAACGCCGCAGTAGCCTCCCTTAAAGTTGTGGAGCGCCACGACACTGTCAGGAAAATTACCTGAATAATGGCCCTTTACGGCCAGCCATGGTGCTTTTTTATTGATAAAACCGCGCGATAGTATTTGGTCGATATTGGAACGCTTTCCGTAGGCCCCCAATACTATTTTTGCTGTTAAAATTTGATTTTGGGCTGTAACTGAAAATGCATCATCCGCAAAAGTAGCAGCCGTAACTGTGGCCTTGATTATAGTACAGCCGCTTGCTATCGCTTTTTGGCATAAAAAATTATCCAGCGAATGGCGACTGATGCCCAAACCTCCTAGCGGAAGTCTTGCTCTGAGAGCTTTTCCATGGCCTGAAGTAAACTCAAGATGGTTAATTTTTGCAGGATGCAACTGAAGAATATCTACGCCCAGCCAATCCAGATAGGGCAGGATTTCGCTAGAAATGTATTCACCGCATACTTTGTGGCGCGGGTAAGCTGACTTTTCAATCAGGGTTACCTCCAGTCCTTGCCTGGATAGATGTATTGCTCCCGCAAGACCTGCAAGACCGCCACCAATAATAATCACGTCAGGATTTGTTTGCATAATACAGCAATTTAGGCATAAAACATGGAATGCCACCATGTTATTCGCAATTATTTTATTTTTATTGCTGCCTATTCTCGCATGGGATTTCATGGCCGGGTGCTAAAGTTCTTTGTGTCCAAAAATGTGGAGTTTTGCCTAGTTTTGCCTTCGTCCGCCTATTGGGGCCTGATATTCTTTTATGGCTGTCTCGGCTACCACGTCGAAGTCATTGTTAAGATGTTAGTTTCCAGGAAAAAGGACTACATTTATCCCGGATTGCTCGAATTTCCTTTGGACGCATTTATTTTCCTCGCTTCCAAAAAAAACAGATATGATCTAGAAATTTTATTCTTTTGCATCAGGCTATCTGGATCCATACAGGCGCATGGTCGCTGGTCTTTTCCCATCCTCTTACATCTTTATCCACGCCGCCAGACTGAAGCCTTCCTGCCAGCTCTGGACTCAGGAGAAAGTGGTCGATGCGCATCCCGGCATTTCTAGAATAGGCGCTCCTAAAATAATCCCAAAATGTATATATGGTCTCATCAGGATAAAGAGATCTTATGCTGTCAGTCCATCCCTGATTTACAAGAGAACGGAATGCTTCCCGGACTTCAATGCAAAACAGCGCATCCTCCTTGTATTTCTCGGGCTTATACACGTCAAGTTCGGTGGGAATTGCATTAAAATCGCCTGCAATCGCAACGGGCACCTTGTGCTCCAGCAATACTTTCGCTCTTGCAGAGAGCCTCTCCATCCACCGCATCTTGTAATCCAGCTTCGGCCCAGGGGCAGGATTTCCGTTCGGAAGATAGATGCAGGCAACCACGATTCCCCCGACGAGTGCCTCCAGGTAGCGACTCTGCATATCTTCAGGATCTCCAGGAAGGATTCTGCCGACTTCCTGAATCTCCATCCCCTTTGCAAGTATCGCAACACCGTTCCATTGCTTTTGTCCATTCCAGACCGCATTGTAACCTGCGGAACTGATTGCCTCATGAGGAAAATTGTCCTGGGGTGCCTTGAGCTCCTGCAGGCAGACAATATCAGGAGCGGATTCTTCCAGCCACTTGAGCAGTACCGAAAGGTGGCCATTGATTCCATTTACGTTATAGGTGGCAATTTTCATGACAGAAATTTTATGCTGCTAAAGTTACAATAATTATCTACAAGCAATGATTCTTTTCTTCCTGCATAATCTTCAACAGTTGTTATAAATCTAGGCAATTATGCTCAGGCCATCACCCAATCCGACAGGCCGTACAACTTCAGCATAGAATAGATCAACATCTAGACTGAATTTCTTATTGGTACATTTAACCGTATAGTAATCTTGTCTAAAGCACTCCGAATAGCTGTTTTTATAGTCGATAATAACAGTGCTGTTCAGGAAGAAAGCATTTCCGGTCAGGCCCCAGATTTCGACAAATTTGTAAAAATTCTGAAATGTCTCCTGTTCGTCGTAATATAGGGTAGAGCCCTTAAGGGACCTAGTCCCGAATTTTATAGGCTTCTTAGCTTTGACACCAAGGAAAGTCGCTTTTTCCCCCAGCTTACGGTAAGGGAATCTATAACTTTATGGCCTGCCGCCTCAATGGCATCCTTTTTCGTGGTCTGCAGGGTAAAGATGCTGAATCCGGTATCAAACATCACGTGCTGGGTTTTGCCGTTGATGAGCAGCGGGATTTTCGGCCTTCCGTCGCCGCTCTTGAAAGGCTGGAAGGTGGCCTCCAGGTACTGCCTTGGCAATGCTTCGCAGATGCCGATACGCTTTTTGGGATAGTCTATGATCAGGATCTTGCCTTGAAACAGGTCGGGTCCGATGGTTCCGATATGTTTTTCAGCATCGGAAAGAAGGTCCTCTTTGCTGAGCCTGCCGCCGTAGTTCTTGAAGTAGCCGATGTCCAGGCCATCAAAAGAAGCATCGCCCATCTTTAGCGACATGCGGGAAAACATCGGATTGTTTTCGCCCTGTATCAGGAATGTTTTAGAAGGGTCGATCTTTTGATCCTGTCCGAAAGCAGGCAATTACTCCTTAATAATTTTAAAAGTCTTTGCTTGCTTGTGATTAGACAGTTTTATAAAGTAGACGCCTGACGCAAAATTGGAAACGTCCAAATCTACTTCGGAACCCAATCCGTGGCTTGCATATACTTCCTGGCCCAACTGGTTGTAGATCTGGATGGTGCCGATTGTTGACCTATAAGCTATAGTGAGTGAATTTTTTGCCGGAACAGGATAAACGGATAAAGACTTGGCATCAAAATCCGGGCTGCTGAGGCTGCCGACGGTCAGGTTAAAATCCAAGGCTTGGCCATATCCCGGAAAAGCGCCAAATCCAAAGGCGTCAAAGGAAATTGCACAGGGATTGACTATGGCGACAGATTCCTCGTCTGTATATATTTTGGTAATTCTTATGCGGGTTGTACCCATAGCTGCTGTTGCGGGTATGGTAATCTGCATCTCTGCAAATACGCCATCATTTCCATTTGAATTTGCAAGCGTCCCCACCTCATAAATCTCTCCTGAATCATCTAGGGTACCATTATTATTCCAATCGATAAACGCTACAATGCTGGTTTCAAAATCACCATAAGTGTTGCCGTATACCTTAAGCGAATAAGCCTGTCCTGGAGTCACTGGCACCAGTGTTGCCGTAAAATCGACCAGCGGATCGGCAGCATTGGTATTGCTGATTGTAATGGCGCTGAAACTGACAGCAGTAATCTCTTCAACCGATACCTCATCAGGATCGCTGATTGCACAGTAAGGGGCTGGAAAATTTTGCGCACTTAACGCTGCTGTAAAAAAGGCAAAAAGAAGCGTAATTTTTTTCATATTGCGGAAGTTAGTTTTATATACAATTTACGATAATTGCAGTGAATACAATAAGGGTTTGTAATTATTTAACTAAAGTCAATAAAGTCGCCAGCTTCTGGATCATTTCAGCCATCCAAAAATTACAGCCTGAAAAAATGCTTCTTGTAATCAATATAAATAACTCGGCAAATATTTTAAATTATGAGAGAGCTCTTTTTTTTTTTTAATAACATATCCATCCTAGCTTGCTCTTACTTATTTTTGCAAGATATTCTCTAAATATGAATAACTCATTTTTTGACCAAAATCAGGTTGAATTGGTTTCTAATTTTTTTGATCTTGTGAATGCAAATTTCCAAGGTCATAAAAATGCAGTCTGCTGGCATAGAAAACCGGCTGGGGATTTTAAAGAAATTGTTTCCAAGCTTAAATTAAGAGAAAATATTACAGAAGTTTCCATCAAAGAGCTTTTATCGCTTCAATTGTCTGTAGCAGGTCATGCTGCAAGGGAAATTATTTTGGAGGACCTGAGATTATTGACTGATTTCGGAGCATCTCCTTCACTCAACTTAATAAAAAATTACGAGCGGGACGAGGAGCTGGACTTCATTTCAACTGACGTGTATTCTTACCATGTTGATCGTTCGCCCATCAGCACCGATACATTCTTATGTACCTATTACGGTACTGCAAGCGACATATTGCCCAATGGAGATGCCATACAAAAAATCAGGATTTTGGAAATTAGGGAAAAGCTTAAAGAACTGCATGGCGGTCCTGAAGATGAATTTGATTTTTTTTTAAAGGAATATTATTTTGACCTGCATTATCAGCCTACACTTAATGCCAGGCCAATAAACTTGGGATCGGGCAATCTGTGGAGGCTGGCAGTCGACCATCCGGAACAGAAGGTTCTGCCTTGCATTCATCGGGCCCCTTTAGAAAAAAAGGATGAATATCGACTCCTTCTGATCTGCTAATTCTTGCAATGAATTTACAAAAGCATAATATTTGGAATTGATTATCGCTAAGAATGGCGTCTTCTAAACTAGAAATACGCAGCAGATGACGTGAAATTCCTTGAATTTGTTTTGTTTAAAAAAAAAGATTAATAAAAAGCAAAAGTAAGAAAAACGGTTAAAACCGTTACTATACAATGCTTTATAAAAAAGGAGTCTTAGTTTGGAACTCGGTGTCTGATAGATTTTGGGCTTGGAAATACAATGTTAGGTTACTAACTCGTTACCGATTAATGAAGTTATAGTCTTGATTTAACTGTTTATATTTCAGTTGTTTGCACTCTTTTTTATATTCTCTTGTAACTCAATGTAATTTAATTTTAAACATTAAACATTTGAGTTATGGAACAGACAAAAAAGTCCACGTTCAAACTACTTTTCTACTTGAAAAAGAACGAACTGAAAAAGAATGGTAACGCACCAATTATGGCGCGTATCACCATTGATGGGACACCTAAAACTTTAGGAACAAAGTTAGAAATTAATCCGAAAAATTGGGATTTGAAATACGGACGGGTTGAGGGTAAAAGTGCCACAGCTTTGAATATTAACCAAAAACTGGATAACATTCGAGGGAGAATCGACAAAATTTATGACGATATGCTGAAGCACGAAGGTTTTGCTACAGCCCAAAAAGTAAAGCTGGTATTTTTAGGTGTAGGTGTAATGGATGATGCTATACTGAAAGTCTTCAACGACCAAAATGAGAATTTTAAAAAACTGGTCGAAAAGGAAGAAAGATCACAAAGCACTTACAATAAGTATATCACAGTCTACAATCATCTTACAACGTTTATAAAAGAACGCTACCACCGTGATGATATGGCTTTCCGTGAATTAACGGGTGATTTTATCCGTGAATTTGACTTCTATCTTCGTTACGACCTAAAGTCTTCACATAATACAGTGTGGGTTTATACAATGCCTGTATTAAGTTTAGTAGAGCTGGCTATTAAGAAAGGCTTAATACGTGATAATCCTTTTCAGGATTATGAAATCAATATGGAAGAAACCGACCGGGGTTATATCCTTAAAGAAGATGTAGAAAAGCTGATGATGTGCATACCGCCACATCCGAGATACGAACTTGTAAAAGACCTTTTTATTTTTAGTTGTTTTACCGGCCTTGCTTATGCGGATATTAAAAAATTGACAAGGAATAATATTCAGTCTTTCTTTGACGGTCATCAATGGATTATCAGCAGGAGAAAAAAATCAGATATTGCTTCCAACGTTCGGTTAATGGAAATTCCAAAACGTATTATAGAAAAGTATATTGGTACTACACGTAATGAATTTATCTTTCCGGTTCCTACTAATGTAACCTGCAATAACCACGTTACTAAACTGATTGAAACAGCTGAGATTATCACAGAACAAAAAGTAACTTTTCACACGGCAAGACACACCTTTGGAACAATGTTTTTGACCGAAGGCGTACCGCTCGAAAGTTTAAGTAAAATGATGGGACATAAAAATATTTCTACTACACAGATTTATGCTAAGATCACAAGCCAAAAAATCAGCAAGGATATGGATTTAGTTGCACCAAAGTTTCAGGCGATGGAAGAAGCATTTCTTACAGCCCTCTGATCAGCTTTTATCACTTCAAAACAGAGCAGGACCATAATGGTTCTGCTTTTTTTATGTCCTTACTTTTTGTAGCCTAAGCACATTTACCTCTTTCGCACTCTCCTCGCAGTAAAAGAGCTTTTGACTACTTATTGATATAGGAAATTGAAAAACACTTCGCCAATTCATTTCCCTCTTCAATGTTTTTCAAATCTCTATCACAGGCTTTCATTGCCTGGTCAATTATCCCATGAAATTTAAGACGGAATATTTCCATAATCAACCGGTAAAAAGGCAGCCAAAGTACGGCGGTCACCCACGCTCAATCCCACCCAAAAGACTACGGCATAAACGGTTTCCTCCCTAAAGGTACCCTCCAATTATTCCGTTTCCTTTTGGCTTTTCCTCTTGACCGCCTTGATAGTCTGCTTTCTTTTTTCCGGTTTTTCTTTTGGAAAAATTTATGCGAAGCGAAGCGGAGCAAACACCAACAGGAAGCAGGAAACGAGAAAAGCGAACGTAACAAAATGTAAAACTTTTAAAACAGGAACGATTATGAACATCATCGGACGATTGACGAGAGATGCGGAAGTACGCACAACGTCACAAGACAAACAAGTAGTAAACTTTTCAGTAGCAACCAACGACAGCTACAAAAACAAGCAGGGCGAACGCATTGAGCAAACCACCTATTTCGACTGCTCTTATTGGATTTCTGCAAAGGTAGCCACCCTACTCACAAAAGGCACTTTGGTAGAACTCACAGGACGAGTAAGCACAAGAGCGTGGACAGGCAATGACGGACAGCCGAGAGCAGGACTGAATTTCCATACCTCAAACATCAAACTGTATGGAGGTAGTAAGAGAACCGAAACCGTACAAGCTACTGTACAAACAGGAAGCAACAGTACAGCAGGGAAAGGCACAGAAGACGACCTACCATTCTAACAACAATCATTTAATCATTTTTCAAACTTCAAAATTTTATCAAAATGGCACATAACATTCATTTCAACGAGAGAACAGGAAAGCACAGTTTCTTTTCAGTACAGCAAAAAGCGTGGCACGGTTTGGGGCAGATTGTCGAACAATACCCAACGAGCGAAGAAGCTATCCGACACGCAGGATTAGATTATGAGGTGGTTAAATCCCCACTGTTTACCAAAGGTTCGGGTATTATCGAAACCGCCAACGGTATAGAGATAGGCAGTAGCGAATTGGAAGTACCTAACTATTTCGCCAACATACGCACCGATAACAATACAGTATTGGGCGTGGTCGGTAAGGATTACCACATTGTACAAAACCGTGAAGCCTTTAATTTCTTTGATGCTATTGTAGGAGGTGGCGAGGGTATTCTATACGAAACCGCAGGAGCATTGGGCAACGGAGAACGGATTTTTATTACAGCCAAACTCCCCGACTATATCCGAGTAGGAAATGGCGATGATGTAACCGAGAAGTATATTTTCCTAACCACTTCGCACGATGGTTCGGGCAGTATTACAGCCGCTTTTACTCCCATTAGGATTGTATGCCAAAATACGCTGAATGCCTCATTACGCAGTATGACCAATGTAGTCCGTATCAAACACACTTCGGGAGCAAAACAACGTATCGAGAACGCTCACAAGATTATGGGATTGGCTAACACATTGAGCAACCAATTAGAGGGCATATTCAATGAGTGGACAAAGGTAAAAGTTACAGACCGAGAAGTAAGAAAGTTAATCCAATTGGCACTTTGCCCAAACAAGGAAACGCTTGACCTACTCAAAAAAGGTGCTGAAGATGAAGTTTCCACCGTATTCAAAAATGTAGTTGATGATGCTTTCAGCTATGCGATGATGAGCGATACCCAACAAATGGACACAACTAAAGGCACATTGTTCGGAGCGTATAACGCTGTGACAGGCTACTATCAGAATGTAAGGAATTACAAGAATGATGAAGCCAAGCTACAAAGTATTGTACTCGGTGGTACTGCCCAACTGAAATCGCAGAAAGCATTTGAATTGTGTACCTCATTTGCTTTGGACGGTGTGGAAATCCTAAACCTTAATTAAATAATCACAGGCTACCGCCTTAAACGGTGGTAGCCTACTATAAACAACAGCCATGACAATAGAGATATATGAAGCAACGCTGAAGCACGACACAGGTACGACAATGCTAAGGGTATTTTCATTAAGTGGAAAGCAGGGAGCTATACAGCAGATAACAACCACAGAGGGTTGTCCCGAATGTGCCATTGTGGATATAGTGAAGATTGATAACGATACAAAACAGCAGGATATGAAAGCAAAAAACATAGAGGAAGCAAAAGAATTGGCTAAAGGCAAGAGCCTTGAAAAGAAGCACAAGGACGAAACAGTACATATTATCTACTGCAATCGTACGGAGTATTTCTACATAGACACGGACGGTTTAATACGCCTTTGGGAGCAGTCATTCGGCTACTATGTAAATGGCATTTACACCGCTGAAAAATCACATTCATAACCCTTAAACAATATACAATTATGGCAAATTGGTGTAGCAATACGGTTGTTTTCGAGGGAGAACCCGAAGCAATCGAACAGATACAACAGCTATTCAAATCAATGGCTGAAAAACAACAGGAAGAAAATTGCGGACAACTGCCCGACTTTGTAGAGGACAGTAACGGTGGCTATTTCTTCGACATCTATCAAGACGATGATGTTACAGGCATATTTCAGTACGAAACAAAATGGTCGCCCAATATTGAGGTAGTACAAGCGATAGCAGAACACTATAACGTGAGTTTCACACAGGACTATGAGGAAATGGGTAACTGTATATGTGGCAGGGCAATCTTTTCTGACAAGCTACTCACAGATATTTATTTGGACGAAGAAGAATTTGAGCAATACGAGTTCGATGAAGAAACGGACACCTACCATTTTGAGGGCGAAGAATACGAAAGCGATTACGAGATATTGGAAACCCTATTGGAACGGAAAATCGCCATTTATCAATCTTAAAAGCAAACACAATGGAAACAAAAGTAATAGCCACAAAGTTTGTCCGCCACGATGTACCCGAACTGAAAACCCTGCAAAATGCAAAGGTCTATCTGTTAAGGGAAAAACTCAACAAAGGCGAAAAGATGAACCGAGCCGAAAAGAACTGGCTTGCAGAAGCCGTAAACCGAAATGCTTTCTTCAAACGAGCCGTTCCCTTGCAGGGTTATCGCTTCGGGTTTGAAGATGTATTAAAAACCTATGTGGTAAAGCAGTACGGCAGTTGGGCAGAATACAACGCCCCCGACAAAACAAGCCTTAGAACTATTGTTTATGGCAGGATTGACCAGATAGCAGAAATCAGTAAGTAACAATTTAAAGCAATCAAAAATGAAACTATCAGATAAACCAACAGAATACGTACTACTCAAAGCAGGTACTAACAGCGAATGGGACAATTGCAATTTTGCCATTGTCCACATTACCGAAGATTGGAAAAAGGAACAGGCAAAACGGCTTGAAATGGTTAAGCCATTTGCAGAAGATTATTTCTTACAATCACTGAACTATTACGATACGGCAGTAGATTTTTATACGGCTGACGAAGACGACAATCCCGATTTATACAAATGGCTTGAAAATAAGCCTATGGTATTCGTGGAAGTGGATAAAGAAGAATTGGAAACCCTTTCCGTACCCGAAAATCGCTTGGACTGTTACAGGCTTGTAATGTACAAAACAGGAACAGCGATGTACAAGGCTTACGGAAAGCACACGAGCGAAGAATTTTGGACAGAGGAATTTCCATTAACCCCAATACTTGAGCAGTTATGAAAATAACGGATTTGAACGGTTGCGAAATTGAAGTAACCAACCTAAAGGAAGCTATCAAAATAGCAAAACGCAATACAGGATACAGCCACGAGGATAAAAGTTTTTCCGAGTTCGACAAAAGGCAAAAAGCCTATTGGACAGATATACACGAGAAACTCACAGCAATCAAAAAACGAACAGATAACAATTAAAATTTCAGAACGATGAATACCAATTTTTTCAATCAGATACAAGCTTTGGACTTTACAGGAGTATTGCAACTGAACATTTCCAAAGGAGCAGAAAATAACTTAATCGTATCGGTTTTACTCAACAACGAACAATGCGGAGATAACGCCAAAAACCTCATTCCCCCATTGACATTTAATGCCACTCCCCAAGAGTTTGACGAGGAATTTTTCAATCAGATACAAGCACCTATCAAAACCGTTTCGGGCGTAATGGTGGATATGGAAAAATTCCTAAAACAAATGGAAGAAGTCAAAAAGCAATCGGCAATGGAGAAAGAAAAAACCGAGAAAGCCAAAAAGGAAAAAGAAGCCAAAGACAAGAAGTTTAAAGATGGAATGGCAAAGGCTGACGAACTCGAAAAAGAGGGCAAATTCCGTGAAGCGTGGATAAAAGTTCCCGACATAACCGAGTTTCCCGAAAAAGCGGACGAGATACGCAAACGCAAAACGGCATTGTCTGCAAAATTCGCTACACCAAGCCTTTTCGGAGAAGCGGAAGAACCGCAACCCGAACCGAGCCAAGAGGAAGAAACCACACCCGAACCGCCAAAAACGGAAAAAGTTACAGCCGATTATCCCATAGATGAAACAGGCGAAGAAGAAACAGCGTATTAACAATAAAAATGAGCATTATGTTATTAGCAACGCAATTAGAACGAGTGTTTATACTCAAAGATAAAGGACAGGACATCAGACTGACCGACCCCGAACCACGTTGGAGCGTGGAAGCCGTAATGAATTTTTACGCCAATATGTACCCGATACTCACAACGGCAAAAGCATCTGCACCGCAGATAAAAGATGATGCAGTAGAATACAAATTTGAGAGCGTAATGGGAACGAAAGGTTAAACCAAATATTTAAAGTAATGAACTATGCACAAACATATCATATCGGGAACTATCACAATACCCGAACAGCAAAGACAACGGCAATTGCACCGCCAATTAAACGAGTTCGCCAATTGGATGCAAAAGCCAAAGGATACAAACGAAGTGCGGAAAGACAAACGCAAATCAGTACCGACAGCCATGTTGCCAATGGTTTTCTAAAGAGTACGTTTCTGCCTAAACTGAAAGAAACGAAAACCATACAGGCTTGTAGGAAATCAGATAAAACGGAAAGGGATTTTTTTCAGTCCCTTTCCAAACTTGCCGAGCATTACCAAATTGAACCGATGCAGAGTAAACAATTTCCATATCCTTACAATATGGCTTTGGCAATGTCGGATATGGAAGAAAAATTGAAACAAAAGGTCTTGGATTGGGAAGAAATTCGTTTGGTACAGGATAGCAAGAAAACCTACTTTGTAAGTGAAGAACGTTACAATACAGGCTCAACACTTTTTTACATTCCCGTTGCTTCCTTATACCGAATGTTGCACAATCGCAAACGAAAAGGTAACGCTCATTTATTGTTATCCGTTTGTGCCTATCTCTACCATATAGCCGATATTCCGTATTACAGGCAAGAAGCAAGCTATCTGTATTGGATGTACGAAATGATGAACGATTGGGTTGAACAGGACGATTATACGGATGAAACGGAAGTATATCTTTCCGAAATCAAACAAGCAGAATACATCGGGAATTATATAGAACAGCGGATTTATAACCGCATTAATCTGACTGTATTTGAACAGCGTATCAACAGTTTTAAAGTCAAAGATGATTTTGATACCGACTGTTTAAACGTAGCAAAAGAAACCTTTGCCCTTTATCAGACCTATCCGAATGAAAATGTATTCCGTAATGCGAAACCCAACGGAGAAGCATCGGAAGAAGATATGGAGAACATTATCGGAATGGAAAAGTATATTTCATTCTATGCTGACCACAAAGGTTGGCTTAATGAAACCCTTATAGAATCGGTCAATACCGAAATGCAGGAGTACGGACAAATGGAAGAACCCATTATCCAAAAGCAGTTTGACGGCAGGGATATAACCGCCAACAACCTTTGTTTTGAAAACCGATTGTTTGAACTACTGCACAAATTAAGCGACATTTTACACACCTTATAAATTGGATATTATGGAAACGATTAACGACATAACACAGGACTTCGGCACATTGTACCACCCAAAATCGGCTTTGGTATTCTATGAAACCAAAGGAAGCAATACCGATGTATATGTAGAGCATTTTGATATGGACAAAAACGGTAATCCTATCAATGCCCACCCTTTGACGGTAAAAGAAGCAAATGTATTGGCAAAGGCACTCAATACCGAACAGGAAAATAACAAAGCCTTTTTGAAATCGAACGGAATTTTGCCAACCAACATTTTGCACATCAACCCCAATGCGGATAAAGGTGCAGTCATTTGGTACACCAAAGCACAGCAAAGGCAACTGTATTTTGTAGAAAGTTTGGGCATACCCAACGGAAAAGCACCAATACCACCCATGCTTTGGAAAGCTAGTAAAAACGGTTTGAGCGTGTTTGCCCTTTCAAGTGATAGAAGACCCAACGAGAAAACGAAATTGTATCATACGCCTTATTTCAACATCTATGAAGACGGCAAAGTCTGTATGGGAACGGTAAGCGTAGATATTAAAAAATCCGCTTCGGTGGAAGAGTTTATACAGGCTTGGGAATATTATTTTTTCAATTCCTATTTCAGCCATTTGTTAGGCAAACATAATCCGATAAAGGGCAATTGTGTAAGCCTTTGGAAAGACCTAGTAAACACAGATAAACCTTTTCCAAAAGAAGTATTGAAACCAAATAACAAAACCCTTAAAAATCTATTGTAATGGAAACAGTAAAAACAGCCGTTCATTTTACGGACAACTATTTGATAAGCCCGACTAACCCGATTGAGGTTAATTTGATTGGTGCAGGTGGCACAGGTTCAAAGGTGCTGACCGCTTTAATGGAAATGAGCCACAGTTTAACAGAATTGGAACACGCAGGATTGCAGGTGCGTTTGTGGGATGATGATATTATCACGGAAGCCAATTTGGGCAGACAGCGATTTGCACCAAGTGAAACAGGCTTGTACAAATCGGTAGCATTGATAAACCGTGTCAATCGGTTTATGGGTACGAATTGGAAAGCGGAAACCCAAAAGTTTGAAAGGAATAATTTCGGTGGATTGCCCGAAAATGCAAAGGCAACGATTTTCATTACCTGTGTGGACAATGTACAGGCACGGTTTGACATTGCAGAAATGCTAAAAGCAATGAGCAAACGCAGAGCCAATCGTGACGAACCAAAGTATTGGTTAGACTTTGGTAACAGCCAACAGACAGGACAAGTCATACTATCTACTATCGGAGAAATTAAACAACCCAACTCCGAGAAGTACGAAACGGTAGCAAGCCTGCCAATGGTTACAGATGAATTTGGCGAACTGCTGAAACAGTCCGAACAAATAGACGATACCCCAAGTTGCAGTTTAGCCGAAGCATTGGAAAAACAGGATTTGTATATCAATGCAACATTGGCTCAAATGGGTTGTTCGTTATTATGGTCTATGTTTCGTTATGGAATGACCGAAAACAGAGGTTTCTTTCTTAATCTGAAGAACTTCCTAACCCAACCCTTAAAAGTCGCCTGACAGCAAAGTCGGGCGGCGAAAAGACGCATCCTTCCGTTGGTCGGAACCGCCTTTTCGCATTTTAAAATCGGTACAACCACTTTGTCAAAATGTACCGTTCCAAAAATTCCACTTCTAACATTTCGCCAAACAGGTTGCGACATCATTTCACGGGATATTCAGTATCCCTTTTGTTGTTGTTAGCGAACTTCTTTTCTTTCCAAATTGCGACCAAAGAAAAGAAGCAAAAGAACGTCGCTTGATTTGTTATCGATTTAATTTACTCGTGTCAATGGCGAATGTTATTTTCTTAAATTCGTATTCCTAAAAATTACTAAAATGAAGATTGTTAAGCAAACTGAATTAAGCAAAAAAGATAAAAAACAAGTTTTTGAATTATGGAATAACGAGTATCCTGAAAAACTTGTTTACCAATCGGTAGATGATTTTGAAAACTATTTGGATAACCTGACTCAAAAAGCACATTACTTACTACTTAACGATGAAAATAATATTGAGGGATGGGCAGTTACATTTATTCGTGAAAATGAGAAATGGTTTGCCATTATCATTTCTGGAAAATTACATGGTAAAGGTATAGGGACAATGATGCTAAATAAACTAAAAGATGATGAAGATACTCTAAATGGCTGGGTAATTGACCATGATCTTGATAAAAAATCCAACGGCTATTATTATAAATCACCTATAGGATTCTATCAAAAAAATGGTTTTAAGGTAATATCTGAAACCAGGCTTGAGCTAGAAATCATGTCAGCAGTAAAAATAATATGGAATTAACTCTATTGAAAAGTGTGTTACTCATTTCGTTTGTATTCCTCTCTCAAATAACCACAACAGGCGTTTCTTTTCTAATCTGTAGAACTCAATGTACTCTACTCATTTCACGTGATATACATTATCCCAATGAGCGGTTATGGTACGGACTTCTTTTCTTTCTAGGTTGCGACCAGGAAAAGATGCAAAAGAACGTCGCTTTAGTTAAAAAAAGACTTTTTTGTATATTTACTAAGGGAAGATTTATCAAACAAAACACTTAGAAATAATGAAACAATTTTTATTTATCTTTTTGACCTTAACAACCTTGACCATTTATGGACAAGACAAATACAACCATACTCAATTCAATAAATTGACAGAAGTTGAAGGAACGTCATTTGTAATTGCGACAATTGAAAATTGGGGGAAAATAGACGGACTTAAAAACCGCTATCTTTTGTTTATAGATACAAAAAATGGAAGTACAACCCAAGTTGATTTCCCGAATGAAGGATATTTAAAAAAAATAGAACAAGTTAAAATTGACGATTTAGGAATTAACCAAATAATTGTATCTGCTCAAACTATTGACTTAGACGAAAAGAAGGGAATTGACTGGAATGATCCAACTCAAATAATTATTTTATCAGTTGACGGAAAAGAACGAACTCAATTAACTGGCAGTAAATTATTCGTTCGTAATTGGGTGGTTAATAAGGATAGTGGAACTATTGTAATTACTGGGCATTACGACACAAACAACAATGGTAAGTTGGACAAGACTGACAAAAACGAAATAGGAATTTACGACTTGAAAACATTGAAACTGATAAGCAAAATTTGATAAAATACCGCATGCACAACAAGCTGTTTTGCAAAATAGCTGATAAACAAGTAACTTCTTTTCACACAGTGACCCAAGAAGAAGGAAAAGAACGTCGCTTGATTGACGTTGGATTTTAACTGGATTATATCCAAAGCGAGTTTTTAAATCTTTAAATTTGTTCATAGAAGAGACGCAATGAAGTTTATGTATGAAATACTACAAAATGGTAAAAAAATCAACACATTTAATTTTTGAAAAACCAAACAGAGATGATTTTCGAAGATTTTATGAAATCAACTCTGACCCTGACACTAATCTGTATAATCCCGACGGAGCCATGAATTATGAAAAAGCAAACAAGGCTTTTGAAAACATCTTAAAACATTGGATTGAAAATAATTTTGGTTCGTGGAAAATTTGCGAAATAAATAATCCAAATTTTGTGATTGGATTTGGAGGTGTTTCCTATATGAAATATGGGGAAGAAACAAGGCTAAATCTAGGTTATAGGTTTGATAAAAATTACTGGGGAAAAGGTTATGCAACAGAACTTGCAGAAAACGCTATTGATTATGCTTTTTTTGAATTACGATTTAATGAAATCTATGCTCTAGTCAGACCAAAACATTCGGCTTCGATAAGAGTATTAGAAAAAAGCAAAATGAATTTATTTGACAGATTAGCTGATGTGCCGAATGATGAAAAAAGTTTAGTTTACAAAATTGAAAAAGTATAAGAACAACTTCGTTTCTGTCCATTCATTCCAGACCATTTTTTCGTAAATTAGCACAATGCCATTTCACAAAAAAGTGGCACACATTTATTAATCTATGTAGAAATAACATTATGGAAGAATTGATAATGGCCGAATTTGAAAAGACGAATTCTAAGCCAACCCATATCCTGATGATGAGAAGTCTGAACTTCGGTCTGTTCAAAAACCTTAATCCTAAACAAAGACAGGAGGCAGATATTGCGATTCAATCGCTAATTGACAAACAATATGTAACGTATGAAAATGGCGGAGGATCTGAGTGTCTTCGACTTACCGATCTTGGTTACGGTCAATTGTATAAAAACAGCAAGACCACCGAGCAGATTGGAAAATTGGTGATGGATGCTTTCGAAAAGCAACACTCAAAATCGGGTCATATCGTAATGATGAGGAACATTAATCATAACATCCTACAGAAGTTGAATCCGGTGGAGAAAAATTTATTTGCAGATGCGGTAAACAGCCTGATTGATCAGGGGCTTATCACCTATGAGCAGGAACCTATGGAATGTTTGCAGTTGACTGACAAAGGATACGAGGAATTATATTAATGTCACAAACCAGTGCGTGTTGAACTGTTTTCTAAACTATGGAAGACAGTTCAACCTGTGCGATACTTTAAACTTATAGATGACCGATCAGGCGATAAATCTAAATAATCTCTCAGGCATTCCTGATGCTTACCTACAAAGGCTAAAAAAAGTCAGAAATAATTTTTTAGAAACAGACTTCCTAGATGACCTAATGGAAGATAGAGAGGTTGCTTTATTGGTGCAAGAAGTAAATGAATTTTGCCTTAATGGCAGGATCAAAGGATTTCATTATACAAGAGCCGTTCCTGAGCAGATTCTTAAATCGGGACTTACATGCAGGATAGGAGAAGAAATAAGACGCAGTTTCATTAAAGACCATGGACATCTGTTTTCAGATACCGAATTGCAGATCGTACAGGACAAATGGGACAATCATTTTGACCACAGGCAACAGCAGTCTAGGGATAATTATCTATTTTTCAATTTTACCACATCAGCTCTGTACAATGGTGGAGCTGAACCTTTATTGGTAAATTTCGGAGGGGAGCAGATTTACATGCCTTTTTATGAATGCGATAATATTTCAAACATAATAAAGAGTCTGGGAAGCCCCATGATACTCAAATGTAACCTGGATCCCGGTTATCTAAATACCTTTTATGAATATCCATGGGGAAAGATCGCCGTATCTTCTTATCATTCAATGTGTAATCCGGAAGCTTGTAGAGTTGATCAGGATGGTTACCAATCGGTTGATGTACATCCTTCTCAGATAGAGATTCTTCATTATGATAGCCATACGGATTTTAGCAGAATTTAGGTTTTCAGAAGCCAGTGATTTTGATTAACCTTGTTCATAACCATTAATTTTTAAAGCAGCCAAGAAAATGGCACTGATGTATAGCATATAAATTAACACAAATCATTAAATATGAAAAAAAGAGCTACGGTATTCATGCTGTTGACACTATCGCTTTTTGTTCCGGAAATTCAAGCCCAAACGCCAACTGTAACATCGATACAAAATAATCTGGATGAACTTTTTATAAACAAAGACAACCCTTACGGTGAAATCCCGGAAAAGACGGTCGATAATTATCTGAATGAAACTTCAAAAATCTACTTTTTTGAAATCGTCTATAACAATAATGTGATTTACAGGGAGGGCATCAAAAAAACAATCCCTCAATCCAGAGATTCCGAAACGATGGCTAATCAGTTCAGGTTTAAATACAATAAAATATATCTGGACGCTTCTCTGATCAGCGATTCGGATAAACTAAGACTGCTTGAATCCTATACCAATAAGATCATTGATATTTCGGGAAAGAAAATGCTTGCGTTAAACGATTTTGAAATTATTATAATGGACTATAAAAAAAGTAAATATGTTGTAAACAACCCATTAGATAATATGATCATTAATATTTACAAAGCTGAGTTCAAGTAAACAGGAAGATGATCCTATTTAAATATAGCTTTCCAAATGGAGGGCTATATTTGTAGCTATTTACCTTCAGGATATATGATATGGTTTCTGTCAAACCAGACCAGGTAAAATATACCTTTGTAGTGAAAACCGGAAGCCCTTGCTTTCGAGAGAAATGTACGAATGTTAAACTCATAAAGTTACAATCTTGTCTATAACTCTCCTAAAATCATCAACATCACAGCCAACCAACAAACAACTAGAAAAACCAATATCTAAAAGAGTTTTACCTATTTTCTCATTGTCAATATCGCTATGAGAAATCAGTTTGACTGTAGGATATTTAGCTCTTAATTTTTGAAGTTTTGAAATTATCTGGTTATCATAAAAATCAAGGTCAATGATGCAGACTTCCGGAAGTTCTTTCAAGGAAGCTAACTGAAATAATCCATCTTCGATTGTTTCGGATTGGAATGTGACTTCAAATCCTGAAGCGGTTAGACCATCAGAGATTAAATCCAATATCGGACTTTTTTCATTGATAAAAGCGAGCGTAATTTTTTGTTGTGCTATACCAGTTTCCATATTTATATCAGTATTTAATTAATGGATTGCCTGCACAAAAAAAGAAGCGTAGGCAACTACAACTTACCGATACTGAGGCACTGGTATACCCGACAACGAATAAGCGAGCGCCCACGCCTATAGCGTGAGCGTTCTTCCTTATCGTCTTGTTGTCTTAAAAATTACCAGTTTTCAGTACCAAGACTTAAAGCAAAAACACTTTAAGATTTTTATATTTTACTAAGCAAAGATAAGCATGTTGTCTATTATATACAATATTCGACTGTTAAAGAAAGTCAGTTTTGTAAATTTGTACTAAACAAATCAATAGATGTTTAGGCATAGAGGTAAAGGTCGGACATATACACACAATTTGAAATTAGCTTCAATATTATCAGGTGTAGCAGGCATAGTAAATATTACGGGCGTTCTGGAATTACATACGTTAACAACGAATGTGACAGGACATTTTGCGTTTTTTTCTGAAGAACTTGTTTTAAGAAATTACAAAATGGCTGTTGCTTATTTATTCTACATTTTGTTTTTTTTGTTTGGTGCATTCGTATCAAGTCTTATCATGGAATGGGTTTCAAAATACAAACCGCAAATTTCTTATGTTATACCCATATTCATCGAAATATCTATATTCTTGGCAATTAGCATTTCAGCATTTTTATCACCTAACAAATGTCCTGGATTTTCAATTCTTCTATCTTCCTCTCTGCTTTTCGCCATGGGATTACAGAATGCATTGGTGACTAGGGTATCTCAATCTGTGGTGAGAACAACACACTTGACGGGATTATTTACAGATTTAGGTATAGAACTGTCTCAACTGTTCTTTTATAGAGATCGTCCAGCAAGGATACAATTAAATAAAAATATATTTTTAAAGCTGGCTATCATATCCTGTTTCTTTTTGGGATGTATAATAGGAGGATTCTCTTATCCGTATTTTGGTCTGAGAATGCTTGTTCTTCCAGTAGGATTGTTACTTTTTACTCTATGGTACGACCGTTTACTATTTCGTTATTATTATCTGAAAAGAAAATTCAGGAGTTATCATTGATAGAAGTTTTTCCGGTGTAATGCTTTTCTAATTCCAAAAAAAGATCTGATTCCTTATAAAGGATCTTGCCTCCAATCTGTATGTACGGCAAAATATGATCATCCCTGTATTGTTGTAGCGTTCTTTTGCTGATATGGAGCAGTCTGCATATATCTTCGCCTGAAAGATAAATCTCTCCGTTCATTACCGGACGATAGTTTTTCAGAATGTCTTCGATTCGACTTCGCAATTGTGCTACCATTTCCTGTTGTTGGATGATTTCCAGGGTTTCATTCGTCAGTAAATCCATCATTATAGGTATTGTACGGCTGACCGGCTTGTAGTAAAGCCTGAACATCCGAAAGTTTAAAATAATTTTTTCTATTCAGCCTGGAATAAGGTAACAATCCTTTGTCCTTATAAGTCTGTAAACTACGTTTCGTAATACCCAGCATCAGGCATACCTCCTGGTTATCCAGCCATTTCTCTTCCCTGAAAATAGGGGTGTATTTTCGGGTTGTGTTTTCAGTCAGTTCTAAAAGATCCTTCAACTCATTATTCAAACTGTCCAATGCGGATTTTTGTATTGCAATTACTTCCATATGATGCTCAATTTTTCTGTCGAAATCGAATTTACAAAGCCTGATTTTGGAATAGATATAAGTGGAAGTCATTGGCTTTGAAAGGTAGTGTTTGTCTTTATCGCATTCAGTATTGACATAAAAAAAGCCCCGTATATATACGGAGCCATAAAATGGATTTGGGTTTGGTTAAAAACCTTCTTTGACCTGAAAGCCTATACAAAACAATGTTTCTCCTTTATTTACCGGAGGTGTACCAACTTTGTAAAGTACAGTACCACTTTCGGGAGCCACTATTTTTTGGATTTCGTTCCCGAAAATATCGGTAATATATCCAATTTCTGCATCTTTTTTAACCTTATCACCTGCTTTTACATTGCTGTAAAAAATACCTTGAACCGGAACCGACACGTATGCCTGTCTGTTGTAATGGATCTTTGCTGACTGAACAGGTTTCACCTGCTTATTTTCGTACATTTTCAACTCAGTCATCATCCTGTAGATACCATCTTTGGTCATCGAGATTTCTGACTTACTCCAGTTTCCCAATTTCCCGATTTCTATACTCAGTGCGGTGATACCCTGTCTTACCGCCTGTTTAAAAGCATACATTGCGGGTTTGTCTGCAGGTAGTATGTAGGGATAGGAAACAACCGTATCAAACCCACTTATTTCGCTTAATCTTGATGCCAGTTCCGTTTGCTGCTTGAATTCTTTGTTCTCGTAATAGCACATAAAGGGAATTAGGTCTTCGCCTACGTCCCCTCCATGCATATCCAATAAAACATCGGTGACTGCAAACACTTCTTTTGTCATCCAGTCAGCCATAACTTCAGTAATGGTTCCGTCGGCACTTCCGGGGAAAACCCGGTTAAGGTTGAGATTATCCAATGGATTTATAAAAGGTGTACGCTTATAAAAAGACTGTACATTAACAATCGGTATAATGATCAGGTTCCCTTTTAACTTGCGTGGATCGATTTCCTTTCGAAGTTCTAAGAGAGACATTATCGTAGGATACTCCATTCCATGTATGCCTGCAATAATTGTAAATGTAGGCCCTTTTTCAGCTCCGTTGATAATTGTTACAGGTATATCTACTGAAACGTTGTCGGTTGTACTTACTTTAAAAACGGTGTCTTTAACCACCGATTTTTCACCTTTTATTATTTTTTCCAATGTTTGTTTTTGAGCCTGGGCTGCCTGAAATAAAAATAATACGAATATTAAAAATGATAATCTTTTCATGTACACTTTAACTAATGCAATTATGTTGCAAATATAGCGAAGTCAGCAAAGACAGGCAAACTATGTTCCCGCTATTTCTTCATCATCTCTTCCTTCAGATTATCTCCCTCGTTTCCACGGAAGAAACGTTTCCTGAAATACAGGCTCAGATGCACCAGGCTGATCAGGACAGGAACCTCCACAAGGGGGCCGATTGCCGTGGCAAAGGCTACAGGCGAAGCAATGCCGAATACAGAAATACCCACGGCAATAGCCAGCTCAAAATTATTGCCCGAAGCTGTAAATGCTAATGTTGCACTTCTGCGGTAATCAACTCCCATACGGTGTGTTATAAAAAAACTGACCAAAAACATGATTACAAAATAAGCCGACATAGGCAGTGCAATCCAAAGTACATCGAGAGGCTGCGTGAGCATTCTTTCTCCCTGAAGGCTGAACATGACAAAAATTGTAAAAATCAATGCAATTACAGCAAGTGGGGCTATTTTAGGTAAATACGTATTTTCATACCATTCGTTCCCTTTTGCTTTTACGAGAAATATCCGTCCGAAAATGCCCAATGCGAAAGGTATGCCCAAATAGATCAGCACACTGTTGAAGAGTTCTTTGAACTCTACATCTACGATAGTACCTTCCATTCCAAAATATGGGGGCAGTACTGAAATGAAAATCCATGCATAGAAGCCAAATGTGATGATCTGGAAAATACTGTTCAATGCTACAAAAGCAGCACCATATTCGCTGCTGCCACCTGCCAGACGGTTCCAGATTAGAACCATAGCCACGCAACGGGCTATCCCAACAAGTAAAAGACCTGCCATATAAAGTGCCCAACGGTCATCGGGGCCGATAAATGTAGGAGCTATATAGGCGAAGAAACCAATGGCAAGGGCAAACATAATCAGGGGACCGACAATCCAATTCAGTAGAAGAGAAAGCCAAAGGGCTTTTGTATCCTTAAATACTTTCGGAAGCAACTCAAATCGTACCTCGGCCAAAGGCGGGTACATCATAAGAATAAGCCCGAATGCAAGCAGAAGATTGGTATGTCCTGCAACTGTAAAAGTTTCGTTTATGGCTTCCGCGGAAGACTGGAAGAAGTGGCTGACACCTGCACCGAGCAGCATTGCCAGAAAAATCCATACGGTCAGGTATCTATCTAATATCGAAATATCATTTGACACAGTTTCGGGTTCACAGCCCGCTGTGGAGCATCCTTGTTTCGTCATTTTCTTTGTATTTTTTTAATGTGTTATAGTGGACTAATTCCTGCTAGTTATATTTAATTATCTTTGCAAAGATAAACGTTGGAGTGTAGTCCACTGTCAAGTAAAAAGAGAGATTAATTTTATCAGATATGTTAATAGGCGAATTATCAGAGCGTACAGGGCTTTCCAAAGACACCATCCGGTTTTATGAAAAACAGGGTTTGATTACCGTTGACAGAAAAGAGCGGAGGCAGAACAACTATAAAGAATATTCGGAAGAAACTTTTCAACGGCTCATGTCTATCAAGTGGATCAAAAACATGGGGTTCACATTAAACGAAGTATCAGAAGTGCTCGATATGATAGATGCCAACGAAGCAACCTGCCAGAACATCGCAGATAAGATTGCAGAAAAGGTGAACCGCATTGATAACAAAATCAAAGAGTTACTGCAAGTCCGTACGATGTTGCTAAATGGTCTTAAAACCTGTTGCAGTACTTCTAATACAAACGTTTCCAATGAAAATTGCTGTCCAATAATTGTCCCCAAAGACTAAATAATCCCTGGGGACATTACATCAATCTTTGCTTCCCCTACGGTTTTTCCAATTGAAAAATATAATAATAGCAAGTATTAAAATCTGTGCCGAGAGGGTTTGTACATTTGGATAAATCCCCAGCAGGTCTATTTGTGGTATAAAGCCAACAGGCGTAATAGGGACGTAACCTGCTTCTTGAAACGCCATAATTCCCTTACCTGCCAATACCACTGCCAATACAGCCACCATATAGGATGCCAGTTTGAAGAATTTTCCAATCGGGAGCTTTTTAGTAAACTTCAGGAAGACAAATGTGATAGCGGCTACGATAACCACTGAAGTAAGCACTGCCCAGTTAATAGCAGAACCTGCAACTTCGGGATTGTTCAGCTTCAATGAAGAAAGGAACAGAACCACCTCAAAGGCTTCCCTGAAAACAACTATAAAAGCGAAAATAAATAAGCCCATCCAGTTACCTGTTTCTGAAATACGGTTTATACGGGTTTTAACAAAGTGCGTCCACTTCGATATCTCGGAATGGGAATGAAGCCATATACCGGCAAAGAGCAATACCAGAACAGCTACAATAGCTCCAATACCTTCCATTAGCTCACGCGAAGCTCCACTTAGATTGATCAGGCTGTCTACAAAAAACCAGCCTGCTATACCAATAAGCACAGCAAGCAACCAACCAGAATGCACTGCCACAACTGCTTTTTTAACTTTCATTGGTCTCAAAACGCTTAAAATGATGAGGATGATCAACAGTGCTTCCAATGCTTCCCTTATTAATATGGACAAGGCAGAACCGTAAATAAAAGCGAAGGAATAGTCTTTTTCAGACAATATTTTTTTTGCTGAAATGATTTCTTCTTTAAGCGTGTTGTAATACTTTTCTGCATTTTCTTTATCCTTATTCTGAAGAGCCTTTCGGTAAGCGATCATGTCCCGTTCGATATCTCTTACCAAAGAAGGCGACGAGGCACTCAGCAGGTTTTCTACAAGCTCTATACCTTCGAGATAGGAAGTTAAAGCCAGTTTCTCAGCCTGTTTATTGTCTCCGTTCTGGAAAACGGCATAAGAAAGATTCAGATTTTCCATGGCCACGTCCAAGGGATCAGGTCTTTCGGGTTCATAGTGGCGAAGCTGCCCTACTGTAACTTTTTCCTGTGATTTATCCAGAAATCTTTGGAGCTCATCATCATTCCATTTGCTGATACTGTCCAGATGTAACCGGTTGGGAAATTTGATTTTTGCATTATCCTTATCGTGTTTAAGCGATAAGATATAAAAAGAAAGATCCCAGATTTCACTTTCGGACAAGTGGTCATAAGAAACCATTCCTGTCCCCTCAATACCCAGTTTGATAACATTATATGCCTGGAGCGGAGATATTTCGGCTTCGTGAAAATTAGTGGGAGACGGATCTAGTGCTTTACCGGCCGGTCCGTCACCAAAACCTTTGTTCCCATGACAGGAAACACAGTTGGCCTGAAATAAAACAGCTCCATTTTTTAAAGACGGATAGCGATCAGGTGTAATCTTCAGTAATCCCAGATCAAGAATTCTGTTCTTGGTGTTTAAGGCAATTTCTGAAATTTTTTCCTTTTCCTTTTTATGGGCTATGGATTGTTGCAATTCCAATAAAGAGGTTTGCAGTTCATTGAACTTATTGTTATTGATTGCGGGTGATAACTCTTTTTGCAGTACAATGCTTTTTTCGGCAAATTCGGTCATTTCGGCGAATTCAAATTCATTGACCACTTTACCAGCCTCCACAGCTGCCGGATAATCTTTTGATATGTAATCTAATAAGGTTACTAAAGTGCGTAAGTCTTTATCTCTTTCGGCGGTCTGCGAAAATGCCTGGGATGTCCCAAGAAAGAAGAAAAGAAAATAAATATAAATTTTGTTCATTCAAATTTTAGATAGTGACATATATAGTCAATTAATAGCTTTTCGTGTATTATAGAACGTATTTTTAAAAATCCAGTTCAGCAGTTATAAATTCTTTCACACCATCTGCCCCTGTTAGCTCCAGCCAGGCTTCGCTTTTATCTCCGCTTACAGACATTGCAAATGTGAAAAAGTCACAGCAGTTTCTTTCTGTTTTGATAAACTCTGTCAGTTCATCCAATACCTTATCATCTCCCGAAAATTTATAAGCAAAACCATTTTTAAGTTCCTTTTTTTCAATTACCTGACCCTTTAAGCTTGCAATAGCGGTTTCTTTTCTTCTTTGCAGCTCAGGACTCGTCAGTTTGCAGGACATCTGTTCTGACTTATTTTTGGCATTGCAGTCGTTGCTGCACACCGTTTTCTCCGCTTGTTTCATAGTAGTTTTTTTTAAGTGATTCTGTGCATAACCACATGTTGCCAGCAATGAAAACACCAAGGTTATTGCTGCCGTTTTATATGTTTTGTTCAACATTTTCTATTATTTTTTAAAGATTTGCATACGCAAATATAAACCGTGGAGTATAGTCAACGGTCAAGAAAAAAGTGATAAAAATTTACATAAATTTAAAAGGTGTCACTATTTATCATGTAATACCTAAAGGATAATACGCAAGATTTATGCAGTTTGGGTACTTATTCGTAAATTCTTCCGTCATTAAATGCTCGCCAAATTGACGAGCAGCCGCAAAAAAAGAATTATAAGGATATAAAGATTAAGATGCCAACTGTTAAATAAAAAAAGGCTCACCAAATCCGGTAAGCCGTTTTTTTATAAACTAAAATGCCGCTTTAATCACTACTATTAAACTGAAAGCTCAGTTGCTTTTCGTTACCAAAGCTGTCCGAAATCCAGACTTCAAAGGATTGTGATACAGCAGATGTTGATGTGTAATACAACCTGAATTGTTCCGTTGCTAACGGGTATAAATCGTTTGGCTGATAAGGCGGTTCATCATGATACTGTAAGGTTCCCGTTCCGTCAAACTGGAAATAACGGAGATAGTATTGTGTGTTGCTGTAATTTCCGGTACGTTGTATCGAGATACGAATTTCTACCGTCTGCCCATTAGATACATCTTTAGGTACAGGCATCACATTGACCTCAAAAGGAAAATCGTTCTGTATTTCGAGTTCATCATCTTTACTGCAAGACACCAACGTAACCGAAACTGTAAGGATTGCCAAAAGAACATATATTGGCAATAGTACCATTCTGAATTTATTAAATATTGCTATCATTGTTCTACGTTTTAAAAGTTAAACCTTAAACCCACACCTGCTGACGGGCGGAATTGTTCCAGATCCGTACCCCACAAAACTTTTGTACGTCCTTGCAGAACTAATACAAATCGGTCTGAGAGATAGGTTTCAAAAGTGAGACGACCACCAGCTCCGTAGATGAAGTTGTCTTCATTCAAAATCTTTGCTCCGTCATACAACATCACTTCGCCACGGTTAATGGTTTCGTACCCGACCACACCTGTTAAGCCTAAGTTCAGCGTGATGTTTTTTCTACTATCGCCTAAAAGGAAGAAACTATAGCCTCCTTCGGCAGTGTAGGTTTCCTGCGGAATGCGGATAGTTTTATAATCGTGGTATTGGTGCGTATATTCCAACGCCCAAAGCTGGTAGTTCCCATTCTTACCATTTATGGTCATACCGATATTGATGTAATAATCATTTCCGATTTTATCATCGGACAATACACCAACATTTACTTCCAATCTTTTTTGTTTAGGTATCATTCGCTGAGCCTGACTGGTTGTGATACTCAAGATTATGAGCATCACGGTATAGATATACTTTTTCATTTTATTGCTATTGTTTTAAAGTGTTATTAAAATTTTAAGTGCATATCGTTAATCAAACGAGCTTTGATTAAATCCAAATTTTCCACCTGAAGCGTTTGATGCCTGCCTCCGTTTTTCTCGAAAATTTCAATCAGCAACACTTTGTCATCGCTAATTGTAAACTGATCTAACAGGAACACATTTTGCTCTGTCAATTTTCCACCAATCTCATCCAGTGGCTTGTAAGTACGAAGCGGTATCATTGGTCGTTCCTGCACTACGGTACGTTTGGCAACCTTTTTATCGACCACCTTGAAATTGATAAAATCAATCTGAAACGGTACATTGGTTTTGTTTCTCAATTCCGTGTGGAAATAATATTTACCGTTGTGGATGTAAATTCCTTTAAGGATAAACTGGATGCCAAAACTCTTTGCCCCGATATGCTTTACTATGCGTTTGTCTTTCTTGTAAATGGTTTCCAACAGTAAGCCTGCCAATGAGGGCGAATTGTTGCCCAGTTCTTCAAAAAGCACATCGTTTCCGTTGGCTTTATCAACTGCTTTTTGCATCGTCAAAAGGTCATAGCTCAACGCTTCGGGATAAGAACTGTAATACACATCAAAAGAGTAATAACGACCGTCATTGGTAATGACGGAAAAATTTGTTTCAGCTTCAAAATCCCTAACTGATGCTTTCACACGCAATACGTTTTCCGCATCTTCCGCCTTTCCGGCAATCAGGTATTCACTTCCCAAATCCACATAACGTATAGCAGTCGGGAAAATCAAATGCGAAGTTTTATCGTAGGTTACTTCCATTTTGTAAGGAGCTATCTTTCCTAAAGCGAGCGGAGTTCTTACACTATCCTGTGCATAAGATTGTACGGCAAAGCCGAGTATCAGGGCAATAGCCCAAAAAGTTTTTAAATGATTTTTCATTTTTCTATTTATTTGAGTTTAACATTATTTTTTGGATACAAGGAATACCTGATGTCCGGCTTTCAGCGTAACTTTTGGTGTTCTTACTTTTTTGGCGAAATAGCCCGAAATACCCTGAACCACCCCACGGCTTAAATCAGCCGCTACCTGTTGTCCGGCATTCTGCGTAAGCATTACGCTGGTTCCACCTGTTTGGCTCATATTACCCGCCATTTCGGTAAGAGCATTCATTTCGGGTGAATACGGAACGTACAAACCTTGCTGTCCGTCCAGATCATAAATGGTTATATCCACCGGAATGATATTGCCCTCCAATTCTATGGAAGTAATTTTTAGCTGTAAACGTCCGCCCTGAAATTTGCCGTTGGCAGTTACAATCGTTCCTTTGGGAATAGTTCGTTGAGGCGTTTGGGCTGTTTCCAGCAATCGCAGTCTTACACCCGTTTCACCAACAACGGTTTGTGTTTCGTGTACGCTGGCTTTGATACTGTTTTTAGGTTGTACCACCTGCTCTGTAGAACCTGCGGTATAAAACCCACGGTTTTTAGTTTGGCTCCAATCAGCTAAAAACTCTGCATCCGAAGGTTCACGGTACAACGCCGAAACAGTATTTTTCCTTGCTGGTGTGAATGCGACAAAATGCTCTTTTTGATTTACAGCAGAAGCATTGGTAACTGTATTGTTATTACCAGAAGGTGCAGCTTCTCCTGTATTTGTAGTGCCTTGTGGTAAATACTTAGCTGCCATCTGATAAGATTTCTCCATCAATGCCAATTGGTCATCCACCGTTGTAGCCCGAGGTACATCTTTTTCCGCCAATTGCTCTTTGAGTTCATCCAATTGCCTGCGGAGTTCCATTGTTTCCGAATTATTATCCTGATAGAATGAACCTAATGTACTTTGTGCATTACGGTAACTGTTCAATGCCGAATTGCCGGATCTTCCCGAATTTCGTCCCGGGCTATAATCATAACCGTCCTCTTCTTCGGGAATTTCTTCTTCCGTATTTAGTGAGCTGTCTGTATTCCAGTAATCTGAAAGCGTTGTCAGGGCATTTCGCTTTTCACGATCTTTTTGCTCCAACATTTCCAGCTCATACGCCTTTTGCTTATCCGATTGCATCCCTGCCTCGGTAGCCTGTGGAACAGCATCGTTCAACCCAATATTTTCCATCTCATTTTTATCTTCCGATGGCTTAAATATGAGGTACATACATCCCACGAAGACGATGCCCATCAAACCGAATATGAGTGGCTTTTTAAGCTTTTCGGTTTTTGTCTGTGTACTGTCTTGCAGCACATCAGCCGTTTCTTTCGGATTACCTTCCGTTACCCGAACAACTGTCTTTTTATTCTCATTTTCTTTCATAAATCTTATTTTTTAAAATGGTTGATATACTGTCCTGCAAGCTTGCAGGACTTTCCCTTTTTTTGAGGATAGGGTTTTCGATATGCTCAATTCTCATATCGTTTTCAGACTTTCCCGTATCGTACCATACTTTGGCAATGACCCCTGCGGTAAGCAGCAAATAACCCAGAAAAAAGTAAAGGGTATATTGGTGTTGTTTGCGTACAGGTAGTTCCCGCCAGCGATCGTCCAATTGGTCAAAGTACCTGTCCATATTTACTCGTAATTTTTTCATACCTTAATGATTATCGATTATCGCATCCTGAACCGTCTGTTTGGGTTAGATAACTGTTCTTTGGGCTTTTCGGACACTTGTGCTATGGCTTCTTTTCTTGTCGGAACCGAATTTGTAGATAGATCTGTCAATTTCGATTGCTTCAATATTTGCCCGTACTGATCTATTCTTTCAATGTTCATTTTCTGAACATCGAATAGACCGTTTTCATATTTTACCCACATATTGCATTCAACCTTTGGCTTATCATCGCCATTCCATTCCAGATAGGTTTTCAGCATCATAATGTTAGGCAACATCGGTTTGTCAGTTCCGTTATTACAAGCCTCTAAAAATCTGCTAATGCTATCTTTGAGCTTGTCGGCATAAGCCGCCTCCGTCTGGAAATAACCATTATATCCTTTATCTGTAAGAGTTTTTGCGAATGTGTCTAAATCAAGTAACTGTTTCATAACTTTTTCTTTTAGCGTTCAATCACTTCGATGTCCCTGTTTTCAGTTACAGCAAATTTTTCAATATTAAACCCTTGCGGATTGTTATCTGAACGGACAGAATTCACCAGATAACAAGAAGTAATAAGGTTACGTCGGGTTACGTTGCTTGAACGGATAATGAACTGTTTGGCATAGGTTCGTACTGCATAAGGATAGGTATCGAAATTGCAGACCACACTGTCCACTTCGATACGTTGCTGTACATTTCCCGAAATGATACGGTTGTAATAGCCCTTTTCCGAAAGGTCTTTGTAATAGTCAAAAGCACTTTTATCGGCAAGGTTAAACGCCCGTTTCATATTACTTTCGATGGCATTCTTATCGGGAGCCAGTGTGAAAAACAGTTCATGAAAGCGACGAACGTGTTCCCTTGCTTCTACAGGGCGGTTGATACTGGCATCCTGTGAAAGAGCTAACATTAATGATTTTCCATTGTCCAGCACATAAACTTTCTGGCGTTGTTCTTCTGCAAAACGGTAGGACTGCCATACGGCATATCCTACCACACTAATGCAGAGAACGGCAAACACAATGGCGTAAAGCCTAATCTGTCTGAAGCTGTTTTCAATATTTCTTAGTGTTTTAAATTCCATTTTTTTTAATGATTAATTATTTTACATTATTTCATTAGCTGACCACCAATATTTCCTGCTGCTGAACCAGCACCGGCACTTGCTACATTTCCAGCTTTCATTGCGGTCTGATTTACATTACGGGTGAAGTTTCCTGCACCTCCTGCCTGGATAATCCAGCCTGTTACCGTCGGTATTGTAAAATATCCGATAATGCCAATGATCATAAATATGATGTACACCGTATTACTCGTATCAGGTATGTAGGTCGGATCTGCAAGCATTTCAATATCACGTTCCAATATGAGTGATTGTATCCTTGCCAGCATCGAGCTGAACAAATCAGAAACAGGTAGCCAGAGATAGACACTGACGTACCTCGTGAGCCATTGGGTGAGCGTAGATTGAAATCCATCCCACACAGAAATGGCAAAGGCTATCGGTCCGAGTATGGAGAGGACTATCAGGAAAAACGTTCGTATAGTATCTATGACAAGTGCTGCTGCCTGAAACAGTATTTCCAATAAATTACGGAACCAGTCCTTTATTACTTTTTCCAACTGATAAGCGGTTCTGTCCATATACATACCTGCCATTGTTCCAATATCGGAGGGCGACCATCCCAGTTCTTCCAGCTTTTTATCAAACTCTTCGTCTGATACCATATAGGCTGTTTCAGGATTTCTGACCATTGCTTCATACTCCAACTGGTCTTTTTGTTGCTGCAACAGGTTCAGGTCAAGTACCTGGTTTTCTAATATGGAATGTGTTCCTGTAACTACCGGGCTTAGTACCGCATTAATGGTTCCCAAAACAATGGTTGGGAAGAACATAATACACAGTCCCAAAGCAAATGGTCTTAATAGCGGAAACACATCAATAGGTTCGGCACGGCTTAAAGCCTGCCAAACCTTTAATGCCACATAGAATAATGCACCTAATCCTGCCAAACCTTTTGCCACCGCTGCCATATCGCCTGCAAGCGGCATCATATCATCGTAGAGCGACCGCAGAACTTCATGAAGATTATTCCATTCCATTTTTACCAGTATTTTTGATTTGAAGTTCCGTAGAGATCCAATACTCTTTTGGCATCGTCTTTCTTTTTCGCTCTCAGGTAGCTTACAGAGATATTTTTATTGGTGTAATAGCGTACAAGGCTGTGGTATTCCTTTACTTCTTTATACACACGGTCGATGATGTCCATACGTTCTTTGTCATTCAGCGAAAGGCTTGACGAGGTTACAATCTGTTTTAATTCCTTCAGTAGCTCAGTACTTTCGTTAAGGAGTGCCGAATAGCCGTTACCGATAGCAACTAATTCCTGTGGTGTGAAATTGGGATCGTTCATCATCTTGCCAAAATTTTGAACATACATTTCAGATACATCACCTACCAGCAAAACAGTCTGCTGCACTTTGCGGGCATCTTTTACCAGATTGTTGATCGCTTTCAGCTTATCGTAGTATTCCTTGCCTTGCTTATAGACTTTTTCAACTTCTTTGAAATTCTTCACTACATTACTTACGGTAGATGAAGTCTGTACAATCTCATTGGCGGAGTTAAGAATTCCTGATGCCAGATTAGCCGGATCGGTTACTACCCATTGGGCTTTAGCGGTGGGTGCTATGGCAAGCATTAGTGCCGTACACACCAGTAACATTATTTTTTTCATTGCTTCTAAATTTTAAATGATTAATAATTATTGATTTGATTGATCACGCCTTTGCATAGCGATATGCTTGATGGCGAGTTCGACGTTTCCGTCGAGTTCCGATGCGAACTGCATCACTTCCATTTTTTCGGTTTCTTCCGTGGTGTATGCGAGGTATTCCTCCAAACTAACTTCTGTGGCATAGACTGCCGAGTGTGTACCACCTAAGCCAATCCAGACTTCCTTGTAAAGCCGTGACGGATCGTTGTTCATATTGATGGAAAGTACCTGACCTTTCTCTTTGTCCGTCAATCCCAACATTGCCTGTATATCATCAAACTTGTTCATATACTTGCGTTGGTCTAAAAGGATTTTACAGTCAGAATTATTGATGATACTTTCCTTGACAATAGGCGATTGAATGATGTCGTCCACTTCCTGTGTTACCACGATGGCTTCCCCAAAAAACTTACGCACGGTTTTGAATAAATACTTGATATATTCCGCCATTCCTTCCTTCGCTATCGCTTTCCAGGCTTCTTCAATCAGTATCAGCTTGCGGATACCTTTGAGCCTACGCATCTTGTTGATGAAGACCTCCATAATGATGATCGTGACTATGGGAAAAAGAATTTTATGGTCCTTAATAGCATCAATTTCAAACACAATAAAGCGTTTGGAAAGCAGGTCTAATTGCTTGTCGGAGTTTAACAGGTAATCGTATTCACCACCTTTGTAATAAGGTTCGAGTACGTTGAGGAAATTGGCAATATCAAAGTCTTTCTCCCTTACCTGTTTTTCTTCGAGTACCTTGCGGTAATCGCCCTGCACGTATTCATAAAATCCGTTGAAGGATGGAAAAATCCCCTCGTTTTTAATGCGTTCGATGTAACCGGAAACCGCATTGGAAAGAGCCACTTCTTCAGAACGTGTTGGCGGTTCGTCATCACGTTTCCAAAGTGTCAATATCAAAGTCTTGATACTTTCACGTTTTTCAATATCAAATACGCCATCATCGGTGTAGAATGGGTTGAAGGCAATCGGATTATCTTCGGTATATGTGAAGTACACACCGTCTTCGCCTTTTGTCTTTCCTTTGATGAGTTCGCATAATCCCTGATACGAGTTACCTGTATCCACGAGTAGCACGTGAGCACCCTGCTCGTAGTACTGCCTAACCATGTGATTGGTAAAAAAAGATTTCCCGCTTCCTGACGGACCCAATATGAATTTGTTCCGATTTGTGATGATACCACGCTTCATCGGCAAATCCGAAATATCCAAATGGATAGGCTTTCCTGTTAAACGGTCTGCCATCTTGATACCGAATGGCGAAGGCGAATTGTGGTAATTCGTTTCTTCCGTAAAGAAGCATAAGGCAGGTTCGATGAAGGTGTAAAAACTTTCTTCGCTTGGAAAATCTCCTGCATTACCGGGCATTCCTGCCCAATACAAAGTGGCTACATCGGTCGTGTTGAGACGTGGTTTACATTCCATCAGTGCCAAGGCACTACCACAATCGTTCTTTAGTTGTTTCAGTTCCGCAGGATCTTCCGACCATGCTACGATGTTGAAGTGTGCCCGTATAGATGAAAGACCGAAACTGTGGGCTTCATTCAGATACCTTTCTATCCATTCTTTGTTGATCTGGTTGGCACGGCTGTACCGAGCCAACGAGTGCATATTTCGTGCAGACTTTTCAAACTTTTGCAGGTTGGCTTCGCTGTTATCCAAAAACAGGTATTGATTGTAAATGTGATTACAACTCAATAACAATCCCACTGGTGCGGCAAACGACAAACGGCAATCGCTCCGGTCGGTAGACAGCTTCTCAAAACGGGTATCCGCCGATACTGTTCCGGGAAGGTCGTCCGTATCTGAAAGTGTATGCAGACTTAATCTTTTATTGCCGATACGTACTTCTTCAGCTCCCAAACCAATATCCTGCATCGGTGTTCCCGTTTCCCTCGACAGCGTAAGGTATTGCTCCAACAAACCCTGCTTTTCATCTGTACCAATGATTTCATCTTCGGTCAAACGTTGCAGTGTTATGAAACCACTATCGTTTACGATACGTTCAAACTGTGCTACGGCTTCCATAAAGCAGTGTATGGCTTCTTTATCCCTTATTTCCTTCGGGATAAGCGTACCTTTACAAAGCGAACTGAAGTTGCTTTGCATACGCATACGCTCTTTGGTTGTCTTTGTCAGAAACAGATAGCAATAGTGGTTCAGAAACGGTCGCTCATTGAAATGGCGTTGGTAAGACTTTGCCAAAAAACTTTGGTTATCCGCCGCCAAATCGGGAGCATAGTTTTCCTTGATATACCAATCCTGTTTGTGGATGACCGTGAAGTCCGGCAGGGTTTTGATCGCCTTATGCCAGGCAGAGTGAATGGCTTCATATTCCGCAGAAGCTACTGTGAACAGCTCCGGCAAACGCACTTCAAAACAGGCGGTAATGTCTGCATCTTTGGATAAGATGCAATTGTTCTCTACTGCCAGGAGTGGAAACTTGCTTTCCAGTGTGGTGGTCTTTGATACATTTCTCATACGGCTTTCGTTTTAGAAGTGAATTTTAAATAGCGGTGTACGGGCTTACGGCAGATGATGTAGCGGGGATGCCTTTTGTTGGCGGCAATCTTCATTAATCCGTGTTCGCCATACTTGCTATTCAGTGAAAAGGTCTGCCATACAATCAGCGAAGCACCACCGGCACCAAGGAACAGGCAGACGTATGAATTTACGCCAACCATATACAGTATCATCACGAGAATAAGCGTACCGAGAAGACCACCTGCAAAAATGAACAGGTACTGTGCTTTCAGTCCTTTAAATTCCACCGTTCTTCCGATGCCTTTGTTGATATTGTAATTCATAAGGCAAAGGATTAAAGGAAGAATGAACGCAGGATGGTAGCCGCTACGATTAAGAAGATACAGGCACCGAACCACGAAGCTGCCGTTTTACTCGTGTCGGGATCACCACTGCTGAATTTGTTATAGACTTTAACCCCTCCGATCAATCCGACGACGGCACCGATGGCGTAAATAAGCTGGGTTGCGGGATCGAAATAGGAAGTTACCATTTGGGTAGCCTCGTTGATACCTGCCGAACCGTTTCCCTGTGCGAACACGCCAATTGCTGACAGCATAGCCACGACTGTCAGCAAAACTTTTTTTCTTTGTTTTTCCATAATTGAAACACATTAATTTGTTACAGTTTGCCCACACCTTGCGGGCTTTCGGAACAAAGGTGTTTCGGAAATCAAAGCACTCTCACAAAGTGGCTGTCAAAGGCATCATTTGGCTGTCATTGGCGTTACAGTGTGTGTTATGTAATAAAAAAACGCCAAACTTTTTACGGTTTGACGTTGTCATGTATCATTAATTAGTTTACATTTTTCTCCCTCTTTTTTTTAGAGTTTTGTCGGTTTCAGGAATTTGTTTTTTTGATTGTAAAGTGTCCGGCTTTAATCGTTTTATATTTTCCTTGAT
This sequence comes from Flavobacteriaceae bacterium PS02334, assembly GCA_029959295.1. GTDB lineage: Bacteria > Bacteroidota > Bacteroidia > Flavobacteriales > Flavobacteriaceae > Flavobacterium. The sequence continues at coordinate 2,512 of JASCOH010000001.1, read as the reverse complement.
GGTTTCGTCTATTCCTGTCTTCTGCCAAGGGATTAACTTTGCCTCGAAATGCAGTTTCAAACCTATTTCCTTTAAGTTTTGGGTTTCATTAAATCCGTGGTATCTGTTCCAGCCAATGGGATCTAATATCTGTTGATGTGGAAATTGTACAGCTATAAGATCTTTTGGATATTCCGTAATCTTATCATAATCCAGTTCCTGAAATTGATGTGTTTTTGGATTGTATGGAATTATATAACTGTGTTCTTCTTCATTGAAATAATGGTCGATATCAGAAAAACAAATACCCAGAGTGGTAAAATCATCTTTTGGCCTCAGCAGGTCTATCCGAGCATCGGCAAAAAAAGTATGTCCTGCAATATCTAACGTCGGAAGATTTCCCAGACGGATACGTTTATGCAATGCATCCTGATCAACCATTAAATCAAAATCATCCTTTCCGGAAACATCTGCAACATTATATTTTAATGCCATGCCCTCCGGGTCAAGTTTGACCAGGTCAGGAATTTTTACCGTTATTTTTTCATTACTGGAGAACAAATGCGGAATATTTTTTTCACTCAAACCATATTGAAAAGTATAGCCGTCTCCAACATCCCGCATATCAAAGATTGAGATAGTATTTTTGGAGTTTAACTTTTCCCGGAGTTCTAATTTGTTTACATCGATAAGAAACTCTGTTCCCTCAATGTTAATTGTTGGTAATTCTCTTTTGTAGTCAGGTTCTTTCATCATTAAAACACTTTAATTTGTTATTGTACTCACTCTTTGTGGGCTTTGTCAACAAAGATGTTTCAGAAATTAAAGCACTCTAGTAAAGTGGCTGTCAAAGGAATTATTTGGCTGTTATTGGCTTTGCATGACTTTTGAAACATCAAAAAAGCCAAACTTTTTATGGTTTGGCGTATAATTTTTAGTTGTACAAATAGGTGTTTTTAAATTTACAATCGAATATTATAATAATCTTCTAAGAACGCATCGATTATATCCTGATTAGATTCATTAATTAAAAAATCAATATCATTATTAGTAAATTCAGGAATACCAAAATTCTTGATATATGTACCATTCAATGAATAATAATCTGATGAATATGGTTTACTTGTTGTTTTTATATAGTACCAAAACAAACGGGATTCCAAAATCTTCTTTACCAATAACATTTCCTCTTCTGAATGACCGACAATTGCCTGTCCATTGTAGAACAGCAAATCATCATCGTTGCTGATTAAATAACTTGGAATTCTGTCTGAAAATTTAGGAAAAAATAATTTATTAGCAACTTTTTCCAAAGACTGCGTTCTTCCGAAGGCAAACCATTTTTCATATTTTCCTTTCCCTTTATCTCTTTCGGATAAAATGGCTCTTTTCCTTTGTAGATATTCAAATGCCATAGGAAATTGGTTACTCAAAAACTCTTCATCAAGGGCTTTTGGTTTTATGTCATCATTATATGGAAACAAGACCTTTTCTCTCACTGCATCAAAATCAATATTTCTACTCAATTTATTTGAGTTCAAAATATCTTTGCAAATTCCTTTCTCTATTGGGTAAAGATTCCCATTTTGCAAGTAAAAAAAATCTTCATCTTCTGCTACTGGCTTAAAAATATAAATGTCATTTTTTAATGTAGCAATGCCATGTCGAGTTTTATATCTTTCCCCAAAAGGTCTACCTATAGCTTCTAGCCTGGATATAATTTCATTGTTATTTAAATTCCAACCCTTTTTTGCATCAAGATTTTTGTAATTAATTCTACTATATTGATTTCTATTAGTTGGAAATTCTTTATCAGTAGATTTATAATATTCGATATAATTCTGTTCCACTTTTTCCAAGAAACAAATGCAGGTGTAAGTGCTTTTTGATTTAAAAATCTGAAGAGTTCCAAAGTCAACAATTCTTATTGTAGCTCTATTTTCTTCAAAATAACTCCTTAAAGCTCTTCCATTTAAACTTTTGAAAAAAGTATTCATTGTAATATAACCTAGAATACCATTTTCTGCAAGATTTTCATACCCAATTTGAAAAAAAGGAATATACAAATCAGGATTACCCGATGTACTAACTGACCAATTCTTAATATTTTCTTTGGCTTCTACTTCTAGATTCCTTGCAGAAACATATGGTGGATTTCCTACAATAATTTCAAAACCTTGGAAATTATCATAGATATTATTCCAATTAAATATTAAAGCATCACCTGTGTGGATATTAAAATGAAATTCTTCTACATCTTCACCTTCTGACAGTGCCAATAAACTTAATAGTAGCTTACTTCTGTTAACAGAATATTCTTGAATATCTAATCCAAAAATTTGGTGTTGAAAAATATGTGAATAGCTGCTGCCCGTTCTTCTTTTTAATTCTTTTGCGGCAGTATATTGTATGTCTTCAAACTAAATTGGACTTTTCCTAAGAGAGTATTTAGTTAATAATTCAAAGATAATTGTTTTATTTGATTCGTTGTTAATTTTGTTTTTTGGTACTCACTTCTGCGGTTAATTATCGC
>JASCOH010000019.1 GCA_029959295.1 Flavobacteriaceae bacterium PS02334 | reverse complement strand
TCTATGCTGAAAGCTTCAATGAAAAGAATAAGCCGGTAAGGCTATGGCAGGAAAATGAGACTATAAAGAAGTGGCTTGAGAGTTGGGATTATGAGGACTACCTTCTGAAGTGTGCGACTGATCATAACTACATGGAAGGTGTCTTTACTAAGTACATATTGACTAAAGGTTCGCGCATCGGTAAAAACTTCATATCTAAGCTAGAGCATTGCTATATAGACAGATCTCGATTAGCTACTCATAAAGATGCGAATACCCGTAAAGCCACTCATGTTATTCAAAATGATTGGTCATTCAGTAGAGTAAATTCCATATTGGAATATAAAGTCTATCCGCTGTTTGATTTCAATAATCCATTTGCTAACAGAACACCGATCTTATATTCGAACATGTATAGCTTCTGCACCGACTACTATACAGTTCCTGATATTTATGGCTCGTTAGAATGGTTGAAGAGATCGACATCAGTTCCGCTTATCTTCAAGGCGCTATCTAAAAACTCGATCAACTTAAAGTATCATATAATATCGCCTCAAGCATATTGGGATAAAAAAGCTGCGGAAATAAAGCATAACTGTACGATTAAAGGTCAAGTATATAGCGATAGCATGCTGACCGATTACCAAAACCAGTTCCTTAAGAAGATTGGAGAAGTTTTATCTGGAGAAGGGAACACTGGTAAGTATCTCCATACAACCAAAACGTTTACTGTCGATGGCCAGAACTTAGTAGAACACGGTTGGGAGATTAAAGTAGTTGATCAAAACATTAAAGATTTTGTGGAAGCGCAAATCAAGATTTCACAACGTGCGGATCACGCATTGTCTTCGGGTATTGGTTTGCATAGTTCGCTTGGTAACGTATCTGAAAGCGGTAAAAGCGATAGTGGTTCTGAGCAATTATATGCGCTAAAAAACTTTTTGTTGACAGGTGTGGATATACCAGAAATGATTGTGATGAAAGCAATCAACTACGCTATTAAAGCAAACTTTCCAGAATCAAAATTAAAACTTGGATTTTACCATGAGGTTCCGGAAAAAGAAGAAGATGTGTCTGAAGGTGATCGTATAAAAAATAATTAGGAATATGAAATTACTATTTGAAATTAATGATGAAGATAGTCCGGTATTGAAAAAAATATTAGGATTTATAGATCGCGACTTGAAAATTCAAGATATGGAATCGGATTTAATAACATCTACGAATGATGTTATTGATTTGGTCGGAATGGAAATTTATGAAAAAGCGGTCGAATATATTGAAAATGAAACATTGGCTCAAGAGAATAAAGATTTCATCTATGCCATGCGTAACCCGATTGCAATTAATGCCTATAGGCTTCTTGCTCCATCAAAAGACTTATCTCACACCAACAACGGGCGCAAGATGCGCCAAGATACAAATGAGAAATTGCCGTTTGAATGGCTAATCGATCGCGATAATGCAAACATGGAAAAACGCTATTATCGTGCTTTAGATGATTTGATTAAAGTACTTGATAGACAGCCACTTTTTGGGATTTTAAAACCAATTTGGATGAATAGTGATGCGTTCAAAATCACTCATAATTTATTTATAAGAACTGTTTCCGATTTTGATAGAGTATTTCCAATTCAATCAAGATTATTACTTATCAAATTATCTCCTGGCATTTCCGATTGTGAGCAATATGAAATTAAGCCTCGAATTGGAAAAGCAAAATTTGAAGAACTGAAGCTCAAGCTAAAATCAAGCGTTGAAATTGACGACGAAAAAGATATTGAACTTTTGAGATTGATTCGCGAAGCTTGCGTTTTTTCATCTTTAGCATGGTCTATGATTCGATTATCGGTCCAGTTATTTCCAGACGGAGTATTGCAGCATTACACCAGTGACAAAATGACCACGAGGGGGCAAAAACCTTCCTTGAACGCAGAACCCGAAGCTGCGCGCCAAGCTTTTGCTTTAGATGCTGAAAAAGCGCTGAAGCAAATTGAAGGGCTGATGCTTCCAGAACCGACAATAGATCCAAATATCAATATTCTTCCGGAACAAAATTTCGGCGATCATTATTTTTCCACTTAACCCACATAAAATGAAAAGAATTATTTCAAAAATCGCTTACTTATTTAAGTATTTATTGAATTTCAAGACTATTAGGAAATTCGAAAAAATCAACTGCAAATTAGACGAAACATTAAGAGCTCGCAAAGTCGATCAAATTATTCTAAAAGGGAATATCATCAAGATGGTTAAAAAATATTTGCGTGTCGATGCAAAATCGAAATACATACCAAAAGACAACAAAAATAACGCAGAAATCAGAGAAAGAATTCTCGCTGAATTTGGGGAACAAATGGCATATTTGAATATTAGAATCAATGATAAACTTGAATTGAAATAGATGCACGTACTCGAAATTCCAGAAGAAAATTTAAGGCTTTATTTGCCTTCTGATTTATCAGAATGCGATAAGGATCAATATATCAAAATGTGCGATTTAATTTTTCGTCTGCAGAACAATTACATCACCTATGATGATTTGAGATATCAAGCCGTTTATAGGCTGTTGAATTTAAAAAAAACGAAATCGCATTGGGAAAATGACGAAACTTTAAAATATTCAAACATTGCCGTTATTGCGGAATTGATTGAAGATTTTTTTGATACTGACGAAAGTGGCCAGAAAGTTTTAAAGCAATATTATACGCATAATCCGGTACCGAGCATCAAACCTTTGCTGAAAACTTATTACGGGCCTTCCGATAGCTTTATGAATTTGACTTTTGGGGAATACACCGATGCGCTAAGACTGTTTCATGATTTTTACGCAACTGGAGACACCAACATTCTTTATTTGATGACTGCAGTATTTTACAGAGAAAAGAAGTCGTTTCATTTCATTAAAAAAAGACTGCAGAACTACGATGGCGATATTCGGGAAGCTTACAATTCCCAAAATATTGAAAATCGTGCGGAAAAATTGAAATATGCGCCTTTCGGTTTTATTTACGGGACATTTCTTTTATTCGCAAGTTTTCAAAAATTTTTAGTTGAAGCAAAAATACCTTGGGGTGGACAGGAACTCGATTTGTCTATATTATTTGACTCCAAAAAACCTGATGGCAACCAATCGAATGCAATTCCGGGAATCGGAATGGATTCTATTGCATTTTCAATAGCTGAAACTGGCGCTTTTGGAAATTTGGAAAAAGTACGCTCCACTAATTTCTGGCAGATAATGGTAAGGATGTATGATCTTCAAAAAACGAATCTGGAACAAAAACTTCAATACAATGGTAACAATAAATAGGCTTCGGGAATATGTAGCCGAAACGGTAGCTACAATGGTTGACGATGAAGACAATAAACTTTTTAATTATTCGACTATCGTTTTGGACAATGAAGAATTATCGAAAATTCTCCAGGAAAGAAAAAAGGAAGATAACACCTTTCTTATAGCTGTTATGCCAGAATTTGGAATGAACGGCGATGAAGATAACGCAAAATGGTCAAACATGCTTCAATTTCTAGTACTGGATAAAACGGCTTATTCAGATATCAATAGAGAGGAATATTTGAACATTTTTGCAAAAAATCAAATCAAAGCCAGGGATTTTATTTATAAAATGCTGGAAGACAAATCAAATTCCAAAGGAATGTTTTGCGGATTTTTATCCTTCCTGAAGGAAAATTCAATTTCCGTAAATCCAATCAAGCAAAATAACGGTTGCAATGGATGGAGTATTGAAATAGATTTGGAAACAAATCTTTAAATTTCGTATATTGACGAAAAATTTACAAATGGATTATTATCAAATAGAACAAGAATTTTCTAAGGCGATTGAAAAAAGAGGTGTTTCGGAATTGCTCGACGGGATTTCAAAGGATATGATTTATAAATGGCGCAAAGGTCAAAGTAAAGTTAATGTCGGTGATATGTTGAATGTCTTATTCCAATTGAAGATTATTAAAATCAGTAAAAACCTTGATGGTGTTGAAGGGAATAAAGTTCGAAATGTTAAAGAATATTTCTTTCAAAATATGGTGAATTTGTATTGGCAACCGAACCATGAAGTAATTGCCTGGCCAAAACACATTGATCAATCTGCAATGAGATATAATCAAGACCTTTTAATCAGCAGAATTGACACTGTATTTGCACCAGGAACAAGTAGATTCGCTTTAGAAAACAGAAATGAAAAAGCGGAACATCAGATTAAAGATTTTTTTAAAGAGTTTGAGAGCTTTTTTAAATTAAATACAGTTATAGTTTGGTTAGGATTTGATGAAGAATTTGGATATGGAAGTTTTCACTTTTATATTAATGTAACCACTATTGCTGGAAACCTTGAAAGAATTTCTCAACCATCTGAAAGATTTGATAACGAAGAAGGTATTTTAAAAGAGTTAAGTAAAATAACAGCATACTGTTTAGCATATTAATTATGAATCTACTAGAAAAGCGTGATGAAAATTCAGATGAAATCCTTAAAAAGAGGCATATCAAACGTGTTATGAAGGAAGCTGCAAAAGATATCGATCAGGCGCAACGAAAGTATATGACTTCTCATGGTTTTACAGACAGTGATTTCTATAATAAAAGATCATTTGTGGCCACTGAAGATGGTCTGGTTTATACTCATTTGAAAAAACACCGATTCGTTGATATGAAGGTCCGAAAAACGCCAATTCCTAGAAGGAAAAAAGCGCACCCGATTCACAATAAAATCATTTGGGGGCATTATAACAACATCATTAAGGAATTGCACTTCGGTTTTACGACCGCCGTTATGGAAGAACTTAGGCACATCAAAGATGAAGAATAAAAAAGCCCCTCAATTGAGGGGCTTTTAATTGTTACTTTTTTAATTGCTTTTCAGCAAACTCGATCGATTCGAGAATATCTTCTGCTGATCGGTAACCGTAGACTTCAGAAGGCTGTCCTTTTAATTTCAAAGTCACAGTGCGCTTGTTGAATCTGATAGTTTCTACTACTGCTTTTGAAGTTATCATTTCTTCAATAGCTTTAAATGCATCTTCTAACATAATGTAAAAATTTAATTGTTATTAATTGTTTTAATTCTACCCTACAAATATACGACAATTAAATAATTTCGTGCAAATATTTACACGTATATTTTAGTTAAATTTTTACATTTCATCTTTAGTTATTTTTTGCAGAATATTTTTTAGATGATTTAGAAGGTCTTCATAATTTTGATCGTTGAAAGTGTGGTCCAAAATCTTTTCGTTTTTTTTATTGTAAAAAGTTTTGGTGGATATCTTCATTGCAACGGCCATACCTTTTGCAGTTAGGCCTAATTCATTTTCGATTTTTAATATTTTGTCTTTTGCTGCCATTTATTAGTATTTTAAATGTATATCTTTGCTTTAAATTTAATTGAAAAATTAAGTTTTGATTCTACAAAAATTGAAGCCTCTCATTGAGAGGCTTTTTTTATTAAAGAAGTTTTGAATATTCGTATAATATTTCAGCTCTATGCATATTTTCAATCCTGATAGATAATTCCGGATTTATAAAAAGTATCGATTCTTTCATGTTCTCAATTGATCGCTCTGGAAATTGATTTAAGAGCGAATCAAATTGTTCATAGAACTTTTGGTATTGTCCGTTAACCGATAAATCACTAATAATTTCTGCTAAATTTTCCATTCCTTTAATTTTAAAGTTATACTGCGAAATTAGTAAATATTTTTATCACGTGCAAATAAATACACGTATATTTTATATTTAATTTAAAATATTACTTTTACGACTGAACCAATCTCAACAAACAATGAATAACGAAGAAAAAAAGACCTATACGGAATCATTAAAATCGAAAACTGATAGAGAAATTCAAGAATTACAACTGTTCTATACGCTGAAAACTGCAGAACATACAAAGAGATCAATGAATAATATTGTTTTCTTTTTTTGGTTTTTCATAATTGTAGTCGCTTTGGCAGCTTATCGGATAATCAATGAATAAATGATTTTAAAAGATGTGCAATTGCACATCTTTTTTTTTGCCTTTCTGTTTAATAGTTGTACGTTTGCTGGGCAAAAACTATTCGAGATATCTCGAAAAAAAATTTTAACGATAGGAAGTGCGTCCCAAGGTATTAACCTTAGAGGTCGCAGATTAAACCGAAAGGCTGTAAGTCTATTCTCTGAATAGTTTTTGCAACCCTAAAGGCGCACTTCCGCATATACAATTTTCTACTATGCAAAAAGGAAAATTTATACGCACAATCTTACTCAACTCATGAGTAAGATATCCGTAACTATATTCTATCCCGGCGGGCTAGAATTAGAGCTAACAGAAAAAACTTTTTTGGAAGCAATGACTTTAGTCTGGCGATCGCCGGCATTCGAAAAGCAAGAGCCATTAAAATTGGTTTTCCCTACTACTGGGAAATTTCTTTTTATGGAAAAGCAAATTTTCAATTCTTTTTTGGATGGCGAAACCACCATGAAAGAACTAATCGAAAAAACCGAATGTGAAGAAGTGTACAGGAACACCAAAAATGTTTTTGTTTCTGCAGTAAAAAAAGAAATTGATTCTGGCCATCTTTGGAAACTCAAAAAAGGAGAATTGATTTTAATCGATGATGACGATTTTGTAATTACCAAACTTGATTTGAAGAATTTCGAAATCGCAATTTAAAAAAAAGCCTCGAGAAATCGGGGCTTTTTCATGTCACATTATAACCCGTTTGGAAGCGCCAATTTTACTGAAAATCAGGAGAAATGGCGAAGACGATCATAGATGAGAAATTAAAGCTGTCGATTATTATCGATGGCAATCCTGCTCAGCAGGAACTTTTCAAGCTTGAAAAAGCAACCCGACAACTTAACCAGCAAAATGTCGAACTGCGAAAAGAAAAACAGCTTTTAGAAAAGCAGGGCAAAAAAGACACTGAACGATATAAAGCCGTCACAGCTTCGTTAAAAGAGAATACTGCCGCTGTTACTGCAAATAAGGCAAAAATGGCTGAGCTGACAAAAGAAATAGGCATTATGGGTATGACTATGGGGCAACTTCAGTCACGTGCGGCTTTATTAAAAAACACACTGCGAAATTTAGTTCCTGGATCTGAAGATTATAAAAGATACAATGAAGAATTAAGCGCAATTGGCGAAAGGATGTCCGAATTAAAAGGCGGTTCTGATGATGCAGGATCTTCTATTGGTTCATTAGCGGATGGATTTAACCGATATGCGGCACTTGGTGCTTCAATAATAGCGGTTTTTACAGGCGTAGTTGTCTCAATTCAAAAGGTTTTAGATTGGAATGCAAAACTTTCAGATGCTCAGGCAAACGTTATGAAAACGACAGGCATGACCAAAGGTGAAGTTGACAAGCTTACAAATTCTTTTGGCCTGCTTCAAACCAGAACTGCCAGAATAGACTTGCTAGGAATTGCGGAAGTCGGAGGCCGATTAGGTATTGCAAAAAATGAAATTGGAGATTTTGTCAAAGTAATGGATAAAGCTTCGGTTGCCTTGGGAGATTCATTCGAGGGCGGTCCGGAAGTTGTTGCTGATAAACTTGGAAAAATCAAAGGCTTATATGATGAATTGAAAGATACGAGCGTAGAAGTTGCATTTAATAGTGTGGGTTCTGCGATAAACGATTTAGGGGCTGATGGTACTGCAACCGAGCAGAACTTAGCGGCGTTTGCGACTCGTGTAGGTACATTGCCAGGCGCATTAAAGCCATCGATTTCTCAAGCGCTTGGTTTAGGTGCTGCTTTTGAAGAATCTGGACTGCAGGCTGAGTTGGCGGGAAATAATTACGGCAAGGTAATTTCTATTGCTGCAAGGGATTTTCCAAAATTCGCCAAGATAATGGGCGAATCTGAAGAAAAAGTAAAACAAATGCTTAATACTGATCCTACTGAATTCTTTCTTCAGTTTGCTAGTTCGTTAAAAGGATTAGATGCAACCGATTTAGCGTCTGTTTTAGATTACCTGAAGCTAAACGACAATGAGGTAAAGATGGTTCTGGGCGCAGCTTCAGAAAACGTTGATTTGTTCCGCGAAAAAATTGATTTGGCAAACGAATCATTAAATGAAGGAACTTCTTTAACAAAAGAATTCGATATCAAAAATAATAACCTTGCTGCAACACTGGAGAAACTTAAAAAAACCGTTATCGGCGCTTTTTCTTCTGAAACAATTGTCAATTGGTTGGCAGAAAGTGTTGAGTGGCTTGCTAAGTTTTTGAATGCGACTCAAGATACAGAAGGTTCTGCTCAAAAATGGAGAAATACAATTGTTTTTGTAGCTAAAGCTTTGGCTGTTGTCACTGCCGCAATAGTGACGAATGTTGCTTGGCAAAAATTAGTTGTTATGTGGACAACCCGAAATACTCAAGCTAATTTGCTTTACACACTTGGGCTAAAAGCTAGGGCATTTACGGAAGGCGCCGGAATTGTGGTAACGCAATTATACGCAGCAGTTACTATGCTTTTGACGGGAAATATAAAAGGCGCTACCCAAGCTTTAAGAGTTATGGCGGCAACTATGAGAACTACACCTTGGGGATTGGTTTTTTCATTGATTGCAGCCGTAACTACTGCCTATCTTTTGTTTTCTGAAAGTACAGAAAAGGCGGCAAAAGTTCAAAAAGTACTAAGTGATGTTCATTTGGAGGCAACAAAAAGCATTTCTAAAGAAAAAGTGGAATTAGATCTATTGACTAAAATTGCAAAAGACGAAACTATTCAAAAAGAAAAAAGGCTCAAGGCTATTGAAAAATTAAATGAAATCATTCCTGATTACATCGGAACCTTGACACTTGAAAATATCAAGATGATGGAAGGAACTGATATCTTGAAAAAATATACGGAAGAAATTTATGCAAATGCCAGGGCAAAAGCTGCACAAGGTAAATTTGAAGAATTAGCCAAGCAAGAATTAGAAATTAGAAATAAATCTGCAAAAGACTATAGAGAAGAAGACGGCGGTTTCTCCGGATTTATGTCTAAAATTACAGGTCAGGGAAATAACAATACCACTTCCGATGACAGCAAAATAAAAAATCAAAAAGATGTTGAAAATTACCTATTGAATTTTTATGGAGATTATTTAGAAAAAAGAACCGATCCTAATACTGGAGTTACTCTTGTAAATACAGAAAAATGGCAATGGCTTTTAGAACGTTATATGAAACTTACTCATATGGACGATAAGCAACGAGATCTTGACGATGTTAAAGCACAAATGGAAGCGCTTGAAAGTGATGTTGTAAAAGCAACGGTTAAAGATTTGGATAAAAAAGAGGAAGATCCTACTAGGAAAATTAATATTCCAACAGACGAAAAGAAGAAAAAAGAAAAAAAATATGATGATAGCTATTTAAGAGAAGAAGAAAAATATAATGATGA
>JASCOH010000018.1 GCA_029959295.1 Flavobacteriaceae bacterium PS02334 | reverse complement strand
TAAGGTGGACTGCAAGGAAAACTGCACCGAGGAAGACCATGCGAAGAACAGAAGAAACGAGTTTCTTATCGTGAAGAAATAAGGAAATGTTTAGATATTGAAAAGGCGCCCAATGGGCGCCTTTTTTATTGATCGAATAGCATAGAATCTACTTAACCTTTTGCTAAAGAAAAACAGGTTTAATTAATTATTCGGTAAGGTTTTAATAAAGCTAAGAAATTATCTAAAAATAATAGATAACGTAATTTTCGGGGCTGATGAAAAGGCAGCAATAAAGCTAAATATTTAAAAAAATATGTCTTTCAAATCTCTCAAAATCTCAATCCGTTTACTGCTGGCAATCTTCTTTTTAGTAACGGCACAAAGTTCTAAAGCACAGATATATTCTCATAATTTTGGTACTGCGGCAATATCAAGCCATCCCTATACAGTTGCGCCAACAGTCTTAAATCCGAATCTTTCAAATTCATCTTGGAGAAATAGCGTAAACGCTTGGACAAGCACAACTGGATCTGCTGGGCAAGCCATCCGATTGACTGCTTCTGGAAATGAAACTATCACTTTGACTTTTAATGTAAACGCAAATTACAAAGCCTCGATTACTTCTTTTAATTTCTGGACACAGCGAAGCAATCTTGGTCCGCAGAATTGGACAATGTCTATCAATGGAACAAATGTCGGAAGCGGAACAGTTGGAACCACAGGCGCTTCCATAGGAAATACAAATGTCAGCAATGCAATTTCTGGATTGACAGGAAGCGTTTCTGTCGTAATTTCATTATCTGGAAGTACCGGAAACGGAACGTTAAGATTAGACGATTTTACATTAAACGGAAGCGTCGTTTTAGATTGTACGGCTTCCACTATTACTTCTATTGTTCCTGCAACGGGTCCGCAAAATACTCTGGTTACTATTAATGGAAGCGGTTTTCAGGCGGGAAGCGGGACTTCTTCCGTTGAATTTAATGGAATTCCGAGCAGTTTTACGGTTATCTCTGATACACAGATACAAGCTTATGTTCCTGCAGGAAATGCTACAGGAAATATAAAGATAACTACAAATGGATGTCCTGGAGTTTCTTCTATGAATTTTATAAAAATCGTATCTGACAATCCTATAAATTATTCCAGCGACATTTATATTTCAGAAGTACATGACGTGGGAACAACCGGTGATGGTGGCATTGGAGGAAGCGGTGGTATTATTGAAATATATAATGGAACTGCTTCCACAGTTAATTTAGCAGGATATTCTGTAAAGAGATATGGTGATATAGGCGATGCAAATCCTTCAATAACTCCATTAAATTTAGTAGGTTCAATACCTCCAGGAGGCATATTTTTATTAGGATTGGGAAGTACAACATGTTCGGTATCTTATGACCAAACATTTAATACCGGATTTAATGAAAACGATGAATTTGAACTTCTGAAAAACGGAGTCATCATTGATAATGTGCATCTGCTTTTTGCTTTATCAGGATACACGCTTATCAGAAAGCCTGATGCAGTTGCGCCAAAAGCAGTTTTTAATGGGAATGATTGGTATGGATATGATTTAGAAAGATGTACAAATATTGGCATTCACAATGTCAGTTCTCCAGCTTTGCCAACGGTGACACATCCGACAAGCAAGACGGTTTGCGAGAGTGCTGTGGTAACTTTTACAGCACCGCTTTCCAATCCTGCGGGCTATACTTTTCAGTGGAAAGTAGTAAATGCTTCTGGAGTTTGGACTGATGTAGTCAATGGTATGCAGTATTCTGGCGCGACGACCAATACACTTACCATAAATGCTGTTCCGAGCACTTTTAACAACAACCAATACTATTGTAAAATGACTTCGGCAAGCAAAAATGTAGTCAGTAATGCCGCGCAGTTAAAAGTAAATGTGAGCTTGGTTCCTGATTTCCCAACCACTTTGACAATTTGTTCAGGAGAAGCAGCGCCAGCTTTAAATGCGACTTCGCCAAATGGAATTTCTGGAACTTGGAGTCCGGCTACAATTAATAATACAATAAATGGAAGTTATACTTTTACGCCAAATTCGGGACAATGTGCGACAAATTTTACTTTAAATGTAAGAATAAATAACAGGATTACACCCGATTTTCCAACTGTTTTGACGATTTGCAATGGAGAAACTCCGATGGCATTAAATGCAACTTCCCCGAATGGAATTGTTGGAACTTGGAGTCCATCCGCAATTAGTAATACGACAAATGGAATCTATACTTTTACGCCAAATTCAGGGCAATGTGCGACAAATGCTACTTTAAATGTAACTGTTACTTCTATCAAAATTCCTGATTTTCCGACAACTTTGAACCTTTGCAATGGAGAAACTGCGCCTCCATTAAATGCAACTTCTCCTAACGGAATTACCGGAACTTGGAGTCCGGCGACAATAAGCAATACAACAAACGGAAGCTATACTTTCACTCCAAATGCGGGACAATGCGCTTCAAATGCTACATTAAATGTTATTATAAATAATAGAATTTTACCAGATTTTAATCCGACGCTTACAGTCTGCAACGGAGGAACTGTTCCTGCCTTAAATGCGACTTCGCCTAACGGAATTACAGGTACTTGGAATCCGGCAGTCATCAGCAATACTGCTAACGGAATTTACACTTTCACGCCAAATGCAGGACAATGCGCCACAAATGCAACCTTGAACGTAGCGGTAGCTTCTTCAATAATTCCTGATTTTCAAACTGCTTTGACAATCTGCAACGGGCAAACTGTACCTCCCTTAAATACGACTTCACCAAACGGAATTACAGGAACTTGGAATCCTTCTACAATTAATAATACCACAAACGGAAGCTATCTTTTTACGCCAAATCCGGGGCAATGCGCGGTAAATTTAACTTTAAATGTAGCGATAACATCAGTGAAAACTCCTGATTTTCCGACAACTTTGAATCTTTGCAATGGAGAAACCCCGCCCGTTTTAAGCACAACTTCTCCAAACGGAATTACGGGAACTTGGAGTCCTTCAGTAGTCAGCAATACCACGAATGGAAATTATATTTTTACGCCAAATACCGGACAATGCGCCACAAATGCTACATTAAATGTTACTATAAATAACAGAATTTTGCCTGATTTTAATACGGCGCTTACACTTTGCAACGGCGACCCTGTTCCGGTTTTAAATGCAATTTCCCCTAACGGAATTACAGGAACTTGGAGTCCGGCGACAATAAGCAATACTGCTAACGGAATCTACACTTTCACGCCAAATTCGGGGCAATGTGCTTCAACTACAAATTTAAATGTAAGTGTTACTCAAAAAACAATTCCTGATTTTGATCGCACTTTGATTTTATGCAATGGAGCAACTGCGCCACCATTAAACTTGACATCTCCGAATGGAATTACGGGAACTTGGAGTCCATCCGTAATCAATAATACGACAAACGGAATTTATACTTTTACGCCAAATTCAGGACAATGTGCTACGAATGCGACATTAAATGTTACTGTTACAACTACCAGAATTCCTAATTTTCCGACTACCTTAAATCTTTGCAATGGAGAAACTGCTCCTGCATTAAATGCAACTTCTCCAAATGGAATTAGTGGAACCTGGAGTCCTTCTGTAATCAATAATACAACTAATGGAAACTATACTTTCACTCCGAATGCGGGACAATGTGCGACAAATTTTACGTTAAATGTAATCATAACATCGAAAACAGTTCCGAATTTTGCTACTTCGCTTACGATTTGCAACGGCGATACGGTTCCAGTTTTGAATACGATTTCTCCAAACGGAATTACAGGAACCTGGAGTCCGGCAGTAGTCAGCAATACAAATAGTGGAAATTACACCTTCACTCCTGCGCCTGGGCAATGTGCTACAAACGCACAATTTCGTGTGAATGTGACTAACAAAACAGTGCCTAATTTCGCTACTCTGCTTACTATTTGCAATGGCGATATTGCTCCAACTCTGAGTAGAATTTCTCCTAACGGAATTACGGGAACTTGGAGTCCTGCTGTAGTCAGCAATACGACAAATGGAACTTACATTTTTACTCCAGCTTCAGGACAATGTGCGACAACGGCGACTTTAAATGTTAGAGTTACTCCTAAAATAGTTCCAAATTTCAATACGACATTGCTGATTTGCAGCGGTGACGGAGTTCCTGCTTTAAATGCGACTTCGCCTAACGGAATTTCAGGAACTTGGAGTCCTTCCGTAATTAATAATATGGCAAACGGAAGCTACACTTTTACTCCAAATTCAGGACAATGTGCAACAACTGCAGTTTTAACTGTATCTATAAATAATGGCGCATTACCGCAAATTACAGGTCCTTCAAATGTCTGCCTGAATGCTACAATCCAATTGTCAAATGCAACTTTGGGAGGTGTTTGGCAAAGTAATAATTCGAATATCGCAACTGTTGATTTGAATGGAATTGTCACAGGAATCGCAAACGGAACCGCAACAATTACTTATTCGCTGACAAGCGGAAATTGCAAAAATTCGGTTTCAAAAATTGTTACTGTAAATCTGCCCCCGAATCCGCAATTGAAGGATAAATTTATTTGTGTCAACAGCCAGACAGGAACTTTGATTTCAAGTGCAGATTTGGCAACCGGAATTCCGAATAATGGCAACTTTAGCTTTGCTTGGACTTACAATAACAATCCGCTTCCAACAATAATAAATATTCACCGCGCAACGCAAGCTGGTATTTATAAAGTTGTGGTAACTAATTTACTGACTGGATGTTCGGCTTCTGCAACTGCTGAAGTGAAAATTTCTTCGACTGCTGTGGCAACAGCAACTGTAGCTGAAGATTTTGAGAGAAACCAGACAATTACGGTAAATGTGACTGGCGGTTCTGGAGAATATGAATTTCAATTAAATGACGGTCTTCCGCAGGAAAGCAATCAGTTTATTGGCGTTTTTTCTGGAGATTACGAAATTATCGTAAGAGATAAAAATGGTTGCAAGGAGCTTTTCTTAGAAGTTTTTGCCTTGAATTATCCGCGTTATTTTACGCCAAACGGCGACGGCTTTCATGATACTTGGAACATCAGTGCGCTTTCAAATCAGGCAGAAGCGAAAATTTATATTTTTGACAGATATGGAAAGCTTATAAAATACATCACGCCTTCAACGAGCGGCTGGGACGGAACTTACAATGGCCAGCAATTGCCTTCCACAGATTATTGGTTTAAGCTGCAGTACAAAGGCAGAAATGGAAATGACAAGGAATTCAAATCACATTTTTCTATGAAAAGGTAAGCTTTAAAGGCCTAAAAATAAATATAGCTTGAAATCGTATCATCAGAATTCAGTACCGAAATTGCTGAGGAATTTGGAAATGGAATCGCGTCAAATAATATTTTTTTAACTTTTTGGCTTACATCCCATAAAGAAATTTTATAGTTATAGGATTCTCGCAAATAGATTTTTTCACTGCTCACAAATCGATAAACTGATTTTTGGTCAGAAGAAAAGATATCAATTTGATCTGGATTGAAGGTCAGGGCGTTCTCGTCTTCGGTCAGTTTCATGATTTGATTTTCTGAATCTGGCTTTGGAATTATTATGAATTCAAAAAATTTGCTGATGCTTTTTATATTGATGTTTATAAAATGGTCTTTTTCTAAAGAAGTGGCATCTGCTTGAATTTCGAGCCGTTTCCAGATTTCTTTTTTGCCAGAATTTTTTATTTGCAAAATTTTATTGTCTACAATAACCTCGGGATTAGTGTAATAATAAAAATCTGGATCCGTTATTTTTAGATTAAATTTTAAAGTCTCTACTAGTTTTTGATCGTCAGAATTGGGTCTTTTCAGGAGTTTCCAATGGCAATTATCTTCCTTTTTAATCGAAATCCCTAATTTTTGCAAAATCAGATTGGTATTCGGTTCTGGTTCTAAATCAATGCAATTCTTGTCGGTCAAAAAATAATCATGTGCAATTTTAATAGTAATCCAAGTGTCTAAAGTTGTTTTTATCCCCATGCTTGTGTGTTCTGTAATTTAGCGCTCAGTGCATTAAAAATGTGAATTTTAGGTGCTTTTTTCTCAACTTCGAAGTAAGTCATAATTTAAAATCTGGCAGCGGTAGAAAACACCTGTTTTTCAACTCTCAAGAAAAACAAATTATCGTCATTTTTATGTTATTTATTATGTATTCCTACTAAAATCAAAAATAAAACAGGTAATTATACGTATTTTTAGTAATTTATTAAGATATAAATTTGTTTCAAACTTTAAAAACAGAAAGATTATGGAAGAATTTATCGGTATTATAAAATTATTTGCTGGCAATTTTGCGCCTAGAGGATGGGCATTTTGTAATGGACAAGTAATGCCAATTAATCAATATCAGGCAGTTTTTGCCATATTGGGAACAACTTATGGCGGTAACGGACAGACAACATTCAATTTGCCAGATTTAAGATCAAGAGTAGCACTAGGAACTGGTCAAGGCCCTGGACTTTCAAATTATGTATTAGGTCAAGTTTCTGGTACTGAAACAACAACATTGTTATTGCCAAACTTGCCAGCTCACAACCATGTTATCAGCGGAAGCGTGAAAATTCCGGTAAATGACAGCAATGCTGACGCTGACGGACCTGTAGGTGCTTATCTTGGCACGCCATCTGAGTCAATTTACAGCGCCTCTACAAATGGCTTTGCTGCAAACGCCGACTCTTCCTCACTTGCAACTGCAGTGGTTGGAAGCAATACCCCTATTTCAAACATGCAGCCTTATCTAGGTTTGAATTATATAATTTGCCTTGAAGGAATTTTCCCAAGCCGCAATTAAGCTTAAAATCTACTTTTCTTAACATACTAAAAGCAAGGTAATGACAAAATTAAAGTCATTGCCATGCTTTTCTTTTTTATAAATACTTCACGTTTTGCTTTAATTTTTCCTACATATTTGATCCGCAGCTTATTGAATAAAAACAGGTAATTATACGCTATCCCAAAAATAATTAAGAGAGTAGCTTTGTTTCAAACTTAACCTATTATCTATTATGGACGAATACATTGGGATTATCAAATTATTCGCTGGCAATTTTGAGCCCCGCGGATGGGCTTTTTGCAACGGGCAAATTTTATCAATTGCGCAGAACACGGCATTGTTCTCAATTCTTGGAACAACTTATGGAGGAAATGGACAGACCACTTTCGCCTTGCCAGATTTAAGATCTAGAGTACCGCTTGGCGCTGGCCAAGGTACTGGACTTTCAAATTATGTATTAGGGCAAGCTTTTGGTAATGAATCAACAACGATGACTATCAACAACATGCCGACGCACAATCACGTAATTACTGGAAACGTAAAAATTCCTGTAAATGACAGCAACGCCGATGCTGACGGACCTGTAGGTGCTTATCTTGGCACGCCTTCTGAGTCAATTTACAGCGCATCAACAAATGGCTTTGCTGCAAATGCTGATTCATCAACTCTTGCAACTGGAATTTCTGGGGGAAGCATTCCTTTCTCGAATGTCCAGCCAATTCTAGCGCTGAATTATATTATTTGCCTGCAAGGATTATTTCCACCTCGCAACTAATGCGCTTCTTCCTCTATTTACTTTTTAATATTTAGAGGAAAAGTTCTTCAACAAAGTAACCAATAAATAAACATAGTATGAAAAAACAATACTTTAGGTGTCAGAGAATGCTATTCCTGAGCCTTATGTTTTTGTTTACCCTTTTTAGCGGAAACCTACTTGCCCAATCAACATTAGCGTTGGGCGATATTTCCATTATAGGGCTAAACGCAAACACCCCCGATAATTTTGCTTTCGTGACGTGGGTAGATCTTTTAGATACCACTGAAATTAAATTTACAGACAACGGTTTTAGCGCAGGCTCAAGCTCTGGCACTTCTGGAATTTACAGAGACCAAGAACAATATGTAACCTGGAAAAACAATACCGGAGCCACAATTCCGGCAGGAACGGTAATTGTAATTACAGCGGCAACGAATCCTATGAGTACAAACTTAGGACAGATTGTTTCTGTATTAAATGCAAGCGGTTCTGTAGCTTCTTCAATGTCTTTGCTGAACACTTCAGGAGATCAGATTTTCGCTTTTCAAGGAACGGGCGCTGTCCCTCCTGGAAATACAACTACATCTACATTTAGTGGCAACATTCTTTTTGCTATCGGATATTCTGGATCTTCAATAGCCAGCACAGGATGGGTGACTTCTGGTGTAATCAGCGGTTCAACATCTTATCTTCCTAGCAATGTGACAGGAACGAGTAGCGTATTCTTAGGACCAAACGCAGCTGGAGGTCAATATACTGGCGCAAGAACAGGTTTGGCTAATTTTGCCGCTTACAAGGCACTTATTGCAAATCCTGCGAATTGGACAATCGTAACTGGATCAAATGTAACTCCGGCATTTACGACTACAGCATTTTCTGCTGGAGCGCTGCCTGTTGTTACAGCAAATCCGCCTAACAGAACAATTTGCCAAGGCGGTAGCACAACTTTCCCAGCAACTGTTACAAACGCAACAAGCTATCAATGGCAGGAAGACTCTGGCTCAGGGTTTGCCAATATTACTAATGGTGGTGTTTATTCTAACGCAACAACTGCAACATTAACAATTACAGGAGCAACAGCTGGAATGAGTGGCTATACTTATCGTCTTGTTGCTACTAGCGCAGGCGGTTCGGCAACTTCAAATGCTGCAACGCTAACCGTTGTTAACATTACAGCAACTACCTCTCAGACAAATGTAAGCTGCAACGGAGGGTCTAACGGAACGGCAACAGTTGTACCTGCAGGAGGAATAGCTCCATATACTTATTCTTGGTCTCCATCAGGAGGAACGGGAGCGACTGCTTCAGGACTTACTGCTGGTGTATATACTGTAACAATCACAGATAATATAACATGTTCAATCCAAAAAACATTCACGATCACGCAACCTTCTGCATTCACAGTAGGAACATCACAGACAAACGTGGCCTGCAACGGAGGAACTAACGGATCGGCTTCTGTATCAGTAAGCGGAGCGACAGGGCCTTACACCTACTCTTGGTCTCCATCTGGAGGAACTGCGGCTACGGCATCAGGACTTGCACCGGGAGCCTATACCGTAACCATTACGGACGCAAACACGTGCCAGACTACAAGAAACTTCACGATCACGCAGCCTACTGCTATCAGCACCGCTACCGGAGCGCAGACAAACGTATCCTGCAACGGAGGGTCTAACGGAACGGCTTCGGTTACTCCATCTGGAGGCGCAGGAGCATACACCTATTCTTGGTCGCCATCAGGAGGAACTGCGGCAACTGCTACAGGACTTGCAGCGGGAACATACACCGTTACGGTTACAGACGCTAACGGATGTACGGCAACGAGATCATACACCGTAACACAGCCTGCTGCATTCACAGTAGGAA
>JASCOH010000017.1 GCA_029959295.1 Flavobacteriaceae bacterium PS02334 | reverse complement strand
TTGGTAGCGAAGACGGCAAGGAAAAACACACCGTTGTCGACTATGATGAGATAAGCTGGTTTTATGCGCACACTCGTGGTATAAAAACAGACGAAAATCTGTATTTGGAGATTCGCGATTCTGTATTTGGAAAAGATCCGTTGCTGCTTATTGGTAAAAATATAAAAGTGGACGAAAGCGGTGTCATCAAGGTAAAGATTAATTGGGCGCTTATAAAAAACAAGGTGAGTTTTTTGACTGTCTATGCTATTGTGAAAGAAAATAATGCCGATGGAAAGATTCTATATGATGCAGATGGTAGTTTTTCTATGGCTACTGCAAAGTTGATGAAAAGCAGTTCGTTGGTTAAGGAAGCTGGGTATAAAAGTGCGGTGATAGTTGAGGGAAGTAATATATCGTCCTCAAAAGAAAAAAATGGTGTTTGTGAAAGTGAAGCAAGGGTAAGAGCTTTTATGCGAATGTTAAGAGTTGGTGAAGGAACCGCAACTGAAAAGGGATATACTACACAATTCAGTGGAAAACAATTTTCAAATATGGATAATCACCCAAATGAAGTGGTGACAGCAAATGGATATTCTTCTTCAGCAGCAGGTGCTTATCAAATTATGTCAGATACTTATGATGGATTGAAAACATATAGGAATAAATATAATATTATAAATTTTAATCAAGAATCACAAGATAAATTATGCCTAGTAATTTTAAAACATAATTATATTAAAGATAGACCAAATAGTTTTTATAATCCTATTTATTGGAAAGACAAAAATAAAACCATTAGAGATACAAACAAAGAGAACAAGGCTATAGAAAGAAGAAAAAAATTTAAAGGACAGCAAGCAGATATTATTAAATTAATCATCGATAATGAAATAGAAAAAGCAACCTTATTATCAAGTTTATGTTGGGCAAGCTTACCAGACGCTCCCTATGGTCAGCCTACAGAAACTGCAGAAGAGTGTAAGGCAAACTATGAGAAATTTTTAAAAGAAGAACTTAACAATAAGCAAACATGGAACCTACATTTAAAAAAAGGATTTTTAAAAGAATTTGGATATAGTTGTTGCGGTGAATCCATAAGTAGTTCTTCAACGGATTGTGGCGAAAAAACAGACATTGATTTAAGAAGTAAAATGACTTTTACTCCGCAAAAAACAAAAACTGATTGTAATATACAATGTAGAAAAATAATGAGTTCTTTATCTGTAGTTCCTGAAAATCCCACTGAAGTGGGTAAAGAATCATTTTACCAAACAGCAATTGAATCAAAAGATAATAATAGCCTTATTTTAAATGCAGAAGATTTTAAAAATGGAATAAATTACATTGACAGATCATTAGATGCTGATTATCCAGTGATGGTGGGAGTTAATCATACATTGGATTATGGATACAATGAAAGTACAAATACAACAGATCATTATGTAATAATTGTTGGAAGGTTCTGTGATAATGGAGTATTAAAATATAGGTTTTGGGATGTCGCAACTAGAAGAGGATCAGAAGGCGACTTCAAATTTACATTAACAGCTGAGAAATTGTATTCCGATAATGTATGGAAAGCTGGAAGAACTTATACCGTAACACAAATTAGACGAAATATCGATTCAAAAGGTAAATTAATAATATTTTAATTGATAGAAATGAAAAATAAATTCTTAATAATCATAATTTCAATTCTGTTCATAAATTGTACAGGACAAGAAAAAAAAGAAATTAAACAAGCAAAAATAAAAATTACAAATTCTACATTTTTAGGTGTAATAAAAACAGACAGTATATATACTGTTTATAATAGATGTGATGGAGGATATCCTGTTCTTCGTTTTCATATTAATGATAATGAGTTCTATTTTTATGCTCCACAAGAAGGTGCTAATTATATTATTAAAGAAATTAAAAATGATGATGATAAGTATATTATAAATACGACTGGCTATTATTTTTTAAAAGGTGAGAACATCTCAAAACAAAATGATACGTGGTATTTAGAAAAGAAAGGTAATTTATTATGGACTTTTAAAAATAAAAAATGGGGAAAAAGTATAATCCTAGCGGATAGCTTAAATATTAATAGAAAAAAAATAGCTTATAAGATTCAGCCTTGCAGAGAATGCTCAGAAGATTGTGAGGATGAATTAACAAATAATAATTTAGTGGGTAGATGGAATGTAAATTGTGATGACCAAATAGGACTATTAATAAAAGATGACGAACTCGTTATGGCTGTTGAGCCTAATCAATACTACATTCATTTAAGAAAATTAAGAGATACAACTGAAGGAAAATTTATTAAATACAAACTTGAAAGACTAGAAGGTATAGGCTCTAAGGAAGTATATTCTGAAGCATATTTTAATGATATGGAAGTTGCAGTTATAAAAGTTTTGAATAATAATAAAATCGAATTTAATTGGTTGGGATTATATAATGAAGTTAATAATCAGAGACAATATACAGAATCTCTCATCAGCAATGATAATCCTGTTATTTTAAATAAATGTGAAAAATAGTGTCTGTGGAAATAAACATCTGGATCGACCAGAAGGAATTGATTGGCTAAAAACTGGAAATTGTGGTATGGGATTATATAACCTTAAAATTTGAAACTTTATATTTCCAGCCCATAAGCTCTAATGAAGAAAAGGGTATAGAAAAAATTATTGCAAGGCCCCGTGAAGAAATTACATTCGAAGCCAAAGTGAAAACTGGGAATAAAAAGCTAGTCTCGTGGTTGGTTTAAGAAGGACATGAAGGAAAAAAGAACAGAGAATTTTCATGCGAGAACAAATTGGACACGAATTTAAAAATTCTTTCGAAGCCGGAAAATATCGAGTTGAAGGTTATGGAAGCCCAAAAGAAGCTGGAAACGATAAAAATTATGCCTCAATTTCTCTTGACATAGAAGTCACAAATAATAAATTATCTGGAAGTTCGCTAACGCCAGCTGCTAAAGATTTCACCATTGACGAAAATGGAAAACATAAATTAAGGAAAGGCTTTCCTGCCAAATTTAAAGCAGAATTTCTAATACCTCCAACTGCCGAGGAATTGGGAAAACTCAAGATTTATCTTACTGACGAATCAGGAAATATACTCGATAATGGAATACAGGCTTTAAACAGTTTTGTTTTCACGCCAAAAAACAGCACTGCGAAATATAATATCGTTGCAGAATATATTGATACTGAAGGTAATTTGAGCGTTCAAACATTTTCTGGTGAAACAGCCAGCAATTCTGTGCTCGGCATATCGCACAGCGATGAAATCGTAAGGCCTTTAAG
Source organism: Flavobacteriaceae bacterium PS02334 (assembly GCA_029959295.1). GTDB lineage: Bacteria > Bacteroidota > Bacteroidia > Flavobacteriales > Flavobacteriaceae > Flavobacterium. Next base: position 7,827 of record JASCOH010000017.1, on the reverse strand, counting down.
CAATCTGCAATTTAGCGTCACTAAAACGAAATTTAATGTTCTGGTAAAAAGCGACGCCGATCTTACCATTCCCGAGCTCCGTGAAATTAAATGGAATCTGAATGGCCAATTGATTGGTACTGGAAGGACAATTGCAGTGCCTATGCCCTTGCTGGTCGCGCCAGGCGATTATGTGGTTGAGGCATTTGCTATATCATCAAACGGTTTTGGGCGGAATGCAAAGAAAGAGAACGACGACTGGCATTTTAAGGTATCAGAAAACGATGTGGTAAGTTTTACCCAAAACACAATTCCAAAAGTTGGAAAATGGATTACGCTCACGGCTGACAAATTTGTTTTTCAGAATCTTTTGCCAAATGAAAAAGTCAATTGGCATATCGAAGGTGGCGATAAACTTGCTGACAGCATGGCAATACAATTTAAGCCTGCAACTGCGGGAATTAAAAATATTTCCTGCAAAATCAACAGCCAAAAAGGAATCCGCCAAAGCATAGAGATAAAACAAGCTGCCATAAACGATGTGATGTTTACTGACAGCAACGGATTGAAAATACAAAAAGCAAGCTGGGGACAGAAAATAAATATATGGATAGACCAGAAGGAATTGACAGGCGAAAAACTAGAGATACAGCTGCGTGATTCAGACACATTCGATGATGATAATGTTGCTCCCTTAATATCTATTCCAGCCTATGACGGCAAGCTCATACCTCTAACCTTAGACAGTAATATAAAGAAAAAAGCAGGCAACCATGGCGAATTATATGTGAAAATAAACGCGCCCGATTTAACCGCTACCAACGAAAGTAAAAAGCTTGGCAAGCTCGATGTGCAAGACAAAACGGAGATATATAACGCACAGCTCGGAAGCGAAGACGGCAAAGAGAAGCATTTTCTGGTAGATTATGACGAGATAAGCTGGTTCTATGCCCAATCGCGCGGGATAAAACCCGAACAGAAATTATATCTTGAAATCAGAAAAGTAATAAAAGGCATAGACCCTTTGCTTTTGTATCAGGATAATGTAAAAGCAGACGAAAGTGGCGTAATCAAGCAAAAGATAGTCTGGAACAATATTAATAATAAAATCAATTTCCTGACGGTTTATGCCATGGTACGAGAAAATGACAAGAACGGCAAAGTGCTGTATGATGCCGACGGCAGTTTCTCGATGGCTACCTCAAACCTTTTGAAGAACAGCATTTTGATGAAATTGCCGATCAATAAAAGTGCTGTGATGGTGGAGGGAAGTAATGTTAATAAAAGCGGAGAAAAGGATTGTACAAAATGTAAAGAGAAAATAACAACAGAACAGCTAAAGAAAATATTTACCGGAGTAAGAGATATTAAAATATTAGAGGAGCTAACCAATACCCTTAATAAATACAAAGATGTTTATAAGCTAGATACCTGTGCTAGAAAAGCGCACTTTTTTGCTCAAGCATTACAAGAAAGTGGTTCTGATTTATCAGGAGCACTTCACGGCGAAAGTTTGGATTATTCAGCAGAAGCATTACCTATTCAGTTCAGAAACTTTAGAAAAAAAGATGCAAACGGTAATGTAGTAGATAAATTTGGAAAACCCACAAAAATTAACACAAATACTGTTCCAAATGATTTGGCATATAAATATGGGCGAAGTGCGCAAAATAACTATGTTGCTAATCAAAAAAAAATTGCTGAAATTGCTTATGATAGCAGACTTGGCAATAAGAATGCAGAAGACACATGGTTATTTAGAGGAAGAGGCTTATTACAGATTACTGGCAGAGGTACCTATAAAAAGATACAAACTAAAATTGATGAGTTTGCATCAGATTCACAAATTAATATATCAAATGGACAGGATAAAGATTATACTCCGAAAGAAGCATCTATTACAGGAATGGCAGATTGGTATAAGGATAGTATGTATTTAAAAGCAGATTTCACAGGTAAAAAAACGGATAGCGAAGTCGTTGATTTAATTGTTGATATTATAAATAGAGATACCGACTCAAGACCCCAAAGAATAAATAATTATAAAAAAACTAAAGTAGTTTTTGGGGTTGATAAATGTCAGAAAATAAAACCTGTTCAAGAATCAATTGATGATAAAAATGCAATTTGGCGAAATCCATTAGATAATCCACAAATTACTGTATATACTTTTGGTGGAAACAAACGACCTTGGAGATCAGCATTTGGAAGAGTTAGAACAGACATGACAGGAAGTGATAATGGAAAAAGACCTCATCACGGTTTAGATTTATTCGCAGAAATAGGAACTTCAGTCTATGCTTGCTTACCTGGAAAAGTAGTTAGTATATCTCCTGGTACAGGGTATGGGAAAGGCTTTGTCTTGAAAGTTGATCCTTTATATTTAGATGCTTTTAAAAAGCAAAGAAGAAATTATGAGCCTTATTACATAAAATCAAAAAGCAAATATGATAAGACCAAATATGATATAATTGGTTATGGTGATTTCGAAGAATATGAAGGAATTAATGATAGTGAAGAAGTCTTTTTCATGTATGCTCATTTAAGTGAAATTAAAGTAACTCTAAATCAAGAAATAAGCATACAGGATTATAAAACGAAAGTACTAGGAAAAACAGGAAATACGGGCGCGACAGGAACCAAAGCACCACATTTACATTTTGAAGTTAGAAGCTCAAAAAATCCTTCAGGCTACTCTGAACGTTACAATCCTGCTTATTATGTCAATTACAAAAATGAAGAACAACTATCAGAATCTGAAAGAAAAATACAAGATAAAACAGCAGGTAAATAAATTTAAAATGAAAAAATTCACCAATATAATCACATTACTTTTTTTATTTCAATTGACTGGATGCAGAGAAAGCGATTCCAATATTAAAAAAGATAGTAATCAAAAAAATTATGGCAATACTATAAAAATTTTAAAATCTATAATTTTTCATCAAGAACCTTTAAAATGTTTAGGCAATCAATACTCGGCCTTTAGCTGTTTTGATGAGAAAAAAAATTTATCTATTTCATTTAGTAGTGATGCAAAAACAATTTCCTTTTTACAAAATAAAAATAATTATACTCACAAATTAGATAACTCATTTGGAGACCTTGGATATCAAACATATTTATTTGTTAATAATAAAGAAGAGATAATATTATTAGATATTTTTTTAGAAAATGGACACTTATATAATGTATATTATATTGATTCAATTTCGATAAAATTTCTAGGTAAAAAAGAAATTGTATTTAATGAAGAACAAGGAGTGTCGAATAATTTAAAAGTACAAAGGAAAGAGAATACGATTACTATTTTATTGAAAAATAGTTTGGAAAATTTACAATTTAATATAGATCAAGCTAAAAATATTTCTATCGATAATACAGCATCGATAACTAAATTGATGGATGCAAATATTGACACTCCTGAAAAAATTGTTAACTACTTAATTTTTAAAAAAGAAAAAAACAATAAATTAATTATAGATGAATCTATTTTAAATTATATACAAACACACACTACTGAAACACAAAACAAATATGTTCTTGCCTTAGATAAATATGTCACCAATGAAATAAGGAAATATAAGGACGGTGATAAATCCGAATGGAATAAAGAAGAAATAATGAAGATTATTGCATATGCATCAAATACGACAGATCCTTTATTTAAAAAATACTGGATTAAATCACCCGAGAATTGGCATAATGGAAAATGGGGAAACATATTAAGTTTTTGCTCTTTGGTGTATCAGGATTCTTTTTGGAAAGAATTATTAACAGAATTTGACAAAAATAATTACTACAATTTACCAAATTTAGAAGAAATGACACAATATGCTAGTGAATTTGATAAAATAGGCCCACCTGAGAACTAAATATTAGTCTAATATGGGAGCCCTGAATCAGTAAAACAATTCCAATACCTGAATATGACAGTAAGCTTATCGCCCATTTCCCTTGACAATGCGGTAAGACTTAACTGGGAAAATCGGTGCTTTCTATGTAAAAGTAATCGCACCTGAACTTACTATAAATGAAGCCAAAAGCTTTGCAAAGTGGACATGCTGGATGCAAGAGAAACTTATAACGCACAGCTCGGAAGCGAAGACGGCAAAGAGAAGCATTTTCTGGTAGATTATGACGAGATAAGCTGGTTCTATGCCCAATCGCGCGGGATAAAACCCGAACAGAAATTATATCTTGAAATCAGAAAAGTAATAAAAGGCACAGACCCTTTGCTTTTGTATCAGGATAATGTAAAAGCAGACGAAAGTGGCGTAATCAGGCAAAAGATAGTCTGGAACAATATTAATAATAAAATCAATTTCCTGACGGTTTATGCCATGGTACGAGAAAATGACAAGAACGGCAAAGTGCTGTATGATGCCGACGGCAGTTTCTCGATGGCTACCTCAAACCTTTTGAAGAACAGCATTTTGATGAAATTGCCGATCAATAAAAGTGCTGTGATGGTGGAGGGAAGTTCTATAAAACCTAGTGAATCAAAAAGCCAATGTCCGAATTGTGACAAACCTGTGACTGTCGAAGAACTTAAAAAGATATTTACTCAGGCAGATGATGCAACTCTGAAAAAAGCAGCCGAAGCATATACTAAATATATGAAAGAATTAGGCATGAATACTTGTTGGAATAAAGCGCATTTCTTTGCGCAGGCAAGAGTTGAATCTGGACTTGGATTACATGTTAAAGATGGAGAAAATTTTAACTGGTATTATAAAAGTTTGATTGATACTTTCTCGGCATTTCGAAGTGTAGAAGGTAAACGCAAAGCAAATGATTGGGGCAGGCCAGAAATTTTACCAAAACATCCTGGTGTTAGTATCGAAAATCAGAAAAACATTGCAAATTGGGCATATTCACCAAACTTCGCAAAAGGAAAGGAATTAGGAAATACCGATTCAGATGACGGTTGGAATTTTAGAGGCAAGGGATTAATCCAATTAACAGGACGTTCTGCTTATGACTACGCAAATACATATACAAAAAAGGAAAATGCGGACATAATCTCTAATCCAGATCTAGTTTTATCAAATATAACTGTGGCTGTAGTTTCTTCTATGGCTTTTTGGAAATGGAAAAAACTGAATACAAAATCAAATCTTACAAGAGATGTTATAAGTAAAATTTGTCCTTCTGTTGGAAACGATGTTCCAATGGCTAACGGAAAAAGTAATTATGAAGAAAAACAAAAAGCCTTTACAAATACTACTTCTGTAGTTTTTAAAATCGATGAATGTAAATTTGGTAAGGGGAATAATGCTTCAAGTTCGGACGGCAAGTACAAAACCAATGATAATTCTTATCAAGCAGATAGTAAAACCGCTTATATAAACATAATTGTACCTAAAGACAGAAGATCCGAAGGATTATTAGTGTTTTTTGATAATACAGGAATTATTATGAAAAGTTATGCGTTAGCAATGGGAACGACTAATAATGCAATTTTTATACCTGAAGGAAAAGGGAGTACTCCAAAAGGATTATGGTCTTCTTGGCATGAGAAAGTTCATATTGGAGAAACAAGTTACGGAGATTATGGACTAATTAAAGTTGCTGGACTATCTGGAGATGCTAAAACTGCTACTGAAAAAGGCAGAGCCGGGATTGCTATACATTGTGGGCATACAAATGGTAATGCAAAGGGAATCTATAATGATGATGGATCTCTAATGTTTACTTATGGTTGCATTAGAGTTTATAATTCTGATATGAAAACTTTAGTGGAAAAATATAATGAAGTTCAAAATAGAGGCAATAAAATTAATGTATACGTAGAAGAAGTTGATTCCATAGATAGTGTGTTCAGTAAATACGATTTTATTGCAGATCCAAAAGATCAAAAAAGGAATTATTCTAAAAACGCTAAACAATAAAAATATGAAAAAGCTCTTAATTTTATTTATTACAACATTTTTAATAAATAGCTGCAATTCACAATCAAAAAAAGAAAAAATGGAGACAACAAATTCAAATAAAGCAAATGAAGATACATCATATACCACTTATTTGCCATTAATGAAAAAATTGCTAAAAGATAATAATTATAATTACCCAAAAAACGAAGAATTTAGAAAACGTATTAGAGAATACACAGGAGTAGATCTTGAAAATTCAAAATATAATGATGTATATCTTAAGAACGGAAAAGGATTTATTGCACTTGATAATGAAGGCTTTATTGACAGCTATCAAGTAGATAGAGGTTCTATCGATGGTGCAGGTGATGCGTTTTCAGATATATTAAGTGGAGGGTTAAATGAAAGTTTGAATGAAGACTTTATAAATTATAATAAAGTTCTCTTTAATGATGACCTTTTGAGTATTGCTAAAGTAATAGCAGACAAAAAAATAATTGACGATATAGTGGTTTATTTTAATTATGAAAAAAATTTAAATTTATACACTACGCTAATTAATAGCATAAAAAAAATTGATGATCATCCAAAAGATTTTAATCTTGCTTTACTTTGGTATAATGATAAAAGCAAGCCTGAAATTATAAGAGAAAAAATAATTTCTGATCTTGAAAATAAAAATCCTCAATACATATACGATCTGACTTATTTTTTATTTCTTAATAATAAAAAAATAAATGAAGTTGATGAAAAATTGATAAATAAAACTTTAGCATACTTGATTAATATACAACTAAAACGTGATGATGAAAAAGATTTGAGTAGCAATAAAGGCTATCAATTATTAAACAATTTTTATGTGCAGAATGCCCAATTTTTAGAAACTTTACAAAATTCTAATTATTTTGATTTTAAAATGGTCGATAAGTATACACAAATATATTTATCATTAAAAAAAGAACAAACATATCCTGGCTACATCCAAGACCTTGATGGATATACAAATCTAAGAAAAGAAAAAAGTTCTTCATCTCAAATCATTGAAAAAATTAAATCGGGAGAGAATATAGAAATTCTCGATAATTCAGGTGATTGGTGGCTTATAGTAACCCATAAAGGTAATACTGGGTTTGTTCATAAAAGCAAAATAGTTATTCAGTAAATATGTATTAATTTGAAAAATTTAGTATAAATATTTTTATAAATTTTGCAGTTTATCCAGCATTTTGGTAAAAAGCGATGCAGACCTCACCACTCCAGAACTGACCGATATTAAATGGAGCTTTAACGGAAAAATTATGGGACAGGGACGAACTTTCGCACTTCCTGGAACAATGCTACCTGCTGTGGGAGAATATACCGTGAAAGCACAGGCATTGTCATCGCTTGGATTTAGAAAAAGCTCAAAAAATGAATTTGACGAGTGGCATTTTAAGGTGGCAGAAAACGATGTTGCCAGCTGTTCGCTAAATGATACCGCAAAAGTTGGAAAAACGATTCTGATCACTCCAAAATATATTTTTAAGGACAAGCTTCCTACTGAAAAAGTAAACTGGCATCTGGAAGGAAGCGGTCAAAATATAATGTCAGACGTTCTAAGCTACAAAGCCATGAGCGCTGGCAAAAAAATAATTTCCTGCAAGATCAACAGCCAGAAAGGAATCAGAATCATAGTCGATGTAAAGCAGGCCGTAATCAACGACGTCATGTTTACCGACAGCAACGGGCTGAAAATTGAAAAAGCCAGCTGGTACCAAAAAATAAACATCTGGATCGACCAGAAGGAATTGATAGGCGAAAAACTGGAAATACGGTTGCGTGATTCAGATGCATTTAATGATGATAATGTTGCTCCCCTGCTCACCATTCCTGCCTATGATGGCAAGCTCATACCTATAACTTTGGATAAAAATATAAAAGGCAAAGCCGGAAAACATGGCGAATTGTATGTTAAGGTAACCGCACCAGAAAT
>JASCOH010000016.1 GCA_029959295.1 Flavobacteriaceae bacterium PS02334 | reverse complement strand
AAGAAATGGATCGTTTAACTAACCCGTTGCGAAAAGAATTAGAGGATTTAATAAACTTAAAAGAAACAATTTCATTAAGTGTTTCGTGTGCAAAAAATATGTTTGAAAATGAATTAACTCCTAAATATGGAAACGAATAATGAGTTTTGTAAAAGACGAAGATATTTTAGATGCCACTAATGGAGGTCTAGATATAATACTAGCTTATTATCCAAATGCAATGCGAGTTATAGATAAATCTTCTCGCCAATTTAAAATTAGAGATAGTGAAAAAACAGCTTCTGCATCATTAAAAAAATTGCAAAATGGGGTTTGGGTTGTAACTGATTTCGGTGGTGATCAAAAATCTAGAAATGGAATTCAAGTTTGTGCTCTAGAAGAAGGAATAGACTATGCAAAAGCTTGTGCTTTACTTGGCGCTCGTTATAATATAAAAGGAGCTGAATTTCAATTAGTTAAACCAATTATTGAAAAGAGAGCTCTTAAGCCAGATGAAGAACCTGGCAAGTTTAGTTTCAATTACCATAAAGATTTTACTAAAAAAGAACTTGCTCTTTTGGGACCTCGCGTTAATGGAGAACATTGTGAAGGATTTAATTTAAAATCATGTGAATCATTCACCATGTATAAAGATAATGAAGCAATCATAACTAGATCGACAGAAGATTATCCAATTTTCGTCTATGATTTTGGAGATTGGCAAAAAATATATCAACCGAATTCATTTGATAAACAATTCAGGTTTCGTTATGCTGGAAAGAAACCTTCTAAACATGTTTTTGGATTTGATTTGATTGAAAAAGAATTTAAAAAAGTAAAAATAAAACAGCAGGAAGAAGATGAGGAAGATCAATATGACGAGGAAAATGAAAGGGCAAAAGACAAAAAAAAGAAAAAAGATCCAAGGTTGGATTCTGCATTTATAGTTTCCGGAGGTTCTGATGGTATTAACCTTCGAAGCATGGGTAAATTTCCAATATGGTTTAATTCTGAAAGTGAGCATTTAGATTGGGAAGAATATAAAAAATTAAAAATATATGTCCGTGATATTTATTATGTAGCGGATTTAGATAATACTGGCATAAAACAGGCTATTGCTCTTGGTCTTAAATTTTTAGATATCAAATTGCTTTGGCTTCCAGAAAAGTTAAAAGAATATCGTGACAAAAGAGGTAATCCCTGTAAAGATTTTAAAGATTATGTAGATAAATTCTACAGAGCCGAAAGTTCAGCAACATTTATGAATGGTTTTGAAAAGCTGATGGTAAATGCACTTACTATGCAGTTCTGGACTGAATGGAAATCAGCTAATGGAAAAATGAATTTCAATCTTTCAAATACCAGGCTATATCATTTTCTAACTCATATGGGTTTTGGACGATATGAAAGCGAAAATCTGAAGGAAGGTTTTTTGTACATCAGAAAAGAAGGAAGTATTATTCGTGTATTGCATCCTTATCAGATTGAAAATTTTGTTCACGGATTTTTAGAAAGTAGACAGTTATCTCCTGATTTAAGAGATTACATATATAAAAGTCCACAGTTAGGTGAGCGATCAATGTCTAAACTTCAAAAATTAGATATCGAATTTAGCGATGCAGATAAAGATTCCCAGTATTGGTTTTTTCCAAAGAAAGTTTGGAAGATAACAAAAGACGGTGTTCAGGAATTTAAGCAAGGTGAAATTGACAGATATGTTTGGGAGGATAAAATTATAGACTTTAATATAAAAAAAACTGATCCGCACTTTACAATCAAAAGAGATGCTGATGGTGATTTAGATATTATAATTCATAAGACAGATAATATGTTTTTGAATTATTTAATCAATACTTCAAGAGTCCATTGGAGAAAAGAATTAGAGGAATCATTTGAGGGTAAGCCAGCCAAAGAAGCCGAAGAATATTTTAAGAAGAATCAATTCAATATAGCCGGCGAATTATTATCAGCAGATGAAATTTTAGAGCAAAAACAACATTTAATTAATAAGATCTATTCAATAGGATATCTATTGCATAAATATAAAGATGAGTCAAAAGCTTGGTGTGTTTTTGCAATGGATAATAAAATTTCTGAAAATGGAGAAAGCCATGGTGGTTCTGGAAAGTCTTTAGCATACGGGTTTTTAAATAACATTTTGAAAAGAAGATTTTATTTAAAAGGGCGAGATGAAAAATTGACACAGAATGATTTTATATATCATGGAGTTACTGAAGACACAGATTATATTTTTATTGATGATGCTTCCCAATACTTAAAATTCGATTTCTTTTTTTCTGAAATCACAGGTTCTTTGAAAGTTAATCCTAAAAATTCACAACCGTTTGAAATCCCGTTTTCAAAAGCACCAAAGTTTGTTATAACATCAAACTTTACAATTCGTGATGTAGATCCATCGACAGCAAGAAGGCTACTCTATACGGTTTTTTCTGATTACTACCATTATAATAGCAATGATGAATATAAACAAGTTCGTCAGGTTTCAGACGATTTTGGAGGAAGAAACTTATTTAGGGATTTTACGGAAGAAGAATGGAACGGATTTTACAATATCGCCGCTGAATCTATAATATTTCATTTGTCAGAACCTCAAAAAATAAATCCACCAATGGACAATGTAACTAAGCGAAGCTTGCGAGCTGAAATGGGTGATGCATTTGAAGGTTGGGCTCAAGCATTCTTTGATGAAAAAGAAGAAGTTGAAATTGATCCAATGACTCACATATCCAGACCAAAATATCTGGACCAATATTTTTCAAAAGAAATGGCGTTCGAGGCCTTTAAAAAAGCTACTTCTCAAAACAAGTGGCTTGTTACAAAATTCAAAAAAGCAATGAAAGCATATTGTCAGCTTAATGGATATATATTCAATCCAACTGATTTACAAAATTCTCCTGGTCGAATAGTTCAGAAAATCGACGGTCGAAGTCAAGAGGCGATTTTCATAAGAACAGTTATTACTCCCAAAGAATTCAAAGAAGAAGCTGACGTTCAAGAATACAGATCTGAAGAAGAAATCTTCGGTGATAAATAGATCATTTAAATTAAAAGTCATGACAAAAATTAGTAATGAGGAATTCTTTAAAACGCCTTATGGAGTAGAATTCACTAAAGTAAAAATAATAAAATACGGCAAAAGGTTTAATGCTGAATTTTTCGCGAGGCTTCATGGTGTTAAATCTGAAGTCGGTATTGCTGGAGAAAGTATTCAAAATTGCTTGGACAAGACAGAGTTATTTTTAGAAACTAAATTACGCACTGAAGAATTTGAAGTATGTATAAAAGGTGGGAAATAATAGCAATTTTCAAAAGTTGTAAAAACTTTGATGAATTATATTCTGATTGCAAAATCTTCCTATGGTTGATTGAAGAAGGTCACTTGTCTCAGGACATGAAAAGAATAATTCGTTTTTATTCTTCTGCTAGATTTAGAGAACTTGAAAAACTTTAGTTATGAAATTAATTGTAACACCGTCTGCACTGCGTCCTGCGACAAGAGAAGATTTGTTTGGAGGTGAGATTTATAACGTTCAAGGAGTTCAATTTATAAAAGACAATACTACAGTCTTTTATAAAAATTGTGAAGGAATATTAGGAGGTCCATTTATGCTTGACCATAATGCATATTTCCCTGAAGTATTTAGAAATCTAGTTTATGGTTTGATAAAAATTCTTACCTCAGTTCCTTCAGAAATTAAAGATGAAATACTTTTTGATTTGGTTTTAAGAACTGCAGAAAAAGATGATTTTTTTGATTCTCGTGGAGATGTTAAAATGAATCGTGTTTTCTACAAATATGTTGATAAAAAAACCATCGGACCAAATTATACTGACAATTCATCAGTGTCTGAAAATTTGAAACAAATGCTGGACAACAATCAACTTTATGTTCCACACGAACGACAGCATTTTAAAAGCAAAGCATTTAAAAAGTCAGCATGAAAAAACAGAAATGGATGCGAAAAGGACGTAGAGTCTTAGCGCAATTTAAAATAGGAACGATAGAGAAAGCATGCTCTTATGAACTTTATGGCGAAAGGTATGTTTATCTGTTTCATATCATAATTGATGGCGAAGAATCCAGCGCTAAGTATCACCCAGATGATGTTGAAGAGTTAACAAATAAAAATTTATAGAAATGAAAAAATTAATATTCAGAATCGGATTGTTTTTCACTAATAAATCGATTCTTAAAAAACACTTTTAAAATGGAGAATACTATAAAAGAAAATGACTTTGTAAAAAGAGAGTTTTTAGGCTTTACAGGTAGTGAGATCATAAATTTCAAACACATTCCTAAAACATATGAGAAGCCACAATACGATTGGTATATGGTGGTTGCGATTGAAAAAGCAGATAAAGTAAAAGTTGATAGAAACCTTCTAACTTCTGAACTGTTACTTTCTTACCGTTGGGCAATTCGGGAAGGCTATCAGCATGGATTAGATCCTGCTCTAAAAAATCATTACGATTATCCGCGAAATCAAAATACAATCAAAGGAATTCAAGGATATATTGACAGAATAAAATCACTTTCCGATAAGGAAATGGAAAATTTAGATTAATCACTTAAACACAATACCATGACACATTATTTTATCGATTTTGGTTACGCTAAGGCAACCAATAACAAACCACAGCACGAAACACACGATTACTTAAGATCGTTACATGGAAAGCTTATAATCAAGGCAGATTTGCAAGACGTGCAAAAATTAATTCAGGAAAAAATTAAATCAATTTTTGAAAGCCGTCCTAGATGCAAAGCTTTAGAAATTGATTTTAGTGAAAGAGCATATCGCTTTGGAGATAAAGAATCGAATTCGATTTGGCTTCAGGGATTTGATGCTGTCTCTTTCAAATTTGAACCTGCAACCTTAGTTAAACCTGAAAATATAGAACAAAATGACTAAATACGAAATCGAATCAGAAAAAAATGATCGTAAAGTGTCCAGAATTTTATGGTTCGCCTTAGGAATGGTTGCCGGTATGATCATTATTTATTTTGCAATTGAATTTAATATCAAATTACACAGTTAAATTATGGAAACATTAGCATTACCACAAGAAGAAAAAACCTTAGAAGGAATGATTCAAGATGCAGAATCTAGAGATTGCTTGGTAGTATATACTGCGAGTTTCTACTGCAGAATTAGCGAGAAACAAATGAATTTAATTGCGTTCTATAAGTAATCATGCCTACAATTGGAAAATATGGTAAGATCATCTTTCTGCCTGAAGAAATTGAATTCATTGCTGCGAATTATGAGCAGATGACCAATAAGCAATTAGCAGATCACTTCGGTTTCAAGATTCAAAAAGTAAGGCCTATGCTTTATGAATTAGGTTTTAAAAGGATGGAATTGGAGTATTGGACCGAAGAACAAATTCAATTTTTAAAAGACAACTATCAGATAAAAGGTGATTTGGAACTGTCAGTAAATTTTGAAGAAGCTTGGCCAAAAAATAAAAAGTGGACTCTAAAGCATATTGAAAAAAAGAGAAACTATCTAAAGCTTCACAGAACCAAAGATGAGTTGATAAAAATCAAAGAAAGAAATGTTTTAGCAGGATCTTATTTAACTGGCAAGACTTGGCGAACTAGAGTTGCATCTAAGGTAGGTACAATAAAAATTTGGAAAACTACAGCTGGTTTTTATTATCCAGTCATTAAAACAGAAAAAGGATTCGTTCATTATTATCGCTGGTTGTGGGTTAAGCATCATGGTAAAATTGGTGCAGATGATTTAGTAGTTCCGAAAAAAGAAAAATCTAGGAATGAAATTTTACATCTGGAAGATTTAGAAATTGTTGACAGAGCAGAACATGCCCGAAGGAATTCCGAAATAATTAAGAGCAGGCCTAGAGAAATTAGAGAAATAGTCCGGTTGATCAACAAAATTCGAAAGAAAGTAAAAAATCCAGATTGAAATCATGAAAGGAAAATACGGAAAAATTCTTTTATCTGAAGAAGATTATAAATTCATAAAAGATAATTGGCCACAAATGTCAAATCAAGAATTGGCTGATTCTCTAGGATTGAAAAGAACCAGGCTAAGAAATGAATTGTATGAGCTTGGGTTGAAAAGAATGACTCAAGAATATTGGACTAAAGAGCAAGTAGATTTTCTCAAATCAAATTACAAAGATCTTGGTGATGTAGAAATTGCAAAATTTCTAGAAGCGAATTGGCCAAAAGAAAAGCCTTGGACAAAAAGCCACATTAGCAAAAAGCGAGGTTATTTAAAACTGAATAGAACTCCTGAAGAAGTTGAAAAGATTCTCAAGCGCAATCTGAAATTAGGCAATAGCGGCTTTGTAAAAGGCTATGCAGAAATCGGAGAAAAAAGAATTTGGAAAACAAATCAAGGCGCAAGCTTCTTGGTTATAAAAACAGAAGAAGGTTTTGTCTGGTATAATCGGTGGCTATATGAAAGCGTTCATGGAAAATTGAAAGAAGGACTGATAGTAGTGCCTAAAGACGGACACAAAATCATATGTACCATAGATGATATTGAGGCCATAGATAGAAGTGAATTAATGCGTCGTTCACATGAGAAAATGAATTCATATCCAAGTGACGTGAAGGAAATAAACAAATTATTAAATCAATTAAAAAAAGCGATCAATGAAAAGCGAACTTGAAAAAAAGTTTGACGATTTGCGAAACAAGCCAATCGTTTATAAAAAAGAGATTGTAAAAATTCAGAATTACAAACTATTCCCTTCAGGAAATGTTGTAGTCAATTTTTTTGGTGGAGCTTCCATCAATCTTGAAAAACATCTAGTAAATAATTTCTTTGAGGAAATTATTTTAGAAATACCTGAAAATTTCACGCCTCTAAAAGCGGATGATTTTCTGGACGAAAAACCGGTACTAAAATTTAAAAGTCAAAACTTAGAAAAACAACAAATTAAAACTGAAACTAAAATGGAAAATACTGCAGAAAAAAATAAAGAAGTTGCTACTCAAAATGAGAACAATAATGATTCCGAAAACGATCAAAACACTCAAATCGTTGGCTATACGCCAACAAAAGAAAATACGAAAATAAAAGATGCGCTTCTAGATATGCTAGATAAAGTGAGCAAAAATCCGGTTCATATCTCTCAAGCAAAAGCTGTTTGCGATATTGCAAATACAATGGTTAATATTCAAAAGAATGAAATCGCGCTTATTCAGATGATGAAAAAGAAATCTAATTGATGAGAAAAACTAAAAGAATTTTTAAAAAAAAGAGACGTAAAATAGATCCATTTGTACTAATCGTTCAGCTTAAAACAGTTTCTACGTTAGTGCAAGTGGAAATTATAAAATCTCAACCTGGATCTAATAAGGATAATAAGATTTCTAGTATAGTTAGCGCAATTGAAAACTTAGCTTATTCTATGAAACAAGCGAGTAAACAGGCAATGATATTAAGATTTAAAACAACAGGAAGATATGTCAGATGAAGTGTTTTTATATGATGTGATTAGAATACTAGGCAAAGAAAATTTTGAAAAGTATGAAAAATACATAATGGAAATTGCTATTTATAAACGCAGTTTGTTTTTAAAAATAATTCTGCTTGGAAATACAATACATCATTCAATACAGCTTACTGATGCTGTTTTTGAATTAGCAAATTCTACGCCTGTAGAGGTAAATACAATTATCAATTTTATTAGTAAGGTTCAACCATTAGTTAAATAATTTAATTCCGATTGCAAGGATAAGTGCTAAAAACATTATGGAAAATCAAGTATCAGAATTTAAGGAAAAAACCAACGCACTAAAAGAAAAAGCTTTTACAGACGAACTAAAGCGAAATGAATTGTTGCTAGATGTAGAGTTCAATAAATTGGAAGTGGAAGTTGATCATTTGATGATTTACAAAGACGGTGGAATTATGGGAGTAGCTGTTGACTTGACTGAAGGAAATAAAAAAATACTTTCAAAATTCATAAAAGATTTTGATGCCTACAATGATCTAATCGATTTGGAATTTAATTCCGACAAATCGGGAAATCAGACAGACTTAATTTCAATAATAGACTACGTGGATAAAACACACTTTCTTTTATTGAAATATGATTTGGATAATGAGTGTTTTTATAACGAATAAAACTAAAATAAATGAATTGGTTTAAAAAAATTTTCAAGAAAAAAGAAAAGAAAGATTCAAAAAACCCGCCAATGCCAGCTAGTTTGGATGATGGTTTTAGAAAAATCTTAATTTCAGGAGAGTTCAGTTCTGCATCAAACTTTATTAGTGATCAAATCAACATAGCGCAACAGGCTAATGATGCGATTAGTAATCATTCTGGTTTTGGCTCAGGTTTCGGCGGTGGAGATTTTAGTGGTTCTGGCGCTGGTGGAGATTGGTCCGATTCAGGAAATTCAGGAAACGACTATTCAAGCAATGATTCTTCGAGTTACGATTCCTCTTCTTCAAGTAATTCTGATTTTTAAATTATGAAGTACAAATATTTTCAAAAAGGAAATTTTATCTATGTAGAATCTGCAGATCATTTAATTGAAATAGATTTTGAAAGTTATCCTTTGACAGAACAGGTAGAGTTTTCAGTCAAAATTAAATTGTATATATCTATTGACTGGATTCGGAACGCGAAAGAACTGTCATACGGACAATTCATGACTTTTTACAGAAAAGCAAAAAAAGGAAATCAATTTATACCAGAATTGTTTCCGTAATTTAAAGCCTGCGTGATGCAGGCTTTTTTTATTCAGCATCTTCACCAGTTTCTTCAAGTAATTTCTTTTCATAATCTAAAACAGCTAAATCTAACGCTCTCTGTATTGAAGCATAAAACTCATTTTCATCAGGTAGTTCTGTCATAGTTTTCCCATTTCTTCTTTGAGTAAACGGTAAATTAATTGTACCTGACAATAAATCTTCAGACCATATGGAATCAATTTTAGGAAAATCTTTTGGTTCAAAATGAACTTTTACATCGATAATAATTTGTTCTGCTTCGCCAAATGAGTTCTTGTAAGTATCAAATAATGCAGGCAGTTCATCAATAAAATTTAGATGTGCAAAATGATCAGGTAAAGGATTGTAAGTGATTGTTGTCATTGTTAATGGTTGTTTATTTTAATTTTAAAATTGGTATATCGCTCATTCGTGTTGTGTAGCAAGGCGACAAATATTCCTGGCGCATTCCCCACTTTTTATTCTTTTCAAATTTCTGAATTCCTAATAATACTTTATCCTTACCAACTTTTTGATTTATAGCATCAATAGTTTTCATCAAAGCTTTATGTTTAGGATTTGCTTCAGTAAAAATATTAAGCTGCTGAATTTCTTCAGGCGTGATTTCCATCATCATTACTCCAGCTTTTTTATAGTGATATCCTGGCTTGTAAATTTTGTCCAAAGCACGTAGAGCAAATTTTACAATTTCAAGACTAGAGCTTGTCGGAAAATCTGTTGGGAAAGCTAGAAAAGGGCTGTATTGTGGTAAGTCTTGACGAAAAGGATTTGTCTGCAGGAAAACACCGATTAAGTTAGAGCAGGTTTTTTGTTTCCTAAGACTTTCACTTCCGGTTACGGCAAAAGTAGCTATGCGTTCGGCCAATTCTTCCTTGGTTGTTACATGACTTGCAAAGCTTCGCGTGTTGGCTATAATTTTTTTTGCTTTTACTTCTTCAGGACCAATTGTAGGTATTCCGGAAAGATCGCGATGCAATCTCTTTCCTACTACTCCAAATTCAGATTCAATATAAAGCGTATTTAGTTTCACAAAGTCGTAAGCAGTATTGACTCCGATTGTTTTTAATCTTTTTGTAAGCCTGCGACCAATTCCCCAAACGTCTCCAATTTCGGTTTTCTTAAGCGCTTTATCAATTTTATCCTGGCTGTCTAAAACGCAAACGTGACCGCCAAGTTCTGGATATTTTTTAGCAAACTTATTGGCACACTTGGCCAAAGATTTTGTTGGTGCAATTCCCACACTTACAGGTATGCCAAGTCCTTTCCATATTTTTCTCCGGATTTCTTTTCCGATATCATAAAAATCAAAAAAATGCTCATAACCTTTGAACTGAAGAAATGCTTCGTCAATAGAATAAATTTCAAAGTCTGGCGTAAATTCTGAAAGCATACTCATTACTCGCGACGACATATCGCCAAGCAATGGATAATTTGAAGAAAACACATTAACCTGGTACTGGATTATAGTTTCTGTGATTTGATGGAATACAGCGCCCATTTTTATTCCTATTTCTTTTGCTTCATTCGAGCGCGCAATCACGCATCCGTCATTATTTGATAACACAATAATAGGTTTTCCTATCAGCGAAGGATCAAATAAGCGTTGCACACTAGCGTAAAAATTATTACAGTCAACTAAGGCGTACATTTTAAAATGATTTTATTACATGAATCAGGATTCCCCAGATCAGAAAGCTCTCATTATCTTCTTTAACTTCGATGGGTGTAAATTCTGCGTTTTCAGGAACCAGCCAGACGGTTCTGGTTGCACTATCTACTTTTAATCGTTTAAGAGTAAAACCGCCATCGAGATAAGCCATTGCAATTTTACCGTCTTGTGGTTCAATTGATTTATCAATTACAGCGATATCGCCATCATTAATTCCTGCATCACTCATCGAATTTCCATCGACCTTTGCGTAAAAAGTTGAAGATGGATGTTTTATTAGTTCTTTGAAAAGACTGATCTTATCATCCATGTCATTCATCGCCGGACTTGGAAAGCTCGCTTTGACTTTATTTTTTGATAATGGTATTTGTTGATCGCTATCTATTTCATAGGCTACAAGTGTCAAATTTGGAGCATGCAAATTTCGTTCTTTCATCTTCTTACTTTTTTGCAAAGTTATTTTAAATAAAACTTTAAAAATGTTATTTAACAGACGTCATGAGAATTCAATATTCAGTAGTGTAGATTAATTGAAATCAAATATGCGATTCTCAGACGGGTTTCCAGACAGCTTCTTTACAAAAATTCCCCTTATGCGTAGCGCATAGTGGCGGGCGCATTTGTGCCTGCTTTTCTTCTCCCTACTCCCTCATTTACCTAAAGCACCTAAAAAAATGTAACTTTGTAACCATTGCCGGAATGTAGAGAAAAATTAAGCTCTAAATGGTTACATTTTACTTTTATTTATGTAACTATAGTTACAAAAAAAATGTAACTAAAAAAGAGGTTACATTTCTATAAAAATCAAGTTTTCTTGTGTTACAAAATAATTGTAATATTTAACTATCTTATTTTTCAGTCAATTAGATATTAAAAAGTACTGTAGTTACATTGTTACAAAATTTTCTCCTTGTTTTTCTTTATTTTCATATTTTAGTTTACTATAAGTAAATTAAATCAAGTGACAATTTACTTAAAGTAAATTTTGTATATCTTCGCCACAAATCCCCCACATGAGTATTTTAGATAAAGCAAAATCCGCTTCAAACATTTGCGGTGTCGAAATTGCCTTTAATGGTGAACTTCTTCCATCTGATATTCCAGAGTGGCAGCCGTTTCATAATTCTACAATGCCGGACCTAGATTTCACTAAAACTTATATTGGACTAGGAACGGTTTCTTTTTCCGAAGAGAGCTCACTATCAAGTGCCGGATACATCTACAAACAAAAAGTGCAGATTCGTTTTCCGGCTACTGATGGATTGCGCGCTGAAAGAATGGCGCTATTCCATAAAGCTAAGTTCATCAAGTTGAATTTAAACAATGGATTGGATATCGTCGTGGGAAGAAACGATTACAAGCAAAATGCACGGCCTAAAATCGTGATGAAATCAAATGTACAATTGGCTGAAATCGAATTTGAAACAGTTTCGATTTTTCCTTCAGGATATGTGCCTAGCCCGAAAGGATTTTTCCTTCCGTCACTTATTCCACTAACACTAATCTAACTATGACAGAAAATCTTTTATTGAATTGGGAAGATAAAATTAACTCTCCAGATCTTGAGGCGTTTCTTTCTCAATTTGGTGCACAATATTATTTATCTGCAGGAGAAATTAACGCAATTAGAGATAAGATTAATTATCTGAATAACAAGCCTCCGGGATTGTCTGATGGATTAGTTTCTTTAGGTGAAATCATCAGGGATGGAAATGATTTTACATTTAACATTGACGTCGCAAAATGGAGATACAGCGGTGTTTTGATATCAAACATTAATCAATTCCAGACTACTATTGAGCCGGCTAATGACGGCTTTTACCGCCGGGATTTTGTTGGCGGTGATCAGTATGGAAATCTTCTTTTGTTTGTTGGCGAAGAAAATGACGAAGTTGCTTTTCTGCCTGATCTTCCAGCAGATTGGACTTTGATAAAAGAATATAGTGTTTTCGGAGCTATTGTAGATGATGTTCCGCCGATACAGGGAGATATCTATTATCAGCGATCATATTTAGGAGACGTCATTATTAATTCTACCAGAAATAACGTATGGCTTCCAAATATCAGCAAAGGAAATTTTGTTGTACAGAATATTGGTAATAATACGATATTAGGTTTATCCGCATTTTTTCTTGATACGGTAGATGGCAACTGGATGACAGTTGGCCAAGAATTTAAGATTACGAACAAAAGCGGTCAAACACTTACGCTTAAAGATAAATTTGAACAATTTGGAGTTTTCCCTTTCAACTTTAATAACAATCAAGATTTTCTAGCTGAAGACAATACTATTACGGTAACTAGATTCACAGGATCGGAATTGATGTTTGAGAGTTATTCTAAAATCATAGATGTAACTCCAAAAACATATATAGATAGTCAGGATCAAGCCATATTAAACACGGCCAAATCTTATTCTGACACTCAAGATGTAGCAGTATTAAATACTGCAAAGTCTTATTCAGATTCCCAAGATACAGCAACCTTGAACGCTGCTAAATCTTATGCTGAAGGTTTAGTTACTGGCTTGGTTGATTTACGAGGTAATTATAATCCTGCAGTGAATTCAAATCTATATCCGACAACTGGTGGTAGCGGAAATTCTGGAGCAGTTAAAAAAGGTGATGTTTGGATAATTTCTGGTTTAGGAGTAGGAGCTTTTGCAATAATAGGAACAAAGTTAGTTTCTGACGGTGATGAGATTATGTCTCTGGTAGATGCGCCGGTCAATTCTGATTCCAATTGGAATATCACCGAACATAATTTCACATACGTTCCTGAAAATACAGCAAATAAAACTCATGATGGAACTATGAGTACTTCGTCTATTTTATTTCCAACGGAGGGCAAGGTAAAAGCTTATTTTGATAGCATAAGTAAAAAAAGAAGTTTTTGTTTATACGGTCCTGATTTTTCAGCTGCTGGAAATGCAAGTGCTCATTTTATGGCTAAGTTCGGAACTAGTTATGCTTTTATAACAACGATGAGTACCTCTGATCATAATGCTTTATCTGGATTGAATGCCTACAACACTCAGGTAATTACACCTTATAAATGTAAAATAACAAACATTCAAATGGACTTAAATTCGGGAAGCTATATAGCCAATACCGAAATATCAATCTGGGGGCGTGCCTTAAATGCTGTCCCTTCTTCTAATGCAATTGAATACTTGTATGCTTCAAAACCAGGAACACAGGTTTTGACATTTGCCGATGTTATTTCAAATACTGTAATTCCAGCTAATACGCCTTTAAGAATTTATATTAAAACAGGATCATCAGGAAGTACGAGTGTTGGTTTTTTAAATATATTTTTTGAAGAAGAATATTAATATTTATATATATATAAAATGAAAGCAAGAATAAACGAAGAAGGATTTTTTAGAGGCCATTTTCCAGATGAATTTATAACTGAAAATTGGGATAGTTTCATAAATGGAGATTTTGTATATAACTGGATTTTGGTAGATACAGATTCCCCGGAAACTTCTTTAATGAAACCAAAATGGGACGGTACTCAGTGGATTGAGGGAGCTACGCCAAAAGAAATATTGGATAGAAATAAAATTTTAATAGAGAGTCTTAGCGCCGATTACCGCGGAAGAATTAACGCCATTTTGCTTCCGTATCTTCCAGATCTAGTTATTGATGATATTCCAATTCCTCAGCATATATTATTACAAAGATCGGCTTTGCAATCGGAATGTGACCTCTTAATAAAAGCAATAGATCCAAACCAGTCAATGTCAAAGCCATCCAAAACGAACTATAAATAAATTATTATAAACTTAACTCCCCCAGTTAAATGAACGTTGTACCGGTAATGATCAGGCCTCATCTTGTCGCGTTTTTTTTCAAAGAAAGTGATGGTGAAGAAG
>JASCOH010000015.1 GCA_029959295.1 Flavobacteriaceae bacterium PS02334 | reverse complement strand
ACTTTAAGTTTAGGTTAGAACAAAATAAAAATGCACATCTACAGGCTTTTACGCTTGTGATGTGCACTTGTATTCTGACTACTTAAAGTCGTTTGTGATCGCAGAAGGATTCGAACCTTCGACCGCCTGCTTAGAAGGCAGGTGCTCTATCCAGCTGAGCTATGCGACCATTTTTCTTTTAAAACTTTTATGGTAAAAGTTTGTTGTCGGGGTGGCAGGATTCGAACCTGCGGCCTCCTGCTCCCAAAGCAGGCGCGATAACCGGGCTACGCTACACCCCGTGAGACAAAAAAAGCGGAGAGTAAGGGATTCGAACCCTTGGTACAGTTTCCCATACGCATGTTTAGCAAACATGTCCTTTCGGCCTCTCAGGCAACTCTCCAATACTGTAAAGAACTTATCCTTTTTTGCGGTTGCAAATCTAGTACAACATTCCATTAATACCAAGCTTTTTTGAACTTTTTTTGTAATTATTTTCTATAAAAATCAAAAAACATTAAAAGTCAACACTATACGGCATAAATTTTTTTAAGTGTTTTTATCATTTTTCAATTGTTAAGCTATTATTAAGGATAAACTGCGGTTGCATTTTATGTTTAAGGCAAAGTTTGGAAGAGTTTAAAAGAAGCCTGAAGTTTGATTTTCTAGCCCCGATGGTTGCAAATATCCTTTTATTCTGTCCCGAAACTTGGGGATTGATAAAAGATATTGCATCCAGCGGGAACATGATTTAAAGAAATACCTAGCGTTTGGCTTCTAATAAAAATAAAAAATCCCGAGAGGGTTTGGCCAATCGGGATTTTTGTCTTTCAGGTAATTTTATTGATCAAGGTATGTTTTGTTTCCGTTTTTATTAATGTAATATTTTCCGCCTTTTGGTCCGGTGTAGACTTTTTTGCCATTATAATATTCTCCAGAAGCTTTGTCTGTCGTTTTTTCTACTTCTTTTTTAACCTCAGTTTTCGACGTCACCGCTTTGTCTTTTGCTTTAGCGACGTCTTGCTTTGCTGTTTTTTCAGCTTCTTTCGCTTTTGCATCTGCTTTTGAAGATGCTTTTTTGGTGTCTGCTTTAGCTTCCGCTGTTTTTTGCTCTACTTTTGCTTTGGCATTTGCCTTCTTCTGGGCAGCCGTTTCTTGCGCGCTCATGAAGCCAGTAAAGAGAAGAGCGATTCCTAATGCGATGAATTTTTTCATGGTTCGTGGATTTAAAATTTGAATTAAAATTAATAAATTTATTAATACAAATGAATAGATTTGCATAACAAAATAACAATTCTTAACTATATGAAATATATACTGCCAATACTGTGCCTAATTTTAATTTCTTCTTGCAAAAACCCAAAAGAGGCCGTTTACAGCGAGGAATTATTGAAAAGCAACTATCATTATATTTCTGATAACGCAACGATTTTAGAAGCTGTGAAAGCAAATGTAAACGACACGACGTTTGTTAGCTTAAAAGAATATGGCAAGGATTTTTTCTATGACATGAAATATGCGACGGATGCTAATTTTTTGAAGGCAAAAGTATATGACTGTCCAGAATGTTATTTGCGTTTTAAAACAGTAAAAGCGCTGATCAATGCTAATTTGGCTTTTGTGAAGCAAGGCTATAAGATTAAAATTTATGACTGCTATCGTCCGATTGACGTGCAGAAAAAAATGTGGGAAATTGTTCCGAATCCTATATATGTGGCTGATCCCGCAAAAGGATCGATTCACAATAGAGGCGGAGCGGTTGATATCACGCTGACTGATTTTAGCGGCAATGAATTGGATATGGGAACGCAATTTGACCATTTCGGACCAGAAGCTTCCCACAATTATAAAACGCTTTCTGCTGAAGTTTTAGCCAACAGAAAGATTTTGAAAGACATCATGATCAGAAACGGTTTTCGCTCTTTTGCATCAGAATGGTGGCATTATGACTTGACAAATGCTTCCAATTCTTTTTCGGTTTCAAATTTTAAATGGAACTGCAAATAGTTATTTTTCGAGGCAAGAAATATAATCAATAAAGAAATTTTCTGGAAAATAAGTCGCTTGGTCTAATTCAGAAACAAAGCTAGATCGAATTGGATAATCAACTGTTTCGGTTGAATATCTGATTCTTAACAGTGAAATTGGAGATTTTTTAAGATCTTCAATCGTATTTTTCATAAAAAGAAACGATGCGGAAGTAATCCTGATATTTGAAGTCTGCTTTTCGTCGCGAACCATTGTACCGCAACTTCCTTCGTCTGAAATAAGCAATGTGATGATTTTTCCGTTTGCCAACTGCAGATACATTTTAGAATTTTTATCAAAGCAGTTGATTTTTATAAAATATTTGCTTTTTTGAATGGATTGAAACTTCAACATAGGGTATCCGTTGTCATTCGCCAGTGAAAAAATAATGTAGCTTGACGCGCCTCCAAAAACTTTTTCATACATGATTTTTGTCTTGGTTTCTTTGTAAGTTCCCAGCGTATCATTGTATTCCGTAGAAAATTCACAAGGTTTTTGAGCGTAGATAATTGTTTGAGCCAACAAAATTGTAATAAAAAGCAATCGTTTCATTATTCAGATTTAATTTTGGTGCAAAGTAATACTATTTTATTAGTATTCAAATCGGTTGTAAAAAAACAATATAAGTTTCCTCCGTCAGCAATTTTCCACTTTTTACGGATGTTTTCTACGCTTTCAGGAAAATTTCTAGTGGTTATATTTGCTTTTTTGTTCTGTAAAAATTGCTTCATTTCTGATTTTCCATATTTGATATTTTCTGAAATTTTAAAAATCCTTCCAGGAAAATCAATAAGCGTTTCTGAAGTATAAAGATGTGAATTTTGTTGTAATTTATCCAAATTGAATTGCGAGCCCACAGCGTCAAAAGCGCCAGATTTCATGATAGCACTATTTGGTTCATACAGATATTTCTTTGGTTCACTATAAAAAACTTCTGGAGCATCTTCTAAAAAGAAATTCGCTTTTTCTATTTTTTCCTTCGTAATATTCGCCGTTTTTATCTCAATTTTGCCAGAATAATTTTTAGAAATTTCCCATAGCAGTTCTTTTACTTCGTTGTCAACAGCAACAATATGAATGGTTTTTACATTAGAAAGTTCTATCAAACCCGCAGAAATATCTAAAATCGGAGCGGTTTTGATCAATAGGTTTTCAGAATACTTGAAATAGTTTTCCAACAATTCAGGAACATTTGGCAAACAGTCTTTCAGCAGGAAAACCTTTCCCTTTGCGTCGCTTCGCCTTGAAGGATCGACGTAAATCCAATCAAATTTCCGGTTTAAATTCTTTAAAATTTCAAAACTGTCTCCCGCAAAACACTTGATATTTTCGGCTTTTAATTGCTGGAAATTATGATTGACAATATCTGACAATTCATAATTCATTTCGCAATGAACTACGGATTTGAATTTCTTTGAAAAATAAAAATCATCTACGCCAAAACCGCCAGTCAAGTCAATCAGGCTTTCGCCAGAAATAAGTTCTGATTTGTATTTTGCAGTTTTTTCAGAAGAAGTCTGTTCAACGGAAATCTTGGAAGGATAAACAATTTCTTTAGTAGAAAACCAAGTGGGAAGTTTGTGTTCTGATTTTGATTTTGCTGTAATCTGATTTAAAATTACAGCAAAATCAACCTCTGGAAAAGGATTTTTCTGAAAGGCAATTTTTGAAATATCCTTATTTAAATTGGAATTTATAAAATCTTGAATAGCTTGATCTAAAACTTCTGAAATCAATTTATATTTTTTTGGTTAACACTTTTACAACTGGATTTTCTGGGAAGAATTCTTTTGCAACCACCTTTGCGATAGTATACAAAGGCACTGCGACAATCATTCCGAGAACGCCAAAGATAAATCCGCTGGCCAAAATTACGATAAAAATCTCCAAAGGATGCGAGTTTACGCTATTTGAAAAAATCAGCGGCGTCGTGATATTGTTGTCTATAATTTGAGCTACAGAATAACCAATCAAAACATATAAAGTCGTGGAAAGCATATGGCTTTGATTGTCTGGGCCCATGTTGCTGAGCATTGTTAAGACAGCCACCAAAACGGTTGCAATTAAAGGCCCGACGTAAGGAATAATATTTAGCAAAGCCGTGATAAAAGCAATTATAAAAGCATTTTGCACACCGAAAATTAGCAGAACAATAAGATATAAAACAAATAAAATCGTCATTTGCCCAATCAATCCTATGAAATAACGGCTCAATAAATGATTGATTTTCTGGAATGAATTTAGGATTTTTTCTTCATGTTCGCTCGGCAAAATTTTCTTGGCATTGATGGTAAATAATTTTCTGTCTTTTAAGAAAAAGAAAGTGATAAAAATCACTGAACCGATCGCAACGCCAACATCGCCAAGTATTGTGATCAGTGAGTTTATGAAATTAGGAATGAAATTTAAATTCAATTTCGAAGCCAAATTTGATTGCTTCAGCATGTTTTGCGCATCGATATTGTGATCAGAAAAATAAGTATCCAATTGATTGATTAAATGCGTAATATCTTGCTGTAATTTTCCGGTATCTAAAAGGGAAAGATTTTCGCCTTGAGAGATAATTAACGGCACAAACATCATGATAAAACCGGCCAAAAGCAGTATGAAAAATAGCAAAGTCACGATAACGGCAACGATGTGATTGAATTTGAATTTTCGTTCTAGAAATTTTACAATCGGACTTCCTATCATGCTGACAATTAACGCGATAAAGAGGAATAAAATTACGGATTGAATTTTGTAAAGCAGAAATAAAAGCAAAATTGCACCTGTTGTAATAACCAATGCCCTTAAAATTCCGTTTCCAATAGTTTTAGAAGTCACCATATTTTTTTGAGGTTTTGTTAATCTAATTTAATCAAAAAAAATGGCTCCTGTTAATTTTAAGAAAACTATATCGCAAGTTTTTTAGTAATTTCGAATAATGCAATTCCGGTTGCCTGCACGACATTCATGCTTGAGTTTTTTCCAAACATTTCGATATGAACCGTTTGGTTTGAAATTTCTAATAATTTATCGCTGATTCCGGAAATTTCGTTGCCGATAATTAAAGCTATCTTTTTATTTGGAATTTCTAAATCTTGAATGGCTTGGCTGTTTGACGTAATTTCTAAAGCAATCACTTCATAATCAGATAAATAATTTATTATTCTATCTTCATTATCAATGACTTCGTAAGGAATTGTCAAATGCGTGCTTCGTGAAGTTCGGTTGATTTTTCTAGGATTTAAAGGAAGATTTTCTCCAATAAAAATAATTTTTTCGACGCCAAAAGCTTCGCTGATTCTGAAAATAGAACCAATATTATCCTGAAAATAAATTCTATCGCAAATTAAAGTTATCGGGAATTTTTTTTCAGAAAATCGTTTCTGTTCGTGATTAAGCTGCAATGACATATTAATTATTGAAAATATAATTTATGATGTTAGCGCCCATTTTTAAAGCTTTTTCGCGAACTTCTTTCGGGTCATTATGAACTTCAGGATCTTCCCAGCCGTCGCCTAAATCGGTTTCATAGGTATATAAAAGTGCCAATCTATTTTCTATAAAAATTCCAAAAGCTTGCGGTCTTTTATTGTCATGCTCGTGAATTTTCGGGATTCCGGCAGGAAAGGAGTAAGGCTTCTGGAAAATCGCATGATTCGCAGGAATTTCTACCAATTCATTATTCGGAAACAATTTTTTGATTTCCTTTCTGATAAATTCGTCCATTCCATAATTGTCGTCGATGTGAAGAAATCCGCCAGAAGTCAAATAATTTCGAAGATTGATTTGTTCAGAATCGCTAAAAACAACATTTCCGTGCCCCGTCATGTGAATGAACGGATAGGAAAGCAAATCTGGGCTTCCAGGTTCGACTGTTGCATGTTTTGAAGCAATTTTTGTATTTATATTCTGGTTGCAAAATTTAATCAAATTCGGCAAAGCTGTCGGATTTCCATACCAGTCGCCACCGCCGTTATATTTCAAAAGTGCAATTTCTTGGGCATTTCCATAGAAAGAAAAAATCAGGAAAAAGGCAAATAGTAAATTTTTCATAAGCTTATTCGTTTGCAAAAACTACGCTGTGGCAAGCTACAACTGCAGCGGTTTCCGTTCTTAATCGAGTATTTCCTAAAGTCACCGGAATGTAATTATTTTCTAGAGCCAAATTAATTTCTTTTTCAGAAAAATCGCCTTCCGGACCAATCAAAATTGTTACATTTTGATTAGGTTTTAAAATGCTTTTCAATGATTTTTTATCGGTTTCTTCGCAGTGAGCAATTAAATTCACTCCTTCCGTTTTTTGAAGTTTCATAAAATCTTTAAAAGCAATCGGTTCGTTTAATTTGGGTAAATACGATTGCAAAGATTGCTTCATTGCAGACAAAATTATCTTGTCAAAACGATCGGTTTTAATAGTTTTTCTTTCAGAATGATCACAGATAATTGGAGTAATTTCAGTGACTCCGAGTTCTGTAGCTTTTTCTAAAAACCATTCAAAACGGTCGTTCATTTTTGTCGGTGCTACCGCTAAATGCAACTGATATTTTAAAGGTTCGCTTTTCTCTGAAGAGATAATTTTTACTTGACACTTTGCATCAGAAGCCAAAGTAATTTCTGTTTTAAAGATAAATCCTAAACCATTAGTTACAAATAAATTATCGCCTTCTTTCTTACGTAAAACTTTAATAATATGTTTGCTTTCTTCTCTGTCAAAAAAGAAGTTTTCGGCGTTTTCTGAAATCTCTGGATTGTAAAATAATTGCATAATTAAAACTGGATTCTTGCTTTTGAAACGACAGAATTGTCTTCAAAGTTGGACGCTAAATATTTTTGATAACCTACAATTCCAATCATTGCAGCATTGTCGGTTGTGTATTCGAATTTTGGGATAAAAGTTTTCCAGCCATATTTTTTCTCGCCTTCTTTTATAGCTGTTCTTATTCCTGAATTTGCAGAAACGCCGCCACCAATTGCAATCTGCTTAATTCCAGTTTCAGCAACGGCTAATTTCAATTTGTCCATTAAAATTTGAACAATCGTGTATTGAATGGAAGCGCAGATATCGTTGATGTTTTCTTCTATAAAATTTGGATTTTCGGCTACTTTCTTTTGAATAAAATATAAAATCGCAGTCTTCAAGCCGCTAAAGCTGAAATTCAATCCAGGAACTTTAGGTTTTGTAAAAGCAAAAGCTTTCGGATTGCCAAGTTGTGCGTATTTATCTACCAAAGGACCGCCAGGATAGGGAAGTCCCAAAATTTTTGCACTCTTGTCAAAAGCTTCGCCGACAGCGTCATCAGTCGTTTCTCCGATAATTTCCATATCAAAAAAACCGTTGACTTTCACGATTTGCGTATGGCCGCCACTAATCGTCAATGCTAAAAAAGGAAATTCAGGCTTGTCATAACCTTCTTCATCAATGAAATGCGCCAAAATATGCGCATGCATGTGATTTACAGCAATTAACGGAATTTTTAGAGCCAATGCTAGCGATTTTGCAAATGAACTTCCTACTAAAAGTGAGCCCATCAAGCCAGGTCCTTGCGTAAAAGCTATTGCATTTAACTGATTTTTGTCGATATTTGCTTTACGGATGGCCATTTCGATCACCGGAACAATATTTTGCTGGTGCGCTCTTGAAGCTAATTCTGGAACGACGCCGCCATATTCTCCGTGAATACTCTGGTTTGCCACAACATTCGAGAGTACTTTACCGTTCTGCATAACAGCAGCGGCAGTATCGTCGCAAGAACTTTCGATGGCCAGTATAAAAAGTGGGTTATTTCCCATAAAGGGGCATGAATTTTGAATTATATTTGACAAAAATAAAACAATTAAGAGTATCAAAAAATTTAAAAAAATAGTATTTCGAACCTTTTTAGGTTTAATCCTACTTTTGCTGTTACTCGGCATTGCACTTTCGCTACCTTTTGTTCAGACCAAAATCGCGCATTATGTCACTGAAATGCTTAATGAAGATTATGGAACTGATATTTATGTAGACAAAGTTGAAATCTCAATTTTTGGTACGGTAAAACTTAAAGACGTACTGATAAAAGACCATCACAAAGATACGCTGATTTCTGCCACTTCTATCAAAACAAATATTTTAAGTGTCAAAAAGCTTAAGGAAGGTGATTTGTTTTTTGGAGATATTTATACCGACAAGCTATTTTTCAACCTGAAAAATTATAAAAACGAAAAAGAATCCAATATCAATGTTTTTGTAAAATTATTTGAAACAGGCAAAAAAGCAACAAAACCTTTTCAGCTTACGGCCGATAATATTTTCTTGAATAAAAGTCGTTTTAGGATTACGAATCAAAATAGCACGAATCCGGTAAGCCTTAATTTTACTAAGATGAACGCGAATGCTCGAAAGTTTAAAATTTATGGAAGCGATATTACGGCAGAAATAAAAAGATTTTCGTTTCAAGATCACCGAGGTGTTTTTGTAAAGGATTTGGTGGCAAAATTTAGCTACTCAAAAGAAAGCATGCTGCTGAAAGAACTCAGCGTTTTGACGAAAGAATCCAGTCTGAAAGGAAATATTGTCTTGACTTACAAAGAAGGCGGACTCGCTGATTTTGTAAATAAAGTCCATGTTGACGCTGATATCGATTCTGCTTCAGTTTCCACAAATGAATTGAATTATTTTTATAATGAATTCGGGAAAGGTAAAAAGTTCAATTTTTCTACGCATTTGACCGGAACGATGAATGATTTCTACACCAGAAATTTGAAATTGAAAGTTGACAACCATTCTGAAATCATCGGAAATATTAATTTCAAGAATCTTTTCAATCCTGATAAGAATGCGTTTTTGATTCGCGGTGATTTTAAGAAACTGGCTTCTGATTATGTAAATCTGAAATCTATTTTGCCTAGAATCTTGGGCGAAAAACTGCCTTCTTCTTTAGAAAAACTAGGCAATTTTGACATTACGGGAAATGCACAAGTTACCAAAACTGCGGTAAAAGCTGATTTATATCTGACAACTGCCATTGGTGAGCTTGGCGCTGTTTTGCAGCTTTATAATATTGACAATATCGACAACGCTTCGTATGAAGGAAATGTCAATTTTGAGAAATTTAATATCGGACGATTTTTAGACCAGAAGGATTTCGGGACAGTGACTGTCGATCTTGAAGTAAAAGGAAAAGGTTTTACGAGAAAATTTTTGGATACAAAAGTTACCGGAAATATTTACAGCTTAAATTACAAGAAATACAATTATAAGAACATAAAAATTGACGGAAACCTGAAAAATCCGCTGTTTCAGGGAAAAGTTGTAGTGAATGACGAAAACCTGAAATTAGACTTTAACGGTCTTCTTGATTTGAGCAAAAGAGAAAACCGATATGATTTTCATGCTTTGATTGATTATGCCGATTTGAACAAATTAAATCTTGTGAAAAGAGACTCGATTTCTTTGTTTAAAGGAGACGTCACGATGCAGATTACAGGAAATAGTCTGGATAATATGTATGGAAATATCGCTATTTCGCAAACGTCTTACCAAAATCAAAAAGACACTTATTTCTTCGATGATTTTACGATTAATTCTGACTTTGACCAAAACAGAATCAGAACAATCCGAATTGATTCGCCAGATATCATCCAAGGAAAAATTGTGGGGAAATATGAATTTGCACAAGTCCAAAAAATCGCTGAGAATGCAATCGGAAGCCTTTATACCAATTACATACCCAATAAAGTCAAGCGCGGACAGTTTTTAGACTTCAATTTTTCAATTTACAATAAGCTGATAGAGATTTTTCTTCCAGAGATTTCAGTGGGCGTGAATACTTTTGTTTCCGGAAAAATCAGTTCTGATACCAATGAGTTTAAGATGAATTTCAATTCGCCGGCAATTCAGGCTTATGGCAATCAGATTGACAATCTTTCCTTGGAAATTGACAATAAAAACCCGCTCTACAATGCCTACGTAGAAATGGACAGCATTAAAACGAAGCAATATAAAATTTCAGATTTTAGCTTAATTAACGTAAAACTGGAAGATACTTTGTTTTTCAGAACAGAATTTAAAGGCGGAAACCAAGCCCGAGATTCTTATAAATTAAACGTTTATCACACGATTGACGAGAAAAATAATAACGTTGTCGGAATTAAGAAATCAGAAGTAAATATAAAAAACTACCTCTGGTTTTTGAATGAACAAGATGCTTCTGACAACAAGATCGTATTTGATAAAAAACTCAAGAATTTCGCTATCGAAAACATTTTGATGACCCACAACAATCAAAAGATTGAACTGGCAGGAATGATTCGGGACAGTACTTATAAAGACGTGAGGCTGAGTTTTGACGATGTAAATCTTCAAAAATTACTGCCCTCAATGGACAGCCTTCGTGTGGCAGGAAGGCTGAACGGTGAAATTGATTTTAAGCAAAACAAAAATATTTACAAACCGACATCATCGATAACGATTGACAGCTTGCATGTCAATGAAATCAGCCTTGGAAATCTTTCTGTGGCTATCCAGGGGAATGATAATTTGAACCGTTTCAGCGTAAATTCGGTCTTAGAGAATGATAATGTAGAGAATTTCACTGCGACTGGCGATATCGGAATTTTGAATAAGGAAACCTTTTTTGACCTGAATTTCAAGTTTGACCGCTTTAATCTCGGCGCTTTGAGTCCGCTTGGAGGCAATGTCATTTCTAGAATTAGAGGATTTGCAACCGGAAATGCTGGATTTGCAGGAACTTTAAAAAATCCTGAAATTAATGGAAGGCTGTTTTTAGATCAAGTTGGTTTGACGGTTCCTTATTTGAATGTGGATTATGAATTTGACAAGCGCTCGATTGTCGATCTTACGGAAAATCAATTCCGTTTCAACGACGCGACGATGACCGATACAAAATACAAGACAAAAGGGAAGTTAAGCGGCAGCATAAAACACCAGAATTTCAAGAATTGGGTATTAGATTTGAATATAAGTTCTGACCGATTGCTGGCTTTGGATACTAAAGATTCTGAAGATGCGATTTATTATGGAACTGCTTTTATCCAAGGTTCTGCTTCTATAAAAGGGCCGACGAATGGTTTGCTTATTTCTGTCGATGCCGAATCTAAGCAAGGAACTAATATCAAAATTCCGATAAATAGTGCGGGAGGTGCAGGAAACAGTGCTTTTATAAAATTCTTAAGTCCGAAAGAGAAATATAATTTGGACAAGGGAATTGCTGAAAAAATTGTAAACAATGCCGGACTCGAACTACAGTTTGACTTAAAAGTTACTCCAGAAGCTGAAGTTGAGATTATTATAGATAGAAATACGGGCCACGCCTTAAAAGGAAGAGGAACCGGAAATATTAAGCTTGAAATCAGCACGCTTGGTAAGTTCAACATGACTGGAGATTACCAAGTTTCTGAAGGAGAATATAATTTCAAGTATGGAGGAATTATTGACAAGAAATTCCAAGTGAAAAAAGGAAGCTCGATTGCTTGGGACGGAGATCCGCTTCGCGCCAGGCTGAATATTGACGCTATTTACAAAACCCAGGCAAATCCTGCTGTTTTGCAAGATAATCCATCGTTTAATAGAAAAGTTCCCGTGGAAGTGGTTATTGGCTTGACCGGAAACCTTACAAATCCTGATCCTGACTTTATTATTAATTTTCCAACCGTGAGTTCAGTATTGAAATCAGAGCTTCAGGTAAAATTAGATGACAGAGATACGCGTGTAAACCAAGCTTTGTCACTTTTAGGAACTGGAAATTTCATCAGCTCTGAAAATGCAGGAACGGCCGTTTATGGAAGTTTGTTTGAAAGAGCCAGCGGTTTGTTCAACGATTTGTTTCAAGATGCCGACGGTAAATTTACGGTCAACTTAGATTATCAAATGGCGGATAGAACGCCAACTGCGGAAACCAGCGGTCAAGTCGGAATTGCAATTACTACGCAAATCAGCGAAAGAATTACGATTGATGGAAAAGTCGGAGTTCCTGTTGGTGGCGTAAATCAATCGATGATTGTTGGTAACGTAGAAATAAAATACCGCGTAAACGACGACGGAACTTTAAACCTTCGTGTATTTAATCGTGAAAACGACATTAATTATATAGGAGAGGGAATTGGTTATACGCAAGGACTCGGGGTTTCTTATGAAGTCGATTTTGATACTTTGCGTGAACTTTGGTTCAAAGTATTCAATATTAAGACAGAAGAAGAGAAGAAAAATGCTTCTGATCATATTCCAGATTCTAATCTTTCGCCAGACTTTATTCAATGGACGCAGGATAGAAGGAAAAAAGCGGAAAATCCAAAAACCGAACAGCAAAAGGTTCCTGAATCAGAATAACACATTTTTACTTCGTTATTTTTTCTAGATTCCTATAATTTAATGAACATTTCGATACATAACAAGAAAACTTATTAACGAAATCGTTTGAAACATCCTGCAATTCTTAAAATAATAAAAACCAGTGCTGTTAAGTGATATATGTTTGCTAATTTTACAATATTAATAGCAAATAAATGTCAAAAACAATAAAAAAAATCGGTGTGCTTACCTCAGGAGGAGATTCTCCGGGGATGAATGCGGCTATCCGTTCTGTTGTAAGAACCTGCGCTTTCCACGGAATTGAATGTGTTGGAATCTACCGTGGCTACCAAGGTATGATCGAAGGCGATTTCAAAGAAATGGGACCCCGAAGCGTAAACAATATCATTAATAAAGGTGGAACTATTCTAAAATCAGCCCGCTCAAAAGAATTCATGACGCCAGAAGGAAGAAAGAAGGCTTTTGACAATTTAAATAAAGTTGGAGTAGAAGCTTTAGTAGTAATCGGTGGAGACGGAAGTTTCACTGGAGCTGAAGTTTTCAATAGCGAATATGGCTTTCCAGTAATGGGAATCCCTGGCACTATTGACAATGATATTTATGGTACAAGCCACACTTTGGGCTATGATACTGCTTTAAATACTGTAATTGAATGTATCGATAAAATTCGCGATACGGCAAGTTCGCACAACCGTCTTTTCTTCGTAGAAGTTATGGGGCGTGATGCTGGTCATATTGCCTTGAACGCCGGAATCGGAGCGGGAGCGGAAGAAATTCTTATTCCTGAAGAAGATTTAGGTTTAGACAGGCTTTTAGAATCGCTTCAAAAAAGTAAAGCTTCTGGAAAATCTTCAAGCATCGTTGTGGTGGCTGAAGGTGACAAGATGGGCAAAAATGTTTTCGAATTAAAAGATTACATCGAGCAGCATTTGCCAGAATACGATATCCGAGTTTCAGTTCTAGGTCACATGCAAAGAGGTGGCGCGCCATCTTGCTTTGACAGGGTTTTGGCAAGCCGTCTGGGAGTTAAAGCTGTGGAATCTATCTTGGAAGGAAAATCAAATTTCATGGTGGGAATTTACCAAGATGTAGTGACTTTGACACCTTTAGAACAGGCAATCAAAGGTCATTATCCAATCGATAGGGAATTATTGAGAGTTTCAGATATAATGTCAACATAAAAAGTTTGATTGTTAATTCGGCAAATCGTTTAATCGATTGCTGGATAAACGATTCAACGAACAAGCAAATAAACGATTAAACAAAGTAAAAAAAATGTCAAAAGTAAAATTAGGAATTAACGGTTTCGGAAGAATCGGAAGAATTGTTTTTAGAGAAACTTTCAACAGAGATAACGTAGAAGTAGTAGCAATCAACGATTTATTAGATGTAGATCACTTGGCTTACTTATTAAAATATGATTCAGTTCACGGTCGTTTCAACGGAACTGTAGAAGTTAAAGAAGGAAAATTATATGTAAATGGAAGAAATATCCGCATCACTGCAGAAAGAAATCCTGCAGACTTAAAATGGAACGAAGTTGATGTTGACGTAGTTGCAGAATGTACTGGTATTTTCACAACTATCGAAACTGCAAACGAGCACATCAAGGGTGGTGCTAAAAAAGTAATCATTTCTGCTCCATCTGCAGATGCTCCAATGTTTGTAATGGGAGTGAACCACGAGACTGCAAAAGCTACAGATTTAGTAGTTTCTAACGCTTCTTGTACTACAAACTGCTTGGCTCCATTGGCAAAAGTTATCCACGATAATTTTGAAATCGTTGAAGGTTTGATGACAACAGTTCACGCAACAACTTCAACTCAAATGACTGCTGACGGACCTTCAAGAAAAGACTGGAGAGGCGGACGTGCGGCAAGCGTAAACATTATTCCATCTTCAACAGGTGCTGCAAAAGCAGTTGGAAAAGTAATTCCAGAATTAAACGGAAAACTAACAGGGATGTCTTTCCGTGTTCCAACGGTTGACGTTTCAGCAGTAGATTTAACCGTAAAAGTTAAAAAAGAAACTTCTTACGAAGAAATTATGGCAGTTTTGAAAAAAGCTTCTGAAACAACAATGAAAGGAATCTTAGGATACACTGAAGACTTGGTGGTTTCTCAAGATTTCATCTCTGACTCAAGAACTTCAATTATCGATGCAAACGCTGGAATTGGATTAAATTCAACTTTCTTCAAAATTGTATCTTGGTATGATAACGAATACGGATATTCAAGCAAATTGATTGATTTATCTGTACATATTGCAGGTTTAAAATAATTTATAATTAATTAGTCCCGTCATTCATTTGGCGGGACTTTTTTATATGCAAATTTGAACTTGTAAATTAGGTTTATAGATTTGAATATCAAATATTTGTATAAAAAAATTACCCTGTTTTAATCAGACTCATTTTTTTGTTATCCCAAGCCACAAGGGAATTTTTTGGCATAAAAATTATTTTTTTTTTAAAATTGGATAATCCGTCGGCTTACCAAACCATTAAAACCGACAAACTAACAAACTAACTATCCATAAATGAAACTATTAGTAGACAGTGGTTCCACAAAAGCAGATTGGATTGCATTAGATGATAATGGCAATAAACTGTTTACCACGCAATCTTTAGGATTAAATCCTGAAGTTTTAGATAAAAAAGAAGTGCTTGAAAGATTGGAAGATCGCTTCGATATTTATCACAACAGAAAAGCAGTGACGCACCTTTTTTTCTACGGAGCGGGTTGCGGCACTGACAGAATGAAGAATTTTTTGGTTGAAATTTTCAAAGAATTTTTTCCAAATGCAGAAATTACTGTAAAAGAAGACACTTATGCGGCGGCGTATGCAACAAACCCGACGAATGAAAAATCAATCATTTCAATCTTAGGAACAGGTTCAAACTGCAGTTATTTTGACGGAGAAGAATTGCACCAAAAAATCCAATCATTAGGATATATGGCTATGGACGACTGCAGCGGTAACCGTTTCGGAAGGGATTTAATCAGAGCCTACTATTTCAAAAAAATGCCAAATAAACTAGCAGCAGCTTTTGAAAAAGAATATGACTTGGAGCCTGACACGATCAAGCATCATTTATACAAAGAACCGAATCCAAATGCTTATTTGGCAACGTTTGCAAAGTTTTTGATCCAACATAAAGATGACGAATTCATCCAAGAATTGGTTCATGTTGCAATGCAGACTTTTGTAGATAATTATATCACTCAATTTGAAGATTGCAAAGAAGTTCCGGTTCACTTCGTAGGATCAATAGCTTTTTACTTGAAAGACGAACTAAAAATAGTTCTTGACAAAAACGGACTAAAATTAGGTAACGTTTTAAGAAGGCCAATCGATGGTTTGATAGAATATCATAGAATAAACTAATTCTTAAAATTTTGAAACCTGCTTTAATGCAGGTTTTTTTATGACCATTTATTAAGGGTGATTGTATTGCGTGGTAGGCTGATTGTATTCTTCATAATGTGTATTATGAGTTTGCTTAGCATAATTTTTGCTTTGACAAAAAGCAACCACTTTCTCAGTTGGGCTTTTACATACAATTCGCCTTGACTGCCTGCTTTTTTCTTTATATTACTGTCTAAGTTTAGAGGTATGAGCTTGCCGTCATATGCTGGAATGGATATTAGGGGAGCAACATTATCATCAT
Source organism: Flavobacteriaceae bacterium PS02334 (assembly GCA_029959295.1). Classification (GTDB taxonomy): domain Bacteria; phylum Bacteroidota; class Bacteroidia; order Flavobacteriales; family Flavobacteriaceae; genus Flavobacterium. The sequence continues at coordinate 2,898 of JASCOH010000015.1, read as the reverse complement.
CGAATGTATCTGAATCACGCAGCTCTATCTCTAGTTTTTCGCCTGTCAATTCCTTCTGGTCTATCCATATATTTATTTTCTGTCCCCAGCTTGCTTTTTCAATCTTCAATCCGTTGCTGTCGGTAAACATCACATCGTTTATGGCTGCTTGTTTTATCTCTATGCTTTGGCGGATTCCTTTTTGGCTGTTGATTTTGCAGTAAATATTTTTAATTCCCGCAGTTGCAGGCTTAAATTGTATTGCCATGCTGTCAGCCAGTTTATCGCCACCTTCGATATGCCAATTGACTTTTTCATTTGGAAGCAAGTCATTGAAGATATGTTTGGGAGTATTTGAAAATCATTTGCCAGTCTTAGAATTCTAGCGGAGTATTCTTAACCTATAATTTTTGATAAGTCTTATTTTTTACATTTTTTCAAAATAATAGGCAAAGTTTCCATTTTAGAAGTAAAAGGATTTAAAGTATATTCTCTTTTTCTTGTTTTCATATTATAAAAGCCAAACCATTGAAATTCAATTGTATCGTTTATATATTTAATTTTTGATATAATATCATTTTGAGAATAATTTTCCCAATCCATATCTTCAGGTATTGGAACTGTTGGAGGCGAGTTAAATCTCAATTCATATTCATTTTCATTAATCTTTTTCAGATTTGAGTTTATTCCAAAATCCATATCATAAAAGTTGAATTGAGCGTTGTCAATAGTAAATGTTACGTAATTGGAAGTGTTACAATCATATGCCCAGGTACTATTTTCAAAAACGGTATATTCATTTTCCTTTTCTTTGATTTTGACATCTGTCAAAACTTCATCGCAATCCTTCCCATTATATAAAATAATTTTTTTTCCAATAAGATTAGAATTTATATATATACCTTTATAAACGTCTTCAAAGTAAAGTTTGAATAGTGAATTTTCTAATTTTACTATTTTAAAAATAGATTTAGGAGTATTTTTATCATTAGGTAATATAGTAGTATTATATTCAATTACATTTTTACTTTTTTTAATTCTGTTTATTTTGTAATATGAACCTTCTAAAGGATAATAATAATATATACTATCTTTAAGGATTCTTATATTTGGAGCACCTACACCACATCTGTTATCAATTACCGATTTGCCATCAATAGTATCAATTTTTGTGTAAGTATCATTTAAATTGAAAAAATTGTCTTCTGTTTTTATTTTTTCAATTGAAGTGTTTTGTTGGCATGATGTTAAGGAAATTGTGAATATTAAGAAGAATGTATTTATAATTTTCATGGTACTAATTTTTGGTTTTTGAAATTTCTTCTTATTTGAGTTACTGTATATGTTTTCCCATCTGATCTATAATTTTTCTCGCTAATCAAATGATTTTCAGATGTAAGTTTAAATCTATATTCTTCATTATCACCATGGCGTGATCCAACATCCCAAAATTGATAATATAACTGATTATCTTCACATTTTCTACCAACTATGACTACATAGTGATCAGTTGTATCTTCATTAATTATACCATGTTTTCTATATTTTATCGTATGATTTACGCCTACAACTATTGCATATCCTGCATCTAATGAATCATCTAAATATTTTATCCCATTCTTAGTTTCATCTGAATGGAATACTAATTCTGTTTTATCAGAGTTTTCATCTACAAGCTGATAATATGATTCTTTCAACCCAGTTACAGCTTTTGACTTTTCAATTGCCCCTTCTGGCTCAACCCCAAGTTTTCTTACAATAATTTTACAAGACTCCGTACAGTTACTTCCTGTTGTCTGCTCTGCAAAAATAAGTTTGGAAGTTAGATCTACATTAGCTTTTCGCCACAGCCTGTTGAATTAGTAACACTTTCTTTACTTTCACAACAACTGTAACCAAACTCTTTTAGGAAACCTTTTTTTAAATGTAAATCAGTACTCCCTGTAAGTTCCTGCTTAAGGAATTTATTATAATTTGTTAAACACTTTTGCAGTGGTGTAGCAGGTTGTAATTTTCCTTTATATTCATGCCTGCTTTTATCATTTTCATAAGGTAAGCTAGCCCATTCTGCGCTTCCATAATCATGTATTGCTTTTTCGATTTTGCCATCAATTACTAACTCCAATAATCCTTTTTGTTTATGTTTCATTATTACAATACATAATTTATCTTGAGATTCTGCAGTATAATCTGGAATATTATATTTTTTATGTAATCATGCTTTTCATAATATTTATCAGTTGCTCTATAGTATGTTCCTGTAAATTCTAGATCCATACCTTTAAGCCAGCTATATGTATATCCAATTATTTGATATGCTCCTGTAGCGGAAGAACCTCTTAAAATTATCTGTGGGTGTGTATTCATATTTTTATTATGAGGGTGGCTTGGTAAAATCACCCCTTCCAAAAATTGTAGTATATCCTCTTTGGCCTTCAGTAGCTTCACCAACTCTTAACATTCGTATAAAAGCCCTTACCCTTGCTTCACTTTCGCAAACACCATTTTTTTCTTTTGAGGACGATATATTACTTCCCTCAACCATCACTGCACTTTTATACCCAGCTTCCTTAACCAACGAACTGCTTTTCATCAATTTTGCAGTCGCCATAGAAAAACTGCCATCTGCATCATATAAAACTTTTCCATCGGCATTATTTTCTTTCACAATGGCATAGACAGTCAAAAAACTCACCTTGTTTTTTATAAGCGCCCAATTAATCTTTACCTTGATGACACCGCTTTCATCCACTTTTATATTTTTACCAATAAGCAGCAACGGATCTTTTCCGAATACAGAATCGCGAATCTCCAAATACAGATTTTCGTCTGTTTTTATACCACGAGTGTGCGCATAAAACCAGCTTATCTCATCATAGTCGACAACGGTGTGTTTTTCCTTGCCGTCTTCGCTACCAA
>JASCOH010000014.1 GCA_029959295.1 Flavobacteriaceae bacterium PS02334 | reverse complement strand
AAACTATTTAAACAAAAAAGTGAAGGCGGTTTTATTTTCACCGCAAGTATCAACTATTGGAGCGATAATTCGCCTGTTACTGGCGAAATCGAACATTCCAAACAAAACTAACAAGTTCAATTTGTTTCTAACAATTGAAGATATCAATGGCACAAGGAAATTTTCTGGGCAATTTTACAAACATGAAAGCGGTAGAAATTCTTTTCTTGTTCTTCCGCCAGAAGCAAGCAATCATATCAATGATCTGCTTGAGGATATCTTCAGAATGGCGTTTGTCTGCTATGTAGATGGAAGCCTTGAAAACAATGATGAAGGAATCATTATCAAGGCAATAGATAAATTTATTGACAAGTATGATCTGCTAGAATGCGGTTTGAGCATGGACACTTTGCGCCAGGTATACTACCGTGAAAAAAAAAAGGGAAGGCTGATCTCTAGATATCAAAACAAAAAAACAACTGGCGTTTTAAATTTTACTTCTTAAAAACGTGTCACAGTCATAATTTATTCATGCGCTTACATTTGAAAAAAATGTTGAAAGCATGAAATTCCTCGAATACTTAGAAAAAATATCCAAAATATTTGATTGGTACTTTCTTTTGCCTCAACTCAAAAGAATTCAATTGAATTATATAATTCTTCTTGCTGGAGTAATTTTTTTAGCCTACTTGAACGATGATCACCACAGACAAAATTATTTGGCTCTTTCTGATAGAATGGACTCTGTTAATTCTTCTCGTACCAAAGAGCAGGAAAATTATACTAAAAAACTTGAATTCTACACAGATAAGTTTAACCATCTTCTTGAAGTACTTATCCGCCAGGATAAAGAAATCAAGGAAATAAAAAAAGAATCATGAAAACAACTTTTTCAATCGTAGCGCTGCTAGTTTTCTCAGCATTGATTCTAGCGCCAAGCATGCCGAAAGAATATCCGTCAAAGGATGTGGTTGCTCAGCAAGCAGATATCAATTTAAAAGAAGGAAATCTTGATCTGCTTATAAATAAGATTGAGACCAATGTGGCTATTGACAGCATTCATATTAATTCTTTCAAAAAAACAGAAAATGAGTAGGGCAAAAAAAATTAAGTACATCGTGATCCACTGCCAGGCAGGTCACGGAACGCTTGCAAGCATGCAGGCCTATTGGAAAAATAATTTAGGTTGGAATTCTCCAGGCTACAACACATGGGTTGATTATGACGGAACCCCGCATAGACTTTCTCCATATGAAAATATCACAAATGGTGTTGCAGGATTTAACAGCGAAAGCTTGCATATAAGCTACCGCGGCGGTGTAGAACAGACAAATGCATCAAAAGCTAAAGATACTCGCACACAGGCGCAAAAAGACGCAATTCTTAAAGAAATTCTTTTGATGAAAGAATGGCTTGTGAAAAACGGAAACGATTTGCAAAACGTGATGATCATCGGTCATTATCATTTTTCTACAGACCAAAATAAAAACGGTGCCATTGAATCTTGGGAAAGAATCAAAGAATGTCCATCATTCGATGCTTATAAAGAATATGCTCATTTGATGGAAAGTGAAAATCCTTTGTACCACAAATTGAAACTTCCTAAAAATCGATAGTTATGGGTAGAAGAATACCATTTCCGGATAAAAGGAAATTACCGCAATTTATTTCAAGATTCGAAAAAATATTAATTCAATCATTGTTCGCTATTCTTTTCATTTTGGTGTTTGCTGTTTTTCTTAGTTGCGGATCCAGAAAAAAGAATTTAGAAGTTTCTCGAGAAAAAGAAAAGACGCTTTCAGAACTTGACAGTTCAGCATCATTGAAGTTAAAAATTGAAGCTTCATCAAAGCTTCAGGAAAACACAAAATTAGTTGAGCGAGAATTGGAAATTGAATATGAAGGATGTGAAGGTGATTCGCTCACGGTTACGGAAACTGGGCCTGATGGAAAGATTAAATCGCAAACTACCATCAAGGGAAAAGGCAAAGCAAAATTAAAATCAAAAGATAAAACGACGGACACTAAAAAGTCAGAAGCTTCTGCAGTAAAAAAAGATGTAGAATCTGGCGTGTCCGTCAAAAAAAAGGACGAAAAATCAAAAGATACTTTTAAAAAAGAACTTGAAGTAAAAAAGTCCGGATTAAGTTTCTGGTTTTGGTTCTGGCTTGTCTTGATTGTTATCCTGGTTCTTTGGCTGAATAAAAAATTTTCAATCGTAAAACGCGTCACAGCTTACATATCCAAATTGTTGAACCTTCGTAAAAAATTAGAAAATGAAAGTTAATCCACTATTAATGGACGTTGCGCGCGGTGAGTGGCTAATGTCGCTAGATGGAATTTCTGCCTATGCAGGAATTGCGCACAAGTTGCTTTCCGGTGAATCGGTAGAGCTCGACACGCAACCAAAAGCCATCATGAATATAATTGATGATAATGGAAATAAGGTTGAGCCTAACAAAGATGGTTTGGTTCAGGCTCCAAAAGGTTCTGTAGCAATTGTAGATATGATTGGTCCGGTTATGAAGTATGGGGATTGGTGCACTTATGGCGCTGACGAAATTGTTAGGGCTTTGTATCAAGCGGACCGAAATCCAAATATCATCGGAACAGTGCTTAATCAAGACGGACCTGGAGGAGCTGTCAATGCAATTGGTCCATTTATCGATTTTGGTAAAAACAAAACTAAAAGAGTAATAGGATTAGCCGATCAAAGCGCATCACTTCATTTTTGGGTATTGAATGCGATTTGTGATCATAAGATGGCAGACAATAATATTTCAGCGCTATTCGGCTCGGTTGGTATTGTTGCAAATTATGCGGACAATAGAAAATATCTTGAGTCTTTAGGATATGTTTTTCATGAAATATACCCTGATGAAAGCAAGCATAAAAATGAAGCGTTCAGGTTAGCGATGGAAGGTAAATATGATATGATCAAAACAGAACATTTATCTCCTATTGCATTGCATTTTCAAGATGGTGTAAGAAAAGGTTCTCCAAACCTTATAGAAGAAGTTGGCGTGTTGACTGGTAAAACATTTGGCGCTGATTTGGCTTTAAAATATGGAATGATAGATTCGATTGGATCTATGGACAAAGCTATTAATATGCTTCATATCACGAGTGAATCGAACCACTATAAATAAATTTTAACCCTTTTAAATTAAATCCTATGAAATGGAAACTAATGGCCAAGACTGCAGCTTATCTAACTGCTTTGCTTGGATGGAAAGACGTCCCGATTAATGCCGAAAATCAGGAAGTTGAGCTTACTGCAGAAGATCGAGCCAAGATTGAAGCTGCGCTCGGTAAAAAGATGACTGATGAAGCCATCGACGGTATGAATGCCGAGATTAAACAAATGCAAGGTGATAATCTTCAGCTAAAAGCAATTCAAGATGAGATTAATGCGCTTGTAAAAGAAAGTAATTTGAGCGCTGAAGAACTTGCGAGAATAAAAAAAGATGAAACTGGCGATGCTGATGTTTTAGCGACGCTTAAAGCGCTAGATGAAAAACAAAAAGAACAGGCAGCAATCATTGCAAAATTGATGTTGGAGCCAGAAGGAGATAATCCGGAAGCTATTGTACAAAATTTAAACAAAGGAAACTTGAAACATTCTGCTTCACATTTATTCGCTTCAGGGAAAAGCTATGATGCTTTTGAAGGTCGTGCATGGAATGCCAGATTAAGAGACGGTGGTATTAAGGCTACTGACTTTAATGAAGATGGCAATATTCCAAAGCTTCAGACGGATATGGAGCATTTTGTGAATGAAAATTCAGGTGTGTTAAATTCATTGTTTAATGACTTTGCAGAACTTCCTTCAGAATGGGATCGCAGAACTGGAGTAATTGATAAAGTTTCTGATGGGTATATTATGCCAGGAGAAATCGTTCAAGGTCGTGCAAAAGGATGGTCACCTAAAAACAAATTCAAGATTGCATCTGAGCAAGGTCGAATTTTCCGCAAGAAAATCGATATCACTTTTAGTGGTTTTGAGTTGCAAGAAATTGAAAACACTTGGATTAGAAATTACAACAAGGAAAAATCACACCCTTGGAAAATGTCTTTCATTGGTTTCTTATTGGGCGAATTGGTTTCACGCCAAAAGCTTGATGATAGAAATGCTCAAATCAATGGAATTTTTGCTCAGACTCCGGATGGTGATGATAAGCCTGGTGCAGCGGTAAATTCTCAAAACGGATTGAGATTTTTATGGTACTATCACAGAGATGTGAAGAAAAACTATAAGCCTTTCGATATGGGATTGCCAACTGATGCTAATATTGTTGACTACATCGACGGTATGATTTCTAGAATTCCGGAAGAAGATAGAAAAGAGCAAGGCATGGAAATTCAAATTTCTGCCCGTTGGTTGAAAGCTTACAAAAAAAGAGCAGGTATTTTATACCAACACAATTACAATGCTGATTCTGGAGAATACGAATACAAAGAAAATTTCCCGATTGATTATCCAAACTTTAAATTTCAAGAGTTGAAGGATATGACAAAAACGGATTTTATCGGTATTACGAAATCTAAAAACGTTCAGATTCTAGAGTATGATGTTAGCGAAAAAGGAAAATTCACAGTAACTCATGAAAAAAGAGATACTCACATTTTCGCAGATTACCGTCTTGGAATTAGACTTGTTTTGGTTGGTGTTAAACTAGCTGAAGGTGATCCAAGAGAATTTGAAATGCAAAAAGTTTGGTCTAACAACGTTCCAGTGTTTGACAAGGAAGTTACGGTTCCGGTATTCGATGATACTTCAGGGACTTTGAAATTAACTTATCCTAATGTTACGGTGGCCGAAGATTGGAAAACAAATATCGTCAATATTGAAGGCGCTGTAAAAGGATCAGTTATCAGAATCACAGGAAATAAAAGTTTGCCTGCTGCTAAAAATGTAACTGCAAACGCTAATCTTTTATTGACAGCTGCTTTTGATTTGAGCACTGGCGGAACCTTGACGCTCTTTGCTCAAGAAGATGGCAAGTTTAAAGAATTGAGCAGAACTACTGAGCCGGCAATTGCGCCAACTGGAGATATTAATTTCACTGCAGGAGCAATTGATGCAAATGAAGGATCGGTGTTTAGATTCACAGGAACTGCAGATACTGGAATTACAAATATCTTGAATGGAGTTGAGAATAAATCTATTAAGATTTATGGAACTGATTTGGTAGATATTGAAGTGACGCTTTCTGATACAGGTAATATCAATGTTGCTTCAAACGCTTCATTAGGTAAATCGACAGACTACGTTCAGCTTACAAAAGTTGACGGTATTTGGATTGAGACTGCAAGAGTTATAACTGCTTAAAAGTTTAGAAATGTATATTAGACAAAATGTAGTAAAGCCGACTGGTAAATCTCCAGCGGCTTCGGCTCCAAAAGAGCCAAATATAGTGTTAGTTGCCGTAGATGATATCTTATCATGGCCTATGCGTGATTCCAAAGGAGTTAGACATGTAGGGAATTTTGTTTTAAAGGCAGGTGCAAAAATGATTGAAGTTTACATGACTCCATCAAAAAGCAAAGCTTCGTATGAATCAGAAGGTGATGAAGACGCAGTTTCTTTCAAACAGAAATTTGAAGGTGAGCATCCGGGCAATGAATTAGAAATTGCTGAATTTGTACAAAATTCTGTTGGTGTAAACTGGGTTATTATTTATGGCAGTTGTTCAGATAACTATCGTAAAGTTTTAGGTTCAAAATGTGCGCCTATGCAATTAAAACCAGCATTGCAGGATGATAATGAAGCAAGAAAGCATATGCTTGTTTTCGAACAAGCAGCAGCTTCAGGTTTTGTTCCTGGTCACTACACTGGAGTTCTTACTTTCGCAAATCCTTTTGCGGTTGCAAATGCTGGAGAAGTTGCGATTTCACTAGCAAACGGAAACGTTTACAAACTTCCTTCCTTAGCGATAGCAGATGCAATTGAAGCGACCGGAGTGGAACAAGAGCATGGAGCGATAATTACTTTGATCGGTGGCGGTGGTGTTGCGCCTGCAACACTTGCTTCTGGAATTCTTCCGAATGGTGCTGTTTTGAAAGATGGAATTTCGTGGGTTGCTCTAGAAAATGCAGTAATCAATCTGCAGGTATTTGATGCCGGAGCAAATAAATATTTAATGGAACTATCTAGATCGTAGTTTGTTTTTTTTGTTGAGTTGTTTGAAAAGCGCGTCGTAATTGGCGCGCTTTTTTTCGTGTCACACTCTAAGAAAAAGGGATTTATCAAATTTACATTCACGAAAAAATAATCAAAGTCTGATATTATGAAACAAAAAATTATTGAGTTCTTCCAAGAACTTCCAGAAAGCAAAACAGATCAATTCAATAAATTATTTGAATTGTACAGAGAATCTCCTGACAAAAGCATCAATACTGAAAGAATGTATAATGCTTCCGGTTTTTCACAGTTGAATTTAGAAAATCTGATTTATGATCTGAAGAAACTGCATGGGATTAAGGATATAGAATTATTGCCAAAGCAACACAAGGAAGTAGCGATTGCTAATGGATTTGTCAATGCAACTTATGCTGATATGGTGAGAAATTTATTCGAAGACAGGCCGGTAATATTATTTTCTTTTCCTCCTGAAGAAATTGATGCTCTAGGAAAATTTACTGAGGCAGAATTTAGAGAATGGTGTCCTCAATTAATTCAAGAAGATTTTGCAGAAAATGTTAGGATTTTGGATAGAGCAAGATCAATGTTTCCTGAATTTTCAATTATTCTAGAAAGTGAATGGTCAAAAATAAGTGCATCTAATACTGTAGATCAAGGATTGGCAAACGAATTAGAAGTTGTCCAGGGCGAGAAAGATGAATTAGAAAATCAGTTGGAAAATTCTGAAGAAGAAAAAAACGACCTGCAGAACGAAAATGATGATTTGAATTTAGAAAATGAAAGATTGGCCAATGAAATTGCTGAATTAAAAAAAACAGAATCAGAACATAATGGCAAGCTTCGCGAAGAATTCGAGTTCTTAAACGAAAAAGACACTCCAGACATTGCCCACGTGCTTGTTGGACGAAAACTTGCCGCTTGGAAAAGATACCAAGCAAACCACGCAAAGCTTCAGCAAATCGACTCTGGTGAACTTGTGGTCAGTAAAGATGAGGAATTGCAAATAACTTCCGAATCTGTGGAAGATTTCGCCGACAATCAAGCTATTTACGATGAATTAAATCACTACAAGGAAAATAAAGAGTTCTTGAAAAAGCATTCTGTTTTTAGAACAATTCGCCTTCAGGAAGAAGTCGAGGAAATGAAGCCGGAAGAATTAATCGCTTTTAAAAATTCATCTGCAAAATACTTTTCTGTAAATAAAAATGCCCTGGCAAAAGCAGATGAAGAAACTGCAGTAAAGATTAATGCTCGTGTCGATGAACGCAAGGAAAAACTTGCCTTGGTAAACAAAAAGTTGGGCATTAATGCTAAGAAATAAATTCTTCGATATCGGTCCGGAAATCGATAAAGAAAAAGAAGATCCTCTTCAAGCAACATGGGTTTCCAAATATTTGGCAACCCATTTTGAAAAAGTGAGTTCTCTGGAAGAAAGCCTGGTCCGGATTCCGACTCAAGAAGAATATTTTTTTCTTCAGTCAGACACTGCTTTTAATGCTTTTACATTTATTCCATTCGTTGCTAAAAGATTTCCAATTAAGGAGTTGCATGCGACTACTTATAGCATAAGTCGAAAAGTGATTGATGCTATGATTGAGATGCACGATTCCGGAATGATTGAAAAAATTACGCTTCTGATTTCAGACAGTATGATTAAAAGAAATCCTTTGACGATTGAGCATTTGATGTCGATGGCAAAAAGTCGGGCAAATATTACTGTTTTATATGCCTGGGTCCACGCAAAGGTTTGCCTTTTAAAAACTCATGAATCGCATTATGTAATCGAAGGTTCTGGCAACTGGAGCGAAAATGCACATTACGAACAGTATGTTTTTGCCAATGCAAAAGGGTTATATGATTTCAGGATGCAGTTATTTACAAGTTCAAAATTAAAGAAGTATCAATGAAAAAGAAATTTATAATTTTTGGTTTACTGCTGATCATAATAGGATTTGCACTTGGGATTTTGTCTTTTTTTGTAGAAATCGGTAAGCCAGCATGTATTATCATGGCATTTTCATATTTCTTAGAAGGAATGTATGTTTTGATAATAATTCAAAAAAGAAAGTGAAATATGGAATTTCTCCCTTTGAAATTTAGCGAAGAAGAATTGACGGCAATTGAGGATTTGGCTGCAAACAATTATTCTCCAGAGAAAATTGCGGTTTATCTAGATATCGACAAAAAAGCTTTTATGCAATTGTGGTATGATAAAGAAAGCCAAGTAAGGTATCACTATGAGCGCGGGCAATTAGTTTCAGAATTTGAAATAAATAAAAAGCAACTTGATCTTGCTAAGTCTGGAAATATTACAGCTGCGCAAATCTTCCTGAAGATAGCGGAAGAAACGAAAATAAATAATATTAGGAATCAAATTTTATTCGGACACGACGATGCTGATTAACAACGTAGAATTATCGGATATCTATGAATTTATGGAGACGGGAAATCCTGACAATGCTCCAGAATCAATAGTGGAATATCTTGAGCTTTTAAATAAAGTTTATGGTATGACTTTGCGTATAGATAAATTTGGAAGCAAAGAGATGGTTATTAAGCATTTAATAACCGTAGAGAAAATTGCTGGAGAAAAAATTTCGAGATATAAAGCTGTTCAATTGTACAATGAGGCAATAGAGTATTTCTACAATGACAAACAAATTTCAAAAACAGCCTGGAGGAATTTTTATGCTTCTATCATGGACAAAGCCTTGGCTTTTGCTCAAATGACAATGAAAGATGCAAGCGATTCTAAAAAAATTGTTGATATGGCCAAAGTTGCCGCTGAAACTCGTGGAGCATTTGAAGCTGAAATAGAAGAAATTCCTGAAGAATTCATGAGAACGCCTTTCATTGTTTACACTTGCGACGCTGAAATGCTCGGACTTCCAAAGGTTGACCGTAATATTTTATCAGCGCAAATCGATGCGTATCCGGAATTATCAGAGAAAGAAAAAATACATATCAAACGTGAAGCGCAAATTCTTCCAATAAAAATTTTCCCAAATGAGCAGGAGGACGCGCGTAAGTCTTGATGACGATAGAGTAACTGGCCAGTATGCTTCCTGGATAAAGATGGCAATCGATCTGATAGCGCCAAAGAATCTTTATTTGATTGCAGGAAGGGCTACGGCTAAAACTTCAGATATTATCGCAGAACGTTCTCAGACGATCTGTCGAGATATGCAGCACAGTAAAATGGTTTTCGTTTCTGATACCTATGTGAATGCATTAAAGAATATTACTCCGACATTGATCGAGGGTTGGAACCGTAAAGGTTGGATGGAAGGAATCCATTATGTGACTGACAAAAAACCGCCTGATCATTTTAAAAAATGTTACAAGCCGGTTGAATCGTTCAAGCATACAATTTACACTTATCTAGGAAATCTTTTTACAATTGGAAGTTTGGACCAGCCAAGCGGACTGGCGGGAGATTCCTTTCAGCACAGGTTCGGTGACGAAGCAAGGCTTTTAAAGAAGTCAAAGCTTGACAAGTTAACTCCGGCGCTTCGTGGTGAGTACGCCCAATTTGGAACGTCTGTATTTTACAGAGGTAATACTTTTACGACCGATATGCCAAACATTCTTCTTGGTGATGATGATTGGATCATGTCTCAAGAAAAAAACATGGATTTGCAGCAGGTTAAAGATGCTCTGCAGGTCGGGTTGGTTCTGAATCAAATTAAGACAGAGGTCTTGGCAGCCGTTCAGGTGAAAGATCAAAAAAAAGTAGAGAATCTGAAAAGGCAACTTGTCAAGTGGACCATGAAGTGGACTCAAGCTCGCAAGGATTTGACTTTTTTCTATGTTGTATCATCTTTTGTAAATGTAGATATCCTGACAGACGGTTTTTTCGGTGACAGTTTGAAAGCTTTGGGGATTGAAGAATTTAAAAGTGCAATTCTTTCTTTAAAAATCAATCTGAAAAAAGGGGAGAAGTTTTATGGTAGCCTGGGCGAGCATCATTTCTATGATGATGGTGTAATCAGTTCTTATTACGATAAGTTTTCTTTGACAGATGAAATTGAAGAAAGTAGTTTAGCACTTCGGTATATTAATCACCATCAGAAGCTTGAGGCGGGCGTCGATTTTGGTGATCAATGCAGTATGATTACGGGTCAGCCGATAGGAAATTATCTTTATGGATTTAAAGAGATTCACACGCTTGCGCCTGAAAATGAAATTCAGTTAGGTAAAAAGTTTACGGAATTTTATAAATATCATAAGGTCAAAATTCTGGATATGTACTACGACCGATCGGGAAATCAGAATGCAAAAACGAAAAGGGACTGGGCTACAGCCTTGAAAAACGCTATCGAATATCAAGACGGAATTTCTACAGGCTGGACTGTCAACCTAATGTCTTTAAATCAGGCAACAATTTCTCAGGAAGAAGAATACAATTTTGTAAAAACGATGATGGCAGAGACAAATCCAGATTTGCCAAAATTGAAAATAGATAAGTTCCAGTGTAAGTGCATGAAATCTTCTTTAGAACTCACCAAAATCAAAATTAAAGTCGATAAAAATGGCTCAAAAACTATTCATAAAGACAAATCCTCTGAGAGTTTGCCTTTGTTGCTAAGACCGATGTACTCTACAAATTACTCTGATGCTTTTAAATATTGGGTTTACAGACGTTCATTCGTCGATAGAGTAAATACTGCAGGAAGTTATACTACTTCTGATCCGACTACATTTTAATTTGTATGTTTGTTAAAACTTTAACAGAAATACTATGTCGGATTACTTCAGTTCATTATTAGATAATTTTAAAACGCGAGTAACAAATCCTTTTTTGGGAACGCTTGCCGGAGTTTGGCTTATAAGAAATTGGGAAATAATTTATGCCTTATTTAATTTCGATGACGACTGCCTGATGAATGAAAAAATTTTATTCATAAAAAGTTATTTCTCGAAATTAGATTTTTATTCAGAATTAGTAAAAAATTTATGGATCTCAATGGGTATATTACTACTCACATATTGTTTATTAGGAATATCAAAGTCAATTGTTGAAGTTTATTATAAGATTTTCGAAAAAAAAATCATTGTTTGGATTGACAAAAATGCAATTTTAACAAAAGAAGAAGCAGACGATTTTCAAAAGAAAATAGATAATCTGTATTTGGCAATTGAAAAAGTAAAGAAAAGCGAGGGAATGTACGAGGTAGATAACCAGCGACTTGAATTAGACGCAAAAAATGTGCGAGAAATTTTAGTTAAAAAAGAAAAAGAGCATCAAAATCAACTGGAGGAATATTCTAAATTAGAAGAAAATTATAAAAATGTTAGAAATGTTAGAAGCTATAAAATAACTGATGACTCAAATAAGTTCTATACTAATTTTGAAAATATAGAACAATTATTTCAAACTTTTGTGGAAGAAATAGATAATAGGGAACTGGCTAAATTAGCTTTAGTAAACAATCCAGAAACTAGAGCGCTCGGTCCAGATGACATTAGTCTTGCCACCCGTGTTTATTTAAAAGATTATAAAATGATTGAAGAAATTGAAGAATCCACAGGGGTTTATGATTTTACAGTATTAGGATTTTATTTTATAAGGCATTTGCATGGTGGCATTAAAAAAGCTACAGTCACAAGGCTATAAAAATGTGTAAGCATTTTCCAAAAAAAAAGAAAAGACACAACAATCCGCCCGCAGGGCGGGAAATTTTTTTAAACACAGAAACGCCCTAATATTGGGCGTTTAGTTTTTTTATGAGTTCGTATGCCAAAACATTTTTTAACTGCCTATAAAGGCGGTTTCTGTTATCTAATTCAGCAATTGCAACATCAATCTTCTGTAATGTTTCGAGTTTTTTCCCGATATCCTTATCAATTGGATTTTTGAGATAAGGAATTATTATTTTTTTGTAATCGTGTAGGCATAAAAACGGTATTACAGAACCTCTAAGATGAATGTTTAAAATTTTCGAATTGAAAACAACAAAACAAATTTCAAAAGCATTTTCGTTATCGGTGTCGATTTCCCAACTGTTTGGAATCGGAACTTTTAAAGGCTTTCCGGCATTTAATCCGTGCGATTGGATGTAAAATATATGCTTTCCTGTCTTTATTTTATCGGGATTGTAGCGCCTAAATGTCATTTTTAGTAATTATTAGGCGGTTTTCAAATACTTCAATCTTTACAGTTTCACCGATGTTAAAACCTGCTTTTTGCATCCAATCTCCCGAAATGGTAAGTTTTGGCTTCAAACTTCTTTTGAATTGCGCTTTTGCGAAATAAGAAGATATTTTTATTCTCCTGGAGTTAAAAAATGTACTCATTGAAATCTGAATTTTGGCGGTTATCATCAATGAACATTTCGGCTATGGCTTGCGCTTTGTTAAAAGCTTTTTTTGCCTGTTTTTTGAAGTGTTTGAAATCGGGATAATTGAAGTTTGCAGAATATCCCTGTTGTTGCAGCAAGTTTTTTACTTGCTCGCTTAATTTGAAAGCATTACTTTTGCTCTCATTAGATATTATTAGCGTCATGGCTTTGATATTTAAGTGATTTTAAAACCCCTGATAATTCGACCTATCAGGGGTTTTTGTTTTTACTACATTTCGAAAGTTAGTACCTCGTTTTCTGCTTCCAGTAAAAGAATATTTAATTCTTTAAATGCCGCTTCTTTCAGTTTTTCAATAACATTAGAGTTTCTAATATCAAATTCAAATCCTTGCGAATTTTTAAAAATAATTTTCGCATTGGTTTTGTCATTTCCTGCATCAAACATTTTTAATTCGTTTGATTTTTCTTGTAGCAAACTAAACCTTTTTGATAAAGCTTCAAATTGTGGAATTCTGTTAATTCTTTCAATTGCCGTAGGCGGGTTGGGTTTGAACTTTTCAATAGTTGCTAAAACGGTTGCTTTTTTATCTTCTGCGGCAGTTTCTGCAGTTTTTGCAATAGGTAATGTTTTCACATTTTCATTTTCTGTAGCCTGTCTGATAGGCGCAATTTGCTTTGTCATAAAATTGATATTTAAGTGATTTTCAATACTTAAAGGTAAGAAAATTTCGTCAATTGACGAAATAAAAGCTTTAATAAAATGCCTTTACTTGGTTAATAATCAGTATTTTAGAATGGATTTAAATAGTAATATTTACCTAAAAAAACGGGTGATAATTTATGCTATATAAAAAAACAAAAAAAGGAAAACACTAAAAATCAGCAATCTAACCCTAAAAAAAGGGCTTAGATTGCTGTTTGTGTGTTTCTCGATACCGTCCCGCTCAGAATCGTAAACCTCCCGACGTCCGCCCGAAAAACTGAGAGATATGCGGAGTGCCCGCCGTTGCTGGGCTCCCACCGTTTATCGCTTTTTAGCCTGTTTGCTTGACTTTAACCATGCTTAGGCAGTACTGACTACCTCACCATGTATGTATGATCAGGCCTGAGTTGACGGGCTAAAAAATCATTATCAATAATTTAACTAAAATATACGTGTAAATATTTGCACGGTATTATTTTAATGTCGTATATTTGTAGGGTAGAATTAAAACAATTAATAACAATTAAATTTTTACATTATGTTAGAAGATGCAATCAAAACCATTCAAGCAATGGTAACATCTAAAGAAGTCGTAGAGACAATCAGGTTCAACAAGTGCACCGTGACGCTTAAGTTAAAAGGCCAACCTTCTGAGGTCTACGGTTACCGATCAGCAGAAGATATTCTCGAATCGATCGAGTTTGCTGAAAAGCAATTAAAGAAGTAGTTCAAAGCCCCTCAAACGAGGGGCTTTTTTTTTGACTGTTGTTAGTGTCACACCGTATAACAATACCTATAACTATCATTGTACTAAATAACAATGAGGTAATTACCAATGTCTAAAACAATCAGTCTATACGATGCTATCAAGCGCATGCGCGAATATACCAAGGCAGGTGTTCCGTTTACTTTTGAATTCATGACTTACAACTCAACCAAGCATTCAACTGAAGGTATAAAGTATGTTAAGAATGCTCAACTAAGACAAGGATTAAGAGCTGATCAAAGTAATAAGAGTAAGATATTAATAGGCTATATCAATGATATAGATAAAGATAGATGGTTCTACTTACCGTTGTTGTTGAAGTTTAATGACTATCGAATTAAATCATAAGCAAATGAATATGGATATAGAATATGTTGGGCGTGATGCTATTGTAGAATTGCCAGGTATTGCATTCACCTATCAATTGAGTGATACGCCAAGAGAGTTCCATAAGTTGAAGGATGAGACAACATCGCTTGATTGGAGCGAACAGTATAGCTTTATTGGTGATTATATAATGTACCCGTATGGTAGCAACAATGACCTTCCTGATGTGATAAAGAATGTGATCCAAGAGAACTATATCGCTCCTGGTATTATCAAGAAGAAAACTCAGTTGCTTTGGGGATCAGGACCAATGCTCTATGCTGAAAGCTTCAATGAAAAGAATAAGCCGGTAAGGCTATGGCAGGAAAATGAGACTATAAAGAAGTGGCTTGAGAGTTGGGATTATGAGGACTACCTTCTGAAGTGTGCGACTGATCATAATTACATGGAAGGTGTCTTTACTAAGTACATCTTGACTAAAGGTTCGCGCATCGGTAAAAACTTCATATCTAAGCTAGAGCATTGCTATATAGACAGATCTCGATTAGCTACTCATAAAGATGCGAATACCCGTAAAGCGACTCATGTTATTCAAAATGATTGGTCATTCAGTAGGGTAAATTCCATATTGGAATATAAAGTCTATCCGCTGTTTGATTTCAATAATCCATTTGCAAACAGAACACCTATCTTATATTCGAACATGTATAGCTTCTGCACCGACTACTATACTGTTCCTGATATTTATGGCTCGTTAGAATGGTTGAAGAGATCGACATCAGTTCCGCTTATCTTCAAGGCGCTATCTAAAAACTCGATCAACTTAAAGTATCATATAATATCGCCTCAAGCATATTGGGATAAAAAAGCTGCGGAAATAAAGCACAACTGTACGATTAAAGGGCAAGTATATAGCGATAGCATGCTGACCGATTACCAAAATCAGTTCCTTAAAAAAATAGGAGAAGTTTTATCTGGAGAAGGCAACACCGGTAAATACTTACATACTACCAAAACGTTTACTGTTGATGGCCAAAACTTGATAGAGCACGGTTGGGAAATAAAAGTAGTTGATCAAAACATTAAAGATTTTGTGGAAGCGCAAATCAAGATTTCACAGCGTGCGGATCACGCATTATCTTCTGGTATTGGCTTGCATAGTTCGCTTGGTAACGTTTCTGAAAGCGGTAAAAGCGATAGTGGTTCTGAGCAACTGTATGCGCTAAAAAACTTCTTGTTGACGGGTGTGGATATACCAGAAATGATTGTGATGAAAGCAATCAATTATGCTATTAAAGCAAACTTTCCAGAATCAAAATTAAAGCTTGGATTTTACCATGAGGTTCCGGAAAAAGAAGAAGATGTATCTGAAGGTGATCGTATAAAAAATAATTAGGATATGAAATTACTATTTGAAATTAATGATGAAGATAGTCCGGTATTGAAAAAAATATTAGGATTTATAGATCGCGACTTGAAAATTCAAGATATGGAATCGGATTTAATAACATCTACGAATGATGTTATTGATTTGGTCGGAATGGAAATTTATGAAAAAGCGGTCGAATATATTGAAAATGAAACATTGGCTCAAGAGAATAAAGATTTCATCTATGCAATGCGTAACCCGATTGCAATTAATGCCTATAGGCTTCTTGCTCCATCAAAAGACTTATCTCACACTAACAACGGGCGCAAGATGCGCCAAGATACAAATGAGAAATTGCCGTTTGAATGGCTAATCGATCGCGATAATGCAAACATGGAAAAACGTTATTATCGTGCTTTAGATGATTTGATTAAAGTACTTGATAGACAGCCACTTTTTGGAATTTTAAAACCAATTTGGATGAATAGTGATGCGTTCAAAATCACTCATAATTTATTTATAAGAACTGTTTCCGATTTTGATCGAGTATTTCCAATTCAATCAAGATTATTACTTATCAAATTATCTCCTGGCATTTCCGATTGTGAGCAATATGAAATTAAGCCTCGAATCGGAAAAGCAAAATTTGAAGAACTTAAGCTCAAGCTAAAATCAAGCGTTGAAATTGACGACGAAAAAGATATTGAACTTTTGAGATTGATTCGCGAGGCTTGCGTTTTTTCATCTTTAGCCTGGTCAATGATTAGACTGTCAGTTCAGCTGTTTCCAGACGGAGTATTGCAACATTATACCAGTGACAAAATGACCACGAGAGGGCAAAAACCTTCCTTGAACGCAGAACCCGAAGCTGCGCGCCAAGCTTTTGCTTCAGATGCTGAAAAAGCGCTGAAGCAAATTGAAGGGCTGATGCTTCCAGAACCGACAATAGATCCAAATATCAATATTCTTCCGGAACAAAATTTCGGCGATCATTATTTTTCCACTTAACCAATAAAAAATGAAAAGAATTATTTCAAAAATCGCTTACTTATTTAAGTATTTATTGAATTTCAAGACTATTAGGAAATTCGAAAAAATCAACGGCAAATTAGACGAAACCTTGAGAGCTCGCAAAGTCGATCAAATTATTCTAAAAGGGAATATCATCAAGATGGTTAAAAAATATTTGCGTGTCGATGCAAAATCGAAATACATCCCAAAAGACAACAAAAATAACGCAGAAATCAGAGAAAGAATTCTCGCTGAATTTGGGGATCAAATGGCATATCTGAATATTAGAATCAATGATAAACTTGAATTGAAATAGATGCACGTACTCGAAATTCCAGAAGAAAATTTAAGGCTTTATTTGCCTTCCGACTTATCAGAATGCGACAAGGATCAATATATCAAAATGTGCGATTTAATTTTTCGTCTGCAGAACAATTACATTACCTATGATGATTTGAGATATCAAGCCGTTTATAGGTTGTTGAATTTAAAAAAAACGAAATCGCATTGGGAAAATGACGAAACTTTAAAATATTCAAACATTGCCGCTATTGCGGAATTGATCGAGGATTTTTTCGATACTGACGAAAGTGGCCAGAAAGTTTTAAAGCAATATTACACCCATAATCCGGTACCGAGCATTAAACCTTTGCTGAAAACTTATTACGGACCTTCGGATAGCTTTATGAATTTGACTTTTGGGGAATACACCGATGCGCTAAGACTTTTTCATGATTTTTACGCAACTGGAGACACCAACATTCTTTATTTGATGACTGCAGTATTTTACAGAGGAAAGAAGTCGTTTCATTTCATTAAAAAAAGACTGCAGAACTATGATGGCGATATTCGGGAAGCTTACAATTCCCAAAATATTGAAAATCGTGCGGAAAAATTGAAATATGCGCCTTTCGGTTTTATTTACGGGACATTTCTTTTATTCGCAAGCTTTCAAAAATTTTTAGTTGAAGCAAAAATACCTTGGGGTGGCCAGGAACTCGATTTGTCGATACTATTCGACTCCAAGAAATCTGAAAGCAACCAATCAAATGCAATTCCGGGAATTGGCATGGATTCTATTGCGTTTTCAATCGCTGAAACCGGTGCTTTTGGAAATTTGGAAAAAGTACGTGCCACTAATTTCTGGCAGATAATGGTAAGAATGTATGATCTTCAAAAAACGAATCTAGAACAAAAAACTTCAATACAATGGTAACAATAAATAGGCTTCGAGAATATGTAGCCGAAACGGTAGCTACAATGGTAGATGAAGAAGAAAATAAAATTTTTAATTATTCGACTATCGTTTTGGACAATGAAGAATTGTCTAAAATTCTCCAGGAAAGAAAAAAGGAAGAGAATACCTTTCTTATTGCCGTTATGCCAGAATTTGGAATGAACGGCGATGAAGATAACGCAAAATGGTCAAACATGCTTCAATTTCTTGTACTGGATAAAACGGCTTATTCAGATGTCAATAGAGAGGAATATTTGAACATTTTTGCTAAAAATCAGATTAAAGCCAGGGATTTTATTTATAAAATGCTAGAAGATAAATCAAATTCTGAAGGAATGTTTTGCGGGTTTTTATCGTTCCTGAAGGAAAACTCAATTTCAGTAAATCCGATCAAGCAAAATAACGGTTGCAACGGTTGGAGCATCGAAATTGATTTAGAAACGAATCTCTAAATTTCGTATATTGACGAAAAATTAATCATGGATAACTACGAGATTGAAAAAGCATTTTACAAGGCAATTGAAAAAAGAGGAGTTTCTGAATTGCTCGATGGAATTTCTAAAGATATGATCTACAAATGGAGAAAAGGTCAAAGCAAAGTTTCAATTGGTGATATGTTAAATGTGCTTTTTCAATTAAAAATTATTGATATTCAAATTAAAACACCATGAATTTACTAGAAAAGCGTGATGAAAATTCTGATGAAATCCTTAAAAAGAGGCATATCAAACGCGTTATGAAGGAAGTTGCAAAAGATATCGATCAGGCGCAACGAAAGTATATGACTTCTCATGGTTTTACAGACAGTGATTTCTATAATAAAAGATCATTTGTGGCCACTGAAGATGGTCTGGTTTATACTCATTTGAAAAAACACCGATTCGTTGATATGAAGGTTAGAAAAACGCCAATTCCTAGAAGGAAAAAAGCGCACCCGATTCACAATAAAATCATTTGGGGGCATTATAACAACATCATTAAGGAATTGCACTTCGGATTTACGACCGCCATTATGGAAGAACTCAGGCACATCAAAGATGAAGAATAAAAAAAGCCCCTCAATTGAGGGGCTTTGAACTACTGCTTCTTGTTATGTTTGTCATAATTTTTGGCTTCTTCAACTAATTCAAGTAATGTACTGAACCTTTGTCGTGTTGCGTAACCTTTAACCTTTGCGGTAATTAAACCAGACTTAAAGAATCTTAGGTCTTCGATGTACTCAAACTTAAGAATTGTTGCGATCATTTTTTGTGCTTCTTCAATCATAATGTAAAAATTTAATTGTTAGTAATTGTTTTAATTCTACCCTACAAATATACGACAATTAAATAATTTCGTGCAAATATTTACACGTGTATTTTAGTTAAATTTTTACAATTCATCTTTCGTTATTTTTTGCAGAATATTTTTTAGATGATTTAGAAGGTCTTCATAATTTTGATCGTTGAAAGTGTGGTCCAAAATTTTCTCATTTTTTTTATTGTAAAAAGTTTTGGTGGATATCTTCATTGCAACGGCCATACCTTTTGCAGTTAGGCCTAATTCATTTTCGATTTTTAATATTTTGTCTTTTGCTGTCATAATTCGTCATATGTTTCACTTTCCCATTTAAGGAATTTTTCTAAAAAAAGCCAAGCATCCTTTAATACTTGGTTTGGATTATTGTTGGTTATTTCGCAGTTGTTTTGAACGAATACACCAAACCAGTTTTGATATCCATCTTGATACCTATTTTCTAAAGTAAATCTATCCTGTATTCCTTCAAATTGAAAATCAATATAATAATCTACATTGATAAATTCGATTAAAGAAAGACTAAGCCGATGATAAACCCACATTCTGTGATCATTTTCGGAACCATCCTTAATCGGGATTTCACAGAAGAGATATTCCGGCTGTTCAAATTCAAATTTTTCCATATATTTGCTTAAATTTAATTGAAAAATTAAGTTTTGATTCTACAAAAAGGAAAGCCTCTCGTTGAGAGGCTTTTTTGTTTTTAAAATTCATCGCTAATTTTGTCTTCGGCATATGATTGACCAAGCTTGTATGTATAAACGTCATCAATATAACTTTCAGTGCCGTTTTCGATTTCTTCAACAGACAATAAAATATCATTTTTGTCTGCATCATACCAACCTTCACCTTCAATAAATATCTCACCGTCTGAACTTTCAGAGATATCTTCATTTCTTTGTCTCGCGAAGGTTTGCTTTGCTTCATCAAAAGAATAAGCTAAAATATGTCTAACTAAATTAAACTGGCCGCCTTCTCTTTTTTTGTAAACAGGAAATTCAAATGGATTCATGATTTTAAAATTTAATTGTTATTATTTGTTTTAATTCTACCGTACAAAGATATATTAAATAATATTTACGTGCAAATAAATACACGTATATTTTATATTTAATTTAAAATATTACTTTTACGACTGAACCAATCTCAACAAACAATGAATAACGAAGAAAAAAAGACCTATACAGAATCTTTAAAAACGATGTCTGATAGAGAAATTCAAGAATTACAACTGTTCCATACTATGAAAACAGAAGAACACACAAAGAGATCAATGCTTAATATTGTTTTCTTCTTTTGGTTTTTCATAATTGTGGTCGCATTGGCGGCTTATCGAATAATCAAGGAATAGATTATTTTGAAAGATGTGCAAACGCACATCTTTTTTTTTGCTATTCAATTTTATATTTGTACGTTTGCTTCGTCAAAATTACGAAGGAGCAATCCTGAAACTTTATTTAAAGTTAACATAAGCGAACCCTCGCCACGGTGAAGGAACGGGAAACCGTCCTAAATCTTACCTTCGGTAATTTTGACACACCTAAAGCGAGGGTTTCGTGTATTTTATATTTTTCGATTATGTCAAAAGAAAAATTAAAAGACAAGCCGCACAGAAGCGAGTTTGCAGCTGAGTTTTTAGACCGGCTTTATTTTACTGATCCGCAAGGAATCATCGAGGCAAAAGAATTTTTTCAAAATGCCTTTTTGGAACTTAGCAATTCTGAAAGCTTTAATCAGCAAAATTTTAGAATTGAATGGCTTAATAATCTCAATTATCTAAATGATTTGTGCCTTGTTTTGGATAAATATTCCAAAAAACAAATTGACCATTCTTTAGATTTTGCCCAAGGCCTTCTTCTTAATTCTAAGAAACACGGCAATGAGTAAGATATCCGTAACTATATTCTACCCCGGAGGGTTAGAATTAGAGCTAACCGAAAAAACGTTTTTGGAAGCAATGACTTTAGTCTGGCGATCGCCGGCATTCGAAAAGCAAGAGCCATTAAAATTGGTTTTCCCTACTACTGGGAAATTTCTTTTTATGGAAAAGCAAATTTTCAATTCTTTTTTGGATGGGGAAACCACAATGAAAGAACTAATCGAAAAAACCGAATGTGAAGAAGTGTACAGGAACACCAAAAATGTTTTTGTTTCTGCAGTAAAAAAAGAAATTGATTCTGGCCATCTTTGGAAACTCAAAAAAGGAGAATTGATTTTAATCGATGATGATCAGTTTGTAATTACCAAACTTGATTTGAAGAATTTTGAAATCGCAATTTGAAGAAAAGCCTCGAGAAATCGGGGCTTTTTCATGTCACATTATAACCCGTTTGGAAGCGCCAATTTTACTGAAAATCAGGAGAAATGGCGAAGACGATCATAGATGAGAAATTAAAGCTGTCGATTATTATCGATGGTAATCCCGCTCAGCAGGAACTTTTCAAGCTTGAAAAAGCAACCCGACAACTTAACCAGCAAAATGTCGAACTGCGAAAAGAAAAACAGCTTTTAGAAAAGCAGGGCAAAAAAGACACTGAACGATATAAAGCCGTCACAGCTTCGTTAAAAGAGAATACTGCCGCTGTTACTGCAAATAAGGCAAAAATGGCTGAGCTGACAAAAGAAATAGGCATTATGGGTATGACCATGGGTCAACTTCAATCACGTGCAGCTTTATTAAAAAATACACTGCGAAATTTAGTTCCTGGATCTGAGGATTACAAAAGATACAATGAAGAATTAAGTGCAATTGGCGAAAGGATGTCCGAATTAAAAGGTGGTTCTGATGATGCAGGATCTTCTATTGGTTCATTGGCGGATGGATTTAACCGATATGCGGCACTTGGTGCTTCAATAATAGCGGTTTTTACAGGCGTAGTTGTCTCAATTCAAAAGGTTTTAGATTGGAATGCAAAGCTTTCAGATGCTCAGGCGAACGTTATGAAAACAACAGGCATGACCAAAGGAGAAGTTGACAAGCTTACTAATTCTTTTGGTCTTCTTCAAACCAGAACTGCCAGAATAGACTTGCTAGGAATTGCGGAAGTCGGAGGCCGATTAGGTATTGCAAAAAATGAAATCGGCGATTTTGTCAAAGTAATGGACAAAGCTTCGGTTGCCTTGGGAGATTCATTCGAGGGCGGTCCGGAAGTTGTTGCTGATAAGCTTGGAAAAATCAAGGGCTTATATGATGAATTGAAAGATACGAGCGTAGAAGTTGCATTTAATAGCGTGGGTTCTGCTATTAATGATTTGGGTGCTGACGGTACGGCAACCGAGCAGAACTTAGCGGCGTTCGCAACTCGCGTTGGAACTTTGCCAGGCGCATTAAAGCCATCGATTTCTCAAGCGTTGGGTTTAGGTGCTGCTTTTGAAGAATCTGGACTGCAGGCTGAGTTGGCGGGAAATAATTACGGCAAGGTAATTTCTATTGCAGCAAGGGATTTTCCAAAATTCGCCAAGATAATGGGCGAATCTGAAGAAAAGGTAAAACAAATGCTTAATACTGATCCTACTGAATTCTTTCTTCAGTTTGCCAGTTCGTTAAAAGGATTAGATGCAACCGATTTAGCGTCTGTTTTAGATTACCTGAAGCTAAACGACAATGAGGTAAAGATGGTTCTGGGCGCAGCTTCAGAAAATGTTGATTTGTTCCGTGAAAAAATTGATTTGGCCAACGATTCGTTAAATGAAGGAACTTCTTTGACTAAAGAATTCGATATCAAAAACAATAACCTTGCTGCAACACTGGAGAAACTTAAAAAAACAGTTATCGGCGCTTTTTCTTCTGAAACAATTGTCAATTGGCTTGCAGAAAGTGTTGAATGGCTTGCTAAGTTTTTGAACGCAACTCAAGATACTGAAGGTTCTGCTCAAAAATGGAGAAATACAATTGTTTTTGTGGCCAAAGCTTTGGCTGTTGTCACCGCCGCAATAGTGACGAATGTTGCTTGGCAAAAATTAGTTGTAATGTGGACAACCCGAAACACTCAAGCTAATTTACTTTACACACTTGGGCTAAAAGCCAGGGCATTTACGGAAGGCGCCGGAATTGTGGTAACGCAATTATACGCAGCAGTTACTATGCTTTTGACGGGAAATATAAAAGGCGCTACCCAAGCTTTAAAAATAATGGCGACAACTATGAGAACCACACCTTGGGGATTGGTTTTTTCATTGATTGCAGCCGTAACTACAGCCTATCTTTTGTTTTCTGAAAGTACAGAAAAGGCAGCCAAAGTTCAAAAAGTACTTAGTGATGTTCATTTGGAGGCAACAAAAAGCATTTCTAAAGAAAAAGTGGAATTAGATCTATTGACTAAAATTGCAAAAGACGAAACTATTCAAAAAGAAAAAAGGCTCAAGGCTATTGAAAAATTAAATGAAATCATTCCTGACTATATCGGAACCTTGACGCTTGAAAACATCAAGATGATGGAAGGAACAGATATCTTGAAAAAATATACAGAAGAAATTTATGCAAATGCAAGGGCAAAAGCGGCGCAAGGAAAATTTGAAGAATTAGCAAAGCAAGAATTAGAAATTCAAAACAAATCAGCAAAAGATTACAAGGAAGAAGATTCCAGTTTTAGTAGTTGGATGGCAGCAGTCACATTTCAAGGCGACCTTAACGATGATAGCAAAATTAAGAATCAAAAAGATGTCGAAAATTATCTATTGGATTTTTATGGTGATTATTTAGAAAAAAGAAAAGATCCAAATACGGGCGTTACACTTGTGAATTCTGAAAAATGGCAATGGCTTTTAGAACGTTATATGAAACTTACTCATATGGACGATAAGCAACGAGATCTTGACGATGTTAAAGCACAAATGGAAGCGCTTGAAAGTGATGTTGTAAAAGCAACGATTAAAGATTTGGATAAAAAAGAGGAAGATCCTACTAGGAAAATTAATATTCCAACAGACGAAAAGAAGAAAAAAGAAAAAAAATATGATGATAGCTATTTAAGAGAAGAAGAAAAATATAATGATGATTTATTAAAAATCAGAAAGAAAAGCGAACAGGACCAACTAGAATTGATGCAGGAAGGTTTTGAAAAAGAAATGGCTCAGGAAAAATTGAACCATAAATATAAAATTGCAGAACTGCAGAACGAAAAAGTTACTGAAGCGCAATTAAAAAAAATGGATAAAGACATCGATCAAGCTGAAAAAGCTAATGATGCGCCAAAAATCAAAGCTTTGCAGAACATCAAAAGAATGATGCTCGAAAAAAACGCAGAATTAAATCAGCAAATTTTACTTGAAAATGGCCTGCACTTAAAAAGGATCAGTACGCTAGAAGAAAAAGCCTTAAAAGAATTAACTGCCAAAGAAAAAGAAGAATATGAACTTCGAAAAACACAACGCGAAACCATTTTTAATAATGAATACGCAGCGCTTGGAGCAAATGAAAAGGCGAAAGCGAGATTAAAAAAACTATTTGATGAAGAAAGTTTAAAAGAAGATGAAGAATTTTTTCTTACTCAAATCGAAAAACTGAAAAAAATAATTTCTGGAGGCGAAATTCCGGGATTTGATTTTTCACTTTTAACCGATGAGCAAAAAGAAAAAATTAAAGCTGATATCGCCGTGCTTGAAAATGC
>JASCOH010000013.1 GCA_029959295.1 Flavobacteriaceae bacterium PS02334 | reverse complement strand
GGGCTCACCTCTTCCCATCCCGAACAGAGAAGTTAAGCCCGCCTGCGCAGATGGTACTGCAATCCTGTGGGAGAGTATGTCGCCGCCTTTCTTTGAGAATCCCTTCAGTAATGAAGGGATTTTTTTTGTGCCTTATAATTAGCTGAAGTTTTTATTAAAGATTAAATTATTATGATAAAAGAAGGGTTCGATTTATAAAATGTATTATATATTAATATTTGTAAGTGTAATTTCAGATAATATGTAACAATATAGCTTGTCTTTAATCATAATAATATTAAATTTGGATATTCAAAATTGTATTTGATTATTAAAAAAAAATTAAATGTCCAAAGTAATATTAATAACTGGCGGTTCTTCAGGAATTGGGAAATCTGTTGGTGAATTTCTTCATAAAAAAGGCTTTAAAGTTTATGGAACCAGCCGAAATCCTGAAAATATTAAAAATTCCGCTTTTCCATTGGTCGCTTTAGATGTTAGAAATGTGCAATCTATTCAAAATGCTATTTCTGAAATTATTGAAAATGAGGGAAAAATAGATATTCTTATAAATAATGCCGGCGTAGGAATTACTGGACCTTTGGAAGAAATTCCATCTTCTGAAATAAAAAATAATTTTGAAACTAATTTTTTCGGTCAGATTGAGATGATGAGAGCTGTTTTACCGCATATGCGATCTCAAAAATCGGGACTGATAATTAATATAACTTCTATTGCTGCTTATATGGGATTGCCCTATCGCAGTGTTTATTCTGCATCAAAAGGGGCTTTGGAATTAATTACTGAAGGCTTGAGAATGGAGGTCAAAGATTTTGGAATTCATATTACAAATGTTGCTCCTGGTGATTTTGCTACGAATATTGCTTCTGGAAGATTTCATGCGCCTTTGATTAAAGGATCTGCCTATGAAATTCCGTATGGTAATACCTTGAAAATGATGGATGAACATGTAGATTCTGGAAGTAATCCTGATGAAATGGCACTTGCTATTTTTAAAATCATAGAAACTCCAGTTCCTAAAATCCACTATAAAGTTGGTGTTTTTATGCAGAAATTTTCCATTGTTTTAAAGCGCATTCTTCCTGATAAAGTTTATGAAAAGATGCTCATGAACCATTATAAATTGTAAATTTAGATTGGAGTTTCTTCGTCTTTTATAAAATTTTGAAAGTAAGAAATTCTACAATGTATAGTTGCGTGAGGGATTGAAGCGGCATCCTTTTGTGGAACGCAGTGGAACAAAAGATAGAGCGGAAAGCCCGGCCCTTTAGGGACACGCCCAAATTAAATTTAAAGAACATAAATAATTATAATCATATGAAATTTTTTATTGACACGGCAAATTTGGCTCAGATTAAAGAAGCGCAGGCACTTGGCGTTTTGGATGGCGTTACAACCAATCCGTCTTTGATGGCAAAAGAAGGAATTACTGGAAAAAATAATATTTTAAAGCATTATGTAGACATTTGCAATCTTGTTGACGGTGATGTAAGTGCTGAAGTAAATGCTCTTGATTATGACGGAATGATTAGAGAGGGCGAGGAACTTGCTGAGCTTCATGAGCAGATCGTAGTGAAATTGCCGATGACAAAAGAAGGCATCATGGCTGCAAAATATTTTTCTGATAAGGAAATTAAAACAAATGTGACTTTAGTATTTTCTGCAGGACAAGCTTTATTGGCAGCTAAAGCTGGAGCGACTTATGTTTCGCCTTTTATTGGCCGTTTGGACGATATTTCTACAGATGGATTGAATTTGATTCAAGAAATTAGAGAGATTTATGATAATTATGGTTTCGAAACGCAAATTTTAGCTGCGTCTGTAAGGCATACAATGCATATTGTGAATTGCGCCAAAATTGGAGCTGATGTGATTACAGGACCGCTTTCTGCAATTGAAGGTTTGTTAAAACATCCCTTGACTGATATTGGTTTGGCTCAATTTGTAGCTGATTTTGAGAAAGGAAATAAATAGTTTTTTAAAAAATTAAATAAAAAATCCCGCTTAAATTATTAAGCGGGATTTTTTTATTACTACTATATTTGAATTTTTACTTCAAGTTGTCTGCAAACTTTACATCAAATAAATTGACAAAAGCATTATTTATTGTTCCGTTTGCATTGGTTACAATCGCTCTTTGGATTTTTGTTATAACCCATTTGTCTTTTAATTCTTCAAAATTTTTGACTCTCAATTCTGTTATACTTGAGAAATTATAGTTTGATAGAATAGTTTTCCATTTTGCTTGATTGTCATCTACATTTATCGCTATGATATTGTAATTTGGGTATTTTGATTTTAAATCTATGGCTTTTTTATGCACCGTCTCGAAATGAGATTCTGCATTTTCTGTCCAGAAGAAAATAATTGATTTTCCTTTTATTGCGTCTTTGCTACTTATGGTTTCGCCATTTAAATTTATGAAATCGATGCTTGGCAATTCATTTCCGCTTTTCATCATTTGAATTGCGTCACCAATTTTAGTGATTTCGTTCTGTTGGCTTTTATCTGTAGAAAGTTCATTATAACGATCTAAGAATTTTTTATTGTTTATGATGTGTTGGTCTTCAAGAAGATATGCGAAAGCAATATTGTCAAGAATAGAATTTTTTATATTCTGATTTTTAAAAAGAGTGTCGGCAATATTTAATTTTGTGATATTCATTTCTAGAGCCTTATCTTCAGGAGTAGAAGTGGAAGCAACCTTTTCAGAAGCCAAATTATTAAGCATGTAAGTCAAATACTTTACAAATGGAGAAAAATTGGTCAATTCTTCTTTGTTATAATTTATTTCATCACGATAGCTATAAAAATTGGATGGCAATTTTGATATGATATTTTGGCCGGTTCTGATTTCATGAACAACAGGGTAAATTTCTTTTTTTGTGTAATAAGGAAAGTCCAGTGCTGCTTTTGCATAGAAATCAAAATCTTCGCTCCATTTTAAAGCTTCTTTTTTTGTTTCGTAATAGCTTTTTTTAGAAGTATACGCAGAATCTATATATTTTGTAAATTTTGGCAAATCATAATCATAGACTTCAAACATTTTTTTGCCGTCATTTTGATTTTTCAGATAAAGATCCATTAAGAAGTTGTTCTTTTCTTCGCCGCGTCCGCAGAAAACAATAGATTCATCAAAATCAGAAGAATTTAAGCGAACCATCAAGCTGTCATTTTTATCAAAGTAAACATATTGATATTCAGGATCATGCTTGAAAGTATATAAACCTGGCGTCAATGAGTCAAATTTTTTGAAAAAACGATTGTTTCTATCTAAAGGCAATGTGTCAATGACTTTATTGTCTTTCATAAATAAAACGTACCGATTTAAAGGATTAGTGACTTCGCCGCCAAAATAAGCAGTAAAATTATCGTTTTTAAACTTCTTGTCGCAGGATGAAAACATCATCAAAGTCATTAGGGAAAACGATACAATTTTGAAAACTCTAAGGTTGTACATTTAGTATATATCTAGTAAACAAAAATATTTTAATAAGATTGCAATAACTGTTAATGCATAGTTAAATATGCAGAATTTAACCCTTTTGCTTAAAATTAAGATAAATTCTATAACTTTTTTTCGATAAAATAATCATAATCAAGTATAAGGCTTTTAGCTCGGAAAAGTGCAGTATTTTTTCTACTTTTGCAAAACTTTTTAAAAACTATAATCAATGTTAACAGTAAATAATTTATCAGTACAGTTTGGCAAGCGAATTTTATTTGATGAAGTAAATACAACGTTTACCGACGGAAATATTTATGGAGTGATTGGAGCGAATGGTGCTGGAAAATCTACCTTTTTGAAAATATTGGCTGGTGAATTTGACCCAACTTCTGGGCATGTTTTCCTTGAGCCTGGTAAACGCATGTCAGTTTTGAACCAAAACCACAACATGTTTGACGAGCACACCGTTCTTGAAACTGTGATGATGGGAAACAAAGTTTTGTTTGCCGTTAAAAAAGAAATGGATGCACTTTATCTAGATTATACAGATGCAAACGCTGACAGAATAGGGGAATTGCAAGTTCAATTTGAAGAAATGAACGGCTGGAATGCAGATTCTGATGCAGCTTCATTGCTTTCAAGTTTGGGAATTACCGAAGACAATCATTATACCTTGATGGGCGATTTAGAAGGAAAACTTAAAGTCCGCGTGCTTTTGGCACAGGCGCTTTTTGGAAATCCGGATGTCCTTATTATGGATGAGCCGACGAATGACCTGGATTTTGAAACAATTGCTTGGTTGGAAAATTTCCTTGCAAATTATGAAAATACGGTAATCGTCGTTTCGCACGACCGTCACTTTTTAGATGCAGTTTGTACACATATTTCAGATATCGACTTTAGCAAAATAAATCATTATTCTGGAAACTATACTTTTTGGTATGAATCTAGCCAATTAGCAGCAAAACAAAGAGCACAGCAAAATAAAAAGGCAGAGGAAAAGAAACAAGAATTGGAAGAATTTATCCGCCGTTTTAGTGCGAATGTCGCAAAATCTAAGCAAGCGACTTCTCGTAAGAAAATGATCAGCAAATTGAATATTTCTGAAATCAAGCCTTCAAGCCGCCGCTATCCTGCGATTATTTTTGACCAAGAAAGAGAAGCGGGAGACCAGATTTTAAATGTTGTTGGATTAAGTGCTTCTGTTGATGGAGAAACTTTGTTTACCGGCGTAGATTTGAATATGGCAAAAGGCGATAAAATCGTTCTGTTTTCAAAAGATTCTCGTGCGACAACCGCTTTCTATGAAATCTTAAACGGAAATCAAACGCAAGATGCTGGAACTTTTGACTGGGGAATTACTACAAACCAAGCTTATTTGCCAGTTGAAAATCACTCGTTCTTTGAAAATGATTTGACTTTGGTTGACTGGCTGAGACAATATGCAAAAACAGAAGAAGAGCGCGATGAAGTTTTTATCCGCGGATTTTTAGGAAAAATGATTTTCTCTGGAGAAGAAGCTTTAAAAACCAGCCGAGTTTTATCAGGAGGAGAAAAAGTGCGTTGCATGCTTTCAAGAATGATGATGGAAAGAGCAAACGTTTTGATGCTTGATGAACCTACGAATCACTTAGATCTGGAATCAATTACCGCTTTTAATAATTCTTTGAAAAACTTTAAGGGTTCAGTGATTTTCACAACTCATGACCACGAATTCTCGCAAACTGTCGGAAATAGAATTATCGAATTGACTCCAAAAGGTGCAATAGACAGATATATGACTTTCGATGATTATCTTGATGATGAAAAAGTTCAAGAATTAAGAAAAAAAATGTATTCATAATTTTTTAGTATTATATATTTAAAAAAGCCAGCAATCATTAGCTGGCTTTTTTATTTTATAAACAGACATCTATTTTTTATGATTTAAAATAAAGTTTACATATATTTATAACATATTAGTTTTAATTAACAAAAATTAAATATTAATTTTTAAATTATATGATATGTGTAAGAAAATTTATTTATTTGCCTTTTTATTGTATTCCCTTGCTTTTTATTCACAGATTGGAATCGGAACGGTTTCTCCTGAAGCAGCATTAGATGTAAAAAGTTCTTCCAGTGGTGTTTTAATTCCCAGGATAACTGACACGTTAAACGTTTTAGTTCCAAAATCGGGAATGCTGATTTTTGAATCGACTGCTAAAAAATTTGCTTATTACAATGGCGTAAAATGGATTTTTTTAACTGAAAATACCAGCAAAACACACGGAGCAGTAAAAGTCAATGCCAATCAGTCAAGCTGGGTTTCACTCAGCGGTACGCAGACTTATGAGCAATTGTTGATAAACCAATCAAGAACATTAAGTCCGACTTATGTCACAGGCGCTTATTCTAGCGAATCTGATTCGCCAGACGATATTATTAAGCCGACAATTCCTGCAGCAGGAGTGGGTTATGGAGCGGGTGCTTTGTTAGAAAATCCTGTAAATTTTCAAGGGCAAAGTTTTAGAATTAATATGGAATTTAAACTGAGTTCAAATCCGAGTCCTGCGACTGGAGCCTTTTATTTTTATGTAAGAATAAAATCCAGAGGTTCTGGTGCGATTGTTTATGCTAATAGTTATACCGTTCCAGGAAATTTGAGTGTTGGAAGCGTTATTCCCATTCAAGCATTTTTTTCCACAATTGCTGATTCAGCATCAATTGGCTCAGGATATAATATAGAATTTCAATGTGACGGAACGCTGGCAAACAAGGTCGATATGCTTGTCAAGGACGTTGTCAGAATAAATTAAAATAAAAAAATCCCGATCAGTCTGATACGGGATTTTTTAATAGAGTTGGTTGGTTTTGGTATGTTTTTGTTTTTATATTATTTTCTAAATCTGCTGATGATCCAAATGACAATGGCTAGAACTGCAATTACGATAAATACGCCGACACCAACGCCAAAATTGAAGATTCCTTCAACAACTTCACAACTTGAAAAAGAGAGAAGCACTAAAAGTATGATGCACATTCTTTGTATTTTGCTTTGTAGAGTATTCATGATTTCTTGTTTTTGAGAATTTATAATTGGTTGATTATTTGTTTTATAAAGGTCTCTTTTTTGCACAGAAAATTTTTACATGATTTAAATTTTTGATTATATAATTTAAAGAGTTGTTAATATCCCAAATTATCTCCAATATCATCTATGTCAAAATGCTCACTATAAAATTTTCTGAATTCTTCATCTAAAATTTCTTTTAAAACGTCATTTTGATTTTTGCTAGAGACATTGTCTCTCATAAGTTTTAAATGACAGTAACCTTTAAAGAAAGGGTTAGAAAAGGAATATGAATCTGCATTTTTATTATATCTTATTACTTCTCCTCTTTCTGAAAGCGTTAACTCATTTAAAAAAACTCTCAAGTTGTTAGCTTTTAAATCTTTAAATCTAAATTTTAATTCTGCTCCAATTTCTTGATATGAAACTTCTTCCTTGTTTATAGAAAGAATTGCTTGTAGAATATTTTCTGGTTTAAATATTTTTCTTTCTTTTTTTATTTTTGTAGCAACTTCATAAGTGTTTTTTAAGGTATCACTTTTCTCATTTATATATTCATCAATTGCATAATCTAAATCTTTTGTTGTGAAAGTTACCTTTTTAGCGACTGTTCCTGAAATTTCTCTACTTTCGCAAATCAGGGAAGATAGTTGATGTGTAACTGATGGAAGTCCATTAGAATATGCAATTATTTTTTGTTTAATAGAATCAGGAAATTCGACATTCAGCAAGGAACTCCCTTTTTCAATTATATTATTTAAACTGTCATAGTCCATAAGTGGCACAAAAATTTCGCTAACTCGATTATTCATTTCTGGATCATATTCGACTACTTGTCTGGCTGTA
Source organism: Flavobacteriaceae bacterium PS02334 (assembly GCA_029959295.1). Taxonomy (GTDB): domain Bacteria; phylum Bacteroidota; class Bacteroidia; order Flavobacteriales; family Flavobacteriaceae; genus Flavobacterium. The sequence goes on along the minus strand of JASCOH010000013.1, from coordinate 44,650 downwards.
TTTACAGCTCCAGTAGCTATTATTTTAAGATTTTTATATTCTTCAGATGTATCCATAAATACTTTCATTGCTTGTGAAAGCTTGATCTTTTCTTCTGGATTCAATTTGTGAAAATCTTCAATTATCCAAATTGTATCTAAATTACCTAAAGTTTTTGCAAGATTCTGTTCGTTTAATTGTGGAGGGAGTGTTTTCCAATTTTTTTTTATATTTTCTTTATCACCTGATCCAAATTTTGCGGCTAGTATTTTGATATCGAATCCTAATTCTCCATTTAATTCATTCTCCTTACTTTTTTCAATTCCATCCAAATAATTAATTGATAGCTGGCTAAAAGCATTTATAATTATGGATTCAAAAGGCATTCCTTTAACACATTTAGTTTTAATAAATTTAATCGAATCGTTTTTAATTTTATTGTTTAATAAACTTGTTTTTCCACAGCCACTATTGCCATAAATTATAATTTGCTTGCCAATAGTTTTAAGGGCTCTATTTAGAAGTTTATTTTCATTTTCTCTTTTCACATATGTGAGTTCGGCTGGCGAAGATGGCGTGAAAACATCTTCTACAGTATATTTTTCTTTTTTCACAGTCTTAAAGTTTAGATTGTTTTAACAAATATACATATTACAACTTTTAATTATTAATTGTTTTTGTTTTCAATTATAATAAAATTAATTTTTTGCCTACTTTTACAAACCAAACACAACACTTCATTATGAGTCAAAAAATATTGCTTACTTCCAAAGAAGTCAATATCATTCTGCATCGTTTGGCCTGCCAATTAATTGAAAAGCATCTTGATTTTTCAGACACGATTCTTGTGGGAATCCAGCCTCGTGGCGTATTTTTGGCCGAACGTCTTAAAGAAATTTTAGAACAAGAATATAAGGTAGCTGAAATTGCTCTCGGTTATTTAGATATTACTTTTTTCAGAGATGATTTCAGAAGAACCGAAAAGCCTTTGGAAGCCAATAAAACCCAGATCAATTTTTTGGTAGAAAATAAAAAAGTCATTTTCATCGATGACGTTTTATATACTGGCCGAAGCATTCGTTCTGCATTGACTGCGATTCAATCTTTTGGAAGACCTTCAGAAATTGAACTTCTGGTTTTAATCGATCGTCGTTTCAGCCGTCATTTGCCAATTCAGCCTGATTATCGCGGTCGCCAAGTAGATTCGATAAATAATGAAAAGGTCAAAGTAAGCTGGAAAGAGCAGGAAGGTGAAGATTTAGTTTACTTAATAACGAATTAAAAACGTTTAATCGCTGAATCGTTTATTTGTTTAACCGCATCGCTAACGATTAAACGATTTACAAATTAACATTTAAACAAAAAATGAAAGAATTAAGCGTAAATCATTTATTAGGAATAAAATATATCAACAAACAAGATATTGACCTTATTTTTGAAACTGCCGATCATTTTAAGGAAGTCATCAATCGCCCGATTAAAAAAGTGCCTTCGCTTCGAGATATTACCATTGCCAACATATTTTTTGAAAATAGTACTAGAACAAAATTATCTTTTGAATTGGCCCAAAAAAGACTTTCTGCTGACGTAATCAGTTTTTCTGCAGCTCAGTCTTCGGTTAAAAAAGGCGAAACTTTAATTGATACCGTAAACAACATTCTTTCAATGAAAGTCGATATGGTTGTGATGCGTCATTCAAATCCGGGCGCGGCTTATTTTCTTTCCCAAAATGTGAATGCAAGTATCGTCAATGCTGGAGACGGCGCGCACGAACATCCAACGCAAGGTTTACTAGATTCTTTTACGATTAGAGAAAAATTGGGAGAAGTTGTCGGAAAAAAAGTAGTAATTGTCGGAGATATTTTGCATTCAAGAGTGGCGCTTTCCAACATTTACGCTTTGCAAATGCAAGGTGCAGAAGTGAAAGTTTGCGGACCAAAAACCTTGATTCCAAAATACATCGAATCTCTTGGAGTTACGGTAGAACCAAATTTGCGTAAAGCCTTAGAATGGTGTGACGTTGCCAATATGCTTCGCGTACAAAACGAAAGAATGGACGTGAATTATTTCCCTTCCACAAGAGAATATGCACAGCAATATGGCGTGGACAAAGCGTTGCTTGATTCCTTGAATAAAGAAATCGTGATTATGCACCCAGGTCCGATAAACCGTGGTGTGGAAATTTCTTCGGATGTTGCAGATTCACAACAATCAGTGATTTTGAACCAAGTGGAAAATGGAGTTGCTGTTAGAATGGCGGTTATTTATTTATTGGCTTCGAAGATTAAGCAGTAGGCAATAGCAAAAAGCCAATAGGCAAAAGTTTAAAATTTCAAACTTAGAAATTTAGAAAAATGCAAATAGAAAAAAAATCACATACAACCACTATAAAAGATACAGAAGGAAACGTAAAATCTTTTCTTGAAAAAGTAACAAAAGACTACGCTGATTTCAAAGACCAGAATTTGGTTTTAGATGTTTCAGAAGACAAAAATATTACGCTTGAAAATGTTTTGGCTTTTTTATCATTGTCAAACAAACACAGAAAAGCGAAAAAATCCTTTGTAATCGTAGTCAAAGATTTTGATTTCAATGAAGTTCCAGATAAAATGAATGTCGTGCCGACAATCCAGGAAGCACACGACATCATTGAAATGGAGGAAATTGAAAGAGACCTTGGATTTTAGATTTATGAATTAAGATTTATGATTTCTATAGAAGTTAATATATCGACATTCCAATTTCATAAATCAAAAATCTTAAATCAAAATTAAAATGAAGCTTACCATTTTAGGCTGTTATGCCGCAACACCACGAACAATCACGAACCCAACTTCACAGGTTTTAGAAATCAGAAACAGAATGTTTTTGATTGACTGTGGCGAGGGAACGCAGGTACAGTTGCGTAAGAATAAAATTAAGTTTTCAAAAATCAACCACATTTTTATCTCGCATCTTCACGGCGATCACGTTTATGGTTTGGTCGGTTTGGTTTCTACCTATATGCTTTTAGGTCGTGTTGCCGATCTTCATATTTACGGACCAAAAGGCATTAAGGAAATCATTACGCTGCAATTAAAACTGTCTAATTCTTGGACCAATTACAACTTATATTTCCATGAATTGACTTCTACAGAATCGGAAACTGTTTTTGAAGATGATAATGTTATTGTGAAAACAATTCCGTTAAAGCATAGAATTTATACAAACGGTTATTTGTTCCAAGAAAAATTCAAAGAGCGAAAATTAGACATCAATGCGGTTTTAAATTATGAAATCGACCAAGTTTATTACCAAAAAATAAAATACGGAGGCGACATTACTTTAGAAGATGGGCGAGTGATTCCAAATTCAGAATTGACTTTTGATCCAGAACCTGCAAAAAGTTATGCTTTTTGTTCCGATACAGTTTACAATGAAGACATTTTGCCTTTGATTCAAGATGTAAATGTTCTGTATCACGAATCAACTTTCTTAGAAACAGAAGCCGTTCTTGCTGGAAAAACAATGCATTCCACAGCAAAAGAAGCCGCTAGAATTGCCCTAAAAGCAAATGCCAAAAATTTAGTTCTTGGGCATTATTCCACACGTTATGAATCAATATTAAAGTTCAAAGAAGAAGCAGAAACGGTTTTTCCAAATGTGCTTTTGGGAGATGACGGCGAAAGTTTTGAATTTTAAAGGTATTTAGTTTAAAAGACACAAAGTTGCTAGGTTTTTACAATACTTAAATTTTTATAAACTGATAAATGTCATACTACTAATTTAGAAAGTTTGTAACTTTACTAAAGATTTCAGAGCCTTAGCGCCTTTAAACTTAGCACCTCTATAAAATGAAAGACTTAAGCAATTACAGAAAATCTTACGAAAAAAGCGAACTATTAGAAAATTCAATTCCAGATAATCCCATTGGTTTGTTTTCGAAATGGTTTCACGAGGCGGAAGAAATTGGCGGTTCTGAAGAAATCAATGCCATGACAATTTCTACGATTGGCTTGGACGGATTTCCTAAAAATAGGGTAGTGCTTTTAAAGCAATTGACTTCTGACGGATTTGTGTTTTTTACTAATTATGAATCTGAAAAGGGAAAAGCCATTGCGAAAAATCCTAATGTCTGTCTTTCTTTTTTTTGGCATAATTCTGAACGCCAAGTGATTATTAAAGGAGTTGCTTCTAAAACTTCTGAACAAATTTCAGATGATTATTTTTATTCAAGACCCATTGGAAGCCAGATCGGAGCAATTGCCTCTCATCAAAGCGAAGTGATTTTGAATAGAGAAATTTTGGAAAATAAAGTGACCTCTTTAGAAAAAAATTTACAAGGAAAAGAAATTGTTCGACCAGAATATTGGGGTGGTTACCTTGTAAAACCTCAAGAAATTGAATTCTGGCAAGGTCGTCCAAATCGTCTTCATGATCGAATTCGCTATAATCTTCAAGATAGAAATTGGACAATTGAAAGATTGTCATCTTAGAAAAATCGGGGAGAAGTTATCCTGTTGTATCTTGAAAAAATATCGAATCGCAAGAATATTTCGTGCGAACCAGAATTGTATTTTCGCAATTTTGTAGTTTCTGCGTCATATCCATATCCAATAAATAATCCTTCGGTGATTTGAAATCCTGTAAGTGCGCTCACAGCGGCATCCCATCGATAAGCGGCGCCAAGCATAAATTTGTCATAAAGAAGAAAATTTCCTGAAATATCAGCTTGCAAGGGCGAGCCTTCAATTGTTTTTACCAAAAATGCAGGCTTAAATTTCAAATTGCTGTTTAAGTCAAAAACATAACCGCTGATGAAGTAAAAATTCATCTTTTCTTCGTGTACACTCACTGAATTATCATTGTAGCGTGTCTTTTCAAAGAAATTCGGAACTGAAATTCCGGCATAAAATTTCTTTGAATGCAGGTAGATTCCAGCGCCCAAATTTGGCGTGAAATTATTTTTTAAGTTTTGGAATTTTAAATCGCCAGCCTCCGCAGGATTTAATTTCCCGGCATCTAAATTGAAGAAATTTCCCGTGCCTTTGATTCCGAAAGACAATTTATAATTTTCTGAAGTTTTGATTGTATAGGATAAGTCTGCAGAAATTGTATTTTCTTCTGTAGGACCAATTCGATCGTTTATAAAGGACAAGCCTATTCCCAATTGTCCAAAAACAGGAGAATTGATAGAAAAAGAATTGGTTTCAGGAGCTCCGTCAACGCCAATCCATTGTGATCTGTGCAATCCAAAAACACTTAAAAATCCGCGTGAGCCTGCATAAGCAGGATTGACGTTGATCGTATTGTACATATATTGCGTGAATTGTGAATCCTGCTGGCTGAATCCAGTAAAATGAGTTAATAATAGTATAGAAAATAAAATCGTAATCTTCATTTTTGTTTAAATCTGGAGTTTTGCGTGAGTTGGATTTTTAAAATCAAATATAACATTTTTCTTAAAGACTAAAGAATCAGTAATTTATGATTGCAGTATTAAATTCGTTAATTTCCTTAAAAATTTATATAAAAATAAAGCTAAAAGTCAATTGCTAGGTTTTTTTTTGTAATTTGTTTATCCTAAACCATTTTTAGTAAACCATTTTATTTCTAAAATTGCCCAAATTATGAAAAACCTAATCTTGATCAGACACGCCAAATCTAGCTGGAATGCACCACTTTTAGATAAAGACAGGCCATTGGCAAAAAGAGGAATGCAGGATGCGCATTTGATGTCGACTAATATTGATGAGCATTTACCAAAAACATTTACGATGCTGAGCAGCACTGCAAAAAGGGCTTCTGAAACTGCCATTATTTTTGCTCAAAATATTTCTTGTCCGTTGGAAAGTATTATTTTTAAGGATGAACTTTACACTTTTGACGACCGACAGCTCGAAAAAATAGTTAAATCTTGCAATAATGATTACGATAATGTTATTCTTTTCGGACATAATGATGCTATAACGAATTTTGTTAATAAATTTGGAAATGTTTTTATCGAAAATGTTCCCACTTCTGGATTTGTGTCTATAAATTTCGAAAGCAGCGACTGGGAATCGATCGATAAAGGCAAAACAGAGAAAGTGATTTTTCCTAGAGATTTAAAAAAATATGATTCAGCCAATTGATTACCGTTATATTGATAGAGAAAAAAGCTGGTTAGCTTTTAATGCAAGAGTACTTCAGGAAGCCGCCGACCAAAATGTCCCCCTTTTAGACAGGCTTCGTTTTTTAGGAATTTTTTCCAACAATTTAGATGAATTTTTCCGCGTAAGATTCGCCGCAATTCGCCGTTTGAGCCATTCGGGCGTTTCTGGAGAGAAGCTTTTGGGAGGTATTACGTCACAGCAATTAGTCAAGGATATTACTGAAATTGTAATTCAGCAGCAATCTGAAAGCCTTCGAATTTTAAGTATTATTGAAAGCGAGCTTGAAAAAGAAGGAATTTTTATTATCAATGAGACTGAAATATCTCGCGAACAGGAGAATTTTATAAAAGACTTTTTTATCCAAAAGGTAAGTCCGGCTTTGGTGACAATTATCTTGAACGATTTAGCAGAATTTCCGCTGTTGAAAGATACTTCGGGATATTTAGCTATAAAAATGGTTATGACCAAGCCAAAAGCTACGACTAAAATTGTAGTTAATGATACGGTTTTAAAAATTAAAAAAGAGAAGAAGGATATTCGTTATGCGGTTGTAGAAATTCCAAAAACAATCAACCGTTTTGTGGTTCTTCCTTCAAGCAATAACAAGACTTATATTATCCTTTTGGATGATGTAATTCGCTATAATTTAGGCAGTATTTTTAATATTTTTGATTATCAAAGTATTTCTGCCCACATGATTAAAATTACCCGTGACGCGCAATTAGACATTGACAGCGACTTGAGCAAAAGTTTGATGGAGAAAATTTCTACGAGCGTAAAAGACCGACGAATCGGAGAACCAGTTCGTTTTGTTTATGACCAATCGATTGAAAAAGATACGCTGAAATTTTTCCTAAATAAAATGGGGATTGATTCTACAGATAGTATAATTCCTGGCGGGAGATACCACAATCGCCGTGATTATATGGATTTTCCAAATCTTGGAAGGTATGATTTGTTGTACCAATCAAATGTCCCGCTCCCAGTTGATGGATTGAGTTTGGAAGGAAGCATGCTGGAGAAAATTGCCCAAAAAGATTATTTGGTAAATGCGCCATACCAGTCGTTTTCTTACTTGGTGAAATTTTTAAGGGAAGCGGCTTTAGATCCAAAAGTAGTTTCTATAAAAATTACGCTATATCGATTGGCCAAAAATTCCCAAATTATCAGTTCGCTGATAAATGCGGCTAAAAATGGAAAGAAAGTTACGGTTCAAATCGAATTGCAGGCGCGTTTTGACGAAGCCAGCAATATTTCGTATGCTGAACAAATGCAGACGGAAGGAATTGAACTGATTTTCGGAATCAAAGGCTTAAAAGTGCATAGCAAAATATGCGTAATTGAACGTCTCGAAGAAGGAAAAGTAAAGCGATATGGATTGATTTCTACAGGAAATTTCAATGAATCTACCGCAAAAGTTTACACAGATGTGACACTTTTTACGAGCCATTCTAAAATATTAAAAGACGTTGCGAAAATTTTCGATTTCTTTGATATCAATTACAGAATCCACCGCTATAAGCATTTGATTGTTTCGCCACATTATACGCGAACTCGTTTTGAAAAGTTAATCGATAGAGAAATTGAACATGCTTTAGAAGGCAAAAAAGCTTATATAAGTTTGAAGATGAATAGCTTGTCAGATTACCACATGATTGATAAATTATATGATGCAAGCCGTGCGGGAGTCAAAATTAGATTGATCATCAGAGGTATTTGCTCGCTAATTCCTGGCGTTCCTGGAATGTCTGAAAATATTGAAGCGATCAGCATTGTAGACAATTATTTAGAACATTCAAGAGTCTATATTTTTGCAAATAACGGAGATCCTGAAGTTTATATCTCTTCGGCAGATTTCATGACCAGAAATTTGGACGGAAGAGTGGAGGTAACGTGTCCGATTTATGACGATGAAATTAAAAAAGAACTAATCGACACGTTTAATATCGGCTGGAAAGGAAATGTAAAAGTGCGAATGCATTCAGAAAGGCTTGATAATCAATATAGAATGCGAAAGGATAATCCTGTGTTTAGAGCCCAATTAGAAACCTACAATTATTATAGAGATAAGCTCACTGTAATTGTTGACGAAGAATTGTAGCAAGGCATTAGTAATTAGCCAAGAGGCAAAAGCCAAGTAGACTATAAATAACTTAAAATACTGAGTAAACTATTGCCTTTTGGCTATTTACTCTTCACTAAATATGATTACAATAAAAAAATATGCTGCAATTGATATCGGTTCCAATGCCATGCGCTTGCTGATTGCCAATATCGTGGAGCAAAAAGGCAAAGAAACGCAATTTAGTAAAAGCTCGCTTGTTCGCGTGCCGATTCGCTTGGGACAGGATGCTTTTACTGTTGGAGAAATTACCGAAGAAAATATCGAAAGAATGATTGACGCTATGAAAGCGTTCAAGCTTTTGATGAAAGTTCACAAAGTTGAAAAATACATGGCCTGTGCCACATCCGCAATGCGTGAAGCATATAATGGAAAAGAAGTTGTCGAATTAATTAAGAAAAAAGCCGACATAAAAATTGAAATTATTGACGGAAAAAAAGAAGCGGCAATCATCGCTTCAACAGATTTGCATCATCTTTTAAAAACTGATCAGACCTACTTGTATGTTGATGTTGGAGGAGGAAGTACAGAATTTTCGCTTTTTTCAGAAGGAAAAATTGTAGCTTCAAAATCGTTTAAAGTAGGAACAGTACGCCTTTTAAATAATATGGTAAATGATATTGTTTGGCAGGAAATTGAAAAATGGATTAAAAATGTAACCCAGGATTATGAAAATCTGAACATGATTGGTTCTGGTGGAAACATCAACAAACTTTTCAAAATGTCAGGAAAATTGAATGAAAAACCATTGTCTTATATGTATTTGAATGCACAATTTGCGGCTTTGAACAATATGACTTATGAAGAAAGGATTTCTGATTTAGGCTTGAATGCTGATCGTGCTGACGTAATTATTCCTGCTTTGAAAGTGTATTTAAACGCAATGAAATGGAGCGGTGCTAGAAATATTTACGTTCCAAAAATTGGGCTTTCCGACGGAATCGTAAAAGCTTTATATTACGGAAAAATATAATTCTAAATTTTTTAAAAGATGAAAAACAAGAATGTAAAATACAGCATCATAGCAGTTTCAATTGTGATTGTTGTTTTGATTTTGCTTTACATTTTTCCAAGTAAATCGCCGTTGAATAATCTGGAAAGTTTTTGGAAAGCATGCGGTGAAAATCCAATAATTGGTGATGCTTTTCATCTTTCAGAAGAAGATAATAATTTTAGGAACGATACTATTTTTGCGCGTCAAATTCCAGTTGGTGTTGTTTTAAATTTGGAAAATAGATATTGGGCTGGCGATAGAATTTTGACTGTAAAAAGCTTAAAAACTGGCGAAGTAGGAACGTATTGTGAGAAATAATTATGACAAGAACTTATGCCATACTTTGTTTGTTGCAATTGCTGTTCTGATTTTTGGAATTAGAGCTTGGATAAAAATGTTTTCCTCAAAAGAAATCATCAAGTTTCAGTTTTCTCAGAAACAAGCTGAATTTATTATTCAAGATTTGGGTTATTATGCGGTTTATATTCATGCAAAGAAATTCAAATTACTTCCGACGAAATGGATTCCAAAAGTGCATAGTGTAAGTGTATCCAAAGAAATTTCTATTCAGAATATTTCATTTTTTGGAGTAAGGACAAATGGATTGGATAGTGGAAAAATGGAACGATTTGGTTTTGAAATAGAAACTCCAGGGAAATATACGATCCAAATTGCAGAAGGAGAGTTTGCTTCAACACGCTGGCGAAGAAAGTTGGAAGAAGCTATAATTCCAGCAGGATTATTTTCTCCATCAGATTTGAAAGATGTTTTTATTTCTATTCGTAAAGGCCCATCATTACTACAAAAAATCTTTTTATTTCCGCAATTGTTTTTAGCGTTTATAGGTTTATTCGGAATTGTTTTTACAAGCATTTTTATTGCAAATCCAAACGCTTTCGACGAAGTAAATACTAAAAATATACAAATAGAAAATAGTTTTTAAGTATCTTCACGTAATGATTGCACAAATTAAAATTATAAAAGCCTTGAAAAAATATATAAAACCACTTTTGATTATTTCCTTAATCGGAACTATAGCTGTAATTGCCACAAATATTTACGTAGATTCAAAAACGGATAAGCTGATTTTTGAAGATCAAAAAGAACTCCCGAAAACAACTGTCGCCATAATTTTTGGAGCCGGAATCAAGGACAACAAGCCTGGAAGGTATTTGAAAGACCGACTTGACGCTGGAATCTCGTTGTATAAAAATAATAAAGTTCAAAAAATTTTGCTTTCTGGCGATAACGGAAATGATGCTCACGACGAATTGACCGTGATGAAATTATACTGTTTTGAAAAAGGCGTTGACACCACAAAAATCTATATTGATTACGCAGGTTTTGACAGTTATTCGACAATGTATCGTGCCAAAGAAATCTTTAAAGTCGATACAGCAATTTTAGTTACGCAGAAATACCACTTGAACCGATGTATTTATATTGGAGAAAAATTAGGGATAAAATCCTATGGATATTCTGCAAATAAAGGAGAATATAAAGGATATAAATATTATTCTTTTCGAGAATATTTTTCAATTGCCAAGTCCTTTTTTGATGTTGCCAGAAATCGCCAACCACACTTTTTAGGTGAAACAGTTGCTATCGATGGAGTCTCAAATTATACAAAAGAATAATCTAAAATTCCAAGTCAAAAGTTCTCCTCAAAACATCCAAAGCCGGATTAATTTCATTCAAGCGATTGTATTTGTCTTGCGGTAAAAAAGCAAATTTATTTTCAACAGTTTCATTTACAATCACTTCAATTTGGATATCGTGATTGTGTAACTTACCTCTCAAATAGCCCAATAAATCATGCTTTTCAGAGTCAAAATCAATCTTTGAACCTTCATTTGGAAGTTCGTGGATAATCGTAGTTCCGTTTAGTTTTGGGTCATTTATGAGAAGAAGCGACTCCATAATTTTATAGCCTTTATCGCCTAAACGCTGCGCATATTTGTTCCAATGCAAAAGCATATCAGTGTGCGTGAAAGCTTCTTTTGGCAAATCGTCAACGTTTCTGACAATCGCACTGTTGGCTTTTTCTAACTCTCGTTTGGCACGAATGCTTGAAAGTGATAAAGCCGAAACCTTTTGAACATTCGGATCAACAGGAATTTCAACTTTTGGAATTGGAGTAGAAGCAGAAGTTTCTTGTTCAGGCTGTTTTTCTTCCACTACAGCAACTTCCGGAGTTACCGCAACAGTTTCAACTTGAATGATTTCAGGAAATTTCACAGGAATTTCTAAAACTCTTCCGTAAAAATAATTGGGCGGAATTATATATCCGTCAACTTTTTTTTTTTCTCCATCAAAAGTGATAGAGGCCAATTGCATCAAGCAAAGTTCCACAAGAAGTCGCTGGTTTTGGCTCGATTTGAATTTCAAATCACAGTCGTTTGCCAAGTCAATCCCTTTTAAAAGAAAATCTTGCGATGCTTTTTGGGATTGCATTCCGTACATTTTTTGGGCTTGTTCGCCAGCTTCCAATAAAACCAAAGTGCTTGGCGTTTTTGAAACCAATAAATCTCTGAAGTGAGAAGCCAAACCGGCGATAAAATGATGTCCGTCGAAACCTTTTGCCAAGATTTCGTTGTAAGCAATTAACAATTCTGGAATTTTATTTTCCAAAATCAAATCGGTTACATTAATATATGTTTCGTAATCTAATACGTTTAAATTTTCTGTAACTGCTTGACGCGTAAGATTATTACCAGAAAAACTTACGACTCTGTCAAAAATTGACAAAGCATCACGCATCGCGCCATCTGCTTTTTGAGCGATAATATGCAACGCATCGTCTTCAAATGCAATTCCTTCGCTTTGGGCAACATCAGCTAAATGATTTTTAGCATCTTTTACCGTAATTCTCTTGAAATCAAATATCTGGCAACGCGATAAAATCGTAGGAATAATTTTATGTTTTTCAGTCGTAGCCAAAATAAAAATGGCGTGTTTCGGCGGTTCTTCTAACGTTTTCAAAAACGCATTGAAAGCCGCTTGTGAAAGCATGTGAACCTCGTCAATAATATAGACTTTGTATTGCCCAGTTTGTGGCGGGATTCGAACTTGGTCAATTAGATTTCTGATATCGTCCACCGAGTTATTTGATGCGGCGTCTAATTCAAAAACGTTGAAAGCAAAATCTTCCGTCGGATCGTCATAACCTTCTTGATTGATTTTTCGAGCCAATATTCTGGCACAAGTTGTCTTTCCAACACCACGCGGACCCGTAAATAACAAGGCTTGAGCGAGGTGATTGTTTTCTATGGCGTTCAATAAAGTATTTGTAATAGCTTGCTGGCCGACAACATCTTTGAATGTTTGCGGACGATATTTGCGGGCTGATACAACGAAATGTTCCATAGATTTTTACTGGATGACAAATATAGTTTTTTAATTAAAGATGTAAAAAATTTAGGGTTGAAAAATTACATTTTAATTGCAAACAATTTGTTTTCAGCTTCCTAGAATTTCTCCATATTTGGATGAAGCGTGATGTATTCTTCGGTAACTTTTTTGCCTTTTGTGTGAACGATAATCGCAGCGCATTCATTTTGAGTAAATTCAAAGGCAATTCCGTTGGCTTCAGAATCATAAATTTCGACGAGATTTTTAGTTTTTTCGTCAGTATATTTTGCCACAAGTTTTATATCAGGGAATGCTTTTTGGATTTCTTGAAGCGATTTCCCAGTAGAAATTTCGCTTGGGGTTTGAAATTTTGGAGACGTAATTCTGATTTGTCGAACCACTTTTTCATTCATTTCTGAATTTTTATAAGTAGAATAGATATTCAATTCATTCTTCTCATCATCTTTTGAAATCCAAGTTGCCCACGATTTTCCCATCGCCGCATCTGAGAAATCTGGTTTTCCAAGTTCAGAAAGTGTTTCTGTATTTTCCTCTAATTTGGTCAAGCCAACACTTTTCCCTGGAATTATTGCCCATTCTTCATCAATAACTTTCGGAGGAATATAGCCAACTGTATCTGATGAAACTTCCATGTCTGGAGGATAAACGATAATTTCTTCAGAATTATCATTTTCTCCTTCTACATCTGTTTTTTTATCTGAACACGAAACCAAACAAATTCCGATTAAAAGTAGCACAAATTTCTTCATATATAGTAAGGTATAAACTATCCCAAAACTTCCGCAATTGTTTCTTTCTTTAAAAGACGAACTAATGCTTCTTCTTCGGGATTTAATTTATTGTTTTTGATGTTGGCTTTGATTTTATAATTGTTGATTGTTCCTTTTTCATACGAAGCAATAACAGTGGGATGCACATAATATTTTCGGCAAACGGTTCTTGTGTTTCCTAATTTAGAAGCCACTTGATCGATTACTTCCACGATTTTTCTCTTGCATTCGGTTTGGCTTTCAAAATGCCCAACTTCCTGAAAAGCAAATAGTGCGTTTACGCTCCCTGCCCAAACTCTAAAGTCTTTTGCCGTAAAATCTTCCTGCGTAATTTCCTTTAAATAATTATTGATATCACCAGAACCAACTGTATGTCTTTTTCCGTCGTCATCATAATATTGAAATAAATCCTGACCCGGAATTTCCTTGCATTTTTTGACCAAATTGACAAGCTTTCGACTTTTCAAATTGATTTTATGTTGCACGCCTTTTTTTCCTTTAAATTCGAAAAAGATAGAAGTTGCGCTTTTGTCAAATTTCACGTGTCGATCGCGCAAAGTTGTTAACCCAAATGAGCCATATAATTTTTTATAAGCATCATTTCCAATTCTAATATTGGTCATTTCAATTAATTTCACAACCAAAGCAACGACTTTTTCAAATGGCAGTCCTTTTCGGTTCAAATCTTTATCGACTTGTTTTCTAATAATAGGTAAGGCATTTGCAAATCGCCTCAATCGATAAAATTTAGATTGATTTCGGATTTTGTTCCAATTTGGATGATAACGGTACTGTTTTCTCCCTTTGGCGTCAATTCCGGTGACTTGCAAATGCCCATTTTCATACGGACAAATCCATACGTTTTCCCATGCCGGCGGAATCACCAGCTTATTTATCCTTTCGATTATCAGCTTGTCTTTGACAGGGGTTTTGTCTTCGTCAAAATAGGCAAAAGACTCATTTTTCTTAACTCGATGATAGCCTTTCGCGTTTGCTAAAGTATATCTCAAGCCAACAGCTTTTGCTGTAATTTTGGCGTCACGACCAATCTTTTCAAGTTTTGCCTCTAATCGATTCATATATTAAGATTGTTCTTGTCTTCCTTTGATAATTAATTCATGCAGCGTTTTTGCAGCATCATCCTCTGAAAATGACAAATCTCCAGAAACATAAACTCCTTTTTCTCCTTTATCAGATTTAATTCCATAAACGGTTGCTTCGTCTCCTGGATCTGAAGCTCCTTCATATCTATAAATGTGCACGATTTCAAAACAGTCGCTACATTCTTTAATTCGATCAGATTCGATGTTAAAATCAACAGTAAATCCTTTTTCTGCCAACTCTTCTAAAGCCTTTGAAACTGTGGCATAATGATACATTTGACGGTCCATAATATTCTCTTTTATTAGTTAGTTTTATTATTTCTAAGTTACAATTTCTATAAGTGGGGAAGTGTCAAGAGAATGTTAATTCAGTTTATATGATTTCTTTAAGAGGTTACAGGGTTTAAGGCTAATGATTAAGGAGGTTTTGATTGTTGTCCCTCGACTGCGCTCGGGATGACAATATGCTTTGATCTTAAATAGTTTAAGATTCAGCGTGTTACCTTAAACCTAAAACCTTTCACCCTGAACCCAAAAATAATCCCTACTTTTGTACCGCAGACCGCCTTATCGCCGTTTAATTTATTGAAGGGAGGAAAGTCCGGGCACCAAAGAGCAGCATAGCGGGTAACGCCCGTCACCGAGAGGAATTTCGGGAGGACAAGTGCAACAGAAAGTATGTACAGGTAATGCTGTAGTGAAACCAGGTAAACTCTATGCGGTGAAATACCAAGTATATCGGCATTTAAGGATTGCTCGTCCGTTGCCGAAGGGTAGGTAGATTGAGTTCTGGAGCAATTCAGAATCTAGATAAATGATAAGGGTTTCTATTTTTAGAGATACAGAACCCGGCTTATAGGTCTGCATTTTTTTTGTCATTGCGAGGAACGAAGCAATCACATAATCAACTTCTACAAACATTGTGAACGTGGTGTGATTGCTTCGTTCCTCGCAATGACTTAATTCTTCAACTTAAATTCCAATCCAATATTCCGAATACTTTCAATTGAAATTCTCGAATCTTCATTAAAATATTTGCGAAGTCGGCTGATGAAAACATCCATGCTTCTGCCAGAAAAGAAATCGTCACTTCCCCAAACTGTTTTTAAAATTTCTTCACGTTTCAGCAATTGGTTTTTGTTTTTGTAAAGAAACGAAATCAAAGCGCCTTCTTTTTCAGTAACTCTTTGAATGGAAGTATTGATTTTCAATTCTAATCTTTGCGGATTGAACGTATAATTTCCGATGTAAATTTCTTCGGATAAAATCATATTTGACTTCTGTTCGCCTCTTTTTAAAATGTTATTCAAGCGCAAAACCAATTCGTCAGCCTCAAAAGGTTTTACGATATAATCATCGGCTCCTAATTTCAGACCTTTTATTTTATCGTCTTTTAATTTTCGAGCTGTCAAAAAGACAAATGGGACTTCAGGATTGATTTTTATGATTTTTTCGGCTAGAGTAAATCCGTCGATTTTTGGCATCATCACATCAAAAATGCAAATGCTGAAATCTTCTTTTTGAAATAATTCCAAAGCTTCTTCACCGTCTTTTGTCCAGAAAGCTTGAAAATTGTGCAGGTCGAGATATTGCTTTAAGATCATTGCAAAGTCAAAATCATCTTCCGCTAAAAGTACTTTTTTTGTTGTTGCCAAGAATGTTTTTTACCGCAGATTCGCGGATTTTTTAAAGTTATTTTGCCACAGATTTAAAAGAATTAAAATGATTTTAAAATCTATGAGAATCTGTAAAATCTGGCAAAAAAATATGTTGAAAATTTTATTTTTTAATCGCGGATTCGGGAATTTTAATTACTACAATAATTTGCAAACTTTAAAAAGAAAAAATTTGCGAATCTGCGGTAATTTTAAATAGAAAATCTTAAATCAAAAGTAGAACCTTTGCCCAAATCACTCACTACATTTATTGTTCCTTGATGTGCTTTTATGATTTGGTCCACATAATACAATCCCAAACCTAGGCCTTTTGCATCGTGCAGATTTCCTTGTTCGACTCTGTAAAATTTATCAAATAATAAGGAATGTTTGCTTTTTGAAATTCCAATTCCGTCGTCAGAAATGCTGATTGAAAATTGATTTTCTACCAAAGAAGCTTTTACTGCAATATTCTTGCAACCATATTTCACTGCATTTTCCAAGACATTTGCTATGGCCGTAGTCAAATGAAATTTATCTAAATTTAAGCTGACTTTTTCGGAATTAAAATCTGTGGAAATAAAAACATTCGGAAAAGCCAATTGAAAATCACTTATAATTGAATGTAAAAAATAAGGCATCGACACTTTTTCTTTGTGTAATTCAATGTCTTCATAACCCAAAGAATTTGTCATCACTTGGTCAATTAAATTTTGCAAGCGATTATTCTGGCGGTTGATTGTTCCTAAAATCGTAGCAAAAGTATCATCATTATCACGAATGTCTTTACGTTCTAAAATCTTCGTAGAAACCGATAAAGTTGTCAAAGGCGTTTTTAATTCGTGCGTGATATTATTGATAAAATCTGTTTTGATGTCGCTCATTTTTTTCTGTTTAATCAATGCTTTCAACGCAATTACAAATAATGTAATCAATGTCAAAATGGAAAAAACGGCAAAAACCAAAATCAAAGTCATTCGTTTTAAGACAATAGTTTCCCAGTTTTGGATGGAAACATATAAAGTGTCTTCGGTCAAAAGTTTATAGTTAGAATTTAATTCTTGTTGTAACGATCCACTTGTCGTTCCGACATAATTCCGAATTAAAAAAGCGTCGTCAAGCGAAGCTAGATTTCCATACATTTTATTTTCTATGAATGGCTTTTCAGCAAAAATCGTGTCGGCTTCTTTTGTGGCATCATAAATCACGAATTTGTCCAAAATAATGGCAAAATCAATTTCCAAGTCTGGAACTTCGTTTTCAAATTCTTCCTGCAATTTCCGAGTCAGTTCGCTTTTGAATTCATTCTGAAGCAATTGATTTTTGATATGAAAACGTGTCTTTTTATCTCTAATATAATTTTCAGCCAATTGTTTGTAAAGCAAGTCTTTTTTGTTGAAAATTGTGGAATCAATATCGCTGTAATCGTTGGTGATTTTAGCGATTTTCTCCTTGATTTCAGAACGAAACTGCTCGACTTTATATTCATAAGCCGTCTTCACCAAATAATATTGAATAGCCGAAAGTGCAATCAAAACGACTGCGGAAAATCCGATTAATAAATTTATTTTTTGTTTCATATCACTGAATTACAGTTCAAAAATAAGCGATTTATTCTGAAAAATAGACATTAACGTAGCATTAACCCAGCATTAACCTTCGGAGTTTGTTTTTAGACCAACTTTGCAACTAACAATTACGAAATTACGAATTCCAAATTACGTTTTGAAGCGCCTTCGTAATTCGTAATCTGAAACTCGTAATTCTTTTAAGATGTCAAAACTCATAATTCAAATTATCATGCTTTTATTTTCAAAAATCTACGCGTATTCTCAGAAAGTTCCTGAAGATTTTGGCTATAAACACATAGCGATGAAATATCAGGACGAACCCGTTGATATCATCGTAATTTCTAAAAAAGGAGAGGAGAAATTAGCCAAGCCGATTTTCTTTTTCTGCCAAGGAAGTTTACCGCAACCTGTGGTGAAATACGACGAAAAAGGTTTGTACGGAACTTTGCCTTTTGATGAAAATCCATTTTTGGAAGAATTTCATATTGTAATTGTCGGCAAGCCGTTTGTACCTATAATTTCTAATGTAAAAAAGCTTGGAAAGAATTTTTGCTATTATAAAGATGTAGAAAAAGAACTTTCTCCGAAAGGCTATTTGGAACGAAATTATCTTGATTATTATGTTTTCAGAAACAATTTTGTCTTAAAACAATTAGCCAAAGAACGTTGGGTAAAAAACAAAAAACTGGTTGTTGCCGGACATTCTGAAGGAAGCACTATTGCTTCAAAAATGGCTTCCATTAATAGAAAAATTACGCATCTGATTTATTCTGGTGGAAATCCTTATGGAAGAATTATGAATATTTTGGCGCAAAGCAGAAGTTTAGATACTGATTCCACAAATGAAGGAAATAACACGATCGAATATTGGAAAAAAGTAGTCGAAAACCCAAACGAAGTGAATTCGATTTCAGGAGATTCTTATAAAACAACATACAGTTTTTCATTGCCACAAAAGGAAAACTTGATGCGTTTAAATATTCCGGTTTTGATTTCTTATGGTACAAAAGATTGGTCGGTTGCGTTTAATGACTTATTTCAAATCGAGGCAATTAGGGAGAAAAAAGAAAATTTCTTGTTCAACAGTTATTTGAATTTAGAGCATAATTATTTTCCGATGAATGAAAACGGAACTGTAAATCAAGAAGTTTATAATTGGGATAAAATTGCAGGAGATTGGATGCAATGGCTTCTTAAAAATTAAAAAAAAATCAATCATCAATCAAAAAGCGTTTAGTTCTTTAAACACAGATTCGCACAATTCGATATGCCAAGTAATTCGTAAAAATTCGTGTCAAACAAAAAGCCACCTAATCAGTGGCTTTTAATTTATTATGGAATCTTTGTTTATCCTTCCTCAGTTCCGTCCACTTCATTTTTAACTTCTTCCTCACTTCCGCCATCAATTTCAAAGAAAGAAAAAATCGAACCGCCATAACTTTTCTTGAAAGAAAAATTAATCATATGATCCAATTTCGTGTATTTTGAATGCTCGATAACCATCATTCCATCTTCCTGTAAAAGCTCGTTTGCGAAAATAAGCTCGACCAATTTTTCAAATGTCGCCTGGTCTAAATTATAAGGAGGATCGGCAAAAATAATATCATACGAACTCTTATTTTTCTCTAAAAATTTAAAAACGTCGCTTTTGATTCCGGCAATATTAAAATCAAATTCGTCGGCTGTTTGCTTGATAAATTTCACACAGCCAAAATCACCGTCAACGCACGTAATGTTTTCGCTTCCGCGCGAAGCAAATTCATAACTGATGTTTCCGGTTCCGGCAAATAAATCCAGAACTTTCAATCCGCTAAAATTAAAATAATTGTTCAAAACGTTGAACAGCGCTTCCTTGCTCATGTCTGTGGTGGGACGAACAGGCAGACCTTTAGGCGGGGAAATTCTCCTGCCTTTATATTTTCCGGATATAATTCTCATTTATGAATTGAATAAAATAAAATGCTTTAAATTTTCTTCGGTAGAAAAATCGTTGTGTTTCTGAATTTGGTAAACGCCCATCAGCGAAACATTTCTGATGTATTTGAATGCAATTTTAAAGAAATCACTTTCTTCGTCAATCGCGCCCAAAAGTTGCAATTTGAACGTTTCCGGATTCAATTTCAGCTGTTCTGCCGTAAAAAGAATATAGTAAATAAAATCCTCTTTTGTATTAAATTCAAACGAATTGAAAAGCAAAAGCTTCTGATTTTCTACAATTACAATCTCAAAATGACCGTCGCCCAAATGCACAAAAACCTGTTTTTCTTCTACATTTTTTGATGCTTCCAAAAGCTTTGCAACTAAAATGCTGTTCACGTGTTTGTAATCAAAAGACTCAAATTGATCGAGCAAATAATTGTTGACATTCACATAGGGAATATAAACATTGGCCATTTCAAACGTAGAAAGTTCATCAAAAGCAAAAAAATCGGTCTCAAAAACCTTCGTATTGTATTGCAAATAACTTCCTAAATAATTCTCGTCAAAAAGTGCGCTTGGCACAAAAGTCGATAGATTATTCTCGTGAATCACAACAACTTCGTCATACGATTTTGTCAAATCCCGGTCATCCACAAAAGCTTTCCAAAAATGATCTTCGACTTTATTTGACTTTGGAAAATCCTTGAAATCAACTTCTTTTACAAACAAAACATACTCGTTCAAAGTATCAAAAGCACAGAACTTGAAACCACTCAAAGATACTTGAATAGCCAATTTTCTATATGTTTTTTCTGTTATGTTTTGGTTAACCGACATTGATTTTTACTGATGTTCGCAAACTTACAAAAAATAAGTCGCAAAGTTTTAAAGTTGCAAAGTTTTAAAGTCCAAAGTTTCAAAGTGAAAAACTTAATGCCTTAATAGTTCAAATCTTTGCAACTTTTGCGAAAAGCTTCCTAAACTTTGCGTTTAAAAAAGCTTTAACTTTACATCAAATAAAATCCAAATGACTTCTGCACTTTTCTATAAAACTTTAAAGACAAAATTTCCGTTCAATCCCACAATAAAGCAGGACATTTTTTTCCAGAAAATCGCAGAATTTCTAACCAATACAAAACAAGACGAAATTTTCGTTTTAAAAGGCTATGCCGGAACTGGAAAAACAACCGTAATTTCCACGATAGTTAACAATTTAATAGAAATAAATAAAAAATACGTACTTCTGGCGCCAACAGGTCGCGCTGCAAAAGTCATCGCCAATTATTCGCAAAAACCAGCGCATACGATCCACAAAAAAATCTATTATCCAAAGACAAAAGGTGGAGGCGTAAGTTTCACGACACAGCAAAACAAGCACAAAAACACGATTTTTATTGTTGATGAATCGTCTATGATTTCAGATTCTAGCTCCGATTCCAGTATGTACGAAAACGGTTCTTTGCTTGATGATTTAATTTTTTATGTGTATTCTGGAACCAATTGCAAAATGATTTTATTGGGAGATACAGCGCAGTTGCCTCCTGTGAATCTTGATATTTCGCCAGCATTAGATATTGATTTGCTTTCCAGAAATTATGATATGGAAATCTCCCACATCGAATTTGACGAAGTAATGCGTCAGGAAGAAAACTCCGGAATTTTGTTCAATGCGACAGAGCTCCGCGAACAATTAAATGATGATTTCTTCGAAGATTTTAAATTTGACGTAAAGAATTTCAAAGACATTGTCAGATTGACCGACGGTTATGATATTCAAGATGCGATTCACGGCGCATACAGCAATTATGGTTTGGAAGATACAGCATTTATTGTGCGTTCTAACAAACGAGCAAATGCTTATAATCAGCAGATTAGGACTAGAATTTTAGATAAAGAAAGCGAACTTTCCACAGGCGATTTTTTGATGGTCGTGAAGAATAATTATTTCTGGCTGAAAGATTCTACCGAAACCGATTTTATTGCCAATGGTGATATCATTGAAGTTTTAGAAATCTATAAAATGCAAGAGTTGTACAGTTTCAAATTTGCTACTGTAAAGATAAGAATGGTCGATTATCCAAACCAGAAACCTTTTGAAACGGTTTTGATTTTAGATACATTAACAAGCGAATCGGCATCGCTTTCTTATGACGAATCAAATCGATTATATCAAGAAGTGATGCTGGATTATGAAGATGAAAGAACGAATTATAGAAAATTCCAGAAAGTAAAAGAGAATCCATATTTCAATGCGTTGCAAGTAAAATTCTCGTATGCAATCACGTGTCACAAATCACAAGGTGGCCAATGGAATACTGTTTTTGTGGAACAGCCTTATTTGCCAAACGGAATTGACAGAGATTATATTCGCTGGCTTTACACGGCAATTACAAGAGCAAAAGATAAATTATATTTGATTGGTTTTAAGGATGAGAGTTTTTTGGAGGAGTAAATTATGAAGAAAATTTATATAGTATTAATTATTGTTGCAGTATTTATCTTAGGAATTTTTACATTTCTATATTTTGCTTTTATTGCTATGGAAATTGAAGATAAGTATGGAGATTTTCAAGATTTATACTACCAAGGTTCTGATGGGAATTTGGTAATAATTGATAAAAATGAATACGGTTTTATAAAAAAATATGATCGAGATATTTTTATAGAGCAAGGAGATTGTCTTAAAAATATATTGACTTTTTCAAAAAATAATATAGAAGTTTACGAGGTAGATATAAATGAGACTTATGTAAATTTTAGTTTTGAAGAAGCAAAAAAAATAAAAAATCAGTCTTCTACGAAACTGGTTTATAAAAACTTTTAATAGTTGTGAAAGGTTAACTTTGTAACTTTGCCATTTACCAATCTCAGAAACTTTCTCAATGAAAATAACCGCAGTCATTCCCGCACGTTACGCATCCACAAGATTTCCCGCTAAATTAATGCAAGATTTAGGCGGAAAAACAGTTATTTTAAGAACTTATGAATCGGCAGTTGCTACTGATTTATTTGATGATGTTTTTGTGGTAACAGATTCTGATTTGATTTTTAATGAAATTGTTTCCAATGGAGGCAAAGCCATTATGAGCAAAAAAGAACACGAATCGGGGAGCGATAGGATTGCAGAAGCTGTTCAAGATTTGGATGTAGATATTGTCGTAAATGTACAAGGCGATGAACCCTTTATCAATAAAGAACCGCTTGAAAAATTATTAGAAGTTTTTAAAAATGATGAATCGCACCAGATCGATTTGGCTTCATTGATGCGAGAAATAAAAGACAAGGAAGAAATTGCAAATCCGAATAATGTGAAAGTTATCGTGGACCAAAACGGACTCGCATTATATTTCTCACGTTCGGTAATTCCTTATCCAAGGGAAGAAAATGCAGGCGTTCGTTATTTTCAGCACATCGGAATTTACGCTTTCAGAAAACCAGCTTTGTTAGATTTTTACAGCCTTCCGATGAAATCTTTGGAAGCTTCTGAAAAATTAGAACAGCTTCGCTATTTGGAATACGGAAAGAAAATCAAAATGGTCGAAACCATGCACGTTGGAATTGGAATTGATACGATTGAAGATTTAGAAAAGGCGAGGAAGATGCTTTAGTTTATTCATAAGAAACCGCATTGCTCAACATTCTCAAAAAGCCATTCGCTTTTCCATAATCTAAATCATCATAGAAAAAACCAACGTCTTCTAAATTCTTATAATATTCTAGCAAATTATCATGGTAATATTTCTCAGAATTGATGCTCCAAACGGCGATATCTAACTTTCTGGCTAAAAACCATTTTTCTAAAAGTCTTGCTGAACGGCCATTTCCGTCGTCAAACGGGTGAATTTTTACGAAGACCAAATGAATATACGAAGCAAAATAAAAGGTTTCTTCCAAAGACAAATCTTTCTTTAGTAAGTAATCAATATCTCCAAATAACTTTCTGAATTCTTTTGGAACATCTGATGCTTGACAGGCTTCATATGTAATTTTTCCATCTTTTTCTGCCGAAATTACTTTCTGTCCAAAACGCATTCTTCCTTGCTGTTCTTGTGGCAAAAGGCTTTTTGAAAGGATGGAATGTGCCTTGAAAAAATTATCAAACTTCAGTTTTTCCCTCTGCGCAAAAACATACGCTTCATATAAATCATCTGGTTTTTCGACCAAATCTTCTTCCAAAGTATTTTTGAGCAACTTATAGTTCAAATAATCATCCAATTCAATTTTTTCTCCTTCGATTCTAGAAGAAAATACGACAGCAACCGAATTGTAAACTTTAAAAGAATCGGGATCCATCGGTTTGGATTTTATGGAAAGAAAGTTGGCTTCGAAAGTTGGTCCTAAGGATTTTTTAAAATCTTCGAAATAGGCACGCGAAAGTATTTGGAGTTCAGACATCTTTATAAAATTGAGGTATAAAGATAAGGAGGAAATGAATTTTTTGTGAAATAAAATTTGTGAATTTGAGGTTAAATTATTTTCGTTCCAAAATAATCAATTCATTGTGGTCTTCAACACGCGGAATCGTTCTCGCAATGAATAATTCAGAATTTACATTTTCTAAATATTTCTTGTTGCGTAGATTTTCTTTTTCAGAAAGGCACATTGTATTGAAAAGGATAATGCCTTTTTCTTTTAATAGAAAACAGGTTCTATTTTGGAAAAATTCTTCAAACAAAAAATTAGGCATCGTCGTGTCCTGAAAAATATCGATGATTATCAAATCGTATCTTTCTTTGGTTTTCAAGACAAATTCAAAAGCATCATCAATTACGACTTTAAAATTAGGAATCTCGTCCAAATGAAAATAGGAGTTGGCGATTTTAATGATTTCTGCATCAATTTCAACACCCGTAATTTTTCCTTTAAATTTTATTTCTTCGCATAAGGTTTTGATTACGCTTCCGCCGGCGACTCCCAAAACTAAAATGTTTTCCATCTTCAGGATTCTTTCATAGCCTATATTTTTCAAGCCTTTTCTCAGAATCCGCTGTAAGCTTCCGTAAGAATAATTTGTGTTTTTAGAATCTAAGACCAACTCGCCATTTGCCCAAGTAATTTCAATATTCTTGCTGATGGCAGAATTTTGCTTGTGGATATTTATGGGAATGATATAACTGAAAAGCTTCTTGAACACAAAATTTAATTTTATCCAAAAATAAACGATAAATATTACATTTACATAAAATAATTAAGGATGAAGAAAATTATTTATAAAATTATTTTTTTCCGATTGATGGGATGGAAGATTGTCGGAACAATGGATCCTAAAATCAAGAAAAGCGTAATAATTGTTGTGCCTCACACGAGCTGGCATGATTTTTATATCGGACTTTTTGCTAGAGGGATTATTGACTTGGAAATGAATTTTGTCGCTAAAAAAGAACTTTTCAAGTTTCCATTTGGATATTATTTTCGCTGGATGGGAGGCGCTCCTTTAAATAGAAATTCCCGTCAAAATAATGTGGAAGCCATTTCAGAAATTTTTGAAAAGCGAGAAATCTTGCGTCTTGCTATCGCTCCAGAAGGAACTCGCAAAAAAGTTTCTGATTGGAAGACAGGTTTTTACTACATCGCATTGAAAGCAAAAGTTCCGATAATTCCAGTGGCTTTTGATTATTCTAAAAAAGAAGTTGTTCTTCATGAAGCGTTTTATCCGACAGGAAATATTGAAGAAGACTTTAAAATTTTGAAAGCTAACTATAAAGAGGTAATTGGTAAAATTGCTGACAATAGTTTTGTGATTTAATAAAATTTTAAGCTTTTTTATAAAACCATAATTCTTTCTGCTTCGTAATTTAAGGTATGTTCAACCATTTAATAACCACAAATTATGAAAAAGAATTTATTTATGGCCGCACTTTCCTTTGGTGCGCTAGGATTTGTCTCGTGCAACGACGATGATGATTCAAACACTGAAAACGGAAGCGATGACAAATTAGAGCTTTTTACGTCAAGCAACACAAGCGGTTCGATCGTTTATACAAATCTTAAAACGGCAACTCCAACGGCAAGATTTTTTACAATCGGCTCAACCGACTCTGACGGAATTTACTTTGACGATGATAAAAACGAAGTCATTGTTGCTTCTAGAACAAATAACAGGCTGGAAGTTTATGGAAATTTCCGCGAAACTTTATCTGGTTCTGCAACATCTTTGGCTATGACGGCAAGCAGTACGGCTGGAGATTTTAATAATGCAAGAGAAATTTCTGTAGATGGAAATAGAGTAGTCGTGGTGCAAGACCAAAATGATGCCAACGGCTTGACGAATAAACTTGTTGTTTATCAAAGAACAGCGACCGGATTTGTATTGGAAAAATCATTCACGATTCCGTTTAAGCTTTGGGGAATTGATATTGAAGATGGCAATCTTTATGCAGTCGAAGATTTAAGTAGCAGGGTTGCGGTTTTTAATAATATTTTCTCAAAACCTACTGGAAATTTATCTCCAGACAAGAAAGTTGCAATTGAAGGATTGGTGAGAACTCACGGAATTAATTATGAAGATAATACAATGGTTTTGACTGATGTAGGAAGCGCTACTTCAGACGTTGATGGAGGTATAGTTGTGATTGAAAATTTCAGTTCTGTATTTTCTTCCACGACTAATGGAGGAACAATTTCTTTGGCCAGCCAGAAGAGAATTTATGGTCCGAATTCAACTTTGGGAAATCCTGTTGATGTGGCTTTTGACGATGAAAATAATAAAATTTATATAGCAGAAAGATTAAACGCAGGAGGGAGAGTTTTGAGTTTTGCTTATCCGACTGCAGCGCAATCTGACGCAACACCATTGACCGCAAGATCAGAACCTGGAGTGACTGGGGTTTATCTAAGAGACTAGATTTTTGTGTTTGTTTTATTGGTTTGAAAACCTCAATCTTTTTCCAAGGTTGGGGTTTTCTTTTTATATCGTTTAGCGTGGCTTAAATTCGCTGAAAGTGCCGTCTTTATAGAGAACTACGATTTTTTCAATCGCACTGTTATTTGGGTTTTTAAATAAGGATTCAGAGCTGAATTCTTCATTTTTCGTATTATTTTGAGGTTCTCCAGAATTGCTGAATAGATCAGATTGCTTTTCTGAAGAAGAAATAGCATTTTCGAGATGATGGTTTTTTTCAGAATCTGTACTTTTAGGAAAATTACCTTTTCCATTTAAGATCCAATACAAATCTACGTCTGGAAAAACTTCAATTATTTTTAGGATAAAATCCAAGCTTGGTTTGTTTCTTCCGGATAGGAGATGAGACAGACTAGAACGCTGTACGTTTATTTTATCTGCAAAAGAAGAAGCTGTCAGGCTGTAATAATCAAGAATAATTTCGAGACGTTTTATAAATTCATCAGTGTTTACCATTGTAAATAGTATTAAGGTGTCTTGAAATTACAAATGTAAATATAAAAGTAAAGCAAAACCGATTTACAATTGTAAAATGTAAATTATTTATAAAGTATTTGTTTACGTATAGCGTATTAATAAATTGATTATTAAATATATGTTGTAGTTTTTTAATATTTAAATACTTTTGTTAATTGTACTATAAGCTAGCCAAGTGGATGTGTTTACATAAGTAATTTATAAATCAAATTAAACTAATTACAATTGTAAATAATAAGATGTTTACTTTTGTAAATCTAAATTTTACAACATGGATTTCGAAAAATTGTTTGAAGACAGCAAGCAAAAAGCACTCTCCGGACGTTATATAACTTTGAAAAATATTGAGCCGATTTTGGCTTCCAACAAAAAAGGAATCGTTGCCGAAATAGGAAAATCAGTCGAAGAAAGATCAATTTATTCTTATCAAATAGGAACTGGAAAAATCAAAATATTGATGTGGTCGCAAATGCACGGAAACGAAAGCACGACGACAAAAGCGCTTTTTGATTTTTTAAATGTCTTGAATTCTGATTCTGAATTAGCTAATAAGTTTTTAGAAGAATATACTTTCTATTGCATACCGATCTTAAATCCAGATGGAGCCAAGAATTATACGCGTGTAAATGCTAATGAAATCGACTTGAATAGAGACTTTCAAAACCTTACACAGCCTGAAAGCAATCTTCTTATGCAGGTTTATAAGGATTTTAAACCTGATTTCTGTTATAATCTCCACGACCAAAGAACAATCTTTGCGGCGGGAAATACCCAAAATCCAGCCACAGTTTCGTTTTTAGCGCCTTCTTATAATGATGCGCGTGAAATTAACGATGTACGCAAGAAAGCGATGTGTGTGATTGCTGCAATGAATGAAACTTTACAGAATTTTATTCCGAATCAAGTTGGGAGATTTGACGACGGTTTTAATCTAAATTGCGTTGGCGATACTTTTAAATATTTAGGAACACCGACAATTTTATTTGAAGCGGGTCATTTTCAAGAAGATTATCAGCGTGAAAAAACCAGAAAATATATTTTTATAGCGTTAATTTCTGGTTTGCAATGGATTTACGAAAACGATATAGTTTGCAATGAAACCGATAATTATTTCAATATTCCTCAGAATATGCCTGTATTTTATGATTTCATTTATAAAAATATCAAAATTTACTATGATAATAAACAATTAATTACGAATTTTGCATTTCAATTTAAAGAGGTTCTTGAGAGCGAGGATATAAAATTTGTCGCAACCCTTGTGGAAATTGGAGAATTGAAAGAAAATTTCGGGCATTTTGAATATGATGCAGAGGGTGCTATATATTCAGATGATGACGATAATATTCCGAAATTAGAACAAAATATTGATTTTTATTTAGGAGAAAAAGTTAAAATTGTTAATGGATTGCCAAAAGTTTAATGATTTACTTTTTTTTATGAAAAAAAATTAATTTTTTTGTAACGGATTTACAAACAAATACAAACAAAATAAATAATATGAATAAGTTTCGTTTAGATGAGGTAGATCATCAGATACTTGATATGCTGATTGATAATACAAGAGTTCCTTTTACTGATATTGCAAAAAAATTATTGATTTCAGCAGGAACAGTGCACGTAAGAGTTAAAAAGATGGAAGAAGCAGGAATCATTATGGGTTCTTCTCTAACTTTAAACTACGAAAAATTAGGATATTCATTTATTGCTTATGTTGGAGTTTTCCTTCATAATACATCGCAAACTAAATTTGTTTTGGAAAGAATCAATGAAATTCCTTTCGTAACTGTAGCGCATGTAACGACTGGAAAATTCAATATTTTTTGTAAAATCCGTGCTATGGATACAAAACATGCAAAAGAAGTAATCTTCATGATTGACGATATTGAAGGAGTTTACAGAACAGAAACAATGATTTCTCTTGATGAGAGTATCAATGATAAAAAACGCTTGATGCACACAATCTTCAAAGATTTGTAAGATTTATAATCAATAATTTTAAGACCCTCTTGTGAAAACTTGAGGGTTTTTTTATTAATTTCATTGAAAAATAATACAATGTACAATCTTCCCAAATTAGAGCGTTTTGAAGAAAATGTTTTATCTAAATATCAGATATACAACAGCATTTTAATCACGCTTCCCTTCGATAATATTGGCAATACGGGCATTCTGTTACCGCTTTTTGCTGAAGTCTGTGACTCTGGATTTAAAAATCAATGGAAACCACAGCAGATAGTTGACTTTTTTTCTGAAAAATATCTGGACAATGCTTCCGAAAAAGAAAAAATTGACCTCATGTTTCGCTTTATTCAATATGTAGAAAGACAGATCGTTTTGTTTGATGCGATTGAAGACGCGGCTTTTCCTATCGTAAATAATATTGACGGTGAAAATTCCCTTCGAAATACGAAAGAAAAGGCAGAATCTAAAAATAAGATGAAAGAATTGCGAGCATTCTTTGACGAATTCAAAATCAGAACGGTTTTGACAGCGCACCCGACGCAATTTTATCCAGGTTCTGTATTGGGAATTATTACGGATTTGGAAGAAGCGATTCGCAATAACAACCTGAAAAGAATCAAGGAATTGTTGGCACAATTAGGAAAAACGCCATTTATCAAGAAAGAAAAGCCGACGCCTTATGACGAAGCCGTAAGTCTGACTTGGTATCTTGAAAACGTATTTTATGAAACGGCGGGAAAAATGATGCAATATTTCCAGAAAAATATTTTTAATGGAGAATTGCTTCAAAATCCTATAATTACGCTTGGTTTTTGGCCGGGAGGCGATCGCGACGGAAATCCTTTCGTGACGAATGAAATTACTTTAAAAGTGACCGAAAGGCTTCGTATTTCTATCTTGAGATGTTATTATGCAGAAATTCGACAGTTGAAAAGAAAGCTTACGTTCAGCCAAGTGGATACGATTTGGACAGAAATGGAGCAAAAAATTTACCGTTCTGCATTTTATTCTGAAGGAGAAGTTTTTATTACTTTGGAAGAATTGAAAGCTACACTTTTAGAAGTAAGAAAAAGAATTATAGACAATCATCAATCGCTTTATTTGGATGATTTGGATGAATTTATCAATAAGGTAAATTTATTCGGATTTTATTTTGCAACGCTTGACGTGCGCCAAAATAGCAAGATCCATGATGCGGTTTATAAAGATATTGTAAGAGTAGCTTCAGAGAAAAAACTGAATATTTTCCCTGAAAATTATGATTCGCTTCCTGAAAGTGAAAAAATTAATATTTTGGTCAATGCTAAAGGAAATTTAGATTCAGATTGGTTTGAAGAAGAGAATTCAAAATCGACTATAGACTCAATTTTTGCTATAAAACAAATCCAGGAAACCAACGGAGAATATGGCTCAAACCGTTATATTATTAGCAATACGCAAAGTGCGCAGAATATTCTAGAGGCTTATGTTTTGTTCGGCCTTTGCGGTTGGGAAAATCCTTCTGTAGATATTGTGCCGCTTTTTGAAACGGTTGACGATTTGCGCAATGCAGAAGAAATTATGGATACTTTGTATTCGAATCCAGGATATTCACAGCATTTGAATCGCAGAAAAAACAAACAGACTATCATGCTAGGCTTTTCTGACGGAACAAAAGATGGCGGTTATTTGATGGCAAACTGGAGCATTTATAAAGCAAAAGAAAAACTGACGTCTATTTCTAGGAAATATAATGTAGAAGTAATTTTCTTTGACGGGCGTGGCGGACCGCCGGCTAGAGGAGGAGGAAAGACGCATAAATTCTATGCTTCTTTAGGTCCGGATATT
Source organism: Flavobacteriaceae bacterium PS02334 (assembly GCA_029959295.1). Lineage (GTDB taxonomy): Bacteria > Bacteroidota > Bacteroidia > Flavobacteriales > Flavobacteriaceae > Flavobacterium. The sequence goes on along the minus strand of JASCOH010000013.1, from coordinate 13,860 downwards.
GAAAATAAAGAAATTCAGATCACGATTCAAGGGCAAACTATCAGTTCTAATTTCGGAACTTTGGATTCTTCCCGTTATAATTTGGAAAATCTTTTAAGTGCCGGCGCTGCGAATCAAGTTTTTTATAAAGGAGAAAACAAACTTTCAGAAGAAGAGAAAAACATCTTGGAAGAATTGTCAGAAATCAGTTATAAAGAATATACAGATTTCAAAAATCATCCAAAATTCATCCCTTATTTAGAGCGCAGAAGTGCCTTGAAATATTATGCACAGGCCAATATCGGAAGCCGTCCTTCAAAAAGAAGCCAGTCAGATACATTGGATTTTAATGATTTGAGAGCGATTCCGTTTGTGGGAGCTTGGAGCCAGTTGAAGCAGAATGTTCCGGGATTTTTCGGAGTTGGAACTGCTTTGAGACATTATGAAGAAAACGGCAATTGGAATAAAGTGCAAGATTTGTATGACCATTCATTATTCTTTAAAACGCTGATTGAAAACAGCATGATGTCCTTGGCAAAATCATTTTTTCCGCTGACGGCTTATATGAAAGAAGATCCTGAATTTGGAAAATTCTGGGAAATCATCTTCAATGAATTCTCTGAAACCAAAAGATTATTGCTTAAAATTTCAGGATTTGAAGAATTGATGGAAAATTATCCTGACGGAAAAGCTTCCATTAAAATGCGAGAGCAGATTGTTTTGCCTTTGCTTACGATCCAGCAATATGCTTTGTCGAAAATCAATGAATTGAATGCCGATGAGAATCATGATGAAGAATTGCTGAAGGTATATGAAAAAATCGTGATGCGTTCGCTTTTCGGGAATATTAACGCCAGCAGAAACTCTGCTTAAAACTAAATTTAATGAAACCTAGCCAGTTATCTGATACAGAATTTGCTCCTTTTTATCAAACCTATATTTCGCTTGCCAATGAAGCTGATTTGGTCGAGGAACTTGAAATTTCGGTGCATGAATTTATAAAGTTTGTGCAAAATATTCCGATGGATAAATTTGATTACCGTTATGCGGAAGGCAAATGGACGATTAAAGACATCATCCAGCATTTGATTGATTCAGAAAGAGTTTTTGCTTACAGAGCCTTGCGAATTGCCAGAAATGACAAGACGCCTTTGCCTGGTTTTGAAGAAAATGATTATGCTGATGAAGCTTACGCAAATGATCGAAAATTGCAAGAAATGCTTACGGAATTAGCTTTGGTAAGGCAATCAACAATAATGCTTTTTAAGAATTTTTCTGAAGAAGTTTTACTGAGAACAGGAACAGCTTCGGATAGACCAGTTTCGGTAAGAGCTTTAGGATTTATAATTATTGGGCATCAAAAGCACCATCAAAAAGTTTTTCAAGAAAGATATTTGTAAATAAAAAAGGGAACTCGCAAGAGTTCCCTTTTTTATATCTATAAAAGATTAATCTTCATCATCTTCGTCGTCTTCATCAGCAATATCTGCAGGGTCACGATCTTCATCATCTTCATCGTCAAGTTCGATTTTCTCTTCAGTTTCTTCCTCATCGTCGTCATCGGCAATATCATCATCTAAATCAAGGCCTTTGATAGCATCGATTGGCACAACAACATCGTCAAGATCATCGTCTTCATCAAAGTTTTCAATTCTGCTGGCAAGTTTAGTACTTACTTTCACTAAATAAATAGTGTCTTCTGTACGAACTTCCACAGCTTCAATCATTTCGTCTTTTGCATTTCTGAAACGGATAATGTTCGAATCATCATACCCGTCAGGAAATTTCTCGACCAATAAAGTCAAGATTTCGTTGGTTAGTTTAGAATAATCTACAATAATTCTTTTCATACAATTTTATTATAAGTCTAGTAGGTAAGCAAAAATTAAGGGCGCCACAATTGTAGCATCCGACTCGATAACAAATTTAGGGGTATTGATATCCAATTTACCCCAAGTAATCTTCTCATTCGGAACAGCTCCTGAATAAGAACCATAACTTGTAGTCGAATCAGAAATCTGGCAGAAATAACTCCAGAAAGGCACATCGTGCATTTCCATATCTTGGTACAACATAGGCACAACGCAAATCGGGAAATCTCCCGCAATTCCTCCACCAATCTGGAAGAAACCTACGCCATTGCTACTGTTTTTAGAATACCAGTCAGCCAAATAAGTCATATATTCAATTCCTGATTTCATCGTAGAAGCTTTCAATTCTCCTTTGATTACGTAAGAAGCAAAGATATTTCCCATCGTGCTGTCTTCCCATCCCGGAACGATAATTGGCAAATTAGCTTCTGCCGCGGCATACATCCAGCTGTCTTTTAAGTCGATTTCATAATATTCTTCCAAAACTCCTGAAAGCAACATTTTGTACATAAATTCGTGTGGAAAGTATCTTTCGCCAGCATCTTCAGCATCTTTCCAGATTTTATGAATGTGTTTTTGCAATCTTCTAAAAGCCTCATGCTCCGGAATACAAGTATCTGTAACACGGTTCAAGCCTCTTTCTAATAAATCCCACTCTTGCTGAGGTGTCAAATCACGATAATTCGGAACTCTTTCATAGTGAGAATGCGCCACAAGGTTCATGATATCTTCCTCAAGGTTTGCACCCGTACAAGAAATAATCTGAACTTTATCTTGCCTGATCATTTCTGCGAAAATCTTTCCGATTTCAGCAGTACTCATTGCACCAGCCAAAGTCACCATCATTTTCGCACCGTTTTGCAATTGCTGTTCATAAGCTTTTGCTGCGTCAACTACTGTAGCAGAATTGAAATGCAGGTAATACTTTTCAATAAACTGACTGATCGGTCCTTTACTCATTTTTTTTGTTTTTAAAATTATATAACTTCGAGATGCAAATATTATTTGAATCCTGAAAATTATTATATGGTTTTCAGTTTTATCCTTTTGGCAATGTTACGAATTTTCAATTTTTTACAAAGCCTAAATTTTAAATTATTTTTTCGTATATCCCAATATTTTAAGCACATCTTCTGAACTTTGCTGTTCTGAAAATACTTCTGTAGCTAAAATCCCGTTCTCATCGCGATCAATCAAAATGTGTTTCGGCTGCGGAATCAAACAGTGGTGCAAACCGCCATAACCTCCAATGGTTTCTTGATAAGCGCCAGTATTAAAAAATCCTATATACAAAGGTTTTTCCTTGCTGTATTTTGGAAGATAGATGGCATTCATGTTTTGCTCTGAATTGTAATAATCATCGCTATCGCAAGTCATTCCGCCCAGAAGTACTCTTTCATAAGTATCGTTCCAACGGTTTACGGCTAACATCACAAAACGCTTGTTAATCGCCCAAGTATCTGGCAAAGTAGTTATGAAAGACGAATCAATCATGTTCCACTTTTCTCGGTCATTCTGCTGTTTTTGATACAAAACTTGGTAAATAGCACCGCCACTTTCTCCAACAGTGAATGATCCAAATTCAGTAAAAATATTCGGAACATCAACTTCAGCTTCATCACAAGCAATTTTAATCTGGTTCAAGATTTCGTCAATCATATATTGATAATCGAATTCAAAAGCCAGAGAATTTTTGATCGGAAAACCGCCTCCGATGTTCAGGCCGTCTAAAGTTGGGCATTCTTTTTTCAAAGCGATATACACTTTGATACATTTTACCAACTCATTCCAATAATATGAGGTATCGTTGATACCCGTATTAATGAAGAAGTGAAGCATTTTTAATTCCAAATTCGGGTTTTCCTGAATCTGTTTTTTGTAAAAACTTACGATGTTTTTGTATCCAATTCCCAAACGAGACGTATAAAACTCGAATTTAGGTTCTTCCTCAGCTGCAATTCGAATCCCGATTTTAAATTTACCCGGAATTTCAGCTTGAAGCAAATCTAATTCTTCGTAATTATCGATTATCGGAATCGTGTTTTTATGTCCGTTATTGATCAAACGCGCAATGTTTGTAATATATTGGTCTCTTTTAAAACCATTACAGATTACATAAGTGCTTTTGTTGATTTTTCCGTTTTCCAAAAGATTTTCCACGATGTTGATGTCAAACGCAGAAGAAGTCTCAATATGGATATTATTTTTAAAAGCTTCATTCATAATGAATTCAAAATGAGAGCTTTTCGTGCAATAGCAATAGAAATATTTTCCTTCATACTTGTTCTTTTCCATTGCCTTTCTAAACCAGCCTTTTGCACGGTTGATGTTATTAGAAATTTGTGGTAAGTATGTGAATTTCAAAGGCGTGCCGTATTGTTCAACAATTTTCATCAAATCGATGTTGTGGAATAATAGGTTGTCTTTGTTTAATTTAAATTCTTCTTGAGGGAAATAGAAAGTTTGATTTATTAGATCAGAATATTTTGTATTCATTTATTTATTAGTATTTTAGATTTAAATATAGTAAAAAATTATTTTTTAGCTAAAGTTCAAACCCTAATATTTGCATAAATGATTTGTAATTTTTCTTGATAAGTATTTGAATATTGAAAAACATCAAAAACCATAATGCTTTTTATGGCACACAAAATTTTCAGCAAATGCTGATAAGACTTGTGGTTCACGCTGTCGCATAACAAAAAAAGATTCGGATTTTGGTTCATTTTCATTTGCGCAAATGTAAAAAATAAAATAGCTGCTATGCAACGATTTTTATTAAAAAAATATTAAGAATTATAATCCAAAAAAGCTGCAACAATCAGTTCGTTTTCAACAGTTTGATTGATTTTTATATTTCCGATTCCGTCAAGCAAAGCAAATTGAATTGTTCCATATTCATTTTTTTTGTCGTGAATCAGCAATTCCATGATTGGATCGAGGTCATTTTCTTCAAAAACAATCTTGTCAAAAATGCTGTTGACAGTCGTTTTTATTTCTTCGTAATCGCTTGCTGCAATCAAATCTTTTTTCAGAGAGATATAGGCTTCCAAAATCATTCCGACAGCAATTGCCTCGCCGTGCAAAAGCGTAGTTTTATTTTCACTTTCAAGGAAATAGCTTTCAATGGCATGGCCTAAAGTATGTCCGAAATTTAGTGCTTTTCTGATTCCGTTTTCAGTCGGATCTTGCATTACGATATTATTTTTTATTTCAATGGATTGATAAATTAAAGTATCTAAATCGTCTGTATTTAAGTTATTTAAGTCTGAAAATAAGTTCCAATATTTTCTGTCAAAGATCAATCCGTGTTTTAGCATTTCAGCCAAACCTGAACGCATTTGGTTTTGCGGAAGCGACGCCAAGTATTGCGTGTCAATCAAAACCATTTTCGGAACATTTATCACTCCGATTTGATTTTTTAAGTTGCCCAAATCCACGCCGTTTTTTCCTCCAACGGAAGCATCGACCATTGACAGCAAAGTCGTTGGAACGTGGATAAAATCAATTCCTCTTTTATATGTTGAAGCTACGAATCCGCCTAAGTCTGTGACAACGCCACCGCCGACATTGATTACCAAGCTTTTTCTGTCGCCTTTTAATTCTGTCAGCACATTCCAAAGTTCGACGCAGGTTTCGATGTTTTTATTTTCTTCGCCCGGTTCAAATTCCACGATTTCAATAGTCAAATCAGTTTCTAAATTTGGAAGGAAAATTGGCAGGCAATGCTCGTTTGTTTCGCTGTCGGCAAAGATAAAAATGTTTGAATATTTGTTTTCAAGAAGATACTTATTTAGCTCTATATAAGCATTTTCATTGAAATGGATAGGGTAGCCGTTCGCTGGAATTGTGTTCATTCTGTTGTTTTTTGTCGATTCTGTAACCGCAAAGGTTGGGACTGGCCTTTACAAAAATTCAAATAGTTTCTCAACTAGCCCCGATGATGCTGTTGTTTGAGCTCTTGCTTTTGCGCTAGAAAAAGCAAAGCGAGCGGCTTCAGCGGGAAAATGGATTGCTGAAAATTACTGCCCATTCGCTCGTCAAGAAAAACTTAATTTTGAATGGCAAAATAAGGCAATTTTTAAGAAAAAATCGCAAATGAGTAATTATATTTGCAGTATTATTAAACTAACGAATGGAAAAGATTTTCAATAATACACAAGTGGCGTTTGCCTTGAAAAGTGATACTGAACTTGATAGGGCTTATTTTCTTTTTAAGATGATTGCTTCTGAACCTTTGGTGCGCATCGGAACTGCGGTTACCAATTTTGCATTAAAAGCACATTTGCCTGTCGAAGGCTTGATCAGAGCTTCGGTTTTTGACCATTTTTGCGGTGGCGTAAATGAGGAAGATTGCCTGACTGTGGTGGATAAAATGTACACGAAAGGAAAAGTTTCTTCGGTTTTGGATTATTCTGTAGAAGGAAAAGAGGAGGAAGAGCAGTTTGATATTGCATTGGAAATGACACTCAAAACTATTGAATTTGCTAGAGAAAAGCAGGCGATTCCGTTTGCGGTTTTTAAGCCGACTGGTTTTGGAAGATTTGAATTGTATGAGAAATTAGGCGAAGGAAAAACTTTGACAGTTGAAGAAGCGGATGAGTGGCACCGAGTTTTAGAGCGTTTTGATTTGGTTTGCAAAACAGCTTATGAAAAAGATGTGGCGTTGCTGATTGACGGTGAAGAAAGCTGGATGCAAGATGCGGCGGATGATGTGGTTTTAGATATGATGCGCAAGTATAATAAGGAGAAAGCGATTGTTTTCAATACCTTGCAAATGTACCGTTGGGATCGTTTGGATTATTTGAAAAAAGTGCATGAAATTGCAAAAAAAGAAGGGTTTTATATCGGAATGAAACTCGTTCGTGGCGCTTATATGGAAAAAGAAAACAAGCGCGCGGAAGAAAAAGGCTATATGTCTCCGATTTGTATTTCAAAGGAAGCGACCGATGTTAATTATGACGATGCTGTAGTTTATATGGTAGAACATTTGGAAAAGATGTCCATTTTTGCTGGAACTCACAATGAAGACAGTTCCTATAAATTGATGAAATTGATGAATGAAAACGGAATTGAGAAAGGCGATCACAGAGTTTGGTTTGGCCAATTGTATGGAATGAGCGACAATATCAGCTATAATTTGGCTGAAAATGGTTATAATGTAGCGAAATATTTGCCGTTTGGACCTGTTCGTGACGTGATGCCGTATTTAATTCGCCGTGCGGAAGAAAATACTTCGGTTGCCGGACAAACGAGCCGTGAATTGAATTTGATTAAAACCGAAAGAGATCGAAGAAAAGGAAAATAATTTCCCAAATAAAAAAGCCAGTTCAACGACTGGCTTTTTTTTTATTCTAAAATCAGCTGCATAAATTGTAAGTCCAGCCATTTGTCAAATTTAAAAGCGCATTCTTTTAAAACGCCTGCTTTTTTGAATCCTAATTTTTCGTGGAATTCGATGCTACCTGAGTTTTCAGCGTCAATGCAACCAACTATGACGTGTAATTTTTGATTTTTTGCAAGCGTTATTAATTCGTTTAATAGTAGTTTTCCGATTCCTTTTCCTGAAAAACCATCTTTTACATAGACAGAATGTTCTACTGTAAATTTATATCCGATTTTTATCCTGAAAGTGCCATAAGTTCCAAATCCAACGACCTTATCATTTTCATCTGTGGCAACAATTACAGGAAAATTCTCTGATTGCTTGTCTTGAAACCAAGAAATCTGCTCGTTTAAAGTACGGACATTATAATCATAAATTGCCGTCGTATTCAAAATGGCATGATTTACAATTTCTAAAATAGTTTCAATATCTTCGATTCTCGCTGGTCTGATTATGGTTTTCATATTTATTTTAGTCCAAGTTGTTTAAATAATTGATCTGATTCTTCGGAGTGAAATCCTAATTCTTCAGATTTTGCTTTTGCCTTTTTTCCGTATAAATTGGCTTGCTTTTTATCGGAAGCTTTCCAATAGAGTTTGGTAACTAAAAGCAATCCGTCATAAGAATCGCTTAATTCTAAAGAACGTTCCATCCATTTTCCAGCTTTTTTCAGGCTACTTTTATCTGTAATATGTTTTTCGTAATTTGTTGCAATTTCTTTCAATTGGCTAGCATTTTCCCAAGCTAATTTTTCAACATATTTCTGGTTAATTTCATCATATTTTTTCCAGTTTTCAGTTCTTTCAGCTATAGTTAAATCATAATTGAAAATTAAGGAATTTGTTTCAGGAAGATCAATTTTCAAAGCAATTTTTCTGTCTTTCTCATAATTTATCGTATCAAGATTTTCTGTGTAAGGTTTCAGGAATTCTGTTACAATATTTATAACTTTTCGCTGTACTCGATCCGTTCCGACAACGGTTTCAAAATCTTTTTTATGGTTTAAAACATATTGAAATTCTCGAGATTCAATATCGGTAACACCGTTTGCAATAACCATCCAATTTAAATTAGTTGCCAATTGCGATTCTTGTTGCGTACTCAAATATTTGTGCGCCGGAATTGATATTGTTTTTCGGTCATTTCCTTTGCGAAGCGCCATTAAATAGGCCATGCATTTATTTCCGTCAGAAATATCAGAATTAAATTGTTTTTCCAAATAAGGAAGCTGCATGTTCGGATTCAGCGCATTTTTTGCTTCAGTAATTAACTGTTCAGGAGAATATTCGCCTTTTAATTTGTAGAGAATTGTTCCGTTTTCATCTAAAAAGACAAATGTTGGAAGTGAAGAAACATTGAATTTTTCCTTCAGATATTTTCCATGCTCTGAATCGCCGTCTTGCTGCGCATTTATGAAATTAGAATTAAAAAAATCAATAACTTTTTTATCAGTAAAAACTTCTTGCTTCATTTTATTGCAATGTGGACACCAACTTGCGTAAATCATATAAAACACAGGCTTTTTTGCTGTTTTAGATTTTTGGATTATCGTTTCATAATTACTCTCTTCAAAAGCAATTGCATTTTGTGCAACAGTTTTCTGCGAACAGAATAGAAGCAAGGCAAGAATGTAGATTTTTTGGCGAAAGTTCATCTGAAATATAATATCGTGGATTTACAAATATATTGCCTTTTTGCTTTAAATTAAGACTAAAATAGTGACTTTTATGAGAAGAATAACACGCCAACTTTGTATCTTTGATACTTTCAAATTTTACAAATGATTTATCCCAAAATACCTTTAGCGCAAAGCATTATCGAAATTTGCAGAGCTAAAGGACTCACCGAAATCGTAATTTCTCCTGGTTCAAGAAATGCTCCGTTAACTATTGGTTTTGCAAATAATTCAAATTTTAAATGTTATAGTATTGCAGATGAGCGATGTGCGGCATTTTTTGCTTTAGGAATGGCACAGCAAACCAAAAAGCCTGTCGCAATTGTTTGCACTTCAGGATCAGCACTTTTGAATTATTATCCGGCTGTTGCTGAAGCTTTTTATAGCCAGATTCCATTGGTAATTATTTCTGCGGATAGGCCAACTGATAAAATTGATATTGGCGACGGACAGACGATTCGCCAGCGAAATGTTTATCAAAATCACATACTTTACAGTGCCAATTTATCTGAAGAAGCTTCTCAAGAAAATGATTTGAAAATTGGCGATGCGATAACTTTAGCATTGGCAAAAAAAGGTCCGGTTCATATTAATGCGCCTTTTGAAGAACCTTTATATGAAACAGTTACGGCACTTTCTGTTCAGCCAATTATATCTGAAACCCTTTTTGAAAATCCTGTCTTTGATGAAAATTTAGGACAATTTATTTCACAATGGAATGCTTCTAAAAAGAAATTGGTTTTAGTTGGTGTAAATGATCCAAATACGATTGACGATAAAATTGTAAATCAATTGGCAAATGATCCGTCAGTTGTGGTTTTGACTGAGACGACTTCGAATTTGCATCATCCAAATTTTGTAGATAATATTGATACCATAATTACGCCTTTCGCAGATGAAGATTTCAAAGATTTTCAACCAGAAATTCTCTTGACTTTCGGAGGAATGGTGGTTTCAAAAAGGATAAAAGCTTTCCTTAGAAAATACCGACCAAAAGCGCATTGGCACATTGATACTTTGCGCGCTTATGATACTTTTGGCGCGCTGACAAAGCATTTTGAAGTAAATCCGAATGAATTTTTGAAGGATTTTTTATCTAAAGTAGAAAATACTAATTCTGATTACAACCAAAAAATGCAGGATTTGAGAGCTTTTAGAAAGGAAAAGCATGATTTATATTTGTCTAAGATTCCATTTTCAGATTTTACAGTTTTTGAGAAGGTAATTCCGAGTTTACCAAAAAACAGTCAGCTTCAAATCAGCAATAGTTCTGCGATTCGTTATGCACAATTAATCAGTATTGACCCGACGATTGAAGTTTTCTGCAATCGAGGAACAAGCGGTATCGATGGAAGCACTTCCACGGCAATCGGCGCTGCTTTTGCAAGTAAAAAAGAAACGGTTTTGATTACGGGCGATATCAGTTTTTTATATGACAGCAATGCTTTATGGAACACTTATATTCCTAAAAATTTCAAAATTATCCTTTTAAATAACGGAGGAGGAGGGATCTTTAGAATTCTTCCCGGACATGAAGAAACACCTGTTTTTAATACTTTTTTCGAAACTTCGCATTGCCTGACGGCAGAACATTTGGCAAAAATGTATCAGTTTGAGTATTTCACGGCAAGTGATGAAAAGACTTTAGAAAATAGCTTGCAAGAATTTTATTCCGAAAAAGGAAAACCTTCTATCTTGGAAATTTTCACTCCGACTTTAGAAAATGATAAAATTTTATTGCAATATTTTAGAGAATTAGTTTAAATTTTTCTTTTAAAAAATTTGCGCCTAAATTAAATTACCTTCTTTATTACCCGAAGTTTATGCGTGTGGCGATTGGTTTCTGCATTGTAGATTCCCAAATGGTCCAAACGATCAATTCTTACTTTTCCGCTGGCATGGATGATGTAATTATCGTCCATGATGATTCCAACGTGGATGATTTTTCCTTCTTCATTGTCAAAAAAAGCCAAATCGCCAGGCTCGCTTTCTTCAATAAAACTCAAAGCTTCGCCCTGCGTGGATTGCTCAGAAGCGTCACGAAGCAATTTATAGCCATTTAATTTGTAAACCATCTGCGTCAATCCCGAACAATCTATTCCAAAAGGCGTTTTTCCGCCCCAAAGGTAAGGCGCGTTCAAATACATGAAAGCAGTATTTATCAGATTGGATTTTGGCTTTACACCGCTGATTTTCATTCCTTCGAAATCGTAATTTTTCTTGTTTATGGAAGCGTTGCTCAAACAAGAAAGGGAAGCTCCTAAAGGAATCGGCAATAATAAATTATCTGGAGAAGTGATGTATTCAATCAAGTCAGCATTCAGAATTATCGCCTCGTTTGACAGCTGATTGAAGTCAGATTCAGAAATTATTTGGAATTGCTTTTCGTCAATCCAGCCTTCATAATCGTCAAATTGCAATTTCACTTTTGACCATTGTTTGTCTTGTTCTAAAACCGTAAAGTGTTCGCCAAAAAGGACTTGAGAAACGATTTCGCTTCTGTCGCTAGGTTCTGATCTTAAAGGGATGATGGCTAAATTACAAATTCCAAACATTGCCAATTGCGTTAAATTAAATGATGAATTCCGGATTTAAAGATACAAAATCATTTAAATCCAAAATCCATCATTAAGTAATATATTTCTGCTAATTTTTAAGCTCTTTCAATCACGATTGCAGAAGCACCGCCACCGCCGTTGCAAATAGCTGCAGCTCCGATTTTTGCGTTATTTTGTTCCAAAACATTCAGCAAAGTAATGATGATTCGAACGCCAGAACATCCAAGCGGATGGCCAAGAGAAACCGCGCCACCATTTACATTTATTTTGTCATTTTCCAAACCTAAGATTTGAGCATTTGCCAAACCAACAACTGCGAAAGCTTCATTAAATTCGAAGAAATCTACATTGCTGATTGAAATTCCGGCTTTATCTAAAGCTTTTGGAAGTGCTTTTGCAGGAGAAGTCGTAAACCATTTTGGTTCTTGCGCAGCGTCAGCATAGCTTTTAATGTAAGCTAACGGTGTCAAGCCTAAAGACTGAGCTTTCTCTTCGCTCATCAAAACTACAGCGCCAGCACCGTCGTTAATTGTCGAAGCGTTTGCAGCAGTAACTGTTCCGTCTTTTGTGAAAACTGGGTTTAAAGAAGGAATTTTGTCTAATTTCACATTAGTATATTCCTCATCTTTTGTCACCATGATTGGGTCGCCTTTTCTTTGAGGAACCGCTACAGGAACTACTTCATTGTCAAATTTCCCAGCATCCCAAGCTTTTGCAGAACGCTCATACGATTGGATTGCAAATTTATCTTGGTCTTCTCTAGAAATTTTATATTCAGTTGCGCACAAATCAGCACAAACTCCCATTGCATTATTGTCGTAAGCATCAGTCAAACCGTCTTTCTGCATTCCGTCAACCATAGAAGCCGGACCAAATTTGTATCCGTTTCTTAAGTGCACATAATGCGGAATCAAGCTCATGTTTTCCATGCCACCAGCCACGATGATTTCAGCATCACCGCTGATGATTGCCTGAGCGCCCATCATAACCGCTTTCATTCCTGAAGCGCAAACTTTATTAACTGTTGTAGCAATCACAGTATTTGGCAAGCCAGCCAAAAGCGCTGCCTGACGAGCCGGAGCCTGTCCAACGCCTGCTTGAACTACATTTCCCATATAAACTTCATCAACAAGTTTTGGGTCTAAATTGATTTTATCTAACGCACCTTTAATTGCAACAGCTCCCAATTGTGGAGCAGTAACTGTTGAAAGAGCTCCCATAAAACTTCCAATCGGAGTTCTAGCAGCCGATACGATTACCACTTTTTTATTCATAATTGTTCAGTTCTTTGTTTATTTTGCGAATTTAATGAATTTAAGGTGATTTAAAAATGAATTTTTAAATTTTATTCAAAAATTAGGAAATTTTGGCGACGGCTAGATTTTATTAGAATTGAAGGAAAGGCATTTTAATGTCATGATAGAAAAGCACCGTCCAATTGTGTTCTTTTGCTTCTTGTTCCCAGTTTTGGCGTAAGTTTGATGCTTTTTTTCCGTCAAAATCACTTTTGTAGGCTATATGGAATTTCAAATAGGAGCGTTGCGGTAAATTATCAGCGCCATAAAAAGTTATTTCGTCATTTTCCTTAACCCAAAAAACTTGGTGGAAAGGAGTGTGGCCGCCACAAACTTCATAAGTAATTTCTTCAGAGATATTTCCTGTATCTTCAGTAAGCACGACTAAATTTGGAAGCAACGCCAATTTTTCTAGTATTTTGAAATCATAAGAAGGATTGTCTTTTTGCTCTAAAGAATAATCCAATTCGCGTTGTTGCATGTAGATTTTAGCATTTGGAAAATTGCTTACAAATTCACCATTTTTAAATTGTCCGATCCCGTCAATATGATCTTTATGGAGATGAGAAAGGAGCACTTTCGTAATTTGATCAGGCTGGATATTTTCTTTTTCTAAAGAGGCAAGAATCGCTGGAGTCTCTGAAATAGTTGAACCTAAGCCGGTGTCTAATAAAATATAATCGTTTTCAGTAATTATCAAAAAAGGCTGAATTGCCATTTTAAGATCAGAAACTTCTGTAGCTTTTTCCAGCGGTGTAAATCCCTTGTTTTTGCTAACCGAATAGTTTCCTTCTTTTAATGGTATTATTTTCATGTTGTAAATTGTCTTTTTACAAATTTCTTAATAATATATAGACTTATAAAATAATCAGTCATAAATCTGACATAAATGAACGTGGTAATTTTAGAAGGATAACAGAAAGTGTAGAAAACAAAAAAGCCTCACTATTTCTAGTGAGGCATTTTGTGATCGCAGAAGGATTATTCTTAACTCTCGCAGGCATGATTATTACTGATTATTTTATTTTATCGTGGCAATCTTGTGCCAAATGCTCTCTTATTTTCGAAATCTTATCTTGAATTTCTAAGAGTTCCT
>JASCOH010000012.1 GCA_029959295.1 Flavobacteriaceae bacterium PS02334 | reverse complement strand
GGTACGCAAGCATTTACGCAAACTGGCGCTGGTATTTTTGGTATCGATGCCCCTAACGTAAGCAATGGACGTTTTGTAGTGCTTGAAAACGGAAATGTGGGTATCGGTCAAAGAAATCCGAATGCAAAACTAGACGTTGCAGGTACAGTAAAAATTGCTGACGGTACGCAAGGTGCAGGAAAAGTATTGACTTCTGACGCTAACGGTTTGGCTACTTGGTCAACTGCAGCATCAACAGCTGACGGATCTGAAACTAAAGTGCAAGCAGGGACAAACACAACCGTTACAGGTTCTGGAACAACAGCTTCACCATACATCGTGAACGCTACTGCAGCAGCAGCTGACGGTTCTGAAACTAAAGTAACTGCAGGTACAGGTGTAACTGTTACAGGTTCTGGAACAACAGCGGCTCCTTATGTGGTAAACTCAACAGGCGGAGTATTAACAAATGCAGGAGTATACGCTACAGCAGTTGCCTACACATTACAAGCAAGCGATCTTGGTAAAATTATCACCTCAACCAATACTAGCGGTACTATTTCTATTACTGTTCCAGCTACACTTCCTGCAGGATTTTACTGTGAGATTATCCAAAAAGGAGCAGGAAGAGTAAACGTTGTCGGCGGGGCAACAATAAACTATGCTTCAGGATTAGGGGCATTCGCCAGAGTGAAAAACTCAGCTATTGGCGTTATCGTTGACACTCCTGGAAACGCTTATGTAACTGGCGATAACAGCATAAACTAAAAACAGATGTCACTGCCTCAAGTTTTAGTACACAAAGGACTTTAATTAAAACTTGAGGCATTGCTTCTTTTATAAACCATATAAATTTTATATCATGAAATTAAAAATAACGTTTTTGTTGTTGCTGGTCTCTTTTTTAGGACATGCGCAGTTAACTAACAACATAGTGGTGTTAAAGCCTAATGCAATTACGCCATTGACCGTAACTCTTAGTGGTGGCTCAAGCAAGACAATGTATGGCGCCTACAATGTCAATACGGGTCAATCATCAGCTTGGGGTACCAATAATTTTGGTAATTGTCATGGAGGTGGTAATACTATATCCATTAACTATACCGGCGGAAACGGAGCTTCTTATGCTGCAAAAAGCTGGGGTCTTGCTGGTGGCGGTACGCTTACCTTACCAGCAGGAACATTGGCAAATGGGTCAGGCACGCTCTATTTTAATTTTGGTGGAAACGTGGCGGCCAATCCAAATGTTGGTCTTAACGGCTATAGTAATCCAATTACAGTTTTTGGCAATACTTTTACTGTATCTCAAAGTGCTTATACCGTTACAACTTGGAATCAGCAATGGGATACTTTTACAAACTGCCCATAATTCAAGATCAAAATATTTCTTCAGCTAGTGTAAGCATTTTAGTGCCACTAGCAATTTTATTTAAAGGACCCGAAACCCTTTCAGTAGTTTCGGGTTTTAAAATAATGTCATGTTTTAAAAATTAGTTAAAAACTTGTAAAAGCTTATTTCAGGTATTACCTCTTTGACTTTACGGCTTTTAAACTTTCGACTTGCTTAAATTATTAATAAATTAAACAAAACATTATGAAAACAATTAAACTGATTGCAGCTGCAGTAGTCCTTACTTTTGCTAGCTGTACCCAAAAAGAAGGCAGTGCTGGCACCCAAGCCGAAGTGGAGGCCTTAAAAGCCCAACTAAAAGAAATCACTGGCGGCCAAGACGAAGTGTCTAAAAATCTAGTGAAATTTGATACCCTGGATTTTAAGATTTATAGTGGCCAGCAATGGACCCGCTTGCACGAATCGCACTCCGACGACATTATTTGCCACTGGCCCGACGGTCGCATTACCAAAGGCCTTGCAGAACATGTGGAAGACTTGAAAAAAATGTTTGTCTTTGCCCCGGATACCAAAGTACTAGAGCACCCAATAAAATTTGGATCAGGCAACATGACCTGCGTTACCGGAAAATTTGAGCTTACTTTTACAGAGCCAATGCCTCTAGGCGGTGGCAAATTCTTGCCTCCAACAGGCAAAAAAGCCAAAATGGAAATGTGTACTATCGGCATTTGGAAAGATGGCGTGATGACCGAGGAATACCTTTACTGGGATAATAAAACCTTTTATGACCAACTAGGCATCAAGCAATAATAAAAAAAGCCCTGTTTCTCAATTTAATAGGGCTTTTTTGTAAAATAATATTTTATGAAAAACTTTATAGGCCTATTACTGCTCCTTTTTTCTATTTGTGCCATTTCCCAAGAAAAACCTGTACCGCCCTCACCCATTCCGGTAGAGTTCAACTTGGGCAACAACCGCTATGGCATCCAGTTTTTGGTGAACAAGCGCTTTGTGCCTGGCAGCGCATTTTCTTTTTTAACGGTAACCAGTTTTGAGAGTGACTATGAAGAGCAGAAGAACAACCTGGATTTCATTACCAAATCGCAGGTAAGCTATGAAATTTACAAGGGTTTTGGTGCGGCTTTGGGTCTCTCTGTAAACAACAGTTCAGGACTCACACCTATTGCCGGCCTTCAATATGTTTTTGCCAATCGCCATTTTCTGTTTGTAGTCAGCCCAACACTGGCCCTCAACAGCAACAAAAACCTCCAAGGATTTGCTCTAATAGAATATAAACCTGCAATAACTCAAAAAATGAATTTATATACCCGCTTTCAAGGGTTTTATAATCAAAATACCAAGCAAGGACATCACGACCGGAGCTACATGCAATTCCGGTTAGGAATAGAAATAAAAGACACCCAGTTTGGCCTCGCCGCGAATGAAGATTATTATGGCCCTTCTAAATTATTAAAAGAAAACTATGGCGCATTTGTGAGATATAACTTCAAATAAATTTCAACCTTTTAGTCTTAGCCGTTAGCTTCTGCTTGTGTCAAAAGCAACAATAAAGAAACCAGATGGCAAAGCCGCGCTGTCAAAATTTAGAATTGGCATTCATATTAATTAAGAAGCTTGACAGTTTTGAGATTCTGTCTGGTGGAAAATAGGCGGTGCGGCTTTATCTCTGGCTCTTTTTAAACAGCTAACAATTTATCGGTGGTGAAATGCGACTGAAATTTAAAGTTTGCAAGTCTTTAATGGCATTTATCCTTGTAAACCAAAAACCGGAACTGCAAACAGATTCCAGTTTTTAATTATCAGGCTATTTGTTTTTATTGATAAGTAAAAAGGGATGCAGTTTGAGTGAGTTTCTTCGTTCGTAGGACGACAAAGATTTGGTAGTACTGATAAGATTTCTATAAAGCTATAACAAAGCTTTAGAATTGTATAATAAGTGTTAGTAACTTATAATGGAACTTTACTATATGGATTGCCAAACAATTACGCTATGAAACTAAAGCCAGAACATCTGCAAATATTTCCTTTTTATGAAGACTTCAAAGTTCCAGGCCTTTTGGTGCAATTGGATGAAGATATAATTTTTCCGGTAAGCAGAAACAATCTTAGCTATATTATTGAAAAACAGCTGAAGCCACTTTTGCGACCGCTTTCTGAATTAAAAAAGAAATTGAACGACAATGTTCCCGACTTAGTACAGCAGGAACTTGCGGCTGTTTTTAAATCTAAAAACATTGGCTTGCTCAAACCCACAACCAAAACCCTTTTGGCCAAGCATCTTTTTGATATCGACGGGCTGATTGAGGCCGGCTTAGCGCTACCTTATCATTTTGAGCTAAAAAAAGACCCAGAGAATTTCTGGATCTTTGATTGAATATTTACTAAAAAAATTAAAGCGATATAAAGAACATATCCCTGTTCATGCTCGATGAGGTCTTAAACTGCCAATTCACAGTAATAACTTCATGCAAAACCTGTTGCAGCTTCTTGAAACTGTCTGGCTTTTTGATATAGACATTTGCGCCATTGACAAAAGTGTCTTCTTGATCTTTCTCAGAAGAAGATGTCGAATAAATGGCAATCGGCAGATCACGAAACCTATGATTTTTGCGAAGTTCGATAAGACACTCAGTACCTGAAAAATAAGGCATGTTCAAATCTAGGAACAAAATGTCTGGTATTTCAGCATCCGGATTGCTAAAATAGTCTAACAAATCCTTACCGTTGTGGAAAAAATTTAAAGTATGCTTGGTACTGAATCCTTCTAATGCCTGCTCAAAAAGAGCGCGGTCATCAGGATCATCATCAGCCAAGAAAATATTTATTTTTTCGGTGTATTGTCTCATATATTTCTCCGTGTGTTTTATTGGATAGGATTAATAGTCCCTCTTGTAAATGTACTGTTTTTTATATGCTATCTTCTTAACAAAGTTATAAATTATGAATTCACGACTGTTCTTTTAGGATTTGGATATTAAAAATTCTTTGAGCTTGGCAACGCTTATTTTTGGATTTTCTGCTAATTTGAGAACCGCCTTGTTGGCTATTTGAGGTACTGCCAAAGAAGTTCCAGAGCTGTATTGCTTATTTCCTTCTGCATCAACCCATTCCACATCTTCTGCAGGAATATAAATATCTATCTGCTTGCCATAATTACTGATTTTTCTGCGTCCATCCTTGCTCAATGCACCTATACAAAGCACATTCGATTCGCTTGATATTGCTGGAACATCAAAACTTTCTTCCACATCAAGCTCGTCATTTCCCGCCGCAACTATAAACAAAATCTCTGGCGCCGATTTAAACGCTTTGTCAAACGCATTTTGGAAATGCGTCATCCATTCTCTGGCTACTTTTAATCGCTCTGCATAGGTATGCCCTAAATTAGGATTGTTTTCGGCAAAGATGACTGCTGAATTTCCAAAACTCATATTGACTATCTTTACTTTTTCTTTTTTAAACCAAGCCACTGTTTGCGTGACAAAGCGGTTCCAGCAGTCATATTCTGATTTCAAGTTTTGGAGGCGCTTTTCGACAGTGAGGCTCAGCACACCCGATTCAGTAAGGTATTGCGTAGTTGGCACAAAACCAGCGTGATAAATTTCGAGATTAGGATTGTTAATAGTAAGGATGTAACCAACGGCCGTTCCGTGCTCATTTGAACTGCCAGTATAATCTTCAAGCGAATTGCCTGTAAAGAAAACCGATTTTTTAGTATTCCCTTTATAGTATGGCTCCCACAATCCTACCCTAACCTGTGATTGGGCTGTAATTATTGCTAAAAGAAAAAATACAACAAGTATAACTTTGTTCATCTGCATGCCATTTAAAAAAGATGAATTTACAACAAAATCAGCTATTCAAAGTGTTATTTATTTTAAAAATTAAGGCTGAGAAAAACTGTTAAAAATTTAGGCAAACATGCCATTGAACGATGTTTTCTGTCATACGTCGATTAAATCAACTTTTGTTTTAGTCAGAAAATCAATCTGTTATTTTTTTAAAACAACGGGAAGCCACGCTATCGAAGGGATTAGCTTAAATCTTATATCTTTTTAAATACTAAATAAAAATCGTTGCTTCTGAATTTTTTATCTATTTTTAAAACCCAAAAACCAGATTGTGACCTAACTTTACCATAATTCTAAAGTCATCTAAACAGATTGCGATGAAAAAAATTACCTATTTACTTTTCCTCTATTTCATTAATTGCACCGCACAAAAACATCGCGAACTAGACACGCTTGCAAAATATTCAGATAAAGAACTACTACAGAAAGCGTCAGATGCTACGCATTATTATAAAGACAAAGAAAGACATATCTACTACAACCATCTTTTTGACAGAAAAATATCAGATGCTTTGCGTTCTGAGGCCTATTATACTATCGCTTTTGACTATTATAATTTTACTGACACCAATATTGATTACTGCATTTCGATGCTACAAAAATCATTGGAAATCGAAATAAAAAATAAAAACTACTACAACCAGATTCTCTGCTATGATGCGCTGGGCCTTTTCTATGGAGCAAAAAATGATACCAAAAAAGTATTAGAGGTTCTCCAAAAGATGAAAGCGATCATCGATTCTAAAATAACTTCACGGTATGAATACCTGAAAATTGAATCGAGTCCCTATAGAATTTATAGCCAGATAGGCGATTTTGAAAGAGCCAGGATAGGCTATCACAAATCAAATAAAAATATTAGGGATTATCTAAAAGAAAGCAACAAACTGCCTGCGTCAGAAATTGAGGGGCTAACTTATGACATGAAAACGAATTACATAAGGCTGATCATTACTTTCAATCTTCAAAAGGAGCTGGATTCTTCTGCTTTTTATATCAAAAAGGTAAAAGATCTAGAAGCAAAAGGCTTTATTTATTCCGCTGGAATCTGGCATGAAGAAGCTACTTATCTAATCCTCAAAGGAAAATATGACGAAGTCATTGCCAAAATTGAAGGCTCAAAAGACTTGTACAGCATGAATTCAAAAGGCGAACAGTGCAAAGCGCTGCATTGCCTGGCTTTATGCTACCAAAATAAAAAAGACTATGCCAAGGTTTTAGCCTTGTGTGAAAAAGGACTTCAAATCAAGGCAAGACCCTTTTCATTCTTGAACTATGAATTAGAATTCTTAAAAATGGCAACCAGCAGTTCACAAAAACTCGGAAATATTGAAAAAGCGAACAGCTATGCTGTAAAATATTTAGATATACTGCAAAGCATTGATTATCAAAAAAAAGCAAAATTCATAGGAGAGCTTTATAATCAAGATGTGATTGCTCCTTTGGGAGAAAAGCTGCAGGCAGAAAAAAGATTTTCAACCTATTATCTAATTGGCGCCATTTCTTTGCTGCTTTTCTCCTGCTATTTAGGATGGCATATCGCTAAATCACGAAAAGACAAAGAAAAATTCCTTGGAATAATTGCACACCTAGAGCAAAGGGAAATAGAAGCTTTAGAAGAGGAAGAGGAAATTAGTGCAGTTGACCCAATTTCTGCCCTTGAGGAAATACCCATATTGGAAAAAACGAAGAATCCGAGCTTGCTTGCAAAGACATTGAATGCAGATAGGGCGGCCAAAATTTTAAAGCAGCTGGATACATTTGAAAAAAAGCAGCAGTTTTTGTCACCAAATATTACGTCTGGATCTTTGGCAGCCGATTTCAATACCAATGTTGTTTATTTATCTGCTGTATTGAAAAAGTACAAAAACAGCAATTTTAATGGTTATATCAATGAGCTTCGCATTGACTATATAATCAGCAAATTAAAATCTAATCCTGAATACTCTACTTACAAAATTTCATACCTAGCAGAAGAATGCGGCTTCTCTTCTCATTCTACTTTTATTCGGGTTTTCACTAAACTTAAGGGAATTCAGCCCTCAAAATTCATCAGTTTGCTTTCAAAATATAATTAACTTTTTTTTATGAAAATTTAAAGCTAAACAGCTCTAAAACAAATAAATAAACTTTTGAAAAGAGTTCACAAATTTTAAATTTGCGAACTCTTTGTCTTGTATAATCAGTGGTTTATACCTAATCTTGTTACATAAATTCAATTCTCAGCATTGTAAACTAAAATTAATATACAGATTAACAAATGTTAAAATAAATAATTTCGAAAAATGAAAAACTTTCAAATTCCACAAATATCGAATAGATCACTTTGGCTTATTTATTTTGTAATGCTGTTATTCTTATACCTGTTATACAAAAGATACATATAAGCCTTTACATGAAATTTAAAACCATCTAAAATGGACAGAAATCAAACTCATAGCATCCATTATCTTAATGACATCAATTTGTCAATGCGGAAAACCAAAACCATACAAGAAAAACAAACACAAAGTTTTAGAATGTATCGTGCTTTGGAAAGACATTGCGACAAGCATGAGCAGATTATTGCTCTTTACCCTGATTTTCAAGTTTCGTTTGCCATCTTTAAAACTAAAATAGTCGCTATAATAGAACTATATAAACTTCAAGAACTTCAAAAGAAGAGGGAAATTGCCAAACGCTTGGATAGTAAAAACAAGCTATGCAAAGCAGGTGCCGATATTGCAGGACTAATTTTAATCAACATGAAGACTGTCAGCACTATTTCTTTAAAACCTGAGGTCTTAGCTTTTCACAACGAATTGTTCAAGATGAGAGATGAGTCGCTAGCCGCAAGAATACAAGACATACACGATTCAGGCGTAGCCAACCTCAGCACCTTGTCTCAATATGGGGTCACTTCATCGCTACTTCACGCATTTCAAGAAATGATCACTGACTATTTCAAGCCAGCTGATGGAAGAGAATTTGCAGAAGAAAATGCTAAAATCTGTCGAAACTTAAGATCCTTATTCAAAGAAACCGATATTTTTTTAAAAGAAAAGCTAGACAAAAACCTATCACTGTTGCGAAAAAAGAATTCGCAATTTGTGTATGGATATAAAGAAAACAGAATCATACATTGCGCTAATTAATAAAAAATCCGAATCAATGATTCGGATTTTTTTATTCTTCTATTCTCCAAAAAAAGTATAAAAAAATTTCAGATTTTGCTTTGCGTCGATAAAATCGTGCAGTTCATCGAGTTTTTTACTGATTTGGCTTTTTTCTCTCCTTTTTAATTTTATGTCTAAAAAAACGAGCTTACTTTTGATCTATAATTCACAAAGAATTACAGATTAACAGTAGATATTCGCACTTAAAAAAAGAATTATTAATCCGAAAAATTAAACACCATGAAAAGAAAAAAGAAAGGCCTCGTATTATCTGCAGAACCTACTGGCGCAACAAGACTTATCTATACCGTTTTATTTTTAATGGTAATTCTCACAACCGTTTATTTGACATAATCCATACAAATCATTGCGTCATAAGTAAGATTAAAAGCCAGAATAATTATATTCTGGCTTTTAAATTTGCTATAGGTTTTCTTCTTTTTGATTTACTAATTTTTTACCTTCAGCTGGCTTTTTTTAGTTTTAATCTCCAATACTTCTCCTTTGTAAAAATCAAACAAAAACAACTTGTCAAAATCGCTCATGAAAGCATTTTGTTGCAATTCATCACTGAAATAAAAATAGTGGCAATCATTCTCTAAAGCATTCAAAAACAAAACCAGCCATTTTTTTCGGTGCGAAAATAGAGAGAGCTTGCTGCTTGAATTTTTAATTTTTTCTTGGATAGCATTTTGGGTACATGCAAGAATTGTAAAATTAAGTCCGATTATTTCTACTTTAGAAGAAGGCAACTTATGAAGATTCAGCACATGCTTGTATAAAATCACCTCGCCTTTTATAGCCGCAATAATCTCATTCTTGACTTCTTGGAGCACTTCCTTATTAAAATTAGCAGCAAACTTATTCATCTGGAACCTATAAATGCCTTTGTGTTTTTGGATATCCTGATTAAGTTCTTCTTCAATTTCAGCGAATATCTTTTTAGAAATATTCTCCTGCTTATCAATATGCAGATCTTCACACAAAACATCTATTTCCTCTAAATTTTGGTTTTCTTGATGCAAAAGAAGATTCGGCATCTCTCCGATTCTTAGCGATTTAGCGTGACAAGAAGCAAATTTCCATAAATCTATAAGCGCAGTTATTTTTTCTTCTTGCTCTTTTTTAGGAAGATCAGAGCTTTCAATGGCTTCAATCCAGTTTTCGATTTGCTGTAAATTTTGCATACTAATTTTTTCTCAAAAATAGGATCCAACACAAGACACCCGCTTTTTTTTATACCAAACTAAACTTATTTTATACAAAAGCCGTTATCTTATCTAACAATTGAAGTCTATTTTATGTTTAGTATAATTTAATTGGGGTTTTGTATAAATTTATTTTAGGTGCCACGAATTTTACTTTTCTTCGCATTAGCAATCAATCATTAAAATGTTGGAAAAAAAATGTCATAATAACTGGTTCATGGAGTTTTTCATATCTCCAAAATACCGCGTGTACAGACATTTGCTGGTTTTGGCTTATATGGGAATCTTTCTCATCTCTGAAAATCCAAAAGATTTGAATTCTACAGATTATATCCTAAAAGAATTTACCTGGCATATTTATTTTTTATCGATGTTTTATTTAAATATGTATGTGCTCATTCCAGCATTTTTATATAAAGAAAAATATATCTTTTATCTCTTTTGCCTGATCACAATCATCATTAGTGGTTATCTGGTTGCGACAAATATTACAGAAAGCCACATGAAGGGTTATCGTTTCTTTAAAGGACAATCAAAAAATACTTTTGATTTTTTTGTAACGATGCACATCGTAACAATGATGGTTTTTGCTTCCACATCAATCAAGCTTTTTCAGCGCTGGGCTCGAGACAATAATAGAATTAATGAATTAGAAAAAAATTCGCTCCAGATAGAACTGCGGGAATTGAAAAATCAGATCAATCCTCATTTTCTTTTCAATATGCTGAACAATATTACGGTATTAGTTAAAAAAGATCCTGAAAAAGCATCGACTATTATCTTCAAATTATCAGATTTCTTGCGCTACCAGCTTTATGATAACAACCAGCATTCTATTTTATTATTGTCAGAAATCCAGTTTTTGAATGATTTCATGGAACTTGAAAAAACACGAAGAGATGAATTTAATTTTTCGCTTACGATAGAAAATGAAAATATAGACAAATCCTTGATTTCTAATTTGGTCTTACCGCCAAACCTCTTTATTTCTTTTGTAGAAAATGCTATTAAGCACAGTATTGATCTTGACAATCCTTCTGAAATGAGTACAAAATTTATTTTTTTAGAGAAATGCTTAAAATTTATCTGTGAAAATACAAAACCGGCGGAAGTGATTGAAAATTCAAAAAACAGCGGCCTAGGATTGGCAAATGTGAAAAGAAGGCTAGAACTTTTATATGGAAATAATTTCACATTGGAAATTGAAGAAACAAAAACCAACTATAAAGTGACCTTAATTCTCCCAACATGAATTGTATAATCGTTGACGATGAGCCATTGGCAAGAGAAGGAATGCTTTTGCAGCTTCAGGATATTCCTGAAATTAATGTAATTGGCTGTTTTAACGGAGCCAAAAAAGCACGAGAATTTATGCAGCACAACAGCGTAGATTTAATTTTTCTTGACATCCAAATGCCTGGAATCAACGGCTTGGAATTTGCGGAATCAATTTCCGAGAAAACTCTGATCATTTTTGTGACTGCTTATTCGCAATATGCCCTAAAAAGTTATGAAGTCGACGCAATTGATTATTTGGTAAAGCCCATAAATAAAATTCGTCTTGAAAAGTCAATCCGCAAAGCGAAAGCCTATCACGAATTATTGTCAAATCCTCAGGAAAAAGGCACAATCACAGATTCTGATTCTGATTATATGCTTATAAAATCAGATCGCAAATTCCATAAAATTCTTTTCAAGGATATTATTTATGTTGAAGGCTTGAAAGATTATGTAGTAATTTACATCAATGATTCTAAAATTATCACAGCCATGAATTTGAAGACCATTGCACAACATTTGCCAGAAACTGCGTTTATTAGGGTAAGCAAATCTTATCTGGTCAACAGCAGTTATATCGATTCGTTTGACAACCATACCATTTATATAAAAAGCACAGAAATTCCCATCGGAGAAGTATTTCGAAAAAAGTTTTTGGAACAATATTTAGGGAAAAATATTTCTGATAAAATTTAAAATTAACCTCTTACAATCAACCAATGAAATTAAAGTTTTTGCTTTTAGCAAGTTTCCTATGCCTTTTTGCAAACGCCCAGGAAGACCAGACGATTAAAGATAATGCAACGAAAGCTGTAACTGACCGCTTTCCTTCAACTCGCCTTTTTGATGTGCAGTATGAGCAATATTTGCCTGCTGATTTTGATTCAGAATTGTTTGATGTTCCGTTTGAAAAAGGCAAAATCCAGAATCATTCCCGCCTTAGCATAAGTGCAAATCTTCCGATAATCATGAAGCCAAGGTGGAATCTTACCACTTCTTTGAGATACCGATATGAAAGCTTTGATTTGAATAATGTGGAAAGCCGCATTGACAATACCATTCCTTCCTATGACCAAAAATCGGACTTCCATTATCTTTCAGGTTCCTTGAATTTCACTTATTTCTCAATGCTTTTTAAAAAGCCTTTCATTTATAATGCCAGCGTAATTGTTGACGGAACTGAAAAAGATGCAGAAAGAATTAAAGGTTTTTTTGGAGCCACAATTATCTTGAAAAAGACAGAAAGAACAACATTGGGTGTTGGTTTAGTTATTTTTGTCGATCCGACTTCTCCAGTTCCCGCTGCGCCGACTTTTTTATGGGAACATAAATTCGAAAATTCGCCGTGGACAATGGATTTGATCTTGCCACAACGACTTCTTTTCAAAAGAAATTTATTTAAAGACGGAAGACTTTCACTGGGAAGCGAACTTGGCGGCGACGGATTTTACATCTACAATAACACGCCAGGACTTGCAAAAGTATATGATTATCGCGTTCTTGAAGTGAAATCGGGCTTGATTTATGAGCATTCTTTCAGCAAATCGCTGATTGGCACTTTCAGGGCTGGGTATTCAAACATTTTCAACTCCAGAATTTCAGAAAGAGGCGAAAAAACAAGCAATTATATTTTCTCATCAAAACAAGACGGGACTGCTTATTTCAGCTTGGGCTTTTCTTTCAATCCGAGTTTTGAAAAGAAGAAATAACTAAGCCATTACGTCGATGAAAATCTTTTTGATGACCTCAATTTCATCGGCGTAAATTGTTTTTTTGCGGGTAGCAAATTGAAGTGTATTTTCTAACGGAACTTTGCCTTTCCATATCAATTTTATCTGTCCTGATTCTAATTCTTTCTTGCACAAAAAATCTGGAATCACAGCAAGACCTTGGCCACTGCTCAAGCATCTTACAATAGAATTTAAATTTGGCACAATATAATTTGGGCGAAAATCTGGGTATTTATTGAAATTCAATTGCCAAAATCTTCGCAGATGTTCCATGTCGCCGGTGGTTCCATACCATTTTTCTTGTTTTAGCCAAGCTTCTATTTCTTCCACATTTCCTGTTTTTTCTACTTCATGGAATTCTTTTTCATTTGTAGTATTTCCTCCAACGATTACAATAGTTTCTGAAGAAAAAGGCTGGTATTCAATAGCACTTTTCGGAACCATTTGTGGCGTAATAATCAAATCTAAAATTCCCTTTTCAAGGTTTTCAACCATTTCAGGATATTCTCCAAAACGAATAATCACATTAAAGGGAAGCGAGGAAATATATTGTTCCAACGTAATCTGGAACGTTTCAAAGCACATTCCGATACTGATCGTCGGCGTATGTTTTTCGGTACTTCTCTGGAAATTTTTCTCAGCTTCTTCTAATTTAGACAAGGCTTCTATCGTAAAATTATAAAGCACCTTCCCTCTTTCCGTCGGAACCATTTTTCTTCCAGTCCTGTCGAATAGTTTATAGCCGACATAATTTTCCAAAGAACTCAGGTGGAGACTTACGCCCGGTTGCGAAATAAAGAGAACTTCTGCAGCGCCAGTTAGCGTTCCGGTTTTATAAATTGCTTTGAAAGTGCGATACCATTCTAGATTGACCATAACTTGCTATTATAATTCTGATACAAAGGTATGAATTAAGTTATTTTAATAATAGAAAAGCGCAACGTAAATTTGCATCATCAAATTAAGTAATACATTATGACTAAAATATTTATCATCAACGGAGGCCAAAAATTTGGCCATTCAGGAGGAAAATTTAATGAAACGGTAGCGCAGGAAACTTTAAATTTCTTCCAAAATAATTCTGATTTCGAAGTAAAAACTACAGATGTAAATCACGACTACAATCCAGCGGAAGAAGTGGAAAAATTTGTTTGGGCTGACGTGATTATTTACCACACGCCGGTTTGGTGGTTTCAATTGCCGCACGGTTTCAAAAAATATATCGATGTGGTTTTCACAGAAGGCCATGCCAAAGGAATCTACAACAGCGATGGGCGTTCAAGCGCAAATCCAGCAATAAATTATGGAACCGGAGGCACTTTGCACGGCAGAAAATACATGCTGACTACTTCTTGGAATGCGCCAAAAGAAGCCTTCACTTTGCCTGGAGAATTTTTCTCTGAAAGAAGCGTTGACGATGGACCTTTATTCGGCTTCCACCGCATGAATGCTTTTACAGGAATGACGCCTTTGGAGTCAAAACACTTCCACGACATTGAAAAAAATGCAGATGTCCCGAGAGATTTAGAATTGTATAAAGCGCATTTGAGTAAATTATTTTTAAACTAAACACAGATTTTTACAGATTAAAAATCCGCATAAATCTGTTTTCAAAAAACAAAAAATTATGAAAATAAATATAACTGCAATCATAAAAAGCAAACCCGAAACCATCGAAATTACAAAAGCACTTCTAACGGAAATGGCTGTAAATTCAAAACAAGAAACAGCTTGCCTTCAATATGACCTGCATCAAAGCAAAGAAGAACCAGAATACTTCTTCTTCCATGAAATTTGGGATAATGAAAAAGATTTAGAATTGCACAATGCAAAACCCTACATTCAAAAATTTGTAGAAAAAGCTTCTGAGATTTTGGCGGAAACTCCAAAAATTTATAAGACGAATAAAATTGGATAAATTATGATTGGCTACAATTTAAAAAGAAATCGTAACTTATACTTTTAAAAATTAAGCTTATGAGAGCATCAAAATTCCTTCCACTAATTCTCTCGTTATTCCTTACAATAGGAATGACGGCGCAAGACAAATCGAAAAAAAGATACATCAAAGTTCCAGAAGGCTACTTGATGGTTTTGCTTCAAGGCGACAATATTTTAAAAGAAATTGAGACTTTTGCCAAAGCAGAAAATATTCCGTCAGCAAATTTTACCGGAATGGGTTTTGTCAATATGACTTTCGGATTCTTCGATTTTAAAAAAAGAGAATTTGATCCAAAAGAATTCAAAGACATGGAATTGGCCAGCATGAACGGGACAATTGCGTGGCAAAAAGGCAAGGTTTCTGTTCACGCCCACGGCATTGTGACTGACAAAAATTTCAATGCTTTCGGAGGCCATATTTTAGATGGAACTGTCGGAACCGGGTCTGTAGAAATCATGATTTTAGTCCACGATCAGACTTTAGAACGAAAACATGAAGATTATATTGGCGCAAATGTGCTCTGCATCGATAAATGCAAATAGAAATATCACTAAATTTACCCAGTTCACGAACTGGGTATTTTTTTTATGATTGACGAAACACTTTTACTCGAATTTGGCGCTCATTCTCTTTTTTTGAAAAAGGGCGAAATGCTTTTTGAGGAAGGCGACACGGCAAAATATTTCTACCAGATTCATTCTGGCGAGATCAAAATGAACAACTTCAATGATGAAGGAAAAGAATTTATCCAAAGCATATTTACAAGGGGAAATTGTTTTGGCGAACCGCCTTTGTTTATCGACAAACCTTATCCCGCAAATGCCGTTGCCATTGTAGATTCAGAGATTTTTGCCATTGCAAAAGAAGCTTTCTTCAAGCTTTTATTCTCAAATCCGGAAGCACACTTGAGCATGACAGAAAATTTGGCGCAACGCTTGTATTTTAAATCCGTAATGGCTTCTGAAATTTCTTCGCAAGAGCCTGAACATCGCATTTTAAAGCTGATTGATTATTTCAAGGAATCGATCAGCAAATTAAAATCGCATGAAAAATACAAAGTCGATTTGACAAGACAGCAGATTGCCGATTTAACTGGATTGCGTGTTGAAACCGTTATCCGATCTATAAAATCCCTTGAAAAGAAAGGGCTTTTGATTATTGAAGACCGAAAAGTCTATCGATAAAAGTCACTTTTCTAAAAAATTTCTACTTATTTCAAGTCTTATGATTTGAGTCATAAAATGGAGCTTTAGTCTCGATTTACCTTTGAGGTATAAATTCTAAAGCACATTTATCATGAACTTCTATCAAAAATACCTCGACAGTTACCAACACGGAATCATCGGTTTTGCAACACTTAGCATCTTAGGACAAAGCTGTTTGGGCTCAATCGCCGCAATGTTTATCCTCATGGGAGGAACCTCACCGTTTCAAATGGTACAATTATTTTTCGTAACTATTTTCTGCATGATTTACAACGGCGCTGTTTTATCACAGCAAAAACCGAAACTTTCTTTTGCCATCTTGACGATGAGCATTGCTGTAAGTTTTATTTCTATAACCCTAAACTTCAACAATTTACTATAACAAAACTTCAATTACAACAATATGAATCCACATCAAAAAGAACTGATAAAAGTGACAATTCCAATTTTAAAAGCGAGCGGTGAAGACTTGACCAATTATTTTTATGCCCGAATGTTCAAGCACCATCCTGAATTGAGAAATATGTTCAACATGGGAAATCAAGCCAACGGGAGACAGAAATCAGCTTTAGCGAATGCCGTTTTAGCTTACGCAGAAAATATCGAAAATCCGAGTGTTTTGATTAATGTATTGAAAGGAATTGGCACAAAACACAGAAGCTTAAATATTCAGCCAGAACAATATAAAATCGTCGGAACGCATTTAATTGCTTCTATCGGAGAAGTTGTTGGCGAGGCGGCGACGCCAGAAATTCTGGAAGCTTGGACGGTTGCTTTTTATCAATTGGCTCAAATTATGATTGATCTTGAAAAAGGCTTATACGAAGAAAACGCCTCAAAATCAGGAAGCTGGAACGGCTGGAGAAAATTTGTTATCAAAAAAATTGTGCAAGAATCTGCTGAAATCAAGTCATTTTACCTTTATCCGGAAGATGGAAAAGAAATCGCTGATTTTCATTCAGGTCAATTTATCAGTGTTCAGGTTTTTGTTCCAGAATTAGATCTTTTACAGCCAAGACAATATAGTTTATCAAGTGCTTTTAATCCTGAATATTATAGAATTTCGGTAAAGAAAGAAGCTGGAATTGCGCCAAATCCATCGGGTTTAGTTTCAAATACTTTGCATGCAAAATCAGAAGGCGACGTGATTTCAATTTCATCTCCGGCAGGAATATTTCACTTGGAAAAAGACAATAAAAATCCTTTGGTTTTAATCAGTGGCGGTGTTGGTTTTACGCCAATGTTGAGCATGTTGGAAACCAATTTAAATTCCATCCAAAATAAAAAAACGATTTGGATCCACGGTTGCAGAAATGAATCAGTTCATGCTTTTAAAGCGCAAATTGAAAGTTTAAAAGAAGATGTTGAATTACTTGAAACTTTTACTTTTTATGACACAATAGAAAATATGGACAGCACTTCAAATCAAGTTATTAAAGGCCGAGTTGACCTTCAAAAATGCAAAGATTCGATTTTATTGGAAGAGGCAAAATATTACATCTGTGGCCCAGAAATGTTTATCAAAACACAATATGAAGCGCTTTTAAACCTAAAAGTGAGCAAAGAAAATATCTTTTATGAAGAATTCGGACCTCAACTGATAAATTTGAATTAAGTGAAAATCTTTGCGGTTCGCAATTCAAGAAAACTTACCATTTTAAAGAATTTAATCACGACATTTTTCATTACGTTGACGCTGGCTTGCATCAATTGCCATGACAAATCAAATTTCATCTTTTTTTGGATGCGATCTTGGATGGTCGCCAGCCTTATTTCAAATTTATTTTCGCTTTTTATCTTTTCTGGCAAAACATTCAAACGCAAAAAAGCCTTCAGATCATGAAGGCTTTTTTTATTCAAAAATTGAAATTTATTGTGGCAAAGGCGCACCAACAGCTACATCGCATCTGTGTCCTGGCTGTCCGTGTGGCGGATTCATTCCTGGAGCCGTTGCGGTTGTCGCAGTATTTGCAGGAGCAACAGGCTGTGGCTGCACTTGTGGTTGTACCGGCTGTGGTTGAGCAGCAGGTGCTTGTCCTGGAGGTGAATTTAATGGCGCACCGACAGCAATATCGCATCTGTGATTTGGCTGTCCGTGTGGCGGATTCATGCCTGGCGTCGTTGCCGTTGCGGGCTGTTGTACCGGCTGTGGCATTTGTGCAGTTTGAGCAGGCTGTGCATTCATTTGAACTGCATTTGGATCAACTGGCGCAGCACCTGCGTTTGGAGCAACTTCTGCAGCGGCAGGACTTTCTTGTGGCTGTAATTCTTTTTTACAAGACACTATAAAAAGCGATCCTGATAGCAAAAGGCCTAGTATTGTTTTAGAATTCATCGTAGTTTTTTTGAGATTAAGATTTCAAATATACTGTTTTAAAATAAGTATCTATGTTAAAAATAGGCTCTTAGTTGAACGCTTCCCGTATGAATTGTTTTGCTTTCCTCGCTTTTTCTTCCTTCATAATTGACATTGATATCTAAATATTGCGTCAAGTTTTTTTGTACTAATAAACGCCAAGTCAAGTTTTGTCCCGCCTGCAAACCTTCCAGCATTTGATAAGCGACTGGCGAAAGCGAATCGCCCGTAAAATCATTTTGATATAATGAAAATTCGCCGTTCATCGTGAATTTTTTCTCTGAATTATACGTAAATGAAGTTCCTAAACGATGCTGTTGCAGGGTTTCTTCATCATTGATTTGATTTTTTTTATCTTGAAATTCATAAAATAAATCCCAGCTTGCATTTCTCGAAAACAAATAAGACACTTTTGGCGCCAGCTGATAGCCTTTCAAAAGGAAATTTTTAGCCGAATAATTTTCAGAAAGTGTTTCAGATTCCATAGTTTTTCCTGCAAATCCAAAAAGCCAGCTTTTTTGAACCAAATGTGCATACTGAATTTGGTGCGACTGATTATTGCTTTCTTGGGAACCAACCGAAAGTAAGTTTTTAGCCCGATTTTTCAAATAAGTGTAAGTCACCGAATGATCTTGTTTTCCACGATTGTAGAAAAGGCTATTTCGAATGCTCGAATTTAATCCCAATAAATCTTCTTCGCTTGAAGAAAACGGATTCAGGTCAAAATTGGCATTTCCACGAAGAATTTTTCGGTCCATCAAAAAGGAAGTCTGGTTGTAAAAATAAGACAAGAATTTCTTGAAACCTTTTTCATTTTGCCATTGATTTGCATTCAAAATTACCGACTGTGAAAATTTATTCTGGTGTGTTTTTCTGAAAATTTGATTCGGAAGAAATATTCGAACATACATCGCTTGATCTGAAAACTGGGCCACTTCAAATTCCTCTAATTCCTGAATTCCGTTGTTATTGTAATCAATCCAAGTATAAACTCCCTGGCCTGCTTCTACTTTCAAATAGGTAAATTCTTGCTGTGGAATTGTTCCAGATGTAGTTTCATAAGATGTCGTCACTTGAATCAATTGTCCGAAATAACGATCATTATAAAGCAATCTCGAATTCAGCGAAGGCTCATTTTTCAAGCTTGGATCTTCATATTTCAAATCTCTATAATTTACAAACAAAGACAAATCGCTTTTGTCAGTTTTCAATAGTCTGGATTTCAAATAATAAGAATTCGAAGTGTTTACTTTCTGTATAAATCCGTTGACCAAACTATCATTCGAGCGTTGCAAATAGCCAAATTCTACATACACTTTTGTGCTGTCTCCTCGCCCTGCAAAAACTCCGAATTCATGAAATTTCTGGCTTAAAGCTGAAAATTGATTGGTTTCCTTAATTTTTTCTTCGTTGTCTTCCAAGCGAAATGAACCGCCGACCCAGTTTTTATTGAAGTGATATCTTGCCTGCGTTTGGTTTCTGATAAATGTCGATTCTGAATAATCGCTGTCGCTTTTCAGAATGCTTCCTGAATTTTGAACCATCAAATTTTTAAATCGGAACAATCCATCAACGACGTGTCTTATTCCAGAAAAACTTTCTGAAAAATCGAGTTTTTCCAATTGATATTTTACAGAACCTTTTGTCGGAAGATTGAAACTTACGCCAGAAATCAGCAAACTCTGGTTTCCTGCTGGATTTGTCAAATTCCAGTCGCGGTCAAATTCTATCGTAAATAAACGCTCGATCGTCTTAAATTGTTTCTGCACGAATTGAAAATCTGCGAAAGCGTCAATTTCCCATTTTTTAGAAAGCAATCTTTGCTTTGCATAGATTTTTCCAGCAACACCCTGATTATCATTATCATCTATAGAAGAAAATAAATTCAAATCGTTATTGCTGACCCCGAATTCAAAATCTACCAAAGTCTTTTCGCTTGGCTTGTACTTTCCTAAAACGGTCGCAATCTGAATTTTAGTCGGCGCGACCAATTTGATTATCGGTTCGTAATTTCCCTGTGGAATTCCGTTTAACGGCGCTTTATATTCATAAACTCTCCCAACCGCCACGCTATTTTTCAATATGTAATTTCCTTGATTATTTCCGACCAAAGAAAACCGAACGTTGAAAAGCTCATCTTCCTGATTATTAGAAACCACAAAAGTTTCAACACCGTCAGTGATTACTTTTTTATATAAGATTTTATTCTCAGAATAGCTGTCTGCATACGCAGAAGGCGACGTCATCAAAGCTGGATTATCGCCCGCATCTTTTAAAATCAGGGCTTGTTCAGAAGAAAGATTTTGCTGTAAAGGCTGGTTTTTAACGTCATTTTCAGAATATAGGTAACCGCCAATGCTCCATGTTTTTTGCTCGTGCGTTGCTCCAACATAGGTTACAAATCTTGTATAATTTCTATCCGAATATTGGTATTCCACATTGATACGCATTTCTGAAGTTATTGGAAAAAGCGACGTAAAAATGATTTCACCAGCATTGTAATCAATCGTATAATCATTGTTTTCACCTCTTGTCAAAAGAATTCCGTTGACAAAAACGCGCTCAGAACCTGAAATCACCAGAATATACAATTCGTTATTCGGGCCTTTTAATTTATACGGACCTTGGTTTCCTTCCTGCCCGACAAAAGTGCTTTTTGCATATTGGCCTCGAACCAAAGCCGCCGACGCAAAAACATTAGTTTTATTTTCTTCAGTTCCAAAAGTGAAATTTGTGGATAAACCTTGAACTTTTTTATTGAAATTTAAAAATCTGGATTTCCTGTTTTCCAGAAATAAATCGCCTGCGCGGATGCTCCATTTTTCGCTAAAAAGTTCTATGAAAATTTGGTCGAATTCATCTAATTTCTGCGAATAACCGCCTTCCTGAAGCGGAATATTGCTGTCTTGAATCGAAGCTCGAAGGCTTACTTTATCTGAAATTTTTCCGGTAATCTGCAAATCTAAATTAGAATTTACTACAGAATTTTGGTTATTTCCTACGGTAATTCCTCTTGTAATGCTTCCTGAAGTATTCAGTCCGTCAAATGGCTTGAATGTTTTTATCGGATCTGTTAAAACTTGGTACAAATTCCCTTTTCCAGCTTCATTGCTGACAACCCTGCTGTCGTCATAAATGCTATATTTTTTCGTAAGATATTCAGGATAAGAAAAATAACGAAGCGTCAAAGAATCTTCTGAGCTAAAATTATTCTTAAAAACCAAGATGCTTTTCTGAAAATCTACCTTATAAAATGTTGTGTCGATATCATTTTCAAGCTTGTCTTGAAGCTTAAAAAACGACTTGTTTATGCTGACGCTGTCAATTTGAATCGTGTCTCTTTGAACGGCAATCTTTTTGTTTTTGTACAGCGATTTGATCTCCTGCGCCGAAACGCCAGAAACAAAGGTGATTACAAACAAAAAGAGCATTTTTTTAAACATAAATACTATAACTCCGAAAGGTCAAAAGTAGTATTTATAAAATTAAAATTTGGGAAAGAAAAAAACGCAACTGAAATCAATCAATCGCGTTTTTATTTTGGACTCTATTTTTTCTTAATTCACATCCTTAGTCACAATCTGCATTGTTTCTCTACTGACTTGCTTCAGCAAAACTTCTTTACCATTTTCGACCAATTTTGAAGCGTCTTTATTGAAATGGCGAATCGTGTAAAGCGAAACATTCTCATTATAAGAAACTTTGAATTTTTTTGAAAGGATATTTTTCAGCTCATTAAAATTGCCGAATTTATCTTCAATACAAACAGAGAAACTGATAGCAGAATTTTGGATCAAGCTCACTTTCATCTTATATTGGTGGAAAAGTCCGAAGATTTCGCTGATGTTTTCTTCCATGATAAAAGAAAAATCAATTGATGAAAGCGAAATCAGCAATTGGTCTCTTTTTACAATAAAACAAGGCAGATGTGGTTCTAAATCAGCTCCTTTGCTCACGCTTGTTCCCGGTAAAGACGGATTCAAAAATGATTTTACAAACAGTGGAATTTCCTTTCTCTGCAAAGGCTGCAACGTTTTTGGGTGGATAACTGTAGCTCCGTAAAATGCTAACTCTATTGCTTCTCTGTAAGAAATCTGGTTCAGCAAAGTCGCATTTTCAAAATACCTCGGGTCAGCATTCATGACACCTGGAACATCTTTCCAAATCGTCACGCTTTCTGCATTTAAACAATACGCAAAAATTGCAGCGGTGTAATCTGAACCTTCTCTTCCTAAAGTCGTAGTGAAATTATTTTCGTCAGAACCCAAAAATCCTTGGGTAATATTCAAGACTTTTTTCTTTACGTTTTTTGAAATCAGCTTTTGAGTTTGATCCCAATCAACGATTGCATCACGATAAGTGGTATCTGTTTTTATAAAATTTCTGACATCGAGCCATTGGTTTTTCAAATCTCTATAATTGAAATAATGGCTGATAATTGTCGTAGAAATAATTTCTCCAAAGCTTACAATCTGGTCATAAACAAAATTATAATTGGGAGATTTATTGTTTTTAAGAAAGCTTTCCAAATCAGAAAACAACGAATTTATTGCGCTGAAAACTGCATTTTTATCGTCTTCAAATAAATCTAATAAAATCTGGTTGTGGTATTTTTTGACATCTTGAACAGAAGATTGAAGTTCTGGAGATTTCTCAAAATAGTTCTTTATGACAGCTTCCAAAGCATTTGTTGTTTTTCCCATAGCCGAAACCACCAGCAAAACATCCTCATAACCAACTTGTTGCAAAACATTATAAACGTTTTTAATACCATCAGCGTCTTTCACAGAAGCGCCACCAAATTTAAA
This sequence comes from Flavobacteriaceae bacterium PS02334, assembly GCA_029959295.1. Lineage (GTDB taxonomy): Bacteria > Bacteroidota > Bacteroidia > Flavobacteriales > Flavobacteriaceae > Flavobacterium. Next base: position 62,668 of record JASCOH010000012.1, on the reverse strand, counting down.
TATTCTCATTATTCTTAGATTCAGATTTTAGTCCTATGGGGATTTAGTTTCTTCAAAATTTGAAACTTATGTTATTTTTAAAAAATTATCAATTCCTTCTTCGTCCATGTGAACGACACGCCAATCTTCAATAATTTTTGCGCCCGATTTTTTATAGAAATCAATTGCAGGCGTATTCCAGTCTAAAACATTCCACTCAATTCGGCGAACGTTTTCTCTTTTGCCTTCCTTAATTACTTCGGTATATAATTTAAAACCGGCTCCGGTTCCGCGCTTGCTTTCCGTTACGATCAAATCTTCCAGATGAATCGTTTTGCCTTTCCAAGTTGAAAATCGGAAATAAAACAATGCCATTCCGATGATTTCATTGTCAGCTTCAGCCACAAATGTAGTGAACAGCGGATTTTCTCCAAAGCCATCTCGAACCAAATCTTCTGCAGAAACGACCACAGCGTGAGGTTCATTCTCAAAAATAGCCAGCTCTTTTATTAAATTTAAAATAGCTGGCATATCATTTTTAGTTCCTTTTCGGATAATCATCTAGGACTATTTTTTCTTCTTCGTAGTTTTTTTAGTCGTTTTGACTGCCTTATTTACAATCGGTTTTTGAACATACGCTTTGTACAATCCGTCTTTTTCAGCTCTTTTTTTCGCCTTCTCAGCTCTATCTTTTGAATCTGGATGCGAACTCATCATCTTGTCTAAAAACGAAGCTTCCGTTCCTTCGCTCATTTTCGCTAAAATATTGAAAGCAGATTCCACGGCATTTACGTCATATTTATTTCTCTTCATGAAATCATAAGAGAAATCATCGGCTTCTGTTTCTTGCTTTCTGCTGTGTTTGCTGTCAATCATCGCATTTCCGATTTTACCCAATTGGCTTTCAGAAAATGTTGCCACTTTTCCAGATTGTGACGCTGCGGCATCAATCAAGGCTTCCTTTTTATAAGCCGCTTTTACCGCGTCTCTTGAATCGTGATTGGCAACGTGGCCAATTTCATGACCAATTACGGCAAGCAACTGATTGTCGTCCATTACATCCATTAATCCTTGAAAAACTCTAACGCTTCCGTCAGCAGTTGCAAAAGCATTGACATCTTTTACGGCATAAACTTTATAATTTAAAACTAAACCGTTTTCGTTTTTATGTTTCCCAAAAATACGATTCAATCTTAAAGTATATGGGTCTTTTGCCCCAGCCACAGGATTATCTTTATCCATTTGGGCAACTGCTTCTTTTGACAATGCAGCAGCTTCTGCATCGCTAAACGTAAATCCTTTCACTCCTTTTTGTACAGCACCGATCGCTTTATCTCCCAAGATTTGCGAATTTGCAGTAGTTACGCCAAAAAATGTAACTAACAAGCCTAATAACATCGAATTTTTCTTCATTTGTATGGTTTTAAATTTAAAACAAAGATAAAATAACTTTAGATTAAATTATTAACATTTATTTGAAAATGATATAAAATTTTATTTCGAAATAATTAAATTTAAAAACGATATTTGCATACACTACAACGTTATAGTAAATGGAAGAAAGAAACAAAACATTAGGCGAGTTCATTATCGAAAAGCAGGAAGACTTTCAGTATTCTTCTGGGGAATTATCAAGGCTTATCAACTCCATTCGATTGGCAGCCAAAGTCGTAAATTATAAAGTAAACAAAGCCGGATTGGTCGATATCGTCGGCGCTGTTGGAGGCCAGAATATTCAAGGCGAAGATCAGCAAAAGCTGGATGTTTTTGCCAATGAGACTTTTATCCAGACGTTGATTAATCGTGAAATTGTGTGCGGCATAGCGTCTGAAGAAAATGATGATTTCATCGTAATTAAAGGAAAAGACGAGTGCCATAATAACAAATATGTAGTTTTGATGGATCCGCTTGACGGCTCTTCGAATATTGACGTAAATGTTTCTGTCGGGACAATTTTTTCTGTTTTCAGAAGGGTAACGCCGATCGGAACTCCGGTAACTTCAGCAGATTTTCTACAGCCTGGCATCAATCAGGTTGCTGCAGGCTATGTAATTTACGGAACCTCAACAATGCTGGTTTACACAACTGGCCGTGGCGTAAACGGATTTACTTTAAATCCTGCAATCGGAACTTTTTATCTTTCGCACCCAAACATGCAATTCCCAAAAGACGGAACTATTTATTCTATAAACGAAGGAAATTATGTCCACTTTCCGCAAGGCGTAAAAGATTACATCAAATATTGCCAGCTTGAGGAAAACGACCGACCTTATACTTCGCGCTATATCGGAAGCTTGGTTTCAGATATCCACAGAAATATGATCAAAGGAGGAATCTATATTTATCCGACAAGTTCAAAAGCGCCAAGCGGCAAACTGCGTCTCTTATATGAATGCAATCCGATGGCTTTTTTGGCAGAACAAGCGGGCGGAAAAGCTTCTGACGGTTTTGGAAGAATCATGGAAATCCAGCCGACAGAATTGCACCAGCGCGTTCCTTTTTTCTGCGGAAGTTATAATATGGTGGAAAAAGCGGAGGAATTTATGGAAAAAGCCAACAACTAATAATTATAAAAAAAGCTCCGAAATTCGGAGCTTTTTTGTTTTTATAAAGAGAATAAAAATTATTTATTCATGTGTTGCATTTCGAAAAGGAAAGTATCTAAATCTACTCCCAAAACCAATAAAGACAACGCTTTATCAGTAATATAATGAACGTTTCCTGGCGTAAATCCTAAAGCTAAAGCAAAACGCGTCAAAATTTCTTTTTGTCTTGGCCCTAGAACGTGGTCTGCATAAACCATTCTTGACAAATCATACAAACGCTCCAACCTTTGCGTGTGCAAATAAGGAGGATTGATTGGATATTTCATTGGGTTTGCAAGAATCTCTGCATATTCTTCTGGAGAAATTTCCAACTGGTGCGCTAATTTATCTAAGAAATGTCTTTCTTCTTCGCTCAAATGACCGTTTTCCATCGCAACTCTCACGATTGAAGAGAAATGTCCTTTATTTCTATTTTTAAATCCGCTATCAAATAAATCTGAAATTGACATAATTATATATTTTCTGCAAATATAAATCTATTTCTATTTTAACGATACTATTTGAAAGGTTTTCTTAACATAAATAAACACATTGCAAAAATAATTGTAAGTTTGGCTTCCTCAAAATCATCAAATATGTCAGAATTCTGGATTTATTTCAACACCGGTTTGCACCACGTTTTGGATATTAATGCCTATGACCACGTGCTTTTTCTCATTGCATTAATTGTTCCGTATGCTTTTAGAGATTGGAAAAAAGTCTTGGTTTTAGTTACACTCTTTACTGCCGGACATACTTTGGCACTTTTGCTTTCTGTTTATGAAATTGTTAGATTTAGAGTTGATTTGGTTGAATTCTTTATTCCAATAACTATTTTGTCGACGGCACTTTTTCATCTTTTTACGGCTGGAAAAAACAGCAAAAATGAAAGCCTAAGTTTTGTTTCTTTCGTCACGCTTTTCTTCGGAATTATCCACGGATTGGGATTTTCTAATTACTTTAAAACTATACTTCCCGGAAGCGCTTCTGATAAATTATTGCCATTATTAGAATTCGCTTTGGGAATTGAAGCTGCGCAAATAATTGTAGTTTTAATCGTTTTGATTCTATCTTATATTGTTCAAACGGTTTTTCGATTTTCAAAACGCGACTGGACTTTGGTGATGTCTGCTTTTGTTGCCGGAGTTGTGATTCCGATGATTATTGAAAGTGGAATTTGGGGAAGATAAAATTTTTAGAAATAAAAAACCTGCCTTAAAAATTGCATTTGCATAATCTTTCAGGCAGGAATTATTCTTTATTTATACTTTTTGTTTAACACAAATTCCAATGTTCGTTCAAGAATTCGTCTTCTCCTGGCTCCTCATTTTTATAAGCTATCGCTTCAGGAATAGACGTTTTTGGGATGTGAACGTGAATGATAGTATTTTCTTTAATTTTTCCTAATTGCTTTAAAACTTCTTCTAATTCGTCGACTGTAGTAACTTCAAAGCCCTGACCTCCAAAAACATCCACGAGTTTTGCATATTTCCAAGGATGCATTTCGTTATAGGAATAAACACTATTCAAATCGGGCACGCTATATTCCACTTTTTCTTTCCCACGAAACGGATTTGGATTTACAAGCATCTGCTCGATGCCATAAATGCCATTATCCAAAACAAAAACTATGGTATCGTGTTTCAATTTATTTTGAGTAGAAATTGCCTGACAGGTTTCTTGAAAAGCGCCGTCGCCAACAAACACGACAGCTCTTTTATCAGGTCTGGCACATTTCACGCCGGTTGCGGCAGGCACAGAATATCCGATTGAAAGCCAAGAAGCTTGCGCTACAAATCCGTCAGGCTCTGCAATGTGAATGCCTTGTGCGCCAAGTAATGGAAATCCGGCATCAGCAACTACAACATGACTGCTATCAATAAAACTGTTGATTCTCTTGAAAAAAGAATCATAGGTCAATGAAATTTTCGCGCTTTTCGACTGTTGCTCTTCCGCTACAAAAAAGGATTTAGATAATTGCTGCTCGGCATACATTTCATAGGCCTTGAAATTCACTTTTGTCAATTCTTCTTTAAGGAAAATCATAAAATCCTTAAGCGATACATTTGCAATATAAGATGCGCCAATTCGAACACCGCTGTGGTTTGCGAGCACAGTATCATCCTTCCAGACATCAAATCCTCCGAGATTTTTTCCTGTTGTCCAGACTCCCAGACCAATTTTCACTTGCGCTTTTTCAAATCTTTCCTTGACGTCTTTAGGCGAAGCATTTCCATTAAAAAACTCCTTTAAAATTTGGATGATCTTCTGAGACGATTGATTTTCCGAGTATTGCAGTTACAAATTCCGTATCCGTAGTTTCAATCAATTCCAAAAATTCTTTTTGGATGCCTTTGCGCTGTATTTCAATTCCTCCCCAAAAAATAATTTCTTTTCCACGCGCCATTGTTGCCACTTTTTGCGCCGCTTTACGTGCCGTCGTTTTGCATCCGGATGTCGATTTTTGGATCAAAGCATCGACTGGCGGATCACATTCCATTCTCCAAACATCTTCGAAAACTTCTAAATAAACTGGTCTTCCATATAAAATACAGGCATTCAAGATAGAATCTATTTTATAAGGCGCTTCCGAAGCGTTCATAATTTGCTCTGCCGCTACGGTTACATTCCTAAAAACATTGATATTGCTATACATGTCACCTGTCATGTGCGAGGCTAAAAGGCCTTGCGCAATACTTCGAAGCTGGTCACGATTCGTTGGAGCGCCATTGATAACAAGCACTGGACAATGTTCTACGTAAGATCCTGCGACAGAATTCAAGAGCGTAAATGCACCGACTCCGTAAGTAACGGCGACAGCTGCAAAGCCGTATTGACGAGCGTAAGCATCTGCGCAATGGCCAGCGTTTATTTCATTGGTATCATTGACAATTTGAATTTTTGTCTTTTTATCTTCTTGAATCGTATTTAAAAGTGGCGCCGTATAATTTCCAGCAACTCCAAATAAATGCGTCAATCCTAATTGTTCTAAACGAAGCTGGAGGTATTTTGCAACAGTGATTTTCTTAGTCATTTTGAATCGGATTATTTAGGTTCCCCGTATTTTCATTGACTTCTAAAGCAGTTCTAATTCCTGATTCAATTGCGCCTTCAATCCACGCATGTTTAAGGGAAGTATGCTCGCCTGCAAAATGCGCTCTCCCTTTCCATTCTGTTGAAATGATATGCTGTTGCAATAAATTCAATTGCCCGGGATTAAAGATTGCCGCTTCGCCATAAGCATAAGGATCACGCATCCAGCTTTGCGTTGCCGCTCCGATTATTCGGCCTGATCCGTCTCCATTTTTTAGATTAGAACTGACTACTGCCAAATTAATAATACGCTGCTGTTCGTTTTCATCATCACTGTGTATCATTGCTAGATTTTTTAAAGCATAGTAATATCTGTCATCATCATCTAGAGAATCCCAGCGACTTGCTTCGTCAGACCAGCAATACGAAGCCAAAATTACTCCGTGCCCTTTGCTTCCGATATCATTGCTTGGATAATATGTAAATCGGTTTGAAAAATCAGTAATACTTCCTCCGCCAACAATATTGTAAGGCGCTTCCTGCCACCATTTTTCTCTGAATTCTAATAATATTTTTGTTGCCGAATCATAATGCAGTTCTCTAATCGCTTTACGTTTCAATTGCTTAAACTGTGGCGTAACATACACATGCCTTAACGCAGAAAACGGAATTGTGACAATAACTTCATCAAATTCTAAATCACTTACTGGCGTTTTCAAAGCTTTAAAACCTGCCTTTTCATAAAACTGATGATCTCGCTTCACTTCAACATCAACACCAATTTTAATTTTGTCATTTACAAGCGTTAATTTTGTCATCCTGCAATCGAAATAAGTGTTATCCTTGAGATCATGAGCTTCAAAAAAAGCTTTTGGCAATAAATCGCTGCCGCCAACAATTTCCATAAATCGTGTCGTGTCTTTGATAATATTCTGCTCAATGAAGCTTTGGATAAAATCATAAGCCATTCTGGATTCTAAATTTTGAATGACGCCTATCATTTCGATGGCATTTTCTGAATACAAAGAATGCTCCTTTAAAAAACGGCGCATCGAATATTCTCCAAAACGGTCTATAAGCAAAGGCCAATTTTTTTCCGGATTTTCTGCAATAAACGCTTTCAACGGGGCAACAAGATTAGCCAAAAGCACATCTGCACGCTGGTTTTCACTTTCTCCAAGATGAAAATCAAGCAATTTATTGATATCCGCTTTATCTTTAAAGTATTCTTTTTGGATTATTCGCTTGCGATTGATATAAAAAACGGAATTCCTTGTAGTTGTCGGCACAGGACTATTAGGATCTTCTTGATGTTTGATCGCTTCTTCCTTATCAACCGACAAATAGTAAAAAGGCTCTACTTTCAAACCCAATTTTTCAATATATTTAAGTACCATTTGGTGTATCGTCGGTATGCGCATTGCTCCTGCTTCACCATAAACACTGTCATCTTCAAAATACTTTTTGTCTTTTGTATTTCTGAAAGTTTTGATTCTTCCTCCCACGCGAGTATTTGATTCCACAATTGTAACACGGTGTCCGGCTTGTTTTAGCAAACTTGCAGCTACCATTCCGGCCATTCCGGCACCAATAATTAATACATCTTTGGGTTTTTCTGCAGGAGGAATTCCTTCATCAATATATTTCAGATATTGCTGAATAATTGGGTCGTTGTCTTCATCGAGCAAGCCATGCAAATAATTTTCCATAATTATATATTTTTAGATTATTAATTTCATCTATTCTCACAGGCAAGAAAACGAACTGAACCCAGCAAGAAAAGTTCCCCATTGACAAATAAAATCATAAAACGGAAAATTCTAGCGCGTGGTTTTACCTATTTTAAAAGCACTGGAAAACATTAGATTGCATGGATTTTGAAGAAATCTTAAATCATATTTGAAATAATCTAAAAGCAAAAATTCCATTAAATCTTGCGATCTAATGGAATTTGAAGTAATTTATAATTCAGCAGAGAGGATGGGATTCGAACCCACGATACAGTTACCCATATACAAACTTTCCAGGCTTGCTCCTTCAACCACTCGGACACCTCTCTATTTTATTGCGGTTGCAAATAAATGCAAAAAAAATCAGTAAAGAAAATTTTCAAAGACAATTATGACAATTCGCCACGCAATGAAGTTTCAAAGATGGTTTTGAAAACATTTGGAGCTACTTTTTGCCCTAGAAGGTACATCAGCTTTGTGATTGCAGATTCCGTGGTAATATCTTTTCCAGAAATCACGCCTATTTTTTTCAAGGCAGAACTGGTTTCATATTTTCCCATATCGACGCTTCCTGCCGAACATTGCGTGACATTCACAATCTGCAGTCCGTTTTTAATCGCTTTTTTCAACACGGCAATAAACCAGTCGTCGGTTGGCGCATTTCCGGCTCCATAAGTTTCCAAAACGATTCCTTTTAAATTCGGAATATTAAAAATTGCTGAAAGTACGTTTTCGCTAATTCCCGGAAACATTTTTATTACGGCTACATTGTCATCAATTTCTTTGTGGACTTTGAATTTTTTAGCGCCTGATTTTGGCAAAAGCAGTTCATTATTAACTTTTAAATGTACGCCAGATTCTGCCAAAGGTGAATAATTCGAAGACACAAAAGCATTAAAATGTTCTGCGTTTATTTTTGTAGTACGATTTCCTCTGTATAATTTATATTCAAAATAAAGGCAAACTTCGTTAATAACAGGCTTGTTTTTATTTTGCAGGGAAGCGATTTGAATTGCGGTAATTAAGTTTTCTTTTGCATCAGTTCTCAAATCTCCAATCGGCAATTGCGAACCTGTGAAAACTACAGGTTTTGCCAAATTTTCCAACATAAAACTCAATGCAGAAGCAGAATACGACATGGTATCTGAACCATGAAGCACTACAAATCCATCAAAAAGAGTATAATTTTCTTCAATTATCGTAGCAATTTTTACCCATTTTTCAGGATTCATATTTGAAGAATCAATCGGATTGTCAAACGAAATCGTTTCGATTTCACAGTCCAATTGTTTCAATTCCGGAATTCTTTGGAGCAATTTGCTAAAGTTAAACGCCTTTAAAGCTCCGGTCTCAAAATCTTTCATCATACCGATAGTTCCGCCGGTATAAATCAAAAGTATTTTTGGCCTAGATAGCATTTTCGTATTTTGATTTGTTTACGACAGGATTCGCATACATTGCCAAAAATCCTTGCATTTCAATCGGATTATTTTCGTCGATTCTGATTTCCAGACGTCTTTCGAAAAGCGATTTTTCTTTCTCCGTATATAAATGAGAAAATTTATTGGTATTGTTCAGCAAATCATAAGCGATGTAATTTGTCGGCCACAATTTATAAGAATTCAAAATCGAGTCGTCAATAGCCTGCGCCAGAGCTTGGATTTGCTTGTTTGAATTGTCAAATTCAGAAGCAATATTATCCAATTCAGTATCTAAAACATCGCCGACATGAATATGGATTCGTTTTTTCTGACCCATGATACCGCTTAAAAGTGTCATGAAATCTTCGTTTTTGTCTTTAATATAAACCTCATCATTGGCTTCCGCCATTAATTGCGGCATTTTCAAAGCATCTGTAGGATCATATTCGTAAGAAATAGAAACCGGAACAATCTTTAATTTCTTGAAATATTCCATCAAATTTGACTCGTCAGAAGCCATCGAAAGCATTTTCAAAACGCCTGGATGCGTCGCGTCATTTCCGTCTTTTGTTCTTCCTTCACGCTGCGCAATCCAAACAGAACGGTTTTCTCTTAAAATCAGTTGGCTGATATATTCTGACATTAATTTTGAACTTTGAAGCAATTCTCTTGGCGCCAAACCCCTTTGAACCAAAAAATTTCGATTCAATTTTGATAAAATATGCAGGAAAGTTTTCTTTACCAAATTGTCTCCAATTGCCGAAGCAGTCATTACTAAACCATTGTCAAACAAGCATGTATTTAACAGAGACGTATCTAAAATAATATCTCTGTGATTCGAAATATAAAGATAAGGCGTGTGCTTGTCTAGCTTTTCGAAACCAGAAGTTGTTAAGCCGTCAGAACTTTTTTCAAGAACTTTTAGTACGGCTTGGTAAATGAAATTGCATTGAAAATCCCTTATAGAATGTGTTCTTTTCAACTGCTCGATCCAAACTTTTTCATCTACTTCCGGAAAGGTAAAGCTCATCATCGCCTTCATCATCGGATGGTCGGCAACTTTATGCAAAGCCTCATTTACTTCAACATCATAGAACGGTCGGATTTTATCAAATTTTGACATTTACTGTATTTTTTTAACAATCCACAAATGAACAAAAATTTTATGAATTTTGTTTGATTTCTTTGTTAAATGCTGAAAATAGCCTTTGAATTTTCGGTTGTTATTTTAGCAATTTCTTCTAAAGGCAAATTATAAATTGTGGCTAGCTTTTCAGCGACTAATTTTGTGTAACTGCTTTCGTTTCTTTTGCCACGAAATGGCACTGGTGCTAAGTATGGCGAATCGGTTTCCAAGACGATATTTTTTATATCAATTTCATTCAAGAATTGATCGATTTTGCCATTTTTAAAAGTAGCAACACCGCCGATTCCTAGTTTTAAATTATAAGAAATTGCTTGTAATGCTTGTTCATAGGTTCCTGTAAAACAGTGAAAAATTCCGAATAAATCATTTCCTTTTTCAGTTTCCAACACTTCAAAAACTTCATCAAAAGCATCACGGCAATGAATATTTATGGGTAATTTGTATTTTTTAGCTAATTGAATTTGTCGTCTGAAAGCTATTTTTTGCTGCTCTAAAAAGGTTTTATCCCAAAACAGGTCAATTCCGATTTCGCCTATTGCGTAGAATTTTCTTTTGGCTAATTCTTGTTCAACGAAAGCTAATTCTTCTTCATAATTTTCTTTTACGTAAGTCGGATGCAAGCCCATCATCAAAAAGACATTTTCAGGATATTGCTTTTCGATTTCATACATTTTTTCGGTGTAAGTAGAATCAATCGACGGAACGAAAATTCTTTTGACGCCGGCTTCAAAAGCGCGCTGCATCATTTCGGTTCTGTCTTGAGCAAATTCTTCGCTGTAAATGTGGGAATGGGTGTCGGTGAAAATCATAGAGCAAAAATAGGCACAATGCAAAAGAGATGCAAGTTTAAGCACCCCAATTTAATAGATTACGTCTTTTCTTTAATAAAAAATTATGCTTTCAGTAATTTCGTTTTAAATTTAATTAGCCTATTTTTGAGTATATCATCAGCGAAAAAATGGACAAACATTACGATAACTCGAAATTAAAAGGCTACAAAAGAGTCAAGCTTAAAATTTCAAAAACCAATCATCTCATAATCAAGGCAAAAATTAATGGAATTGACGGGAATTTTATTTTAGACACGGGCGCTTCCAGCAGTTGTGTAGATTTCAATGACATTCATCATTTTCAATTAACAGCTGAAGATTCACTTACGAAAGCAGCGGGCGCGGGCGCTGTTGGAATGGACACACAAATGTCTTCTGATAATTTATTACAATTAGGACGCTGGAAAACTGATGATTTTTCGTTAGTTATTTTTGACTTGTCGCATGTAAATTTAGCTCTGGAACAATATAAAGCGAAGCGAGTGCATGGAATTATTGGCGCCGATATTTTGATAAAAGGAAAGGGAATTATTGATTATGAAGAAGAATGTTTTTATCTGAAATAGAAAATGTTAGAAAAAAATCCCATTCAAATTGAGTGGGATTTTTTTTATGGCTTTTTAATTATATATTTGAAGATAAAATCTTACATTATGAAAAAAGACTACCTGTTTATTATTGTTTTAGGATTATTTATAAATATTTCAATTTTTGCTCAGGTTACCGTCATTGCTAATGATGATAGTATCACTGTCAATGGTGAATTGGGTGGATTTTTCTCTATGCAGGCGCTAAATAACGACATTTACCCAGCAGGATATGCAATAACTCAACTTTCTACAACGCATCCATCCGTTTATCTTGCAAATAATAATGGCTCAATCAGCGTTCTTCGCGGAACTCCTGCAGGAACTTATTATATTCAATACAAGTTATGCCAAATCAACAGCACGACAAATTGCGATACAGCTACTATAACTGTAGATGTTTGCAATATTTCACCCCCAGTTATTCAAAACATTACACAACCTACCTGTAACAATTCAAGAGGAAGCGTGACATTAGAAGGCTTGCCAACTACCGGCTCTTGGACCATTACACAATATAAATACTACAATATAACGACCGAGATAACTGGTTCAGGAACCAACTATACAATAAATGACTTAGAGCCTGGAAACTATACTTTTAAAGTAAAGAATAGCACTGGTTGTAGTTCTACTACAACCGTTCCCGCACAAATAAATTATATCAATGGAATAAGCGGCACCATGACAGGAAGATATATTGATTATAATAACGACGGAATTACGAATGTAGGAGATAGAATTTCTTATCAATTTAGCATAACAAACCAACTCAACTGCCCTATTAATAATATTGAGATAGGGCAAGGATCCGGCGCAATTACTATCAGTGGATCACCAATAGCCTCAATCCCAGCTGGCGCAACAAATACTTCTGTAACGGCGATACACTTACTCACTCAAAGCGATATTAATGCTGGATTTGTTTCTGCTTGGGCTTCAGCAACTGGCACAACCCCTGGAGGAAGCTCGCTATATATTAAACTATTTACAGATTTCACTTTAAATATCGCAAGAGGAATTAAATTAAATCCTTTTATTGACACAAACAATAATGGCATTCAGGAGATTTCAGAAGCAAATTTTACCCAAGGCAATTTTAACTATAGAATAAATAATGCAGACCCTGTTCATTATTTGTATACCTCGAATGGAGTTCCTATTATTTATGAAACAAATCCTGCGAATCGTTATGACATTAATTACGGCATATACAATTCTTGCGCAGGAGAATATTCTCTTCCGATTTCTTCTTATAACAATGTAACGGTACCGGCAAATTCTGGTATTACAACCTATAATTTTCCAATAAGGGCATTTCCTTGTGAAGATTTAAAAATTTCTATAAGTGGCTCGCAACTAAGGCCTAACACAATCTATTATAATTACCTTTATTTTGGGAATAATGGAAATCAAAATGCATCCGGAACTGTTACCTTCACTAAAGATCCGCACCTTACCATTATAAACATGAATGAGTATGGATTGACTCCAACATCTACAGGATTCACCTACCAATTTACAGATTTACCTCCCGGAAGCCACATCTCAATGAGGATTAAAATGCAGGTTCCAAACTTGCCGGCAGTTACTTTAGGCAGTCAATTAACAACTTCAGCATCAATAACTATTTCTCAAAATGATAGTGATCCGGCAAATAACGTTTCCAGTCTTACGCAAACTATCACAGGATCTTATGATCCAAATGACAAAATGGAAAGCCATGGAAACAAAATCCTTTTCTCCCAATTTACCCAAAACGATTACTTAACATATACAATCCGATTTGAGAACACTGGAAATGGAAATGCACAAGATATAAAAGTGACTGATATTTTAGATTCTAGACTAGATGAAAATTTACTAAAAATGATTACTTCTAGCCATGCTTACGCTTTAGAAAGGACTACAAATAATTTGACTTGGAAATTCGATGGCATAAATCTACCTCCTTCTTCTACAAATCCAGAAACCGGAAAAGGCTATATTTTATTTCAAGTAAAACCTAAATCAAATTATGCTGTCGGTGATATTATTCAAAACACTGCAAAGATTTATTTTGATAGCAATCCAGCAATTATCACAAATACTACGCAAACAGAATTTGTAGCAACTTTAAGCGCTGAAGAATTTGAAAATAATAACTTATCGTTTTACCCAAATCCCGTCAAGGACAAATTAAACCTAAATTTAAATGATTCTGGCAGTATAAAATCCTTTACTGTAAGTGACATTACAGGAAAACAAATTCTTACGAAAAATACTTCTTCTGCAAATATTGAGATTGATTTTTCAAGATTCTCAAAAGGAATTTACTTTGTAAAAGTTACTTCTGTAAAATCTCAAAAGACAATAAAAATCATCAAAGAGTAAATCTAAAACAAAAAAATCCCGTTCAATTGAACGGGATTTTTTATTTATGATAAGTTTGAAACTATAGTTCCAAAGCTTTTTTAGGATTGTTATCCATCAACAATTCTGCTGGATTTTCTAATGCTTCTTTCACTGCAACCAAGAAACCAACTGATTCACGTCCGTCGATGATTCTGTGATCGTAAGACAAAGCAACGTACATCATTGGGTGGATTTCCACTTTACCATTCACCGCGATTGGACGCTCGATGATGTTGTGCATTCCCAAGATTCCAGATTGTGGAGGATTGATGATTGGCGTTGAAAGCATGCTTCCAAAAACACCACCATTTGTGATTGTGAATGTTCCGCCAGTCATGTCGTCAACAGTGATTTGTCCGTCACGCGCTTTGATAGCCAATCTTTTGATTTCAGCTTCAATTCCACGGAAAGTCAAGTTTTCTGCATTTCTAACCACAGGAACCATCAAACCTTTTGGTCCTGAAACTGCGATTGAAACGTCAACGAAATCAAAAGCAATTTTGTGATCTCCGTCCATCATTGAGTTTACATCTGGATACAATTGCAAAGCTCTTGTTACTGCTTTTGTAAAGAAAGACATATATCCTAAACCGATACCGTTGTGTTTCGCTTTGAACGCATCTTTGTATTCATTACGAAGATTGTTGATTGGCGTCATGTTCACTTCGTTAAACGTAGTCAACATTGCTGTTTCGTTTTTAGCAGCAACTAAACGTTCCGCCACTTTTCTACGAAGCATTGACAATTTTGTTCTTTCTGAGCCACGGTTTCCTCCTGTTGGAGTTCCCATTGACGGAACAGCGTTTACGGCGTCGTCTTTTGTAATTCTTCCACCTTTTCCTGTACCAGAAACTGATGATGAATCCATATTTTTTTCGTCCAAAATTTTTCGTGCTGCTGGCGAAGGAGTTCCTGAAGCATAAGATTTTTCAGCCGCTGGAGCTGGTTTTACTTCTTCTTTTTTAGGCTCTTCTTTTTTAACCTCAGCTTTTGGAGCTTCTTCTTTTTTCTCTTCTTTCTTTTCTTCTTTTGCCGGAGCGTCACCTGAAGGTTTTCCGTCAGTATCAATATGGCAAACCACTTGACCAACAGCCACAGCATCGCCTTCTTCCGCTTTAAGCGTGATAATTCCGCTAGCTTCTGCAGGTAATTCTAAAGTTGCTTTGTCTGAATCTACTTCAGCAATCGCTTGATCTTTTTCTACGTAATCTCCATCTTTTACTAACCAAGTTGCGATTTCAACTTCGGTGATTGATTCCCCTGGAGAAGGAACTTTCATTTCTAAAATCATCTGTATATAATTTTATGGTGTGTTATTTTTTGTTTTCTTATTTCAAAATTACGGTTTTTAGCCTTGACAGAATCTAATTAACTAAAAAGATTTTTGTCAAAAACCATCGCAATTGCTGCTGCATGACGTTTTTTAGAACGTGCATAACTTCCTGCTGCCGGTGCGCTGTATGCTTTTAATGAAGCGACTCTTAATTTTACCAAATCAAAATTCATCAACATATAGCTGTAAGCTCCCATGTTTTTAGGCTCTTCTTGCGCCCAAACATAATCGTCAGCATTTGGATATTTCTCAATAATTGCTTTCAATTGTTCTACTGGCAATGGGAAAAGTTGCTCGATTCTCACGAATGCCACGTCTTTTCTTCCGTTTGCTTCTCTTTCTGCTACCAAATCATAGTAGAATTTACCCGTACAGAATACCAATGTTTTCACGTCTTTTGCTTCTACATTTGGATCATCCAAAACTTCTTGGAAACCTCCGTTTGCAAATTCATCCACAGAAGAAACTACCGAAGGATGACGCAACAAACTTTTTGGTGTAAACACAATCAAAGGTTTTCTGAACGTGGTTTTCATCTGTCTTCTCAATAAGTGGAAGAAGTTTGCCGGCGTTGTACAATCTGCCACAAACATATTATGGTTCGCGCAAAGCTGTAAATATCTTTCCATTCTTGCTGAAGAGTGCTCTGCTCCTTGGCCTTCATAACCGTGTGGCAATAACATTACCAAACCGTTTTGATTGTTCCATTTGTCTTCTGCTGCAGAAATATATTGGTCCAACATAATTTGAGCTCCGTTAGAGAAATCTCCAAATTGTGCTTCCCAGATTGTCAATGTTTTTGGGCTAGCCAAAGCATATCCGTAGTCAAAACCAACCACTCCATATTCAGATAAAAGTGAATTGAAGATATTGAATTTCCCTTTCTGGTTGTTCAATTGCTGTAAAAGGATTACTTCTTCTTCAGAATCTTCTACTTTTACAACCGCATGACGGTGCGAGAATGTTCCTCTTTCCACATCTTGACCAGAAATACGAACGTCATAACCTTCAGTCATCAAGGAACCATAAGCCAATAATTCAGCCATTGCCCAGTCTAACTTATCGGTTTCGAAGAACATATTTTTTCTGTCGTTGATCAGCTTTTGGATTTTGCTGATGAACTTTTTATCGCTTGGCAATGTTGTAATTGTCGTTGCAATGTCTGTCAAAATATCTTTTGAGAAAGTCGTGTTTACTTTTTGAAGCATTTCTGTTTCATCCGCTTGCGTATAACCGCCCCATTCGTTTTGCATAAACGGAGTGATGATTGTCAAGTCTTTTTTACGAGAAGCCTCTAGATTTTCATCCAAAACTCCTTTGTATTCTTTCTCTAATTTGCCCACATATTTATCGTCAATAACTCCGTCAGCAATTAATTTAGCTGCATAAAGATCTCTCGGATTTTCATGTTTAGCAATCAGTTTGTATAATTTTGGCTGTGTAAAACGCGGTTCGTCACCTTCGTTATGGCCATATTTTCTATATCCTAATAAGTCGATGAAAACATCGCTTCCGAATTGCATTCTGTAGTCTAAAGCGAACAACATTGCATGAACAACAGCTTCAGCATCATCCGCATTTACGTGTAAAACCGGAGAATTTGTCACTTTTGCAACGTCCGTACAATACGTAGAAGAACGCGCATCTAAATAATTTGTCGTAAAACCAACTTGGTTGTTGATCACGATGTGGATTGTTCCTCCTGTTTTGTAACCATCCAAATGTGCCATTTGAACAATTTCATAAACGATTCCTTGTCCGGCAATTGCCGCGTCACCGTGAAGTGCGATTGGCAATACCTTTGAGAAATCATCTGGAAAATGACGGTCTTGTTTTGCTCTCGCGATTCCTTCAATTACAGCTCCAACAGTCTCCAAGTGAGAAGGATTTGGCGCCAAATTGATATTGATATTTTTTCCTGATTTTGTCTTTTTGTCAGCAGTCAAGCCAAGGTGATATTTTACGTCACCATCAAAAAGCGCATCATCATCATAATCTTTTCCGTCAAATTCAGAGAAAATGTCTTGTGTATTTTTTCCGAAGATATTTGCCAAAACGTTCAAACGACCACGGTGAGCCATTCCCATAACGAATTGCTCCACTCCTTTTTCAGCCGCAGCTTCGATCAAAGCATCCAATGCCGGAATCAAAGTTTCGCCACCTTCAAGAGAGAAACGTTTTTGGCCTACATATTTTGTATGAAGAAAGTTCTCGAAAGAAACCGCTTCGTTCAATTTATTTAGGATGTTTTTCTTTTCTTCCGCAGAAAATTTCGGCTGATTGTCGTTGTATCCAATTTTGTCCTGAATCCATTGTCTTACCTCTGGATTTCTGATGTACATATATTCAACGCCAATATGCTCACGGTAGATTTTATCTAAGTGACCAAGGATTTCTGTCAGCGTGCAAGGTGCAATTTTTATTGCTTTTGCAGCGTCAAAAACGGTATTCAAATCTGCATTTGAAAGTCCGAAATTTTCAAGATCCAAGTTTGGTGTAAAAATTCTGCGCTCACGAACCGGATTTGTTTTGGTAAACAAGTGACCTTGTGCTCTGTAAGCTTCAATCAGCTTTAAGACATTAAATTCTTTTTGTAATTTCTCAGAAATTTGGCTTACGTCCACAGAATTTGAAGATGCGTAATTGGCCAATTGTTGTGCTGGCGCCTGATATTCCTCGTTATATGTTTCCATCCCGAAGTCAAAACCTTGGAAAAAACTTCTCCAACTTGGTTCTATACTATCCGGATTTTCAAGATATTGATCGTATAATTGAGCAAAAAATTCAGTATGTGCCGCGTTTAAAAAGGAAAACCTATCCATAATATAATTGAATGTCCTAATATGTTAGAAATATTTTTGCAAAAGTACGACAATTAGAACAATCTAATAATTATTTCATACTTTTATGTACTAATCTTAACTTAAATTTAGGGTATGAAATTACTTAATATTAATCATATAACAAAAATCGTTTTCGCAGTTGGTTTATTTACTTTCTCACAAAACGCAAAAGCGCAACAGGCTCAAGAGGAAAATTTCTGGAACAAAGTGAGTTTTGGTGGCGGATTAGGCATTGGTTTTGGTTCTAATTATACTAATATCGTAATAGCTCCGAGTGCAATTTACAATTTCAATGAATATTTTGCAGCAGGCTTAGGTTTGCAAGGAAGCTATGTTCGTGATAAAAATTTCTATGAATCTTATATGTATGGACCAAGTTTGATTGTACTTGGAAATCCAATTCCGGAAATTCAGCTTTCTGCCGAGTTAGAACAATTGCGTGTAAATGTCGATTATGATGATGAATTACAATTTAAAGATGACAATTTCTGGAATACTGCTCTGTTTTTAGGAATTGGATACCGAACTAATAATATAACTCTCGGTGTGAGATATAATGTTTTGCATGACAGTGATAAAAATGTTTATAGTGATGCTTTGATGCCTTTTGTGAGGGTTTATTTTTAATCAAAGCTTTAAATAAATCAGTAACTTTGCAATAATAAAATAGAGAAGAAAATGGGAGCTTTAGAACTAAAAGACAGCATTTTAAATTTGCTAAATGACGCAGACGAAAAGCTACTTCAAGTTGTCAAAGAAACAATTGACAATTATAAGGAAGAAGAAATCGTTGCGCATACTGTGGAAGGAAAGCCTTTGACTCGAAAGGAATACAAGGAAAAACTTGATAATGCATTGCAAAGAGTTAGAGAAGGTCATTATACAACCCACGAAGATTTATTAAATGAAATGAAAAATTGGTAAATGAAAAAACCAAAAATAGTTTGGGATGATTTCGCCAAACAAGAATTAAAAGCCATTTACAATTATTATAAACCGATATCTAAAAAAGTTGCAGACGCAATTTAGATAATATTGCTAATGGAATTGAAGAAATTCGATTTACACATCAATATCAAAAAGACATACTACAACCAGAATATAGAAGATTAATTGTTAGCCATTACAAAGTTATTTATATGGCGGAAGTCGACAAATTGACAATTTTAAGCATTTTCGACACTCGCCAAGACCCAAATAAGCAGCCTCTTTAAAACTTATTTCGAAACCAAACCTTCTGCCATTCTCTTTTTAAAATCAAAAAAGCAACGTCTTCAGATAAATTTACCAAATCAGAACCGTCTAACTTTTTGATTTCGTTTTCTGAAACATCAATAATATAAAGCAGATTCAAGTATTCTGCGAATTTGTATTGAATCAATCGAAATATTTTTTCATGCAATTGAATTTTCAGTTCTTGCGGCGAAGTACTCATCGGGAAATCAATCGGCTCATTGGCTAAATTAAAATCTTTGTTGATCTGTTCGATTAATTTCAGGTATAAGTTTTCCTTTTCAGCCTCTGAAAGCAAATTGTCAGTATTTAGTGGAGCTATGAACATTTATGATTTTTGATTTAAGATTTGGCGTAGAATTGATTTTTGAAATTGTTATTGCAATTGAATTTTAAACCTTTCTGCTCATTAAATTCTCTCCGAACTTCCTCAAAATCGACTTTTTACTTTCGTCAATTTTCATCTGATCCAAAGTTTCAAAAGCTTTTAAAGTATAATCTTTAATTGCAGTTTGCGTCGCTTCAGAAGCACCAGTTTCATTGAAAATTTCCTTTATAGAATTGATTTTCTCAGTATTATCACTTGGCTGAATTGAAAATAAATTCATCAATTGCTCTGCATTTTCTTTAGTAGAAAATTCTAAAGCTTTTAAATATAAATATGTCTTTTTATTTTCTATAATATCTCCACCAACTTGTTTCCCGAAAGTTTCTGGATTTCCAAAAGCGTCTAAATAATCGTCTTGCAGTTGGAAAGCGATTCCGAGATTTAGTCCAAAATCATAAATTGCATTGCAGTTTTCTTCATTCGTTTCGGCAATTATTGCTCCCATTTTCATCGCTGCCGCAACCAAAACCGCAGTTTTGTATTCAATCATTTTCAAATATTCTGGAATCGTAACATCATCACGATTTTCAAAATCAACGTCCCATTGCTGGCCTTCGCAAACTTCAAGTGCCGTTTTGCTGAACAATTTTGCCAAAGACTGAAAAATTCTTGGTTCGTATTTTTCAAAATATTGATAGGCCAAAATCAGCATCGCATCGCCAGAAAGAATTCCGGTATTTAAGTTCCATTTTTCGTGAACAGTTTCTTTTCCTCTTCGCAAAGGCGCGTCGTCCATGATATCATCGTGAACTAAAGAGAAATTATGAAAAACCTCAACGGCCAAAGCTGCAGGAAGTGCTTCCTTATAATCTGCATCAAAAATTTCTGCAGTCATCAGCGTCAAAATCGGACGAATTCTTTTACCGCCTAAAGATAAAATATAATGAATCGGTTCGTAAAGACTTTTTGGTTCTCGAGAAATTTTCTGGCTTTCTAAATAATTCAGGAAATTTTCTTGGTAGTCGCTGATGGAATGCATAAAAATAATTTTGCGCTAATTTACAGTATTAGTCTTGTAAACCAAATATGATTTTGAGGATAATTCAAGCGAAAACGGTTTCTGTTAAAAAATAGTTAAAAATAAATTTGACATTTTTGTCTAACAAATTTGTACATACCTTTGCCTTGACAAAATTGTTAAATAATTTAGTTAAACAAAAATGGCAACAACTAAAAAAGACGATGCAACAGAAGAGTTGATTAAAAACACTGCCAAAAGATTATTTTTTGGAGAAGGAAAATTTAATGCGACCACTCAAGAAATTGCCGATGCTGCGGGAGTAAATAGAACTTTAATCAATTATTATTTTAGGTCTAGAGATAAATTATTTGAACTTGTATTTACTGACGCTCAAGAAAGGGAGCAGGAAAGAACAGAATCTATTATGTTTTCAGAACTTCCTTTCAAGGCAAAAATTGCTGAATTCATTGATGATTCGTTTGAAATCGCAAAAGAATATCCTTACATGGAAATGTATCTGGTCACCCAATTCAATCAAGGCTGTTATTTCAAAGACGAGGAAGGAATGGACAGAATGCTAAAAAAATTCTACGAAGAATTTGAAGTGGCAATGGAAGACGGCTTGATCAGAAAAACGGATCCCATCCAATTTATCCTCAATATGGTTTCGATGACTTCTTTCCCGATTGCAATGCGTCCGCTTTTTCAAAAAACGATGCGTTTGACAGATGAAGAATATGAAAAAATTCTATCAGACCGAAAAGATATCATCATGGATACCTTATTTATCAAGTAAAATCAATCACAATCAATTATAAATTTAAACAAATGAAGACCATAAGTAGCTTAACAAAGCTTAAAGCAGTTGCTTTCATTTTTGTGGCATCTCTTTTCATTTCAGAAAGCGTTCAGGCGCAAGGCCAGACGCTGACGTTGAAAGATGCGATAAAATATGCCTTGGAAAACAAAGCAGATTCCAAAAAAGCGAAGCTTCAAGTAGAAAACAGTAATTACCAAATTCAGGAAGTTCGTTCAAGAGCGCTGCCTCAAATTACGGCAAACGGAAACATGACTTACAATCCGATTTTGCAATTAAATGCCTTGCCTGGAGATATTTTTGGTGCTCCGGGAACAACCGTTTTGGCTCCGTTAGGGCAAAAATGGACAGCAACAGGAGGCGTTACATTAACCCAAGCCATTTTTGACCAAGCCGTTTTTACAGGATTAAAAGCAGCTAAAACAACTAGAGAATTTTATCAAATAAACCAGCAATTAACTGAGGAACAGGTTATTGAAAGAGTGGCAAACAACTACTATCAAGTTTTTGTTCAAAGAGAAAAATTGGCGGTTGTAGACAGCAATTATGTAAACACCTCAAAAGTAAGAGACATCATCAAAGGCCAGTTTGAAAACGGACTGGCGAAAAAAATTGATCTTGACCGTCTGACTGTGAATTTATACAATATCAATACGCAACGCCAGCAATTGATCAATGCTGTTCAATTACAAGAAAATTCTTTGAAATTTTATATGGGAATGCCGATCGAAACGCCAATCGTGATTCCTGATACAGAATTTGAAGTAACGCCTCAGATGCTTTCCGAAGCACCAAATACGGCCACAAGAACTGAATATTTGTTATTGGAAAAACAAGAACAGCTTTTGACTTACCAGAAAAAAGCAGTCATTGCTGAATATTACCCAACACTTTCTTTATCTGGAAGTTACAACTATATCGGGCAAGGTCCAGAAATGCCTTTAGGAGCAAAACCTGCTGACGGGGTTTATTGGTCGGATTATTCTTCTATCGGATTGAACTTGAGAATTCCAATTTTCACAGGTTTCGGAACTAGAGCAAGAGTTCGCCAAGCCGATGTTGACATCCGCAAAAACAAGGAAGACATGATTGACACGAAACTTTCTCTTGACTTGGCCTACGAAAATGCCAAAACGCAAATCAACAACAGCTTGATTACGATTAAAAATCAAGGCGAAAATGTGCAGTTGGCGCAGGAAGTTTTAGACAATACAAAAAACAATTATTACAACGGATTGGCGCCATTGACCGATTTGTTAGATGCTGAAAACTCTCATGTTGAAGCACAAAACAATTATACTTCTGCACTTTTAGATTATAAATTGGCAGAAATCCAGTTAATCAAAGCAAAAGGAGAATTAAGAACACTTACAAACTAATCATACAATGAAAAAACTACTTTATATAGTAATAGGAATCGCGGTCTTCGGATTGATTGCTTTTATTTTAATGAACAATAAGAAAGAAAACGAAGAGAAAACAGCGATTGTTGCTGAGAAAAACGCTACGGTTTCTGTAAAAATTGATACGGTTAAAACACAAGATGTTTCTTTGGATTTCGTTTCAAATGGTAATTTTCAGCCGATTCAAGAATTAAAATTTTCTGCTGAAAAATCAGGAAAAGTAATCAAAGTCCTTGCAAAAGAAGGTGATTATGTAAAAGTAGGCCAAGTTCTTGCCATAGTAAGAAGCGATGTTGTGAATGTGGAAGCTTCAAATGCAAATGCGACTTACCAGAATGCAGTCACAGATTACAACCGATATGAAAATGCTTTTAAAACTGGCGGTGTTACAAAACAGCAATTAGACCAAGCAAGATTGGCAATGGTAAATGCTAAAACGCAATTGACGCAAGCAAATATCAATGTTGGCGACACAAGAATCAAAGCTCCGATCAGCGGATTTATCAATAAAAAATACATCGAGCCAGGTTCTATCTTAGCAGGAATGCCGGCTACAGAATTGTTTGATATCGTAAATGTTTCTAAGTTGAAATTGAATGTTACGGTTAATGAAAGCCAAGTTGCAAGCCTGAAAGTTGGCGATGTTACAAAAATCAAAGCGAGCGTTTATCCTGATAAGGAATTCTCTGGAAAAATTACATTTATCGCTTCAAAAGCAGACGAAAGCTTGAACTTTCCGGTGGAAATTGAAATCGCAAACAATGCTTCAAACGATTTGAAAGCAGGTATGTATGGAACTGCTGAATTTGCTTCGAAACAACAAAAAAGCTCCCTTAAGATTGTGCCTAGAAATGCTTTCGTAGGAAGTGTGAGCAGCAATCAAATTTTCATCGTAGAAAACGGAACTGCTAGATTGAAAAAAGTAACCGCAGGAAGAATTATCGGCGACAAAGTGGAAATTTTAGAAGGACTAACTGACGGACAACAAGTAATTGTGACTGGACAAATCAATTTGCAGGACGGAAGCAAAGTGGAAATTATTAAATAGGCAAGAGAAATTAGGCAAAAGCCAATAGCGAAAAATTTAACTATTATATAAAAAGCATTTAGTTTTTACTATTGCCTTTTGCCTAATGGCTAACAACTAAAATAAAAAAAATGAAATTAGCAGAAATATCCATAAAACGTCCTTCGCTGGTAATTGTATTGTTTACAATTCTGACTCTTGGCGGACTGTTCAGTTATAGCAATTTGGGCTACGAATTGATTCCGAAATTCGAGACAAACGTAATCACAATTGCCACGACTTATCCTGGTGCTTCGCCGAGTGAGGTTGAAAACACGGTAACCAAAAAAATTGAAGATGCGATTGCTTCCTTAGAAAATATTAAAAAGATCGATTCGAAATCTTACGAAAGTTTGTCGACTGTTTCTATCACATTGACTTCGACGGCCGATGTAAATATTTCGATGAATGATGCACAAAGAAAGATAAATGCCATCATCAGCGACTTGCCAGACGATGCAGAAACGCCTTCATTGACCAAATTCTCCCTGAGCGATTTGCCGATTATGACGATTGGTGCCAACGGAAAAATGGACGAAGTTCAATTCTATGACTTGATCGACAAAAAATTGGCTCCGATTCTTTCGCGAGTGCAAGGTGTGGCGCAGGTAAATATTATTGGTGGAGAAGAAAGAGAAATCCAAGTGAATCTTGACGCCGTGAAAATGCAAGGCTACAACCTTTCTATTCCGGATGTACAGCAAAATATCTTGTCTTCAAATCTAGATTTCCCGACAGGAAATATTCAAACGCGTGAGCAAAAAATATTGATCCGTCTGGCTGGAAAATATAAAAATGTGGAAGAATTAAGAAACTTGATTGTTTCTTCAAAAAACGGAATCCAAGTGCGTTTAGGCGATATTGCCGATGTTCAGGATACTCAAAAAATTACGGAAAAAGTTGCTCGTGTTGATCAAAAAAGTGCAATTATTTTACAAGTAATTAAGCAATCTGATGCAAATGCGGTAGCAGTAAGTGAAGAATTGGTAAAAACAATTGCCAAACTTGAAACCGATTATAAAGCAAACGGACTGAAACTTGAAATCGCAAAAGACAGTACAATTTTCACATTGGAAGCGGCTGATTCTGTTGTACACGATTTGCTTATCGCCGTAGTTTTGGTTGCCTTTGTAATGTTATTTTTCTTGCATAGTATTAGAAACTCGCTGATCGTAATGGTTTCAATTCCAGCATCGTTGATTGCCACTTTTATTGGAATTTACTTATTAGGATATACCTTAAACTTGATGAGTTTATTAGGATTATCACTTGTGGTAGGTATCCTTGTGGATGATGCGATTGTGGTTCTTGAAAATATTTACAGGCACATGGAAATGGGTAAAAACCGAGTTCGTGCCGCTTATGACGGAACTGCTGAAATCGGCGGAACGGTTGTATCAATCACCTTGGTAATCGTAGTGGTATTTTTACCAATCGCAATGAGTACAGGTTTGGTTTCTAACATTATCACGCAATTCTGTGTGACAGTTATCATCTCAACTTTGTTGTCTTTGGTGGCGTCATTCACGATTATTCCTTGGCTTTCTTCTCGTTATGGAAAATTAGAGCACATTACAGGAAAAAATCTTTTCGGAAGAATCATCCTTGGTTTTGAAAGTTACCTGACTCGTTTCATCAACTGGGTATCCAATTTATTGACTTGGTGTTTAGACCATTATATTAAAACAATCATAGTTGTTTTAGTACTATTTTTTGGTTCGACAATCGGGTTAATGGGAGGCGGTTTTATTGGTGGAGAATTCTTCGCAGCATCTGACAGTGGTGAGTTCTTGGTTCAGATAGAAATGCCAAAAGATGCTTCTTTGGAACAAACCAATTTCATGACGCAAAAAGCAGAGGATTTTTTAAGCAAAGAAGAATTTGTTCACAGCCAAATTACAACGGTTGGTCAAACCAGTGAAGGTCTTGGTGCTTCTCAAGCAACAGCTTACAAGTCAGAGATCGACGTAAAAATGGTAGAATTAGACAAACGTAATGAACCTGCGAATGTCTACGCAGCAAAAACAAAGCGCAAGCTAGAAAAAATATTAGTCGGAGCAAAAGTAAAAACGGTTCCGGTTGGTATTTTAGGAACTGCGGAAGATGCGACTTTAGGGCTTATTGTTACGGGTCCGAATGTGGAAAGCGCCATGAAATTTGCGATAGCAGCTGAAAAAGAATTGCGTACGATTCCTGGAGCCACAGAGATTGAATTGTCTGTAGAAGACGGAAATCCAGAAGTAAACGTAAAAGTGGATCGTGATAAAATGGCCGCTCTTGGTCTAAGCCTTCAAACTGTGGGTATGACAATGCAAACGGCTTTCAGCGGTAATACTGACGGAAGATTTAGAGCTGGTGAATATGAATATGACATCAATATCAAATACAATGCTTTTGACAGAAAAAGCATTACCGATGTAAGCAATTTGATTTTCATCAATACTGCCGGACAGCAAATAAAACTAAATCAATTCGCAACCGTAACAGAAGGTTCTGGCCCAAGTGAATTAGAAAGAAGAGATAAATCGGCGTCGGTAACCGTAAAAGGCCAAAACGTGGGTGTCGCTTCTGGAACAATCGTGACACAGTGGCAAGAAAAAATTGATAAGTTAGAAAAACCAACAGGCGTAAATTACATCTGGGGAGGTGACCAAGAAAACCAAAGTGAAGGTTTCGGAACATTGGGAGTTGCATTATTAGCGGCAATCATCTTGGTATATCTTGTAATGGTTTCCTTGTATGACAGTTTCATTCACCCATTCGTAGTATTGTTTGCGATTCCGCTTTCGTTCATCGGAGCGATGCTGGCCTTGGCTTTGACCAATAATACCTTGAACATCTTTACCATTTTAGGTATTATCATGCTTATCGGTCTGGTTTGTAAAAACGCGATCATGCTTGTGGATTATACGAACCAAAGACGTAAAGCTGGTGAATCTGTAAGAACAGCCTTGATTCAAGCGAATCACGCAAGGCTTCGTCCGATTTTGATGACCACAATTGCGATGGTTTTTGGTATGTTCCCGATTGCATTGGCTTCTGGAGCTGGAGCGGAGTGGAAAAACGGTTTGGCGTGGGTAATCATCGGTGGATTGATTTCCTCATTGTTCTTGACCTTGATCGTAGTTCCGGTAATCTATGAAATCATGGAAAAAATCGTAAACAAATTCTCTAAGGGAGAAAAAACAGATTACGAAGCTGAAATGGTTGCTGATTATGAGCACAAAGAATTAAGCGAAGACGGTTTTAATCCAAAACATGAAGTTTAGTAGCAGAATAATTAATAATAGTTTTTAGTAAAAAATCCCGATTGATTTAGTTCAATTGGGATTTTTAATTTATTCAATCTCATGTTTTTCACTATATCCTTTATCTTCCACAGAAATTTTACCGCCTACTGAACATTGGCAGGTGGAAGTGTCAAGCAAAATCTTATATCCGTTAATCTCATCAAGTTTTGCAGTTTCCTGCCAAATTACAGGAACGGGAACACAGGGAAGATAACCCGACGAAGAAGGTTTTAATTTGCACTGCCCAAAAGGCATAATGTTTTCATTGGCTTTTTTGTCTTTTTCTGTGGCAATCGCTTTGCTGTCAATAGTGGCAAAATTTTGCGAGGTAACTTTTAAGTCGCTTGGTTTTGTGCCTTGATTGCAGGTGAGTTTTGCTTGTGTGATTTTGTGTGGCATTTATTTTCTATTTTTCTTCTGATGTTCTTCCCACATTTTTTGTTCAAAGGCTTTCCATTCTTCTTGGGTGTAGTCTTTCCCTTGGTAGTTTTTGTAAATCACATGGTTTTTGTTTTCCTGTGAATTCTCGTAAAGTGTTTCATAAACTCCTATTTTGCCAGTTCCATCAGGCAATGAAGTAAAACCACTCAGCCTTTTTACAAAAATTATTTCTCCTGTTTTTCCATCAATCCTTATAGTTATTTGCCCTGTTTTGTTTTCATAAGTACCGTCATACTGGATTTCCCAATAGCATTCTTTGGTTTTTTCATCATTAAAATTTCTTAAAACTATATCACTAAAAGGTATATTATTCTTTTCACAATAGTTTGCTATATCTTCAAAAGTATAAACGAACGGTTTATCATAATCTATTGTATTTATTGTTTTGCCAGTTTGATCATACTCATGCCATATTCCTAATCTAAAATCTCCATTTTTAAAATATTGTCCTTTTAATTTTATTATTCCATTTTCATCATACTCCATATAAGCTTTAAATAATGAATTACTTGAGATTATAAAGCGCCCATAACCATCATCTAATATAAATTCATCAATAATTTTTCCATCTGATAAAGTATATGAATTGTTGTATGTAGGTTCTCCTGCATCGTCATATTTCATGTTTTTATTAAATGCTTTTATATCAAACTTTTCCATATCCTTGTTATTTAATTGATTATACAAATGGCTAACATTTTTTTGTTTCGTAATAAATCTTCCATTATCTTTTTGTTGTGAATGACAACTAAATAAAGTTAGAATCATAAATGTAATTACTATTTTCTTCATAAATTTTATTTTTCAGTTTCAACATTTGGATAGATAACTGGCCATTGCCATTTCCACGTTTGTACTACTGGTATGGCAGGACTTGCCTCAATATCTGAATAATCCATTATATTATCAGTAGTACTTCTTGAAAACATATGGGTGCCTCCATGAAAAGGATGGGAAAGGCCCATTGCATGCAACGTTTCGTGGGCAATTGTAGTATCGCTAAATCCTGATCTATATACTACGACAGATCTTGCAACTGAAGGAACTCCATAGGCTCTGCCATATAGTCCTAAGCCACCTCCCCCATCTCCAGCTTCTTCATCAATAAAATATATCTTATATGCTTTTTGATAACTTGTGCCATATTTTTTATAAAGCTCCGCATTGAGGAAATCCTGTATGGCATCAGTTGCTCCATTTGGAATATTACCACCAGTAGCATTGGCAATATTATTAAAATTAGTTCTTAGGTTGGTTACTACTCTAGTCACCGGATTTCTATTTAAGCTTAAGTTTAAAGTTAGGGTTTGAAAATTAGGTTCGACTAATGCTTGTCTTAAGAATCTTTGTAACATAGTCTTCCTTCCTACTGGCCTAGCTTCTCTTAGTCCGTTACCTAAATTTGTGCTAACCTGTACAATAACAACCTTTTGCTGATAGCGTTGTTTGTTTTTTACAACCATTATCTTTCCAGCAAGTGCTTTTTCTTCTTCGCCTTTTGCGTTTTTATAAACAGAAACCGCTTTGATATCTTTGTCAACATCAAATTCTTTAAGACATGTTATTGTCAATTCTACGCTATGCGTGCCTTTGGTTTTAGGAGTCAATAAATCCTTGTCTAATTTGAATAAAGTTTTGTCATAGTCCATTTCTATTCGAATCGGCTCTTCATTTTCTATCGTAATTGTCAAATGCAGTTTAGCGGTAGTATTGCCAAAAGTTGTAGCAACTTGCTTACCATTTTTTGTTACTTCTTTTGGGAACAAGCATAGCCATGGAATAAAATAAGTTACTATAATTGTTTTTGTACCTGATTTCTTTTTAAAGACTCTTTGCTGGTAAACGCCTTTTAGCTTGTTGTAATCTAAAGAAATTGTCTTATATACATTAGAAGAAGCATCTCCCTTAAGCTTTGTATCATTAAGTCGCATCCAGTCAAACCCGAATTCGCCTGTCCAATTATCTTTAGGTCTAAATTTAATGACACATCTTGAATCCATCCAAATAGGCACTTTCTTATACTTTGTCGGTGTATTACTTAATTTATTGCCTGATTTGCCCTTTACTTCAGTAACTCCTTTAGAATTCATTACTGCACTCTCGTCACTATGCAGAAACAGTTTCTTTTGTCCTGCCACATACATTTCAGGGCTTTCCATTCTGATTTCATTTTCAGAATTGATAAGTGCCTTTCCAGCCTGAGTATGAAACATTTCAGAAACCATCTGCGTCAGCAAAGGCGTGTTGACAAGCATCATTTGCATAATATTCAGCATTGCCTTATTACCAACATTAAAAGTCATGTTGTTGCCAACAGTAATATCAATATCATTCCCAGCATTCATGCTGATATCATTCGGCGCATTCACCCCAATATTCCCCTTTCCGTCCATCAGCCAAGTATTACCACTCGGGTCTTCAATAAAAATACTTCCTTCACTGTCATTCAATAAAATCTTCGTCCCGCTCCGCGTATGGATTGCCTTTACATTATTCCCAGAATCTGAATACCCGCTGATCTCCTTCCCATTAAAATTGCTCCCGCTGACAAAACCCCTATCCGGATTACCGCCCTCAAAACAAACCCGAACTTCCTCGCCAATCTCAGGAATAAAATAAAAACCCTTTCCGCTTCCGCCATGCACCGTCTGCACACGCAGCCAGTCGCTCTCATTATCAGATTTTCCCCAAAAATATTTCACTCTCACGCGTCCCATTCCTGCTGGATCATTATTTTCCAAAACCACCGCTGGCTGTGCCTTCGCCTTTCCATGTTTCTCCGAATTTGTATAAGGCGGATGCTTAGCGTCCGCAGGAATCGCTTCAAACTTGCAAACCAAATTCCCAACACCAATACTCGTGATTTCTGATTTTGTCACGATCATCACATGATCGACCGCCTTATTTTTTACCGTCACAATATGCCCGACATAAACCGGAACATGGCTTTCCACACTATAAGTCACCATCGCCGCCGCCTTTCCTGCCACATCCAGCTTATTCATTTGGTCAATATCTGACTGATGCTGCGCATTCGAATTATAGCTATGAAAAGGAATTTCCCGATCCATTTTCCTGATAAATTGCAATTTCTGCGCATTCAATGAAGTATTCATCAGGCTGTCATTGAAATTATCATCCGTCTTTTCTAATTGCCCTTCGATCAAAGCGCCAGCCTCATAATCATACCCTGAATAGGAAGATTTGTTGCTCACAAGCCGGCTTCCCATCCCAAAACTTTTCAAATGAATGCCATTCACCAGCACCATTTTTGAATCCTTAAGCCTTCCAAACTGCAGCCTCGTCCCGTCCCAGTAAAGCCACTCGCCATAATTTTTCGCCAGTCGGCAGATATATTTCCAGCCGTGCTCATTGCTTTGCAGGCTTGACGCAATTATTTGGTTATTGGCTGGCGCAATATCTTCAATTTCCCACATGCCCACGGCCTGCCCTTTAAGGCTTTCGGCTACAATTTCCTGCAACGTTCTCCCCAGATGCATACGACTATATTTCAAATCTTCCATCACAATCGTGTGACTGTGCCCCTTGACCAAAAAACCCGCACTCGCCCCGTCTTGGTTCCTGATTTCCATGCTGTCGATAAGTCCTTTAAAGAGCATTTCCTTTTGGGTCAAGAAATTGAAAAAGGAAAACATAACCTCTGCCCCAAAGAATTTCTTGAAAGATTCGAAATCTTCCAGTGGCTCTGTAGTTATCTTGTCTGAAATGCGCCAAAAAAATTCAAATTCGGCATGCGAAAGCAGTTGCTGTCTGATTTTCAAAGCACTGAAGTTGATGTGCTTGTCATAGTTGTGGATCTTTACAACTATTTTTTTTCTTATGGGATCGATATCGTTTACTAGCATATACTAAAATATTTACTATTCTCCGGTTAAAGTAAACATATTTCACAAACGCTTTAAATTTATTCGACGAAGCGCAATTAAAGTCGATAAAATGTCTTTTTTATAAAAAAAATTAAAAAAAACAACTCCAAACTCATCTGACTATTATTTCCAACAGAAAACTTTATAGAAGATAATATTGCCAAATTTTATATATTGCATCAAATAGATCCTATGAAAAAGATAATTTTCCTTTGCCTGCTGGCTTTTATATTTTCTTGCGGTTCTTCTGATGAAGTAGAAACGGTTACAATTGCTCACAAATACTCAATTGAACTTCCCACATTTCTTTCCAAAGGAACTGGCCTTCAAGATGACGCTTCACTGCAATACCAAAATTTGCTTAGAGAATTTTATGTAGTCGTTGTAGATGAGCCAAAGTTTGGGCTTTCCGAAATTTTAATGAACGCAGGATACACTCCAGACTTGCAAGGATATTTTAATATTTTGACAGCTGACATAGAAGGCACAATGGAAAACACCGAGATTGAGTCAGTAAAAGATATACAAATCAACGGGTTGAAAGCGAAGACGTTTTCAATGACAGGCACAATTCCGGAGAACAATATTGATGTCTTTTACAAAATGGCATACATTGAAGGAGAAGATAGCTTCTACCAAATTGTAACTTGGACCATGAAAAAAAATAAAGATAAATATGCCCCACAAATGGACAAATTGATTCGTTCTTTTAAAGAAATTGGCAACAGCAGAAAAGCAGACAGAAGTAAAAAATAAGTATAAAAAAATCCATTAGCTTTCACTAATGGATTTTCTTTTGAATTAACTCAAAAATTAGTTTCTGTTGGCAACAGCATCTTGCTTCCAGTTTTTCACCTGCGCTACTCTGCTGTCAGAATAATCAACTTCGCTTAAATTATTGTCAGTCCAAAAAAACCATTTTCCGGTTTTTTGTCCATTTGAATATTCGCCTAAGGATTTTTTATTGCCGCTTTCGTCATAAGAGATCCATTTGCCGTGAACTTTGCCATCTTTGTAAAAACCTTCTTGGCTAACTTTTCCATTTTCATGAAAATAAGTAGCTTTTACAGTATTATCAACGATTTCATATTTGTGCGCAGTTTCTTGTGCAAAAGTAACTCCTGATACTAGCATAATCCCGATTAACATGTACTTTTTCATTGTCTTAGTATTTTAAAGTTTGTAAATTCTTTATCAAATATAAAAATAAGTTTACATTAAAAAAACTTTTACATAACAATTTGATAACATTGACTAAAAACTTAACATTGGAAGTATTTCTAAAAATTAAAAAATTCAAGTTTTTTTTATCTGTTAATAACAATTGAAAGAACATTTTTGCAAAAAACAAGTAATTCGTACAGATTAATTCCTTACATTTATAATACTAAATTTTAATTATTAATTTTTTATGAAAAAAGTATTATTCGCATTATCAGTGGTTGGTTTAACAACAATGGTATCTTGCAAAAAAGATGAAGTAAAAGTAGAAACTGAAACTACAGATTCAACAACGGTTGCTGAAACTGAAGCACCAGTAGTTGAGGAAACAAAAACTACAACAACTGTTGAAGTTCCTACTTTTAGCAATGATGAATTGCAAAAATTTGCTTCTGACTATGCAAAATACTCAGAAGACGTAATTAAAGCGGCTCAAGATAAAGATGCTGCTAAAATTGCTGAATTGCAAGGAAAAGCTACAGAATGGACTTCTAAAGCTCAAGCTGCTGCTGCTAAAATGACACCAGAAGATGCAAAAAAATGGGCTGATTTTGCTACAGCGTTAGCAAATGCTCAAGCACAAGCCGTAAAATAATTTTTGGCTTGAACAAGAAAACTAAGCTGTCTGAAAAGGCAGCTTTTTTTATTTGCATAAACTTGAATCACTTCTTTAAAATTTCTTACTTTTAAAATTCAAGTTTATCATCCTTAATTCACAATTATCACTAAATTTGCCATCTAAAATTTTGATCATGTATAGAAGTCATAATTGTGGAGAATTAAACGCTTCACATATTAATACCGAAGTTACTCTTGCGGGTTGGGTTCAGAAATCACGCGACAAAGGATTTATGAATTGGGTTGATTTGCGCGACCGTTATGGCATCACGCAGTTGATTTTCGACGAAAGTCGTACTGATAGAACAGTTTTTGAACTAGCAAAAACCCTTGGAAGAGAATTTGTGATTCAAGTAAAAGGAAACGTGATTGAGCGCGAAGCTAAAAACAAAAATATGTCTACTGGAGATATCGAGATTTTAGTAACTGAAATGACTGTTTTAAACGCAGCGTTGACACCACCTTTTACAATCGAAGACGAAACTGACGGTGGCGAAGACATCAGAATGAAATACCGCTACTTGGATATCCGAAGAAATCCGGTAAAGAACAGCTTGCTTTTCCGTCATAAAGTGGCGATGGAAGTTCGTAAATATTTATCTGATTTGGATTTCTGTGAAGTAGAAACTCCTTATTTAATCAAATCGACTCCGGAAGGCGCGAGAGATTTCGTAGTTCCAAGTAGAATGAACGAAGGTCAATTTTATGCCTTGCCACAATCGCCACAAACTTTCAAGCAATTGTTGATGGTTGGAGGCATGGACAAATATTTCCAAATTGTGAAATGCTTCCGTGACGAGGATTTGAGAGCGGACAGACAGCCAGAATTTACACAAATCGATTGCGAAATGGCGTTTGTGGAACAAGAAGACATCTTGAATGTTTTTGAAGGATTGACACGTCATTTGCTTTCTACAATAAAAGGCATCGAAGTAGATAAATTCCCAAGAATTACCTACGATTATGCCATGAAAACTTACGGAAACGACAAACCAGACATCCGTTTCGGGATGGAATTTGGCGAGTTGAACGAAGTTTCGCAACATAAAGAATTTCCTGTTTTTAATGCTGCCGAATTGGTAGTTGGAATTGCAGCGCCAGATTGCGCATCATTTACAAGAAAAGAAATCGATAATTTAATTGACTGGGTAAAACGTCCTCAAGTGGGTGCTTCAGGAATGGTTTATGCCAAATATGAATTGGACGGAAGCATAAAATCTTCGGTAGATAAATTCTACGATCAAGAAGATTTGAAAAAATGGGCAGCAATTACAGGAGCAAAACCAGGCGATTTGATTTTAGTTCTTTCAGGTCCGGCAAATAAAACCAGAGCACAATTGAGCGCTTTGCGTATGGAATTGGCAACACGCTTAGGATTGAGAAATCCGGAAGTTTTCGCACCGCTTTGGGTTGTAGATTTCCCTCTTTTGGAACAAGACGAAGAAAATGGAAGATGGCACGCAATGCACCATCCGTTTACATCTCCAAAACCAGAAGATATGGCTTTGCTTGAAACTGATCCAGGAAAAGTTCGTGCAAACGCGTATGACATGGTTTTAAACGGAAATGAAATTGGCGGTGGTTCTATCCGTATTCACGACAAGGCTACACAACAATTGATGTTCAAATATTTAGGATTTACTGAAGAAGAAGCAAAAGCACAATTCGGTTTCTTGATGGATGCTTTCCAGTTTGGAGCACCACCACACGGAGGTTTGGCTTTTGGCTTGGATAGATTGGTTGCCATTTTAGGAGGCCAAGAAACGATTCGTGACTTTATTGCTTTCCCAAAAAACAATTCTGGACGCGATGTCATGATTGACGCGCCTTCAGTAATTGACAACAAACAATTGGAAGAATTGCATATCAGATTAAAATAATTATTTTTCAAAAATACAGGAAAGCCTCAGAGAAATCTGGGGCTTTTTTATTTGGTATAAAACTTGTTAAGTTATTCTTAAAATACTAAATTACAAAACCAAAAAAATACCAAATCATCATGAAAAAACTATTACATTTATTTTTGCTTCTGCCCTTTTTAGGCTTTTCACAAAATAAAATTTACACGGGAATTATTCGAGAAACCGGAACAAATCTTCCGATTGAAATGGTTTCTATTGGCGTAGAAAATTCAAATATCGGGACAATTACAAATGAGGAGGGTAAATTCAGAATTACGGTTCCGAATGAAACAAAGGCTTTGTTGTTAAATCATATAAATTACAAAGTCTCATCTTACAATTTAGAATCTGGAAAAAATGATCTTGAAATTCATTTAGAACCAGCCGGTTATGAATTAGAAGAAGTCGTTGTAACAAGCAAACCTGTCAATAAAATTCTTGCTGACGTATTAAATGCTTCCAAAAAAAGACTTGAAAAATCGCTTTTAATTAATACTTACGGAAGAGAATTCATCAATTTAAACGGAAAATTTGTAAAGTTTTCTGACGGACTTTTAGATTATTATATCAAAAGAAAAAGTGGCGCTTCAGATCTATATGTAAAACAGAGCCGTACTTTCAAATTGAACGAAAAGAAGGATGAAGCAACAATAAATGACAGAAAAGAATCTATTACTTTTTTTGATATTCGGGAAGCCATGGAAGAAGCTTATGATTTTAAAACCGTAAAAAGCCTGCTGAACAATAAAGATTATGATTTTGAATTGCGTACAAAATCTGATAATGCCGGAAATGCGCTGGAAATCATTAAGGTAATTCCGAAAACTGAAGTAGAATCAGACCTTTATGTAGGTTCTGTGACTTATGATTCAAAAACAAAACTGATTTTAGAAATCGATTTGAAAAAATCTCCTGAACATCAAAAATACAGCAAACTATACAATTTGTTGATTGCAAAAATCAAAATCAACGAACATGCGAAAAAAACAAATTTTAAAATTGACGGCGAAAAATATGTAATGACTTACAGCCAATCGCGTATAAATTTCTATGTGAAAACTAAGAAAAACTTTGATGACACTTTTGAATTTGTGAATGATTTCGTGATGATGGATTATAAAGAAGGAGAATTTGATTTAGATAAAAAAACGCGTTACAAGCACAAAAGTTTGTCTGAAGCCGGAAACAATTTCCAAAGCGAATATTGGAAAACCAGCAATATTATGTTGCTAACTTCAAAAGAAGAAAAAGTAATAAAATTATTAGAATAAAACTAAAAAAACTCAATATGAATCTAGATTTTTTTAGTTCTTGCTTAATTCATTTAAAAAATAGGAAGGATATATTCCTGTAGTTGAAAAAAAAGCTTTCGAAAAATGCTGAGGAGTACTAAATCCAGATTCCTCAGCCAGCGCTTTAATAGTATAATTACGAAATTTTGATTCGGTTCTCAAAAGATTTACTATATAAACAATCCTCAAGTCATTGAGATAAGTCGTATAATTTTTATTTCTGTAATAGTTGATGACTTTAGAGAGATAATTTGAATTTGTATTAAAGGATGAGGCTAAATTTACCAAGGTCAAATCTTTTTCCAAGAATTTCTTTTTGGCCTCAAATTTTTCCAACTCTTTCAAAATAGACCGAACCACTTCTGAATTTATATCCAATTCTTTTCTCTCTGTTTCCTTTTTTTGTTCCACTATCTCTTCTTTATTTTGCTGTACTTTTTGATCTTCCATTAATTTTTCAAATTTTTGGCGATATTGTTTCTGGTTGTTATAATAACGATAGAAAAAATACAATGTTAAAAAAAACAGGAAGGCAATGGAACAATACAAAAAAACGGTTACTTTTTCTTTACCTGCTAGTTCTTTTTCGATTTGTTGTTTTGCATAACGCAATGATTTTGTATCATATTCTTTATGGATTTTTCCAGACATATATTTAAAATTGGCATTTAACAAGCTGTCAGCCTTCATTAATCTATTGATATAATAAAGTTGATTTTTCACATCTCCATTTTTTTTATAATAGCCTACAAGCAATTCATAATTCTCTCTCAAATCAGGACGTATGTATTTTTTTTCAGCAAAAGCGCGATCCACTTTTTTGAAATAGGGCAATGCTTTTTCTGGCTGATTTTGATCCCAATAACATTTTCCAATATAAAAATATCCAACAGCTTCGTTGGCAAAATCATTATTTCTTCTAATTGCCGGCAATGCTTTTTGAATATTTTCAATTGCAACGGAATAGTTTTTTTTGAAATATTGATTGACTCCTTCAGAATGAATTATATAATTTAAGGTAAGCGGAACGCCTATTCTCTGGGCTTCCTTTATTGCAAAATCATTAGTTTCAGAACTTAAATCATATTTTCCTAGGCGATTATAAACCAACCCAAGCGAATGCAATGAATTTAGATAACCTCTTTGATAATCATATTCGTTAGATTTTTTAAAAAACTCAACGCAATCTTTAAGCAATATCAATGCTTCATCGCTAAAGCCCAGATGCAACTTTATTCCAGCGATATGGTATTTTAATTCATACTGGAGATATGCATCTGATTCAGAAACATAATTGCTTGCTTTTAGATAAAAATTTAAAGCCTGGACATAGTTTTTAATGGAATAATAAAAATTCCCCTTAGAAATATAGGCAGAACCAATAAGGTTTTTATCCTTTGTCAGCTTGGCTGTTGAAACAATACTATCTGCATAAGCATATTTTGACTGTTCAGGAACAAAAAACAGCATGTTAGAATATGCGTTTACCATCTGGCTAAAATTTTTATCCGTTTTTGCCTTTTCTAAATAAGAATTGAGATAAAATTTAGCCATTAAAGTATCCTGCTCGAAAGCATCTATTCTCTTATCTAAATACTCGTAGGATTTATTCTTTAAAGAATCAGGCAAAGCATTTCTTTTTTGCTGGGAAAAGCCAAAAGTAGTCATCATCAAAATGATGAAAAATGGTGTGAGGTTATTTATCATAATAAAAATTCTATGCTTTTAAGATTTGGGGAATCAAAAACAATGTCTTTTTAACATTTACAATGCTAAATGTAAGCAAAAAAAATTAAAACCATAAAAAAAACGACTTTTTAATCCTACAAAAAGATCTTAAAATAATGTGAACCAATTTTTAAAAAAATATATTTTAAAACATTGATTTTCAATGGTTTGAATCTCATCAAACTTACTACGAATTCGCAAATTCGTTGCTTGTAATTCGTGAATTCGTAGTATGTGTGTTTGCACAGCGTAAATTCCCAAGATAGCTTTGTGAAAGAAATTTGGAAGTAATTCAATCGACAGATTTCTAAATTCAATTTTAATATTCCAAGAAAAACAATTAGCATAAAAACAAACTTAAAACAACCCCCATCATGAAAAAGCTATTATCACTAACATTTCTATTCGCATTGATTTTTACTTCATGTTCAACAGACGAAAGTTCAGAAACTATTACTTCAGAAACCGATGCAAATCTAATGTTGAAAACAAAAGAAGAGCCAAAAAATTGGAATCCGCAAAATACCGCAAATCCATACGACCAAACCGGCGAGCTTTACCATAAAATTTTAGAAGCTTACTACGCAAATCCAACAGCAACTACAACAGCAACTACCATTTCAAAAATTGAAGAACTAGCCAATACTTTTACAGAATTTCAGACAATGCAACAAACTCCATACACATCCATTCAATTGGCAAACATCAATACTTTAC
Source organism: Flavobacteriaceae bacterium PS02334 (assembly GCA_029959295.1). GTDB lineage: Bacteria > Bacteroidota > Bacteroidia > Flavobacteriales > Flavobacteriaceae > Flavobacterium. The sequence goes on along the minus strand of JASCOH010000012.1, from coordinate 23,823 downwards.
TAAACTCAGAATTAAATTTCACGAATTGCACAGCATTATCAACAGTTGCCAAAAACAACCTTAACAGCATAATCACAAATTTAAATACAATGAGCGATGATAATGCTTCAGCTTATGAAATCAATACTTACATAATAAACTTTGAATCATCAATCATTTCCAATGTAGCAATATCAACTACTGATAAAGAAAAAATATTGATTTCGACTTCCATTATAAGAAGCAATAATTATGTACACAGAAGAAAAAAGAATCGCAGATGGGACATTCACTATGGAATTATTGCAGCCGCTGAAGGACAAAATGAAAGCTATGCAAAGGCTGTTACAACTGCTGCCGTAATAGATGTTCTTGAAAACAAGGAATAATAAATAGTTAAGTAAATAAAGTTCAACCAAATTAACCAACTAATGAAAAAAATAAGAGATCATCCCAAGTTTTGAAAGCAATCTAGAAAAACTTCATGAAATTAATGTTTGGATTTCAATGATTTTAAAAAAATCAAACAAAAAAACTTTTAAACAAACCTGATAATTTCATCGCAAACCAACCAATCAAGATGAAATCATCCAATAAACCTTAAATTATGAAAAATTTATTCTACAGCCTTATGGCAATCGCTTTGTTCAGCTTTAATGCTAACGCTTCTGAAATCAATGAAAACCCAATTAACGAGGGTACAAAAATTGAAAACAATACAAATATTGAAGACGCAACTAATCCCCGAGTTCGATTGACCATCACAGTTGATTTTGGAAGACGTTCACGTGACTGCAATGGCTTTGGAGTTTGCCGCGTAACAGCTACTCTCGAAATCAGTTTTTTTCAAGCAACTACAAATGAAAGAGGAAATTTAGTATTAGAAGCAAATCAAAGAGGACTTGAACAAGTAAGAAACCATTTTGGATCTAACACAATTACTGTTGAAGAAGATTATGTACTTCCAGCTGATACTGCTAAACAGCTTGGATTAGCTTCAGGATACACAATCAGAGCAGGAAGATATACATTAACAGACAATGGAAGCGGAACTTACGCAACTGTAATGTAATCTCAAAAAATTAAACAAACCTAATAATCAACCAAGGCAAGTTCTTCATAAAATCAATTTTGAATGACTGCCACTTTAAAACTTTAATATTATGAAAAATTTATTCTACAGCCTTATGGCAATCGCTTTGTTCAGCTTTAACGCTAACGCTTCTGAAATAGTTGAAAACCAAATCAACGAAGTAAAAACTGAAAACATTACAAATATTGAAGACGCAACTAATCCGCGAGTTAGAGTGTCTATCGATGTTGATTTTGGAAGACGTTCACGTGACTGCCGAGGCTTTGGAGTTTGCAGCGTAACAATTACTATAGAATTCCGCTTTTTTCAAGCAACTACAAATGAAAGAGGAAATTTAGTATTAGAAGCGAACCAAAGAGGACTTGAACAAGTAAGAAACCATTTTGGATCTAACACAATTACTGTTGAAGAAGATTATGTACTTCCGGCTGACACTGCTAAACAACTTGGATTAGCTTCTGGATACACAATCAGAGCAGGAAGATACACATTAGCTGACAACGGAAGCGGTAATTTCGTAACAGTAATGTAATCCATTTTCCCAACTAAATTTTGAAATGCACTATTTGGAAAATTTCATATAGTGCATTTAAAAATTTATGATCCCGAAACATCGTTTCAAAAATCAAAACCTTAAAGCAATTTTATGAACTTAAAAAATAAAATTTCATTGATCTTCGTCATATTTCTTAATATAGTCAATCTATATTTTATTGTTGAATTGTCGAGCTATGATGAAATGCTTAGTTATGTTGAAAATGAAGGTGAAAAAATTACAAGTCTAGACAAAACAGTAGCTGTCTTTATGTTCACCAGTATGATAAATCTATTGTTTGTTTGTATTGTGTTCTTGAAAAACACAATATTACCAGGTAATATAAAGCAATAACATGATTTTTTGTGTAATACTTCACAAGCGATCAAAAAAATTAAAAAGATGAAAAAATTACTATTTATTACAGTATTGTTTTGGTCGGGAATTATTTATTCACAAAATAGCCCGAAAAAAATAGCCATTGATGACAACGGCTTAGGCAAACAGTTTCCAGATTGTCACTTAAGTGGCTCAATCTGCAAACTATTTCCAACAGGAGATGATCCAGAAACTTCTCTTGCAAATGCTTTTAAAACAAGTGAAAAATCTTTTTCAATTGAAATAAGAAAAAATTCAATGTCTGAAGAAAAGCAAATAGCTCTTTTAGGAAAAACTATTAAAAACATAAATGGAAACGAGAAATTTTTTCTACAAATAAACACTCCGTTTTTAGTTGATAGCAGTTTCTTAAGCTTATTAAATATTCCTTCATCAAATAATACAATTGCAGTAGGAAATTACCCAATTAAAGTTGGAGCAGAATATCTCGTTATACATCTAGCTCTTTCAGCTAATTAAAAAATACTGCCATGAAACGATCTATCCTATTGATTTTCTTTTTGAACTTTGTTGCAACATGTTTTGCAAACAGAAGTGATCCTGATTTTGATGTAATATTTAAAGAAATGCAGACAGAGCTAACAAAAGTGAACAATCGTTACTCAGTAATAATCAAAGAAAAAGAAATTAAGCTTCATGATGTAACCGTTCGTCTTTACAAGGCAAAGGAATCTGATGAAAAGATAAATTTTCTTATTCAAAAAGATATTTTGAAAGACGAAATAATGCTTTTGAAAAAAGAAGAAGTAAAAGATCTTTCAAAAATTAGATATCTAAAAGGACTTCAGATTATCAGGCTTTTATATGAAAAAGTCCTTAGTCTTGATCATCATTTTGCTTCCGTTAGAACATTTTCTGAAATAAACAAGATGTCAAACCCAAATCAATATCCTGAATATGAAAAGCTTAAAGAATTGGTCAAAAGCAGGAAAGATAAAAAAAACGGAATTGACCTAACCACATTGCTCGGGACAAATACTATTGTTTCTGTAGTACAAACATTTTCAAACATGATGGTTTCATCTTTATCAAAAGAAGAAAAAGAAAAAGAACTGACCAACATAGAATGCATTTTAGATTTCACTTTGAGAATGCAAAATGATCTCAATACAATTTATTTTGAAACTGCCTATCTACAAAAAAGCAATGAAAAAATGCGACTTGACATCGAAACCTTGTTCAAAGATTATACAAAACCAATCGGATATACTTCAACATTAGAAAACTGCAGGACAAACGATGACTGGGAAAATGTCAAGCAAAAAACGGGCGACTATCTCACAAATTTAAAAACACAACAAGGATCACAATTATACACTTCTCAGGTTAATATTGTATTTCCAATTGACAGATTGCTACAATTTATTGCCCAATACAACAACTTTATTGATCAAGGAAGCAAATTCTATGAAAAGTTCAAGATCATACTTAATAGCTATGAAAATGAAAAACAGTGCGAAACAAAGCTTCCTTTGGAGTATAAAAAATTAAAAGATGATATCGATGTGGCAATTAACAAATTCAACATTGCCTATAAACCAGTTGAAGTTAATGGCACAAAAATGAAAGAAATTTTATACGGAATTAATGAATTTGAATAAATCCAATAAAGCATGGCATTCGAAAACGATGTAGTATGTTTCAGTGTTGTTTCAAAATGAAGTTTTGGAATTAAGAAATTTACTATAAAAAAAGCAACACATTTGTTAATATAAAAAAGGATAAAAACTGACAGAATTTCTTTAAATTTTGAAAATCAAACTGTTGCCAATACTGAAAAAAACGAAGCGATCGAAAAAAACAATATTTTTTTTTCATTTTTTTAACACTAAACCGTCTTTCGTATTATATTAAATATTACATTTGCTTATTATAAATTATTATTACTATTACAATGCGTACAGGTACAGTTAAATTTTTCAATGAGTCTAAAGGTTACGGATTCATTACAGACGAAGAAACAGGAAAAGACATTTTCGTTCATGCTTCAGGAATCAGAGCGGAAGAGCTTCGCGAAGGTGACAGAGTATCTTACGAAGAAGAAGAAGGAAGAAAAGGTAAAGTAGCTGCTCAAGTTGCAGTTCTTGAAGACTAATATATAGCATACTATTTTTAGTTACCTCACAACTAAGACCGCTCTATGGAGCGGTTTTTTTATGACTTGATTTTAACTAAATTTAAAATTTGAATTGTATTTTTAAGTCAAATCATAAACTATTCTAAAAATTATATTTAAAAAAATATCATATCCACAAACAAGCGAAATTATTTATTTATTATTTTTATTCATTCTAAATTAAAATTAAGCACAATATAATAAGGTATTGAAAACGTAAGGGTGCGAATTCAATATTGGCTCGTATATTTGTAACTATTTTATAAAATAAATTATCAATGAACACAGATCAGGCTAGTTATTTTCCAATATTGATGCAGTTTTTGCTTGCTGTTGGATTTGTAGTGATGACCATCATTGGTTCTAGCTTTTTAGGACCAAGAAGAAAATCAAAAAACAAAGATAAAAGTTTTGAGTGCGGTATCGAATCAGTCGGTAACGCGCGTATTCCTTTTTCTGTAAAATATTTCTTGGTTGCAATTCTGTTCGTATTATTCGATGTGGAAGTAATATTTATGTATCCTTGGGCCGTGAATTTCAGAGAAATGGGCTGGATGGGATTGGCAAAAATGGGAATCTTTATGTTTCTTCTTGTCGTAGGCTTTTTCTACGTAATGAAGAAAAAAGGATTGGAGTGGGAATAATAATTTAAGATTTGGGATTTTTTGATTTAAGATTTTCCTAGATTAAATAATTGATTTTTAAACTGATAATGATTTTGGCACAGTTTTTCGACCTAAATCAGAAATCAAAAATCAGAAATTAAAATGAGTGATTCAAAAGTAAATATAGTAGATGCTCCAGAAGGAGTTCAAGGCGAAGGCTTTTTTGCAACAAAATTATCTGACGTTGTAGGTTTAGCGCGCGCCAATTCACTTTGGCCACTGCCTTTTGCGACTTCATGCTGCGGTATTGAATTTATGGCCACGATGGCGTCGCATTATGACGTGGCACGTTTTGGTTCAGAACGTATGAGTTTTTCTCCTCGCCAGGCAGACATGCTTTTGGTTATGGGAACAATTGCCAAAAAAATGGCGCCAATTTTACGTCAAGTTTACGAACAAATGGCAGAACCAAGATGGGTTATCGCCGTTGGAGCTTGTGCTTCTTCAGGCGGAATTTTCGATACTTATTCGGTTTTGCAAGGTATTGACAAGGTAATTCCGGTGGATGTTTACGTTCCGGGCTGTCCTCCAAGACCAGAACAAATTTTGGATGGTGTGATGCGTTTGCAAGATTTAGTAAAATCGGAATCTGTGAGAAGAAGAAGTTCTCCTGAATACCAAGAATTATTAGCTTCTTATAACATTTCTTAATACAAAAAATGGCTTTAGAAACCTCTGATATACAAAATAAGCTTGTTGACAATTTCCAATTAATTGCAACAAATTTTGAGCAACAGCATGACATCTTTACCTTTGAAGTTGATTCTGAATCAATTATCGAGGTAATGACTTTTTTAAGAGATGACAAAACATTGCGTTTTAACTTTCTTACTGACGTTTGTGGAATTCACTATCCAGATAATGAAATTGACAGGCAATTTGCCGTGGTTTACCATATGCACAATTGGATGGACAACGTTCGCATCAGAATCAAATGTTTTTTAAACGGAGAAAATCCAGAAATTGACACGGTTACAAGTTTATTTCTTGGCGCAAACTGGCAAGAAAGAGAAACGTATGATTTCTACGGAATTATTTTCAAAGGCCATCCGCAGCTGAAAAGAATTTTGAATATGGATGAAATGACTTCTTTCCCGATGCGTAAAGAATTTCCTTTGGAAGATGGCGGAAGAACTGATAAAGATGACCGTTTCTTCGGAAGAACAACTGATAATTGCTAACAGCACTGAAAATATTGATATAATATGTCAGACTTATTATTACCACCAGAATTAAGATATGCCGATATCATCAAGCAAAGGCAAAATGAAGACGGAAGCGAGCTATCGATTCTGAATCTTGGGCCAACGCACCCGGCAACTCACGGAATTTTCCAGAACATTCTTTTGATGGATGGAGAGCGCATCGTGGAAGGCGAAGGAACGGTTGGATACATTCACCGTGCTTTTGAAAAAATCGCAGAAAACAGACCTTTTTACCAAATCACGCCGTTGACAGACAGAATGAATTACTGTTCGTCGCCTATCAACAATATGGGCTGGTGGATGACTTTGGAAAAAGCATTAAATGTAGAAGTTCCAAAAAGAGTTCAATATCTGAGAGTTATCATAATGGAGTTGGCACGTATTTCTGACCACATTATCTGTAATTCTGTACTTGGAGTTGACACCGGAGCTTTGACTGGTTTCTTATACGTTTTTCAATTCAGAGAAAAAATATATGAAATCTACGAAGAAATTTGTGGTGCTCGTTTGACTACAAATATGGGAAGAATCGGAGGTTTTGAAAGAGAATGGAGTCCTGCTGCATTCAAAAAAATCAATGATTTCTTGGAAGAATTTCCTCCAGTTTGGCAAGAATTTGAAAACTTATTGTTACGCAACAGAATCTTTATGGACAGAACGATAAACGTGGGTCCTATTTCTGCTGAACGCGCGATGAGCTACGGATTTACGGGTCCAAATTTAAGAGCGACTGGCGTAGATTATGATATTAGAGTAATGCAACCTTATAGTTCTTACGAAGATTTTGATTTCAAAATTCCAGTTGGGCAATCAGGCGATACGTATGACCGTTTCTGCGTAAGAAATGCAGAAGTTTGGGAAAGCTTAAGCATCATCAAACAAGCGTTGGCAAAAATGCCGGAAGGTCCTTTCCATGCTAATGTTCCTGATTATTATTTGCCACCAAAAGAAGATGTTTACACGACGATGGAAGCTTTGATTTATCACTTCAAAATCGTGATGGGAGAAATTCCAGTTCCGATAACAGAAGTGTATCATCCGGTGGAAGGCGGGAACGGAGAATTAGGTTTTTACTTAATTACAGACGGTTCAAGAACACCTTTTAGATTACATTTCAGAAGACCGTGTTTCATTTATTACCAAGCTTTTAACGAAATGGTAAAAGGACAAATGCTATCCGATGCGATTGCAACATTGTCAAGCTTGAACGTAATTGCAGGAGAATTAGACGCTTAAAAAAGATTGCCGATTTATGATTTCAGATTTTTGCTCTCAGAAATCTTAAATCAAAAATCTTAAATATATTTAGAAGTAACAGAATATGGAAGTTTCGCATATCAAACAAGAAATAAATATAACAGAAGCCTTGATGGAACGCATCAACGAGCTTTTGAGCCATTATCCAGCGGACAAGAAAAAATCAGCTTTATTGCCAGTTTTACACGATGTTCAAGATGCTCACGACAATTGGTTGAGCATCGAATTAATGGATAAAGTGGCAGAAATCCTTGAAATCAAACCTATCGAAGTGTATGAAGTGGTGTCGTTTTACACGATGTTTAACAGAAGACCAATCGGTAAATTTATGTTTGAATTCTGCCAAACGTCTTCGTGCTGTCTTCGTGGCGCTGAAAATTTAATGGATTACACTTGCGAAAAGTTAGGCGTTAATTTAGGCGAAACCACAGCTGACGGACTATTCGAAGTCAGAGGCGTGGAATGTCTTGGTGCTTGTGGATATGCGCCAATGCTTCAATTGGGAGATTTCTACAAAGAAAATCTTACGAAAGAAAAAATTGACGAACTGATTGAGGATTGCAAAAACGGTAAAGTAAGCTTACACTAATAATAGAAATTATGTCAAAGAAAATATTATTAGACAAAATAAATGTTCCAGGAATTAAAACCTATGAAGTCTATCGTCGTGAAGGCGGTTATGCTTCTGTAGAAAAAGCCCTGAAAACAATGACTCCTGACGAAGTTGTGACTGAAGTTAAGAATTCTGGATTGAAAGGTCGTGGTGGCGCTGGTTTCCCAATGGGAATGAAATGGAGCTTTATCGACAAAAAATCTGGAAATCCGAGACACTTGGTTTGCAACGCCGATGAGTCGGAACCGGGAACTTTCAAAGACCGTTATTTGATGGAATACATTCCGCATCTTTTGATCGAGGGAATGATTACCGCAAGTTTCGCCTTGGAAGCACACCTTTCTTACATTTATATTCGTGGAGAATATATGTGGGTTTTCAAAATTCTAGAAAATGCTATCAAGGAAGCTTACGCTGCGGGGTGGTTAGGAAAAAATATTTTAGGGACGGGTTACGATTTGGATTTGCACGTTCACGTTGGAGCTGGAGCTTATATCTGCGGAGAAGAAACTGCTTTAATTGAATCTTTGGAAGGAAAAAGAGGAAATCCTCGTATCAAACCGCCATTTCCTGCAATCAGCGGTTTATGGGCAAATCCAACCGTTGTAAATAACGTAGAATCGATTGCGACAGTTCCTTACATCGTAAATAATTCTGGTCTTGAATATGCAAAATTCGGAACTGAAAAATCTACTGGTACCAAATTAATTTCTGCTTCGGGACATATTAAAAATCCTGGTGTTTATGAAATTGAATTAGGCTTGAGCGTATATGAATTTATGAATTCTGACGAATATTTGGGAGGAATGTTAGACGACAGACCTTTGAAAGCATTGGTTCCAGGAGGTTCTTCTGTGCCAATTTTGCCAGCACATTTGATTTACAAGACAGCCAATGGCGATGACCGATTGATGTCTTATGAATCATTAAGCGACGGAGGTTTTGCAACAGGTTCCATGCTGGGTTCTGGAGGATTTATCGTTTATAATGATACTTCTTGCATCGTTAGAAATACTTGGAATTTCTCAAGATTCTACCATCACGAAAGTTGCGGACAATGTTCGCCTTGCCGTGAAGGAACAGGATGGCTTGAAAAAGTTTTACATAGAATTGAAACCGGTCACGGCCGTGAAGAAGATATCGACTTGCTTTGGGACATCCAGAGAAAAATCGAAGGAAATACAATTTGTCCGTTAGGTGATGCGGCAGCTTGGCCAGTTGCAGCAGCAATTCGCCATTTCAGAGACGAATTTGAATACCACGTTCGTTTTCCTGAAAAGATTAAAAACAGAGACCATTTTGTGGCTGAGCCTTTTGAAAAGGTAAAACATTTGGTAGCGAAGCAAACAGTATAAAGACAGTCAAAAGTCAAAAGCCAAAAGCCAAAAGAAGCATCCGCTAATAATGACTTTAAGACTTTAGACATTAGACTTTAAGACTAAAAAAGAATGAAAGTAACAATAGACGGTCAAAGTATAGAAGTAGAACCAGGGACCACAATCCTGCAGGCTGCTCGAATGATTGGTGGAGAATCTGTACCGCCAACGATGTGCTATTACTCAAAATTGAAAGGTTCTGGCGGAAAATGCCGTGCCTGTTTGGTGGAAGTTTCTAAAGGAAGCGACGCCAACCCTACTCCGATGCCAAAGTTGATGGCTTCCTGCGTGACAGGAGTTATGGATGGTATGGAAGTGAACAGCATCAAATCAGAGCGTGTTACGGAAGCAAGAAAATCGGTTACGGAATTTTTGCTGATCAACCATCCGCTAGATTGCCCAGTTTGTGACCAGGCCGGAGAATGCGATTTGCAAAACTTGAGCTTTAAGCACGGGAAATCGCAAACGCGTTACATCGAAGAAAAAAGAACTTTTGAGCCAGAAAATATAGGTCCGAATATTCAATTGCACATGAATCGTTGCATTTTGTGCTACCGATGTGTGATGGTTGCCGACCAATTGACCGACGATCGCGTTCACGGAGTTATGGACAGAGGCGATCACTCGAACATTTCTACGTGTATTTCAAAAGCGATTGACAACGAATTTTCTGGAAATATGATCGACGTTTGCCCAGTTGGCGCTTTGACTGACAAGACTTTCCGTTTTAAACAGAGAGTTTGGTTCAACAAACCTTACAACGCACACAGAGAATGTACAACGCCCGGATGTTGCGGAAAAACTACTGTTTGGATGTTTGGTAACGAAATCCAAAGAGTTACAGGAAGAAAAGACGAATTTCACGAAGTGGAAGAATTCATCTGCAACGAATGCCGTTTTGACCATAAAGACACGAAAGACTGGGTTATCGAAGGACCAAGAAAATTTGAGAAAGATTCTGTAATCAACCAAAATAATTACACAAGAAAGTTAGACACGGTAGTTATCGAAACCGAAAAAGGAATCTTGAAAGGTCGTGACCAAGACAGAAAGAAAATCAGTATGCCGGCAATTCCTTTGAAAAGAGAAGAGCAAGAAGCATTTAAGGAAGGTAATATTTAAATCAAAATGGATAGCACTATAATTATAGAAAAAGGAATTTTCATTGTCATCATCTTTGCAATTACAATGTTGATGGCGATGTATTCTACGCTTGCAGAACGAAAAGTTGCCGCTTGGCTTCAAGACCGTGTGGGTCCGAATAGAGCTGGAAAAGGTGGAATCTTGCAACCGCTTGCCGATGGTTTGAAATTATTCTCAAAAGAAGAATTCTTGCCAGATACTCCGAATAAATTTTTATTCGTAGTTGGTCCGGCGATTTCAATGAGTGTTGCCTTGATGACAAGTGCCGTTATTCCTTGGGGTGACAAGTTGCATTTGTTTGGAAGAGATATTATTTTACAAGCTACGGATATTGACGTGGCGATTTTATACGTCTTCGGAGTTTTGTCTGTTGGTGTTTACGGAATTATGATTGGAGGCTGGGCTTCTAACAACAAATTCTCGCTAATGTCAGCCATGCGTGCGGCTTCACAGATGATTTCGTATGAAGTGGCGATGGGATTATCAATCATTGCGTTGTTAATGATGACAGGAACTTTAAGCTTGAAAGAAATTGCATTACAACAATCAGGAATGAACTGGAATATTTTTTACCAGCCATTAGGATTCGTAATCTTTTTGGTATGTTCTTTCGCGGAGACAAACAGAACACCTTTTGACTTGGCAGAATGTGAGGCCGAATTAATTGGCGGTTACCATACTGAATATTCATCTATGAGAATGGGATTTTATTTGTTTGCTGAATACGCGAGTATGTTCATCTCTTCAACGATTTTGGCGGTTTTATATCTTGGTGCTTACAACTATCCGGGAATGGCTTGGGCAGTTGAAAACTGGGGTGTGAATATCGCAAACGTAATTGGAATCATTGTTTTATTTGCAAAAATTTGCTTTTTCATCTTTTTCTTTATGTGGGTGAGATGGACGATCCCAAGATTTAGATATGACCAATTAATGCGATTGGGATGGCAGATGTTGATTCCATTGGCAATTGCAAATATTGTGATTACTGGAGTAGTGATTTTGTTGTTTGAAAATGCATAATAAATTTTGAAGTCACAAATTGTGATATCAAGTTGAAAAAAATATGTGGTCGCAAATTGCGACCACCTAAATAAATAGAGATTAAAATAAAAGATTGAGAATTAGAAATTCGCTTTCCAATTCAAAAATCAAAAATCTTAAATCAAAAATGAGTATAGAAACTGTATCATTATCGGGAAGAAAAACACAGGTTTCCAACAAAAAGATGACTTTTTTGGAAAGCCTTTATCTTGTTGCGATTGTGAAAGGATTGTTCATTACGATCAAACACTTGTTCACCAGAAAAGTGACGATTAAATATCCGGAACAAAAGAGAGAAATGAGTCCTGTTTATCGCGGTCAGCACATGTTGATGCGTGATGATGAAGGTCGCGAACGTTGCACGGCTTGCGGACTTTGTGCGTTGTCTTGCCCAGCGGAAGCCATCACAATGAAAGCCGAAGAAAGAAAGCCGGAAGAAAAACATTTATATAGAGAAGAAAAATATGCTTCCATCTATGAAATCAATATGTTGCGTTGTATTTTCTGCGGATTATGTGAAGAAGCTTGCCCAAAACAGGCGATTTACTTGACGACTTCTAAAAAAATCGTTCAGGCAGACTACGATCGTGGCGAATTCATCTACGGAAAAGACAAATTGGTGATGCCTTTGGAGCAAGCTTTGAATAATACTAAATTGAAAACGGCTAATTAATATGTTGACAACTGTATTTTATATTTTATCTGCATTGACTCTGGCGACGGCGTTTTTGACCATCTTGTCAAAAAACCCAATCCACAGTGCGATTTATTTGGTAATCTGTTTCTTTTCAATTGCCGGTCATTACTTGATGTTCAATGCGCAATTTTTGGCGGTTGTTCACATCATCGTGTATTCTGGAGCGATTATGATTCTGCTCTTATTTACGATAATGCTCATGAATCTCAACAAGGAAGATGAAAAACACAAAAGTGGCCTCACGATTGTCGCTGCAGTAGCTTCTTTCTGTTTGGTTTGCTTCGTACTTTTGGCTGCTTTCTTGAAATCAATGCCAATTATCGAAGAATATTATATTTCAGGAGAAGATTATCAATCCATTAAAGTTCTTGGAAAAGTTTTGCTTGACGAGAAAGAAGGATTTATGGTTCCGTTTGAATTTGCTTCCGTATTGCTTTTAGTATCTATGATTGGAGCGGTTTTATTGTCTAAAAAAGAAGAAAAATTAAGCGTATAGTTATGCAAAATGTTTTACAAGAAATAGGCGTTGAAAACTACATTTATCTTTCTACAATTTTATTTTGTATTGGGATATTCGGAGTATTATTCAGAAAAAATGCTATCATAATGTTTATGTCAATCGAAATTATGCTGAATGCAGTAAATCTGCTTTTGGTAGTTTTTTCTACGTATCACCAAGATGCCGCAGGACAAGTTTTTGTATTCTTTTCAATGGCTGTCGCTGCCGCGGAAGTTGCCGTCGGATTAGCGATTCTAGTTGGAATTTACAGAAACATCCATTCGATTGATATTGACAAATTAAAAAATTTAAAAGGATAATCCCTGATGGAGACAAGCTTACTATTAACTTTACTATTGGCCCCATTCGCAGGGTTTTTATTCAATGTATTCTTTGGGAAAAAAGTCAGCCGAAATGTTTCTGGAACCATCGGAACCATTGCCGTTGCTATTTCTTTCGTAGTTTCTTTGAACTTTTTCTTCCAAATAAATACTACAAAACAGCCCATCCATATTGATTTATTTCATTGGTTGACGCTTGGGAATTTCAACGTAAATTTCAGTTTTCTATTAGACCAATTGTCAATTCTTTGGCTTTTGTTCGTGACTGGAATCGGAACTTTGATCCACATTTATTCCATCAGTTACATGCACGACGATGAGAATTTGAATAAGTTTTTCGCTTATTTGAACTTATTCATTTTCTTCATGATCACACTGGTTGTAGGCTCAAACTTATTGATAATGTTTATCGGTTGGGAAGGCGTTGGACTTTGTTCTTACCTTTTAATCGGTTTCTGGTATAAAAACCAAGACTATAATGATGCCGCTAAAAAAGCATTCATCATGAACAGAATCGGGGATTTAGGTTTCTTGATCGGAATTTTTATTCTTGGCGCCATGTCGAGCTCTTTAGAATTCAGCGAAGTTTCAAAAGCTTTACAACTTAACACTGCTGTTACAACTTCAGGCTGGTATTCAATCGCGGCACTTTGCTTGTTCATTGGAGCTTGCGGAAAATCAGCACAAATTCCGCTTTACACTTGGTTGCCAGACGCGATGGCCGGACCAACGCCTGTTTCTGCATTGATTCACGCTGCGACGATGGTAACTGCCGGAATTTTCATGATTACCAGAATGAATTTCTTATTCGATATAACTCCTGAAGTTCAAAACGCGATTGCAATAATTGGCGCACTGACTTCTTTAGTTGCCGCATTTATTGCTTTGGTGCAAAACGATATTAAAAAAGTATTAGCTTATTCTACAGTTTCACAATTAGGATTGATGTTTTTGGCCTTAGGGTTGGGAGCTTATGAAATTGCTGTTTTCCATGTAATCACGCACGCTTTCTTCAAGGCTTGTCTGTTCTTAGGTTCGGGTTCTGTAATCCACGCTTTGGGTGGCGAACAAGACATGCGAAAAATGGGAGGTTTGAGAAAATACATGAAAGTTACTTATATTACTTTCTTGATCGCAACTTTAGCAATTTCTGGAATTCCAATATTTGCAGGTTTCTTCTCTAAGGATGAAATCTTAATGGTAGCTTTCCACGAAAATAAAGCACTTTGGATAATCGCTTCTTTGGCTTCAATCATGACTGCTTTTTATATGTTCAGATTATTATATCTTACCTTTTTCAAAGAATTCAGAGGAACCGAAGAGCAAAAACACCATTTGCATGAATCTCCAAAATTAATCACTTTTCCATTGGTTGTTTTGGCAATTCTTTCAACAGTCGGAGGTTTTATCAGCTTCCCGGGTCACAGTTGGCTGAATGAATATCTAAAACCAATTTTCATCGGCGCTAGAGAAGAACACCATGTAGACGGAACAACTTATATGCTAATGGGAATTGCAGTTATCGGTGCCTTAATCGGAATTGGAATTGCCTATTCAAATTATATCAAAAAATCTCAAGTGCCAAGCGAAGAAAGCGAAATCACTGGATTTTCAAAAGTTTTATATAATAAATTTTATGTAGATGAAATTTATATGGCGGTAATCGTGAAGCCAATTTATGCTATCGGAAGCTTCTCGAAAAACTTTATTGAAACTGCCTTATCAGGATTTATTTTCGGATTAGGAAAAGTTACAAATATGGTTGGAACACAAGGAAAAGCACTTCAAAACGGAAGCGTGGGTTTATACCTTTTTGCCTTCGTACTTGGAACCGCTTCAATCATCGCCTATTTATTTTTAGCACAATAATTCATCACTAATGGACGTATCTATTTTATTAATTATTTTATTAGTTGGAGCAATTGCCACTTTTTTATCAGGAGATAAATGGGCTTCAAAAACAGCTTTGCTTTTCAGCTTGGCTGCTTTCGGAACTTCAATTTTCCTTTTAAACGAATTTAATTCTGGCAAAAACATATCCTTAATTGTGCAATGGGTTAAATTGCCAAAAATATATTTTGCCCTTGGTGCTGATGGACTTTCACTGGCTTTAGTTCTTTTGACGACAGCTTTGACGCCTTTGATCATTTATTCTTCTTTTGGAAATTCTTATGCAAAATCTAAAAATTTCTACGCACTTATTCTCTTCATGGTTTTTGCCATGGTGGGAACTTTCTTAAGCGCTGACGGATTTTTATATTATATTTTCTGGGAGCTTTCTTTGATTCCAATCTATTTCATCGCCTTAATTTGGGGAAATGGAGATCCGCAAAGCAGAAAGAAAGCAGTTGTAAAATTTTTCATTTACACCTTTGCCGGATCATTGTTCATGCTGGTTTCGTTCATCTACCTTTACCAAAAAGCAGGAAGTTTCTTGATTGGAGATTTAATAGCGACGCCGTTAACTTCTCAAGAGCAATTATGGATTTCTCTAGGATTTTTTATGGCTTACGCTATTAAAATTCCTTTGGTTCCTTTTCATACTTGGCAGGCAAAAGTGTACCAAAAAGCACCTGCTGTTGGAACAATGCTTTTATCTGGAATCATGCTAAAAATGGCACTTTACAGTATAATCAGATGGCAATTATCAATTGCTCCGCTGGCAGCAAAAGAATATAAATTTGTATTTATCGGTTTAGGAATTGCTGGCGTAATTTATGGTTCAATCCTAGCTTTAAAACAAAAAGATCTTAAAAAACTATTGGCTTATTCTTCATTGGCGCACGTTGGATTGATCGCTGCAGGAAGTTATACTTTGACTTTAGACGGATTGCGTGGCGCAGTTTTGCAAATGATCGCCCACGGTTTCGTAGTCGTTGGATTATTCTTCGCCGCAGAAATCATCTCAAGAAGATACAATACCGGAAAAATCAGCGAAATGGGAGGAATCAGATCTCAAACTCCGAAATTCACATCGATGTTCATGATTTTGGTGTTGGCATCTGTTGCTTTGCCTGGAACTTTCAACTTTGTTGGAGAATTCGAAGTCTTATACAGTTTGGCACAAGTAAGCTTGACAGTAGCAATTATCGGTGGAACAACCATTATTTTGGGAGCTTTTTATATGTTGAAAATGTTCCAAAAAGTAATGCTTGGAAATACGAATGAAAAAATATTTGCAGATATAACTTTCAACGAAGGTTTTACTTTAACAATCATCATTGGTTTCTTGCTTTTCTTCGGATTGTATCCAAAACCAATTGTAGATTTGATTACGCCAAGCCTGCAAGATATTTTAACTATTATAAACAGAATTTAATTTAGTCAGATATAAAATGTATACATTAATAGCTATTGCCGGATTAGGGATTTTATGCCTTATAGCTGAAATTTTCAACGCAAGAAAAGCGATTGTTCCAGTAACAATTGTGGGCTTGCTTGCAATCTTAGGCTTGACTGCAACTGGATTAAATAACACGGCAGATACTTACAATAACATGATTGTATTTGACAGCTTTGCAACTACTTTCTCTTGCCTGTTTATTCTTTTGACCGTATTTCTAATTGCTTTGACGCCAAGTTTCCACGAAAAGCAGTTTCACAAAATATCTGATTTTATTTCTATAAAATTGTTCCTTTTGACGGGAGCCGTTGCCATGGTTGCTTTTGGAAACCTTGCCATGTTTTTCTTAGGAATTGAAATTCTTTCTATTTCATTGTATGTTTTGGCGGCGAGCAATCGATTAAGCCTAAAAAGTAATGAAGCCGGAATGAAATATTTCTTGATGGGCGCTTTTGCTTCTGGATTTATCTTATTCGGAATTGCCTTGATTTACGGAGCGATCGGTTCATTTGATATGGCTGTAATTCAAGAAGCCGGAACTTCAGCAGATGTTGAAGACTGGTTTTATATCGGTGCGATTTTACTAAGTATCGGAATGCTTTTCAAAATTGCTGCAGCGCCATTCCACTTTTGGGCGCCAGACGTTTATGAAGGTTCGCCTGCTTTGACAACTGCCTTAATGAGCACATTGGCAAAAGTTGTTGCAATGGCCGCTTTCTTTAAATTGGTAAGCGCAATGAACGTAAATCTTCCTGATTCTTCACAAACCGCATTGATGATCATTTCAATTCTGTCTATGACGATTGGAAACATCATGGCTTTGAGACAAACAAATGTAAAAAGAATGCTTGCGTTTTCAGGTATTTCCCACGCAGGTTTCATGCTGATGACACTTTTAGCAGTTTCAACTTCAGCTGGCGTTTTGCTTTATTATACTTCAGCTTATGCTTTAGCGGGAATTGCAGCCTTTTCAGTAGTTTTATATGTAACAAAAGATAAAGACAACGAAGATATTTTCAACTTCAACGGATTAGGAAAAACAAGTCCGCTATTAGCTGCAATTTTAACCGGTGCTTTACTTTCAATGGCCGGAATTCCAGTATTTTCAGGATTCTTCGGAAAAGTATTTTTATTCGACAAAATGCTTAGCGCTGGACACATTATTTTGGTAATTGTAGCTGTAATAAACTCAATTATTAGCGTTGGATATTACTTCAAATTGATTTTGGCAATGTACACGAAAGATGCTACAGAAAAAGCAATGCCTGTTCCTTTTGTATATCACGCTGTCGCAACTGTTGCCATTTTATTAAACATCGCAATTGGACTTTACCCCTCTTTTATATTAGATTTATTAGTTTAATAATTTACTCATAATAAAAAAGGCTGTCAAAATTTGACAGCCTTTTTTATTTATAATCTGCGCAATTAAATCGCAGTATAACCGCCATCAGCAATAATATAGCTTCCGGTTGTGGAAGAAGATTTGTCAGAACTTAAGAATAAAACAAGTTCCGCAATTTCTTCTGCATTAACAGACAATTTATGTTAACCGAACTGCTCACAATTAACATCTGTTTTCAGGCTGAATATCTTAATTTTGCAGTATGTATGCTTTAGTCGATTGCAATAATTTTTACGCGTCTTGCGAACGGGTTTTCCAGCCACAGTATAATGGAAAGCCTGTCGTCGTATTGTCTAATAATGACGGTTGCATAATATCTCGCAGCGACGAAGCAAAAGCGCTCGGAATTCCGATGGCGGCACCTGAGTTTAAAGTCAGGGAATTGCTAAAACAGCATAACGTAAAAGTATTTTCTTCAAATTATGCTTTGTATGGAGATTTGAGCCAGCGGACGATGGACATCTTACGAGACTTTACGCCGCAAGTTGAAGTCTACAGCATTGATGAAGCATTTTTGAATTTTGATGGGATGAATATCCTGGACTATGACGATTATGGCAAGAAGATAAAAACTACGCTCATGAAAGGGCTGAGCCTTCCAGTTTGTATTGGTTTTGCGCCGTCGAAAGCTTTGTCAAAAGTTGCCAATAAAATTGCCCGGAAATATCCGGAAAGAACAAAAGGCGTTTATGTAATTGATACGGATGAAAAACGCATAAAGGCTTTGAAATGGACTAAAATTGAAGACGTTTGGGGAATTGGCTATCGAATGAAGAAAAAGATGAAAGCCAAAAATATCTTGACTGCGTATGATTTTACCGAACCTTTTTATGAAAGCTGGATAAAAAAAGAAATGGGCGTCATCGGCCTTCGGCTAAGAAAAGAATTATTGGGAGAATCTGTTTTAGGAATGGAGGAACCTGTCAATAAAAAGAGTATTGCTATCACGAGAAGTTTTCCGAAAAATTTATATGATTTCGATTCCTTAAGAGAACGAGTTTCTACTTTCGCCTCTGTATGTGCCGAAAAATTGAGAAAGCAAGATTCATGCTGCCATACCGTAATCGTAATGTTGGGAACTATGGAACATAAAACGCCTACAGCCAAACAATATTACCACGATTCGATTACGTTGCCTTTTGGTACCGATTCTACGCTTACGATAAATCAAGCGGCAATTAGAATCTTAGAAAAATTATATGAAGAAAATAAAGGACAGCGTTTTAAAAAAGCAGGCGTTATTGTGACGCAGCTTATAAATACGAATGAAAAACAGCTCCATTTATTTGAAGAAGAAAATCCGAAACATCTGGCTTTGATGAAAACGATCGATGATATAAACAAAAAATTAGGCGATCGAAAAGTCAAACTCGGAACGCAAGACGCAAAAACATGGAATATGAAACAAGATTTATTATCTGCAAGATATACGACAAGATTCGATGAAATTCTCGTAATAAAATGTCATTAAATTCTAAACATATCAAACAAAAACTTACTTTCTTTACTCCTGATTTAGAGAGCGAAATAAAGATTCCTTATGTAAATCAAGGGGTTTCCGCCGGATTTCCTTCGCCCGCTTTAGACTTTCTAGAAACTGCTATTGACTTAAATAAAGAATTAATTGAGAATGCAAAAACTACTTTTTATATAAAAGTGGAAGGCCATTCGATGATTGATGCAGGAATAAATGACAAGGATATTTTAATTGTTGACCGAACTTTAGAACCTTCAGATAAAAAAATTGCTGTGTGTTTTATTGATGGCGAATTCACGGTAAAACGCCTGAA
Source organism: Flavobacteriaceae bacterium PS02334 (assembly GCA_029959295.1). Classification (GTDB taxonomy): domain Bacteria; phylum Bacteroidota; class Bacteroidia; order Flavobacteriales; family Flavobacteriaceae; genus Flavobacterium. The sequence continues at coordinate 4,323 of JASCOH010000012.1, read as the reverse complement.
ATTAGAGAAAGACAGCCTTTATCTTATGCCAGAAAACCAAAACTACGAGCCAATCAAAGTTTCTGAAGAAAATAATTTCATGATTTGGGGAATTGTGACTTATGTGATCAAGAAATTATAAAATCTTCTTAATAATCCTTTGAATCAGATAAACTTACTCGAAGAAAATATAACATCTTATCCAGCAAGCCACAGTAAATTAGCAGAAAATAAATCCAGAAAAATTAATTATTTTTTTGATAAAATAAAATGCTATGAAAAAGATATTTATATTTTTAGCCTTGCTCGTTTTTGTGGCGGGTTATTCCCAAGCCGATTATTATAAAGTTGTTTTGAAATCTGAAAATTATACTATTAATAAAGAGCCTCACAACGAACCAGGAAATTTGTTTGCGCTGACAGACAACACCGTTTCAGTAAAACCAATTGGAGACATGAAGCTTATCAAAAAGGCAGTTTCAGTAAAAGACACATCAGTTTATTTCTGCGAATACCAAGGAAAAAAAGTAGAAGTTATTACAGTAATTACTCAAGAAAAATTTAAAGTAACTGTAAGAGGTGAAAATATGAAATATGTAATTGAGTCCGTTCCACAGGATATTGAAAAAACTGCCGAGGTTATTTTGCCAAATACGGTCGTTGCCAATTAACAATCAACTCGTTTAAATAACAAAAAATGCTTCTAAATTTAGTTTTAGAAGCATTTTTTTTATAAATAAAAAACCCTAAATATTTGAAATTCAAATATTTAGGGTTTTTAGTACCTGGAGTGGGAATCGAACCCACACACCTAAGTACACGAGTTTGAGTCGTGCGCGTCTACCAATTCCGCCATCCAGGCAATTGATGTGTTTCAATTGTGGGTGCAAATGTAATAGATTTATTTTGAAATAAAAGAAAAAAACTTAAAAAATTTTCTCGCAGAGTTGATTTTTATTCCTAAATTTGCACCTCGTTAACGCGACACACAACTAACTAACTACTAAACAATACATTAAAATGCCGCACCAAGAACCAGAAGCAAAGATATTTGCATGTTCTCAAAGCGTACATTTAGCCGAACAGATAGCTAAAAGCTATGGTGTGGAGCTAGGTAAGGTAACGTTCTCAACTTATAGCGACGGGGAATTTCAACCGTCATTTGAAGAATCAATCAGAGGATTGAGAGTCTTTTTAGTTTGTTCGACTTTTCCAAGTGCGGATAACTTGATGGAACTTTTACTGATGATTGATGCCGCCAAAAGAGCTTCAGCACGTCATATTACTGCTGTAATTCCTTATTTTGGTTGGGCACGTCAAGACAGAAAAGATAAGCCACGTGTGCCGATTGGAGCCAAATTAGTTGCAAAACTTTTAGAAGCTGCAGGAGCCACAAGAATCATGACGATGGATCTGCACGCAGACCAGATTCAAGGATTCTTTGAAAAACCAGTAGACCATTTGTTTGCTTCTACTATTTTCTTGCCTTATGTAAAAAGTCTAGGCTTAGAAAATCTGACAATTGCATCTCCAGATATGGGAGGTTCAAAAAGAGCATATGCTTATTCTAAATTTTTAGAATCAGATGTTGTAATTTGCTACAAGCAAAGAAAAGCGGCAAACGTTATTGAAAGCATGGAATTGATTGGCGAAGTTACCGGAAGACACATCATATTGGTTGACGATATGATTGACACCGGAGGAACTTTAGCAAAAGCAGCCGACCTGATGATTGAAAAAGGAGCCTTGAGCGTCAGAGCAATCTGCACTCACGCTATCTTATCAGGAGAAGCTTATGAAAAAATTGAAAATTCGAAATTACTCGAATTAATAGTTACCGATTCTATTCCGTTAAAGAAAGAATCAAAGAAAATCAGAGTGGTAAGCTGTGCACCTCTTTTTGCAGAAGTAATGCAAATGGTACAGCACAACAACTCTATCAGCGGTAAATTTTTGATGTAGTCGTTGCGAGAAACTAAGCAATTTCACACAAACCGCCTAAAGCAGAATTTTTTATTAATTATATATATTTACAATGAAGTCGATTACAATTAAAGGATCAGAAAGAGAAAGCGTGGGCAAAGTAGCTACTAAAGCCTTACGTAATGCTGGAATGGTTCCTTGCGTTTTATACGGAGGAGATCAGCCAGTGCATTTTTCTGCAGAAGAAAAAGCATTCAAAAACTTGATTTACACTCCAAACGCTCACACAGTTGTGATCGAACTTGAAGGTGGTAAAACATTCAACGCAGTATTGCAAGATACTCAAGTGCACCCTGTTTCAGACAAGATTTTGCACTTAGATTTCTTCCAATTACATGATGACAAAGAAATCACTATGGAAGTTCCAGTTAAAGTAACAGGAGTTTCTCCAGGTGTACTTTTAGGTGGTGTTTTACGTTTGAACCAACGTAGATTGAGAGTTAAAGCTTTACCAAAAAATCTTCCAGATTTCGTAGAAGCTGAAATCTCAGGTCTTGAAATGGGTAACAAATTATACGTTACTAAATTAGTTTCAGACAACTATAAATTGCTTCACCCAGAAAACACTGTAGTTGCTCAAGTGAGAATCTCACGTGCTGCAATGAAAGCTGCTCAAGAAGCTGCAAAAGCCGCAAAAGCTCCAGCAAAAGGAAAGAAAAAATAATTTCATTCTTATTTATATCAAAAGCACCAGCCTCAAAACTGGTGCTTTTTTTATGCCTTATTGTCATTGCAAGAAACAAAGCAATCACATAATATGAATCGATAAACTAATTAAAAAGTGGTTTTTGACAAGCGCGATTAGATTGCTTCGTTGCTCGCAATGACAACATAAAATCCTCTTTAAAAAATTCCTTCGAAATTCCCCACAGAAAAACTATTTTTACAAAATGAATTGGCTATCCAACATATTCAAAAAAGAAAACAAAACAGAAATAGACCCAATGAAAAAATTTCTCATCGTTGGCCTCGGCAACATTGGCGCAGAATACGTAAATACAAGGCACAATATCGGTTTTAAAGTCGTAGATCATTTGGCCAGAAAAGAATCCGTAGAATTCCAAACCGCAAAATTGGGACAAATGGCAGAATACAAATTAAAAGGAAGAACCCTTTTTCTTTTAAAGCCAAACACTTACATGAACCTTAGCGGAAAAGCCGTAAAATATTGGATGGACAAAGAAAATATTCCAGCCTCAAACGTTTTGATCATTACTGACGATTTAAACTTACCTTTTGGAAGCATCAGAATCCGCACAAAAGGAAGTGACGGTGGCCACAACGGCCTGAAAAGCATCCAGCAAATCTTAAATACTTCAGAATATCCAAGATTTCGTTTTGGAATCAGCGATGAATTTAAAAAAGGAAAACAAGTTGATTACGTCCTCGGTGAATGGAATGACGATGAAAAGTCAAAACTTACAGAAAGACTAGATATTTCCGCTGAAATCATCCAATCTTTTGCCCTTGCCGGACTCGAAATCACAATGACGTCTTTCAACGGAAAATAATGGCTTATATTTTGCCATATTCATTCAAGAAAATTTAATATTATGAAAAAAATAGTCTTGCTTCATTTTACGTTTCTTGCAATTTCATGTGGCTCGAATCACAATTCTAATAATCTAAAAAGCATAAATAAGGCTAGTTTTAAAATAGAAAGTATTTGCCCTAAAAATGGAGAATGCAAATTTGAAATACTCGAAAATAAGAGTTTGGATATCGAAACAGACGGCATTGGCAAAACTTATTACAAACTCAATGAAAGCATAAGTCATGATGTGTATCGCTATAACTATTCAGACATAATAAAAGACACATCGCTTCAAGACGCAGGATATCGCGAAGAAATTATTTTTGAGGTTGAAAAGAATAGAAAAGAATTTTTATTCATAAATCAAGAACTTCAAGCTACTAAAATGGTTTTTGGCGTTTTCTGTTATTGCAAAGGAAAAGCAGGCTATTATGAAGTAAATGAAGGCAGTTTAAAGAGAATTAAAAACGAATTAAGCATAATTATTCCAGCGATAGTAGACAACCAAAAAACAAAGGAAATACAAATTAAACTACAATAAAAAAGGGAGCTAAATTAGCTCCCTTTTTGTTTATTTATGATTGAAAATTATTCAACTACAATTTTCTTAACTTCTCTTCTATCACCATCTTGAACAGTTACAAGATAGATTCCAGATTGAAGGTTGTCCAATTTTAAGTTTTCAGAAAACAATCCCGTGTTTTGGTATGAACGGTTGAAGATTTGTCTTCCGCTGATGTCATTTACACCAACCTTGATTTCATTTCCTGATTTTGAATCAAACTGAACGGTAAAGCTTCCTTTGTTTGGATTTGGATAAATTTTGA
>JASCOH010000011.1 GCA_029959295.1 Flavobacteriaceae bacterium PS02334 | reverse complement strand
GGCTCACCTCTTCCCATCCCGAACAGAGAAGTTAAGCCCGCCTGCGCAGATGGTACTGCAATCCTGTGGGAGAGTATGTCGCCGCCTTTCTTTGAGAATCCCTTCAGTAATGAAGGGATTTTTTTTTGGATATAATTTAGATAAAAATCCTATGAATACTTTTATATAGCTAATTTTGGCGCATGGAAAAGAAACAAAAGATATTAGTTATTGGATCTGTTTGGCCTGAGCCAAATTCTTCTGCAGCTGGTTCTCGAATGTTGCAATTGTTGCAATTGTTTTTAGCTAATAATTGGGATGTCGCTTTTTCATCGTCTTCACTTGTTAGTGATTACAGTTTTGATATTGAGTCAATAGGTATCTCTAAATATTCTATAGTTTTAAATTCTGATAGCTTTAATGTTTTGTTAAAAGAAATAAATCCGGATATTGTTTTGTTTGATCGTTTTATGACAGAAGAACAATTCGGATGGAGGGTTGCAAATGTTTGTCCTAATAGTTTGCGGATTTTAGATACAGAAGATTTACATTTTCTACGTCAAGCAAGGCATAAAGCATTCAAAGAAAAAAAGGAATTTAATCAAACTTACTTGTTTTCTGATACTGCAAAAAGAGAAATCGCAAGCATTTTAAGATGTGATTTATCTTTGATTATATCTGAATTTGAAATTGACTTGCTTATAAATTCCTTTAAAATTGATAAATCGCTTTTGCATTATCTCCCAATATTTAGTGATAAAATAGCTGATGATTTTTATGATTCTCTTCCTAGTTTTAATGATAGAAATGATTTTATATTTATAGGAAATTTTTGGCACGAACCTAATTGGAATGCTGTTCAATACTTAAAAGAAACAATTTGGCCATCATTATCTGAGAGATTGCCTAAGGCAAAATTATTGATTTACGGAGCTTATCCATCTCAAAAGGTATTTCAACTGCACAATGAAAAAGAGCGATTCTATGTTTTTGGGAGGGCTGAAAATGCTTATAACGTTATAAAAAAAGCAAAAGTAATGTTAGCTCCAATTCGTTTTGGAGCAGGAATTAAAGGAAAACTTTTGGATGCGATGCATTGTGGAACGCCAAGCGTAACCACTTCTATCGGTGCTGAATCTATGTTTGGAGAATTGCCATGGAATGGATTTATAGCCAATTCTATAGAAGGTTTTGCTGAAAAAGCTACTCAATTATACTCCGATGAAAATATTTGGCTGGAAGCCCAAAATAATGGAAGAAATATTATAAACCAGCGCTATGATAGGAATTTATATGAAGAAAATTTTATTCAACAAATTATAAGAGTTCAAAAGAAACTTGAAATCCACAGGCAGCAGAATTTTATTGGTTCGATATTGCAACACAATACTATGAATGCTACAAAATATATGGCGAAATGGATTCAGGAGAAAAATAAATAGACTTTCTGAATCATCAAATTTTTATAAATAAAAAATCCCGAACATAAATGAACGGGATTTTTTATTTATAAAGAGATTAGCTTATGCTAACATCGTAACCGGATTTTCCAAGTATTGTCTCAAAGTCTGCAAGAATTGTGCTCCTGTAGCTCCGTCAACAGTTCTGTGGTCGCAAGCAAGGGTTACTTTCATTGTGTTTCCAATAACAATCGCTCCGTTTCTTACAACTGGTTTTTCAACAATTGCTCCGACAGAAAGAATTGCAGAGTTTGGCTGGTTGATGATAGAAGTGAATTCTGTGATACCAAACATACCCAAATTTGAAACTGTAAAAGTACTTCCTTCCATTTCGGCAGGCTGTAATTTTTTGTTTTTAGCTCTTCCGGCAACGTCTCTTACATTTCCTCCAATTTGAGTCAGGCTCAATTGATCAGCAAATTTAAGAACCGGAACAACCAAACCGTCTTCAACAGCAACAGCAACTCCAATGTTAATGTGGTGATTGATAACAGTCACATCATCTTTCCATTGAGAATTTACTTTTGGATGTTTTTTCAAGGCCATCGCACACGCTTTGATAACCATATCATTGAAAGAAACTTTCGTGTCTGGCAATGAATTGATTGTGTTTCTTGAAGCCATTGCGCTGTCCATTGCTACTTCAATAGTCAAGTAGAAATGTGGTGCGGTGAAAGCAGATTCTGACAAACGCTTCGCAATAATTTTGCGCATTTGAGAATTTTTGATTTCTTCAGAAGAAGTTTCTCCTGCAGCAACAAATGGTTTCACGGCAGAAGCGCTTTCAGATTTGCCAGCTTCTTTCGGAGCTTGAGCTTCTGAAGGCTTGAAGTTTTCGATATCGCTTTTCACGATACGTCCGTTTTCGCCTGTTCCTTTTACTTGTGATATATTGATTTTTTTCTCTTCAGCAATTTTTTTAGCCAAAGGCGAAATGAAAATTCTTTTTCCGTCAGAAACAGTTTCAATTGTTTCTTCTTTAGATTCCTCTTTTTTCGGCTCTTCTTTAGATTCTGATTTTTCTTCAGATTTAGTTTCTGCCTTTTCTTCTTTTGCTGGAGCAGGAGCTGCGCCACCTTTTTTGAAGTTTTCAGCAATACCAGAAACATCAGTTCCTTCTGGTCCGATGATAGCTAAAACGCTGTCAACTGGGGCAGATTCTCCTTCTTTGATACCGATTTCTAATAAAGTTCCTGAATTGAAAGATTCAAATTCCATTGTAGCTTTATCAGTTTCAATTTCAGCAAGAATATCTCCTTCGGCAATTTTATCTCCTACTTTTTTCAACCATGTCGCCACAGTTCCGTCAGTCATTGTATCGCTTAAACGTGGCATTGTAACAACAATTACACCTTTTGGCAATGATGCGCTTTCCGCTTTTGGAGCTTCTTCTTTTTTCTCTTCTTTCGGAGCTTCAGCTGATTTTTCTTCAGATTTAGTTTCTTCTTTTGGTTTCGAAGCTTCGGAACTTTCTTTTTTGTCAGATGAACTTCCGCCAGCTAATAAATCTGAAATATCTTCACCTTCTTTACCGATAATTGCCAAAAGCGAATCAATTGGAGCAGATTCTCCTTCTTGAATTCCGATGTGCAATAAAGTTCCAGCGTCAAAAGCTTCAAATTCCATTGTTGCTTTATCCGTCTCGATTTCTGCAAGGATGTCTCCTTCTTTAATTTCGTCCCCAACTTTTTTCAACCATGTAGCAACAGTTCCTTCTGTCATAGTATCGCTTAAGCGAGGCATTGTGATTTTGATTGCCATAATGATTATAGTTTATGAGGGATGAAAGGATAGTTTTCTTGTTCGTAAACAACATCATAAAGTTGCTGTACTTCTGGGAATGGAGATTCCTCAGCAAATTGAGCACATTCTTCAACCAAAGCTTTTACTCTTTCGTCAATCGCTTCAATTTCTGCTTCAGTAGCATAATTGTTTTCTTTGATTACGTCTAAAACTTGAGTGATCGGGTCAATTTTTTTGTATTCTTCAACCTCTTCTTTTGATCTGTATAACTGTGCATCAGACATTGAATGTCCTCTGTAACGGTATGTTTTCATTTCAAGGAAAGTTGGTCCGTCGCCACGACGCGCTCTGTCGATCGCTTCATGCATTGCTTCAGCTACTTTCACAGGATTCATTCCGTCAACTGGTCCGCAAGGCATTTCATAGCCTAAACCAAGTTTCCAGATATCTGTGTGGTTTGCAGTTCTTTCAACAGAAGTTCCCATGGCATAACCGTTATTTTCAACGATAAATACAACCGGAAGTTTCCATAACATTGCCATGTTAAAAGCTTCGTGCAAAGAACCTTGGCGTGCCGCTCCATCACCAAAATAAGTCATGGTTACACCGCCAGTATTAAAATATTTATCTGCGAAAGCAATACCTGCACCAACTGGAATTTGCGCTCCAACGATACCGTGACCTCCGTAAAAACCTTTTTCTTTTGAAAATATGTGCATAGAACCACCCATTCCTTTAGATGTTCCTGTTACTTTTCCAAGCAACTCAGCCATGACAGCTTTTGGATCAACACCCATTCCGATTGGCTGAACGTGGTTTCTATAAGCAGTAATCATTTTATCTTTTGATAAATCCATTGCGTGCAATGCTCCGGCTAAAACAGCTTCTTGACCATTATATAAGTGAAGAAAACCTCTTACTTTTTGCTGGATATACAAAGCGGCTAATTTGTCTTCAAATTTTCTCCAAAGCAGCATGTCTTCATACCACTTTAAGTAAACTTCTTTTGTAACTTCTTTCATTGTTTGTTTTTTGCTAAACGTTATCGTGCCAGTAAATTGCTAGTTGTAGACGCAAAATAGTTTTCTCACACAAATTTGCGAAATGCAAAAATAAGACATTCCGACTTAGAACTAAAACTTAAAAGGTAAATTTTAGGTTTTTTTATAAATAGTTTTTATCAAATAGAAACGGAAGCAGATTTTTTAAAGAATCTGATTTGTAAACTTCTCCGGATTCGCCCATAAAATAAATTTCTATCGGAGTTTCTTGCTTGAATTCATATTCAGAAATAGATTGCCTGCAAGCACCACAAGGCGGAATAGGAGCAAGCACCGGTTTTTCATCTGCTGTTGCAGAAATAGTCATTTTTAAGATTTTTGCTTCCGGATAAATGGCTCCGGCTTGAAAAATGGCAACTCTTTCAGCACATAATCCTGATGGATAAGCGGCGTTTTCTTGGTTGGAACCTAAAACAATTTTTCCATTGTCTAATAAAATGGCGCAACCAACTCTGAATTTTGAATAAGGAGCATAAGCCTTTTTTCTGATTTCAATCGCTTGATCCATTAAATTTAGAATATCCGCTGGAAGTTCTTCCTTAGAATCAAAAACAGAAAAGGTAGTCGTAATATTGATTTGTTTCATAAATGTTTTGAGGAAAAAAAATCCAAATTACTAATGAAAGCAATTTGGATTTTTTCGTCTTTAAATTATATACTAATATTCATCGTATTTGTCTCCGAAAGCAAAGCTAAGAGAGAAACGAAGTGTGTTTTCTAAAGGGTTTTTTACTTTTGAAGCTGAGAATAAGTATGAAACGTCGATTTTAATGATGTTGTATTTGAACCCAGCACCAAGCGACATGAATTTTCTGGCTCCTTTTTCTTCGCTTTCATTGAAATAACCAGCTCTCAAGGCGAATGAATCTTGGTAGACATATTCAGCTCCTAAAGCCCAAGTAAATTCTTTTAATTCTTCTTTCATTCCGTCAGGCGCGTCATTGAAAGATTTGAAAATTCCTTCTGTCCATCCGATTGAACGGTAATCTCTATTGTTTTGTGCTCTTTCTTCGTCAGTAATTGTTCCGTCTCCATTCAAATCTGGATTTTGAGGCGTTGGAACTAACAATTTGTTTACTTCCGCATTGATCGAAACTTTGTTATATTCGTCAAAAATAAAATCAAATCCACCACCAAGTTTCATATTGGCTGGCAAAAAGTTCGAACCGCTGTCAGAATCATCTAAATCGTAATTGATTTTTGGTCCTAAGTTTTGGAAGTTGAATCCACCTCTCCATCTTCCGTTGAAATCGTCATAGGCAATTTCTTCAGATTGGTAGTAACCAGAAACGTCTACGGCAAAAGAAGTTGCTGCAGAAGCATTTGTTCCTTCACTAGGAATTCTTAGGTTGGAACGAATATAGCGACCTCCAACAGACATAGAAAATCTTTCGCTTAATTTCAAGGCATAAGAAAGGTCAAATGCAAATTCGCTTGGTTTTACTACGTTTACGAAGTCATTTGGATCTTCTCCTCTCAATTCGATTTCACCTAAGCTGAAAAATCTCAAACTCGCAGCAAAGGCACTTTTTTCACTGATTCTGTTAAAATAAGTAGCCTGGCCTAATGAAATATCGTTAACAAGATCGGTTAGGTAAGGAGTATAGCTCACTGAAAATCCTTGCTTATCTAAAGAAAAAGCATATTTTGCAGGGTTCCATTGTTGTGAATAGGCATCAGGCGAAGTAGCGACACCGATGTCTCCCATACCAGCTGAACGCGCGTCACCAGCGATCATAAGGAAAGGAACTCCAGTTGTTATTACTCTGTCTTCTTGGGCTTTAAGTACATTAAATCCTAATATGCAAATTATTAATAAGGCGGTTTTTTTCATTTCTCGATTAAAATTTATTAAACAAATATAGTATTTTATTAAAGTATAACAAGTTTCTCAAATTTTTCTGTCTTCTTATTTGTGAAAGTTGATTTGACCGTCAGCTTGTAAACGTAGACTCCTTTTCCGATTTTATCGCCAAAATCGTCTTTTCCGTCCCAAGTAATTTCTCTTGATAAAAATCCTTCTGTGCTTACCACTTGATTTATCGTTTTTACAATTTTTCCTGTAATTGTAAGGATTTGAACCTGAACTTCTAAAGGTTCGTAAGGGCGGTTGTGCGTAAACCAAAACTGCGTATAGCTCACAAATGGATTTGGGTAATTCAAAACGTGCGTTAATGTTACAGATTCGTCGCCAACAACAATAAATTGAATCTCAGCGGTGATCGGATTATTGTAAACATCCCAAGCTTTAAAAGTAATGGTGTGAAGCCCGACAACTAAATTTCTCAACGGAAAGCGAAGTTTTCCTTTGGTAAAATCATCCAATTCGGTTTCATAATAGTCGTTAAGGATAAAAGGATTATTTTCGTCTCCGTCTAAAACCGCAGTAATATCGTGGCCGATGCCGCTCGCTGTGTTGATGCCGTTTTCATCTTCTAAAAAGGCCAAGAAAAACGGTGATGAATTCGTGATTCCGCCTGAAATAAAGGTTTCGTCATTCATGTAAAGTTTTGCTCTCGGGCCAATATTATCTGCAACTGCGGTTTCGTTAATTCCGCCGACTTTGATGGAAGCATTGTATCCCGTTTGGTCTTCCAGTCCTTGCGTTCTTTTGGCATAAAAGCTGATGCGGCCATCTCCAACAGGGATTGTAATATCTCTCGGAACTACGAAATTAAATTCAAACTGGCCGTTTTTAACAGAAGCATTTCCGCGGAAAATGGTTTCTCCCAATAAGGTAAAATTCATGATAATTAGTCCAGAGCCATTTCTAGTTCCGTCATTTCCTAAAGTTGCTCTCTGTACTTTTTTGTCAAATATATTTACGGACAAATCGCCGTTGTAGTTTGATATGATTGTGTTTCCGTCTAGATTTCTTACTTCTCCAGTCAATTTTACGGGTCTTAAAGCATTGAAGACGAAAGCTGAAGTTTCTGCAGGCTCGTCGTTAATTTTTGTCAAGACAATTGTTGGTTTCGGGATAGCAAGCTTAATCGCCGGATCTCCAATATAAGATACCATTAAGGAAGAATATCTTGAATTATTTTTCCCAAGACGCAAAGCTTCTGCAATCGGAACGTAAGTATTTGTCCCAAAACCATAAAGCACATCTGAAAATTCATCATTAATATTTTTTCCAGTCGCGGGATCAATTTGCCTTGTAGTTGTTACCAATGAAATTGCGCCTCCGCCAGGATTCCAATACATATATTCTCCTGCAGTCGGCCTGTAAGGATTGTCGAATCTGGTAAATTCACAAGTGATCGTAATAAATAACGGATACTTATCTTTATTATTTAGATTTTGAGCGTCTGTTTTTTCAAAAATTCTCTCTTTGGCAAGTCCGTCTTCGCCTCCGTGGCCAAAATAATTAAATACCAAAGCGCCTTGCTCAAGCTCGTCGATAAAATCTTTTCTTGCTTTTGGATAGCGATTTCCTCCAGAAGATGCTTCTTGGACATAAGAATCGGTGTGGATTTTCTTTACGTTTACAAAAGGCTTTTCTAGTGAAATTTTATCTCCCAATTCATCAATTCCTTGCTGAAGCTGTGCTTCCCAATCTTCATCGACGTCATCAGAAATCAGTACAAAATTATTTCGCCATTTTCCATAAGATTCAATGCCGTGATATTCGATAACTTTTGTAACCATTTGAGCGGCTTGAGCCGGGTCGTTTACCAGCATTCTTCCCACGGCAATTTCCATATCGTCGATTAAAGCGCCGGTCATTTTTCCTTCATTATCGCTGAGAAGTGCATAAAAATCGTCGCTCATGATCGAAGCGCTTAGATTAAAACTGTCAAGCGCATGGTAAATAGGGATGATGTTCGTGTTGTTAGGTGTCCTGCTTTTGTAATCATAAGAAGCATCTCCGAATAAATTCAAATATTTCAATCTTTTGGTTGGAAGGGAAGCGTTGTTGTAAACATATTTCACGAAGTTTCTAATAGCGCCAATATCTTGTTTTCCAGAAGAAAATTCTTGATTGATAGATTCTAGGGTGACAACTTTCACGTTCAACTGAGAATAGCTTCTGTGGAAATTTGCCAAACGTTCTGCCTGTGCTGCTAAAGAAGCGGGTGTTACAATTATATAATCTACATCTTGAAAAGCGCCTTGATTATTTTTGAAAATCGTTCCTTTTAAATTTTGGTTTGCGACTCTTGGCTGAGATTCTTTTAAGGGCGTAAAATAATCGGCAGGATCAATCGCAATATATTTTCTGATTTCACCCAAATAAGCCTTAAATGTAAATTGTGCAGCTCTGTTGTTTTCTATTTTTGCAGGGTTGTAAATATCTGTAATATCCCAAACTTGGCTTATTCCGCCTGCATTTGAAAGCTGGTATTGCGCTACTCCGGTAACGGAATTTGCTTCATTGTATTGAAATCTGAATTGCTTGCCATAACCTTGGAGATTTCTTTGTGCTTTTAATATGATATAATCTAGGTAGGCGTTTGCGCTCGGAATTCCATTATTGTCGTAAGTCAGTTTTACAGTAACTTTATTTGTTGCTGGAAAAGATGAAAAAGCAGGAGTGCCCGATGTTGTAGTTGAAGGAAATCCACCCAAAAAAGCCTGCGTGCCGCTATTTGCAGTTAATGCGGGAAAGTCTATAGTTCCTATGTTTTGATTGTTGACTGCGATATTTAAATTTGTTCTTGCAAAAGCATTTGCCGCGCCAGTCACATTAATCTGCATCTGGGAAGCGGGTACGATATTTGGAAAATCAAATTCAAAAGTCTGTTCTTCCTTAATGTTAAAGGGGTCGCCAAACCATCGTCTTCCTAGACGTGCAATGTTGTTTTTGTCAATTTCATAATATTGGTAATCGTCAAAAGTAGTTACGTTTCTTGTTGCATTATCTGCAATTGCAAGCATGTTGCCAATTCTTTTTCCCGAGCCGCCTTGAGCTGTTACATAATAATAGGAGCGGTCTGAAAAAAGATTGTTGTGGGTTTGGCTGTCTTCATTCCAATTATCAACGCCTTCTGCATAAAATAAAATATAATCATCATTGTCAAAAGAACCATCGCTTTCACCAATTACTGTTATCGCGTTTTCTGTTAAATCAATTGGATAGAATTCGCTGTTTAATAAAGGAAGCATTCTGCCTCCGTTTCCATATATTTTTAGATTTCTAGCATCAATTGAACCGACATTCATGCCAAGGCTTTGTAAAAAAGTTCGGGAAATTTTGTAAACTCCTGATTTTTCTACATAAAAACGGAACCACTCGCCTGAACTCAAAACCGAATTTGTGACAGCATTTATATTATATGAACTTCTATTTCGCTGTTCATTTCCTAAAGAATAAGAATAGCTGAACGATTTCACTCTTTGAAATCCATTGCCACTTTTTATAATAGGAGATAGCGTAATAACTGCTCGCTGATTTTCCGGATTGTTCATGTTTTTGATCGTAGCTTTGATCGAATTCGGAATTAATGCCACAGAAAGTGCTCCTAATTTTGATTGCGGAATGCTTTCGTATACAATATTTGTAATTTTTAAGCTGTTTTCGTCTGCAAATCCCGCTACAGGAATCTTAAGATTAAAGAAAATTTCGCTTGTATTATAGTCATAAAAAAAGCCCGGAGATTTAATTATTGGAATCTTAATAGCGATTTCTTCAGAGGAAACACCCGAATTATCAACCCATTCAATAGAAACATTCTCTGTTTGCTGTGCAAAAGAAACATAGTAAAATAGCAGGAGGAAAAGTAAAATTGTCTTTTTCATTAAATTGAATAACGCTTGTCACGCTTAATTATTACGAAAAGTAAAAATAATTTTTTTAACTTAATATTAAGTGCAATAATTGCATTAATTTTACGTTTTGAAAAATAGGCTTTAACAAATATTTAGAATTTTATTATTATTTTAAGATTTGATGTTGCAGTTTAATGGTTAATTATTATATTGCGGCTCGAAATTTATTACCTACTGAAAGTATGAAAGTAAACAAAATTATGGCTTTGAGGCTGATGCTAACGTTGGCATTAGTTGTGGGTGTTACTAGTTGTAGTAAGAACTCCAGCTCAAAAAACGCATCTTCTGCCACGGGTTGGAAAATCAATGACAAGAAAGGTGGGTTTCAATACAACTCAAAATTCAAGAAGCAAGAGACTGCTCCTGGATTAGTTTTGGTTGAAGGTGGAACATTTACGATGGGTAAAGTTCAGGATGATGTAATGCACGATTGGAATAATACTCCAAACCAGCAACACGTTCAGTCTTTTTACATGGATGAGACAGAGGTGACCAACATTATGTATATGGAGTACCTTGACTGGTTGAAAAGAGTATTTGATCCGTCAGATGAAAACTATAAAAACATCTATGAAGGAGCACTTCCAGATACATTAGTTTGGAGAAATAGATTAGGTTATAACGAAACTATGACTGAAAACTATTTGAGACATCCTGCTTATGCAAACTATCCTGTAGTTGGTGTAAACTGGATCCAAGCTGTTGAATTCAGCAAATGGAGAACAGACCGTGTGAACGAAAATGTTCTTGAAAGAGAAGGCTACCTTAAAAGAGATGCTAAAGTAACAGAAGCTAAAGGTGATAATACTTTTAGTACTGAAACTTACCTAAATGCGCCTACTAAAACTTATGGAGGAAACGAAGAAATTGTTTTAAAAGGAAAAAGAGGAAGAGCTTCAAAAGACAGCACAAATTTATACGCTCAAAGAACTTCAGGTATCATACTTCCTGAATACAGACTTCCAACTGAAGCTGAATGGGAATATGCTGCAGCAGCTGATGTAGGTAACAGAGAATACAATATCTATAGAGGTCAGAAAAAATATCCTTGGAAAGGAAACTACACTCGTTCTGGAAAAAGAAAATTCAAAGGAGATCAATTGGCTAACTTCAAACAAGGAAAAGGAGATTACGGCGGTATTGCAGGATGGTCTGATGACGGTGCTGATATCACAAACGTAGTTAAATATTACCCACCAAATGATTTTGGATTGTATGATATGGCTGGTAACGTTGCAGAATGGGTTGCCGATGTTTACAGACCTATTGTTGATGATGAAGCGAATGACTTCAACTATTACAGAGGTAATGTTTACATGAAAAACAAAATTGGTGAAGACGGAAAAGCGGAAATTGTAACTGGTGAAAACATGGCTTTTGATACATTAGCAAATGGAAAAATCATCGCTAGAAACTTCCCTGGGCAGATTGCTCAAGTTCCAGTTGACGAAAAAGAAACGTATTTAAGACAAAACTTTGATAAGTCAAACAACATCAACTACAGAGATGGTGACAAACAGTCAACAAGATATTTTGACTTCGGAAATTCTGAGGAAGGAAATGGAAAAGTTGATGATTCTAAAAGAATGTACGATTCTCCAAAGCATAATGTTTCTACAGACAGCTTAGGAAATATGGTTAGAAAATATGACCATTCATCAAAAAGAACAACTTTAGTTGATGACAACGTTAGAGTTTACAAAGGTGGTTCTTGGAGAGACAGAGCTTATTGGTTAGATCCTGCTCAAAGAAGATACTTCCCACAAGATATGGCGACAGATTACATCGGATTCAGATGTGCGATGTCAAGAGTAGGTCCAAAATCTGACGGAAAGAAAAAAGCAAGAAATTAATTTTCAGTAAATAATTCCACAAAAGCCCTTTAATTAGGGCTTTTGTTTTATAAATCAGTTTCTAAAATGGAAATTAAAGACATTCACGATTTATTTTTAAAATGCAGTTCGGTTTCAATTGATACCAGAAAAATTGAAGAAAACTCACTGTTCTTTGCAATCAAAGGAGAGCGTTTCGATGCCAATACTTTTGCTGAAGAAGCTTTGAAAAAAGGAGCTTCCTATGTTGTAATTGACAATAAAGAGTATTTCATAGACGAAAGAACAATTCTTGTAGAAAACACTTTGGAAACTTTGCAAGAGCTTTCCAAATTCCATAGAAAATACCTTAAACTTCCAATTGTAGCCTTGACCGGAAGCAATGGAAAAACGACTACAAAAGAATTGATCAACGTAGTTCTTTCTAAAAGATACACTACAAAAGCAACTGTCGGAAATCTGAATAATCATATTGGTGTTCCGTTGACTTTGCTGTCTTTTGATTCCAAAACTGAAATTGGAATTGTAGAAATGGGAGCGAACCATCAGAAAGAGATTGAATTTTTATGCGCACTTGCACAGCCTGATTTTGGATATATTACCAATTTTGGGAAAGCGCATCTCGAAGGTTTTGGAGGAACAGAAGGCGTGATCAAAGGGAAAAGTGAAATGTATAAATTCCTTTCTGAAAATGATAAATTTGTTTTTGTAAATCTTGACGACGCCATCCAAAAGGAAAAAACAGAGAATAATCTTCGTGTAACTTTCAGTCAGGCCGATAAAAATGCTTCTGTTTTTATCAATGCAATTACAGCAAATCCATTCGTGGAAATAGATTACAACGGCATAAAAGTAAAGTCGAATCTGATTGGCCTCTACAATGCTAACAATATAAACGCAGCAATCACGATTGGAAAATATTTCAAAGTTTCTGATGAAGAAATTAAAGAAGCGATCGAAAGTTATATTCCAGAAAATAATCGTTCGCAGATGCTGGTAAAGAATTCAAACGAAATTATTTTGGATGCTTATAATGCTAATCCGAGCAGTATGGAAGTTGCGATTAAAAATTTCCTGCAGTTGGATAAAGAGAATAAAGTCGCAATTTTAGGCGATATGTTTGAACTTGGGGAAGAAAGTCTTCATGAACACAAGCATATTGTCGCGCTGTTAAAGAACGAATCGAATGTAAAAACTTATTTTATCGGGAACCATTTTTATGCTAATAAAATCGATAAAGAATTCTTGTTTTTCTATGAAACATTTGCCTCTTTTTCAGAAGATTTAAAGGAGGAAAAATTAGAAAACAAAATGATTTTAATCAAAGGATCGAGAGGAATGGCTTTAGAAAGAGTATTGGAATTCCTGTAAATAAAACCAATTCAAGGCTTTTTATGAATACTATATTTTAAAAACCTCCGTTATACTTTTAAAACTAAATAAAAAACTTATTTTTGTCTGAAGCAAGAAATTGCTCGTGATTTGAATAACTAAATTTCTTAAATATATTTATGATATTTTCAACCATTTTCCTGCAGGCAGATACGATTGCAAAAGCTTCGACTGACACAATTATTGAAGGCGTGGCAACAACTGAAGAAATGAATCTTTTTAGTTTTCTTCTAAAAGGTGGATTCTTTCTAATTCCGATTGTAATTCTTCTTTTTTATACAATATATTTAGTTTTTGAGAGATATCTTACTATTAAAAAAGCTGTAAAGTTAGATTCTCACTTGGTAAAAGATATTGCAGTTCAGTTGAATTCTGGTAATATCAATGCTGCCGTTTCTTTGGCAGAAAGATCAAATACGGCTTACGGAAATATTTTAAGAGAAGGAATTTTGACAATCGGAAGGCCAATTTCTGAAATCGAATCTAACATGGAAAGAGCCGCCAATATCGAAATTGGTGAAATGGAGAAAAGAATGGGACATCTTGGTTTGATCGCTGGTATTGCGCCGACACTAGGTTTCGTTGGGACAATTGCCGGAGTTATCAAAATTTTCTACAGTATTTCTCAAACCGAAGATATCAGTATCGGAAATATTTCTGGCGGTTTGTATGAAAAAATGATCAGTAGTGGATCTGGACTTGTGGTGGGAATTATCGCCTATGCGGCATATCACTTATTCAACGGAATGATTGATGGTTTCTCACTAAATGTACAAAAACAGATTTTAGAATTCGTAACCATAATTCAAAGACCAAACGATGGGGTTAAAACGAAATAGAAGATTTCACGCGGAAGTTGCAACTTCTTCCCTAAGTGATATTATGTTCTTTTTGCTGTTGTTTTTCTTAATTATATCAACACTGGCGAATCCGAATGTAATCAAGATGACGTTGCCGAAAACGCAACAAAACGATAAAACGAACAAGCAACACATTACGTTGTCAGTTTCTGAAGACAAGAACTATTTTATTGACAAGCAAAATGTTTCTTTCGAAGAATTGGAGGCGGCTTTATTGGCTAAAATGGGCGATGCTAAAGACCAAACTGTAATTGTGAGAATTCCATACAACTTGCAGGTTCAAGACTTGGTAGATTTGCTTCAAATAGGAGTAAAGAACAATCTAAAGTTTGTAATTGCAACGGATAAAAAATAGAATTTAAATTTATAAAGAAACGCTTCAGGAAACTGAGGCGTTTTTTATTTGTGGCAATGATAATGATTTTTAGGATTCGAAAACTTTAAATAGATAATCTAAACTTCGGGTTATGAGCCCGACGATTTATTTGATGCTTTTCATTTCTTTCGATTCCTAATTGGAAAAGAAATTATTGGTTACCTTTTAAAATTTATCATAAAAAAAACTCCTTAATTTCTTAAGGAGTTAATCGGTGGGCGATGAGGGGTTCGAACCCCCGACCCCCTCGGTGTAAACGAGGTGCTCTGAACCAGCTGAGCTAATCGCCCTATTTCAGCAATTTGGTTGCCCTTATTGCGTGTGCAAATATAAGCTAGTTTTTTAAATCTGCAAGCATTTATTTGAAAAAATTATAAAATTTCTGCAACTACAAAAGTGCTTCCACCAACATAGATAAAATCATTTTTAGAAGCATTTTTCTTAGCTTGTTCATAAGCTTCTGTAACAGAATTAAATACTTTTCCATTAAGTCCAAAACTTGTTGCTTTTTCTGCTAAAATCGAAGCTTCCAATCCACGAGGAATATTTGGCCTGCAGAAATAATAATTTGCGTTTTTTGGAAAAAGGGGTAAAACATTATCCAAATCTTTGTCATTTACAACGCCCAAAACGAAATGCAAGGTGTCAAATTCTTCTCTTTGCAATTGTTTCATCACAATTTCAAGTCCGTGTTTATTGTGTGCCGTGTCGCAAATTATTTTTGGAGCAGTTCCTAATTGTTGCCATCTTCCTTGCAATCCGTTGTTTTTGACTATATTCCAAAAGCCGTCTTTTATATTTTCTTCTGAAATTTTGAATTCATTCTGTGATTGCAAAACACGAATGGCCTGTAAAACAGTTTTCTTATTTTGAACTTGATAATCTCCTAATAAAACCGAAGGATAAGTTTCCTCAATCAAATCTGAAGCAAAGAAAATTTCAGATTGCGTTTCTTTTGCCTTATTTTCAAAAACAGGTTTTGTTTCCGATGTGTATTCGCCAATGACAACAGGAGTGTTTGGTTTAATGATTCCCGCTTTTTCAAAAGCAATTTTTTCAATCGTATTTCCTAAGAATTGAACGTGGTCCAAACCAATATTTGTAATCACAGAAAGTAGAGGAGAAATAATATTCGTAGAATCTAATCTTCCGCCCAAACCTACTTCAATTATTGCAATATCGACCTTTTCCTGACGGAAATAATCAAAAGCCAATCCAACAGTCATTTCAAAAAAACTCAACTGATTTTCTTCAAAAAACGATTTGTTAGAAGCAATAAAATCTACTATAAAATCTTCAGAAATATCCTTGCCGTTGATTTTTATTCGTTCTCTAAAGTCTTTTAAATGTGGCGAAGTATATAATCCAGTTTTATAGCCAGCTTGCTGTAAAATCGAAGCTAAAAAATGAGAAGTAGAACCTTTTCCGTTAGTTCCAGCAACGTGAATTGTTTTGATTTCCTTTTCAGGATTATTGAGATGATTTGCTAATAAAATAGTATTGGTCAAATCTTCTTTATAAGCAGAAGCACCTTGTTTTTGGTACATCGGCAATTGACTGAACATCCAGTCTAAAGTTTCAGAATAGTTCATTTTTCAGAATTGAAAATGAGAAATGTGAGTTTGAAAATTAATTCAAGCTGAAGTTGTACTGTATTGTGCCAACTTGTTTTTCAGGAGCATCGCTGTCAGGTTGCCATTTAGTTGCCATCGCAGCAATTTTGGCTTGATCAGCCAAGCATTTCGCAGGATTTGTAGTTCCTTTAACGCCAGTTACAACGCCGATTGTTTTCCCAGTTCTGTCAACAGTAACTTGAACCACAACTTTGCCTTCTTCATTACATTTATAAGCAGGACTTGGTTTAGAAAGTGCTTTTCTGTTTCCTAAAGAATAACCGCCACCGCTTCCGCCGCCAGAACCTGGTCCGCTTCCAGGGCCACTGCCTGGTCCATTTCCAGGACCGTTACCGCCACCAGTTCCACCGCCAGAACCTCCGTCGCCATAATAATTGTTTGAATTTTTATCGCCATTGAGTTTTCCTTTGTTTCCAGCAACACCGTCGTCTCCATCGCCACCTTTGTTATTTCCGCCTAAGATATTTGCAAGCGCATCATTAGTAGATTTTGAAGGTTTAGGTTTTTCAGGAACAACAACGGGCTTATCCGTTTTTTTAATTTCTGTTTTGACAGGTTTTTTATTTTCAACCACAGAAACCGCATCTTCATCGTCAGAAGCCTGCGTCAAAATATCTTCTTGAGCGCTCGCGGATGATTGCGGAGCTGATTTTGCAGTCTGGCTTACTTTTAAAACCTCGCTCGTATAATCAGCTCCAGAACCAAACTCGCTGTCTCCAAAGTTTACAGTCACACCACCGCCACCGCCACCGGCAAGCTCTTCAATTCTTTCTTGCGAAGCAAAAGTGATGAAGATCAAAAGCAAAATGAAGACCACAAACAATAAGATTGTGATAACCAATGATTTTTTTTGCTCTTCAGTAATAGCGTGACTCATAGCTTTATATTTTTGCTCGATAAAAGTATAGAAAGATAACGGAAATAACGAAAAAATGTTATCTAAAAATACTGAAATCAATAATTAGACCAATTGTTTCAAGGCAATCTCGAAAGCAGTTGCACTAATGTTTTTCTTGTCTGAATTTATATCGTGCGCTTTTTGAATCGCATTTTTGATGATTTCAGAAGTATCGTTGAAGATCGCTTCGTCAGTCATTTGTACTTTTTTCTCCATAAAATAAGCAAAAACTCTCGCCATACCGCAGTTTGAAATAAAGTCAGGAATCAAGCTTACTTTTTTATCTGTAGCTTCCATAATTGGTCCGAAGAAAATTTCTTTGTCCGCAAAAGGAACGTTCGCTCCACAAGAAATTACTTCCAGTCCAGAAGCGGTCATATTATCCAACTGTTCTTGCGTAACCAATCTTGAAGCGGCACAAGGTGTAAAGATTTCAGCACCAATCGTCCAGATTTTCTTGTTGATTTCATCAAACGGAATCATTCCGTCAGCAACCAGTTGGTTTCCGTTTTTGTTTACAAATAATTGTCTAATTTCTTCAAAAGTAAATCCGTTTTCATTGATAACACCTCCATCACGGTCAATAATCCCGACAATTTTCGCTCCGGAATTAGCCAGATAATAAGCTGCTGCCGAACCTACGTTTCCAAAACCTTGCACAATTGCTTTTTTGCCTTTGATGCTTCCGCCATAAATATCATAAAAATGACGAACTGCTTCCGCAACACCAAAACCAGTAATCATATCAGCAACCGTATATTTTTGATTTACGTCTGGAGAATAAATCGGATTTTCGATCACTTTCACAACACCTTGTCGCAATTGCCCAATTCTGTTGATTTTATCAGCTTCCGTCGGTTTGAAATGTCCGTTGAAAACACCTTCTTGCGGATGCCAAACACCACATTCTTCAGTCATCGGGATCACTTCGTGGATTTCGTCAACGTTTAAATCGCCACCGGTTCCATAATAACTTTTCAATAAAGGTGAAACGGCTTTGTACCATCTTTGCAAAACGCCTTTTTTTCTTGGGTCATTCGGGTCAAAGTTGATTCCAGATTTTGCACCGCCAATTGCTGGTCCAGAAACTGAGAATTTTACTTCCATTGTTTTTGCCAAAGAAAGCACTTCGTTCATATCAAGTCCTTTTCTCATTCGGGTTCCACCGCCTGCAGCGCCACCACGAAGTGAGTTTATTACGGTCCAACCTTCGGCTTCGGTTTCAGCATCTTTCCAGTTGAATACAATTTCTGGTTCTTTATTTTCAAATTTATTTAATAAATCTTTCATTGTTTGAGTAGTGTTATTTTTAGGTTTGCAAATATAGTTTTAAAGGATCAATTTTTAAATTATTTGCATAAAAAAGTCAAGCTTTCTGCCTGACTTTGAATTTTTAGTTTCTATTTTGGGATATCTTTCAATAATTCGGATAATTCCTTGTCTGTCAAATTTTCTTTTTCTGATTTGTCGTAGATGTTTATCAGATATACGATATTATCTTGAATCATCACATTTGTAATAATTCGCGCCCCACCACTTTTTCCTTTTCCTTTGCTTGAAATCGCAATTCTAATTTTGAAACAATTTTGTCCTAAAGAAGTTCCGGTTTGAGGATTTTCTTTTAGTACTTGAATTAAATTCAGTAATTCAATTTTTAAAGAAGAATATTTTTTCACAAGTCTTTTTGCCTGCCTTTCGAATACGGAAATGGTCTGAATTTCAAAGCTCATTTAAAAAATCTTCAGCATTTTTAGCGTTTTTATTTCCTGATTTTATCAATTTTATTTCTTCCACAGATTCTCTGATTTCTTCCATCAAAAGTGCTTTTTGGTCAGAAAGTGGTTTTACTTTTATGTAGGAAATGCTTTTTAACACCTCTAATAATGAGGATGCTTTACTGTCTGGAATTTCTAAAATGATTTTCATTGGTCTAGAATTTTATTGAATCAAAGATACAAAATATTACGGCAAAAATATTTTCCCAGAACTATGATTTTGCCTCGCACCAGTCACGCTCGCCAACGTATTAATTTCGTTTCTCAGTTTTAAAACGCCCAATAATCCAAAAATTAGCGCTTCCTTATATTGTATCGTTTTGTCATCCGGAATTTCAAAAGTCATTTCAGGCAAGTGGAATTTCATTCTTTCCATCAAAAAATCATTGTAAGCGCCACCGCCGGTTGCCAAAAGTCTTCCTGTTTTTTTAGGCAAAGCCAAAGCCGTTTGAATGGCAATATGTTCGATAAAAGTGGCTAATTTGTCTTCCAAAGAAATTGAATGCTTTTCAATAATAGGAAGTACAACCGTTTTTACAAATTCAAAACCTAAAGATTTCGGATGTTTTTTCGAATAAAAATCAATTGCATTTAATGCTGCAAAAAGTGATTCGGAGATTTTTCCGGTTCTTGCTAATTTTCCTTTATCGTCATAATCCAATCCTAATTGATTGGCATAAAAATTCAAGACCGTATTTACGGGAGAAATGTCAAAAGCAATTCTATTTTCATTTTCCTCAAAAGAAACATTTGAAAATCCACCGAGATTTAAGCAATAATCATACTCCGAAAAAAGAAAACGATCACCAATTGGGACTAACGGCGCGCCTTGTCCGCCCAATTCCACATCTTGAACCCTGAAATCACAGATGACTTTTTGATTGACCAATTTTGAAATATTCGGTAGGTTTCCGATTTGTAGGGTGAATCCGTTTTGTGGCTGATGCAAAATCGTATGTCCGTGAGAACAAATTCCGTCTAAATTTTCGAGTTTGTTTTCTTGGATAAAATCAGAAATAATTCCTCCTAATAATAAGGTATACTCTTCATTCAGTTTCTTCAATTCTTCATCCGAGAAATCGACAGCATTTTTTAATCTTGAAATCCATTCTTCAGAATAAGGAATTGCAGTCGCTTCCTGAATTTCAAAATGCCATTTGTTTGCCGCATTTTTGAGAATTATATGGGCTAAATCGACTCCATCCAAAGAAGTTCCCGACATAACTCCGATAACGTTATAGTTTTCCTTAATCATAGTGCCAAAATTAAGTATTCTTATTGAAAATTTGATAATTAATATTTACATTTGGGCACAAAAAAACAACAAACGGCAATTAATACCTTTAGAAATTATGGATTTTAAATTAACCGAAGAACACCTAATGATTCAGCAAGCGGCAAGAGATTTTGCTCAAAATGAATTGTTGCCAGGTGTAATTGAGAGAGACGAACACTCAAAATTTCCAACAGAACAGGTGAAAATGATGGCTGAACTAGGTTTTCTAGGGATGATGGTTGACCCAAAATATGGCGGTTCTGGATTGGACAGCATTTCTTATATTTTGGCAATGAAAGAAATTGCAAAAGTGGATGCTTCGGCAGCCGTTGTAATGTCTGTGAACAATTCACTGGTTTGCGCAGGATTGGAAAAATATTGCAACGAAGAACAAAAACAAAAATATTTGGTGCCTTTGGCAAAAGGTGAAGTAATCGGAGCATTCTGTCTTTCTGAGCCAGAAGCGGGAAGTGACGCAACTTCGCAAAAAACTACTGCGATTGACAAAGGCGATTATTATTTATTAAACGGAACAAAAAACTGGATTACAAACGGTTCAACAGCTTCGACTTATATTGTAATTGCGCATACAGACGTTGAAAAAGGCCACAAAGGAATCAACGCATTCATAGTTGAAAAAGGCTGGGCTGGTTTTGACATCGGACCAAAAGAACAAAAGATGGGAATCCGCGGATCTGATACGCATTCATTGATGTTTTCTGACGTAAAAGTTCCAAAAGAAAACAGAATCGGCGCTGACGGTTTCGGATTTAATTTTGCAATGGCGGTATTGAATGGTGGCAGAATCGGAATCGCTTCTCAAGCTTTAGGAATTGCTTCTGGAGCTTATGAATTAGCCTTGAAATATTCAAAAGAAAGAAAAGCTTTCGGTAAAGAGATTTCAAAACACCAAGCAATTGCTTTCAAATTGGCAGATATGGCAACGCAAATTAGTGCTGCAGAGTTATTGTGTTTTAAAGCGGCTTACGAAAAAGATAACGGTCAAGATATTTCACAATCAGGTGCGATGGCAAAACTTTTTGCTTCTCAAACAGCCATGGACACTACTATTGAAGCCGTTCAGATTCACGGAGGAAACGGTTATGTGAGAGAATATCACGTGGAAAGAATGATGCGCGATGCAAAAATTACGCAGATTTATGAAGGGACTTCTGAAATTCAAAGAATTGTGATTTCGAGAAGTATTTTGGCAGACTAAATATTACTTTTTATAAATAAAAAATCCAGCAATTACTGCTGGATTTTTTTTGGAACAAACTGTCAGAAAATAGTATCTTTATCGTATGAGTCAAAAGCCGAGGTCGTTAAAAGGAAAAGTTATTGTGGGTTATCTATTGCTTTTTGTGATAGCTGGCTTTTCTATTTGGTTTATTTATACGGAAATTCTGAAAGCGGCGATTCCGAATAAAGATGTGAATTCGGATAATCAGCAAATTATCAAAATAAGTAACGCTATTGCCAATCTTTATGCCTCTGAAGCTGTTGGCAGAAACTCTATTCTGACCGGTTCTTCGGCAGATTATGCTGAATATAATAAACTTTTAGATAGCGTAAACGGTGAAATCGAGGCTATAAAAATAGAAAGCGATACGGTTCAATTGTCAAAATTAGATGCCATCCAAAAGCTTTTGAAAAAGAAACGAAATAGTATCAATGAGATTATTAAATTCAGGAACTTTTATAATAAACAGACTACTTTTGATCGTGCGGTGAGCCGAATTTATAAAGTAAAAGATTCTCTTGTTCAAAATGTAAAGCCTGTAAAATTTACTCGGAAATCACAATATACCGATTTCTTAAACTCTGTTCTGACAGAAAAGCAGTTGGATTCTTTAGGAAGATTACAGCTTTCTAATGATTCGCTTGCGATGGCTTTTGAAGATGTTTTGACCAAAATTATTATCAAAGACAACAAGCTGAAATACCAATTATTCAAGAAAGAACAGAAAATGCTGGATGAAAACAGGATTATTTCTGACCAGCTTCGAATTGTGCTTTCTTCTCTAGAAAAACAGATTTTAGAGAAATCGTATTCAAAAATAAATGAGTCAAAATTAGCGATTGACAATACGCTAGAAACTATTGCTTGGGTTGGAGCGATTACCTTTTTTTTACTAATAATTTTCGCATCCATTATCATTCGGGATTTAACGATCAATCAAAATTATAGGAACCAGCTCGAAGTCTTAAATTCTGAAAAAGAAGATCTATTGCGCAGTAAAATGATGCTTTTGGCGACTGTGACTCACGATATCCAAACCCCTTTGGGAAGCGTAATCGGGTTTTCTGATTTGCTAAAAAATACCGAAATCAATCCGAAGCAAAAGCAATATTTAGACAACATAAAGCATTCTTCCAATTATATATTGAAGCTTGTCAATGACTTGGTCGATTTTTCTAAATTGGAAAATGACCGCATCAATATTGAAAAAGTAAGTTTCAATTTTAAAGATTTGATTGAAAATACGTGTAAGCCTTTAGAGCCAAATGCTGAAAACAAAAACATCGAATTGAATTGGCATGTGGAAGATGCTTTGGATGATAATTATATTTCTGATCCTTATCGATTGAAGCAGATTTTGACAAATTTGATTTCAAATGCAATCAAATTTACGCAGGAAGGTTCAGTGGAAGTGATGGCCAAAATTGAAGACGAAAAAATCATAATTTCTGTAATTGACACCGGAATTGGGATTGCAAAAAATAAGCAAAAAGCCGTTTTTAAAGAATTTACGCAGGCGCATTCTGGCATTGAAAAGAAATTCGGAGGAACTGGTTTGGGATTGACTATTGCAAAAAAAATGCTTCGTCTATTGAAAGGAAAAATTACTTTGGACAGTGAAGAAAATGAAGGTTCGATTTTCACTATTACCATTCCTGCTGTGAAATCTGACATCAAAGTTGTTGAAGATGCAATTGAAATTCCAGTTTCTGCTGTGGATTCAGAATTTGAATTTTTAAAGGATAAAAGAATTTTGATTGTAGACGATGACGCAATGCAACTTTCGCTTATGAAAGAAATTTTTTCAAATTATCCTGTAAAAGTCACGACTTTAGTTGATGCTACAAAGGTTAGAAATCTATTGGAATATGAACATTTTGATATGGTATTGAGCGATATTCAAATGCCAAATATCGACGGATTTGAATTGGTAAGAATCATAAGAAATAACAATATCAAGAAAGTAGCAACAATTCCGGTGATTGCCTTGTCAGGAAAAAGAAATTTAAATCCAGAAGATTTTATGAGCAAAGGATTTACGGCTTTCCATCCAAAACCTTTGAAATTAGAAGAATTACTGCTTTTGATGAAATCCATTTTTGAAGGAAAACCGATGGATGTTTCCGTGCAGGTTGACGAAGCCAGAAAAAATGAAAAATTATTTGACCTTTCAAGCCTGAATAAATTTACGCAGAACGATCCTGAATCTTTAAAATTGATTGTAGAAACTTTTATTGTGAGCGTGGCTGAAAACTGCGAAGCTTTAAAAGAGGCGACTTCTCAAATGGATTTGCCTAAAATGGCTGAGATTGCACACAAAATGATTCCGATGCTAAAACAGATGGAAGTCTATACGATTTCTGATTTGTTAGAGCCAGTCGAAGATCAAGCACTAAATTTCGATAAAACTCAAACGGAAGAATATATGGATGTGATTTTTGAAAAACTAAAACAATTGGTTTCAGAATTGAAAAAGCAGATCAATTAAAGATCAATGCTGTATAATTTCAATTTGTTATAAAGTGTTTTTCTATCAATATTTAAAAGTTTCGCGGCCTTACTTTTATTAAACCCGGCTCTTTCCAAAGCAGAACGAATTGCTATTTCCTCATTTTCTTTAGAATAATAAGAAACCGAAAGTTCGCTTTCGTTAGCTGCAGTAAGCATTTCCTGTGGCAAAACGTCACTCGGAATAAAATCGCCTTTGGTCAATAAAACCGATCTTTTAATCGTATTTTTCATCTCGCGAAGATTTCCCGGCCAGTCATAATTCATGAAAAGCTCAATGACTTCATCGTCAAAACCTTGTATGTTTTTTTCTAAATCATCATTTGCCTGCGCTAAAAAGTGGTGCGCAAAAATCATGATGTCGTGTTTTCTTTCTGAAAGTCTTGGTGCTTGAATGCAGAATTCATTTAGTCGGTGATACAAATCTTCTCTGAAATCACCACGTTTTACAGCTTCTGACAAATCTTCATTTGTGGCTGCAACAACTCTGATATCTACTTTGATTTCGTGATTGCTTCCCACAGGTTTTACTTTTCTTTCCTGTAAGGCACGAAGCAATTGGATTTGGACTTCGTAAGATAAATTTCCTACTTCATCCAAAAATAAAGTGCCACCGTTTGCCGCTTCAAAATGTCCAACTTTGTCATTAATTGCTCCAGTAAACGAACCTTTTATGTGTCCGAAAAATTCGCTTGATGCTAATTCTTTTGGAATCGCGCCACAGTCAACCGCAATAAAAGGTTTCTCTTTTCGCTTGCTTAAAGTGTGAATTGTGTGGGCAATATATTCTTTTCCGGTACCGCTGTCGCCGATGATCAAAACCGACATGTTTGTTGGCGAAACCAAGTTGATATATTCGTGAAGTTTATCAGAAGTAGAACTGATTCCTTTTACAAAAGCAGAAGTTGGAACAATCTGTTTTTCCGCTTTCTTTTCAGAAACTTCGGGTTTTTCAGATTTCTTTTTTAAGGATTGTTCAATTGTATGAAGAATCTCATCAGGATTGATTGGCTTTCCAACATAATCATAAGCTCCCATTTTCATTGCGCTCACCGCAGTTTTGATATCTGTATAACCAGTCATTAAGATGACTTGGGTGGCAAATGAAACTTCCTTGATGCTTTTTAAAATTTGAATTCCGTCGCTGTCAGGCAGTCTGATATCAGTCAAAACTACATCAAAGGTCTGATTTTTAATTGCTTCTTCGGCTTCTTTAGCTGTAAAAGCATTCGTTACTTCGTAGCCTTTTTTTTGCAAAAAAGTTTTCAGCATTACGCAGAAAGAAGTATCGTCATCGATCACTAAAATTTTTGAAGCCATTTAGAAAAGGGGATGTGTTTTTACAAAATTAAAATTTTAAACCAACTTTAAGTGTTAATATATGTTATAAAATATATAAAACAATAAAGGAGATGCCCCCACATCTCCTTTATATTGCGAAGAATAAATTCTTCCTTCAACAAACTTAACTTAAACTATGCTTCTTTAATAAACTCACCTGTCGATGAGAAATATGCTGTAACGGTTTTTTCATCTTTTGCAACAACCAATTTATATTCTCCGTCGGCTGCAACATGCGCTTCTTTAAGCGTATATCCGCCATATTTTGCGCTGATGTTTTTCAATACATCTGCAGGAATTGCTGACGGTTCAACTGGTTTGTATTCTTTCTCTTGTAAGATTGAAATTTCTTTGTTGTTTTCAATTTGTGTAGCGTTAGCATTGATTCCAAATCCTAATGCGATAGCGGCTAATAAAAAAATCTTTTTCATAACAATATTATTTTGTGTTTGTAATAGTTTCTTTTTCGATTAGAGTAATGAAAAAAATGTGCCAATTCAGAGAAAGTAAAATGATTTGCTTGTAAAGTATTGAAAAATAAGGGTTTTTAATTTTTTCTAGAAAAAAAAATAGAATTTGTATGAGGATTTGTGTGGAATTTTTATCCAAAAGTGTGGAATTTGTCAACAAATTTTGTGTAGAATCTGAATTTAAAGAGCAACGATGAATTTGTTCCTCCATAAAACAACTGTTGTTACTGTATTTTTTTTATTTTAGCAAGTAAATCAATCAACCAAAAAACAAATGAAAAAAATATTCTATCTGCTTCCTGTCTTTATTTTTGGATGCAAGTCAAATACAGCTGTTGTTGAATCAGAAGGAAAATCTGCTTCCGAAATTAATTATAAAGTAAGCCAAGAATCAGTTTCAAAAACATTGCAATTTTTATCTTCAGATGAGTTGGAAGGTCGTGATCCAGGTTCAAAAAGCATGGAAAAAGCCGTCAGTTATTTAGAAAAGATTTATGCGGATAATAATGTCAAGCCTTATTTTTCTACCTATAAAGATACTTTGAAAGACTTTCCGAAAACGGCTTATAATATTGTTGGTTTTATTGAAGGAAATGATCCAAAATTAAAAAATGAGTTTGTCGTAATCGGAGCTCATTATGATCATATCGGACTTTTATTGGATGCCGTTGAAGGCGATAAAATTAATAATGGCGCAAATGACAATGCATCGGGAACGACTGCCGTTACAGAAGTTGTGAAGTATTTCGGAAAAACAAAATCCAATAAGCGAAGCATTCTTTTTGCCTTTTTTACTGCAGAAGAAAAAGGACTTTTAGGGTCGAAGCATTTAGCCAAGAAGCTAAAAGAAAAGAATTTTAATATTTATACGATGTTGAATTTTGAAATGATCGGAGTTCCGATGAAACGTGATTTTACGGCGTATATCACGGGTTACGGGAAATCAAATATGGCTTCAAAATTTAATGAATATGCAGGCAAAAACTTAATCGGATTTGTACAGCAGGAATTGACTTACCGACTTTTTATGGCTTCTGATAATTATCCTTTTTTCACAGAATTCGGAATTCCTGCGCAAACAGTTTGTACTTTTGACTTCGAAAATTTTGAATATTATCACCAGCCACAAGACGAATTTAAATTAATGGACACGGCGCACATGGCTTCGTTTGTGCAAGACATGTTGCCTGTAATTGAAAAAATGACAAATTCGCCAGCAAAAGAAATCGCACTTAAAAAGTAATTTTTACGAATGAAAAATATAATTATCTCGGGAACGAGTAGGGGAATTGGTTATGAACTGGCCTTAAAATTTGCTAATGACGGCCACAATGTTTTGGCAATTTCCAGAAAAACACCTCAGGCTTTGCTCGAAAATAAAAATATAACTTGCCTTTCAGTTGATTTATCCAAACAAGAAGATTTGCAAAAAGTAGAAAATTTCTTGAAATCAACTTGGAAAAATGTAGACGCAATTGTCCACAATGCCGGCGCTTTATTGCTGAAACCTTTTTCAGAAACTACCGTTGAAGATTTTGAAAGTATTTATAAAGTAAATGTTTTCGGAGTTGCTTCTTTGACTCGAATTGCCTTGCCTTATTTGCAAAAAGGAAGCCACGTTGTAACAATCAGTTCCATGGGAGGAATTCAAGGGAGTGTAAAATTCGCAGGACTTTCAGCTTACAGTTCAAGCAAAGGAGCCGTAATTACGCTTTCAGAATTATTATCTGAAGAATATAAAGAACAAGGAATTGCGTTTAATGTTTTAGCTCTGGGTTCAGTACAGACAGAAATGTTGGCAGAAGCTTTTCCAGGTTATCAAGCGCCACTTTCTGCTTCACAAATGGCTGATTATATTTATGATTTTACCTTAAAAGGGAATCAATTTTATAATGGTAAAGTATTGCAGGTTTCTTCATCAACGCCTTAAAATTTATAATTAATTGAACGAAACGCTTTCAAAATATTTGCCCGAACACGCCGTCATTCCTTGCTTTGAGCTTATTGTCGCCAATGAAGTTCATCTCAAAATTGTGAATGAACGAATGACACGCCATGGCGATTATCGAAAAGGATCAAATGGGAAGCACGAAATTACCATCAATTCAAGCTTGAATAAATATAAATTTCTGATGACCTTGATTCATGAAATTGCGCATTTGGTGGCTTTTAAGAAATTCGGAAGAAATATAAAGCCTCACGGCAACGAATGGAAATATACTTTTCAGCAATTAATGGTGCCGTTTATTCGTCCAGAGATTTTTCCAAACACTGTTTTGCCTTTAATGGCAAGGCATTTCAAAAATCCGACGGCAAGCAGCGACACCGATGCAACTTTGTCTTTGGCGTTAAAACAATTTGATGCGTCGAATGATAAAAACTATATCTTTGAAATTCCTTATGGAAGTCTTTTCAGGATACATAATGGCAAAATTTTTAAGAAAGGAGCGCTTCGCGTCAAAAGATATGAATGTGAAGAAGTAAGTTCTAGACGCGTTTATCTTTTCAATCCGAATGCTGAAGTCGAACTTTTGCCTCATTAAGTTGTTAAATGAAAATTAAACCATTTTGATTTTAAAAAAAGAAATTGAATATTTACTATAGGTATTCTAACTATAAACCAAATGAACAAAAATTATTACGCGATATTAATGGCAGGTGGAGTCGGCTCTCGATTCTGGCCAGTAAGCACTAACGAATTTCCAAAACAATTTCATGATATGCTTGGCACTGGGGAAACCCTGATCCAAAAAACGTTTAGCAGATTATCTAAATTAATTCCTGCTGAAAATATTTTGATATTGACCAATGAACGATATAATGATTTGGTTTTAAGCCAGCTTCCGCAAGTAAAGCAAGAGCAGGTTTTATTAGAGCCAGCGATGAGAAATACAGCGCCTTGCATTTTATATGCTTCGCTAAAAATCCAAAAACAAAACCCTGATGCCGTGATGGTTGTTGCGCCAAGTGATCACTGGATTGAAGACGAAAATGCTTTTGTTCATGATTTACAGCAGGCTTTTGATTTCTGTCAAGAGAAAAATGCGTTGATGACTTTGGGTATTCAGCCGACTTTTCCGAACACAGGTTTTGGATATATTGAATATAATAAATCAGATGAAAATCCGGTAAAAAAGGTGAGCCAGTTCAGAGAAAAACCAGATTATGAAACGGCAAAAAGTTTCCTGCACAGTGGCAATTTTCTTTGGAATGCTGGGATTTTTATTTGGAGTGCCAAAGCAATTACAGAAGCTTTTGAGCAATTTCAGCCTCAAATGAATGCATTGTTTTCTGAAGGTCTGCTGGTTTATAATACAGAAGCAGAAGCAAGTTTTATTGAAACCAATTATGCCTTGGCAGAAAATATTTCTATCGATTATGCCGTAATGGAAAAAGCGGATAACGTTTATGTTCTGCCAGCAACTTTTGATTGGAATGATCTCGGAACTTGGGGTTCTTTATATGAAAAACTTCCAAAAGACAATCAGTTGAATGCCGTTGTAAACGCCAATGTTTTTCTAGAAAATGCTACAAATAATATCATCAGAACTGATGCTAAAAAACTAATCATCATCGACGGATTAAACGATTACATTATAGTTGATAAAGAAGATGTTTTGCTGATTTATCCAAAAGGAAAAGAGCAAGAAATCAAGCGAATCACTGCAATGGTTACAAAATAAAAAAAATCCTGTAGTTAGCGCTACAGGATTTTTTTTATAAATCAATTTCTACATCTGATTCAGAAATTATCCCAACTCTTTGTGAATGCGCAATCGCCTCGCTGCTTTGTT
Source organism: Flavobacteriaceae bacterium PS02334 (assembly GCA_029959295.1). Classification (GTDB taxonomy): domain Bacteria; phylum Bacteroidota; class Bacteroidia; order Flavobacteriales; family Flavobacteriaceae; genus Flavobacterium. The sequence goes on along the minus strand of JASCOH010000011.1, from coordinate 69,285 downwards.
TGAAATAACAAGTGTCAACGCCCATGCTTTCCATGTTTTTCATTGCGTCAATTGTCTTTTGTTTTTTCTGGCTTCCGGTTTGGCGAATGTAGACTGCTTTTACGGTTACCGGAAAAATTTTGCAAATAGTTTCATACAAGTAAGGATCGTGCTGTGAATCATCGCCCAACAAGACATATTTCAAATGTGGATAAAACTCTAAAAGATGCTTTATTTTTTCAAATTTATGGTTGTGGTCGCCTCTTCCGGTCAAGAAAAAATCAGTAAGGCTGGTTTTTATGTCTTTTAATAGAAGAACGGCTTTTGGCAAATTATGCAAAGCGGTAAACTGCGTAATAAACCGGTATAAATTCCACTCGCTGCTGGAAACATAAAAGAAAGCATTCTGTTCGTTTTTATTTTTTCTGCCGGCAGCGCTCAAAGCTTGATAATGTGGCACTACGTCTTCAAAAATCTTTCGGTCATTTACATTTCTGAATAATAAAATATAAAGTTTTTTAAAAGCATTCCGCGTATGCGAGACCAAAAAAGTATCATCAATATCTGAAATAAATCCCCAATTTCCTTCATGCGGGCGTATATAGCTTCCTTTGGCCGTAATTTCTTTTTCGTCATGAAATAAGCTTACTTTATATTCATTCCAGCCATAATCTAAATCGCGGGTCAGTGGGATGCAGAACTTGAAATAACCGTCATCAAGTGACTTCGTATGGATTTTTACGCCATTGTGTTCTAAATAAATAGAAGCGTTGGACTGCGTTTTAATTCGAAACATTCTAATCACAGACTTCGCATTCTTGAATTTTTTCTTCTGGAAATCATAATCTTCTTTCGTCGTCGGTTTAAAAACATGGCCCATCACAATCAGCTCTTGATCATTTGCATAACCGCGGTATAATTTTAAGATTGGCTTCATAATTTGTGCTATATTTATATTACGCTATAACAAAATACGAAAAATTAAGCAATTATTAAAATATGAGCTCATTAAAGAATTATATACTGGTTGTGAATCCGATTTCTGGAGATGTCGATAAGACTGAAATCACTGAAGCTGCCACCAATTTTGCAAAAAGTGAAAATATCAATTTGATTATTTTTGAAACTACAGGGAAAAACGACGAAGAAAAAATACAAAAACTTCAGGAAGACAATGATACTGAAAGAATAATTGTGGTTGGAGGCGACGGAACGATAAAAATGGTCGCAGACGCAATGCAGAATCACAATGTTATTTTAGGCATAATCCCTGGCGGTTCTGCAAACGGACTTTCAGTTGATTTGAATCTTCCGGATGAATTGGAAGAGAACTTAAAAATTGCCTTCAGAAATGATTATATGGAGATGGATATGATTTCTATTAATGGTAAAAAGAGCCTCCATTTAAGCGATATCGGAATCAATGCCGAATTGGTTAAAAACTATGAAAACAGCAATGTCAGAGGAAAACTGGGCTATGCGCTTCAAGCTATAAATACTTTGACCGGTTTAAAAGATCCGTTTGTTGCAAAAATTCACACCAAAAACAGAACTGTCGAAACGGAAGCCAGAATGGTTGTCATAGCCAATTCTCAAAAATATGGAACAGGCGTGACGATAAATCCAGACGGTGTGATGAATGATGGAAAATTTGAAATCGTGATTTTGAAGAATTTAGACCTGATTGTATTCGGGAAAATCCTTTCCGGAAATATGCCCATTGAATCTGGAGATGTTGAAATTATTTCTACGGATGAAGCAACAATTACTACAAATGTTCCTGTCAGTTTTCAAATTGATGGCGAATATTGTGATGAGGTTTCTAAGCTAGAAGTAGCCATTTTGCCTAAGCAGATGAAAGTGGCAATTCCGTGATGAAAATTTATTCTTTAAACGGATTGCGCTCGTTCCAGTCCGTTTTTGGTTCTAAATAATCGAAAATCGCATCAATTTTTTTATTGATCAACGAATTGCTATGCTGCATAAATCCGAACATTTCTACAGGTTTTGCACCTACAGAACTTTTAATTTCCAAAGCTGTCCTGGCAAAAACAATTTCCTCAAAACCTTTATTTATAGAATAAGCAATCATGTCATAAAGCATATTCAAATAGAGCATTTTTTCTTTCTGCAAGGTTTCATCATAGCCTAGAAAATAAGTGTCCATTGAACAGCCGTTTTTTAGCAGTGTATTGAATCCGATCAGTTTTTCTGCTATGAAATAACCATAGAAGAGAAAATCATCGCCCAATAATTCCTTGAAAACACGGAAGTGATTTTTGGCCAAGAAAAAAGTATTGAAAGGTGCATTTTTGGCTACGTGAAAATATAAATCATAAATCGTTTCTTCATGATTGATAATGTCTTCCAGAGTCATTTTGCGTTTTGTAATTCCTTCTGACTTCTTTCGAGCACGCTTAAATTGGTCGCGATATTTTTTGCTTAGGTCTAAAATATAATCATCAAAAGTTTTCCAGTTTTCTCTGATTTCAAAAATCATATTCGGCTGTGTTGAAAACTTGAAATAGTCTTCAAAACCGCCTGTTTTAAAATCAAGAATTTCTTCAGCATCAAAATCTTTGAAAGAAACCAAATGTACTTTTTGTCCTTTGTTTTTGAAAATTTCCTTTAAAGCTTCTGAAGCTTTTTTGAGTGATTTTAATGCTAGGTTTTTGTCAATTTTATCAGAAAAATGAAAGGCATTTTGACCCGTCAGCATGTTGTTTCCCATGAACAAAACATGCGAGCTGAAATTTTTGAAGATGAAATTTCTGACTGAAGTCTTGAGGCATTTATCACGCTCGCCAAAAGACTGCAATTTGTTTAGATCTAAAAATTGAGAAAGCGCAATTCCTTCTAAATTATCTTCTTTGAAAATTCCGATAAAATGGCATGTCATGTTTTCTGGAGCTGATTTCTCTAAAACTTCCAAGTATTTTTTAGATAGAAAAATATTGTCAACAGCCAGCGTATTCCAGTTTTCAGGAAGCAGTTCAGTTGTTGGATAAATCTTAAAATGTAAAGTGTTTTTCAACGGTGATTAAATATAAATCTCGCCGTTTTAAAAGCGATATTTTGTTTTTATAGATTATACCCATCCACAAATTAGGGCTCCAATTATTGTCAGGCTCAAAATCCAATAACCGCCTTTAACTAAGATGTATTTCCAAGATTTTCTTTCAAATAATCCATTAATTGCAATAATTGGCAATACTAAAAACAGGCCCGTCAAACATCCATGGAATGCACCGTGTTTGAAAGTTCGGTAAGCCGTTCCATATTCTGACATAAATTTAAGGTAAGATTCTGGCTGAACGACACCTGGAGCGCCACCGCCAATCATTCCCATTGCGCCAAATTGGTGTATGACAATTGGCATCATTATCATGCCGATAAGTAATGAGTAAATAAATGAAAGGCCAAAAATCTTAAGCATATTTCCTTTGGAAAGTTGCTCTTCAGTAAGTCCCGCTTCACGCATCCAAATTGTTCCAAAAACTTTTGGATGGTACCAAATAAAACCAAGAATAAGTGTTACAAATCCACTTGCTAAAATTGGGTAAAAATTAATTTCCATGATTTTTCGTTTTTAAATGTTAAATCAAAGATATAATTTTTTAACAATAAATTGAGAATTACACAATAAAAATGCTAATTATTAGATATTGACAAATTTCCGGCTAATTCTTTTAAATTAATTTCAGAAACTTTCGCCTGATATTGCGCATCGCTATTTCTGACTTTCGCATTCACATAATTCAATTGCGCATCACGAAATTCAAGCGGTGTAATTGTACCGATTCTAAATTTAGCAAGTGTAATATCCATGTTTTCCTTTGCAATTTCTTCGTTTTTGGCTTCCAGTTTTGTCAATTGCAAATTCGTCAAATACGTTTGATAAAAAGAAGACAGCTGCGAACGTAAAGTCTGTAATTGCTTGTCAATCAAAACCTGTGAATTTTCAATCTGCAATTTTGCAATCTTTTCGTTTCTGTTTTGCAAACCGCCGTTAAAAATATTCATGGAGGCGTTAATTCCGTATGTCAATCCATTTCCAGTCGATTGCGAAGCAAAACCAAGTGACGATTCGCTGCGCGTAAAATTGTACCCCGAACTCACGCTCACGACCGGATAACGATTTGCCTTGATCTGCTTTGCCTGCAACTCGGTTACCCGTTTATTGATAATCTGAGTCTGCAATTGCGGATTCTGTTTTTCGGCCAAATCCATCAATTCTGGAAGCAATAAACTTTCATCGATTTTAATTTCTTCTGCGATTTCAAAAGCAGTGTTTACAGATCTTGCCAATAATTCGTTCAAAGCAATTTTAGTATTTGCATACAATTCTTTTTGGCGCAAAAGCGTAGTAGTATCAGTATTTAAATCAACTTGAGCATTTAAAACTTCTAACTTGGAAGCTTTTCCAATTCTATAGCGATTGTCAGCTGTTGTAACTCTCAAATTCGAAATTACAATGGCCGTATCCAAAGCTGTAAGCTGCTGTTTTTGCTGTGCTAAATCATAATAGGTAGAAATTACATCAGAGACTTTTGTGAAAATAGCAAGCTTTAATTCAGCATCGCCTAATTTTTGCAATTCTTTTAATTGGTCATATCTCGCAAACATTCTGAAACCATCAAAAACCGTCCAGTTTAAAGCAACGCCATAGGAGAGATTCATGTTTTTTGCGCCGTCAAGTTCTCTAATAGAGCCATCCTGTTGCGTTTGTTTTGTGTCTAAAATCGAGCTATTTTCAGTAACAACTCCATTCAAACTTGGTAAAATCCCTGCATTGGCTAAACTCACATTTTGCTGGTCAATTTTCAAATCATTGGAAGCAATTTTTATATCGTAGTTATTCTCTAAGACAATTTTTACGGCATCTTCCACCGTAAGAATTTCCTGTGAACTTGCCGAATTTGCAAATCCAAGAACCAATAGCAAGAGGAAAAAAAGGTTCAATTTCATATTATAAATCTTTTTCATATTCTTTAATATTGTCAAATTCTGGTCGGTGTTTTTTCTCTCTTGACCACATCAAATAAATTGCTGGAATTACGAATAAAGTCAAAACTAAAGAGAATAAAGTTCCTCCAACGATTACAACCCCCATTCCGATTCTGCTGGTTGAAGCTGCGCCTAAAGACATTGCAATCGGCAGAGCTCCAAGTGCAATTGCCAAACTGGTCATTAAAATCGGTCGCAATCTTGATTCAGAAGCTTCTAAAATTGCTTGTAATTTAGGTTTTCCTTCCTCGCGGAGCTGGTTCGCAAATTCTACAATCAAGATTCCGTTCTTGGTCACTAAACCAATCAACATAATTGTTCCAATCTGACTGAAGATATTCCAAGTCTGTCCAAAAAGCCAAAGCGAGAATAATGCACCCGCAACCGCCATCGGAACCGTCAAAATAATAATAAAAGGATCGATAAAACTTTCAAATTGTGCAGCCAAAATAAGATAAATCAATAGCAGAGCCAGTCCAAAAGCAAAAGCGGTATTGGAATTGCTTTCTGCAAAATCTCGAGATTCGCCGCCCAAATCAGTCGTGAAAGTTTCGTCTAAAACTTTTTCCTTGATGCGTTCCATGGCTTCAATTCCGTCGCTGATACTTTTTCCTGGCGCCAAACCTGCAGAAACTGTGGCTGACATATATCGGTTATTATGGTACAATTGCGGCGGACTGCTTTGTTCTTCAATCGAAACTACGTTGTCAAGCTGAATCAGCGTTCCGTCAGTGCTTCTTACATAAATCGACGTCAAATCCATCGGTGCATTTCGATCTTTTTTATCGAATTGTCCCATGACTTGGTATTGTTTTCCGTTCATGATATAATAGCCAAAACGCTGTCCGCTTAAAGAAAGTTGCAGGGCTTGAGCAACATCCATTACAGAAACACCAAGGCTTTGCGCTTTTTCTCTATCAATAGTGACGTAGATTTCAGGCTTGTTGAATTTTAAGTTTACATCGGTAATCGCAAAAGTTGGATCTTTTGCGGCTTCATCCATGAAAACTGGAATTTTTTCACGTAATTTCTCAAAATTCTGCGCTTGGATAATATATTGAATAGGCAAGCCACCACGACGGTTTACAGAAATCGTAGGCTGTTCAGAAACAGAAACTTTTGCTTCCGAATTTGTCTTTGTCCATTTTGTCAAATCGGCGGCAATTTCTTTTTGAGATCTTTCTCTGTCGCCAGCTTCCACCAATGAAATTCGCGCACGACCGCTGTTCACAGAAGAAGAACCAAATCCTGGCGAAGTAATGACCAAGCTTACTTTCTTTTCTGGAATTGAATCATTGATCAAATCAGATAATTCCGTCATAAAACGGTCCATGTAATCATACGAAGCACCTTCAGGAGCCGTTACATTTACGCCAATAAAACTTCTGTCGTCATAAGGAGCGGTTTCTTTTTGAAGCACACTGAAAAACAGAATAATCAAGCCAATACAGCCAACCAGAATTGGAAAACTCAGCCATTTTTTCTTCATAAATTTTGCAAGAGACTCGCCGTAACCAGTATTTAATTTTACAAAATAAGGCTCGCTCCAATTGTAGAATTTAGATTTTTTCTGTTCGCCGCCTTTCATCAAGTAGGCATTCAGCATTGGCGTAAGCGTAAGGGAAACGAAGGCAGAAATCAAAACTGCAGCTCCAATTACGACACCGAATTCCCGAAACAGCCGCCCGACAAAACCTTCTAAGAAAATTACGGGCAAGAAAACGGCAGCCAATGTTATCGAAATAGAAATTACGGCAAAGAAAATTTCGTTTGAACCTTTAATGGCGGCTTCAATCGGTGACATTCCTTCTTCGACTTTTTTGAAGATATTTTCTGTGACCACAATTCCGTCATCGACAACCAAACCGGTGGCCAAAACGATTGCCAAAAGTGTCAATACGTTTACCGAAAATCCGAAAAGCCACATGATGAAAAATGTCGCAATCAATGAAACCGGAATATCAATTAAAGGACGGAAAGCGATTGCCCAATTTCTAAAAAACAAGTAGATAATCAAGACTACCAAAATGATCGAAATCAATAAAGTTTCGGCAACTTCCAAAACTGCTTTCTTAACAAAAACCGTATTGTCAATCGCTACATTTAATTTAAAATCTTTTGGCAGATCTGCTTTTAGCTTGTCATATTCTTTGTAAAAAGCATCGGCAATGTCCAGATAATTTGTTCCCGGCTGAGGTATAATCGCCATTCCGACCATTTCTTGTCCGGAATCGCTCATTTTTGTTTCTAAATTTTCTGCTTCCAACGAAGCATTTCCGATATCGCTGAAATGAACGACTTTATCGCCTTCAGCACGAATTATTATGTTATTGAATTGTTCTTCTGTGGATAAATTTCCAATTGTTTTTACGGTTAATTCGGTGTTGTCTCCAGTCAATTTTCCCGAAGGCAATTCTACATTTTGCGCATCCAAAGCATCACGGACATCTGAAACCGTACAGCCATACGAAGCTAATTTTACTGGATCAATCCACAAACGCATCGCATATTTTCGCTGTCCCCAAATCTGAACGCTACTGACACCGGGAATCGTCTGCAGACGCTGTGCAATCACGTTGTCTGCATAATCAGAAAGTTCTAAAACATTTCGATTGTCACTCTGAACCGTCATGGTAATAATCGGTTCAGAATCGGCATCGGCTTTAGAAACAACTGGCGGCGCGTCAATATCTTGCGGTAAACTTCGAACAGCCTGAGAAACTTTGTCACGAACATCATTCGCCGCTTCTTCAAGATTTTTATCTAAGTTAAATTCGATGTTGATATTGCTGCTTCCTTGATTGCTCGAAGAAGTAATATTTCGAATTCCGTCAATGGAGTTGATGGCTTTTTCAAGCGGTTCGGTAATTTGGGATTCGATAATGTCAGAATTCGCTCCGGCGTAACTTGTTCGCACCGAAATCTGCGCAGGATCAATCGACGGAAATTCTCGGACACCTAAATAAGTGTAGCCGATAATTCCGAAAAGAATCAGCATCAGGTTCAAAACGATGGTCAGAACCGGCCTTTTTATGCTTAATGTGGATAAACTCATTTTTTGGATTTAAGATTTAGGATTTTGAATCCAAAGCTTTATTTTTTGATGGTAACTTTTACCGGTGATCCGTTTTTCAAAGTCATTACGCCAGAAGTTAAGACTGTATCGCCTGCTTTCAATCCGGTTAAAACCAAGATTTCTTTTTCTGTTCTAGAACCAGTTTGTACAACTATTTCTTTTGCTTTTCCATTTTCAGAAACAAAAATTTTCTTTCCGTTTTGAATCGGAATCAAAGCTTCTGTCGGAACTAAAAGCGCATCTTTTATATTGTCTAAAGGCAAGGCAACGTTGGCAAAAGTCCCTGGATATAATTTCCCTTCCGGATTTTGTGCAACGGCTCTTACTTTTAAAGTTCGGGTTGCAATTTCAATTTCTGGCTCGATGGCATAGATTTTAGCTGAAAATTTCTTAGTAGAACCAGCCGTCGTGAAAGACAAAGCATTTCCGACCTTCATCTGCGAAGCATATTTTTCAGGAATTGAAAATGTAATCTTAAGCTGGCTTGTGTTGACTAATTTGGCAATTGGAGTAGTTGGTGTTACGTATGTTCCGTTTGAAATGGCGCGTAAACCGATTTTTCCTGAAAACGGAGCGCGTACCGTAGTTTTTGCAATCTGTGCCTGAATCAATTGCGTTTGTGCTTTTGAAGATTTGAAATCAGCACTCGCAATGTCATATTCTTCTTGGCTGATTGCCTCTTTTTGCAATAAAAGTCTGGCTCTCCTTTCGTTTTCAGAAGCCAATCCTTGTGATGTTTTTACATTCGCCAATTGTGCTCGAAGCTCTATGTCATTGACTTTAAAGAGTACTTGGCCTTTTGAAACCATAGTACCTTCTTGAAAATTAATGCTTTCTACAATTCCGGAAATTTCACTTCTGATATCTACTTGTTCATTGGCTTCTATAGAACCTGAAAGTGCTAGATTATCTAAAAAAACTTGTGGTTTTAAAACAATTCCGCTTACTTTTAAAACCATTTTTCCTCCAGGGCCTTTGCTGTTTTTTTCTTCGGATTTTTTATTATCAGAAATTCTATAAAAAATTAAGGCGCCAATTCCGACGATGATAAGCGTATAGACAAGATATTTTATTTTCATAAGAAGCTGACTGTTATATTGATTTAGGGAATTTTCCAGAAAGTCATTATCGCAAAACTAGCTTTAATTCCGCAGATTTTTTTGTGGCATTCCTATAATTTAACTTTTTTTTCGGTAAATTCAGTGCTTTAACAAGTTGTTCTTTATTTATTGTAAAAATTAGTAATAAAAATTAATTATTTTTTTATACGATTTTTCTTGGTTTGAAACAAAATAAAAATTATATTAGCTGAGTAAGTAAGAAATCAGGCAGTATCTACTGCAAAAAATAAATAGTATTTAGTTTTTAGATTTTTTTAATTTTTTAAAAAGCCATCATTTGCCCGATGGCTTTTTTGCGTTGTGTTTTTGTATTTCCGATATAATTATTTTGTAAATTTGCAAGCAAATTAATGCAAGAGAATATGAACTATATCCACGATAATCAAAGCCCTTTTCAAGCCAAGATTTCTTTTCATAAAGTGATTGAGATTTTGGAAGAAATTGCAGTGTCTGATGTCGATTATCGGGCAGCTTATGCCAAAGGACTTTTAAAAGCAATAGAGCCATTTCCGGAACTTCGCAACGGCATTGAGTCTTATCAGCAGATTGAAAAACATTACCTTCTTATAAAACATCTTTTGTCAGATTTATTTCCGACAGCTTTGACCAATAATGAAATCAAAGCGGTTACAATTCCTTTTCAAAATTATATTTTCAACACTACAGAAAGATTGGAGAAAATTTTGAAAGATGCCGGCGAAGATTTTGAAATTATCATCAGAGATTTTGACGAACATCAATTTTATGTAATGAGCTGTTCGTTGGTTTTAAATTATTATTATGGAGTGAATGTCGATATAAAAAAGCCTATATTTTATGATATTCCAGATGAAAACGGAGTAATAAATCATTACAGAATTATTTACAATGCTGAATTTTTAGAAATCCTTCCTACAGAAAAATCTGTTCCTCTGACAGAAGAAGATATTAATCTTTTGATTGACAGCTATGATAATTTAGATCTCTGGAAAGAGAAATTCCCTCCCGGAAGCTGGATCATGAAAGGTTTTGGCATCATGACTTTGTATGATAACACGGTAGAAAGTGCCATTTCAAATCTAAAAAGCAACCTTTTAAGCAATAAAGAGAGAAACGAATTAGGCAAAGAACAATTAGAAGTAATTTTTAGGTCTATATTCAAACTTCCCGGACTTCGAACTGGTTTTACAGCTTTCCACAACGATAGATTGGCGCAAACTGATTTTGGAAATATTGAAAGTTTTATCCTTCTCAAAGGGCAAGAGGAAGCCTGCCGTGACGCAATTGACGGCTGCATGTTTGATACTCTGATTGGCCAAAACAACTATTTTATCATTTCTGATGTCAAAGAATATTTGCTTTCAGGAGGCGAACATGAACGCGAGCTGGCTGAACATTTGCTGGCCCAAAACATCCAAAGCTGTATTTTTGCACCCTTGATGAAAGACGGCGCGATTTTGGGGATTGTTGAGCTTGTTTCTTCGGTTCCAAAACAGCTGAATAGCATCAATGCCAATAAAATGGATATGGTCATGCCATTTTTGGTAGACACCATTGACCGTTATTATTCGGAGATGCAAAATCAAATCGATGCGATTATCCAAAAAGAATATACAGCGATTCATCCAAGTGTTTATTGGAAATTTCGTGACGAGGCTTCTTTGCATACGACTGATAAAAACAGCAGGGATCTGCCTTTTAAAGAAATTGTTTTCAAGGAAGTCTATCCGCTATATGGACAAATTGATATCAAAGGATCTTCCGTGGCGAGAAATCGTGCGATCGAAAAAGACCTTACGACCCAAATGGATTTGATTTTGAATTTACTGCGATTTATAAGCAAAGAACTTCAGTTGCCAGTAATTTATCAGAATATTTTTGAACTTGAAGCAATGGAAAAACAGCTTTCAGAATCTTTAAAAGCAGATTCTGAATCGATTGTGCAAAGTTATATCTTAAATGAAATCCATCCGCTTTTAGATCATTTCAAGGTTTCAAATGAAATTATAAAAGAGAAAATCGAGCAATATTTCAAATCGCTAGATCCAAAAATCGGGATGGTTTATAATGCCCGAAAAGATTTTGACCAAACGCTTTCCCTTATAAATAAAAAAATGGCTTCGCTGTTAGATAAAAAACAAGAAACTGCGCAGTCATTTTTTCCGCATTATTATGAGCGTTTCAAAACGGATGGCGTGGAACACAATTTATATATCGGAGCTTCGATTGCGCCACAGCGTTCTTTCAGTCCCGTTTATTTGAGCAATTTGAGATTATGGCAGCTTCAGGCTTTGTGCGAAATGGAGAATGAATATTACCAAATGCGTCCAGATCTAGCTTATGATTTAGATGTAACTTCATTGATTTTAGTTTTCAGCTCGCCGATTTCAATCCGTTTCCGTATGGATGAAAAGCGTTTTGACGTCGACGGAACTTACAATGCGCGTTATGAAGTCGTGAAAAAACGAATTGACAAATCAAACATAAAAGGCACGCAGGAACGCATTACTGAAAAAGGAAAAATCACAATCGTCTATTCGCAATATCAGGAAGAAGCAGAATATAGAAGATATATCAGCTTGCTGCAGCACAAAAATAAATTAGGAGCTGTAGAAACTTTTGAAGTTGAAGATTTGCAGGGAGTTACAGGCTTGAAAGCGCTTCGAGTTGAAATTTTGTATAAGAAAAAAGAAGATTCAGAAGATAGTGTAACTTACGAAAATCTTCTGAAAGAACTTGAATTAAAAAATTAAACCGATTTAAAAGCGAATACAAAAGCGATTACCGAAGTGATTATTCCGATCATGAAAATCGTGTAAGTGCTTCGCAATAATTTGTATTTTCTATCTAAAACCAACCCGAGGTAGTACAAATCTTTAATCATGGAATTGTAAAGATATTCGCGGTCTTTCATCATTTCGTTTACCGCCCACTGATATTCTTCAAGAGGCATTTTGTGGAAATTTCCGAAGAAAAGAAGATTTACTTTTTTCTCCTCGATGTCTTTTCTGGTAAAAGTGCCTCCTGAAACTTTTGGGCGCGTTGATAAAATCGCAAAAATGATCGAAACTACGCTGAACATCAACATAATAAAAGTAGGAACAATCAAGTGCGCATTCGTTGGGCTGTCTAATTTTGGAATCAAGGTAGACAAAGCAATCGAGATGATAATTGCATTTACAGAAAGAAGAATGTTTGCTTTGCTGTCGGCAATCTGGCTTAATTTCGTGTGATTGTTCAAGGTAACGCGAAACATTGTGTCGATGCCGCGCTCTGGACTGTCAAATTTTTCAAGCTTCTTTTGATTCAGAATGTCTTTAGTTTTGTCTTTTTCCTTCTTGCCTTTTTTTGCCGACTTGATTTTGTCTTGAATCAAGGCAATATTAGCGTCTTTCTGAGGTTGCCAATTTCTTTGGGCATAGTCAGTAAAAAATCGGTGGCCGTTTACAAAGAATCTTAAATTTTCTTCCGCCCATTCAAGCTTTGAAAATTCCTTTCCAGAAGTGGCTTTCCATTCTTCTCTCAATAGGTCAGAATAATTGAAATAGTCTTTATCTCCAAAATGCGAACAGTCAGCATCGCGCATTATTTTTCCCAAATGAGTTTCAGGAATATTGGTCATTTCAGTAGCTAAAATTAACAATTTTACTTTTTCAATTTTTTCTACAGGAAAATTATTATCTTTAAGAAAAGCTTCTGCAATTGTTGCGCCTCTTTTTTCATGATTTTCTCCGCCTTCAACATAGCCGGAGTCGTGAAACCAAGATGCAATTAGCAATAATTCGGCGTCTTCTGGGCTAACATTTTCATTTTCAATCAAAATTTTTACGCTGTTGACAACACGTAAAGTATGATTAAAATTATGGTAAATATAATCGGGAGATAAGCTATCTTTGAATAGCTGAAAAACATAATTTTCGGCTTTTTGAGCAATATTCATATAAATTGAATTAAATACACCACCAAATTATGAAATTATTTTGGCTTAGCGCTACAGGTAAACGAAATATAACGCTGTTTAAGTATATAGCAGCTGCAATTATTTTTCAATCTTGTGCAACAAATCATTCTCAATTCGGAAATAAGGCTCCAGTTGTGATAAAAAACGACTTTGAAAATAAAAATAAACTGTCGCACACTTTCTATCTGATCGGTGATGCCGGCAATGCTGACGAAAAAAAAGCTCAAAAAACATTAGAACTTTTCAAAGAAAGATTGCAAAAAGCAGATTCAAGCAGTACGGCCATTTTTCTTGGCGATAATATTTATCCTTATGGAATGCCACTTCCGAATGATCCAGAGCGAAAATTGGCGGAAGAAAAAATGAATATCCAAATGGGACTGACAAAAGGTTTTAAAGGAAAGACCATTTTTATTCCAGGAAATCATGATTGGTATAACGGTATTGAAGGCTTGAAAGAACAGGAAAAATTTGTAAAAGATTATTTTAAATCTAAGAAATCTTTTCTTCCAAAAAATAATTGCGGGATTGACCACGTCAATATTAATGAAAATGTCGGCTTGATTGTGATTGACAGCCAATGGTATTTAGAAGATTGGGACAACCACTCAAAAATTAATGAAGATTGCGATATCAAAACGCGCGAACAGTTTTTTGACGAGCTTGAAAATAAGCTGAATGACGATCAAAATAAGACTACGATTATAGCAATTCACCATCCGTTGATGTCAAATGGAACGCACGGAGGCCAATTTTCTTTGAAAAAACAATTGTTTCCGCTGGAATCGAATATTCCGCTTCCGGGAATTGCTTCTTTAATAAATCTTCTGAGAAAAACTTCTGGAATCAGTCCGCAAGATTTGCAAAATAAAAAATACAATGCCTTCGTAAAAAGGATCAAAACGCTTATTCAAGACAAAAATAATATTGTCGTAGTTTCTGGCCACGACCATAATTTGCAATATATCGACAAAGAAAATGTGAAGCAGATTATCAGTGGCGCAGGTTCAAAACAGGAAGCGGCGAGAGCAATCAATAAAAATGATTTTTCTTATGGTGGCAATGGCTATGCTGTTTTAGAAGTTCAAAATACAGGCGCTTCAAAAGTATCTTTTTATGCTTCAGATTCAAAAGGAAGAGAAGCACTTTTATTTAAGCAACAGCCAACTTTTGACCGACCAAAACCAAATCTTCGCGAGTTTGCAAGCAAGTTCGGAACGTTTAAGGACACTTCAGTTTACACTACAAAAATGACCACCAAAGGCGGTGCTTATCGCTTTCTTTGGGGGAAACATTATCGCGATGTTTACAGTCTTCCGATCAAAGCGAGAATTGTCAGCATCGATACTTTGTATGGTGGTTTGACGCCGACAAAAGCGGGTGGAGGACACCAGTCAAAATCACTTCGATTAGTTGATAAAGACGGAAAAGAGTACGTTATGCGCGCCTTGAGAAAAAGTGCGACTCGATTTTTACAGTCCGTAGCTTTTAAAGATCAGCGTGTTGAAAAAGATTTTAAAGATACTTATGCGGAAGATTTTATCATGGATTTTTACACGACCGCACATCCTTATACGCCTTTTATAGTTTCAGAATTGTCTGATAAAGTAGGTATCAGCCATTCAAATCCGAAATTATTTTACATTCCAAAACAAAATCCTTTGGCTTTGTTCAATGAAGAATATGGCGATGAATTGTATATGGTGGAAGAACGTCCGATGGATGAATTTAAGAATTTGAAAAGCTTTGGAAAACCTTCGAAAATTGTTTCTACGGATGATGTTTTGGCGAACTTAAAAGCAGACGAAAAATATGAAATCGATGAGCAAAGTTACATCCGAGCCCGTCTTTTTGACATGCTAATTGGCGACTGGGACAGGCATGATGATCAATGGCGCTGGGGCGAATATAAAGAAAAAGGAAAGGTAGTTTACCGTCCGATTCCTCGTGATAGAGATCAAGCATTTTCGAAATATGACGGAACTTTATTGTCAATTTTGATGAATATTCCGGCATTGCGACACATGCGTTCTTTTGATGATAAATTGGATAATGTAAAATGGTTTAACCGCGAAGCTTATGCTTTAGATGTGGCTTTTATTACGAAATCTGATGAAAGTGTTTGGCAAAAAGAAGCGAAGTTTATAACCGATAATCTTTCCGATGAAGAAATAAATAAAGCGTTTGACAAGCTTCCGAAAGAAGTCAAAGACAAGTCTATTGAAAAGATAAAATCAGACTTGAAAGCCAGAAAAAAACACTTGGCAAAATATGCGCAAGAATATTATGAAGTGCTTCAAAAAACAGTTTTAATCGTCGGAACTGACAAAAAAGACCGCTTCGTAATCACAAGATCGGGAAATACAACCAAAGTTGAGGTCTACAGAATTAAGAAAGAAGGCGAAGAACTGGTTCATGAAAAAACATATAAATGTCCAGAAACAAAAGAACTTTGGGTTTATGGTCTAGACGACGACGATATTTTTGAAGTAAAAGGAAAAGGCAGAAAGAAGCTGAAAATAAGACTTCTTGGCGGTCAAAATAATGATACCTATACTATTACTGACGGAGAAAAAGTAAGGATTTATGATTTTGCAAGACAAGAGAATACGGTAGATAACAAAGGAGGTGCAAAAACTTTCCTGTCAAATTCTTATGAAATCAATACTTACAATTATGAAAAACCGATGTATAATGTGCTTGCCGGTTATCCGTTATTGGGCTTCAACCCTGATGATGGCGTGAAAATTGGCGCACGCGTAAATTATACGGTAAATGGCTTTAACCGTTTTCCTTATTCGCAAAGACACAGCGTTGGCGCTAATTATTATTTTGCGACAAGCGGTTATGAATTGTATTACAAAGGAACTTTTCCGCGCCAAATCGGCAAGTGGAATTTCGTAGTAGACGCCTTGTATACGAGCCCGAATTTCTCTATAAATTATTTCGGACAAGGTAATGAAACCGAAAATTTTGACGATGATATCGACTTAGATTACAACCGTGTAAAAATCAGGACGCTTAAAGCGACGCCATCTTTGCAATGGTCAGGCGAGCAAGGCGGTTCGGCTGTTTTGCAAGCTTCTTTCGAAAGAATTCAAGTGGATAAAACGGGCGGAAGATTCATCAGCGAGCCAGTAATCGTAAGCGAAGATGTTTTTGACTATAAGAATTTTGCTGATTTGAGCGCCAAATATTCGTTCGAAAATTATGACAATGTATCAAACCCGACGCTTGGAATGTCGTTTTCTCTTTTGGGAGGTTATAAAATAAATCTAGAAGATACCGAAAGAAAATTTCCTTACGCAGAAAGCTCTTTAGGTTTTAATTATAGAATTTCTACTGATGGCGACTGGGTTTTAGCGACATTGTTAAAAGGAAAAGTTTTGTTTGATGACAAATATGAATTCTACCAATCGGCAACTGTCGGAGGTGATTTTGACCTGCGTGGTTTCCGTAACCAGCGTTTTTCTGGAAAGCAATCTTTTTACCAAAGCACCGATTTGCGTTGGAATTTAGGCAAGATCAGAAACGGTTTCGCGCCGCTTCGCTATGGTGTTTTCGGAGGATTTGACTATGGCCGTGTTTGGGTTGAAAATGACAATTCTGACAAATGGCACCAATCTTACGGCGGTGGAATTTGGATCAACGGAGTAAATATAGTGACCGGAAAATTATCACTTTTCAATTCCTCAGACGGCTTAAGGGTTTCCGCTGGAATTGGCTTTGGATTTTAAATCAGAAAGTTTGATTTCATATAAATTGCCGCCTGTTTTTTTATCTTTTTCGTCAACAATAAGAAGGGTTTTGCTGTCTTTAAAGCAGATTCCTTCTTTTTGTGTGACGTCGTTCAATTCGAACATTTCCATCTTTCCTTTTAAGAAATCATCGCCTTTGTAATCTGATAAAACCCAAACTTTATTGGCGCTTAATAAAACGATTTCCTTTCCGTCAGGACTTATATCTGCTGAGGTTATAGCGCATTTTTGGTAGCTTGCACAGCTGATAAATTGTCCTAAAAATTCGGCCTTGTGATTTCCAGCTTTGTTCGGAACTTTGTAGACTAAAACGGTTCCGTCAAAACCTTTGCTTCTGTTCTTTGAGAAGATATAAAAGTTGCCTTTGTATTCAAAAAAAGATTCTGAATCATAGAATAATTCTGATTTTTTCGGAGGAAATTCTTTCTGGTTCGGATAATAAAACGAAATCTTTGAAATCGCATTTGCCGTATTGTCTTTCAAGCTCGAAGCCTCGATTTTATAAATGCACAAATCTTTTCTCTTGTTGTCATTATTTCCAAAATCACCGATATAAAGATTGCCGTTTTCATCAGAAGTCAAATCTTCCCAATCGACATTTTTGGCATTTTCTACCAAAATTACGTGTGCAATTTCTCCTTTAGAATTCAATCCATAAATTACATTTTTGTTGCCACTGTCTTCAATTACCCAGCCCAAATCTGACTTGTTGGTTACTTCAATTGCTGAAGCTTCCTTCAGTTTTATTTTTGTTGTAATAGTCGGAATTTCTTGGGATTTGCCTGAGCAGGAAAGTAAAATAGTAATTATAGAAAGTAAAGAAATTGTCTTCATTTTGGTGATTTAATTAAGTAAAGATAGACATTCAAACGCTAAAAATTGAATTTCAGTATTCTTAAGATTCGCTTAAATCAAGATGTTGTGTTCAATTTATAAGTTCAGACGGCGTTAGTTTGTAAACATAATTTACGTCATGAAATTAAAATCATCTTTGAATTTCGCTTTTCACTTTTCTCCACGATTTTCTTTACTGTGGAATTTCTGCAAAGGATTTTTGCTTTTCTCACTCTTGCTAAGAATCATTTTTATGGTCTGGCAACACGCCGAGGTTTCCTGGAATGTATTTGCAGTTTTGCGAACGCTTTTCACCGGAATGTTCTTCGATATTGGCGTTTGCAGTTTCGTGGTTTTTCCAGCGATTCTATATTATTTAGTGTTTCCAAATAAGTTTGTCGGTTCGCTTTTAGATAAAACTTTAATCTATTTTTTCTTCACGCTGACCGTTTTTATTCTGGTTTTCGTCTTCTTCGCAGAAATCACTTTTTGGGAAGAATTTAGAACTCGATTTAATTTTATAGCCGTTGATTATTTGATTTACACGCACGAAGTAATCAGCAATATTCAAGAATCCTATCCTTTGCCTTTGCTTGTTTCTGGAGTTTTATCAATTACTTTTCTAATCATTTTTGTTATTTATAAAAAAGGAATTTTTGCAAAAACGTTTCTTGTAGGCGCTCCATTAAAAAATAAATTGGCGTTGTTTTTTACGGCAATAATTATAATGGGATTTTACATTTCTTTCATAAAAAATACGCAGGCAGAATGGTCTTCCAATCGCTACAATAGCGAAATTTCAAAGTCCGGAATTTATTCTTTCTTTGCCGAATTTCGAAATAACCAGATGAAATACACCACGTTTTATACTTCGATTGATGAAAATAAAGCTTGTGAGATTGTGAAGAAAAAGCTTTCCGAAAGCAATGCCAAATTCCAGAAAAGCAATTTTTGCATTCGAAGAAATATCCAAGATTCAGTTCCTTCGGAAGCAAAACCAAACGTAATTTTCATCTTGATGGAAAGCATGAGCGGCAGTTTCATGAAGGAATTCGGAAACGATAAAAAAATCACGCCTTTCATGGATGATTTGGCCCAAAACAGTATTTTCTTCAGCAATTTATATGCTACAGGAACAAGAACCGTTCGAGGAATGGAAGCCGTGACGCTTTGTATTCCGCCAACTCCGGGGCAAAGTATTGTGAAACGTCCGAACAATCAAAACCTTTTTACGGTCTCCAATGTTTTTGCGGACAGAAATTATAAAAGCAATTTTTTCTATGGTGGCGATGGCTATTTTGATAACATGAACAGCTATTTCGGTGGCAACGGATTCACGATTTATGACCGCGGCCGAGGTAGTGTTTTAAGCGATAAAATTAAAACCGAGCGCCATAATATTGATGACAGCGAAGTGACTTTTGAGAATGCATGGGGAATTTGCGACGAAGATATTTACAGCAAAATGCTTAAAGTTGCCGACGAACATTATGTAGAAAAAGTTCCTTTTTTCAATTTCGTAATGACGACTTCTAATCATCGTCCTTACACTTATCCTGATAATAAAATTGATATTCCCTCAGGAACTGGGCGCGATGGAGCGGTTAAATATGCTGATTTTGCATTGGGAAAAATGATTGAAAGTGCTAAGAAAAAACCGTGGTTTAAGAATACTGTTTTTGTAATTGTTGCCGATCATTGCGCGAGCAGTGCTGGGAAAGATGAAATTGACGTAGCGAATTATCATATTCCGGCGATAATTTATAATCTGCCAAATCACGAAAATCTGAAAATTCAAAACCAATGTTCGCAGATTGATTTGTTTCCGACGCTTTTCTCGCTTTTGCATTGGAATTACCAATCTGATTTTTTTGGTAAAAATGTGCTGCAGTCTGATTTTGAAGATCGAACTTTTGTCGGAACCTACCGAAAACTAGCCTACATGAAAAAAGACCAGATCATGATTCTTTCTGATCAAAAAAAACAAACATTTTACAATTGGAACAAATCTGATAATGAGCTGAAATCGATTCCGATGCAGAAAGATTTTTTACAAGAAGCGATTGCTTGGTACCAAACCGCCGATTATTTATTTACAAACAAATTACTCGCAGAATAATGTATATCCACTTTATAATCAACCCAATTTCGGGCACAGGCAAACATGAAATTACGAAAGAAATATTGCAAGAATTCTTTCTAGAAGATCGTGTTGAAGTTGAATTTTCTGAATATAAAAAGCACGCCATACTTTTGACACAGGAAGCAATTCTGAAAAATCCAGATATTATTGTGGCTTGTGGAGGTGATGGAACCATCAATGAAGTGGCGTCGTGTTTGGTTGGTACAAAAATAAAATTGGGCATAATTCCAATCGGTTCAGGAAACGGCTTGGCTTCTAATTTGAAGATTTCTTGCATTTTGGAAGAAGCAATTCGTTCTATAAAAGCGGGCAAAACAGTCACAATTGATGTCGGCAAAGCGAACGATCATTATTTTTTCAGCAATATCGGATTGGGAATTGACGCTTTAATTATCAAGAAATATGAAGCAACAAAAAAGAGAACCCTTTCGGGATATATCAATGCTTCGCTGCAAGCAAGTTCCCAATTTAAAGCGCCGAAAGCTATTGTTTCTTGTGATGGAAATGCTACCGAAATTGATCCGTTTTTGCTGTTTATTTCAAATTCAAACCAAATGGGATATGGCTTCAGCCTTACGCCAAAGGCAAAACTTTCAGACGGATTTTTAAATTTGCTGTGCGTTCCAAAGCTTAATTTGTTTAAAAAGTTGCTTTTCGGCTATTTCGTTTTGGCTAAAAAGACAGAGGAATTTAGCACAAGCAAACAGCAACTGGTTCGAAATCTAAATATAGAATTTCCGGATAAAATCTTTACGGATATTCAAATTGACGGCGAATTTTACAATTTAAAAACAAATAAGATAGCAGTGTCAATACTTCCAAATGCTTTGGAAATTCTGGCTTTATAAATTATTTGCTTACATTTAATCAAATTTGGGACTATGAATATTTTAATCGCAGAAGACGAAATCGGGATTTCAAATTTCTTAAAGCAAGGTCTTGAGGAAGAAAATTATAAAGTGACTGTCGCCAATGACGGACAAAAAGCCTTGCAGTTTGCCTTGAAGCAGAATTTCGACCTGCTTCTTTTAGATTGGATGTTGCCAAAGCTTTCGGGTATTGAAATCTGCGCTTCTTTCAGAAAAAATAACAAGCATACGCCGATAATTTTTTTGACAGCGAAAGATACGGTTCAAGAAACTATTGAAGGATTAAAAGCAGGAGCTAATGATTACATCAAAAAACCGTTCAGTTTTGACGAACTTTTAGAACGAATTAAGGTGCAGTTCCGGATTTCAAATCCTGAGAATGAAGCTTATTCTTTAGGTCCGATTTTTTTAAAAACAGAAACGCATCAAGTTTTTGTCAATGAAAAAGAAGTTTCGCTGACGCAGAAGGAATTTTCTCTTTTAGAATATCTGATCAAAAACAAAGGGATTGTCTGCACTCGAAACCAAATTATCAAGGAAGTCTGGAACATTCATTTTGATTATGATTCGGGCGTGATTGATGTTTTTATAAATTCCATCCGCAAGAAACTCGGACTCAAAAAAGAAGAAGATTATATAAAAACAGTTCGCGGAATTGGTTACATTGCAAAAGAAATCTAGCAAAACTATGCTTCCATTTTCTTTTAAAAACAGAATAGCTTTTTACAATCTTATCAGTGCTGCGTTGCTGATTTTGATTGTTTTCGGCATTATTTATTTTATAGTTTCTTTGGCTGTAAATAAAGATGTCGCCGCAGTATTAGAGTCTGAAGTAGAACACCATCAGGCATATGTCAAATATCAGGAAGGAGCCGATGTAAGGCTGGTAGAGCCCAATGAATGGGAAGAAATAGAACATAGCGAACTTGAAGTCAATCCGATATTTGTGCAATTTTTTGATTCAAAAGGCAACTTTTACCAAAAATCGCCCAATTTAAAACAGCAGAACCTGACTTTTGACACCGTGAATAGCAAAATTCATTATGAAAATGTCTTTTTGAATGGCATTCCCATCATGCAGGTTCAGGCACCGCTTATCAACAAAAACAAAATTATTGGATATGTCGTTGTGGGCATGTCTGTGCAAAACCAAACACGCATCTTGAACAGCCTGAAACTGGTAATATTCATCGCTTTTCCGGTAATAATCTTTGCACTCTTTTTCATTACCCGATTTATTGCGGGAAGAAGTATCAAGCCCGCCGTAAATATCATCAGCACAACGAGCAGAATCACCAACAGCAATTTGAGCGAAAGAATCGAGCTTCCTCAAAACAAAGATGAGCTTTTTGAATTGTCCTCTTCGATAAACCAGCTTTTAGACCGGATAGAAAATGCGGTAATTCGCGAAAGAAAATTCACGTCTGATGCTTCGCACGAGCTTCGCACGCCACTGGCAGTCATCCAGGGAACGCTGGAAGTTTTGATCAGAAAACCGCGTGAAAGCAGCGAATATGAAGAGAAAATAAAGTATTGCATCAGCGAGGTAAATCGCTTGAATGATTTGGCCGATCAGCTGCTTTTGCTGGCACGGTTTGAAAACCAAAAGGCAGCGATCAACATTGAAAAAATTGCGATAGATGAAATTATCCTGCAAATTTTAGAACGCTATTCGTCAAGAATTACCGCTAAAAATATTGCCGTGAGTTTTGATTTCCAAAAGCATTTTTGGATTAATTCAGATGCTTACCTGACTTCGGTAATTTTAGAAAACCTGATTTCGAATGCCGTAAAATATTCCAATCAAAACGGCAAGATTATCATTGTATTAACCGAAGAGTCAAACACGATAAGCTGTGCAGTCATCGATAATGGAATTGGGATTTCAGCTGAAAATCTAAAGAAGATTTATGACGAATTTTATAGAGTTGAAAATCTAGAGCAAAATGCCGCAAAAGGAACGGGCTTAGGACTTTCAATCGTGAAAAGACTTTGTGCTTTGCTTCAGGCGACTTTACAGATTGAAAGTAATAAAGAAAAAGGAACTGTAGCGACTGTAATTTTTAATAACTAATCAGTAACAATAGAACATAAAAAAAGCCCAGTTTTACTGGGCTTTGGTATTTTTAGTCTTCTATCGCTTCTCCTGATTTTCTGTAGATGAAGCTTCCATAGATATGTCTTCTTGCAAAACGGCTTGGCGATTCAGCATTGACCATTTTCACGTAAGTATTTCTTGGAACACCGATATATTCGTACATATTTCCGTTCAAATGCTGTACTTTCAAAATCTGTTTTTCATAGTAAAAGTCATGAATGTTAGATTTTGCAATAGTCTCTGTATACTCTTCTTTGTATTTTTCTTGCGTTTCTTGATTGATGCTCACTAAAAAGTGGTAAGCTTCGATCACTGATTTGCTTTTTTCTTCCGCCTCTAATTTTCCAGCGTCGTCATTTACAAATTTATCAGGATGCGAATCTTTCATCACATTTCTGTAAATTGTTTTCAACTCTTTTAAAGTAACGGTTTTGTCAACCCCAAGAAGCTTTCTGTGCTCAATAACTCTTTTCATAATTTTTTGAATCCTTATTTCGGGGTGCAAAATTAGGCAAATTAAAATGAAATATCATAATGAGTTGTGTATTAATTTGTTTTGCCATTTCGGAAAACCTTTTTCTGTGCTATTTTACTTATTTATAAAGCAATACTGTAGCACTTTTTTCAGCAGAAAATTTTTTGATTGCCGCAAAGAATTGCCTTCGATTAAATTATCTCTACAGAAAGGAGTTCGACCGCTAGGGAGGAGAGTTAAGTTGAATTATTTGGCACTAAATTCAAAGTTCGCTCACGCCAAGCCGCTGATGCCTAATTTTTTTTAAAATAGAACCGCAAATTAAGAGAGAAAGTTATTTTCAATTCTTAATTTGCGCTTTTAAAATATAATTCTTTTTATGAATAACTCTAAAATCACTGATCAGTCGCGTCCTAATTATACAGTGCCGCTGATTACCATTACGTTGCTCTTCTTTATGTGGGGATTTATCACCTGCATGAACGACATTCTGATTCCTTATTTGAAGAAATTATTTGCGCTAAGTTTTGTTGAATCGATGCTGGTGCAGTTCTGTTTCTTCGGAGCTTACTTCCTGGGTTCGCTGGCATATTTCGCTATTTCATATTATAAAGGCGACCCAATCAACAAAGTCGGGTATAAAAAAGGCATCCTTGCCGGAATTGTTTTGTCTTCCATCGGCTGTATTTTATTCTATCCGGCGGCGACTTTTTCTGTATACGGATTATTCCTCGGAGCCTTGTTCGTGTTAGGCTTGGGATTCACTATCCTGCAGATTACAGCCAATGCTTATGTTTCTTTGTTAGGAACAGAAGACAGCGCATCAGGACGCTTGAACATGACGCAGGCCTTTAATGCTTTCGGAACTACGATTGCCCCAATATTAGGAGGTTATTTAGTTTTCGGACCAGGAGGCGACCACAACATTACTGCGGAAGCAACGCGCATTCCATATCTTGTGTTTGCAGGAATCTTGCTTTTGGTAGCCGTTTTGATTTATAACGTAAAACTGCCTTCGTTCCAAACGGAAGAAACAGAACAAAAAGGACTGGGCGCCTTGACTTTCCCACAGTTGCGTTTGGGCGTACTTGGCATTTTCTGCTATGTTGGCGGAGAAGTAGCCGTGGGAAGCTTCATCATCAGCTTTTTAGAATTGCCGAGCGTGACCGGATTGTCTGAAGCAGTGAGCAAGAACTATTTGGCGATGTATTGGGGCGGTGCGATGATTGGGCGTTTCTTAGGCGCGATTTCTTTAAACCACAGCATCAGTGCCAGTAAAAAAGCAATTTACATGATCCTTACAGCGGGAGCAGTTTTCTTGTTGATTTATAGCATTGTAGATTTGACTTTTGACCAAATGAGTTTCTTCCTGATTTTCTTGGTGTTGAACTTTGCAGCGTTTATGGTGGGCAAATCTGCGCCGGCAAGAACCTTGGCCATCTTTGCTTCGATCAACGTCATCTTGTTGCTGTCAACGATGTTCAGCACAGGCTATATGGCAATGTACAGCGTTTTGGGCATAGGAATCTTTAACTCGATCATGTTCTCAAATATCTACACTTTAGGTATCGCAGGACTTGGAAAATATACCAGCCAGGGTTCTTCGTTATTGGTCATGGCGATTTTGGGTGGCGCTTTAGTGCCGCTGGTTCAAGGTGCGCTTGCTGATTCTGACTTTGGCGTGCAGAAATCTTTTATCGTTCCGGTATTCTGTTACCTGTACATTCTTTTCTTCGGATTGTATTGTGCCAAGAAATTAAAGTTTGTGGAACATGCTAAGGGTGTTTCTGGGCATTGATTTAGCTATTAATAATAATAAAAAGGCAACTGTGATGAGCAGTTGCCTTTTTTGGTTTGTAAATAAAGTTAGTCTGTTTATTTTATTGGTTTTCTCAATCGTTGATAAGCTAAATGATAATTTATCCGATTGTTAAGCTCTATTTTATCATCTATGGTAGATAAAGTTGAAGCTATTTTTTGTTGGGTTGATATATCCGAATTTAGAATATCTATTTCTCCAAAGTTTTTTAAAATAATTCTTGGTAAAGCACTTCCTGAAACATATTTCTTTGCAACCGTATCTTTAACCGATTTAGTCTGTAAATAATATTTTAAATATTCGGGAACTATAGAATTAAGATCTGGCCTCAAAATTCCTATAGAAGATAAAATTGCCTGATCGATTTCATTTTTTGTAACAAAAACATGTTTTAAGTAGCTACCATCCTTAGCAATTAAAATGTCATTAATTAAAGGTTTGCAATCATTTCTAACTAAATCGTCAAAATCAACTTTTGAAATAAATTTACAGGCAGAATAATCAAAACCATTATCTCTCATATCTTTGACTGACAACATCGGAAATCCTTCTTTGACGCCAGCAGGGCTGTAATGAGCACCATCTGTAATGCGTATACAAACATCTCTTAATTTTACGAACTTACTCATACCTCAACTTTTTCAAATTATCCTGTATTTTCTTTTCCAACTCTGCGCTTTCAGCAAACATAGCGCTCAAATTATTTTCAAAAACAGTCATCTTATTTTGAAATTCTTCTGCTGTGATTTCTACATATTCAATTTTTACCTCAAAATATTGTCCTGCGCTGAAGCTGTAGTTTTTTTCAATGATTTGTTCTTTAGTAACCACTACTGAAAGATCTTCGATTGCCTCTTTGTTATTGAAAGTTTCTACAATTTTAGCCTCTTCGTCTCTTGTTAAAACTGTTCGCTGGTTCTTGCCTTCTTTTACAGTCTGTCCGAGCTTTGAAGCGTCCATTAAAACGATATGCTCACTATCGGCTTCCTTATCAAAAAATAAAACAGAAACATTGGTTCCCGTACTTGCGAAAATATTGCTCGGCATGCTTACCACGCCGCGTAACCAACCATTTGTGATCAGGCGTTCACGAATTTTCTTTTCAATGCCTGATTGTGCTGTTATAAATCCAGTAGGTACTACAATGGCAGCTTTTCCGGTCTTACTTAAGCTGTGCATAATATGTTGAATAAATAAAAGATAAATTGACATCGATTCTTTTTTGCTTTTTGGAATGTTTGGAATCCCTGCAAAAAATCTTGTCTTAAAAATATCTTTCCCCAAATCTGCGTGAAAATCTG
Organism: Flavobacteriaceae bacterium PS02334; assembly: GCA_029959295.1. GTDB lineage: Bacteria > Bacteroidota > Bacteroidia > Flavobacteriales > Flavobacteriaceae > Flavobacterium. The sequence goes on along the minus strand of JASCOH010000011.1, from coordinate 42,865 downwards.
AAAAGTCTAATTTAAACGGCGGATTTGACACGATGTAGTCAAATTTTGTCTCCAAGTAATTCGGTTCTCCAATGGTATTGGTTTTAATTACGTTTGGTATCGAATGGGTAAGGTTGTTTAGTACCAAATTTAATCGCAACATATTGCTTGACTTCTGCGAAATGTCTTCTGAATAAATCGTACAGTTTTCTTCACCAATCTCGTGCGCTATACTCATTAACAATGTTCCTGATCCAGCACTTGGATCATAACATTTCACCCCTTTCACAGGTCCCGGAACCATTATTTTTGCCATAATTCTAGCAACGGCATGAGGGGTGTAATATTCAGCATATTTACCGCCAGAGTCAGTATTGTAATCTTTGATCAAATATTCGAAGATTGTAGCAAAGAAATCATATTTCTGCTCAAACATTTCTTCAAAACTAAACTCAAAAAGCTTATTGATTAAAGCTTTGCAAAAAGCATCCCGCTGAGAAGCGTCAGAAATAAACTGGCTCAGTTCATCAAACAATTTATCCTTAGCTCCTGATGATGATTTAACTGAGAATACGTCAGCATTTTCGATACTGATTTGGCGTAAGGTATCGTCAAACAGTTTTGCAAAATCGCCATCATTTTGTTTTTTAAATAATGAAGAAATCAGTTGATAGGGCTGTAATCGGGGTACATTTGGGTCTAAACCACCTAACAGAAAGGAGTATTCGTCTTCTTTCAATTTAATCAAAGCATCAGATAAATTATCGACATCTGCTAATTGAGGCATTTCCTTTTTTACTTCATAACGGAATTTGTCGTTCAGAAATTTATATAAAAATACCTGGGTAATAATTTTGAATTCGTTTCCATCATTGCCGAGACCGTAATTGGCGCAAACGCTTTTAAGGTTGTCGATTAGCGACTTGGTTTTGGTAATGAAAGTTATGTCCTGAGTCATGTTGTACTATTTAATTTTTAAATGCAATATTTACAATGTCTAAAATTTCTTGCTGATGCTGTTCCGTGACTTCGAATAAATCTTTGTTAATAGATTTAATCTTTTCTTTTGTTCTTTCATAATCCATAGATCCCGAACTGTTATTATGAAACCATATCTCTGGCGGAATCATTGCAAAGATTAAAAAGTTATGTGAAGCAAATTTAAAAGGCTTACAAACTGTTCCATTGAATTTTGAGTGGTTTTCTATGATTGAACGTACTCCAGAATAAATTGACTTGATGTCATTTCTTTTTAAATTTTCTTGAAACTTCTTATAAATTTTTCCTTTCTCATTTCCCAATTTGCCTAAGTCGATCCTTAATTTCAGATCCATCCTATCAAGCTGTAAATAGACATTTGCAGTATTTGCTTGATAGGAGTAATTGTTTGCATAATATCTCCTTACACCTCTAGAATCAAGATATTTCCAATTATGAAATATCTTATCGTCTTCTAATTTGGAATAAAAAGCTTCAATTAACTCATTATCTAATTTTTTAAGATCACCTTTAAATATGTGTCTGTCGAAATTACTAGTTAAGTCAAAACGTTGTTTGGTTATTCTATGAAAATCCTGAAAGTAAGGATGGTCAATTTTTTCTTCAAATGGAGTTAAAATGTCAATTAATGCTTTTAATGAAAAATATTTCCATTTCCCATCTATATTTGAACTATTGAAAACTTTTAGAGTTTCTCTTCCTGTTTTAAAATATATGCAAATTGGGTGCTGAAATTTATTTTTTATGCAATAGTCGCGTGCTGTTTTGTAATATTTAGACAGTTGATTATCGCTGGCTACACTATTCGTTTTATCTTCGATTACGATTAGTAATTCAGAATTTATTTCTATCCAAATATCAATATTTTTAATTTGCTTCTTAACGATGACTTTCTTAATGATGTATCCATCTACATCAATAAATTTGTTCAGTAAATTTAGAGCTACTTTGTGTAAATTGTTATAATCAGAATATTTGTAATCTATGTCTGCAAATGAAAATAACCAACATAAAAAGGCATCTTGAGAGAGCTCTTTTGTAGCATATTTAAAAATATTTGGAGCTTCAATTTTTACTTTGTTCATCTTAAATGATACTGTTGTAAATATTCATTCACAATTAAATGATTTATGTTCTCTGTTGTCGCAAAGTCTAATGAAATATTTTCTTTTTTCCTGAATTCGTTGATCACCACCTGCATTAAGTATTTTTTAAAGAATGCCTCGTTATTCATCAAGTCTTTTTGCCCTTCAAGTTTATCATCAACTTGTTGTTTTACCTGCATTAAGGCATTATGAAGTTGTGTTTCTTTTGCATTCAGAGTTCCTTTTTCACTCAACCTTTTATGGATGCGAGCATATTTTTCATCGCTTTCATATTTGGCCTTAATTAAAGCATTTTTACGGTTTAGCTCTTTGGCTTTATCGTAAATTTTTTGCAGTAGACGCATATTCTCAATCATGTCTTCCTGTGTCGTTTCATTCAGATTTTTCTTTTTGAAGATGCGTTCCAATTCTTCACGCAAACTTACAAATTGCGGATCATACTGATCGAAATTTGTTTGTAAAGATTCACGTGTCTTGCGCAAGATATCTTTAAATTCATCCGCTAAGACCAATTCGCTTTCGTCAACTTTGATAAACTGAAAGACGATGTCTTCCAGGGCTGTATTGAGCAGATTTCTCGAAGCTTCTTCATTACCGATGCTTTCAACAAAATTCAGATTATCTAACCTGTTTTGTGTTTCAATCAGTAAGCGGTTCCAAACATCAAAATTAGCAATGCCGTCTAGGGCTTCATAATTGTTTACAGCAATAATATTTTTCAGTTCCTTTGCTGTTTTCAAAGCTTTTAGTAATCGTGTCAGCTCTTGTTTATCGGTAATTTGAGCTATTTGCTGTGAGAATAGTTCTCTATTCTGAGTATCGTAATGAAATAAGGTCTCTTTGATTTCCTTGATTTCTGCTTGAATTTCTTCTTGGGACTTAAAAAGATAAGAATACATCTCCATTTCATTACCTAACTGATCTTGTAACTCGTCAAAATATAATCTGTTAGTACGGTCAAAAGCTTTTGAAATATCTGCGAAATCAACAACATAACCATATTTATATTTTTTATAAGGACGATTAACACGCGTTAAAGTCTGTAATAAATTGTGATCTTGAATAACACGAGCTAAATACAATTTCTTTAGGCGTTTTGCATCAAAGCCTGTGAGAAGCATATTATATACAAATAATATATCAACCTTAGCTTTTTTGTAAGCATTAATAAGTTCTTTACGGATGCCTTTGTCATTTTCATCGTGTAAAATTAAAGCAGCAGTAAGGTTTGGTTCTTCCTTGCCATATTTTGTATGTGGTTCTGCAGCCATTAATATGCTTGCATTAGTTTCCTGAATATCATATTTCTCTTGAAATAAACGGAAAAGTTCTTTGGCCTGGTCTGCCGAATCACAAACTACCATTCCGCCTAATGAAGTATCTTGATGATCTCTTCTGAATTGGATTAAATCCTTAGTAATATAATCTAACAAAGGCTCTGCAAATGATGGATGTGCATACAATTCAGAAGCTTTAATATCTCCCTGTAAAACCTTAATCTGGTCCATTACATCTTTCATCTGCATCTTGAATCCACCTTCTATCTCTTCACGAATCAGTCGTAAAGTGTAGCCGTCTGCAATAGACATATTGTAATAGTATTTATGAAAGTAATTTCCAAACAGCATTTTGGAGTCATATTCTTTGGCAACTTCTCTTAATAAAGGTGTTCCTGTTAAAGCAATAATGACTGCCTTACGATCGGAATTAACCAGATTTGCTAAATAATTACCTTTTGGATTATAGCTTCTATGGGCTTCATCTAAAAAGAAAATTCTTTGAACGTTTATGTCATAGTGTGCAGTTTCTATAGCAGTAGCGTCTTCACTAAATTTTTGAATATTAACTACTGTGATTTCTGGAATGCCACTGTCGTTATGAATTGCTCCCACAATTTGCAGGTCTTTGGTAAAATCTTGTTTTGAATTAATAGAATTGACTTTTAACCCACGATTAGAAAATTCACCAGTTGCTTGTATCAATAAATCTATTCGGTCTACAATAAAATAAAACTTTGGAATAATCTGTTTCTTTGCATAGTATTTAGTCAAATGCTTGACATTGAAGTATGCGAGAGCTGTTTTTCCTGATCCTTGGGTATGCCATATAATTCCTTTGTTTTGACCTTGTTCTAATTTTGTAGCAATAGCTTGCGTAGCAAATAATTGCGGATAACGCATAATGTGTTTTTGCAAATCTTTTTTACCGTTGTTTTCCTCTTCAACATACGCAATAGCAAACTGTAAAATAAAAGCTAAACGTTCTTTAGCAAATAGTGAAGTTAGGATTTTATGAGTTGGAGTATAAGGCTGTTTATTGGTAATATATTCTGGACTATTCTTAATAACCATTAGGTTATTATCCTTCAGTAAAGCATTTTCTTCAGCTTCATTAATTTCAATTAATCTCTGATTTACAGGATAATCGTTATCTTCTCTAAAAAAGTTGAAATAAAGAGATTCATAAGATGACGTGGCATAAAATGCACCAAAAATAGGATCAACAATCCCATCTTCATATTCCATATTATTAGAAAAAACCATCAACTGTGTAATATTTGCAAATCGTCGGAAATGTTTGTTTTTAAAACGGGCATTAATACGATTTCGTTCAGCTATTACACCGTCTTTGTTGTGTGGTTTTTTAACTTCAATAAATGCTAGAGGGATCCCATTGACTAATACAGTAATATCAGGTCTAAATTCTTCGTCACCTGATTTACATGTAAGTTCCGTGGTAATGTGAAAGTCATTATTTTCGAAATTTTCAAAGTCAATCAACTTTATACCTGAAGTAGCGGTCAGTCGTTCATAAAATTTCTTGCCTAAATCTTCATAATCTAATTCAAGATTTATCTCATCAAGCAAACGAAGTGTTTCCTGTTCAGAAATTCCATTGATGGAGGAAATTTTAGGAATAAAAATAGAAGAAAAAACATTACTCTCCTCAATCCTATTTTGATTACATAAAGAAATATATTGATAGCCTAACCGCATCAAATGCAATATCGCTGGTATTTTTACTCTGGAATCTTCGTTGAAGGTCATTTATTGTTTTCTTAAATATTCGTAAATATACAAAATGCTTTGAGCTATTTTCAACACATACAGTTTTGTTTCCAAACTACCAAACATTTTCTACATACCATTACGGTTGTCCACACTTCAATTAAATTTTTAATTTCCAAAAATCAAGATTTAAATTAACAAACAATAGGTGAATTATTACAATTTAATTAACGCTAATAAAACACAATAAAAGTTATTTAATTTTGTTTTTATCTGTTATTTGTTTTAAAAAGTTATTAAAAAAAATGATTTTATCTATTCCATTAAACCTGCACTTTTATGAAAAAACTAAGCAATGCAAAATCAAGCCCCCGGCTTGCCAATCCAAATTTGGAAATCATGTTTCTTGACAATTCCCAAATGAAAATCATGTTTAAGATTAGCGACAGTACCTTGTTTCGCTGGCGGAAATCAAAAATTGTAAACTATAAAAAGATCGGCAGGAAATATTACTATCCTTATGAGCTGATTATGAATTTTATGAAAATCAGAAACGAACTATAGCGTAATTTTGCGCACATCGCCCAAGCCTATTCTGTCCAGAGTGGGCTTTTTTATTTTGTACTTGCAAATTTTGATACACCCCTTTCAGGCACTCGGTTCTAGATTGGTTCGAACCTTGTTCGACACAAGCCCCACTTTGATAGTATCGAGACGAACAAACCTCTAACAAACCTCGAACAAAGTACGGTTAAAAATCGACCAGCCGTTCAATAGCGGTCATAATCGGTCATTGGTTTCACTGGCAATAATTTCTTTCAAAATGCATCAATAATTTCACGGCCTGTCAAGAAACGTCACGATGTCAGACGCTTTAAAAAGCACGCTACATTCGCTCTATCCAATGCCAAGAAAAGGCTTTGGCAAAACAAAATATAAACTTTAAATTTTGATTTTATGGGAACTTATGAACAAGGCATTTTAGGAGCATTTTCAGGATTGGTAGGTCCTGTTGTTGGGGCAAGCTTTAGAGGGAAGAATGTGATGCGAGGCAGGCCAAAAAAGACAAAAAAGGTACCGACGCTTGGACAGCTGGCACAAAGGGCAAAGTTTGCTGCGGTGACACGATTTCTTACTCCGGCAAACAGCATTTTGTCTGACTATTTTGGGTCACCTGCAGGCACGCAATCCCGATACAATTTGGCGACATCCTATCATTTGAAGGAAGCCGTAGAATTTGAAGATACAGAAGCACGCCTGCTTTATGACAAGGCACTTTTTTCTAGAGGAACATTATTAGCGCCGCAAAATATGACCGCCATTGCCATTGCAGGCGGAAAGCTGAAGCTTGAATGGATAAACAATCCTCAAGGAAACGCTCGCGACAATGACAAATTGATGGTTGTGGTGTATGAGCCGATCGGGCACTTTTATGAATTTTTCTTAAATGCAGGGGTTAGGTCAGACAGTGACGCTACAATCGTCTTGCCGGCTTATTTGACAGGAAGCGAAGTGCAGTGCTGGGCTTTCATGATTGCCTCTGAAACTGCGCTGAAAAGCACCAGCCAATATTTGGGCGCAATTACGGTGTTGTAACGATAAGTGTTTAGTAATCGAAATATTTGAAGGTTTTTTTCAGATAGTAATCACGTTGTGATGTTTATAGAATCGGGCAGTTGTAATTGATTATGGCTGCCTCTTTTTTAGGCTATAGATTAAAGAAATGCAGTGTTTGAAATTTAAATAGGCTTAAATTTCTCTAAAATGCCAAAGCTATTCATATACTCCGTAGGACGTTGGCGTAATATTTTAAAAAAAGTATTGCTGAAAGTAGGGGCACTGTTGTAACCTACGGCCAGCGCCACTTCGTTTACAGATAGTTTTTTCTCTAACAGCAATTCAATGGCTTTCAATATTCTTCGGATGGTGAAATATTGTATGAAAGACATGCCCAGATCTTTTTCGAAAAGGCGGTATAGTGACCTTTCGCTGAACCCAAAGCGATTGGCCAAATCAGAAAACAAGATGGTTTCACCCAAATTTTCATCTAAATAAGAGAGTATGTTTTCAAGCCGTTGGTCTCTTGCAAACGGAAGAGAAAGATGCAATTGCGCGGTGCAGATTTCAGGAAGCATGGCTTTAATGGCATTTGCAATGGCATAATTTCTAGAGCCCTTTTTAAGATGCCCGTTCCAGCGGTTGGTAAAAAGCATCATCTGCAGCAATAAATCGTTCGCCGGATAAATACCTTCCATATCATAAAACCCATGCTCGTTCTTGGCCTTCGGGAAATATAAATTGCGCATGATGGCCTGTTCTGAACTAGTATGGATGCTGTGCGCAACTCCGGCAGGAATCCAGAGAAAGTGCCTTGCGGGCAGAAAGTAAGTATGGGTTTCGGTTGTTACATGAATGATCCCGCCTTCGGTATACAGCAATTGTGCCTTTAGATGCTTGTGCGTCGGGATGAGGTGTTCGCCCATGAGATCGTGGTGGCAATAAATGCTTTTTTCATCGGCATCAACTTCTTTGATGTAATATTTTTCTTCAAACGCTTGAGGACTTTTCATGTGGCGGTTTTGGATATAATTCTGGCTTATCTGGATAATAGGACAGCCTTTATTTTTGGTAAATTTGTATAGACCTCCAAAAAAATAGATTCACAATTAGCAAATAATTCCCTGAAAATTATTTTTTTATTTAAAACTCCAATCGTATGCTACAAGACAGGATACAGTTTCAAAATTACAAAGACAAAGTCATATCTGCACAACAGGCTTCGCTTTTTTTCAATGATAAAATGACAGTAGGAACCAGCGGTTTTACCAAAGCTGGAGACAGCAAAGCCGTGCTTCCAGCCTTTGCAGAACGTGCCAAATATGAAAACATCGCAATCACATTGATCACTGGCGCTTCTCTTGGAGGTACTACCGATGCGGATTTGGCGACGAACAATGCGCTTTACAAAAGAATGCCTTTTCAGGTAGATCCTGTGCTTCGCAAGAAAATCAATGACGGAAGCCTCCTTTTTATTGACCAGCACCTCAGCGAAACGGCAGAACTTTTAGAAAACAAGCACCTGCCAAAGATAGATATTGCAGTTCTCGAAGCTGCTTACATCGATGAAAACGGAAACATTATTCCGACGACTTCTGTGGGGAATTCAGCCACATTTGCACACCTGGCAGAAAAGATAATTATAGAAATCAATACGACTATTCCTTTTGACTTCAAGGGACTGCATGATATTTATATTCCAGAAAGCTATCCGAATAGGAAGCCTTTGCAGATTACTTCTTCTTCAGAAAGAATAGGGCAGGATTTTATCTCGATTGATCCAGAAAAGGTAATCGGAATTGTTTTTACGGATATTCCTGACAGCCCGGCACAGATTGCGCTTCCGGATGAAAAAACTACGGCGATAGCCGACCATCTGCTTGCTTTTTTTGAAAACGAAATCACGGAAAACAGGCTGACCAAATCGCTTCTGCCACTGCAGGCAGGAATCGGTAAAGTAGCCAATGCAGTGCTTTCTGGTTTTGGAAAGGGCGATTTTGAAAACCTCGAAATGTATTCAGAAGTGTTGCAAGACAGTACCTTTGAACTTTTGGACAGTGGCAAGCTGCAATTTGCTTCAGCTTCGTCTTTAGCTGTTTCTGAGGAATGCTATGCTCACATTATGGATAATTTCCAGCATTACAAAGACAAGATAGTATTGCGTCCACAGCAGATCAGCAACTCGGCTGAGGTTATCCGCCGTCTTGGAGTGATTGCCATCAACACTGCCATTGAATTTGATATTTATGGCAACGTGAATTCGACACATTTGGGAGGTACAAAGATGATGAATGGCATTGGCGGTTCTGGAGATTTTGCCCGAAATGCTTATCTCAGCATTTTTGTTTCGCCGTCGACTTCTAAAGAAGGCAATGCTATTTCGCATGTCTTGCCGATGGTGTCGCACGTAGACCACAGCGAGCACGATGTGGATGTATTGGTTACCGAACAGGGACTCGCAGATTTGCGCGGACTAGCACCAAGAGAGCGCGCTAGAGTTATTATTGAAAACTGCGTCCATCCTGAATATAAAGAAGCGCTTCAAGATTATTTTGACCGCGCCTGTGAAAGGGGAGGGCATACCCCGCATATTTTAGAGGAAGCTTTTGCGATGCATTCTCGATTTAATACCACGGGAAGCATGAAGGTGCCTGCCTTAAAACCTGTCATGGCTTAAACGCCTTTGGCTATAATTGTTATTTGATTGGCTTCTCTTTTTCTTTGGAATTAGAGGAGCTTTTTTATTAGAAACAATTTTACGCATTTATAGAGAACTGTAAATTCACGAAGGAAATTATTGGTATTATTGTAAAGGTGATTTCCTGTACGATAACTCAAAATATTGAAACGGCATTGAACAAGCAAAATGCTTCATCTGATAATTTTTATAATAATCCCGAAGAGATATTATATTCACAGTATCAAATTAACTAGAAGCTTTATGATAAACTTTTTTATATTTGGCATATAATCTACCCTATAGAACATGAAATCAACATTATCCTTTCTGCTTTTTTTATTCGCGATCAACTTGTGTTCTGCACAGATGAGGCCGATTATCATAGTATTTAAAACAGGAGATACCCTTCGAGGAGTTGGAAAATTGAAAGCTGATTCGGTTAAATATAAAGACGAGCTAAATGACGGCGAACCGCAAGAATTTGAGTTTTCAAAAATAGAAATCGTGAAATTGGTGATTCCGCAAAACAAGAGCGTAAACTACAGATTTTTTCAGACTAAAGAAGATTCAAAATATTTGGCGGTACAAGAAGTCGTTTCGAGCGGTGAGGTCACTTTGTTTACTACTTCTTCCTCAAATCCAATGCAAGCCCAGATGGGCATTGGGATAACTTATTCTGCGCCTATAGAAAATTATTATCTCAAAAGAAAAAATGAGGAAACGATGACAGATCTTGGTCCGTATAGCCCTTTGGCAAATAATTTAAAAGATAAAGTTTTAGAGTATTTTGCAGATTGCAGTACGCTAGTTGATAAATTGAAGAAAGGAGATTTCAGGGTCAGGAGAGGTCTTACAGAAATTGTTGAGTTTTATAATAAAAATTGCAATTAAATTGTCAAGGCAAACAAATTCATTCAAGAAATAATACTAAGTCAATAAAATCTTAAATCTATAAATTATGAAATCAAAAGTTTTACTATTCTTATTTTTAATTGTTTCTTCCTTTTCCTTCGCACAAACAGGATATAAAAAAGTCTATAAATTTGGCGATTATCACAAAGATTGGGCAATGGTCAAAACCATTTCCGGAACGTATGGTTTTATTAATAAAAATAAAAATATTGTCGTTCAGCCGATTTATACTAAGATTGAAAAGTTCGGCAAGCATCAAGAAGGCTTGGCAATGGTCAAGTCAATAGCTGATTCTTATGGTTTTATTGATCAAAATGGCAAAGAAGTAATTCCTGCAATTTATACTTTAGAGGAAGTCAAAAATAATTTTAAAGGATTAAAGCGTGTGTCAAAATAATATAAGTCATGTTTGACTAATCTTAAAAATCAAAAATGAAAAGGCTTTTACTTTTTTTCTTCTTTCTTGTAAATACTATTTGTTTGGCGCAAGTTGACAAGTATGAAGAATTAATTGCCCAAGCCGGATTATTCCATCTTCAAAAAGAGCATTCCAAAGCAATTGAAAAATTTGAAGAAGCGCTTTCTGTTAAAAGTCTTGATGCCTTGAATTCATATAAGTTAGCCGGAGCCTATTCTTTGGCAGGAAATTCAGATCAAGCATTTTATTATCTTAATCAAGCCATAGAAATAGGGTCTACAGAGGCTGATTTATTAGCGATAGATTCTTATTTTGATACTTTAAGGAATAATTTTCCTGAAAAATGGAAGCAGTTGGAATTGAAAGCTAATGAAAAAGAGAAGCAATATGAAAAAAAGTTAAAGCTTCCTGAATTAAGGCGACAGATCAATTCAATGACTTATGAGGATCAAAAATTACGGATGAAAAGAATCCAGACTGCTGATTCAGAAGAAATACAATTGCTAAATCAGCAAATCAATACGTCAGATTTAAGAAATCTGAACGAAGCAAGAAAAATTATCAAACAGAATGGCTGGCCAAAGATTTCTGACATTGGAAAAGACGCACAGAATAATTTTTGGCTGATCGTGCAGCACGCCGATCAAGATGTAAGATTTCAAAAATGGGCGCTTTCAGAAATGGAGAAGTATTTGAGGACAAATGAAATAGATTTAGAAAATTATGCTTTTCTACATGATCGCGTACAATGCAATCTTAATTACAAACAGCTTTATGGAACTCAAGTAATTTGGACACAAAACGGAATGGCTAATGGCTTCAGGCCAATTCTAAAAGAAAATCTAGTTGATAAAAGAAGGAAATCGCTGAAGTTACTGCCTTTAAGGATTTATGCACTAACGTATGGTTTTGACTATCAGCAAATTTCTTCAAGACAAGCAAAAGTAAATGAGAACAGAGATTTGAAATTGACAAAACAGCTTGTCGATTCAGCAAAAACTTCTTATAAAGAGAAAGAATTTCAAAAAACATATGATTACTACAATACGGCTTCAGCAATTATGGGAGGCATGAATGAAGAGCAGAATTATGAAGCGGCAGTGCTATTTGCAAAGATTTACAATTCCACAAATGAAGAACAATATAGAAGCATTGCCTTAGATTTCTTGACATTGCAATATTATAGGGGAAAATTAAAGCATAAGAAACTGATGTCACAAAAGGAATTCAAATCGTTTTATGATCAAGAACGATGGATTGAGATTGTGAAGAATTTGAATTAGATTTTCGGTTACATAAAAAAACTACTTCTCCACCTTTTTTTCCAACACCTCAATCTCTGTTTTTTCCTTTTTAATTGATTGTCTAAGCAATCCGAAAAGGCTCATGTAAAGATTCGCCACAAATACCAATGCAAAACCGGCAATGATATATCCTTTCCAATTGTCAAGCAATAAATGGTAGTCTGTAAGAATGATAAAAGCCACGGTCACATAATGGCTGAAACAGTATTCGCAGGTAAAAAGATAGAAGAATTTTCTTTTCCATATTCTTTTGGCATATCGGCTTCGGCCTATGCAGTATTCTCGCGGTTCCTTAAATACTTCTTCGTGAGTCACTGTCCATGCAATGCAGGCAATCGGAATGGCAAGTATAAAAAGCCAAAGCAACTGAGAATTAATGTCCATTTTTTTGTGGTTTTGATTACTAATTTAAGAAAAAATCCTTTGAATTGAAATAGTTTTATTTTTGACGGATGTTAATTTTCTGATTCTAAGAATGATAGAATGTTTGTGATTAAAGATGTAAAAATATTTTAGGCTGAAACCAATATCTTTAGTAGAAAATAAAACTTAGAAATCATGGAATCAAAACACAATCAAAATAGCGAAGATCAAAAGAAACTTGACCGATTGACTGAGAAAGAACGGGTGCTACGAAATAAGATTCCGCCAGACTATCCAATTGATAAGCAACACAGCGGAAGCCAGGAATTAGTTGCTAAATACAATATCAATGACAAGGCTTATTCTGACAGTAGCAAAGATGATTTTGTTGAAACGGTTTCTAAATTCAAGCATTCAAGTGGCAATGATGCGGAAAATACAGATGAAAAAGTATAAAGATAAAAAATGAAAATTAGGTATTTTTACGTATTTTTTTCTCGTTGGAGATGTCTATGTTTGTCTCAGGTAATTTTATGATCCAATGCCGGCACCTGAATGATTTCTTTCTCCCCTGTAAGAATTCTTCAGGGCATTGGTTTTTAATAAAAGTTAGGTTAAGGCATTTGATCAGTGCAAATTTGGGCAGTACTGAATCAAATGTTCTTCATTTTGAGGTAAAGACTCTCTGCTGGTTCGTATTCGGCAGAGAGTTTCTTTGTTATATTTTAATCAAAAATTCAATAAAAATTTATTTTAGGTTTTATTTCCATGTAAATCGGCTGTTTTGGCCTGAATTTAGAGGTTTTTTTGTATAAAAAAATCATAATAATTTATCATTTTTCATAGCCAGAATATTCAATTAAATAATATATTAGCCGCCAACAGGGGAAGCAGATTATAACCTAACTCGTTGTCATATTACCTACGGTATGGCAACTTGATAATTTCTACTCCTGGAAAAGCAGCAATGGCAATAGCTATTGTAGTTTGTAAAAGTAATTCCCCCAAATATGAAAAAACTTTACAAGTTTGTTTTCCTAGGCTTTCTATTGCTTTTTAGCAACGTCATTACCGCCGCAAATTATTCTGGTTTTGACCCAAAATTTGATAACCCCGCAAAACGCAAGGATGATCTTCCGCCTCCCCAAGCGAAAGTCAAAACCAGCGAAAAAGTTGCCCGCTTTAATGCGCCGACACCACCAGCAATCCCAATGGATTCTGAAGGTTCGGCGCCTTCTCTTTTTAGCTCAAAAAGCTTTTTAGCGCCAACCGTTAATTTTACTTCAGATGCCAACAGCAATACCTGTTCAGCGACAGCAGTTAATTTTACGGCTGTAGTTTCCGGAACTGGAACATTGACCTATAGCTGGGATTTTGGGGACGGATCACCCCTTTCAACTGTAGCAAATCCAAGCCATGCTTTCGTAGCATTAGGATGTTTTTCCCAAACTTTCAACGTAACCCTTACGGTAACGGATAACACTGGTTCAAATTCGATCACAAAACCAATTACCGTAAAACAGCGTCCTGATATCAATTTCAGAGATTTAGACAACTCTTTTACGCCTTTTGACAACTGCCGAAACGCTTCAGCTTCAGCACCGAGCTATACGATTCGCGTTGGAAATAGTTCTGTTTCGCCTTGTATCACGAATTATTCTATAAATTGGGGAGATGGAAATGTTCAATCAAATGCTACCTTTCCGGCAACACACACTTACGCCGCATTGGGAACTTATTTCATGGTAATTAATGCTTTAGGCGCTAATGGCTGTGAATCAACAAGGACTTACGTAGTAAAAAACGTATCCAATCCGTCGGGAGGAATTACCAGTCCAGGAACGACTCACAATCTTTGCGCACCGACGGCCGCACTTCAATTTGCCATTTCGGGCTGGGGATTAAACTCTCCGGGAACAACTTACGAATTGAATTATGGTGACGGAACAGCATTAGTTCTTTTGACCCAAGAGCAACTTATGGCTTCTTCCTATTATAATCCTACGAATCCTGGAGCTTCATTGAATTTTCCAGTACCGCATTCCTATGAAAATACAAGCTGTCCGGGGAACCAGCTTGAAGCGGTTTTGACAATTCGCAATAATTGCGGGGAGACAAAAGGTTCGGTGGCCAATATTACGATCTTAAAAAAACCAATTGCAAGTTTTGTAGCATCTGCAATTTCGTGTTCGGATACGACTGTTTTGTTCCAAAATACAACGACGGGAGGTTATAACCAAAACTGCCAGCAAGAGCTTATTTTTACTTGGGATTTCGGTGACGGAACGCCAATTATTACTACGCCTTTGCAAGCGGCGCAAAATATTACGCACACTTATGCCCATGCGGGAATATACACGGTTACTTTGATTGCTGCAGGTTTTTGCGGACAGGATACTTTTGTGAAGCAAATTTGTATTGAAGAGCCAATTGTGCCTCAGGTTACTTTTAACAATGTGGAAGGATGTTCGCCAGTTGCCGTGACTACTACAAATACTACGCCAGTTGCCGGGCTTTGCGCCGCGCCGACTTATCTTTGGACGGTAAATTATGCTGCAGGAAATTGCGGCACCGCACCAGGTGTTTGGGCTTTCACAAACGGAACAAATGCAACTTCGCCTAGTCCTTCTTTTAGCTTCACAACGCCGGGAACTTACACGGTATCGCTGCGTATGACAAATTCTTGCGGACCAAGCCAAGCCTTTGTGCGAACTGTAATTGTAAAACAGCCACCGCAAGCTACGGTTAACACAATCGCTGACATTTGCGGACCAGGAACAGTAAATCCTGCGGCGACAATAAGAGGTTGTGCTCCGGCATCAAGCACATTGACTTATGCTTGGAGTTTTCCTGGAGGAACGCCAGCTTCTTCAACAAGCGCTAATCCGGGACCTATTTCTTACGCAACTGCGGGAACTTATACAGTTTCTTTGGTGGTAACGAATGAATGCGGTTCTTCAACGCCTGCAACTCGAACTTTCAGGGTGAAACCTATGCCAGCATTAACTACAACGCCACTTTCACAAATTATCTGTTCAGGTTCTCAAATGACTTTAGTAAGCTTGACAGGAAATTTGCCTGGCGTAACTTATGCTTGGACGACAACCGCAACCGCTGGCGTTTCAGGATATATGGCTTCCGGTACTGGAAATACGATTCCTGTGCAGACAATTACAACAACAGGCTCTGTAGCAGGAACAGTTACTTATGCCATCAGAACTTCCCTTAACGGATGTACGAGCCCGCCTGTAAATTATGTGGTGACAGTAAATCCTTCGCCATTTTTTACAAGCCAGCCGGCAGCAAGTACGGTTTGCCAAAATACGCCGGCAACGCCATTGACTTTTACATTAAATACGACATCGGGAGCACCGACTTACCAATGGTATTCTAATACGGTAAATTCAAATTCTGGAGGAACACTAATTCCTGGTGCTACGAATGCAATCTACAATCCGCCGACAACTGCAGTTGGAGGAATTTATTACTATGTAAGAATTACTTTTACTTCAGGAGATTGTCCGCCCTTGGTCAGCAATGCTGTTGGAGTAAATGTTCGCGCAACTCCTGCAATGACGCAGCAACCAACGCCATCGCAAAGTCTTTGTGTCGGCGGTGCAATTCCTGCGGCATTGACAATCGGGCATTCTGGCGGAACGGGAATTGTAACTTACCAATGGTATTTAAATACAACAAATAATAATTCTGGTGGAACGCCGATTTCAGGAGCGAATTCAAGCAGTTATCTGCCGGGTGCTTTTAATACGGTAGGAACTTATTACTATTACGCAACAATTACTATTTCCGGAAACGGGTGTGGAAATCTTGTCAGTAATGTCGCGGTTGTTGATGTTGTTGCAGATCCTGTAATTACTTCGCAGCCTCTGACTACGCAAACGCTTTGCCGAAATGCAATTCCTACAGATTTATCAATTACGGTAACTGGCGGAGTCGGTACTTATTCTTACCAATGGTATAGAAATACAGCAAATAATACTACGACAGGAACTTTAATTGCAGGAGCCACAAACAGCAGTTACACGCCATCGACAAATACGGTAGGAACTCTTTACTATTATTGCGTAGTCACTCAGTCAGGAATTGGCTGCAGCACAAAAAGCAACACAGCGGAAGTTAAGGTAAATGTCGCGCCAACAATGGCAACACAGCCAGCTTCAAGCACGGTCTGCCAAGGCGGAACGCCAACTTTGCTTTCTGTAGGATATATGAACGGAGTTGGAACGCCGACGTATCAATGGTATTCTAATACTGTAAACAGTACTGTTGGAGCAACTCCAGTTTTTGGAGCAACTAATAGCACTTTCAGTCCGCCTTCAGCTTTGGCTGGAACTTTATATTATTTTGCTACGATTTCATTTTTATCTGGAAACTGTGCTGATTTGACTTCGAATATTGCAACAGTTGTAATCGCGCCAGAAACTACGATTACGGTTCAGCCGATTCCTACGCAGACTTTCTGCGCCGGCGGAAGTGTTTCTGCTCCATTAACGGCTTCTTATACTGGCGGAACGGGAACTCCGACTTACCAATGGTATAGTAATACGACAAATTCAACTTTGGGTGGCGTTGCAATTCCTGGAGCTACAAATGCCAATTATACGCCTCCTGTTTTTATTACTGCAGGAAATTATTATTACTATGTAACGGTTTCTCTTTCCGGAAACGGATGCGACCCAGCGGTCAGCAATACAGCAGAAATTGTTGTTGTAAATGATCCTATCGTGAGCGTACAGCCTTTGTCAACACAAACAGTTTGTCAAAATGCAACACCAACAGATTTATCAATTACGGTAACGGGCGGAGTCGGTACGTTTTCTTACCAATGGTATAGAAATACAGCAAATAACAATACGACAGGGACTTTAATTGTTGGAGAAACAAACAATATTTATACACCTCCGACAAATAGTGTAGGAACGATGTACTATTATGTCATAATTAGCCAAACAGGAGCAGGATGTAGCACAAAAAGCAATACTGCGGAAGTTAAGGTAAATGTTGCGCCAACAATGACAACACAGCCAGCTTCAAGCACAGTTTGCCAAGGCGGAACACCGACTTTGCTTTCTGTAGGATATGTAAACGGAGTTGGAACGCCGACTTATCAATGGTATTCAAATGCAGTAAATAATACGGTTGGAGCAACTCCTGTTTTTGGAGCAACAAATAGCACTTTCAGTCCGCCTTCAGTTTTGGCAGGTACATTATATTATTTTGCAGTTATTACATTTCCAACAGGCGGATGTTCCGTTTTGACTTCTGATATTGCAACTGTTACAATCGCTCCAGAAACTACGATTACGGTTCAGCCGATCCCGACTCAGACTTTCTGCGCTGGCGGAAGCGTTTCTGCGCCATTGTCGGTTTCTTACACAGGAGGAACAGGAACTCCGACTTACCAATGGTACAGTAATACGACAAATTCAACTGTCGGAGGAATATTAATTACGGGAGCGACGAATTCAAATTACACGCCTCCAGTTTTTGCTACAGCAGGAAATTACTATTATTATGTAACGATTTCTCTTTCCGGAAACGGATGCGACCCGGCGGTCAGCGATATTGCGCAAATTATCGTTGTGAATGATCCAATCGTTAGCGTACAGCCTTTGTCAACACAAACCGTTTGTCAAAATGCAATCCCGGCAGATTTGTCAGTCACCGCCAGCGGGGGTGTAGGGATCTATTCTTACCAATGGTACAGCAATTCAATAAACAATAATACAACAGGAACAGCAATCACGGGAGCGACAAGCAATATTTACACGCCACCGACAAATACTGTAGGCACGATGTATTATTATGTCGTGATTAACCAAACTGGTTCCGGCTGCAGCACGGTCAGCAACACGGCGCAAGTAAGAATCAATACAATTCCAGTGATGACGACACAGCCGGTTTCAAGCACGGTCTGCCAAGGCGGAACGCCGACTTTGCTCTCTGTAGCTTATGTAAACGGAGTAGGAACGCCTTCTTACCAATGGTTTATAAATGCTACGAATAATACTGTCGGAGCTTCACCAATATCTGGAGCTACAAGCAGTACTTACAGTCCGCCATCAGCGACTGCGGGGGTTTTCTATTATTTTGCAACGATTGCTTTTACTTCTGCAAGCGGATGTGGCAATCTGACTTCTGATATTGCAACAGTTACAATCGCGCCAGAAACTACGATTACCGTGCAGCCGATTCCTACTCAGACTTTCTGTGCTGGCGGAAGCGTTTCTGCGCCATTGTCGGTTTCTTACATAGGGGGAACAGGAACGGCGACTTACCAATGGTATAGCAATACGACAAATTCAACTACGGGAGGCACATTAATTACGGGAGCGACGAATTCAAATTATACTCCTCCAGTTTTTATTACGGCAGGAAATTACTATTATTACGTAACCATTTCTCTTTCCGGAAACGGATGCGACCCAGCGGTCAGCGATATTGCGCAGATTGTTGTGGTAAATGATCCAGTCGTGACTGTTCAGCCAATGCCAACACAAACCGTTTGCCAAAATGCAATCCCGGCAGATTTATCAATTACCGCAAGCGGAGGAGTTGGGACCTATTCTTACCAATGGTACAGCAATTCAATAAACAATAATACTACCGGAACGGCAATTACGGGAGCCACAAACAATACTTACACGCCGCCGACAAATACTGTAGGCACGATGTATTATTATGTCGTGATTAACCAAACTGGTTCCGGCTGCAGCACGGTCAGCAACACGGCGCAGGTAAGAATCAACACAATTCCAGTGATGACGACGCAGCCGGTTTCAAGCACGGTCTGCCAGGGCGGAACGCCGATTTTGCTTTCTGCAGGCTATGTGAATGAGGTAGGAATGCCTTCTTACCAATGGTTTGTAAATGCCACGAATAATACTGTCGGAGCTTCGCCAATTACAGGAGCTACAAGCAATACTTACAGTCCGCCGTCAGCGACTGCAGGAGTTTTCTATTATTTTGCTACGGTTAGTTTTACTTCTGCAAGTGGATGCGGCAATCTGACTTCAGATATTGCAACAGTTGTAATCGCGCCAGAAACTACGATTACGGTTCAGCCGATTCCTACGCAGACTTTTTGTGTAGGCGGAAGCGTTTCTGCGCCATTGTCAGTTTCTTACACAGGAGGAACAGGAACGGCGACTTACCAATGGTATTCAAATACGATCAATTCCACTGCAGGAGGAATTTTGATTACAGGAGCGACCAATTCAAACTACACTCCTCCGGCTTTTGCAACAGCAGGAAATTACTATTATTATGTAACCATTTCTCTTTCCGGAAACGGCTGCGACCCGGCGGTCAGTAATATTGCACAAGTTATCGTGGTGAATGATCCTGTCGTGACTGCACAACCTTTGGCTTCTCAAAATTTATGCGAGGGAATGATTCCGGTAAATTTAGGAGTCACAGTTAGCGGCGGTATCGGAACTTATTCTTACCAATGGTATAGCAATACAGTTGATAATACAATTTCAGGAACAGCAATAACTGGCGCTACAAACAGCAGTTATACGCCACCGACAAATATAATTGGGACTCTATATTATTATGTAGTAATTACCCAGACTGGTTCAGGTTGTAGCACAGTGAGCACTACGGCGAAAGTTATTGTGAATCCGATACCTGTGATTACTGCAAATCCTGCATCAAGCAGTGTCTGCCAAGGGCAAACTGCAAATGTTTTGTCGGTAAGCTACACTAACGGAGCAGGAACGCCATCTTACCAATGGTATTCAAATACAGCGAATTCAAATACTGGCGGCACGCCAATTTCAGGGGCAACAAATAGTTCTTTTGTAGCGCCAGTAAGCGTGGCTGGAACATTTTATTATTACAGCGTTATTTCGTTTCTATCAGCCAGCTGTTCTGATCTGACTTCAGCAGTAGCAACGGTTGAGGTAAAACCAAATCCTGTAATCGGTGCCAAAACACGATTGATTTGTAGCGGGGCGTCATTTAATCTAGCGCCAACTAATTCAGGCGGCGATTTAGTGCCAGCGGGAACTTTATATACTTGGACAAATCCAATTGTAAATCCAGCTGGAAGCGTGACTGGAGGCTTCGGGCAAGCCGTGCCGCAGGCTTTTATCAGCCAGATTTTGACGAATAACACCAATGCGCCAGCAACGGTAACTTACACTTTGACACCGATTTCAGGAAGCTGTATCGGTGCTCCTTTCACTTTGACGGTGACCGTAAATCAGTTTATTAATCCAAATGTTACT
The DNA here is from genome assembly GCA_029959295.1 of Flavobacteriaceae bacterium PS02334. Lineage (GTDB taxonomy): Bacteria > Bacteroidota > Bacteroidia > Flavobacteriales > Flavobacteriaceae > Flavobacterium. The sequence goes on along the minus strand of JASCOH010000011.1, from coordinate 22,287 downwards.
GTAGTAAATAGTACTTGTTTTGGAGGAAATAATGGTTCTATCCAAACGAATATTACAGGAGGCGTTCCCTTTACGACAGGAAATCCATACCAAATTTCTTGGACGGGGCCAAGCGGATTCACTTCGGCAGCAGCTAACATTTCAAGCTTAGCCCCAGGAACTTATAATCTCTCCATTACAGAATCTGGAGGCTGTCCTTTCACGCAAAGTTATGTGGTTTCTGAGCCTTCGGATATTTTAATTCGAACTGACAATGAAAAAGACATAAGCTGTTTTGGCATCGCCAACGGAGCAATTTCAATTAGTGTTTCTGGCGGAACAGCGCCTTACACTTATGCTTGGACAAAAGACACGGCTCCTTTTTCTACTTCCGAAGATTTGTCAAATTTAAGTCCGGGGAATTACACAGTGACTGTTTTTGACAGCAATACTTGCGGTCCGAAAACAGCTTCTTTCACCATTACGCAGCCATTGCAACTAGAAGCGAATTTGCTGAGCAAGACTGATATTTTATGTTTCGGAGGAAGAACCGGAAGCATCAATATAGATGTTGTAGGAGGTACAGCCAATTACACATTCGCTTGGACAGGACCAAATGCTTTTAGCAGCTCAAGCCAAAACTTGACAGCACTTGTTGCGGGTACTTATAATTTGACCGTGACAGATCGACTAGGATGTACAACGCCACTTTCTGTAACTTTAACGCAACCTACAGAACTTCAGATTTCTAACGTCACGCACCAGATTTCATGCTATGGAGCTAATAACGGTTCGATCAGCGTGAGCATGACAGGAGGAGTCGGTCCTTACCAAATACAATGGAGCAATCTTTCAACAAATGCAACCATCCAAAACTTGGCTCCAGGAACGTATCGCGTAACGGTTACTGATGCAAACAATTGCCAAAAATCATTAAGCGTTGTGATAACACAGCCACCGCTTTTCACTGTCAATCCGGTATTGACGCATGTTTCCTGCCAAGGCGCAAATAACGGAAGCATCAATTTGAATTTTGTCGGAGGCGTTGCGCCAGTTACCGTTGTTTGGGAAGACAGCACGACATCAAATTCCATTCGAAACAATCTATCTCCGGGAACTTATAACGTGCTGATTACTGATGCTCAAAATTGCCAGATTTACAAAAGCTTTATCGTTCTTGAACCGCAGCCTTTGATTGTGACTGGAAATGTGACGAATGCCTTCAACTGCAACACGATAAATAGCGGCAGCATTAATCTTCAGGTAACAGGAGGAACAACACCTTACAGATATGCCTGGTCTAACGGAAGCATATCGCAAAACCTAAATAATCTGCCGCCAGGAAATTATTCTGTGACTGTTACCGATGCAAAAGGCTGTAGCCAAAGCAAGCAATTTTCAATCATCAGACAGCAGGCGCTGAATGTTACCGTTAAAACGGAAACCATTGCCGATTGCGATATTCAAGAAGTGAAGCAGAAATTTGAAGCGCAGGTTACTGGTGGCGTGCCGCCTTATCTGATGCATTGGTCAAGCGGTACGGTCAGCGGTGCCAATAATCAATTCATGGAAACCGGCCAAAACGGAGCAATCCTGTTGCTTGTAACCGACAGCGTTGGCTGTACCACAAATTATTCTTTCAATGTAGTCGTGCCTGAATTTGAATCTCCAGAATTTGATGTCGAGTCAGAGCAGTTTACGATTCACGGAGCTTTTTCTATTGAAGATCCTATTTTGTTTACCAATAATTCAACAGGAAATTACACCAGCATCACATGGAATTTTGGCGACGGCGCGGTTTCTACAGAAGAAAATCCGATACATGTTTATACAAGGCCGGGAACTTATTTGGTAACCCAGACGATTGTGTACCCTTTCGGATGTACGATTGTTCACAAAATGACTCTTGAAATTACCAAAGGCTATCGCTTGATTCCGCCAACCGGATTTACGCCAAATGATGACGGAATCAATGATTATTTCGCGCCATTGTTTTCAGGCCTGGATAATGTTGAAATGTCGGTTTATGATTCTTGGGGAGAAATGATTTATTATGAAAAAGGAGCATCGCTCAAAGGCTGGAACGGCAAGCTGAAAAACAAGGATGCCGAAAACGGAAATTACTATTTCAAAGTAACCGGAACCACTTTTTATGGCGCCACAGTTACTGAAAACGGAGCTTTCACACTAATTAAATAAGCCAAATGAAACTAAGATATATCTCCTTCCTGATCGTGATGTGCTTTTCGTGGAATGCAAAAGCGCAAGACCCCATTTTTACGCAATATTTTATGGTACCAGAAACCTTGAATCCAGGATTCACAGGTTTCTTGGAAACCACCAATGCCGGAATCATCCACAGGTCGCAGTGGACGGATTTAGAATTTAAAATCGACACTGATTTCGGTTTCATAAATACTTGGGTCGAAAACATGAACAGCGGTGTCGGCGTGAGCGTTTTGAGCCACCGAGAGAAATTTACGAATTACAACTTTACGCAGGTAAACGTGAATTATGCCTACCGTGTCGAACTTACCGACGAATGGTATTTTCGTCCGGCTATTGAAATTGGCTTTGGAAACAAGTCGTATGGCTTTCAGAATTTAATTCTCGAAGACCAGATCAATATCGGCAACGGAACGATCAGTTCTGTCAGCATGGATCCGACGCTTTTAAAAGAGAAAGTGACCTTTTTTGATTTCTCTGCCGGATTTCTTTTCAATAATGAAAACACTTGGTTCGGGCTTTCGATGAAGCATCTGAACAAGCCCAACATTACTTTTACGCAGCAGGGAAATCTTCCGCTGGAAATGTTTTTTTCTGCCAATGCGGGAATAGAGTTAGAGCTTAAAGATTATATGAATACCGTAATTTTTCCGTTTGAAACCAAGCTTTTGTTGACGGCAAATTATATGAAACAGGCTGAATACAACCGCCTTGATTTGGGAACCGGTCTTGTTTTTAAGAAGTTCTTCGTAGGCGTTACTGCAGCGACCGATCCTGTGGGAAATAGTCCGAACAGCCACTTCCTGACTTCGGTAAATCCGTACGGAGGACTTTATTATGACCATTTCAAGTTTGGTTATTCGTATGATTTCAATACTTCTAAAATAGGAAGAACCGGAGGCGTTCATGAATTTTCAATAACCTATCAGTTTGATCTGGACGTAAAATGTCTAGGCTGTCCAGAATATTATTAAGCATAAAAAACTCCGATACTTTTCGGAGTTTTTTGTTTATAAAATTGTCTTGAAATAGTTTTGAAGCATTTAAAAGTCTAAGAGAATCATTGCAATGGCTTCAAGAAGAATTGCGATGATTTCATGAAGTATTTCAATAAGCAGTTGTTGCATTTCGATGGTTCAATGTACTATTACGATGACCTTTTGAAGCATTACGCAGACCCTTTGAAGGGGTTTAAAGCCTTGTTGAAGCGATCATTATTTCTTTTAAAGCCTTGCAAATGCTGGAAAAAGCATTAATCAAGCTCCATAGGGTTTTCAATGTCTATAAATTCGTTTTCATTCTTAGAAATCACGATTGTGGCGACTCCATTTCCAATGAAATTGGTAATTGCCCGTGCTTCACTCATGAATTTATCTACGCCTAAAAGAAAAGCCAATCCTTCCAAAGGAATTTTGTGGATGGCCGTCAATGTGGAAGCCAAGACGATGAAACCGCTTCCGGTAACGCCCGCAGCGCCTTTTGAAGTGATCATCAATAAACCGATGACGGTCAAAATTTCTCCGAAAGTAAGATGCACGTCATACAGCTGCGCCAAGAAAATTACCGCCATCGAAAGGTAAATCGCCGTGCCGTCAAGATTGAACGAATAGCCAGTCGGCACGACCAAACCGACAACCGATTTGCTGCAACCCATGCGCTCTAATTTGTCCATTAAATTGGGCAGGGCAGGCTCAGAGGATGAGGTTCCGAGTACGATTAAAAGTTCAGCTTTCATGTATTTTATGAATTTCCAGATGCTGATTTTATAATAGCGCATGATGCTTCCCAATATCAAAAAGATGAAGATGGCCATCGTTACGTAAACGGTCACCATCAGTTTTCCAAGCGGAATTAAAGTGTGCAAACCGAATTTTCCGACGGTGTAAGCCATTCCTCCAAAAGCTCCCAATGGCGCTAAATACATGACGAATTTTAAGGCTTTGAAGACCATTTTTGAAGCTTTGTATAAAGTAGCGACAACGGCTTCTCTTTTGCTGTAATAATTCAGCAAGATTCCAGTAATAATGGCGACTAGCAAAACCTGAAGCGTGAAATTGCTCAAGAAAAAACTCACCCAACTGAATTGGGGCGCATCGCCTGAAATGAATTTGCTGGCGTCTTGAATCTGAAGTCCTGATTTGTCGATTTTTCCGGGTTGGATGATGTAGGCGGCGATGACTCCGATGGCTAGGGCGAAAGTGGTTACGATTTCAAAATAAATCAAAGCTTTGATTCCGATTCGTCCTACTTTTTTCAAGTCGCCCATGCCGCTGATGCCCAAAACGATGGTCAGAAAAATAATCGGGCCGATGAAAATCTTCACCAATTGGATAAAAGAATCGCCGACGATTTTCATTTTTATGCCCGTTTCCGGATAATAATTTCCAAGGAGCACGCCAGAAATGATAGCAATCAATACCCAGAAAGTAAGATTGGTGACGATTTTAAGAAAAATATTATTGTTCAGGGATTTTTTTTCAGAAGTTTCCAAAGTGGTAAATTTTTAGAAGCACAATTTAATGTTTTTTACCGCAGATTTGTGGATTAATTTTTTAACCGCAGATTCGCAGATTTTATTTGGTTGATTTAATTTTTGCCACAGATTAAAAGGATTAGAATGATTTTCCAAACTAGCGCAGAAAAAAATCCTTTTGAATTATTTTAATCTGTGGCAAAAAAATAAAATCTGCGAATCTGCGGTGAACTATTTTATTTTGCCCAAGATTTCTTTAGAAGCAAATTGAAATCCGGCAGAACCTGTAGGATATTGCTGTGGCAAAATCACCTGAAGCTCAGGATAAATCCAGTCTTGCAATTTTCCAAATTGAAAAAGCGCTCGCATCGCATAAGCTTTTGTAGCAACTTTTTTATCAGAAATCAGCCAGTCAAAACAAGCTTCGGTCATTAGCTCTAAATGATTTTCTGTTAAAAATAGTTCTTTAGATTTTAATTTCTTGATATGATAATTTGCAGAAAACAAGCAGATTTTTGAAATAGACCGAAGCGCGCTTTCATTAGAATAGGAGGAAAGCGCATTGCAGAAAACATCTAAATAAGGTGAAAGCCAATCAATATGTTTTTCAAAAATAAGTTCAGAAATCCAGCAGGCTTTGTAGTGGTTTTTGTCTTTTACATTTAAAACAATTTCCATCAAATCAAGAAGCAGTTCTGGATTTTCTATGATAAAATTAGAATTGAAATCCCTGCTCGGACGGTGTGCCGTGCTGTTCTGGATGTTTTTATATAAAGTTTCGTTCATAAATATCGGAACGAAAATTACAAATTAAAACGAATAATTGAAAGAGAGGTTTCCATAATAATTCATGGGAAGCCCTGGATAATAAAATCTTGGCGCCGCAGTTCCCGCTCCGGTTGCATTGACCAAAACCATCGAAGCATAATTTTCATCGGTCACATTATTGATTCCCGCAGCAATGTGGGAAGTGAAATTTTCAAAGATTTTGAAACGGTAGCCGGTTTTTAAATTGAGTAATCGGTAAGCATCTGAGTAAACTGAATTTGCATCATTCAACGGAATTTTATCTACGAATTGATAATCTGCTGAAAAATAAAACCCGAAATCAGTGTTTAGAGAAATTCCAGCATTCGCTTTATTGGCGGGAACTCCCGTTAATTTATTTCCTGAAAAATCATTTTCTCTGTCAATAAATTTCTTGAATTTATATTTTCCGATGGAAGCTGTCGCGAATGGATTTAGGGAAAAAGTTTTGTTTAAAATCAAATTGTAATTTGCTGAAAGTTCGATTCCTTGGTGTAGCGTTTCGCCTGCATTGATGCCTACATATTGATCGTCGCCGACTCTTTGCGCCACCAATAAATCATTAATCTGCATGCTGTAAGCAGCAATTTCGGTGTAAAGATTTCGGTTGAAGAAATAGAATTTCCCTCCAATTTCAAAGTTGTAACCGCTTTCAGGTTTGATGTTGGAATTAATCGTGCCGTTTTGGGTCAGCGTTTCTTCAATGCTCGGAAGCGAAAAACCGCGGCTTGCGGAAATGTAAATTGTCTGCAAATTATCAGGCTTGAATAAAAAAGAAACTTGTGGCGACCAAATCGCGTCATAACTATAACTTTCCGAAGAAGCATTTTCACTCGGAAAAATATTCTCTAATCGAAATTGTGTTTTATTAAAATTCAATCCGGCCTGTAACTCAAATTTCTTTGAAAGCAAAATTCTGAGTTGGCCAAAAGCATTATAAAAATCTCGATCTTGATTGGTTTCTGTGAGTTTGTTTCCTTCTAAACTTCCGTTGCCGTTATTTTCTTCGTATAAATTTTCAATGGTTCTTCCGACAAAATCATCTCTGAAATATTCCAATCCGGCATTCCATAACGTTTTCATTTTTCCGATAGAGAAATTTCCAGAAAACTGCGTTCTCGCGCCCGAAGCAAAAGTATATTGACGTAAAATATCAAACGGCCGCGGTTCATTATTGTCTTTATAATTGACGAAAACAGAAGTGGAATTTGAAATATTGTCTGAAATTTTAAAGTCGTAGGCCAAGCCTCCCAAAACCGATTTGTATTCTTTAAAACCTTTTGACGCCACCCAAGTCGGCGCGCCAGCCTGCGGGTTATTTTCAAAAGTGGCCTTATTGATAGAACTCGGAATAAAGGCTTTTAAATAAGTGTAATTGCTGAAATAAGTCAGTTTGCTGTTTTTCTTTCGGAATAATTCTCCAGCCAAAGTAATTCCTTCTCTTTTATATGCAGCATTTTCACGCCAGCCGTCGGTTTCTAGTTTGTGGTAGCTTAAATTCAGGCTTCCGTTTTTGGTGCCTAAGCCATAAGAAATTGTGTTTTTTATTAATCCAAAAGAACCGTGAGTAGTGCTGATGGAAGCGGAATTCCCTGAAGTTTTTGGAGAAATTAAAATCGCGCCTCCAAGTCCGGCGCCGTAAATGCTGGAAAGCGGGCCTTTAATAATCTCAACTTGATTTATATTTTCTAGATCAATGTCTTCAATTGTGGTTTCGCTATTTCCCGAAGTCAGCGGAATGCTTCCGTAAAAAGCTCTGATTTTATTAGTTCCGTAAGGTGTTCTGGCTCCTATTCCTCTGATGGAAATTCGGTTTGTGGTGATGTTTGCCGATTGCATGTAGACGCCGGCAATTCGGTTCATCGCTATGGAAATGTCTGTGGAATTGTTGGCTTGAAGGTCTTTTTTGGATAAAATTCCGATGGAAGCCGGTGCGTTTTGCAGGCTGTCGTTTATATGGAAAGAACTGATTAGTACTTCTTCGAGGTTTTTTGTTTTTTGGATGGAATCGGTTTGTGCGGTAACTTTTAAGGCGGATAGAATTATTAGTAAGTAAAATTTTTTCATTGGAGTTTTGTTGTGTATAGATTTTAAACACAGATTTTCACAGATAAGTTTTAATCCGTTGGGTGTAATTAGAGAAAAACGTTTTTGTCATTCCGACGAAGGAGGAATCTCCACATCTTTAGCTACTGATAGAGATTCCTCCTTCGTCGGAATGACAAGTTTGAGTAAATTTGATTACTTTTTCTAAATAATTAAATTTGCAGTGATTGATTTAGGAAAAAAGAATCTGGAAAATCTGTGTTCTAAAATTTATTTGTTAACAGTTACTTGCCAAATCGTATTTCCGCTATCGTCATTCACCAAAAGCGATCCGTCATTCATCACGGTTACAGCAACAGGTCTTCCGTAAACTTCTGCTTTTTTCTCGTCGCCTATAAATCCGGTTAGGAAATCTTGCGGTTTTCCAGATGGTTTTCCGTTTTTGAAAGGGACGAAAAGTACTTTGTAACCGCTTAATTGCGAGCGATTCCAAGAACCATGCTGTCCGACAAAAGCACCATTTTTATATTCCGCAGGAAACGCCTCTTTGTCATAAAAAGCCAATCCCAAAGAAGCCGTGTGCGCTTCCACCGGAACATCTGGAACAATTGCTTTGGCAACCAAATTTTTGCCTTGGCCTTTCATTCTGGGATCTTCAATCTGTCCGAAATAAGAATAGGGCCAGCCATAAAATCCGCCTCTTTTTACGCTTGTAATGTAATCAGGAACCAATCCGTCGCCCAATTCATCGCGCTCGTTAACGGCAGTCCAAAGTTCATTGTTTGCAGGATTCCAGTCCATCCCGACAGGATTTCTTAGTCCGCTGGCGTAGATTTTTTCGCCGCTTCCATCTGGATTAATTTCTAAAATATTCGCTCTTCTGACCTCGTTTTCCATTCCGTTTTCGCCATTGTTACTACCAGAACCTACAGAAATATAGATTTTTGAACCATCGGCATTTGCCAAAAGATTCCTTGTCCAGTGATTATTATAGCCTCCAGCAGGAAGTTCTAAGATTTTCTCGCCTTTCCCCGTCAGTTTCAAATCACCTTCTTTGTAAGGAAAACGGTACAATCCGTCAGTATTTGCGATGTAAAAATAATTTTTTAAAATCAGCATCCCGAAAGGCATGTTTAATCCTTCCTTGAAAACTTCTCTGGTTTCGAATTTTCCGTCTTTGTCTTTATCCCTGAAAATTGTGATTCTGTTGGCGCTCATAAACGTGTTGCTTTCCACCACAAAAATATCGTTGTTTGGCGCAATGTAAGTCCAACGCGGATTTTTTAAATTCCCTGCAAATTTAGTTACGGTGAAACCCGCTGGCGCTTTTGGAGTCGTTCCTTCGGGCCAATCTTTCATGCCGCTTCTTTTGGTAACCGATTTTGAGGAATAGGGAGCGGGAAGCGTCAAGTCGCCGACGGCAGTTTTTACGGTGGTGCTTCCTTGTTGTGAAGCCACTTTTTTCTCTTCTTTGGTGACTTGTCCGTTGCAAGAAAATAGTGAAAATGTACTTATTAATAGTAAAGATAAAGTTCGAGTATTCATATCTGGTAAAATTTTGGTGGTTAATTTTTCGTAGCTTGAATTTACTGATTTTAAAAATTTTATCCTTTTAAACCGCTGAATATTAAATATTATTTAACATTAATAAAATTATAATAAAACTCATTTAATTTATAAAATAGCTGAAATGTTATTTACTATATTTGCAACTTATACTTTAACATTTATATTGTGATACAGCTTCACGACAAAAAATTTGTTCCTTTCATCAGTGCAAAGGAAATTGATTCTGCAATTGCCAAAATGGCGCAAGAAGTTGCAGAAGACCTTGACGAAGAGATACCCCTGTTTGTGGGCGTTTTGAACGGCGCCTTTATGGTTGTTTCAGATTTCATGAAACATTATCCAAAAAACTGCGAGGTCAGCTTCGTGAAAATGGCTTCTTATGAAGGCATGTCAACTACACACGAAGTCAAAAAACTCATTGGAATCAACCAAGATTTAACGGGAAGAACTGTTGTCATCATTGAAGATATTGTTGACACCGGAAATACTTTGGTCGAACTGAAAGCGATGTTCGAAGCACAAAATGTGAAGGAATTGAAAATAGCGACGTTATTTTTAAAGCCAGAAGCATACAAAAAAGACATAAAAATTGATTATATTGGTATTGAAATTCCGAATAAATTCATCGTTGGATTTGGTTTGGATTATGACGGTTTAGGCAGAAATATTCCGGAAATTTACCAACTAGCAGATTAAAAGATTTCAAATTCAAAGATTTAAAGATTGTTTTGCAGACAATGCAACAATTACACAATCAAACAAAAAACGATTAAACGTTAAGATTACACGAATAAACACACAACAATGATTAACATCGTATTATTTGGAAAGCCAGGCGCTGGAAAAGGAACACAAGCTGAATTCTTGAAAGAAAAATACAATTTGACACACCTTTCAACAGGAGATATTTTTAGATTTAATATTAAAAATGAGACTGAATTAGGAAAGTTAGCCAAAACATATATGGACAAAGGCGACTTGGTTCCAGATGAAGTGACGATTCAAATGTTGCAAAGCGAAGTCGATAGAAATCCAGAATCTAAAGGTTTTCTTTTCGACGGATTTCCAAGAACGTTGTCTCAAGCAGAAGCTTTAGACGCTTTTTTAGAGAGTAAAAACGATAAAATTACAGCCACTATTGCTTTGGAAGCTGACGATGAAATTTTGGTAAAAAGACTGTTGGAAAGAGGGAAAACTTCGGGAAGACCAGACGATCAAGATGAAGAAAAAATCAGAAATCGCTACCAAGAATACAATGAAAAAACCGCGCCTTTGATGGAATATTACAAAGCGCAAGATAAATTTTTTGCAGTAGACGGTATCGGTTCTATTGAAGAAATTACACATCGATTAAGTTCAGTAATCGATAGCCTTTAACTAAATTAACAAACCTTGGAAATAGCTATAATTTTCTTTTTAATCCTTTTGAATGGTGTTTTTTCGATGTCGGAAATTGCATTGATTTCTGCGCGAAAAAGCCGTTTGGAGACTTCCGCTAAGAAAGGTAATCCTAGTGCCAAAACGGCTTTGGATTTGGCAAATTCTCCAAACAAATTTCTATCCACAGTTCAAATCGGAATCACATTAATCGGAATCTTAACGGGTATTTATTCAGGTGATAAAGTTACTGATGACGTTCGATTATTTTTAGATCAATATGTTGCTTTACAGCCTTATTCTGCGAATTTATCCGTAGGAATTGTAGTTGTAATCTTGACATTTTTCTCTTTAGTTTTAGGAGAATTGCTTCCAAAAAGAATCGGATTAAATTATCCGGAAGCCATTGCAAAAGCGGTTGCTTACCCAATGAAAGTCGTTTCAATCATTACCGCTCCATTCATTTGGTTGTTGACAATTTCTACCGATTCATTGCTAAAACTTTTCAGAATTCGCCCAACGGCTGACGGAAAAGTAACCGAAGAAGAAATTAAAGCAATTATCAAAGAAGGAACCGAAGTCGGTGAAGTTCAAGAAATCGAGCAAGACATCGTGGAACGTGTTTTTCACATTGGCGATAGAAAAGTAAATTCGCTGATGACGCACAGAAAATCAGTAGATTATCTTTCTTTGCAAGATGATTTTGCTACTCTAAAACAAAAAGTTCTAGACGAAATTCACTCGGTTTATCCTGTTTGTGAAGAAAGTCTGGATGAAGTTGTGGGAGTTGTTTTGCTTAAGGATCTTTTTGCAAAATTTGAAACAGGAAACTTTAATTTAAGAGATATAATCAAAGAACCGGTTTATTTAATTGAACATACTTCTGCTTACAAAGCGCTCGATATTTTCAAGAAAACAAAGGTGCATTACGCCATAGTTACTGACGAATACGGAATCACGCAAGGAATGATTACGTTAAACGATATTTTGGAAGCTTTGGTTGGAGACGCTTCCGATTTTTATCACGAAGAATTCCAATTGGTAGCGAGAGAAGACGGAACTTGGCTGGTTGACGGACATTATTCGTTGCACGATTTCTTGACGTATTTTGACTTGGATGAGTTGATTAATGACTATGAAGTTACAACGGTAAGCGGTTTGATTATGACCGAATTATCCTATATTCCAAAACAAGGCGAAAAGCTGATTTGGAATTTATTTGAACTAGAAGTGATAGATATGGATGGCGTCAAAATCGACAAGGTTATGGTGCGTTCTTTAAAAGAATAAAACAGATTGCAGATTTCGGTCTGCAGTTTTTTTTGAAACGAATGGTCTAGGCTTTTTCAGCCGTCGAAATTCCCGCTTTCCGCTACAATAAAAAAATTTCTAAAGAAGAAATTTTTTTGATTTCCGCTACAATCGGGGTTATGAAATAAACCATTTAAATACAGGTCGTCAAAAAATGGCCAAATAATACAAACAAGATTTTGCTTCAATTTTAGTAATCTGAAATCTGAAATCTAAAATCTGAAATCTAAAAAAATGACAGAAGGAAATTTTGTAGACTACGTTAAGATTTATGTTTCTTCCGGAAAAGGAGGAAAAGGCTCAACGCATTTACATAGAGAGAAATTTATTGAAAAAGGTGGTCCAGACGGTGGAGATGGCGGACGTGGCGGACACGTTTATTTAGTTGGAAACAAAGGTCTCTGGACCTTATTCCACTTGAAATTTGCAAAGCACGTTAAAGCCGGACACGGTGGCGACGGCGGAAGCGCAAGAAGCACAGGTGCTGACGGAGAAGACAAATATATCGAAGTTCCGTTGGGAACTGTGGTTCGTGATAAAGAAACGAATGAAATTTTATTCGAAATCACCGAAGAAGGCGAAAAAAGAATCGTTGCAAGAGGCGGAAAAGGCGGTTTAGGAAACTGGCACTTTAGAAGTTCTACAAACCAAACGCCAAGATATTCACAACCTGGAATGCCGGCAAACGAAATTGACGTAATCTTGGAACTTAAAGTTTTGGCAGACGTTGGCTTGGTAGGTTTCCCAAATGCTGGAAAATCAACTTTGCTTTCTGTCTTGACTTCCGCGAAGCCAAAAATTGCCGATTATCCGTTTACGACATTAAAACCAAATCTTGGAATTGTGGCTTACAGAGATTTCCAATCTTTTGTAATGGCTGATATTCCAGGAATTATTGAAGGTGCTGCGGAAGGAAAAGGTTTAGGACATTATTTCTTGAGACATATTGAAAGAAATTCTGTTTTATTGTTCCTGATTCCTGCGGATGCTGACGATATCAAAAAAGAATATGAAATTTTGTTAGATGAATTACGCCGTTACAATCCAGAGATTTTGGATAAAGAGCGTTTCATTGTGATTTCTAAGTCGGACATGTTAGACGAAGAATTGCAAAAAGAAATGAAAGCGCAATTGGACAGCGAATTTAAAGGTTTGAAGTATCACTTTATTTCTTCAATTGCCAATCAAGGTTTGGTCGAATTGAAAGACAAGCTTTGGGAAATGCTGAATTCAGAAGAAAACCAATTATAAAATTAAAAGCTGCTTTCGGGCAGCTTTTTTTATATCTTATTCTCTTCAATCCTTGCAAAGAATGTGTCTTTGTAAGTCGCGCCAATCGGCAATTCTTTGTTGTTTATGAATACCGAAAAACTATCTGTTGACTGAATTTGCTTCAAAGAAATGACATAGGACTTATGAATTTGTATGAAATCATTCTTAGGCAACGATTCAAGTACATTTTTTAAGGAAGAATGCGTAATAAATTGATCGCTTGAAGTGTGAACGCAAACATAATTCTGCAAACTTTCTACATATAAAATATCGGTTAAAAATATCTTTGAAAACTTATTTTTGCCATCTGTTTTTATAAAAATAAAATCTGTTGGAGTGTTCGTTTGTACTTCTGATTTCGGACTAGAATTTAATTTTGAAACGGCCTGATAAAACCGTTCAAAAGCAATTGGTTTCAGTAAATAATCAATCGCGTTCAGCTCAAAACCTTCCAAAGCAAAATCTGGATAAGCAGTTGTGAAAATCACTTTTATGTCTTTTGAAATGATTTTTGAAAGCTGCAATCCGGTTAATTGTGGCATTTGGATATCCAAGAAAATAACATCTACATTATTGGAATTTAAAAATGCCAAAGCTGTCAACGAATCATTAAAAACGCCAACTTTTTCTAGAAAAGATACCTTTTCTACATACTTTTCTAAGATTCGTGTTGCTGGCGGTTCGTCGTCGACAATGATACATTTAAATTTCATGGTTATCTTTTAAGAGGCATTTTTAATTTTGTCTTAAAGATATTATTTTCTTCGGTTTTTTCAAGCTGGAAATTTTCATTGTAAGCATATTTTAAACGCTTCGTGATATTTTCAAAGCCAATTCCGGTGGACGAATAATTTTCGCCGGGCTGAATGTGATTTGAAATGGAAATTTCTAAATACTCTTTTTCGATTTTTATACTAATCGAAGCTTTTTTTGAGGATTCATTCAGTTTCCCGTGCTTGAAAACATTCTCTACAAAATGAATTAAAACGGTTGGTAAAATAGTTTCATTCGTATAATTTCCTTCAGTTGAAAAATCTAAATACAATTGGTTTTCAAAGCGTTTTTGTTGCAAGTGGATATAATTTTCTATGAATTGAATTTCCTTTGAAAGCAAAACTTGTTCTTTATCGGTTTCGGTAATTACGTAGCGAAGCAAATCCGATAATTTCAATAAATCAGAAGCTGTTTCGGCATCCTTTTCAATCCAATCTCCATAAAAAGAATTCAAAGTATTGAACAAAAAATGCGGACTCACTTGTGATTTCAATAATTGGAATTCTGCTTTTTTATTCTCCAAAATCAATTGCTGATTCTGCTTTTGGAACAGCTGAAATTGCCAAGTCAAATACGCAATTGTACTCAAGATTATTGCGGGCAATCCGAAGAAAAAATTGTCTTTAAGATAGTATCCGAGTTGTCTGGATTGTTCGAAATAATTATGGTTTCCGGTTATTTCATAAACAATGACTTCCTGTAGAAAATATCTTGTAAATCCGAATAAAATTAAAGTTATAGGTAACGATAAAATATAAAAGGGAAATTTTTTTCTGTTCAAGAACCAAGCGCAAAAGGTATAAAAATTTAACAGATAGGTTAAAAATAATGCGAGCAATAAGCTTATGGAAAATAACAGCGTCGTTAAATCAAGGAAAGATTTGAAATCGGTTCCATAGATGGCAATGTCCCAAATGTTGAAGATGGCGTAAATGCAACTGAAGAATAAAATGTGGTAATAAAATGGAATTTTTGGTTTCATAAAGCAGTTTATATTTTCAAAAGTACAATTATGAATTTGGAACTTATAATAATTTATGCAAACGCTTATTTTTTAAGTATGAACTGCAATAATTCAGTGACGAAATTATTTGTGAAGCCCATTTGGGTGTTTGTGATTTGAAAAGTAGCGTTCGTCAAAATTAGAAAAATAGCGTTGATGACTGCATTACTTTTGGATCAAATTAAAAAACAATCATCATGAAAAAAATCACTTTAATCGTATTGCTAATTCTTTCAATCAACGTTTTTTCACAATCAAAAAAGAAACAGATTCTTTTAGTAGGAACGTTTCATTTCGAAAATCCGGGATTGGATGTTGCTAAATTTGAAAGTTTTAATGTGATGACGGACAGAAGTCAAAAGGAGTTGGAAACAATTTCTGACAAAATTAAAAAGTTTGGGCCAGACAAAATTTTTGTTGAATGGAATTATGAAAAGCAAAATACGCTAGACAAATTTTACAATAGAAATTCAGATAGCCTTATCAAAATCAAAGCGGATGAAATTGTTCAGATTGCTTTGCGTTCTGCCAAGAAATTAAATCACAAGAAACTCTTTGCTATTGATTATCATCATGCTGATTTTCCTTATGACAGCTTGGTAAAAGGAATGAATGAGGCCAAACAATCTGAGCTTTTGAAAGAAAATGAAAAAGCAATTAAAGGATTTGAAACGGACTTTAACCAAATGGTAAAAACAAAAACGCTGACAGAAATATTGCTACATGAAAATGCAGCAAAAACCTTGGAACATTCAAATAGCATGTATGTTTCATTAATGAATCCTGCTGGGAAATTAGACAATTTTGTCGGAGCTTACCTGGTTTCAGAATGGTACAGAAGAAATTTATACATGTATTCTTTAGTGCAAAAACTGACGGAAAGCAAAGATGAAAAAGTAATGGTTTTGCTTGGCGCAGGGCATATTGCAATGTTTAGAGAATTTGTAAAAATGGATTCTAATTTTGAAATTGTTGAACTTAAAAATGTACTGAAATGATTCGGCTGATTGTATTATTTGTTCTTTTTTTTATTGGTCAGTTGAAAGCTTTTGGTCAAGAAAAAGTGACTTTGACAAAGATTCAAATGAAACAAGATATTGTGGGTTTGGTTGAAAAAATTAAATACACGCATCCAAATCCTTATTATTATCGAAGTCAAAATGATTGGAAAAAATATTTAGATTCGGTTCAAAATAATTTGCCAGAAACACTTTCAGAATTTGATTTTTGGAGAAAAATTGACCAGATTTTGATTTTTATCAATGATGCTCACACGAGAAGTTATCCGACGAAATTTTATAATGAATATGTAAAAAATGACGGCTTGTTCTTTCCTTTTTCAATTGAAAATCGTGATGGCAATTACTTTGTAAATAAAAATTATTCAAAAGAAGTGATTGATCCGGACGAAAAAATCATAGCAATCAATGGAATTCCGATTCGAGAAATTATTGCAAAACTGAAATTGCATTCGTCAAAAGAACTGGATTATTTGGATGAAAAATATGTCACTTCCTCTTTCAGCTATTATTTGTGGAGAGCTTATGATTTGAAATCTCCTTATAAAATTGATTTGTCGAATGAAAACAATCGAAACAGAACTGTTGAAATCAACGGACTTTTGTCTAAAGATTTTCCAAAGGAAAACGAGGATGAAAAAGAAGAAATCTGTACGTTTTCAATTGTAAAGGATTCAATAGCATTGCTTGCAATAAAAGATTTTGACAGTGAAAAAAGAAGCTATTTCAAGAAGTTTTATAGAAAAAGTTTTAGAAAGATAAACAAGCTTAAAATCAAAAACATAATTATCGACGTTCGAAACCATGACGGTGGCGACAGTCGTTATGGAGAAGATTTTGCCAAATATTTTGCAGACAAGCCTTTTCGAATTTCTTCTAAAACTATTTGGAAAGTGACGCCTGAATTCAAGAAAGGATTTACCCAGATGTATATTCCGAAAGTGTTGCGCTGGGCGAAGTTTTTATATGGAATCAACAAACACACGAAAGCGATTTGGAATACAAAAGATAATGAATTGGCAGTTGTAAATAACAAATTGATTAAGCCAAAACGAAGCGCATTGAAATATAAAAAGTATATTTATGTACTGACTGACAATTACACTTTTTCTGCGGGTTCGATGTTCGCAGGAATGGTCAAAGATTATCAACTTGGAACTATAATTGGACAGCCAACAGGAAATCTTTCTTCCTTTTATGCCGATCCATTTATGTGGTATCAATTGCCGAATTCGAAAATTACGTTTCAAGTTTCTACTAGTTTGGAGGTTCGGCCAAACGGAATTTTAGATACTGAAAGCATTTTGCCAGACATTTATATTAATGACAAAGAAGATGCTTTAGAAAAAACATTCGAATTAATCCAAACAAAAAACCATCTGCCGAAGTAGATGGTTTTTTTATATAATAAGGAAATCTTATTATAAATTAAAGTTTTTAGAAATACCGATGTTTACCGTTTTTCCAAAGTTGAAATCAAAATTGTTTTGTTTGATGTCAGCATCGCTGTCTTTCAGAGAGCTGTAACCAACGCCTCCGATAGAAAAATTCAAACCAAAGCTGTTTTTAAAATTGATAAAAAGAGCAGGAGTGAAACCGATGTAAAATCCGTTTGCGTCAGAAGTTGTAACGCTTCCTGATTCTGTTTTCAATTTTTGGTAGCCGGCACCAAGATCTCCGTAAACTGCGAAAGCACCGCCAAGAGACTGCGCATAACGAACAAAAGGGCCAATTTTAAACTCATTGGTTTTTGCCTCTGCAACACCTGGAGTTTCCACTTTTCCTGTTCCAATTAAAGAATTTACGCCTAGCGTCCAATGATCTGTGAATTGGTAACCGATTGTTGGAGCAAATTCAAAACTGTTTGTTTTTGATTCCAAACCTCCAGCAAATTCGGTTTTTTCAGAAGAGAATCCGATGTTTCCACCTAAAAGAAGTGTGTTTTTCTGTGCATTTGCCATTCCGAAGAAAGACAAAGCCGCTACTGCAAGTAATTTTTTCATTGTATGGGTTTTAAAATTTTGAGCAAAAGTATATTTTTATTTCTTAAAAACTAATTTTTTTGTTTTATTTATAATAAATCTCAATTTAAAGGCCTTAAGAGCTTTTAAAATATTTTTTATGCTATGTTGAGCGTATTTTGGTTGTATAAAATATTTTTTATGCTAAATTTTTAAAATGTGTTGTGATATTTTTAAATTTAAATTTGAATGAAATGCTACTTTTAAGATTAATATAGAATATGAAATCTGAAAAAGATTTATCTTCGCATAATTGAAAAATATACGAAAAAAAGAGGTTTATTGTAACTTATCCGCAATTTGACCGTCTTATCAAACGTATTAATTAACTACTTTAAATTATTTGTATGAAAAAAGTTATTTTATCCTTGATCATGGCGATCATGCTTGTTCCGGCGAGCGTAAAGGCTGATGAAGGAATGTGGTTCTTGATGTTTATCGAGCGCTTGAACCATAGAGACATGCAGAAAATGGGACTGCAGTTGACTTCTGAAGAAATCTACAGCATCAACCATTCAAGCATCAAAGACGCGATTGTTCAGTTTAATGGAGGCTGTACTGCTGAAATTATTTCTGACCAAGGTTTGGTTTTGACAAATCACCACTGTGGTTATGACGGAATCGCTGAAGTTTCAACTCCAGAAGCCAACTATTTAAAAAACGGATTTTGGGCAAAAGACAAAAAATCAGAATTGCGTCCGAGTAATATGTCGGTGCGTTTCTTCGTGAGAATGGACGACGTTTCAAAAAGAATCTTGTCGAAATTAAACGATAAGATGACCGAAGCAGAAAGAGAAAAAGCCGTAAACCAAGAAATTGCGTTGATCGAAAAAGAAAATAACGAAGGCGGAAAATATACAGTTTCTGTGCGTTCTTTCTTCCAAGGAAATGAATATTACTATTTTGTTTACCAAGATTTTACTGATGTTCGTTTGGTGGGAACTCCTCCAGAAAGCATCGGAAAATTTGGTGGCGACACTGACAACTGGGAATGGCCTCGTCACACAGGAGATTTCTCAATGTTCAGAGTTTATACTGATAAAAATGGAAATCCTGCAGCGTTTTCAGAAGATAATATTCCTATGAAGCCTAAAAAACACTTGACTGTAAGCTTGAAAGGTGTGAAAGAAAATGATTTCGCAATGATTTTGGGTTATCCAGGCAGAACAAACCGTTGGATGCCAGCTGGCGGAATCGAGCAAAACGTGAAGTTTGCTTATCCTGCTTGGGTGGAGTCTTCTAAAGTTGGTATGGACAAAATGAAAGTTCATATGAATAAAGATGAAAAAGTGAATTTGCAATATGCTTCAAAATATGCATCTGTTGCCAATTACTGGAAAAACCGTCAAGGAATGATTGACGCTTTGACGAAATTCAAGACTGCTGCAACAAAAGCAAAATCAGAAGCTGAGTTCAATACTTGGGCTAATAAAGCAGAAAATAAAGCGAAATATGGCAACGTAATTGCGACTTTAAATAATTTCTATGCAAAAACAAACGAGAAATCTCGTCATGACAATTACTTGGTTGGAATGTTGAGAACGAGTGCTTTTGCAGCGCTTCCTTATTCTTTAGGAAAAAGCTTTGAATATTACGGACAGCAAAATGAGGCTAAAAAAGCAGAACTTTTGCCAGAATTGCAAGCTCAAATTGAAGAGACTTACAAAGAAATTTATGTTCCTATTGAAAAAGATGTTTTGGCAGCGCAATTGGCTTTGTATGCTTCAAAATCTACAGGATATGAAATTGCTCCTTTTGTAGCTGAACTTGCAAAAACTAACAACGGTGACTTTACAAAATATGTAAATGAAGCTTTTGAAACGAGTATCTTTACTTCTAAAGAAAAATTAGAAGCTTATTTGAAAAATCCACAGCCAGAAGCTTTGAAAAATGATAAATTATATCTTCTTTCTTCTGCTTTGTTGACAAAATACAGAGCTAAAACTCCTGAGCAAACGCAATTGGATAATGATTACCAAAAATCTTTCCGTCTTTTGGTGGAAGGCTTGAGAGAGTCTAAATTAAACAAAATTCAGTATCCAGATGCGAATTCAACTTTGCGTCTGACTTATGGAAAAGTAAGAGCTTTGCCTGCTGACAAAAGAAATGATGCAAAAATCAACAATTATACTACGCTTCAAGGAACAATCAAAAAATACAAGCCAAATGATCAAGAATTTGACTTGCCAAAAAGATTGGCTGAATTGAACGAGAAAAAAGATTTCGGTCAGTATGCTGACAAAGCAGGCTACATGCCGGTAAACTTCTTGACTGACAATGATATCACGGGCGGTAACTCAGGTTCGCCAGTTTTGAACGGAAAAGGAGAATTAATCGGGGTTGCTTTTGATGGAAATATCGAAGCGATGGCTGGTGACGTAATCTTTGATCCGAAGTTGCAAAGAACTATCAATGTTGATATTCGCTATGTATTGTTTATCATCGATAAATATGCTAGTGCAAAACATATTGTTGACGAAATGACGATTGTGAAATAATATTAGTCGTAAGTTTTAAAATAAGAAAATCCGTTTTGAGCAATCAAAACGGATTTTTTTATGGAATTATTTTTGATTTTGAAGCTCTTCCAACAACAGGAAAGTTTATTTAAATGTAAGTGAATTCCGTTTATGTTTCATTTTATGAAAATTCAGGCACTTGAAATTCTTACTGATTGTATCCCTTAATTTTTATTCTGATTTCTTTTTCAGAGCTAAAAAATTCTGTAGCAAACCCTGATTTTTTTCAAAAATTCCTCTTCGTTTCAGCAGAATAAAAAATTCAATAAATTAATGTAAAAAATCTTAAAACCTCAATGATAACGGGGCTTTAGGATGTGAAATAACACTTAACGATTTCAGATATCGTTAAGTGTTTTGTTTTTTTATCATACATTTTCGTCCTACTCTTGCACTGTAATTGCCACTCAAGAATTTTTATAAGCACGATTCCATGAAAACATTTTTCGCTAACTGCCTTACTTTTTTTATCGCCCTCACGGCGGTAATAAACGGCTATGCCAGCGAGATAAATAATCCTATCCCAAGCAATCTTGCAGCCAATGCTTGTATATACATAAGCGAAGGGACAGAAACCAATATTACTTCTCCTGTTCTTGAAGAAATAGATCCTGCGTTCTACATTTCAGGCGAAACGGAAGTATTCATCAATAGAAATATGGATACCAACGCAAGAAAGGCTCATATAAAAAGAGAAACTGTTCTAAAAAAACCTTCAAAAACAGCAGTCCAAACGAGGATAAGCAGTTCAAAAATTAAGTTCAAGACATTGCTCGCTACATCTAAAAATAAAGAAAAAGCAACATTGCAATTCGGCTTTTTTTGCGCAGCATCTGCTCCGACAGTTATAAAATCTAATAAAATCGGTATTGTTTTCCAAAATAAAACTGCAGTCGTTCTTGCTTTCAAAAAAAGACAAGAAACTGAAAATCCTGCTTGGAATCCTACGATTATTATCTCTCAAGCACCTGCTGCTTATGCTCTTTTTTCCCGACCTCCCACAAATTTAGGTTAGAACAAAATACTTTGTTCTAATTCAGCTTTTGCCTTTTTTTTACTAATGCTTCATTTTGTGATTTTCACTAGAAGATTATAATAAAGAAAAAGCGCAATTCAAATACAGCATTAATACAAATTTATAAACAATCAAATTTCAATTTATTATGAAGACACAAATGAAAATTACCTTTTTCTTATTACTCGCCAGTTTTATGAGCCATGCACAACTATCGCACAACATGGTGGTGCTAAAACCAGTAGCAATCACGCCACTTGTTGCGACGCTAACCAACACTTCTAACAAAGTTTTATGGTCTCATAACAATGTACTATCGGGTGCAACAACGCCTTGGGGCACTGAGAACTTTAGCAATTGTCAGGCGGGTGGCTATACCTATACCTTTAATTATACGGATGGAAATGGTGCGTCCTATCTTGCAAAAACATGGGGGCTTAACGGAGGTGGCTCTATCAGTGTTCCTGGCGGAAAACTCAATGTGGGCTCAGGCAGCATTGTTTTTAATATAAGCGGGAATATGAATCCTCAAACTACAATAGGGATTCATTCCTTTGGTACAAATATCAATTTTCTAGGCGCTACTATTCAGATAATCCAACAAGGTTTTGCTTATCAAAGTAATCCAGGTCATGCTAATTGCCCATAAAGTTTAATCTCACAAAGAAAAACAGATCTGTTTTTTATACAAGATAAAAAAAATTAAAAATCAATTTAAAAAGGTCGTTCAGGCCTTAATAACAAATACGAAAATGAAAAAACAATTTTACACCCTCGCAGCCCTTTTGTTTATGGGAATCGCAGCCAACGCACAAGTAGGTATCGGCACTACAACGCCTGCCACTTCATCAATGCTAGACGTTGCCAGCACGACAA
>JASCOH010000010.1 GCA_029959295.1 Flavobacteriaceae bacterium PS02334 | reverse complement strand
GAATGTCTTTAATGAAATTCTCTGCTGTTTTTTTCTTGGGTGTTCTCATAATTCAAATTTAAGGATTTTGAAAACACTCTCTTAGTTTTGACTTAAATCAGTCCACTTTTTGCTGACGATTTACAGTAGCAACAGTATACTTTTTATAGAGTTCATCCCTAGTGAACCATTCTGTGCGTTTTTTATTTTTTCAAGAAGGTATATTGTGGAATTGACTTTGTCAAGCTTATCGTGCAGATAATAGAAGATGGGAGAAATATAGTCTTCAATGATGTCAGATTTCTTTTCACTAAAATTTCCGGCGAAAAAGGTGTAATTGTGCAGGTTATAATTACTCGTCATTTGCACAAAGTGATTTAAAAACTGGTAGCAATAAGCCGCTTGATTTTCATTGTTTTCAAATGCTTTTATTTCTTGCCTGTGATTGTTTACAGTTTTTTCAAATTCTTCTTTTTCAAAAGGGTATTGCCTTATCGATTCTTCAATAAGAGATTTTAGCTGTTTGTTATTTTCAAGGTTGTCTAATAAATATTTTAACTGATAACCGAACTGTTCATAAGTTGCCTTATATAAACGGTTCTTCTATTCCTGCAGATTGGTGCGTAAGCTGTGGTTTGCGTAGTTCATCGTTTAAATTTTTTAAAGCTTTCTTCGAGTTTATTAAGTGCATTTTGCATATTGTCAATGCCAACATTAGTGGAAGCTTCACCATCTGCTAACTGAATCTGTATTTTGCAGTTGTGGCAATATACTGTCATTTCTGATTTTACATCCACTAACTGCACATCAACGGTATATCCACATTTGTGGTGCATTCTAAATCTATCCAGATGCTATCGAATTCAAGTAAAGACATAATCACTTTTCTATATTGATAAAGCTATTGGATTTTTGATCGAATTTTTAAAGAGGCATGTTAAAAAAACAGGTAAATCTACTTGGTTTTTGTGTTGGTTTAAAAGTTTACTTTACAAGGCTATATTGAAAATATTTATTTTAGGTAAATGCGGAAAACCGTAATGTAATAAATAGGACACTCATTATCATTGCAGGCGATGTTCAATGTGTAAAGTGTGAAAATTATGAAAAGGAAAATAGCATGTGGGTGAAGATGAAGACTATTTTTTTATGCAAGTAAACACTTTAGCAATGAGTTGCGAGCAAGGGAAAATTTTCAATTTTTGAATCAATAGTTTACAATACTTTTGAAATTGCTTATTCTTAGTGTTGAAATTTGGAAGGTTTAAAATCTATATGTTGAAAAGTTAATTCGAAAAGATTATGAGTGCAGAAATAGCATCTATTTTTACAGGTTCACAAGAGTATTTAGAGAAAAGTTTTCTAGAAGAATTAAATTATAAAATTTGGTCTACCAAGGGCGCCAGGTTTCAAGCCGATAGAAGATTGACTACCATCTCTAATATGTCGAATATTAGCTTTAATATTCTGTCAGCCTATTTGATTATTGCAGGACTGCTTGCAGTATATAATATTGAGAATGATGACGCCAATTTAAATTTAGTTAATTATTATGTTACAGCTCTTTCCATCATCCAATTAGTGGTTGCACAATTTGAAAACAGCCAAGATTATAAATTACGTGCTAAAAATTTCCATGACTGCAGTTTGGCTCTCAGCACACTGTATAATAAGTTGCGCACTTTCAAAACATTAAATTCCACGGCAACCGAGAATGAAATATTAATTTTTTGTGAGAATCTTTCCATAGAATATCAAACTATTTTGGCACTTTACCAGAACCATAATAAAATTGACTATGAAAAATTCATGCTGACCAAATTGTCTTATTTTGACAAACTGAAAAAAAAGGATGTGAAACGAATCAATCGTCAATACTGGTGGGAATGTTACGGATGGTACTCGCTGATAATAATTTTGCCTCCTGTTTTTATTTTTTTTATTACGATAATTTAAATTATATGAATTTTCTTACTTCAATTGAAAATCCGATTATATTTGTTTTTGTTAATTTTTGGACGTACGGAAATCGTAATATAGAATTACATAATGTATACAGTATAGTAAATTATTGAAATAAGTACCTTGAAAATAATAGCTATTGTCGGTTGATAATAAAGAAAACTCCAAATTATGGAAAAAGACAAAGAGAGAATTTTTACGATTATTCAGAATTACCTAAAAAATCCTCCCGTAATAATTTGGGGTTCAGGAGCTACAGTTCCATTTGGTTTGCCAAGCATGTGGGCCTTAAATGAAATCATTAAGCAAAAAGTGCCGGAATTTGATAAAGATTGTGATAATCTAGAAGTGGAGCTGGGAAAAGAAAAATATATTGAACTGATTCCGCAAATAAGAAATGTAATTTGGGAAGCTATTTCAAAAGTAGACAAAGAAGTGCTACAAAAGCTTTTGTCAGGAAGCACTGCTGATTTTATAGGAATAAAGAAATTGGTGCAAAAGATTAGTGATGCACATCCTAAAGTAACAAATATCATCACAACCAACTATGATCGAATTATTGAAAATGTACTTTCGTTTCATGATATTGCTTTTACGGATGGTTTTTTAGGAAAAGATCTTTCTGTGTTTGATGAAAACTTATTTTCTAATAAAAACAATGTGAATATTGTAAAAGTTCATGGTTCGCTCAATTGGTTTGAAGTAGGTGGAGATATTCGCTATTTACAAAATAATACTGAAAACTCGATTTCACAGATAATTTGTCCAGGAAAAAATAAATATCAAGAGACCTATAAAAGTCCCTATCGAGAACTGATTCAGAAATCAGATTCATTCATTACATCTGCTAGTAGTTTTCTTGTTGTTGGTTTCGGATTTAATGATGAACATCTTACGCCAAGAATTAGAGCAAAAATCAAAAAGGGTATTCCAATAGTAATAATTACAAAATCAATTTCTGAAACTTGTTTGAAAGAAATAGAAGGAGCTGAAAAATATGTTTTGTTAGAAGAACACGAAGGGGATTGTACTAAAGTAACTATCCAAGAGAGAAATTTGGATAAACAGGCATTCATTCTTGAAGGCAATTATTGGTCTTTAAATAATTTTGTCGAAATAATATAAAAAACTAAAATCATGCAATTAGGAAAAGTTCAAAGTGTAGACACGGGAAATGTTACTGTTAAAGTAGATAATGAAGATTTATTAAATAGTGTACAGGTTAATCAAATAATCCAAATTCGCTCAACTAAAACAGGCGAAAAGATTATTGGATTAATTTCGAAGATTCTAAGAAAAGCTCTATCTGAAAAAATTGATGAAAGTGAGGATGCTGATTTTATCATTGAAAATGTAATAAAGGTAAACTTGGTTGGTACTTTTATAGAAACACAAGGAACAGCGAAAAATCTTTTTAAAAGAACTTTAAACACTGTTCCCAGTATTAATTCAGACTGCTCGTTACTTATTGGAGCTGAATTAACCGAATTTATGAAGACAATTTCTTCTAGCAGTGAAAATCCACTTAAGGTTGGAACTTATACTATTGCAGAAGAATCAGATGTAAACCTGGATGGTAACAAATTCTTTCAAAGACACGCTGTTATCGTTGGAGGAACTGGTTCAGGTAAGTCATGGACTGTTGCAAATGTTCTTGAAAGTGCATCAAAATTAAAATCAGTCAACAGTATCGTTCTTGATTTGCATGGAGAGTACACTCCATTAAGTGACTTAGATAATGTTTCACTTTTAAAAATTGCGGGTCCATCAGATAATTGTTCTAATCCTGATAATATTTTTCTTCCCTATTGGCTTTTATCATATGAAGAAATTGAATCTTTATTATTAGATAGAAGTGATAGCAATGCACCTAATCAGTCAAGAGCTCTTTTTGATTTAATTATAAAATTAAAAAAAGACAAATTAGAGTCTGAAGGCAAAGAAGAAGTCTTAAACAATTTTACTGTTGAAAGCCCGATTCCTTTTTCCATTGCTCAATTACTTCAAGAATTAGATGATGAAGATCAGAAAATGATTGAAGGAGCAAGAGCAGGTACAGAAAAACAAGGTCCATTATTTGGTAAATTAACAAGATTTGTTCAACGTTTGTCAAGTAAAAAAGAAGATAAAAGATTAAACTTTTTATTTAATGAAGATCCGATTCTGTTGGAATATGATTGGTTTGGTGTTTTGATTAAAAAATTATTGGATTTTGGGAAAGGAAGTGGAATTAAAATTATTGACTTTTCAGAAGTTCCATCAGATATTTTACCTTTAATAACAGGTTTACTTGCACGATTGGTTTTTTCTATTCAACAATGGACAGACGAAAGTAATAGACATCCAATTTCTATTTTTTGCGACGAAGCGCATTTATATTTACCTGCGAATCCTAAAGGCTCAATAGATGAAAAAGGTTTACAGAGTTTTGAAAGGATAAGTAAAGAAGGAAGAAAATATGGAGTTTCTTTGGTCGTTATAAGTCAACGTCCTTCAGATGTCAGTAAAACAATTTTAAGCCAATGTGGAAATTTTATAGCAATGCGACTTACAAATCCGGATGATCAAAATGTAATCAAACGATTATTTCCAGATAATTTAGGAGATTTTGCAAATTTGCTACCGATTTTAGATATTGGTGAAGCATTAATCGTTGGAGACGCTTCATTACTTCCTAGTCGAGTTCAAATTGATAAGCCTACAATTAAACCGAAAAGTGCAACAATTGATTTTTGGGATGAGTGGTCAAAATTAAAAGATAGTACGAACTTAGATTTGGCAGTGGAAGCTTTAAGGAAACAATCTAGAGTATAAAATATCTACATCTACATGAAAACTAATATTATGAGTGAATCAATTAAGTATAACGGATTTAAATTATTAGCAATACGTCCTTCAAACGACTGTGATAAACAATTTTTAAAGAACTTAAATCAAGGTGATTTTTATAAGTTTTATCAAGATTATGATTTTAAAACTGATGAAAAAAAAGAAAATGTATTACAGATCAATCATATTTCAAGTATTCCAAAAAGCCTTTATGGAGATAACATCAATGTTTCAGCAGTTGTTGGAAGAAATGGTAGCGGTAAAAGTACTATTGTAGAGATTTTTAGTCTTTTTGTTTTTTGCTTAGCTGAACATTTAGATTTAATAAATATAAAAATTTTCAAAGAATCTCACAGCCTTTCTGAGAAGGATCAAAATCGTTTAGACACTGAATTAGAAAGTTTTAAATTATTCAATTGTGAGATTTATTTTTTGA
The DNA here is from genome assembly GCA_029959295.1 of Flavobacteriaceae bacterium PS02334. Taxonomy (GTDB): domain Bacteria; phylum Bacteroidota; class Bacteroidia; order Flavobacteriales; family Flavobacteriaceae; genus Flavobacterium. The sequence continues at coordinate 95,873 of JASCOH010000010.1, read as the reverse complement.
TTGATAATAAGATATTTGGAATAATTAAGAATAATAAGAGATTTTATAGTATATCTTTTACATATACTCCTTCTACAGAGGCAAATGAGATTTTATTCAAATTTGAATCTAAACAGGAACTATTTCTTGATTCAAGGGATGAATTTTTATCTGGTTCATTTTTTTATTCAATTTTGGCAAACTATTCATTATATGGTTTGAATACAAATGAAACAGGAATTTGGTTAAAGTCTATTTTCCATAAAAATGATGGATATCAAACTCCAATCGTTTTAAATCCAATGCGGACCGAAGGTATAATCGATATAAATCGACTTACATATTTATCTAAATCTAGATTGTTAGGAAATGTCTTTATAGAACTAGAAGAAGGACAGATAGATGAAGAGAGTTTACGAAGTTTAGTTAATAATAAAGTTGTAAAAAAAATAATTTTAAAATTAGATTTTTCAAAATTCACTGTTCTAGATGAAAATAATTTAAAACCAGGAGCACTTGATTTTATTCACATTGATAGTAAATCAATTTATTTAGAGTTTACTGCGAAAAACAAAAATATATATAAGCACGATTATTTTCGATTATTAATAAAAGCATTTTATCCAGAAAATAACTTTGTAGATGTGTCCTTTTCAAACAGTAAAATTAAAAGAATTTGTAAAGAATATATTTTAAAGAAAGTAGAAGATGTAGTTAAAAAATATCCACAGTTTAAGGCTTATAAAAATAGTGTGTTTCGCTCAAATGCGAAGGAAGAAACTATAGAAAGTTACTTCGAAACTTTAGCTAAAGATTTTACACATAGTACTTTTAAAATTAGACAAGCTCTTAATTTTTTATTTTATGATTTATATAATATAAAAGATGAGAGTAATATTACTTATAACCTTTCGACAACTTCAAAAACTGGGATTGCAGATAAAGTTAATAAAAAAAGAAAAACTCTTTTAAATGAAGAACTTAAGCGAAATAATAAACTTTGGGAATTAGATCCTGGAATGAATGATTTAGCCTATAATGATGGTTTTAGTTATAGAAAGCATAGTTTAACTAATTATTTGCCCCCATCTTTTTTTGAGGTTGATTTTGAGTTTAAAAATGAAGGTTATTTTAAGGACTTAAGTTCTGGTGAGAAACAGATAATTTATAGTATTAATTCTGTTATATATCATTTAATTAATCTTGACTCTATTCATTCTATGGATATAGAAGATGGGCTTTCTTATAAATATTTTAATGTCGTTTTAGATGAAATAGAGCTATATTTTCATCCTGAATTTCAAAGAATATTTATTTATGAATTGATTAAATCAATAAATTATCTTAAAGGTTTTAATTATAAATACAATATTATTTTTTTAACGCATTCACCTTTTATTCTTTCTGATATCCCAAAATCTAATATTTTAAAGCTAGATAAAGGAAATATTCAAAATAATAATATAGATGAAGAAACTTATGCCGCTAATGTCCACGATTTATTAGCAAATGATTTTTTTCTAGAAAATGGATTTATGGGGGAGTATACCAAGCTAAAAATTAAAGACTTGCTTAAATTTTTAACTTACGATGAAAGTAAAGGTAATATAGTCGATAATGAAAAGCCAGAATTAAATTGGAATCCTATTTTAGCTGAAGAATTTATTCAAATTATTGGAGAGCCATTGTTAAAATATGATCTTAAAGAACTTTATCTAAGCAAGTTTTATAATGAAAAGAAGATTGATGAAGAAATAGAAAGACTTCAAGAATTAAAACGAAAAAATCAATGATATCAATTAATCAAAATATTATTTCTAAAATTTTAGAAACAAATTCTATTGAGATTGATTCATTAATTGCTTTAGCAAAACATTCTGTTATAGATTTTAGAAATACACCAGATAAATTTGGAGGTAAAAATAATCCTAGAATTCCGATTGTATTACAACAAACTGAAATAAATTATTTGAATAAATTAATAGGTGAATTTGAAAACATCGTTAAGACTGAACCGGCAGGGCTTAAGGATTTAAAAGATGAATTTGATGCTATTATTACCGGAGAAAATTTAGCAAGACATAATAAGGAATTTAAAAATGAATTACTGATTAGAATGGGTTATTCAAAGTTAAGAGATAATTTATATGCAGGCTACTTTGAGTCAACTGGCTTAAAAGCTTGTCTATATTGTAATTCTCAATTAGCAGTTAGTGTAAGATCTTATAAAGGAGGTAAATCAGCCAAATTTCAAGTTGATCATTTTTTACCTAAATCTGAGTATCCATGTTTTAGTATCTCATTTTTCAATCTATTGCCAGTTTGTGGTCCTTGTAATGGAAAGAAACAAGCAAGGGCTGTAGACTTTAATATATATTCTGATGATTATAATGATTTAAAGGATTCTCCCTTCAAATTTCGATTAGATAAAAGATCAATTGTTTCTTACAGAGTTAATGGAAATAAAGATAGTCTTGTAATACTATTTGATGATCCATTAAATAAAAGTTTTAACAAAAGTTTTGACATACAGGGAATATATTCGACACAAAAAGATTTAGCTGAAGAGCTTGTTCTAAAATCAATTATATATAATGAGACATATTTAAAGTCTTTAAGAAACTCTTTCAAAAGATTATACCCAAACAAAATTCCAATGGCAGAAAGGTTATTAGTTGGTAATTATACAAATGTCAAGGATATTCATAAAAGACCAATGGCAAAGTTTACGCAAGACATTGCAAAACAGTTAAAACTGATATAGAATATATGCAACACTCAGAAATCATAAAGATGGGTTATGTCATTCAATCATTTCTTGAAAAAGAAAAATTAATTGATGCAAAACCTAAAGACTTAGTGGCACTACTTATTGAAAAAGGCTTTTTTAAAAAAGACCATCGAGATGGTTTGCCGTTAAGAGCAATTTTAAGAGACTTAGGTAGCAGAAATGAATTGTTTTTATTGCCACAAGTTAGAGCTGATAGGAAACATAAAAAGGAAAGCAAAATTAAATATCGTTTTCAAGAAAATGCTTGAAAATGTTGAAAGGAACCTCGAAAGGTTTGTAGAAGGAAAACCAGTTGTGATTACGTCTGAATTGTTTAGGGAAGTATATATTAAAAACTCAAATATCACAACATGTAAAGAAGATAATGAAGCATTTAGTGAATTCAGAAGAATTAAAAACAGACCAGTATTGTATTGGTTTTCAATTGATGATGAAATTACAAACGCAACAATCTTACGGAGCAAGTATCTAGAATTCAAAGATTCAAAATCTCCTAGAAATAGTCCGGCCTGTAAGCCTTGTCTAGATATTAATTCAAAAACTTTGTATGTAGATAAAGTAAAGAAAGATTTTCATTTAAGATTGGTAACCCATTTAGGGTATTCTAGAAATAAAGATACTGCAGGCATGCAATTATTCCATTGGTATAAGCCGAATGAGTTTGGAATCTAACCTTAAATTACATAGTTTTTGAAGAAGAAATGAAAGATTTGATAGCAATGCTGGAAATAGAATTTGCAAGGGAATTAAAACCAATAATAGGTAAATACACATTATGAAAGCCAACGAACTACAAATAATCAATTTTTTACAGGCACCAAATGTACAATTTGTAATTCCTGTTTACCAGCGAAACTACGATTGGAAAAATGCTGAATGCAAAGAATTGCTGGACGATATTATTGCGGTTGAATCAGAAGATAGGGGTACGCATTTTATTGGCAGTATCGTTTTTGTCCATGAGGGAACTTACAGTACAAATGAGGTGAAAGAGCTGGTTATCATCGATGGACAGCAACGTTTGACAACAATCAACATTCTGTATGTCGCCTTATATCGATTTGCAAAAGAAAATGGCCGGACACAGGATGTGGAACGCCTTTACAATATGTTTTTGACCAATCAGTATGTCCAAAATGAATCGAGCAAGCTTAAACTAAAGCAAACCGATACCAACTCACTGGCATTTAAAGCTATTATGCTGGGTACAGAGAAAAGTTTTGACCACTATTCTAATGTTATTGAGAACTACAACTATTTTAGAAGTGTGATTAATGAATACAATTTTGAAATAATTCTAAGAGGATTAAACCGATTGATTTTTGTGGAGATTTCATTGGAGCGGGGTAAGGATGATCCGCAGCGCATATTTGAAAGCCTGAACTCTACAGGTTTGGATTTATCCCAGTCCGACCTGATTAGAAACTTTATCCTGATGGATCTGCCACCAAGGGATCAAAACAGAATATTTGAAAACATCTGGAGTCCCATTGAAGAAAACGCGAAGGATATTGTCAAACAAAATTCATTAGTCTCTGAGTTCTTAAGGGATTACCTCACACTTCGCAACAAAAAAATACCCAATAAAAACAAGGTATACGCGGAGTTTAAAAGCCTATATCCAAATAAAAAACAGGAGGCCTATCATCGAGAACTCGAAAATATAAGATCATTATCGGTTCATTATAAGAAGTTAATCAATCCATCGACAGTTTCTGACAGTGCCATCAGAAAAGAATTGGAATACATTAACCGATTGGAGATAAATGTAGCTTATCCTTTCCTGCTTCAGGTTTTTGAAGATTTGGAAATTGGACTTTTGGATAAAAATGACTTAATCCAGATATTGCGATTGATCCAGAGCTACGCCTGGAGAAGATTCATAGTTGGATTGCCGACCAATGCATTGAATAAGATATTTATGAGCCTTTATTCGGAAATAGACAAAGAGGAATACTTTGATTCTCTGGCAAAGGTATTGCTGAAAAAGAAAGGCAGTGCCAAATTCCCAACCAATGAAGATTTAAAAACCGCATTAAGGGATAAGGACCTGTACAATACCCAGCCCAAAAACAGAAATTATCTGTTTGAGCTGCTGGAGAATTATAATAACAGGGAGTATGTCGATACCCACAATGAGGACATAACGGTTGAGCATATCTTTCCGAGAAATCCTCATGAGGATTGGATTACCGACCTAGCAAAAGAAGAATATTTCCTATTTAAGGAAAAGTATCTCAATACGATTGGAAACCTTACGCTGTCTGGCAATAATGGTTCCTTGGGTAACAAATCTTTTGCTGCCAAAAAAGAAATGAATAATGACGAAAAGGAGCAGGGCTACAACTACAGCAGACTATGGCTAAACTCCTATCTTAAATCTCTTGATGCTTGGAGCGTTTCGAATTACGAAGAGCGCTTGAATATCATTTATGAGCGCTTCCTGAAAATCTGGGAGTACCCGGAGGTAATAATTCCAGAAAGCAACGATTCAGAGGAACAGAATATTTTCGATGCCGACAGCCCGAGAAATAAAAAACTGGAATACTTCATTTTTGAAAACACAAGAGTTGAGGAATCGGTCATTGCCCAGATGTATTTGTATATAATTAAAAGCCTGTACCAAAAGAACTCCCAGCTATTAGTAAACAATCAAGATTTTTTTAAGATCACCCGAAATGCTGCTGATTTCAGATCAGCCCAAGAGATTGCCAATGGCTGGTTTGCTGAATTTAATATAGATAGCAATTCTAAATTCAGTGTTTTAAAAAAGCTATTGTCCTTATTCGAAATGGAAGATGAATTGTTTATCAAATTTGCATCCGAAACAGAGGACGGATTAGAACCAACGCGTTTTAATATCAGAAAAAGGTATTGGCAACAGCTGTTGCCATTGCTCGAAAATACTAGTTTGTTTTCTAATGTAAATCCGACGAAAGATCATTGGTTAGGCACTGGAGCGGGTATCGCGGGGGTTTCCTACACTTTTGTAATATCTAAGACTTATGCAAGAATTGAACTTACTATTCTCAATTCGAGCAAGGAGACAAATAAAATTTATTTTAAAAAACTATATAAAAACAAAGAAGCAATAGAGCGGTCCTTTGGAAACATACTAGTTTGGGAAGAACTACCCAATAATAAAATGAGCCGCATCAAAATAGAGGATCAAGGCGTTAATATTTATAATGAATCTGACTGGGAAACTATGAACACATTCTTAGTTTCTAATCTGCCAAAATTTGAAAAAGCATTCACACCGTTTATTAAAGAATTAAAGTAGCAGATTGTGTTTTAATTGGCATCGTATATAATGGCAGAAAAGGAGTATCAATACAGATGCAGAAATTACAAAAATAAAATTTGTGACGGCGCACAGATCCATTACATAGTTTAAATGATCCATTATAGTACAATTTTAATAAGCTTCTAAAATTGTCCAAATTGGAAATATTGAGTTATTGATTAATTAGGTGATTTACCCTACTTAAAAAGCGATTTATTTTATGAAAACTAAACACGCTAAAATAGCGATCCTCGTGGGCGCAGGAGCAGTTGAAAATGCCTGGGAGCCTGTGCTTAAATGTTTTAGGCCGATTAGTGGAGATGAAACCGATGCAGATACGGCCAACTTCTTATTTGTAAAATCGGTATGTGCCATGAGGCTGTATTCTAAATTGCCTAATGGTACTGAACAGTTAAAAGAAGAGCAGGAATTAGTCAAAAAAATGAAGAACGTCATCTGCGATTCCCTCAAACATGCCCAAAGAACTGGATTGCTAAAGCCCAGAAAGGAATTTGAGGACATGTTGGAAAAATTTGTTTTTGCAGAGCCAAGTAGTTTATTTGGTTTTGTCTCGACAAACTGGGATACGGTAATAGATGCTGAAGCCGACCGCTTAATTAAAGAAAAGTATAAGGATACTGAAAGTGCTAAAGTTTTTCATATTCACGGCAGCATCGAGGCGTATGAAAATATTTATTTGCCGTCTGAAACTTCTATGGAAAACTACCGTAGCTATTCCGAAAATGAGAAAGTAGGCTATGACCACTTTGCAACACTTCAATTCCTGAAAGAAGCTGACAGTATTATCCTTTATGGTCTTTCGCTCGATCCGCTGGATGCAGAACTCAGCCTTCTGCTAAACGGGACGTTTGCAGGCAGCAAAACAATTCGGGAAGTCATAATAGTCAATCCGAACTATGAGGCGGTTCGAAAAAGGGTTAAAATATTACTGTTCCGCAGAATGGGTATTGCGGTTCGTTGTTTTGACCCTCGAAATTTAGACGTAGAGCTGTAAAATCAAACGCTGGCAAAAAGGCGATTCAGTAATAAAATTTTTCTTTTTTACTGCAGATTGAGGTATCCGAATCCATTGTTATGCGCAATAGTAAGCAATGGGGCTATGTTTTCTTTAAAGCGGACATAATCGAAACCATCACCACTATTCAAATCAGGAAATAGCAATACATCTTATTTTTATATAAATAGTTTTTTATATTTGGAAGTAATTTAACTGAGGTTTTTTACAGACTGGCGTTATGTGGCAATCTTTAAGAAATACCGTTTAACATGAAGATTTTAAAAATTGTAATTAACATAATAGGATTTTTAGGAATGTTAGTACACATAAAATTGTCGAGCACTTTATTTAAAGTTGGAAATTGCCATACTATTTTTCAAACCGTTAAAAATATTGCAATCAGTCTTATTCCTGAATGCATACTTTTTTTAATTTTAATTACGCTTTTTAATTTGTTATTTGAACATACAATACAAAAGCACGGGAAGTCTAAAGAATTTATTTTGCTATTTGCCGTACAACTATCATTTTTAAGCTTTTCGATTTTATATTACGCAAACAAAACATATTTAAAATTTAGTTGTGCGTAGTCAAGACAGCCACTAACAGCGGTTTTGCGCAACTGCTATTACTGTTGTAAAAGTTTTTTCGCAAGAAGTTTTATCTTTAACGGAAAGTAATGAAGAATAGAACTGCATTTTTATTATGTCTTTTGTGCTCCGTAGCAGCTTTCCTGATCTTAGGTCTCAATTATTTTGCTTTATACCAATTGCTTCCGATAGTCGTTTTTTATATTTTTCAACTGAAAGTTTTTAAAAAAATAAAGCGCCCACAAACAGCACCTTTTATATTCTATATGCTCTCCCTGTTAATATTGCTGGCATTTCCGCTGGCAGCACAAATTATGTGGTATTTTGATATTAACAGCATTGCTTCAAAATCGTCTACCAGTGGCTTGCTTTTTGTCTGGCTCCCAATTTATGCAGTGCTTCCAGGAATCATGACTTGTTCAATGGCATGGATTATCATGCGGAAATCTGAAAAAGGGAATTGATATTTATAGTAAAACGTTGGATGCAATTGTAGCGGTACCTGTATCATTTGTTGGTCTCAATTAATTTTTGAAACCAGATTGTCGCTCATCCACTCTTTAATAGTTGTCGGTGTTGTGCTTGCTTGTGTTCGATGTTCTGTTACATACAAGCCGTTGCCGATCGCGGTCAGCATTTCTGTCAAAGAGCTTGCAAATGCTTCAGTGGATGCATGATGTTCTAAAAGTGTTTTTACATAGTCTTCCTTTGAGGCTTGTTGCATGAGATCTTATCCGCAACAATAGCTATACGCACTAAAGAGGGTGCGGAGAATCTCTCTAGGAGAAAGGTATCAAAAATTGCGAATTTGTCACTAAGTAATCTTCAATATTACTATAAGGACAAAGACCTGCTGTTGATTGCAACGGTGGAGTTTTATTTTGAAAGCTGCAAGGAAGAACTCACCAAAGCCATAAAGCTCTTGACAGCCGATAGTATACCAGACAAGAACATCTTTTTGGGAAAAGTATTGAATATGCTACTCATCGATGGCAGGTCCAGCCATCAAATTTTGATGTTTCAGGAAATATGGACTTTAGCAGCCAGAAATAAGGAATTGCGAAACGCTGTAGACACCTATTATAAAACCTACTGCTTGTGGCTGGTAGATCTAATTTCTATATTTTGTACTAAGCCTGAAGAGATTGTAAGTTTTCTTATTCCATTTATAGAAGGGTATACCATTGTTAATAATGTTATTCCTCTGACAAAGAAAAGTGCAGTTGAGATGATGATAAAACTTATTTCTATAATTGAGCGCCAGGTTATAGATTAGCATTAATGAGAGATGGACATTCTGTGTTCGAACCCTTCATCGCCCACAGAAAGACAAATAAAGCCACTGGAAGACAGTGGCTTTATTTGTTCCTTAATTTACTTCACAAATGCTTAGCTTAATTTTTACTTGTCAAAAAAAATAAATCTCCATTTACCAAAAAAAGTCAATCCAAGTATTGTTATTTTGTGTAGTATTGTAAGACTTTAAGAGATATTACGTAGGCAGCTATCTATAAATTAGTTTGCAGCTCAAAATCGATAAAGAAATAAGAAATTACAATATGCATTATAACAGACAACTATTCTCAATTTTTACCATTCTCTTACTTTTGACAAATAATGTATTTGCCCAGACTAGGCAAATAAGACAAATCGACTCTTTAATGAAATGGTCAAGCCAGATTGGAGTTTTTAACGGGAATGTGCTTGTTTCAAAAAATAATAAAATAATATACAACGCTTCATTTGGATTTACTGATGCCGATAAGACGAATAAACTAACTGCCGGCTATCGATTTAATATTGGCTCTATCACGAAAGAATTTAGTGCAGCTGCCTTAATGCAGCTGCAGGAACAGGGTAAATTGAAACTGAACGATAAGGTTTCCAAATTTATTCCCGAATTGCCAAAATGGGCAGATGAAGTTGCGATTGAAGATTTATTGCAATACGCAAGCGGCATACCTAATGTAAATTGGAAAATTATTAAAAATGACAAAGACCTCTTTGATGGTCTGATGGCCATTGACACGCTTGATTTCAAGCCTGGCACAAATTACGATTATAACAATAATAATATTTTTTTAAGACAGTTCATTGTGGAACGGTTAACAGGAATGAATTATAAAACGTATGTTGAAAAATTCATATTCAAGCCTTGTAAAATGAATTCTTCTGTTATGACACCTTTTGAAAATGAAGAAAATATAGCCAAGGGATTTAATAACAATTTGGTTCCAGACAAAACAGATCTGCCAATAACAGGTGGAACGTACCTCACAACTGTTGATTTATTAAAATGGGCAAACTGTCTTCACGACAATAAGGTAGTCAATAAAAAATCACTTTGCAAAATAGGCCAGCAATTCGATCTGCCAGAAACGCAATCGGCCTTAGGACAAGCAAAATTTAAAAACGAAGATTTAATCGTGCATCTGCACGATGGAAGGGCTGGCAATTATGAAGCAATTTTAGTTTCAGATATTGAGGAAAAGTTTACGATAATTCTATTAGGCAACAATTATAATGGAAAAGTTTTTGAAATATCAGATGCGATCACAGCCATCCTGAAAGGCCAAAAATATAGCTTTCCAAAAAAATAACCGATCCTGACAGGCGATGCCAGACAGCTTGTTTTTGATGCGCTCGACTATTTCTTCCATTCTTGGCCGCAATCTCCCTGCAAGCTTCCTGACGCAGCGGGCCGGAGTGTAATTTCAATTACAGTATTCCAAACCGTTACGGTTTTTTCTGGATTACATAGGCTGTCACTTCCGCTAATTTGCCGTTGTCAAAGCGCCAAATGTCGCAGTAATTGTAATGGCTGTAGCTGCCGTCACGATTTTTCAAGGAAATATTTCCCGTTACTGTTACAAAGTTGCCTTCTGCGATGTATCTTTCCGCATCAAATATCGGCGGCGCCAGATAAAATTCTTTTATATACTGCCTTACCGCTTCTTTTCCTAGAAGGGTTCTCTCGCCAACAAATACCCATTTGCTGTCTTCAGTAAGATAGGACAGGTATTCTTCATATTTTCCTTCTCTTACGAGTTGATTTGCATCCTGCAAAATTTTTGTGTTGTCCATAATAGCGGTATTTTTTGATTTTAAATTTTGGTAACTATATATTAGTTTAGAGCGGTTTTTTGACTGTTTTTAATTTCTTTTCCGCCGATTTTAAATTTTTTGCTAAATTAGTATTTCTAAAACACTAAATATGAGAAAAGCAGGAAAAACTTGGAGCAATGAAGATATTTCTAAGCTGAAAGATTTAGCGAAAGGAAATACTCCTACTGGATCTACAGATTAACAAGCATAACGAAGAAAGAGTCTATTAAAGAATATTACTTTAGAATCAATAAGAGTATAGACTGCATTAAATAGAATCTTAATGAAGAACTTTCCTTAGAAAAATTGGCTAGTCTTTCTAATTTTTCCAAATTTCATTTCCATAGAATTTTTAAGTCGGTAACAGGAACAACGATCAATGAATTTATTAAAAAGGCAAAGATAGAGAGATCTCTTTTTTACTTAATGAACAATCCATCAAAAACAATTGGTGAAATTGCTAATGATTGCGTTTTTTTTAAGTAACAAACAAATATGAAGTCTTTATAGTGAAATCAAGAGCCAGAATAATTTCTTTCAACTGTAAATCTGCTGTAAAAAATCATTGACCTGCGAGGGTTTTCTTCCCAGAATTTTTTCCATGTGCGGGCTTTCGCTGTCCAGTTCTCCGATTCGGGCTGCCTGTGCAAAGCCCGCCAGCATTTTTATCAGCATCCTTGGTGCACCTTTCTTTACGGCTGCATTTATAAATACTTTTGGATCTGGACTCAGATAGGTAATATTGTGTCCTTTTATTTCAGAAATCTTCTGGGCAATTTCTGTAAAGGAAATACTGCTGCCCGATATCTCATAGGTCTTGTTTTTATGACCCCGCGATGTCAAAATAACGGCTGCGGCTTCCGCCATCTCGCTTCGCAGCGTGAAGGCTATTTTGCCCTGGCCTGCCGGCAGAAAAATACCGTCTTCTACAACTTTTTCACCTAAAAATTCCGGAAGCATATCCATATACAAGGCATTTCTCAGAATTGTAAAGTTCATGCCGCTGTTCATAATAGCCGTTTCTGTCGCCAGATGTGATTTTATGATAAAATAAATAGGCGAGTCCCTATCGTCACTTTTGTGCTGCTGGCTGGTATAGTGAATATGCTTTACCCCAGCATTTTTAGCCGCTTTGACAACCAGTTTGTGCTGTGCTACACGGTTCTTTACATCACTACCTGAAACAAAAAGAAGCTTGTCTATACCTGAAAATGCTTTGAGTAAGGAATCATAATCCTCATAATCTCCAAAAACAACATGAATGCCTAGAGATTGCAAGTCTGCTGCCTTGGCTTTGTTCCTTACCATTGCATAAATGTTTTGTTTTCCTAATCCATTATTGAGCAGGGCTTTCAGCACCCCTTTTCCAAAATGTCCGTTTGCACCGGTTACCAATATCTTGTCCATTTTTAAACTGAATTTGTAAAAGTTAGAATGCGATAAAAAAAACTGCATTTTACCGCATTCATAGGAACTTAATTACTTAACGGTATAGCTTTTAATATCCATTTCTGCCAATCTGAAATAACCAAAAGCGTAATTTTTGCTATCGGTCTGATTGACAATATTACCTCGCACTGCGCTGGGTATGGTTGGGAAAGGGCTGCCATCATTGCCAGAAGCCACTATTAACCTGTACATGTAATTGTAATAGCTTTTTGAAATTCCGTACAGCCTTATGTCTATCTGGTCCCCAGGCTGTAAATCTTCAGAAGAATAGGACTCCTGCATTACATTGCCATTAGTGTGCTCGTCATCTTCAACTTCAAGCTCGGGGAACGGCGTGTGCGGCTGGGTAACACTGTTGAGATAAGCATTTGCCTGACTTGCATCATCCTGATAGTAGAATGTTATTTCGATTTCATCACCGGTGTCGCCTCCCTTGTCGTTCTGGTCAATATGATCTTCAACTTCAGGAACAGCTGTCAATGTTTCCGATGCAGTATAGGTCTGCCCATTTAAAACAATTTTTAAGGTATAGGTCTGGCCGATAACAGGAAGGAAATTGCTGCAGACATATTGCCCTGTTCCGGGATTTTCTATAAATTCAAAGACCGTATTGGACGCGCTTGTTACAGTAACTACGGCTCCGGAGACAGTCGGGAATTCGGGGCTGTAATAACCGGTTGTTGTCGACAATATAATCTTTTGTTCATTGCCTGCCGTATTTTTTACCCAGTCTATAGAAGCGTCTATGACCAGTCTTGTTGGCGCTGTATCAAGATCGGCAGTAATAACATCTTCGCATCCTGTCAAAAACAGTCCAGCGGATAGTATGAGCATTTTTTGTACTAGTTTCATTTTATATCTTTTTTTAAAGTCGGTTGTTTATTTTTTTAAAATTTGAAGTTGTAGCTCACACTCGGAACAATACCAAAAATGGATGTTCTTCTTGTCTCGCTTGCTCCCGTATCTTCGTTCTGCCTAAAACTGTACGAGGCTGCATTGCTTCTGCTGTAAAGATTGTAGATGCTGAAATTCCATTCACCCTGCCATCCTTTTTTCTTGTCGGGTTTAGGAGTATAAGTTGCAGATACATCCAAATGGTGGTATGCAGATAAAGAATCGTCATTTCTTGCTCCATAACTCGCAACAGTGATACCCTGATATTGGTATTTTCCATTAGGAAATGTTGCAGCTTTTCCGCTCTGGAAAGTAAAAATACTCCCAAATGTCCATTTGGTATTTAAAGCATAAGCGCCCGTAACAGATAAATTATGCAGTTTGTCATAATTTGCCCTGTACCATTCCCCGTTATTGATACCCGGCTCATCTGCATTTCTGCCTGGTGTTCTTTGTTCTGCTTTAGAAATAGTATAGGAAACCCAGCCCGTCAGCTTTCCGGTGTTTTTTTTGAGCATCAGTTCCAGGCCATACGATCTTGCCTCTCCGTTCAACAGCACGCTTTCTACGGCATCAATTCCAAGTAAATCTGCACCGTCAATATAGTCTGCCTTGTTTTTTACTTTTTTGTAGAAGGTTTCTGCTTCCAGGGAATATTTATCGTCTTTAAAATTGTGAAAGTAACCCAATGCTACCTGGTCTAAAATTTCCGGCTTAAGGTATTGATCGCTAGGCGCCCATATATCAAGCGGGGTTGCAGAAGCAGTATTTGAAATTAAATGCACATACTGGCTCATTCTAATGTAGCTGGCCTTGATGGATTGGTCGTTGTTTAGCGAATAAGCCGCGGCAATTCTTGGTTCCAAGTTGTCAAAACTTGCTATTTTTTTATTTTTCTTATACTTTATTGTCCCTGTTGGAGCAGCCTCTTCATAAATTTGAAATTCCTGATTGAAAACAAGGGGCTGATTATTGGCATAGGTGTACACTTCCTGCGCGCCTAATCTTTGAAAGTTACTGTAGCGAAGTCCATAATTCAGTGATAATTTTTCAGAAAGGTTTTGTTCTGCACTGATGTATGCGGCATTTTCAAAGGCATATTTTTTGGCCAGCTGGTCTGGATTGATTGCTGAACCCTCTCCAAACGGACTGATTGTTCCAGGATTGAAACTGTAGTAAATTGAATTTAAACCATAATTTAAAGTCAGGTTGTTTGAAAAATAATGTCTAAAGTCATATTTAAGATTATAATTTTTTACATCTGATTTCCAGTCAAGACCAACGGTTTTCACTTTGATCTGGTAGTCGTAATCACTGTAAATGGCAGATGCATTGGAGAAAATCTTGTCTGAGAATATATGGTTCCATCTTAGATTAAAAAGCTTATTGCCGTACGTGTTTATAAAGCTGTTATTAAAAATCAGATTGTCGTTGCCAAAATAACCTGATACGAAAACATTATTTCTATCATTGAATTTGTAATTGAACTTGGTGTTGAGATCGTAGAAATAGGCTGAATTTGGTTCATCTGCCAGTTTCATAAAAAGGTGTGCGTAAGACCCTCTCCCTGCAACCACAAAAGAACTTTTTTCTTTGACAATAGGGCCTTCAACAAGGAGTCGGCTTGAGACTAGTCCGATACCTCCATTGACATGATACTCCTTATTGTTTCCTTCCTTTTGATAAATATCCAGGACTGAGGATATCCGTCCTCCATAATTAGCGGGAATCCCTCCTTTGTAAAGTTTTAGATCTTTAATCACATCAGAGTTGAAAACAGAAAAGAATCCGAATAAATGCGAGGTATTGTAAACAACGGCTTCATCAAGCAGTACCAGGTTTCCATCAACAGAACCTCCCCTGACATTAAATCCCGATGCGCCTTCCTGAGCATTGGTAACCCCCGGAAGCTGTAATATCGATTTCAAGACATCCACTTCGCCCAAGACGGCAGGCATCTTTTTTATCGTGGCAATAGAGAGTTTATTGGTACTCATTTCAGGCTTTCGAATGTTTGCTTTTGTCGTGTTGCTTTTAATTACAACCTCGTCCAATGTCTTGCTGACTTCTGTCATCCCAAAGTTCATCTTTGTGTTTTCGGTCAGCGTGAAAGTTTCTTCAATAGTATCAAAACCCATGTAGCTTATGATAGCAGTATACGTTCCTTTTGGCAGTGTCGTGGTATAAAATCCGTAAGAATTGGTAGTAATGCCTACTTTGGCTTCCGGAATGTAAATGCTTACGCCAATTAATGTTTCGGTATTGGATTCATTGGCTATTGTGCCGCTGAGGGTAACTTTTTCCTGCGAATATGTATTGACTACAAAGGCAAAAAAGAGTAATAGAAAGGGTTGGATTCTGCTTTTCATTTATTAAAATTTAGGATTAAATGTTACATTTCCCGGCTAAAGTATATTTTTGCCGAACCCGCATATTTTATATATACAAAATGCGTTACTTTATATAGTAAAGCCGCTTTTTCATATAGTAAAAAAAATGCACACCAAGATTGCAGCGAAAGAAGCCGGATTTTTAAAGCAAAAATTCATTACTGGGATATCCTTTTTTGGGCCTGTATGTTATTATTTAGGCGCATGGAAAAGGTTTGCTATCTTAAAATCCTATTTTGGTATATAAATAAGGAGCTTTTGTATAGTAAAAATTTATAATTTACACGTATTGCTACATTTGCTGAAAATCTAAAATTGTCTCATGAATAAAACTTTACACAGAAAAACTATGGATACCAATTGGATGGCTGAGTTTTTCATTTTAGAAAAGTACCGGTTTCACCGCCATTTGCTGCTGATCGCATTCAGCATCGTTGTTTTGTATTACAGTCCGCAGGACTATGTTCAGCCTTTTGAGACCTACAATCGAATAGTCGTTTTTTTCCAGATAATTTTATTGGCCTACAGTAATATGTATTTTTTTGTACCAAAATTTTTGTTGAGAAAAAAATACCTGAGTTATGGTCTTTCTGTGCTTTTAGGCATGATATTGGCGTATGTCATACACCAGATTGCTTCTTATTATTTCAAACCTGACCTGCTGCCTTACGAGGACGACGATATTAACTTTTTTACCTATTCCTTTATGATCATGGTGCTTATTATTGCATCGGCAGCAATTAAATTATTTCAGCAGTGGATATCTGATGCCCAGCTGATTCACGATCTGGAACTGGCAAAGGCAGGTGCCGAACTGGAACAGCTCAAGAATCAGATCAATCCTCATTTCCTTTTCAATATGCTCAATAATGCCAATGTTTTAATTGAGGATGATCCTAAAAAAGCTTCGCAGGTTTTGATAAAATTAAGTGACCTGCTTCGTTATCAGCTTTATGACAGCTCGAGAGATAAAGTCTTATTAACTTCAGAAATCCATTTTTTGGAAGATTTTTTGAACCTGGAAAAAGTCAGACGGGATAATTTTAATTTTTTAATATCCAAGGAAGGTGAATTGAGCGGTGTCCAGGTTCCTCCCTTGTTATTTATCTCATTCGTAGAAAATGCCGTAAAGCATAATAATGATTCAGCGAAGTCATCCTACGTAAATCTGTTCTTCGATGTTCGCCGCAGTGAGCTTTTTTTCAAATGCATAAACTCAAAACCCGCCGTAAAGGCAATTAATAAGCCAGGTGGATTAGGCATCGCCAATATTCAAAGAAGATTGGAACTCCTGTTCCCTTCGACACATGATTTGAAAATAGAAGACAATCCGGAAACCTACTGCATTACCCTAACTTTAAAATTGTAAAATGAACTGCATAATAGTAGATGATGAGCCCTTGGCAAGAAAAGCAATCCAAAAACTGGTTTATCAGACAGAAAATCTGGAAGTTATAGCTTCATTTAATGGAGCGGAAGCTACCAGGGAGTTTCTGGCAAAAAACACTGTTGACTTAGTATTTCTTGATATCCAGATGCCGGGAGTGAACGGAATTGATTTTGCCAGGACTATTCCTAAAAATACCCTTGTGGTATTTACTACCGCCTTTCATGAATTTGCTTCTGAGAGTTATGAAATCGACGCCGTCGACTATCTGATCAAACCTGTAAAATTAGAACGCTTCCAAAAAGCAGTCGGAAAAGCACAGACCTATTGCAAATTATTCCACACTGACCATATAGACAGCAATATAGAAAACATAACCGATGACTATATTTTCGTAAGGGCAGACCGCAGAATGTTTAAGGTACATTTCAGTGACATCCTTTTTATTGAAGGGTTAAAAGATTACGTGGTTATTTATATAGAAAATCAAAAAGTAATTACCCTGATGAATATCAAGACAATTCATGACTTGCTTCCAAAAAATTTCCTTGTCAGGGTCAGCAAATCCTATATAATCAATGTAAATAAAATAGATTCTGTAGATAATAATACTGTCTAT
Source organism: Flavobacteriaceae bacterium PS02334 (assembly GCA_029959295.1). GTDB lineage: Bacteria > Bacteroidota > Bacteroidia > Flavobacteriales > Flavobacteriaceae > Flavobacterium. The sequence goes on along the minus strand of JASCOH010000010.1, from coordinate 78,365 downwards.
ATTGGAAAAAATGAAATACCAATCGGAAATATTTACAGAGATTTCTTCTTTAATGAATTTGTAACAAAGAAACTTTTGAATAGGTAATAAATGATACTTTTTTTGGCCTTGTAGTGTGGGTACATCCATTTTGATAAAAAAGATAATGAAGTTAATACCTTTTCTAATACAAGATTTAATGCACTTAATTCTTATTTAAGTTCCTTAAAATGATTTTTGAGTTATATGCTTATGTAATTTATATTTCGTTTATAATCTAATTAATTTATATTTTTAAGAATTATTATTAGGGAACCTAAAATTTTTAGTAAGATTATGAAGGCTTGTATCTACTGGGTTTTCGGTATAAAAGAAGTTTCAATTTTCATTAAGCTTCTTTTAGCGGGGCGATGAGGGATTCGAACACTGCATGTCCATAGCTAACATTCTTGCTGTTTTTTAGCTTACTTTGCTCAAAAGCAATGTTTAGCAGTCGCTTGGGCGGGATGAACTGTCGATCGCTATTATCGCTGGGGCGTTTGGGGCGGTACCATTATCAGAGCTTTCCGTCAATGCGTCTCTATTTTAGAATAGGGAGAAGAAGCGCAAATCAATACACCAGCTGACATCTCACATTGAACTTTTTTTAAGCAGGCCGTATTAAAATGGGATGCATGCGTTGCCCCTTGCATAAATTATTCCCTATCTGGGGATTTCTTCAATTCATCGATAAAATATTTTGGCGATATGCCTGTAATTGCTGTAAATGCGTTTACAAACCGCCGGGTGCTGCTGAAGCCTGCTTCGTCGGCGAGGGCTTCGTGGGTATAATTTTGAAGCGCCTTTTCGTTTCGGATCCTCTGTGCGATATGGTCCACTTTAAGGCCGTTGACATACTCGTTGAATTTCTTATTCCGGTGCTTTAGGATGATCAGGGAGAGGTACTTCGTGTTGGTATTGAAGTGGCTGGCCAGCTTGGTCAGGGTTAGGTCCTTTTCAAGAAATTTCGTGCTGCTTTCAAATTTCTTCAGGCTGAGCAGGACGGCTGTCTCGGCATCGCGGCTCATCGCCATTTCAGGGTCGCTGGTTTTGGCTTTCGTTTTGGAAATAACTTCTATTCTTTGAAGAAGTGCCGCGTATTTTTTTCTCGCTTCCTTTTTATTTTTGTAATAGCGTACCGTTCCGTAAGCGACAATCAGGAGCAGGGCTATTATGACAGCGGCCAGGATCTGGTCATTATATTTCCGGTTGTCCAAGGAGCGCTTGAGGGATTGCTGTGCTGCAAGCAGCTCCTTGGTATCGTATTCTTTCTGGATCTTGGCCTGCAGGTAGGCATGGGTCAGGTGCAGCTTTTTGTCGGCCTCCAGCAGTTTTTCTACGTAGGACAGCTGTTCTTGGAGCAATCCTCTTTCCTTGCAGTAGGAAATCAGGTGCTCATAGGCACCGCGCAGGTCAGGACGCATGTAGCCGCGCAGGCGGTATATTTCATCCAATTTTTTGAAATAGGCTACGGCTCTTTCCTTGTCCCCCATGCCCCAGCAGGCTTTCCCCAGATAGAAATACCCGACCATCTCATTGGAGAAGTCCTTGTTGGATCGGATGCCCAGCAGGGAAGCCTGCAATTTGTCGATGGCCGTCTTGTAATTGTGGATCAGGCACTGGTTGACGCCTTCTGAGAATACAAAGTAGGGCTCCATGTCATGATTCCCTGTGCGGATACCTTCGGCAATGCCCAGTTCATTGGTCTGCGTACACATGCCGTGGTTGCCCGCCATCTTGTAGCAGACGCCCAGCGAATGCAGCGAGTTGAGATAGGCTCTGGTATTGTTTTTCTTGAAATAGGCGATGCATTGCCTGAAGATGGAAACGGCCTCGTCGTAATAGCCCAGGTAGGATTTTATCTGCCCGATATGGTATTTCGTCTTGTGTATGAGGTACTTGTCATCTGTCTTTGCAATATAGCAGTCGGCCACCAGATAGCTGTCCATGGCTTCGGACAGGCGCTTCTGCCCGTAGTAGGCGATGCCTTTTGAAAGATAGGCCGATCCGATCACCTCGTTGCGGTTGGACCTTTTCGCCGCGGCGACCATGCTGTCGGCATAGGCAAGCTTCTGACGGTCCGGCGCATAGTGGACGTAATTCTTGTAGCCGTTGGAGAGCTCTTCCCAGTTTTCTTCTTTCTGGGCTTTCAGCACGAAGGTGCGGAGATAGGCGGACCGCTCGGCATCGCTGCTATTTTCCTCGATACGTTCAAATAGCCAGTCGTAGCTCTTGCGCTCCAGCGAGTCGGGAATCTGGGCCGGCAGCGCGCGGGCTCGAATGGGCTGGGCGCAGCAAAGCGCAGCCATAAGCAGGTATCTTACAGTCATAGGCGGATCGTAAGTGAAGTCTGGGAACTTCGGTGTTGGGCAATCTCTCGGTACCGTGGAACTGGTAGTGTTCGCAAGGCACATGGGTCATATCAAAGTTAATCATAATACGGGTAAAATTCTACAGGACCGGTGTAAAAAGCTGTGTCGATTTTCGGAAAAAGTGCAGTAAAAATGCGGGAAAGGTGCAGGGAATAGTTTGCGGGCGTTGTTTTCAGCAGATAGCTTTGCTTCCGAATTCAAAGCACAATCAGGGATCATGTCCCCGATTCCGTTCAGCTTTCCCCGGGTGAAAAATGAACTGACGAGAAAAAAAGCAATCAGTAACATTTAACACAACGCACACATGAAAAATTTTAAGATGGTTTTATTGATCCTGTCGCTGCTGGGCATTTCCTGCTCGCAAGAAATGGCAGATGAAATGGCAGGAGCCAAAGAGATCGCTTATGGCGGCAGGGAAGCAGCTGCAGGGTTTGCGAATCCCGCGAATCCGCAGGACAGCGCGGGGCGCCTGCACAATGAGATCCTGGATGCGCTGGAAGATTATGATCTTAAGGTGAAGTCCGTGGCAGGGATCGCGGCTGTTGTCGATTCGGTGGCCGCGACGCGCCGGGCAATAGGCCTGGCTTGCGGCAATACGCCGCTGTCGGCCAGGGTACCTGAAATTACGGCGCTGGCAGATGGCAGTGTTTCTCTGGTACGTGTCCTTGAGGCCTCGGCAATGGGGCCGGGTGCCAAGGCAAGTATTTCAGGGTTTGCAAACAGCATGGAGCAGCTGGGCGATGATTCCTACGACGATATCTGGCTGGCCATCATAGCCTATGAGGCAGGGGTTCTGGACAGCAGTGCTTTCAGTGCTGGTGAAAAAGAGGTGATGCTGGCAGCGGCTTCGGTTGTCCGCTACTCCGTACAGAGAAAGAAGAGAAAAGACAAGGATTGGGAGACCTCTGTCAGCATCGCCGCGGTGGTTTCTGGAGAGGCAGAAAGCCAATGCTCCAGGCTGAAGATGGCTGCGGCAGTCGCCCTGTGCAGGGAGAACGGCATACGGAAGTAAGGGGGACCTGCCCGATGAACTAAAATAGCTGATTTTGAAAAATGCAGATTACAGCCCCTGGAAGGGAGAGTTGGCGGTGCGGCAACTGTCCGGGGCCTGCACGGCCGACGCCTTCATCGGGTTTTTCAGGCAGGGCTGGTTTTCCCTCATCTTGGTGCTGTCTGGCGAAATCCAGATTGAATTCGAAGGGAGTGCGCCGCTGCTGCGGCTTTCCTCCGGCCGGCTCTGCTGGCTATCGGACGGGGCAAGGGTCTCGCGGGTGGCAGTACCGCTGCGCTGCTATCTGCTGTCCTGCACGAGGGCGCTTGCCGTCAAAAGCAGGGTGGCACGATACGGAATCGGCCACCTCGGGGAAGCCACTGCGCAGTCCGTTTCGGTAATTCCGCTGTCGAATGCAGAGGTCCGGCATCTGGTCCAGCTTATGGGAATGCTGCGCCGAAAAATCGACGGAAGCTGCAGACAGCCGCTGCAGGACGCGATGGTGTTGCTCTGCCTGAACCTACTGCTCTGCGAGTATGGCGCGCTGTATCATAAAAAGAGCCAAAACCAGACAGCCTTTCACAGCCGGGACGAAAAAATCACCATGGGCTTCCTGGCGCTCGTCGATGCGAATGCCGGCCGGCGCCGCGATGTGAATTTCTATGCGGATGCCCTCTGCATTACCCACCGCCACCTTCGGAAAGCCGTGCGGCGTGCGACGGGGCGCACAGTCAAGTATTTCATAGAAGCGGGGCTGGTTGCTGAAGCCTTGCTGCTGCTTACAGACGAGGATCTTTCGGTAACGGAGATAGGCGAGCGCCTTGATTTTGGCAGCCTGTCGTCCTTCAGCGCCTTTTTTAAAAAACACGCCAAGCTTTCACCCAGCCAGTACAGGAAACGGCTGCGGCCGTGATGTTTTTCAGTTGCGCTCGCAAGGCGGCTTCACCGCCAATTTTTACGGAACTATAAAAACCAAGAGACATGAAATCACTACGTTCAATACTTTCCGAAATCCGGATCAGGGAAGACCGCGTTTCCCGGGTCACTTCAGATCCGATCGACGAGGCCTGCCAGATGACGGCCTACCTGAGCGAACTGCTGCAGACCTTGCACGACCATATCCTGGCACATGGATTTAAATGCGAGGCAGATGAAATCGAGTTCTTCAGGGAAATTAAGCCCCATATCCTGGGACGGCTGCTGTATTACAACAAGGTATTCCGGATCGAGACGGCCTGCCCGGTAAGGGAAGGCAAGGTATACCAGAAATTTTTTGCTGGCCAGTTGCAGGAACTGAAGCAGGAATTCAAGGAATATGCCTGCGGCACTCAGTTCTACCGCTATTACAGGTCGGGGCGCAGCGACCGGGACGGCGACTACTTTCTGCGGGGGAGGATCAACTTCAAGGAGGGGCTTGACAGCTATGTCTTTGAAATCGACCGGGAGTTTTCAACCTATTACGATTCCAAGGTGGCGCGAATCATTGCCAATGAGCTGACCTATGCCTACCTGGTCTCTAAGATAAGCACTGGGGAGGCGGCAGGCCAGCTCCTGCCGAATTCAGATTCGGCCAAGGAAATTTTCTGGACGGATTCCAAAAATGCGCTGATCGAGCTGATCTATGCCCTGCATGCCACAGGCGTGATATCGCATGGCAAGATAGGCATACGGAAGATTGCGCTGGTGTTCCAGATCCTGTTTCGCATCCCCCTGGGCGATATCCACCATTCCTTCCACCGGATGAAGGACAGGTCGGGGACGCGGACTTCCTTTATAGACCATCTCAAGCTGTCTCTGGAAAGCTACATGGATAAGGGCCTTTAGCGTGCAGCTTACAGGGCGATGGCTTTCAGCTTTGCGGTTTCGTACTGGAAAAGCTGGCAGGTTGGTGCCGGCTTTTCTATTTCCTTTTGCAAGGGTTTCGTTATTTTAAGCTTCCTTCTGTGAATTTATATCCTCTGCCCGTATTTATGAACTTATTCAAATTTTGGCGTTTATATGCTTGAATTTACCAATCCGTTTTTAATCCTTTCCGTCTTTATTCCATTTAAGTTATCATTAAAATCAGCCTAAAATTGGCTCTTGACCGCATTTGAACTTATTTTCTGTAGGGGTACATTCGATTTCTTGACCATCTTGGCAAATCCAATTATTTAAACGTCTATGCTTTTTCTGTGCAGCTATATTGTATGCAGTCCTAATATACTGACTTGCTGAAGGCCTGAAAATATTTATATATAAAGACAGCTTAGCTCACATTATTCTGATTTTTTCGTATACCTGGTCGCGGTAGCTTAATCCAATTGGAACATTCTTTTTGTTAGTCAATACGATCATATGCTGCTCAACATAATTAATTTTATTTAAATTGATAAAAAAGGATTTATGCACCCTGCAGATATAATGTAAGTGTTTTAAATTTTGCTCAATCATAAGCAGCGTGCCATGGACTACTGCTTTATCTGTTTCTGTATAAAGGCAGGTATAGTTACGCATCCCTTCGATGTAAACCAACTCCGCCGGGTTGATCTTGATCAGGCGCTTATCGCTCTTTACGTAAAAAAAATCATCCTCAGCGGATGTTGGAGTTGTTTGAGTATGGCTTAAAGCCAGGCTGGCTTTTTGTACGCTTTTCGAAAATCTGTCAAGGGAAATCGGTTTCAGTAAATAATCTACAGCATTTTGATTGAAAGCACTTACTGCGTAATGGTCATACGCCGTTGTGTAGATGATTGCAGGAGGATTGTTAAACATCGTAACAAAATCGATCCCGCTGATCTCAGGCATTTTGATGTCCAGGAAGATCAGGTCGATTTCTTTATTTCTATTCAAATGGCTGATCAGTTCAAAAACATTATTGCAGGTGCCTTCCAGTTTCAAATTGTCAAATTTTGAAATGTGGTGGATTAAAACTTCCTGAGCTAGTTTTTCATCATCTACTACCAAACATCTTATTTTCGCCATTCCCTAAATTTTATTTCAAGAGTTACACTAAAAGTATTTTCATTTTTATCAATATCCAATGAATGCCGTGAAGGATACAGCAATTGCAGGCGTTTGCGTATGTTTTCTATCCCAATCCCTCCAAAATCGCTCACCGCCTGTTCCTTAAAGCTGTTTTCACATTCAAATAGGAGCGTACTATCACTGCAATACAATGCAGCATGAATATGCGAAGCACCGATAGTAGAATCGGCGCCATGCTTAAAGGCATTTTCTACTAGTGGCAGTAATAGCATTGGCGCAATCATAACTGAATCTTCTGCTTGCCGATAATCAAAAGCTATGCTTGCGCTGGCAGGCAATCTCAATCGTTCAATCTCAATGTAGGTATTTAAGATATGTATTTCTTTGCTGATGGATATTTCTTTCTCTTGCGTCTCGTATAGGGAATAGCGCAATATGTCGGAAAGCCGTAATATGACATCCGGCGTTTGTGCAGACATTTTAAGCGATAGCGCATACAGGCTATTCAGGACGTTGAAAAGAAAATGAGGACTGATTTGAGATTTTAGCAGAACAAGCTCTGCATTTATCTGTTGCGCCTTTATAGATTCTTCTTTCTTGATAGTTAGCAGATATTCCTGCAATACGTACCCGATTGACAGTGCCGACATCACCAGAATGATTCCGGGAAAAGCATCAAAATAGTGCTGGTAGTTTTCTAATATTTGAGGTGCGGAAGAAGTTACGGCCAATGAGGTGAAATCCGTTAATTCCGTTGCCTGAAAGCGATTATACAGCCACTTCAGATACTGTCCCAGCAGGGCCGCAGATGTAAGAAAGAGTGCTGTCGTTGCAGCCATGTAGCGCAAGATGCTTTTATGCACTCGGAAGCCGGGAAGCAACCAGAAATTGTTAACCGCCGCAGGCAGGATAAGCAATGTGTTATAAAGAAAAATATAGCCTGACGGCAAATTTTTAAAGTTATTATTTATAGCGGCAAATACTATAAAGCCCGTAAAAGCACTATTTAGAAGCAGCCTTGAAAAATTGCACCCTTGCCGTGATCTCATTAGCGTCTGTTTAATGTGTAAAGTTAAATTTTTTATGGAAACAACGGCCATTTTTACACCAACAGCGATTATTTGTGGACGAACGCTATATAATTTTTTATGTCCAATTTTAAGCACCGTTGGTGAAAATTAAAATAAAACATGAGGACTACTCACTTTATTTGCGCTAAAAACATAAAACAATGAAAAAAATTTTTGTCTTACTTATGGTAAATGTCTTCGGTTTTTCACCAGCACAAAATCCGGAATATGCAAAGTCTATCGACAGCCTCATGAATTCTTTCCAGCAGCATAATGCCTTTTCCGGCAGCGTCCTGCTTCAAAAAAATGGAGAGGCGATCTACAAAGGTGAATTTAACAAATTTGGAAACGCTTCCAACAAGTACAGGGTTGGTTCTATCACAAAGGTTTTTACAGCGATTATCACTTTCCAGCTTATAGAGGAAGGCAAATTGGCACTCGATACTAAGCTCAGCCAATATTACCCTGGTATCAAAAATGCAGACAAGATTACGATTGGAAACCTTTTGAGCCATACGAGCGGGATTTACAATTACCTAGAATGGGAAGATTATTATATCTCTAAAACCAGAAAATTCACAAAAAAAGAAATGCTCGATTTGATAAATCAAGGCAAACCGGCTTTTAAGCCCGGTGAAAATTGCGAGTATAGCAACTCTAACTATCTGCTACTGGGTTACATTATGGAAGATATAACCCAAAAACCCTACGCGGAAAACTTAAATGTGAGAATCGTAGATAAAATAGGATTACTGGACACCTACTTTGAGACGGATGTAAAAGAGTATCAGGACAGGAATACCTCGTACTCATTCAATGGAGCAGAATGGCTTAGAGAAACCGAGACGCATCCTAGTTTTACATGTGCCGCAGGGGCAGTGGTTTCAACTGCTGAAGATTTATCAAAGCTGATGCATGAGCTTCTTAAAGGCAATTTGGTCTCCGAAAATTCATTGGCGCAAATGGGAAAGACCAATAGTGAAGGGATAGGATATGGATTATTTAGAACACCATTTTATGGGCGAATTGGCTACGGGCACTCTGGGAAAATTGACGAATTTCATTCGTTTGTCGGCTATTTTCCAGCTGACAGAATGTCGATATGCGTGCTCTCGAATGGAAATAATGTTAAGCTCAACGAAATCGTGCTGGGCGTTGCATCGAAGTATTATGGCATAGCATATCAGAATCCAGATTTTACAACGTATAAAAGCGAAACTTCGCCGCAGGCAAAAATTTATGGCGGCGTATACAAGGCAAAATTGATCGGACTTATTAATGTCGGTACGTTCCAGATAAGCGAAGCGGCAAACAACTATCTTTTCTTGAGCATGTATGAGGACGGAAAAAATGGCGAGAAAGTCTTACTGGAGCGAAGGGGGGAAAATAATTTTTATGCAAGAAAAAATAATGCGGAGTTTGATTTTATTTTAGACAAAAGGGGCAAAGTTACCGGAATGAAGCTTACACAAAATAAGAGATCAATAGCTTGCAGAAAAGTTATGTAAAGGTGGTACCTGGGATAAATTTCCCTATTTTTTGACCCGCCAAAATTGTGGTAATTTGACAAACTCCTTTCACCAATAATTTTTACGACAATGAAAAAGGACTGTCCGAGATTCAGCCACTCTACAAAGTTACGGGAGAAAACACGCACACTTCATATTCTAAAGGCGCAGTGGTGATGGTAAAATTGAGTGAAATAATCGGTGAAGATCAGGTAAACAAAGCCCTTAAAAATTTTCTTTTGCACAATCAGTATCCTAAGAAACCCACTTCGTTAGATTTACTGAAAGAGTTTTATAAAGTGAGTTCTAACGAAAAGGTTAAAAAGAAAGTTGACGTTTTACTCAGATCAAAATAAAGTTGAGCCGTCCAAAAAGTTTCAATAATTAAAATCGCACTTATTTACAATGCTGCAAATCATTGAAGTAAACAGCAGCCCCGACAAATGTCAGGGCTGTTTTAGTAATCTCAAAATTTAAAAATAAGTTCCGGCGGATAGGTCATTAATTTATTCGGGCAGAAAATTCATTGATAGTTAATGGGCTCGGCAAGGAAGCCAGGAATCATTAGCCTCATGCCTGATCATATTTTGTGTAGGTGTCTGCACAGAGAAATAATCGATCAGCGTATCCTTAGTATATATGGAGTGTCAGGGATTACAGTCGAACACTTTGTGCCTATTTTAACACTATTTAATAAAGTTATTTGATTGAAATAAAGCATTTTAAATTAGTATTTGCAATTTTTAAACTATTGTGCTGAAAATTTTGTATCTACTATTTTTTGTGACACTTGTTATAATTAGTATTATGATTAGTCTTGATTAGTTTATACTTAATTTGTGCGGGGCTTAGCGAACACCTATTAATAACCATAATGTTTCTACTCTGATAGCTTAAAACGAAATAGCTTACCCGACGAGGAAGGCAAAAGCTCTCCGTATGTTATCTGGACGGGATGTATGGAGAAGGAATGGTCAATTCCAATCTGCACGACCTGTTAAAATGGGACAGGGCGCTGTATAAGAATAATCTCATCAACGAGGAAGACAGAAAAATGATTTTTCATCCTACAAGACAAGAGACGGCCTTGAAACAGGCTATGGATTTGGCTGGTTTGCCAGCCAGGACAGCTTGTATGGCAGGACAGTCAGCCATACCGGACGATGGGCAGGCTATTTGACAGATTTTGAGCGTGATATCGACAAGGACATAACCATTATTATCCTACAGAATAATGAAACAAACATCACCGAAGACATCAGGCTGATTCCCGGGAATATCCGCAAAATACTCTATGGCCGGCCGCTTGAAAAGCCTATCGTTCTGCCTGCAAAAATTCTCCAAAAATATGCGGGAAGCTACGCGTACGAAAATGCAAAGGACGGCAAAATATATTATGAGTTTGGGCGGTTGTGGACCAATAGCAAATTCCAGCTAAAGCCTGTCACTGAAACTAAATTTGTGGTAATAGGCTTCCGTCCAGAAGTAACGTATGAATTCATTCTGGATGAGAATGGGGAAGTGGAAAAGCTCAAAATACAGCAGCCTGGAGAAAAGAGCGAACAAACCTTAGTCCGAAAAAAATAACTATGCACAGCGGGGGTTTTGCGCCAGGCGGGCTGGAGTGCAAAATCCACCGGCAGCTTTTGCGCTCCAATTTCGCTTCGCTGCACTGCGTTTCCTTCCCGAACGCAAAGCACCGGAACGTTAGCGACCAGCATAATGACAAATATCATTTCAGGCCGGTCCGCAAACGGATATCTTTGGCAAAAAACTAAAAAATGGATGCAACTAATGACATGAAACCGGCAAAGTGCTGTTTTGAGCATATCGGAGGGAAACTTGGCGAGCTACTGCTAGAAACATTTATCGAGAAAAAATGGATAGCTAAAGATAACCCCGTAAGCAAGCATTTTTATATCACGGAAAAGGGACAAAAAGAATTTGCCAAGATGGGACTCGACCTGTCACAGATAAAACCCGAAAAATTATGAGCACGATCAGCAATTACGGCAATTTCTTTCTGCCGTCCGACGACTTGGACGCTGCCAAAGGAATTTTACAAAAACAAGCTCGGGCTCGACATCAAGTTTGACTTTACGGAAATGGGACTGGTCGCTTTTAAAGTCTGCGATAACGAGCCAGCTATCATTTTGCGCAAAGGCGAAAATGCAAGACCTGCCATTTGGCTTACCGTTGACAATGTCCGGCAGGCGCATAAAGAACTCCAAGAAAAAGGAATTTAATTTCTGGTCGAAATCAGCATTGAATTTAACAACCCATTTGGAAACAGATCGGGACTGACCGGCTATACCAAACTGCTTCAACTTGAGAAGCAGTAGAAAAGGGATAGAAAAAACTGTCGGCAGCTATTTGGCCAGCGGCCAGCAGGCGCATCACCCCATTTCGAATTTTGCGGCCAGCCCATGTCAGCGTTTTGCAAGAATTTTTTTCTTTAATAGAAAATAAAAGTTCCTAAGCTCGCAACTGACGAGAGGCGCGGGAAGGGCAGCTGTTTTTGTAGAAAAAGTTTGCAGGAAGACGCCTGCTCAAATCCTATAATGAAAAAATAGTCACCCTTCTTCTCGTTTTAAGCGCTCTCTTCAGTTTTTCCCAAAATGCAAATGACAGCTTGATAGGTTATATAAAAGTTCCTGAGCACGGGATGGGCGAGATACTCTTCTGCCTCTTTAAGGTTTATGATACCGTAGAAGTTGGCCATGCCGCTTTTCCCAAGGGCTTTAGAAGCAGGGATGATGGCTGGTTTTTTGCAGATGGCCCTATGGGAATCTTTTAATATAGAACCTTGCAGAGAAGATACAGTTTTTGTGCTATTTTTGTCGTCTTCTAATTTTAGATCTTGGATTATGTGGCAAGGAGATTTTTTGAAAGGCTGTTTGACAAATAAGATTAGCTTTAGGCCAAATGTCCGCTTCACTATCGGAGCGGCTTTTTTTTTGCTGTTTTTCCCGCCGTGTTGCAGCGGTCAGTCGGGCAATGACTTCAGCTATCAGAATATTGGCAAGGAGCTTTCCTATGTGGAGGACAGAAGTGCGGCGATGTCGCTGGAGGATGTCAAGAAGCTTCCCGAGGCGGCATTTACGAGAGGCGGCCACGAAATCCTGAATTTTGGCAATACTTCTTCCGCTTGGTGGATAAAGATCAGTTACACCGCGCAGCGGGACCTGCCGCTCTATCTTATCATCGATGCGCCCAATATCGAATATATCGACGCATTCGCGTCCGACAGCACAGGCCGCCCCGTCGTTATGAAAACGGGATGCCTCAGGACCAGGCCGCCCGATGTTTTTGTCCGGAACAGCTTTATGCTGCATCTTCCGGAAGCCTCAAGGATGGAGAAGAAAGCTGTCTATCTGAGGCTGAAGACCGACAATATCCTGCTGGCGCCAATAAAGCTTGCTTCCGCGGAAAGCGTGATACAGGGGCAGGAGTCCAAACTGGGCATCGAATATATCTATGTCGGCCTGCTGGTCGGCCTGCTGCTGTTCAACCTTTTCCTGTTTGTCAGCATCAGGGACGTCACCTATCTTTATTATGCACTATATGTGCTGACATTATCGAGCTACCTGCTGATTTACATCAGGGGCTACGGTTTCATTTTTGGCGATGAAGCGAGGATTTTTTTAAACAAGTATCCCCATGTGCTCCTGAGCTTTTCGGTAGTGGCCTCCCTGCTGTTCTGCAGCAAGTTCCTCCACCTGAAGCGGACGGCGCCTAAAATGCTGAGCCTCTTCTATGCAATCGGGGGCGCGGGAATCATCCTATTCCTTGTGAGTGCGTTGGGATATAAGCACGCGGCAACTGTAATTGCCCAGATGCTGACAGTTACCGTTGCAGTAGCGGCATGGATTGCAGGCGTGATAGCCTATAGGAACGGGCACAAGCCGGCAAAATATTACATTGCCGCCTGGTTCTTTATCTGGGTAACAGTAGCAATCGTTACCCTGAGCCTGGGCGGGGTAATTCCGGCGAGCGAGTTCACGATCCAGCTGGTGCCCATCGGCTCTACCCTGGAATTGCTGTTGCTTTCCTTCGCGTTGGGAGACCGGTACAAGATGATCATCAGGGCTGAACAGAAGGCAAGGGACGAGAACCTGTTCCTGGTAAGGACGCAGAACCAGCGGCTGGAAGAAAAGGTAGGCGAGCGTACGCTGCAGCTCAACAGTACCATCGAGGAGCTCGAGAGTTCCAATGCTGTCAAGAACAGGCTGTTTTCGATCGTCGCCCACGATCTCAGAAGCCCATTGAACAGCCTGCTGGGCATCCTGACGCTGAGCGATATGAAGCTGCTGGCTTTCGAGGAGCTGCAGGAGCTCCTGGAAGAGAATAAAAAGACGATCAAATCTGTAAATAGTACCCTGGATAACTTATTGTATTGGGCGCAAAGCCAGATGGGCGGCATGGTAACCAGCAGGGAAAGTTTCGAATTGAAGCCCGTATTTGATGAATTGCTGCTGCTTTATCTTCCTCTGGCCAAACAGAAAGGCATCCAGATGGAACAGCTTGCCAATGACTCCGGCGCAATTACTGCCGACCGCAACCAGATAAGCCTGGTGCTGCGGAATCTGGTCGACAATGCCATCAAGTTCACCCCGCCGGGCGGACGGATTTGGTTTAGCCTGCAAGCTGCGGCAGAAGGCATGCGCTTTTCGGTGGAAAATGAGGCGGAAGGCAATCTTGATCTTGATATGGACAGGATGAATGGGGATCAAATGGCAAATGCCACGCGCGGCACGGGAAACGAACTGGGCGTGGGGCTTGGCCTGGTGCTCTGTAAAGACTACGTCAAAAACAATGGCGGCACTTTTCATATCGGCAGGAAGGATAACAGGATCAGATTTTCTGCAGTATTTCCAAGCGGGCACTAGATCATTCTAGCTATTCGGACGAAGGGCATGACGGTACCGCAGCAAAAAGGATGCAGCAATAGGGCTACGTGCCTTTCCGTTGAAGGCCAAAGACCTTTGACGGGAATTTTTTGGCGTAGGAACGGATCAGCTGCATCATGTAATGATTGCTTTGGTAGGGCGTTACGTATTCCTTAATTTCAGAAGGATCGCTGATTGGAATATCTGCTGCGAGATAGCCCATTCCATAAAAATGGCCTTTTTCTACCCAGATGCAGCTCCGCTCTTCAGCACATCTTCCCTTGTCAATGATGCCGAAGCTCTGCTTGGTGTTTCTTAAATGTTCCAAGGCATTTTCGACCTGCTGGTTATGATGCCGGACTTCTGGCCAATCGGCATTGTCAGCCCTGTACGCCTGGCCGTTGAGCGGGGCCGAGCCGAAATTGCAGAACCTGCTGTCGATCTCGAACTGCCTTCTCAAGTCCAGCAAAAGATTGATCCCGTCGTACTCGCTATTGAAAACCTCAATGCAGGACTGGAACCTGCTGATCTTGGCAACGGCAAGATACCGGTAGCCATTTCGTGCCTCGTACTCATAAAGCCCGAATTTTGGCTCATAACGCTTCAGTGCCCTATTGTATTCAGGCCATAGCTTTTTTATCTCCGTGCATTCTAAAAGCAGCGCCATAAATTCTGTAGCGCAGGCTTCAAAGGAAATCGAATGGATATCCCGCAGGAAATTCTGCCTTTGGGAACTGATATTGTTGCCCGTGAAATGCGATGCCACGCGTTTTTTGATGTTGACCGCCTTGCCGACATAAATCACTTTTTTTTCCCTGTCGTGAAAATAATAGACGCCAGGCGTTTCCGGCAGGCTTGCAAAATCTTCAGGAGGGAGGTTGGGAGGCAGACGCTGGTCCTGCGCATTATTTTTGAGCATCTTTCCCATTTCACCTTCCAGATCCCATTCCAGCAGGCGCGAAAACAATATTGCCGTGGCATCGGCATCGCCGCCGGCACGGTGCCTGTTATTCAGGGGTATGTCCAAGCTGGCGCAAAGCCTTCCCAGGCTGTAGGACGGGAATCCCGGCCTTATCTTTCTTGAAGCACGGACAGTGCATAATTTTTTGGCAGACCAGTCAAAGCCTGATTCTTTGAGCTGGTGGCGCACAAAAGAGTAGTCGAAATTCACATTGTGCGCGACAAAGATCCGGCCGGCAAGCATTTCCATGACCTTTTCTGCTATCTCGTCAAAAATGGGAGCCTCCCTGACCATTTCATTTGTTATGCCCGTAAGGGCAAATATGGCATCCGGAATTTCCTTCTGGGGATTGACCAGCGTTTCATAGCTGTCAATCACTTCGGTTCCGTCATGTATGCGTATGGCTATTTCCGTGATACGGCTGTGCATCGCATTTCCTCCCGTGGTCTCAATATCTACGATTGCATATTCCATCTTTTTCATCATCTGTATTAACGTTATCGGTACGCTCTTATTGCTCGTTTGTTTTACCGTTTTTCTGTCTCTTTCAAGGCTGCATTTATTGCAGGACCATCCTGAAGGTAAGATTGATCCTCGGCAGTATGTTTTTTGCGGTCTTGGGAACCTGGTGCTGCCAGAAGCTGTTGGTCGTTCCTGCCATCAGCAGAAATGATCCATGATAAAGGGGAATGTCTACCTGCGGCTGCTCTTTCCTAAATTTGTGGCGCAGGCTGAACATCCTGGTTTCTCCGAAACTGACCGATGCGATTATGGGATCCTTTCCCGACCTGTGTGTCCGGTCGCTGTGCCAAGCCACGCCGTCCTTTCCGTTGCGGTAAAGGTTGAGGAGCACCGCATTGAACCGCAGCGCTGTCTCGTTTTCAACCCTCTTCCTTATATCCAATAGATGCGGATTCCATTTGGGAATGTTATCTAGGCCGTCTTGCTTATTATCTTCTTCATGCCAAGATACCAGGCGGGGTACCGTTACCGTCTTATCAAAGATTTCCATTTCGTATTCGCTCCAATCCGTTCCCTCCAGAAGTTCCCTGTAATAAAAATCAGATTCCTGCTTGGTAAAGAAATTGTCGATCAGCATTACTTCCGCATCGGGAAGATCAAATACTTTTTTGCCCCTGTTTCCGGATGCAAACAGTTCTGTGTCTTCAAACAGCATCATGGCTCTTTTTGATCTATCAGCTTTAGGGTAGTACCGTCTGTTTCTCCGTCGTAATATTTCTCCAGTACTTTTTGAAAAATGCTGTCCGTATTTTCAAGGGATGCAAACAAGGTCATGCTGGATTTCAATTTCAGGTCATCAGGGCTTCCGAATATTTCCAAAGCCGATTTTCCATCAATTTCCATCAATGCATTGCTGATTTCTGCCAGGTGCCTGCCCAGGACAGGATGCGAGAGATAGGCATGCGCTTCATCCCGATCTGCAATCGCATAATATCTTGCCGTATCGCTTTTTTCCAATCCTGCCAGATGCGGGAATAGGTACCACATCCAGTGGGTTTCCTTTTTACCGTTTTTAATTTCTGCCAATGCCTTTAGGCAGGAGTGGTTCTGTGCTTCTAAAAATCTAGTCAGGTCATAAATTGCGTCCATTTTTTCTTTTAAAATTAGGGAATTAAATTTTCATTTTATGTCTTGGAATATTGATCTCGTGTTCCTGCGGATAGGGCTGGCGCTGGGTCATGCTGACGTCCTCCCGTATCTGCTGCTGCGTCTGGAATCGCTTCTCATCCGTATCAGAATATCTGGGATCAGGAATGAAAGGCATCTTCGCCATCTTTGATACGGTAATGGTAGGGAAGTGGTAGTCCACTTCCACGTGCCCCAGCAGCAGGTAGCAGCCGCCTCCCTGGAAAGGATATTTCTTGAGGCAGCCGGCAAAATGCGCCGTATCGAAAAACTGCCCTTCCGCATCGATCCAGGTCCCGAAAAACATATCGCCCATCTTGGTGGGGACGTGCTTCCTGGAGATCAGGTAGGCCAGCATCCGGACCGTCTTTTTGTGGTGCCTTTCCAGATCCTTGGCCATCACGTCGCCGCGGAAAGGGGTCTGGAGCAGGTTGAAGGGCGTGACCGAAACCGGAAAGTCCAGCAGCTCGATCTCGTCAAAGGCATCCTCGAAGGCGGAGCGCGGCAGCACCGGAAGCCTGTATTCTTTAACAGGTTCCTGCAGCAGCACCGGGTTGCGGTTTTCCGGCTTGAAATTGACCAGGAGCATGCGCGCCATGACCAGCAGCTCGTTCTTGGTCCTGCCCGTGAAGCGGAAGGCCCCGATAAAGATCAGGGTCTGTATGCCTTCTATGCCGATGGGAACCCTGCTGATGAAGTCTTCCAGGCAGCTGAAATCCCCCGAGGCTTCCCGCTCCGCTGCGATGGCCTGCGCCAGTTTGGATTCCAGGCTTTTCAGGTGCTGGAAGCCAAGGTAGATATTTTTTCCATAGATGACAGTCTCGCAACTGCTCCTGTTTACGCAAGGGTTGTGGATCCTGGCACCGGACATCCTTGCCTCGTGCACGTACACCTCGGTACGGTAGAAGCCCCCGAAATTGTTGATCACGGCCGTCATGAACTCCAATGGATAATAGGTCTTAAGATATAGGCTCTGGTAACTTTCCACGGCATAAGAAGCCGAATGCGCCTTGCAGAACGAATAGCCCGCAAAGGATTCGATCTGCCTGTAGATTTCCTGGCTCAATTGCAGCGGGTGGCCTTTTTCCCTGCAGCAGGCAAAAAAGTTATCCTTTACGCGCTGCAGCGCTTCCTTGGAGCGTCCTTTCCCGCTCATGGCACGGCGCAGTATGTCGCCGTCAGATGCGGGGACGCCCGCATAGTGCAGGGCTATCTTGATCACGTCTTCCTGGTAGACCATGATTCCGTAGGTTTCGCCCAGCTGTTCTTTAAAGACTTCATGAAAATAGTCAAACCGGTCGGGGTAATTGTGCCTGAAAATGTATTCCTTCATCATGCCCGACTGTGCCACGCCGGGACGGATGATAGAGGAGGCGGCAACCAATACCTTGAAATTGTCGCATTGCAGCCTTCGCAGCAGTCCCCGCATGGCAGGGCTCTCGATGTAGAAGCATCCGATGGTATTTCCCTGGCTCAAAAGCTCGTTGCATTTTGGCTCATCCTTGGAAATTGCCGTGTCGCGTATGTCTACGTCGATGCCCTGATTTTTCCGTATCAGCTTTACGCTGTCGTCAATATGCCCGATGCCCCGCTGGCTCAGGATGTCGAACTTGTCAAAGCCGATATCCTCTGCCACGTGCATGTCAAACTGTACAATAGGGAAACCTTTGGGAGGCATTTCCAAGGCCGTAAAGTTGGTAATCGGCTCTTCAGAAATCAGGATGCCGCAGGAATGCATGCTGCGCTGGTTGGGGTGTTTTTCCAGCATCATGCCGTACTGCTGTACCATTTTGACTACAGCATTAGTGTCGTGCCTTGCCATCGGGTTTTTTGCCAGGGCATCAAGTTCCTCCTTTGACAGTCCGAAAACCTTGCCTACTTCGCGGAAGATGGAGCGGTACTTGAACTCGACGTTGGTGCCGCAGAAGGCAACGTGGTCTTTTCCGTATTTTCCAAAGATATATTCCAGCATCGTGTCGCGCTCCTTCCACGACCAGTCGATGTCGAAATCGGGAGGGGTCTTGCGGTTCAGGTTCAGGAAGCGCTCGAAATAGAGGTCGAGTTCCAGCGGGCAGATGTCCGTTATTCTCAGGCAGTAGGCAATAATGGAGTTGGCACCGCTGCCGCGACCGATGTGCAGGAAGCCCCGGCTCATGCTGTAGCGCACAATATCCCAAGAAATCAGGAAATAGCCGCTGAATCCCAATTCGTCGATGACCTTCAGTTCTTTTTTGACCCTGGCTTTTGCTTCCTCATTGTCATGGCCATAACGGAAAGCCATCCCTTCTTCTGCCAGTTGTGCCAGCAGTTCCAGGTCGGTGCTGCGGTTTTTGGTAAAATGTTTTTTGTTTCTGGGGATGCCAAACTCGTACTCAAAATTGCACTGATCGATTATGTGCTGGGTGTTCTGAATGATTTCGGGATAGCTGCTGAAACTCTCTAGCAATTCTTTTAGCGGCATCATCCTTTCCGAAGGCCGGCACCGCTGGTCTTCCCGAAGCTTGGAACCTAAAATATTCAGGTCTATGGCGCGCAATATCTTGTGCAGGGCGAACTCTTTGTTATTGCGGATGGTGACGGGCTGGAGCACTGCCATTTTATGCATGCGCCTTTTCCAATCCCTGCTGAAAAGCATGGCCAGCTGTTCCGGGCGGATGCCGATGTACTCGTGTTCCCTTAACCGGTCCGGTGCATTTTCCATGGGATAGATGACAAATGCTCCGCTGAAATCAGGCGCGCTGTCTTCATACGGAATATTTTCAAAATTGTGTTTGGTTACCAGGCGGTTCATTTCTGCCAGGCCGTTTTTATCCTTCGCCAAGCCAATGTACTGCAGCCTGCCCTGCGAACGGAACTCAATGCCCACCAGAGGTTTTACCTGTTCTTTCTTGCAGGCTTTTATAAATTCGTAAATTCCCGTCACGGTAGTGATGTCGGTCAGGGCCATAGCCCTCGCGCCGCATGCCGCGGCGTCCGATACCAGGTCCTGCAAGGGAATGGTGCCGTAACGGAGGGAATGGAAGGAATGGCAGTTGAGGTACATTTTTTTGGGTTTAGGGTATCAGGTAAATGGCTTACGGTTAGGAGGTAGGTTTTTTTTTCAGGTCCGCTCCGGCGCAACGCGCCACGGCATCATAGCCGAAGCGGTTCTTGATCCTGTCCATGGCCTGGTAGAGCGAGAGCATTTCTACGGTGTCCTCAAATAGGTTGATCTGGTAGTCGCCCCGGACCAATCCGCTGAAGCGGATCCCGACCAGGCGGATGCGCATCCGTCTCTGGTACAGCTTTTCAAACAGTTCCAAAACATATTTTATCAGGACGTGGTCGCAGGAGGCATAGGGAATCTGGCACTGCCTGGTTTCGGTATCGAAATTATTGTACCTGATCTTTACCACTACCGTTGACGTGAGCCACTGCTCGGAACGGAGCTGGTAGGCCAGTTTTTCGACCATCCCGATCAGCACGAATTTCAGCATGCGGATGTCAAAGGTGTCCTGGTCGAAGGTATTTTCCGTCGAGATTGATTTTCTTTCCGTGTAGGGTTCCACCGGATTATTGTCGATGCCGTTTGCCTTTTTCCATAGGTCCAGCCCGTTTTTTCCCAGCAGCTTCTGCAGGTAGGGCTGGGGCATTTCGGACAGCGTCTGGATATTCCGTATCCCGATCCTGGAGAGCAGGTTGAAGGTGACTTCGCCCACCATCGGAATCTTTCTTATGGACAAAGGGTTGAGGAAAGGCTGTACCATGGCTTCTGGAATTTCCAGGTTTCCTTTGGGTTTTCCTTCTCCAGTCCCGATCTTGGAAACGGTCTTGTTTACGGAAAGCGCAAAGCTTATGGGAAGCCCGGTTTCCTTTGTGATTTTTGCAGTCAGTTCTTCGGTAAACTTATAACAGCCGTAGAATTTGTCCATGCCCGTGATATCCAGGTAAAACTCATCAATGCTTGCTTTTTCGACCACGGGTGCGCGTTCTTCGATAATCTGCGTGACTTCATGCGACTTGTTGGAAAAAAGTTCCATATCGCCTTTTATTACCTTGGCCTGCGGGCACAGCTGGAGCGCCATCTTGATCGGCATTGCCGCCCGCACCCCGAAATACCTGGCCTCGTAGGAACAGGAAGCGACCACGCCGCGTTCGCCCCCGCCGACTATCAGGGGGATTCCGTTCAGTTCCGAGTTCTGCAGCCGGGCGCAGGAAACAAAAAAGGTGTCCAGGTCCATATGTACGATAGCGCGTTCCATTAATTTATAAGTTTGGGTTTGGAATATATTTCTACAAAATTAGGACGTTAAATCACTTTAATTATTATTTTTGTAGTGATTAAAAATCCCTTTAACACATGTTGTATATTTCTGACAATCTCAAGTACCTTAGGAGCAAAAGGAAGCTCTCGCAGCTGCAGGCCGCCGATGCGATGAAATTTGGCCTTGACCAGTACAAGAAGTACGAATATGGAAAAAATACGCCTCCTGCCGAATCGCTGCTGGTGATTTCTAGGTTCTATGCGATCAGCATGGAGCTGCTGCTGACCGTAGATCTCAGCAAGATCAAGACGGAACAGCTGTTAAAATTGGACAGCAACAGGATACTGATGCCGATAGTCGTCGATAGGGACGGAAGCAACCTGATCGAAGTCGTGACCCACAAGGCTAAGGCCGGCTATTCTGCTGGCGGGTATGCCGATTTCAGGTTCATTTCCGAGCTGGACCATATTTCGCTCCCCTGGCTGGGCAAAAACGAGAAGTACCGCGTATTTCCCATAGACGGGGATTCCATGCCGCCGCACAACAGCGATTCTTCGATCGTCGGGCGGTACATCGAAAAGCTTGGCGACATTGTCAGCGGCCGCACCTACATCGTCATTACCAAAAACAGGGAAATGGTCTATAAGCGGCTGCGCCGGAAAAAGAACAATGATATTGAGCTCCAGTCGGATAACAGCTTTTATGCTCCCTATGATGTGAAGGTTTCCGAAATTGCCGAGGTCTGGGAGTACAGCGGCAGCATTGAAAGGGGTGTCTTCAAGCAGAACGCTGAAGAATTGCAGCCTTTGGATGCGGTCATCCGAAAACTGCAGCAGGACCTTATGGAAATAAAGGAAAAAGTTTCCTAACTCTATATTTTTTATGCGGGTAAGAATAGCTTGGCAACTGCACATTACGGCAAGCTGCCAAGCTGTCCGTTATAAAATTGCGCCGGAATCAGGCGAATCTGCAGCGGCTCCACCAGCGGCTTCGAGATTGATGCCGTTGTAGGCCGCATCGGTGAGCTTGAGGTCGGCTTCTTTTTCTTCAGCGAGCGTCTCTTCCAGAAGCGCCGCAACTTCATTTTCTCCAAGTATCTTGGCGAATGCTGCCAGCGTGCCGTAGGATGCAATTTCGTAATGCTCGATTTTCTGCGATGCAGAAATGATACCGGCATCCCTTACCGGTCCCGGTTCGGTTTCTTCCAGGATGCTTTCTCCTTCCTTGATAAGGCCTTCCATCGCATCGCATTTTTTGCCCCTGTCTGATTCGCCCAGGATTTCAAAAACCTGTACAAGGCGTGCCACCTGGCCCTCGGTCACTGCCACGTGTTCTTCAATCGATGCCTTCAGGCCGGGATCAAATGCATTGTTTGCCATTTTTGGAAGCGCCTTTACCAGCGCGCGTTCCGCATATACGATGTCTTTCAGCTCATCGATAAATAATTCTCTGAGCCCTTCGGCCGCGGCCGATTTCGGCGGGACGATTCGCTGTCCCCTGCCGTCACTTCTTTGGTCTTTCTGGTTTGCCATGATTGCTGTGTTTAATTATTATTGAATTATATAGATAGTCCTGATTTTTCCAGAGCGCCTGTAATCAGTCCTGCAGCCCTGTCGATCGCCTGCAGCACTATATCCTCAGGCTTTCCCTTGAAGACTTCCCTGTGGGAAAGAGCCCTGCCGGCCATCATGATATGGAGAAACATTGTCCCTACAGGCTTTTCAGGCGTCTCGCTTCCTCCGGGAGCCACAAGCCCTGTAACGGCCACAACAATTTCTGACTTGAATAGCGGCAGGGCGTTTTGCGCAAGCGATTCGGTAACTGCTGCAGATTCAGGAGTATGCTTTTCAATCAGCTCATGCGGGACCTTGAGGATGTTTTCCTTTATGAATACTTCGTAGCAGGATATGCCCCCGCGCAGTATATCTCCTGAATTTTCGGTCAGCGAAAATTCAGAGCACATCCGGCCTGCGGTGGCACTTTCCACAAATGCAATTTTCCACTCTTTTTCGGCAATGGCCTTTGCGCATGCCCTGACTTTTTCTGATGGCATAATTATAGTATTTAATTATCCTCCTGTCTCGCTATTGGGCGCATCGACAGGCTTAGACTGCGGAGAGCCTTTCTGGCGCAGGAATATCGAGAGGATTATGATTGCGAATATTGAGAGGAATTCGCTCTGCCAGTTTTGGAAGGACTCAAACCAGAAGCGCGAGTCGACGCTGTAAGTTCCTGAACTTTCAGCAGGAAGGCCCTTTAGCGCCCTCTGCAGGTTTTCATCTTTCAGGCTGCCGTAAAAATGTCCTGCGAAACTGGCCAGGAATAGGAATGAAAGAACGATTGTAAGCGAATGCCTGTATAACGCAAGCATCCAGCCGCCTTTCCTGACGGGCCATGGCGCATCTTTTCGGGAAGGGTCGGGCTCGCGATCGACTTCTTCCTCCTTGTCGAAATCTTTTGACTCAGAAGAACCTTTCTGCTGCAGGAAAATGGTCAGTACGACAAAGAGCGCCATCTGAAGAAATTCGGACTCCCAGTTTTCAAAAGTGGCCTGCAGGAAATGGCCTGACGACAGATATTGCCAGAATCCAACCGGCGCCCCACCCAAGTCTGAAAGTTCCTTCAGATATTCCTCATAACCAAAATAGGCCTGCCCAAATAGGGACAGCATAAAAAGTACCGCGAAGCATACGGATAGCGAATTATTCCGGAAAAACTTTTTCATTTTCTTTTTATTTACAATAATAAAGTTCCGACATTATACATTTGTTAATTTTACATTTCTCAAAGTATTTATTATAAAATTTATAATCCTTCACCAGTCTGGTTGCGGGCTGGAAGTATCTTTTGAAGTGGTATTGTAAATGATTCCCTGAATCCCAGGTGCTTTTCAGACATGCGTTTTCTCAATACCTTGACTTCCGCGCAGAGCCATTCCGCCTCATAGCATTTGTCCCGAAGGTAGCTTTTTAGGATTTCTGCCCTGTCGTTCGGCAGTCTCTTGGCTATGCTGAGGTGCGGAGTCTTGTAGGGCGATTTAAGCGACTCCATTAAGCCGACAATCGGCAGGGGATCCTCAATTTCAAGATAAAGCGTGCTGTACCGGCCATGATTGAATGTATTTGCATTTTTTAATCTTACCCGGAAAGGTTCCGCAGGCTGCAGCATTTTGGCTACGGTGTTTTGGAAACAGGAATCGTCAGTCAAGCTGTCGATAAGCGTGATATGTCCGATCGAATGCAGATTCCTTTCTCCTATCCCGGCAATCGCATCCAATTCCCTTTTTAGCGAAGCGATTTGGTTTCTGATCGATACGGGCGGTGAGAGGACTGCTAGATAGGCGTAGAGCGGCCCAAAAAGTGACATCTGGTTGTATATGCGCTTTTTCATACAGTATCTTTTTGTGCATTGCCAATTTTTTTAGCGGTATCTGGAAATCTTTTTGCATTGCATAATAGCCGTAAAGCCTACCAGGTTATTTTTACCGAGCAGTTTCCGTTGATGCTGTATTCTGCACGTTTTCCCTTTATGCCTGACAGGGGGGCTATTTCCTTCCTGTCTTTTGCCGATCTTCCAGCTTGTATCCTTACTTCAGGCATCGTCATTCCTTTCTCGAGAGGCAATATCGCTATTCTGCAATGCATCGAACTGCCGCCTTTCAGCTGGAAAGCAAGCGAATTCTTCCTTCTCCTGAAATTGCCGGCGGGATAGTCCGCAAATAGCATGAAACCGCCCTGCGGGACTTTATGGTACTGGCGCGGCACGATACCGAATGCGACTCCGGCACCATATACTTCCTGTCCGACCTGCCCCGACCTGTTCCAGCCATCCTGCAGGTCTTCAAGCGCTATCCACAAATTCGGATCGATTTCCCCAGTCTTCACATCCTTGCCCTCCGCAATGACCTCCCTGGGCAACATTGGCGGATAATAGTAGGCGACCCTGTTGATGATATTGCGGAGGCATTCTGCAAGCAGCAGCCTTACGGAAGGAAGCACCTCTTCAACACCTTCGGCCTCCTGCAAAAATTCATGAAATGCTGAAAAAACTTCCTGTTCCTCGTAGGCTGCCGTATATGGCGCGTCTTTAAGCGGGTAGACTGCAAAAAAAGTTGGATAATGTTTTGCATTTCCGTAATTGCATTCCCAAAGCTGTACATTTTTCATGACCGCAGCGATGCAGAGATGGCTGAGGTCAAGGAACAGCTTATCGCCGGTTTCTTTATAAAGCCTAAGCAATGCTCCAGCGGAAAAAGCAGTATTGTTGGCCTGATAGAAAATGTCCAGCCCCAGCCCGTCCAATTTTTTTGCAGCCTTGACGGCTTCCTCAAGATATACCTTCTTGCCTGTCAGCTTCCAGGTCTGCAGCATCAGGTGCGCATAGGCGCCCGGAACGTCTTTTTCGCCGCCCTGTCCCGGAGCCGTCTCTTCTTTCAGCACTTCCAGCGTGGCCATCTTGTAGAAGACAGGCCATCGATATTTAAAATGGCGGGCTACCTTGATGACATATCCAATGGAATCCAGTAATAATTTTTCCGCTTTTGCGTCACCTTTCAGCGCCAATCTAGAGAGATTGAGAAGCGGATGGTGCAGGTACCAGGAATCCATGACTTCCGGCTCCTTCTGCTCCTCGCTCCAGTCAAGGTTCTTTTGTAATGCGGGCAGCCAGCGTACGACCGTGCCCAGCTGCGGGTCGAAAAAATTTTCGAGGCCATTGCGCAGCGTCTCGATTACGGGGTGGTGGTCTTCGCCACTCCACTGGTCAAAATCTGTAAGAGGCAGAAGCACTGCGAGCTGGACCATGCTTTCTGGAGGCGTCTTATAGTCGCTGACATAGGCATTTAGGTAAGAACGGCCGTCAGCAAATTTCCAGCAGCCCTTGTGCTCTGACAGCCCTTCAAGTCCCCTGTGGAGGATGTCCGGCCAGTCGTGGTATCTGGTCGGCGGCAGGGGAAGCATTTCGTAAATGTCGGCGAGATGATTTAAAAATTGCCCGGACATTTCGTAATTATTGGCGGGCAGGTCGTCACTGAGTTTTACAAACGCGTCAGAAATTATATATTCCTCGTTTTTTTTCAGCGGCCTGCCAGGCTCGGTGGGAGGAAGTTTCATGCCGATTTCGGGCCAGGAGCCGCCGACAAGGTCGCCAGCCGAAGTACCGGTCGCTTCACAGAACTTGTTAAGCGCCGTAAGGTTTTGGAAATAAAACACCGAACCGCCTGCAGGCTGCTCCAGCGTAAAGAACAGCAGGCCTGAGCGCATCCCGACCTGGCTTGCATGCACAATCCCGTCCGTATTCTGTGTCCTTCCGTTTCCATTAAATAAGGGCATAATATCCCTGGGCGTGTAAGGTACGAGAAGGTCCAGAGACGGGGCGAGGGAGACGGTATATCTAAATATGGGCTTTCCAGGATCGGGAAACCGCAGTGTTATTTTTGTGCTGGCGCTGCTGCCTTCAAGCGTAAAATTGGCGCCACCTGGAGTGTTGCGGCTATGCTTCAATTCCAGCCTCTCGTTGCTGGGAAGCCCGCCTCGGAAGGCAACGCGCCCCCCAGCCGTCCATTGTGACACGAACCACAGCGAGAAGCCGTCGAAAATAACCTTTAGGGGATATCCTCCTATATTTTTTTCCATCAACAGGTCACCGTTTTCAAGACTGTCCTGTGAGGATACTGTCCATGCTGCAATAGGCTTCATAATTATTCTATTTAGTTGGTATATTATAGGCGCCTAGATAAGCTGCAGGTGCGGCCTGATTTTCAGCTCCACGATGTCGCAGCGCTTCGGCTGTGAAAGGCAGTACAGCACGCTCATGGCTATGTCGTCTGCAGCGAGCATTTCCATGGCCTTTACTTTTTTCAATTTTTCTGGTCCGGACTCTGGCTGCATGTCGGTGTCGACAGCTCCAGGCTCTATGAGCGTTACCTTGATACCTTGCTTGTTTGCAGATTTTCGGAGGGATTCGGAGAATCCTTGGACTCCGGATTTTGTTGCAACATAAACGGAACCTGTTTCTTCCCGAACGTCGGCGCTCATAGAGCCTATATTGACGATGTGGCCTCCGCCGGGCATTAGCTTTATGGCTTCCGCACAGCAGGCCATATAGGCAAGCAGGTTCGTAGAAACTACCCGCTGCCACTCTTGATAGTCTCCCTCCCCGGTAGTGCCATAGGGAAGCGCTGCATTATTTATCAGTATGTCGAGCTTTCCAAAACTTGCGGCCGTGTCGGCAAAGAGCTTGCCGATGCCGCCTTCTGTCGCCAGATCGGCCAGCACGCCGTGGACTGTTCCCGCGGCGACCGGCTTGATATCGTGGAGGGCTTCTAAAAGATGCTCCCTTTGGAGCCCAGCGACAATAACGTTGGCCCCGAGACTGGATAGCAGCAGTGCCGTCGCCCGGCCTATTCCAGTTGTGCCCCCTGTTACCAGCACGTTTTTCCCTGAGATCGTTTGGGGAAGGTAGTCGTTGAATTTTTCCATCGCGTTGAGTCAGATTATTAAGAAACTCTGCAAATGCCATCGGCATTTTTGAAAGTCTGTACATAAAGTTAGGAAAATCTGTCCACTGCCGATTATAGCAAAATGTTAAAAATTATTGCAGATGTCGAGAAGGAGGTTAGGACGGCATGGGGGAGAGGCGGCGTGGCGGAAAAGTTTATCTAACAGCTGTACCACTGAATGCTGCTCCCGCTGCATCGCTCAGTATCTATTCAGTGGCGAGCTGAAAGCGGGGCGGCCGGAGCAGCATAATCGCCCGACACGCTTTTAGGCTCCTAGGCGTTCGATTATAATCTGGTTGTTTTTTTTCTGGGGTGATAAAATGGCGGGCCTGGGTAATGCACAAACTTCTGCGAGGATGCTGCGTTACCCAGGAGTGGTGACGAAGTTCAGCTTTCCGGGCCCCTTGTTTTTCCAATCAATGTCGAGCACCTGCTGGAGGAGCGACTTCAGGTCGCCGTAATCGTTTGGCTTGCTTAAAAAGGCGTCCGCCTAATCCGAACGCTGTTTGCTGGTCAGTTTCTAGGGCCGATGTGGAATAAATGGCGATCACGGGAATCTTCTTGAAAAACGCTCTGCTTCTTATTTCTTCAAGGGCTTGGATGCCGCTCATGACCGCCATGTTCAGGTCCAGGAAAACGATATCGGGAAGCTCCTCTATATTTTCTGAAAGTCCGTTGACCAGTTTCAGGCCGTTCTTGTAGAACTTTAAAGTGGCATCCGGAGCGATTGTCAGCAGCACTTCTTGAAAGAATTCCCTGTCGTCTTCATCGTCTTCTGCCAATGCTAGTTTTAAATTGGCTGTCTCTCGCATCTAGTGTATTGAATGTGTTTCTGTCATAAATTAACGTGTTAGATCGCAAAAAGCAATATTTGCACTGTTTAATTTATCATAAAATTAATACTGGCGCTGAATACGCCGGCTTGAAATGCTGCTGTCTCAGCGAAGGAAGCGTCTCGTTTGGATGTTATTCTTCTGCTATCTTCTGGAGATGGCAGCCCGTTCTTTAGCAGCCTGGTTTTTCTGATCTGCGTGGCGGGAGCAAGGATGTTCTGAGGTATCCGCGCTTGTGCCATTGTCATCCTATCGATATTTTATGGGCAGGGCAGGGCCCGGTTCTAGCATTTCACTTTGGCGATTTCATCCGAAAGGCTGGCAGATTCTCCTATAAATAGATAAATACTTTCCCGAATGCCTTTCTCCTGATTTCTTGGCAGGTTCGCCGCAATTCGTGCTGCGGATGACGCGAATAAAAGGGCCTCGGATTCCCATGAAAACGGATATATCCTATCGGAGTGGTTTGGATAATATCTGAAGGGAGATTTGGATAATTTGGGCAACAGAACTTGGTGCCGTCTCCCTGAAGGCTTCAAAAACATCAGGTCTCCAACCGCTTTCATTTCTAAATTCTACGACATCGTTACATTGGGGCTGGAGATCCTGCAGGAGCAGGAATAATATTTGTGGAGTAGAAATAAGACTCGGCGGCAGCTGCAAGAGGGTGCGCTGCAGCCTGTCTTTGAGTCCTTCGCAGCCTGCCCTGTAAAAGCCTGGATTCTTCAGTGCGATTCTCAAGCCTTTTCACGTGCGTTATGATCTTCGTCGCTTTTACCAAAAACAGGAAATTTTCGGGGGTCTTGGTATGCCAGTTCTGCAAAGTTCTCAGAGTTGGAAAATTATAAAAAGTGGAGTTAAGTTCGCACGTTGGAAAATGCGACGCGTAAAATTAGAAAAACTTACTGCGTGGCAGGTCTCCAGGATAAAAAATTCCTGACCAGTCCCTAGTATTAAAACTCGAAAAGCCTGTAGCTAGTACCGTGTCTTTCATGAGACATTCTAGAGCTTATTTTATAGTAAATCTAATTTTGCTGCAGCATGCTCCCCCGATCGAAGCTTTCAGTCCGGGATCAAATGCACTGCCTGCCATCTTCGGAAGCATTTTTGCCAATGCGCGTTCTGCATCAATTATGTCTTTCAGCCCAAACAATACTTCTTGATGCGCTATGCAGCCCTCGCCTTATAAAAGATAAAATATATAGTAAAATTTTTCAAGCAGGCTTTTGACCGGTCTCGCCGCCGCAGGGCCATAAGTCCAGTGACTGGCATTGCAACCCGCGCTTAAAGATCTTAGTAGCGTCTTCCGCCGTCCCTGCTACTTTCTAAGAACGCGATTTTCGATTTGCGGCGGGCAAGGGCTCTGGCGCACCGCATTACAATTTCTGATATCGTATTATCCGTTATTTCTATTTTTAATTTCTATCGTCTTCAGTCCTTTTTCGGATGGCCCGTTGATAACCGTGCCATCAGTGCTGAAACGGGAACCGTGCAGCGGGCAGTCAAATGATTTTTCGTCAGGATTCCACCTTAAAATGCCGCCAAGATGCGGGCAGACTGCTGAGCAGGCTTTCAAAGTTCCATCTGCGTCTCGATAAGCTGCAATCTTTTCGAAGCCGTCTGAAATAACGCCGCCTTCTCCAGGCTTTAAATCTGACAATTCCTCAATATTGCCTGATGAAATCCAATCTTTAGCCATATTGTAGGCCATACCGCCCATTTCTGATAAGTACGCTGCGGTTTCGCTGAAGGTGATCCGGGAGGGGCTGTAGAGCTCCTCCCATTCGTTTTTGCGCTGCATTATAAGGTCAGTAATCAGCAGCGCCCCGATCGTGCAGTGCGTCATGCCGTTGCCGGAATCGCCGCTGATGACGTAGATATTATCGTTTCCCGGATTTTTCCCCATAAAGCCCATGCAGTCGACAGGCTCCATTACCTGCCCGGACCACTTATAAATTATTTCTGAAAAGCAAGGGAACTTTTCATGCGCCCAGGCGGCAAGATTCTGGTAACGCTCCTCTTCCGTGCAGTCTTCCTTTTCTGGCTGGCCGGTCTTGTGGTCTTCGCCACCACAGATCAGCAGATCATATTCTTTGTCAAAGGGCTCAAGGCGTGCGTAATGGTACGGTTTTGCTGGCCATTTTGAATTCTGGTTGCCGCTGTCCCACCACATTGAGTAAGGCAAGCTGCCCTTTTCTATTTTCGCAGCCACTACATAGGTCCTATAGGCGGTCTGCTTCGTATGAAGTGCAAGCTTATTGTTGACGGGCGTGTTGGTGGCCACTACGATATTTTGCGCCTGTACGGTAAATTCATTGACCCTCGCGCCCTCGCTGGTGATATCCTGGGCGCTCGATTCGGTATAAATTTTGCCTCCCATCCGGACAATAGCCTTTGCAAGCCCGTCAAGGTACTTCAGAACATGGAACTGTGCCTGTTGCGGAAACAACAGGTACCTCTCATCAATACTATTGGCCACTCCCGGAATCCCGGTACGTATTTCTGTGGGGAGCCCTGCCTTTCGGGTAGCTTCGAATTCCCTGTCCAAATTATCAGCATCGTCGCTCGGATCGATGAAAAGGTAGCCGTCTGCGTGCTTGAAACAGCAGTCGAAGCCTTCCAGCTTTACAATTCTTGAAATCCAATCAATTGCTGCCTTGTGGCTCTCGGCAGCAAGCCTTGATTTCTCTTCTCCTAAAATCGACTCAATTTCATAATATCTGTCATCCAGGGCATAAGTAATGTGTGCTGTGGTTCTTCCTGTTTCGCCGCTTCCGAGATAGCCATCTTCGACCAAGATGACCTTCTTTCCGTTTCTTGCCAGGCAATAGGCCGTCGTAAGGCCTGCAATGCCGCCGCCGATAACCAGAACCTCAGTTTCTTTATCGCCGTCAATTTTTTGATAGATAAGCGGTTCGCTGGAATCTGTCCAATATGAAATATTGGAACCGCTTGAAATTTCTTCCTCAACTGTATTAAATTTTTCCATTCCTAATCGTGTTTGGAGTATTAATCTGCCTGGCAGCCTATTGCGTTCTTTTTACTGGTTTAATTACTGGTTTAAATTTAGGAGTGGATAATCGAGCGTATGGCGCATCCTTCCCATTCCTGCGTAATTTTCAAACAGTACCGCGCCCTAGGAGGTCCTGCATGGTGGCCGCGCTGAAGCAATCGCTAAAATTGGCACGGATGCAATCGTGGCCGTTTGATGTAAAAGAATCAATGTTGTTCCTAGAGTATATGTTATAACTTTGTAATGCGTAATCGGGGCACTGGAAAGCGGAAATTAGTATATGTCTCGCGCTATATCTGAAAGACTGCGTAGTAGCGGCAATAGCGCTACCCAGTCCTGCAAGTATATCTTTTTGCACCCATAATCGCAAGGTCGAATTTCTTAAAGCAGTACGATATGCCTATCGACGTATTATCATGTTGCTGAACGGAATTCCGAGCAAAGCCTCCGATTGTGGTCTTATTGCATTTGAACGGCCGGAAAGCCCGCCGGCCTTGTTCAAAAAAGAAAGTGCATTCTGCGTACTGCAGTTGGTAAAATTCGTTCAGCGTATTTTTTTTTAGACTTTATCCGCTAACTGTTTTTTTCCTCGTTGTTCCTCTTGTCGTCGAAATCTGGCCCCTCGCCATCGAATTTCTGCGTATCAGGATCGTAGTTTTCGTCGTTGGTATTTACTTCCTCATGATCCTTGTACTGGTGCTTTCTCGTATCGCTTCGGTGGTCGGTACCTCGGTTTTTTGGATTGTTCTGTCCTTGGTTCTGGTTTTGATTTTTTGTATCCATGTCGCCTAATTTTTAGTTTATCTAAAGTTAGCGCTAATCTTTCGTCTGCAGGTTACAGGATTTCCTCAAAAATTTATACTGATTTTTGATTTTCTTAAATATTTGGAAAATCATTAGAAATAAGTATCCGTTTTTTTGGAAATGCAGATCTTCAAGGATTTGATATTGATACATTGATCGCGGATCGATTGCTGCAATTGTAATCCAGTGCTTTTAACCAGCCGGCAATAAGATTTAGCAGCCGGTAGAAAGGACACTGCGACTGGCGTTACTTGTACTTTAGATTGTTATATGCAAAAGCAAAAATTAAGTTATGGGGCTTTTTTTAAGATTATTAAAAAAAAGGCCTGCCTTCCCTTGGCAGGCATTACCCTTGGCCACTCTTGCTTGTATTCTGGTTTTGCGAATAATCCGTTATAGTGAGAATATTCTTGTATAAACAGTTAAAGTTTGTTTTTTTTACAAAATAAATAATTTTTTAGAATTTTTTCTGCGAATTATATAAAAAATACAGCTAGTTTTGTCTTCCTCATTTATTTCAACCTGCTATGATACGATTTTTACCATCTTTTATTTTAGAGAAGTTCGCGATATGCGCGCTTTTTTTCGCGGTACAAATTTCAAGTGCCCAGACTACCGTCTTTAATGATGATTTTTCAACAGCGCAAGGGCTTTACTACACGACAGCAAACGGATTCATAGGTACAAGCACTGTCTGGCGAAATGTGCGCAGCGGCGCTGATTTCGGCTCAGGCATTGCCAACAGCCATCTGTCCCTGATTAACGATACTGGCGGTACCGCCAACAGCAATGGCTGGGTATTGGCCTACACCAATTCTAGCGATTTTCCAGCACCTTACAGCACCATTCTGGCGAACAACCCCGGCATCGTGACATGGACCTTCAGCATGCGCCAGAGCAACGCAAACCCTTCCGGGTTTGCCGCTGCAGAATATGGCGTCGCCTATATTCTTGCCGGTACTGCCGGCACGACAAATGTGACGGGGACAGGCTATGCAGTAGTATTAGGAAATTCCGGCACGACAGATCCCGTGCGATTGGTGCGTTACAATTCAGGAATAAGGAATTTTACCAACCTGATTGCGTCAAGCACCAGCGGCCTGGCAGATTTTGGCGCGCAGTACATCAGCGTCAAGGTGATCTATACGCCTTCTGCCAACAGCTGGCAGCTTTTTTTAAGAAATGACGGTACCGCGGCCGCCGATCCAAATTCAGGAACGCTTACCCCGCAAGGAACAGCCGTGGTGAATACTACGTATACCAGCGCATCCCTGCCAATTTTAGGAGGGTATCAGAATGCGGGAACAGCGGCAAGCCAGACGGCTTTCTTTGATTATGCAAGGGTCACTGTCGCGACGCCGGTACTGGTTTCTCTTTCTCCAAGCTCAAAGACTGCGGGAACGGGCGCTTTTGAAGTAATAATCACAGGTACCGGTTTTACGCCCGCCAGCGCGGCCAGGTGGAATGGCAGCAGCAGGACCACAACGTACAATTCCCCGACCCAGATTCGGGCGGCCATCACCGCGGCTGATATTGCTGCGTCAGGCAGCGCCGCGGTAACCGTTGCAAACGGCACGACGGTATCGAATTCACTTCCTTTTGCAATCGAGCTGGCGGGAGTGCCCACGCTCACGGTATCGGCAAATTCCCTGAGCTTTGCAAATACGGTAGCAGGAACCGCATCGGCCGCGCTCACCTACACAGTAAGCGGCGCAAACCTGACTTCAGATCCGACTGTTGCGGCGCCTGCAAATTTTGAAATTTCAAAAGATGGGACTTCGTATGCGGCTTCCCTCTCACTAGCCCGTGCAGGAAACAATCTGGCAGGCCAGCCGGTGACACTGTACGCCAGGGTAAAGGCATCTGCCACGGCAGGAATCTATTCAGGGGCAATTACGCACAATGCTCCAGGGGCAACAGAAAAACAGGTTGCCGTGTCAGGAAAAGCCATCGCATTGGAACCTGCAGTGCAGAGCACGGCCGTTACCTTTACAGGCGTATCGTCCTCTGGATTTACGGTAAACTGGACCAATGGGAACGGGGCAAGAAGGATCGTTCTGATTCGCCAGGGAAGCGCAGTCAATGCGGTCCCTGCAGATGGGCAGAGCTACAATGCCCTTGCGCTATTTGGTTCGGGCTCAGAAACCGGAACAGGAAATTATGTGATTTATTCAGGAACAGGGAATTCAGTCGCAGTCACAGGACTCTCTCCTGCATTAGCTTACCATGTCGCAGTTTACGAGTACAATGGAATAAATGGTACTGAAAATTACCGTACGGCATCACCAGCAACGGGAAACAGGACTACATTGAATTCTCCGGTCGGATGGCAGATCTATGCCGCAAATACCGTGAACGCCATCAATTTCGATACGACCGTCGACGGTGTCAACCGCGATACATTCCAGGGAGACGGAATTTCCCCAAATTTACAAACCGGCCAGCTCGATTCCCGTGCGTGGGCAATTGCAGGTTTCAGCGATGGGCCTATCGCCTTCAACGGTACCAATGCAGAAGACGGCGACTATGATCGGGGCGTCTCAGAAGGTGGCGTCTCGGAAGGCGGCGTTTACGCTTTTGAAACGGCACCTGGCAATTTCTCATTGGGAGTACAGCCTTCCACTGGAGATTTTGCCCCGGGGACCATTACCTTGAGGGTGCAGAACCAGACCGGAGCTGCAATGAGCTCGATAAATCTCGGATACAAAGTTTATATAAGAAATGACCAGCCAGCGTCAAGCAGCCTTGGCTTCAGCTATTCTGCCGACAACGCAGCATATACTGCGGTTGCGGGCGTAAATGTCGTTTCTCCGGCCCCAGCCGATGCGGCTCCCGAATGGAAAGCCTACTACAGGGCGGTGACATTTCCGATTGCAGTTGCAGCAAACGGCTACTGCTACCTGCGCTTTACCGGTTCGGCCGTTTCCGGCGAATCTGATGAATTTGCATTGGATGATATCGTGCTGATCGCCAATCCGGGCAGTACTTTCCTGCCTTTCAGCGGCGCTGCAGAAAGCTTTGCAGTTTTGGGCAACGTAATGCTGGCAGCAGATCTAAGCGTTGCCTCTGATCTCGTATTCAATGGCGGCAAGCTTGCAATCAACGGAAAGACGCTTACCCTAAATGGAACTGTGGCAAACACTACCACGGGAGGCTTGACAGGAAGCGCCTTGAGCAATCTTGCCATGGCAGGAAATACAAGCACGGCCCTGAGCTTTGACCAAGCTTCTCCCGGAACTACAAATGCCTTGAACAGCCTTTCCATAAGTACTTCTGGAGCGGCAACAACAGCTATTGCCTCTCCAATTGCTGTAAATGGCGCCCTTACAATAGAGGAGAACCAAACATTGGATTTAGGAACAAATGCCCTCTCGGGAACACTATCCTCGATAAGCCTAAATGGGACGCTGCAGACCCAGAACACTGCAGCAGAGCCGATCCCTCCTGGAAAAATATGGAGCGGAAATGGACTAGTGCATTACAATGCCGCCGCCGGCGCACAGACGGTTGTGGCAGGAACCTACAACAGCCTTACCGTTTCCTCGACCGGGGGCGGTACTGCGGGCGGTGCATTGACCGTGAACGGAATCGTAAACTTGCCGGCAGCAAACCCTTCGGCGACTGTAGGAAGCCTTTCCATGGGAAGCTATACCCTTGCAATGGGCGCTGATGCGACAAATACAGGCATGGGTGACGTTACAGGCACAGTAACGAGAAACAGCATCGTTGCCAACAAGACTTATACTTTCGGGCATGCAAATACCTCCATCGTATTCCCAAATGTCGGCACGCTTCCAACTTCTATGGGATTGAAAATCAAGATCGGGACCGTACCTTCATGGCGTGCAGGCGCTGTAGCCAGAACCTATGATTTTATACAATCAGGCGGTTCGGGAACCAAGGCGGTAATTCAGGCGCACTACCTCGATTCGGAACTCAATGGCAATGCAGAGGCAAAGCTTGTCGATTTTGCCTACATAATCAGTTCTTCTACCACGCTGGAGCAGGGAAGGTCGAATTTCAATACGGCCGAAAACTGGATAGAACTAACGAACGCCAATGTCGGGGTATTCTTTACCAACACGTTCGGGCAGGTGGAACTCTCTTTTGACGAGATGGCTACAGGATTTCTGACCTGGAACGGCTCGCAGAGTTCGTCCTGGACAACCGCCCTGAACTGGACACCCAATGCAGCCCCGTCCGATAACACTGCTGTCTTGATTCCAGATGCAGCGCTGACGCCCAATGATCCCATATTAAACAATACGGTGCTGCTGGGTTCGCTGACTATGGATTCCGGCGCCATCTTAACTGCGCCAGACAATTCGCAATTCACTATCAATTCGGCCTCAGGAGCATGGATCAATAACGGCACCTTTAATCCCGGGTCGGGCACCAGCAGGGTACTTTTTACGAACCTGGATGCCACGATAGCCGGCCAGACTAATTTTAATAATATTTCAATCAATACAGGTGCAGGATTGCGCGTGCTGACCGGCAATGTCATGAGAATTGCTGGAGAATTTTCAAGGCTTGGCAATTTTTCGGCTGGAGCGGTAACGAATACCGTTGAATACAGAGGTTCCAACCAGACAGTAGCTACGCTGACAGGAGCCCTGGCGGCTTATAATAATTTAATAATTTCTGGAAGCGGTGCCGTCTTCCCGGCATCGCTTAATATTACAGGTGATCTTACTATTAACAATGCTGTAGATTTTTCAGGAAAGACAATAATAATGAACGGTCCGGCACTGCAGACAATCGGAGGAACAACCGCGCCCCAGTTCGATAATCTGGTCATTAATAATACTGACGGCGGTGTCTCCCTTGCCGCAAATGCCTCTGTAAGCGGCACCCTCACGCTTTTATCGGGGATACTTTCGATCAACAGCAGCAGCCTGACGCTCGGGACCAATCCCGTAGCTGGAACTTTTGATGTATCCAAGATGATCGCAGCGGACGGCCCAGGCCAAGTGCGAAGACCGTTTACCGCTACAGGCAGTTATTTTTTTCCTATCGGAGAAAGAACAAGCAATCCTGCCTATTCGCCGATAACCGTTGCCCTCACTTCAGGGTCTTTTTCAAATGCGTATGTAGGAGTTTCGGTCACTGATGCAATTCATCCAGACAATCGCAGCACGCAGCACTACATCAGCCGCTATTGGAAAGTAACCCAGTCTGGAATTACAGGAGCAGTGGCTACAATTTCGGCCAACTATATCCCTGCAGAAGTATTAGTTCCCGAAGCTTCAATGGCCGCAGCCCAATTAGTAGGCAGCTTCAATCAGGTGACCAATCCTTGGATTAAGTTTGCACCTCTTTCAAATAACACGCTGACTGCCGCGGGGGCACTGCTTCCGGCGGGACAGACATCATTTTTTACGGGCCTGAAAGGCGGTGATTTCACCGCGCAGGTTACGGGATTTGGTTCTTTTTGCAAAGATCAGCCCGCAGTTCTTTCCGCTGCGCTGGACGGAGGCGACGGACCTTACACCTTTGCATGGTCGGGAGGGCTTGGAACCGGATCAACTGCAAGTGCGCCGACCGGTACTGTCGGCACCACAGCATATACCGTAACTGCAAGGGATGCCAATGGATTTGTTTCAACTGACACCGCAGCCGTGACGGTGCTTCCTGCCGCGCTCGGCGGCACGCTTACCGGTGCGCAATATATCTGCATCGGCTCAAAACCTAATGATATCGAGCTTACCGGACAAACAGGTGATGTTGTCTACTGGCAGAGCGCCCCAACACCAGACTTTGCGACGCCTACTAATTTATCAAATACGACTCCCGTACTTACCGGACAAGCTATCGGCCCCGTGTCTGCCACTGTTTATTTCAGAGCCGTCATAAGCAACGGATCCTGCAGTGAGGTATATTCGGCGGCTACTTCTGCAATCATCAAGACGACGACCTGGAGCGGTACTGCCTGGAGCGCAGGAGCTGCAGATAGCGCTACTAATGTGATTCTTTCGGGCGCGTATGCCATAACCGCCGACATGACGGCCTGCAGCATGATAATAAATAACAATGCTCCGGTCACCATAGGGAGCGGCCATACTGCAACGCTCGATGGAGCATTGATTATCAATAGCGGCAGCCTCACTTTGGAAGACAGCGCAAGCCTGGTCCAGACCGATGATGATGCTGTAAATTCAGGTACCAATTTTCTATTGAAAAGAAATACGCAGCCGATGTACAGATATGACTACACCTACTGGTCGTCTCCGGTTGAAGGGCTCAGTCTCTATAATCTTTCGCCTGGCACGCTGGCTGATAAGTATTTCGGTTGGAATGCAAATACGGCGGCATGGGTTCCCTACCTGAATGGAAACCAGTCTATGGCAGCCGGAATAGGCTATATTGTTCGCGCACCGCAATCTTATTCTACCGATCCTGCTGCTACGGCAACCTTTACAGGAATGTTTGCAGGAAAACCGCACAACGGAAAAATCAATGTTCCCGTAACAGGCGGGAATGCCTTAAACTTCCTTGGGAATCCTTATCCGTCAGCATTGTCGGCGGATGATTTCTTGACAGCCGCCGGAAACAGCTCCGTGCTTGACGGCACGCTGTATTTCTGGACGCACAATTCCCCACCGGCCAATTCTGGAGGCGGCACCTACAGCTACTCTCCGGATGATTTTGCTGTTTACAATTTGGTAGGAGCGTTGGGAACATCAGCACCTTCTGAAGAATTTCCAGACGTGACAAATACGCCAACAGGGCTGATTTCTTCAGGACAGGGCTTTTTTGTAAAAGGAACTGCCCCAGGAATGGCCAGCTTTGACGACAGCATGCGGATCGGTGCAAACAATTCACAGTTTTTCAGAAATTCAAGAAATACCACGAACAGCACCTTTGAAAAACACCGATTATGGCTGAGCGCGGGCAATAGCCAGGGTGCCTACAAGCAAATGATTGTCGCTTATGCAAGTGGCGCTTCGGCATCTTTCGACAGAGGTCTCGACAGCGAATTATATTCAGAAAGCGCCGGCCTTGCCCTTTATTCCCTAGGATCAGAAAAGAAGCTTTCAATCCAGTCCTTCGGACTGCCTTTCGATGCTAGCCGCATTGTTCTGCTCGGCTTCAAGTCGAGTACCGCTGGCAGCCATACAATTTCTATAGATAAACTTGACGGCTTATTTGAAAACCAAGGCATATTCTTACATGATAGAGCTTTAGGGCTGTTTCATGACTTGAAAGAGTCAGCCTATACGTTTGCCACAGCAGTCGGAACTTTTGACGATCGTTTTGAAATCGTTTACAGAAATGGCTCATTAGCAACAGACGATTTTAAATCTGGCAACAGCATCATTGCATTTAAGGATGGCGAAGATATAAAAATTGTTTCCTCGCGCTTCATGATTATTGCCGTTGAGGTTTCAGACATGCAGGGAAGGATAATCTACACAAAAAGGGGCATAGACGGCAAGTCGATTATTCTTGATGGGCTGACAGCCGCCAGTCAGGTTCTGATCATTAAGGTGATGACCGAAGAAAACAAGGCAGTGAGCAGGAAGATTGTCTTCTAGCAGTGCCGCTTTGAAAGCTGGATGAGAAAATTCATAAGTTCCATTAAGTACCAGGGGGCGGGCCTTTGTCGAAATAGCAGATTGCTAAAGATTATAAAAGCATCCATGATATGTTTTCAAGCCATACAGAATGCCTATGGACAGTGTCGGGCATTCTGGAGGCTCATGGACTTTTGCCTGAATGCTCAAGGCGGAAACCCCAAGCAGTGGACAGCCACTTTAAGTTAAGCGCAGACAAGTTACAAGGTTAAAATTTAAATACAACCTCCTTAAAAAGATTTAACGCATCAGCACGATACAAAACGTTCCTCCAGATTTCGGCTCCGCTAACAATCTCTTAAAATAGCGTTAAAAAAATGTTATTTAAAGCATGGGCTGTATGATCTCTTAAGCTTGAATTTATACGGACTTCCCGCAGCTGTCGGGGGCCTCTGGAGCGGAGTAGTCTCTGCTAACTAAGACGAAGTTATGAAAGCTTCGGTCTATTTACCTCACAGCGAGCGATGCTGTTTGAGCCCTTTAGCTCCATATATTTATTTAGTAAATTCTCTTTTAAATTCCACCCGGTATGCAACACCACTTTCCGGACAGTTCCCCAAATCCTGGGAAAATGACCCAACCATTGTTGGTCCGCCAATTAAATTTGATTAATTATAAGAACCACTCTAACTGTTACATATCAAAAGATATCGTTCATTGTACTAAAACATACGCAAAAATGTTGATTATCAAAAAATATTAACTGTCGGTATCGAACTACTTTAAACGTTTTTGCACATTTTGTGCACTGATTGGTAATCTTATTTTTTTCTTTGTACTCCTTCCATAGTACATCTAGGTATTCCTGCAGCCTCAACGCATCTTTAACGATATGCCCTCATTTTTCTTTCTGATAGAATAGGCTTCTTGGATCATTGGGAGTATCATCTATAAAATCCTTAAGAAGCGCCTCGGTTTTTTCCTTGAACGTTTCCATGAATTTAAAATTTAAATTTGATATATGATTAGTAATTTTTGTATTACAACACAGGTATTCCTTAAATAAATTTAGGGTTCCCATGCCGGGTTTGCGTAACAAACGATTATTAGATTTGGATTCCAGGCAATAAAATTTGAAAGGCAGTGCCTTTTTCCGGCTCGCTCAATACGGCGATGGATCCTTTATGATTTTCTACAATTCTTTTGCAGAGCGACAAGCCGATGCCCGTTCCCTCGAATTCGGAAGTCAGCCTCTTGAAAGGTTGAAAGGCTTGCTCTGCATATTGCTGGGAGAACCCAATCCCGTTGTCAGTAATTGAAATTGAGTAATCAGGAGCTTTTTGCATATTGTCCGCGGGAACAATGGCTGATGATATTATGATTTCAGGAACGTTGCGGTTGAATTTTATAGCATTGCTTATCAGGTTGCTGAATAATTGGTGGATCTGGATTGGAATGCCCTTTATTGTGGGCAGGTCGCCTATATAGATTTTAGCCTTTTTTTCACCTATTAGTATCTCGAACTCAGATAATACGCCAGAAAGGATCTTATTCAAATCTACATCGGTAAATTCCGAATGGTCATGTGAGAGCCTCGAGAAAGCCAGGACGTCCTTAATGAGCAGGACCATCCTTTCAGCGCTTCTGTCCATTTTCTCGAGATAGGCGGAAACACTGTCCTGGCTGCTAATATTTTTTTTTGCGAGGTTGATAAAAGTGCGGATTTTGCGTATCGGCTCCTGAAGGTCATGGGACGTCACATAGGCAAATTCCTCAAGATGCTTGTTCTGCATCTCGATGCTTTTTGCATCCCTCTCTTTTTGTTCCTCCGCAAGCTTCCTTTCGGTGAGGTCTCGCGTGACTTTGGTAAAGCCGATCACATTTTGGTTCTCGTCATGCAGGGCAGTAATCACCACATGCCCCCAAAATGCACTCCCATCTTTCCGCATGCGCCAGCCTTCATGCGATGCCCTGCCGTTTGAAGAGGCCAGGGAAATCAAATTGAAAGGAAGCCTGTCCTCCCTGTCTTTTGGGAGGTAGAATATGCTGAAGTTCTGTCCGAGGATTTCTTTTTCAGAATAGCCCTTGATTTTCTGCGCGCCCTTATTCCAGTTTTGGATATTGCCTTCAGTATCCAATAGTATGATAGCGTAGTCCTGGACCTCGTCGATCATTCGCTGGTATCGCATCTCATTATTAAATGTGCGCGGTGATTTATCTTCCATAGTAATCATTGATTAGGACAATATGAATGGCAGGCCCTTTTCGGAAAGCACCTTATTGATTATTATGGACAATTCGTCGATATCAGGAGTTTTGGTAAGGAAATGAGAAGCGCCCAGCCCTTGGCATTCATCGATGTCCCCCTTGTATGAAGAAGTCGAGAAAATGACTACTGGGATGTTTTCATATCCATCCATTTTCCTTATGGAAGAAAGGCACTGCTTTCCCGAAAGCAGCGGCATATTGAGGTCTAAAAATATAAAATCGGGCCTTTCTTCTAAAGAAGATAGGAGCTCAAGCCCCCGGATTCCGTCCTGCGCCGCCAGATAGTTTGTCGGCAGAGGGACAGCTTCCAATGCGATTTCAAAAAATTCGTGGTCATCGGCATCGTCGTCGATCAGCAGGCAGTTTATTTTTCGCATCACAGTATAGATTTATACGCAAGATACAAATTGTTCTATATTTTTAATAGCCATATATTCTTTTTTTAAAGGGAAGCGCCTCAAGATATGTTCCTAAGAAAATTAAATGAGAAAAGCCATCCGATCGGATAGCTTCTTAAGTTTGGCTTTGAAGTTCGCGGCTGTATGGCGGAATAGTTTATATTTTAAGTGTATAATTATACCAAAATTAAAGCTAATTACTGACATTCCTTACGGTTTCCCATATTCACCTAAAATAAATTATACAAGCAAACCTAACCATTCTAACCATGAATATGCACATGATTATTCAAGAATGGAGTTGTAATTGAGTTTTCATTTAACTTCCTATACGAAAATATTTATTTCGGATATAGTCCTAATTCTAAAAAGACAACTTCAGCACGAACAATACCGTAAGTTAGTTTTTCAAGATCTGGTTTACTTATCGAAACTTCAACATCTTCCAGTTCGTTATATTGATTATCACTCAGTTGATCCTCGTATTTCCTCTTAATATTACCTATTGCTGTAAAAATATATGCCTTAACTTCTCCGTAAGCTACCATGTAATCAACGAATATCTCTTCTTGGCTTTTGCACCATAATCTTTCTTAGTTGTTTTTGATAGCATCCATCTCAGAATAATATATTTTGGCAATACGCAATAATCTTCGATAGGTATCTGCATCAGCTCCTGCTACTCCATGTCAACCACATTGATGAGCACGCCTGATAAGATATTCATAACTCATCGCGTTATTATCAGAAAATTTATCGTTTGAATCTTTCATAGATAGTTATATTTTTAAAAAACAATCGCCAAATATTGAACTGCCAAACTTTTTACTTGCCTCATTATTTTTTGGTACTTAACCTACCGTACCCGCAAATCTATAACGCATCAGCTACAACCCATAATCTCGATTTCAGCACCAATTTTCTCCGAAATCCTAAGACCCGTCGCAATGCCATGCGAAACGCAATGGGTGATCATCAGATCATCCCGAAGGTAGCTATCTGTAATCTGTATTTCGTTTTTGTACTGCTGCAGTATATCCACTAGCTTTTCTTTGTCTGCTGGCGAGCATATGAGCTTGAAATTAAATTTCATAAAGTTGTCTTAAGCACAGAAGTAGGTTAAGCGTCTGGGACAATTTTACGGTTTTCCATAAATGCTGAGGAAAGTGATAAGGCAAACATATTCATTCCGACTTATACAAAACTGCGTAGAAATACCTGTTTTCTCCATTACAAATAGAGCTAATCAATTTCACTCGTAAAAAATTATTATCTTCGCCCTATGCGATACTACTATTTCATACTGAGCTGCCTTACGATTAAAAAGATACAAAACCGGCTGATCGATATTGTCCTCTGCCACGGAAGAGACGTACGCATTTCGAAAAACTGCACTGCAGGAGAAATGTATCTTAGGATCAAAGATACTTATGTCAGGGGAATAAAAACAGTAAAGACATCTTCAGAAATGAAAGAATATTACGCACTTTTGCTGGAATTTAATTCGGACTTGAGCACTATTTTGAAGGCCTTAAAAAGCAGCTGAATCGTGGCGGCTTCGCCATAATAAAATAAATATTTTTAGCAATTTTTCACAATCGAAAAAATAATTATAGCGATTATTATGAATGGCCAAGGGTTTCCATTAGTAGTGCCTCTCCTTCTGCTGTCCCAGGAACTCTTTGCAAAGGTTCCATCCTTTCTGTAATAGGATCTTCTATATCCCATGTTCTGTTATTAGCACCTGCAATACGACCTGTCCACATAAATCTTGTTGCCGCTTGAACCGTAGTAGAA
The DNA here is from genome assembly GCA_029959295.1 of Flavobacteriaceae bacterium PS02334. GTDB lineage: Bacteria > Bacteroidota > Bacteroidia > Flavobacteriales > Flavobacteriaceae > Flavobacterium. The sequence continues at coordinate 34,569 of JASCOH010000010.1, read as the reverse complement.
GCATCCGCCTTGCCCTCCAGTATGCAGCACATGGCCGTTGTAGTTGCCGCATCCGCTTGAGCTTCCTGATATTTCAGTATTGGTGTCAGGTTTATAATCGTCGTCTGAGCCTGGCGAACAGGCAATAATTGAGAATAGCGCGATACTGGCTAAGAATCCTTTTTTCATATAATCTAAGTTTACGTTTCGCCAAATGTATCACCAGCAGTATAAATTAAGTTACGGGTTTCCGCAAATACCCTATTTTGAAATCACAATAAATATAAAAGTAAAAATCTTACAAATAAATGTAATAAAATTCATATGTCTTTCGTTTTGTTATTGATAATGAATTTATTAACAAAACCAATAAATTATGACAGAAGTAGTAGCAAATTTGCAAGCATTAAGAAATGTAGACACCACGGTAATGTTCGGAAACGAGCTGTGTTTCGTAAAAGGGCATACCTTTGACGGAGACGGCGGGGGAGGCCTTTTCATGTGGAGTACGATGCCGCCGTACTACGGCACCGGAACGTATGCGATAGATAACAACGGTACTGTAATCAAGACCCAATCTACAACCCAGGACAAGGGAAGATGGCTAAGGCAGTACGATGGCCACATTAACGTTCTGTATTTTGGTGCTTTCGGAAAGACGCAGGATTATACCGCGGCCTTCCAGAACGCTATAGATTTTGCTTGGATGAATGCCCAAAATGATCCAGAGATGAAGGGCTCGGTGGTCTATATCCCGAACGGCAGCTACCGCATCAACACGCTTATACTAAAAAGCGGAATATCAATCATAGGTGAAAATATTGACAGGACGGTTCTCCAGACTACGGTCAACCATACTGCTGACTATATGCTCAAGACACAGACAGGCCCTACCTTTTTGAATATGGAAAATATAACCCTGTACGGAAGGAATGAGACAAATGCGGGAGGCATGCTGCTGAAGGACGGCATATGGAATTCTTCGTTCAAGAATATCAAGATCTTCAACTTCGGGGGACATGGGCTCTTCTTGGATACTGTGCAGGACAGCCCGCTACCGAACCAGTTCAACACGTTTGAAAACATAAGGATTTCAAAAATGAATGACTTTTCGCACTGTCTGAAGATAACAGGCCAGACCGGACAAACGACATTCATAAACTGCAATTTTGACGGATACAAGTCTGGCACGCCATCCAGGTTTCCCAAAGGACACAACGTAAATATTTCGCATACCGGCTCAACTACCACAGCAATATTGAGCTTCATAAACTGCAGCTTCCAAGAGGGCGACTATGGAATCTACTTGAATTATGTAGAAAACGTGAATATTGATACCTGCTGGTTTGAAAACGTAGGCGTTTCCATAACGCTTAACGGGACAGAATATAACAGCTGCAGGGATATTACCGTGCAGAACTGCAGGTTTGCGAATGCATCTGGATACGGTTCGCTGGTAGTGTCGCCGGATAATATAAAGGGAGGGCAGTGCATTTCCGTAGCCAATTCATTCGTAAATGTTTATAATAACTACGTAGCCGTAAGTGATCCGAACAGCCCTAACGTAAGCAAGGACAGCTCATTTATTTTTGCAGAAAACAACAGGAACGGGGGGATAGCGATATCGGACAACGTATTCCAAGATAATAAGCTCGGATTGACGCATGGCATCGTCCAGACAATAAGTAACGGGTTGTTCGAGATTGACTGCGCAAGGCACAAGTTTGTCAATGTGAGCTACTCTCAAACAGCTATAGCTACAATAAAGTCTTCGATAAGCGCAACAGAAACTATTACAATAAAGGCGGTTGGAAGTATCTCTTTTAGCAGCAGCAGAAATATCAACCTGCTCGGGAAGAGTACGCTAGCTCTGAATGCCGGAGATGTTGCGGTATTCATGAAAGCAGATGTTCCTACAGGATTGTATCTCGATACCTTCCAGCTGATTTCAGTCCTCAGGGCAGCGCAGGTCTGATTCAAATAGAAAAACCGAAGATTAGGGTCTTCGGTTTTTTTTATGCCAAATCTAAGCTTGGATTTCTTAGATTATTACTGGTTCCCATATTACCAGTCTTTTTTATTATTGTTGCTTGACATATATTCTTTTAAAGTAGCTATGATGTTGTCAGCAACTGTGATGGTTCTGTCAAGATACTGGTCAGCTATATCTCTGGCATTTTTTTTAGCTTTTTTATATTCGGCAGATTTTTCTTTAGCGAAAAGTTCTTCAGCTGTAAAGCTTGTGGCTTTTGTCTCGTATCTCAAGGAGTATATTTTATAGCGATATCGATCATCCTTAACTTCAACTTTTATTGTGAAATGTAGATTAACAGGTAGTGACAGCTTTTTATTTTGAATTGGAATAGCTAAGGATCCCTTGCCGATTATAATCCCATTTTCTTTATCGTCGAGTTGGACAATGTTTCCTGTAGATAGCATATCATCCACAAAGAAAATTTTAGCTTTTCTGTAAAGGTCTGTTTTATCCGCGCCCTTTATATTGACAGCTTCACTGTAGACAATTTCGCCTTTTTCGTTAAATGGAAATTTGCCGTGCAGCTGCGCATTTGCAATATGAGCTGAGAAGAAGATGAACAGGATAAGTATTATTTTATTCATCATTTGTTTTTTGAGTTTAGTAAAATATAGCACCGGCGTGGTTATTTTTTTTACGGTTTTCCGCACTGCCGATCACTTTTTTTACTCACAGATGTTAATCTCTGTACAATTTACTCGTAATAATAGTTGGTCTTTCTTTGTGAGCGTCCGTCGTATGATTCAATTTTTTCTGTCGGATATCCTTCCGAATTATAAGTGCAGGCATAATTCCTGACAGTTCGGTTGCTTGCAGTTTCTTTGGTTATGTTGTTTGTAGTGAAACGCGGGCCGTTGACTTTTAAAACGGCATCGCTGTAGATGATTGAAAAAGGATTTTTGGCAGTATCGTGGCTATATGTTATGCAGCCTGCATCGTATTCATACCGCACTATGTTTCCCGCATGGTCATGGTCGTAATACCTGTCATCGTCCAATGCGCCGTTTCTGTACTGTTTTTCGTTGGTTACAAGCCGTTGCTGTCGTAAGCGTAATTGTTAGTGTAATTTATGCCTTCCTCACGTGAAGCCGTGCTGGTTACCCTCTCGCCGGTATAGCTCAGGATTAGGTATCCGGTAGAAGTATTGTTTTCAAAATGATTTTCCCTCACCAGCTTCTGGTTTTCATATACAAATTCAGTCTTGAAGGTATTGCCTGTGCTTTCACTTCCCTCCACCAAGGTAATTTGGTTGTTGGTATAGTTCAGGTTGGTGGTCAGGACGGTATTTCCGTCCAGGTCCGTCTCGACAATCTTGACCAATTTTAGCCCCGCGTTTGCCGGAGGAGTATCGCCTTCATCAGATACGCAGCTGAATAATGTTACTGCAAATAAGGAGAGTAGTACTTTTTTCATGTTTTTGATATTATTTATTTTATGGGTTTCCGCATTCTGATCAAAATTACCAGGAATTTTTCTGCATCCTCGCATCTGCGATCTATTCGTCCTGTATCCCTTTCATGCTAAATTTGTTTCTCAGCTCATTCTCTAAAATGTCCATGAAATGCAAAACTTTTTTATTTTGGGGCCTGTCTGTGTCTCCGTTTAAGAACGAGCAGCTGTCTTCCCCGGTTTCAATTTTTACGGAAACGTCTATGCCGTCTATATGCACAACGCTTCTCCCGGTTTTAATTTTTTTGAAATCATCTAATGTAATGGACTTGGTTAGCGAATCCCAAAAAGTTTTTCGAATTTCTTCCTTGATGGTGATTTTTTTGTTTGGGCTTCCAATCGTTCCATTTAATGAATCCTTGGTTATTTCTACATTTGCATATCCTCCCGTTTCCCCGCCGACACAATTATATGAAATTTTATCGATGGATTGTGGGTTGGATGAACATCCAGCGAATAGCAATAGGAGTATAAGAGCAATAAAATTAGAAGTGATATTCATAGTATTTTTTTATCAGTTGTGGCTGTCTTGGTTATTTAGGCAGTCATAGAGGCCTTCTTTTATTTTTCGTTCCATGCGCCGCGCCGCTTTTTGCTGCTGTCTTCTGTATTTTCGGGCTGCCCTTCCCGCCATGAGCGGCTCGAATAAATTTCGGTTTGAATCGACTGCATAGCATTCACTGTCGGTAACTAAAATCTCGATTGTTTTAATTTCCAGTCCCGACACGACCAATGTATCGCCTTTATTTGCTTCAAGCATGAATTTGCCGTCTTGGTCAGAAAATGTTTTTCTGCCGGTTCCTTTTACCTCGACCTTTGCTTCTGCAACAGGAACTTTAGTTTTCGTATATTCTGCGTTGTCCAATACAAAGCCCTTGATTGTTTTGGCAGTGTTATCTGGCGATTGCCCAAAGGAAAGGGCAGAAATAAAAAAAAATGACGGAATAAGTATCTTTATTTTGAACATGGGAATGCAGTAATTGATAAAGAGCAGTCTGCTGCGTTTGTTTTGTCTTCTGGCTTTTTTGCTATGGTTCTAGCTGCTGGGAAGCTTTGCGAGCAGTGACAGGGTGCGGCTGTCGGGCTGGCCTCCGAAGTACCTGTCGAGCACTTCCTGGAAAACGGAACTGGAATGGGACGCGGCGCTGAAAAGTGTCATAGAGGATTGCAGCTTCAGGTCGTCGGGGCTGCCCAGGATGTCATTGGCAGATTTCCCTTCTATCCGCAGCAGGGCTTCCGAAATTTCTGCAAGATGTTTTCCCAGTACCGGGTGGGCAAGGTAGTCTTCGGCTTCTTTCAGGTTTTCAATTCCGTAAAATTGCGCCATGTCGCTTCTTCCCAGGCCTTTGAGCTGGGGAAAGACGTACCACATCCAGTGGGAGGTTTTTTCTCCTGATCTTATTTCTGCAAGCGCTTTCAGGTAGGTCTGGTTCTGGGCTTCGAGGAAGCGGGGGAGTCCTTTGACGGTATACATTTTTCTTGGTATTTTGTTTGTAAAAATAGCTTTTTATCCATTAGGTTCAAAGCGGTGCGCAGCGGCAGCTTCCCTTTTTTTGACAGGCTTTATTTTTCCGGGATGCCGCGGCGCGAAGCTCCCGACCAGCTTCATGGCATAGTGGGTGCTTTTGCACGGTTCGATGTATTCCTTCAGTTCGGACAGGTCCGCTATCAGGAGGCCTGAGGGAAAGTAGCCCATGCCGCAGAAGGCGTCGTTTTCCACATAGATGCAGCTCCGTTCCTCGGTGTGCCGTCCCTTATCTAGGTAGGCGTAGCTTTCCTTTCCTTCCTTGATCCGGGCGAGGGCTTCCCCGATGCGGGCGTTGTGCACGCCGATTTCAGGTAAGGGTACTGTGTTCTGCTGGGGCGTGAATTCCCCCGGTTGGGGCCTGCCGCAGCAGCAGAAGCGGGGGTCGATGGCGAATTTTTGGGCGATTTCCTTCAGGGCGTCGATGCCCTCGTGCTCCCGGTCGTAGGCCTGCACGCAGGACTGGAACTTGGGAAGCTTTCCTACCGCCAGGTACTTATAGCCGTTTCTGGCCTCATAGCTGTAGAGGCCGAACTTGGGCTCGAAACCCTTGAGCGCCCGGTTGTATTTGGGCCAGAGCTTCTGGATCTCGGAACATTCCAGCAGCAGGGCCATGAGCTCCGTGGCGCATTCGTCAAAGGAGATCCCGTGGATGTCCTTCAAGAAATTATGGCGCTGGGAGGTGGTGCTGTTCCTGCTGAAGCGGGAGGCGACCCGCTTTCTGATTTTGACGGCCTTGCCCACGTAGATGGCCCTCTTATCCTGGTTGTAGAAATAATAGACCCCTGGCTTTTCAGGAAGGCGCTCGAAATCTTCCGGCGGCAGGTGGGGCGGCAGGCGCTGGTCGGGTACGGTCTTCTTGGCCATCTTCTCGATTTCGCCTTCGGTGTCCCATTCCATCAATTTGGAGAACAGGAGGGCGGTTGCATCCGCATCGCCTCCCTACGGTGGCGGTTTTCCAGCGGGATGTCGAGCGAGCGGCAGAGATTGCCCAGGCTGTAGGAGGGAAGCCCCGGGCGAATCTTGCGCGCCGCACGCACCGTGCAGAGCTTCCTGGGTGCCCACTTGCAGCCTTCCTGGGCCAGCCGGCGGCGCACGAAGGAGAAATCTAAGTTGACGTTGTGGGCCCTGCGCTCAGGCAAGCGTCGATAGGCAGGGCGTTCGAAACAAATTGATGCTCCTGATTTGCTTTTGCTGGAAATAGCGGAGGAACTGCGAATGCGCGTTGTTTTATTTATAACTTTGCAAAAAAAAAATATGAACAGGATATTTTCAATCGTATTGTTGCTGTTGTTTTCTGTTAGCGGTTTTGCATGGGGGCGCAAAGGGCACACCATGGTTGCGCAGGTCGCGTTCGGCTATCTGGACGAGGCAACCAAAAAGAACGTACTCGGCTATCTTGACGGCATGTCATTGGAGGAAGCCGCCAACTGGATGGACGACATCAAGGGCGACCGGAGCAAGGATTTCATGAAGCCCTACCACTATGCGAATTTCCCGAAAGGGGCGAAGCCTGCCGACAAGGAAGGAAGCAACATCGTGCACGTACTGAACAATACCATTTTAGAACTTGGCGGCAAGGGCAAGCTGGATCGGGAAGAAATAAAAACGAAACTGCTTTTCTTGTTCCACCTGGTAGGCGACCTGCACCAGCCCCTGCATGTCGGCTATGAGCAGGACAAAGGGGGCAATACCGTGCAGCTCAATTACAGGGGGCAGGGAACCAACCTGCATTCCTTCTGGGACAGCGGGATTATCTCGACACAGCATATCGAGCTTTCGGACTGCATCAATGCCAAGACGTATGCTCCTGAAGAGCTCGCAGAAATCAGGAAGATCAACGTAGTGGGATGGAGCGAGGAATCCAGGAGCTGCCTGGCCAATGCCTATGCGTACGGCAATCCTAAAATTCAGGACAAATATGCCTCCGAAAGCGCAAAGATCGTCGAGCTGCAGATCCAGAAGGCCGGCATCAGGCTGGCGGCAGTGCTGCAGCTGCTTTTCAGGAATGCCTGAGCGCCTGTGTTTTCATCAAGAATATAAAATCATAATTTAAAATGACACCGATAGAAATCAAATCCTATTTTGACAGCAACCCGCCGCCCGAAACTTTTGACTTCAAGCCCTGGGCAAAAATTGCCGACTGCGAAAAGTTCCTGCAGAGCACCTACAATACGCTTGCGAATTACAATGGAAATTATGAAGATTGCCCTGCCTTCTGGAGGCTGAAGGAATTTTATAAGGCAGTACAGAAATGAGGCGGGGACAGGCCCGCAGCCTCAATTTCTTGACCCGTTAAATTTTAGGAATACTTACATGTAATAATGGGCGCTATACATTTGATCAAGATCCAGGCCTTCTGCCCCTGAAGGTATTTCAGAGTATGTGTTGCTGGGCGGCCAGCAGGATTAATTCTGCTGCATTTTTAGCCTGGAACTTCTGCATTATGTTCTTTCGGTGTGTTTCAACAGTCAGGGGGCTCAGGCAGAGTTCCCTAGCGATGATGGGTGTTGTCTTTCCGTCCGCCATCATCTTTAGCACTTCACTTTCCCGTTTGGTAAGTTTAGGGATTTTGTGCTCAGCCCTGCCTCCCGGCTTGCCTATTATCATCTTGATTTCATGGCAAAAAACGATATTTCCCGTAGCGGCCTCCTTGATGCAGTTTGAAAGCTCTTCAAGCGACGCATTTTTTAAAAGATACCCGCTTGCGCCATTTTGAAGCGACTGCATTACCATGCTGCGCTCTGAACGGTTACTGAGCATAAGCACTGATGTTGACGGGGATGCCGTCTTGATGGCACCGCATAGCTCAATGCCATTACAGTCAGGTAGCGCAATGTCCAGCAGTACCACATCTACATAATTGGTCCTGATGAAGGACAGTATTCCGCTGCCGTCAGCAAAACATCCTGCAATATGCAGCCCATTGACCCCGGACAGCAATTGTTTCAGGCCCTCGATAACAATAGGGTGGTCATCAACCACTGCAATTGTAATAGTTTCATTTTCCATTTAATTTCAATTCGATGTTAACCGTTGTGCCTTCTCCTATTTCCGATTCAATTTCTACCCTGCCGCCAAGGTACTCCGCCCTGTTGTGAATGTTATTTATTCCCATGCCTTTCGAATTGGCTAGACTGTCCATCCTAAATCCCGTGCCATTATCTTCAATAGTAATATAAAATGCGGCCGCATCCTGCGAGCACTGCAATAAAATAGCGGTTGCATTAGAATGCCTGATTGCATTAGAGAGCAATTCCTGCACAATCCTATATATATTAAGCTGCGCAGATAGTGAAAGATCCTTTTGGATGGAGTAGGTTTGAAGATCAATATCAAGATGGTCATTGATAAAAAATTCGCAAAGGTCTTTCAAGGCGGTCTCAAGCCCAAATTTAAGCAGCGATTCGGGCATAAGATTTCGGGCTACACCGCGCAATTCACTCACGGAGCGGTCTAGCTGCAGCACGATACTATTAAAATCATCTCTTTGCCCGGGTGCTAGATGTTTGGAGGCCCAGCCCGATAAATTGATTTTTACCCCGGCAAGCATTCCGCCCAGGCCATCGTGGAGTTCTTTCGCAATGCGTTCCCTTTCTTTTTCCTCTCCTTCCAGTACCGCCCTGGTAATCTTAAGCTTTTCTTCCTGCTGCCTCGTGGCAATCTCCTGTTTATGGTTCAGCTCTTTTTGAAGGATCAGCTTTCTATTATTTCGGTAGTAGAAGTACGAGAATAGTGCAATGCTAAAAAATAGCATGCTTGCGCCTGCTAGTGCGAACACGTAATTTCTCTGCTCGGCGACCTTTATATCCTGCTGTACTTTTTGAGCTTCTAATTGTACGATCTGATTTCGGTTTTCAGAATTTTGATATTTTGCCTCCAGCGTGCTTACTGTCTCCTTCAGCCTTATGCCCGACAAGCTATCGCTTAGGGCACTGTATTTTTTCAGCCATTTGTAGGCTTCCTCTTGATCAGCCATTAATTCGTTAACGGCTGCAAGCTGGGCATAAATTGTCTTGCGGTTATTTACATCTTCTGTAAAGATGCCTTCGCCTGCAATAGCTTCAAGCTGCTTCTTTGCCTGCTTGTACTGCTTAAGGTGCAGCAGCGATTCATAATTCCTGAAATATAGCAATTGTAAAATATCCGGCTGGTTAAGGCTCCTGGCAAGAACAATACCCTGTCCTGCACTTTTTATGGCAGCTGTAAAATTTTCCAAGTAAATGTTATACTGCGCCTCACTCAGGTAGTATAGGGGATAGCTGACACAATCCGGAGATGATGAGAGTATTTTTTTTGCCGCATCCAGCATCTCCTTTGCAGGCCCTTTCCTGTCAGCGTAGATATAATTATTAGCTGCCGCAATGTACGCAAGAAGAAGGGCCGGAGACCGCGGTACATCTTTTTGCAGCAGATCGATGGCCTTTTTATGATATACTGCCGCTTGTTCAAACTGGGCATTGTACATTAGAATAGTTCCGAACTGGGAGTAGTAGTGCGCCAGTTTTTCAGCATTTCCCGACTGCCTGGCCAAAGGTATGGCGTGTCTGGTGAGCACCTCCATGACATAGGGATAGCCTTTGCTGTCTTTGACGGCAATAGCATAATTGTACCATGCTGCCGCCTGCATCAGTAAAGCATCCTTCCCCTTGAATAGGGCAAGCTGCTTTTGGGCCAATCTGAAAAGGCGGGCTGCCTTATCCTTATTCCTTGTACTGTAGTACTGGCCCTCATAGAAAGCATAAGCTGCTTTCCAATAAGGATAATTTTTCGCATAGGTCTTTGCCTGCGAAAGGTAATTTTTGCTCTTAATGCTGTCTGTAGCGCGCCAATAGTCTGAAAGCAGGTAATAAGCACCTGCCTTGCTGCTATCTGGAACTTTTGAACCCGCTACCGCACTGAGGCTGTCAGCGTAGGCTTTTTGGCTTATCGGCAGGAACTGCTGCGCAGCAGCATCAAAAAGAGCAAGCAAGATTATAAAAAATAATATGCCACGTTTACTATTTTTAGCCATTTATTAAAATTTGCCTAAATGTACCATATCCTTTGCTGAAAAAAAATACCCGGAAACAGGTAGGTGTTTTTACCTGATTACAGGTATTGAACGGTTGGTAGTAAATTTTGACCTTTGATCTGATAAACAGGCAACACCTTTTTCAAAATCAAATTGCACAGAAAAGAAAACCAATTAAAATTAAAAAAGCATGAAAAACACAATCACAGCAAAATCAGGAATTAAAAAAATGGCGCTTATCCTATGTACGATTGCCGCAGGCTTATTTGCATCATGTAGCGGTGATGACGGGGGCGGGACTTCCAATCCGGCAAATGGAAAAAATGTCAAGCTTACCATTACCGTTAACGGTGCGGCAGATAGTGATTATCTCTCTTTTGTAGCAGTAGGCAGTGCCCAATCTAACCCCGCTGAAAATACAGTATGGAAAGTAAACGGCGCAACATTAACCAATGAAAGGGCTGTAAGCCTGGGCGAAAACGAATTTACAGGAAGCACGAAAACCTATGTTATAGAATCTGTGACACCCCTTAGCGTTGCAAGTGTGGGAATGCAGTTCCTTACCTCTGCGGAAAGGAGCTACACTTTTAGCTATAAAGCAGAGATTAACGGCGAGGTAGTGAAAGAAGAAAACAATGTCCAGGTCACTTCCGACAACGACTACACGCATGACTACACTTACTAAGCAGCAAAAATTTATATCCATACAGCTCTAGCTGCTTGGCCAGGACTGTATGGAATAATTGCAACACATCCAAATAATTATGCGGTTTGTCCTGCAATTCAAAATATAACCTACTATGAAAAATAACCTGATCCGCAAAGCACTGCACGGCAGTTTTATTGTTGCTGCGTATTTTTGTCCGGTAACATTATCTGCACAGCAATATGTACAGCCGGAAAGAAACGACACTATTTACCTTACCCCGAAAACAGCTTTTAAGGCATCAGTGGCGAAAGAAGCGTTGGCGAAAGGTAAAAGCACGATAAAAGGTGTCGCTTTTATAAGGCCAAACAACAACATCGGGTTTAATATAAAAACAGGCAAAAAGGTTCTGGCCGATAGAATAAAAATTAGCCTGTATCCCGTTACCCCTTACTTTGGTGAATTTTTAGACCTAAAGAAAAAGGAAAAGCCAAGGAAATTGAAATATGCTTTCCTGTCTAAGGAAGCTGTCAGCTACAGGCTTGAAGCAATTACAAACAGCAGTGGCGAATTTACTTTTCCTGAAATGAAGCCCGGAAAATACTATATTGAGGGGATTCTGAACTGGACGCAAAGCGGCACCTACCAGCAGTACGCGGGAAGCGGCTACAACAGTTATGGCGGGCGTACCAACTACTACACCAGCCAAAATTATGTCAATCATAATAGTACGCTTTTGACCAAAATTTTGGAGGTTAGGAAAGATGGAGAAATTGTAGAAATAAAACTTAGATAATAACCAATGATGGTCAAGTACTTAAATGTACCAATATAAAAAATCAGTTTAAATGGGATCATGAGCTAAATTTAGACTGATTTTAATGATAATCTATATGGAAATAAAGACGAAAAGGATTAAAAAAGGATTGGTATGTCCAAGTATATAAATGCCTAAGCAAAGGTAAGTAGATACAATTTTACACTTTTCCAAATTAGACCGTCTATAAATGTCCGTGTAGCAAAAATATCCAACAATTTCAAAAAATTAAATTTATTATTATATTTGACTAATTTAATTTTCATTTTATTTTAGGCAAACTATAATGTATAATTTTATGTTAGATAAATTTGGAGTTACTAAAGTTGTTTTAGTTGAAGATGATGCAGATGATAGAGAATTTTTTAAGGAAGCAATCGAAGAAATTCCATACAAAATTGACTTGAGAATATTTATGAACGGGCAGGAATTTGTAGAAGGGATGATGGCGGAAAAATCGAACGTACCAGATTTGGTTTTTTTAGATTTAAACATGCCGGTGAAAAATGGGGTGCAAGCGCTTAAAGAATTACGGGAAGTTCCAGAATTTAAAAACATTCCAATTGTTGCTATATACTCTACTTCAATTTCTGAAAAGGATCAAGCAGACACTTTCTTACTCGGAGCTGATGCTTTTATAAGCAAGCCGAACGATTATAAAGATCTCCGCAAACTCATCCAAAAAATATTTGAGATTGATTGGAAAAATAGAAACACAGATAAAAAAAATTTTATAATTAGTCCGTTGTAAAAAGTTAAAGCTTAAGTATTCTTTAAATTTTCCAACAATTCACAATTTAGTTCTACACATTTTTCTCTTAGATTGTGTTTTATTCTACTTCGCTCAATGCTGGCTGCGGATGTTTTGCATCTTTGCAAAGTGCGCGCCGTTCTTTATTCGAAGGGAATTAACCGCCTGCCAACTGCATCTAGGGCGAAAACTGCCTTAATGTTTTAAGGCTTGAGCAGGCCAGGCATCTTCTGCAGTGGAGCACAATAAGATTATAATTGCAGTGATTAGCAGAAGCTTTTGCGGATTGGATTTTTTTGATTCTTTACAATGTTTATTATTCTCTAACTTTAAAAACACCATCAGTATATTTTAGTTTCGCAAGCTTAATTTTAGCTTCAATATTCCAACCTAATAATATGGCATTTTCTAGGGCCAGTCTGAGAAAAGCAAGAGTAACAATTTTTGGTTCAAAATTTTTAGGCTTGCTTTTGGGATCGTTTGCATCAAGCCAGGGATCAAAAGAACTTAAATCTATTTCCAACTTGGTCGATTGATTTGTTCCGGCCTGATTTTAATAGAATCTGAAAACCGCCAATTGCTCATCAGGAATAAGGAACTATAGGAAAGCAGAGTTTAGCAATACATCCGTGTTGCATTTTTTGTCAAAACATACCTGCGCTTATGTTATCAAGAAATTGATAGTTTCCATTATTGTTAAGTGCTTTGAACCTGATCAGGATATCACTGCAGGCATAGGAATCAAGCGAGACTTTTCAGGCATGCCAAGCAGCGCCGGCTTGATTATACATCTGATAGTATTCTTCGGCGATGAGCCCTGCTGAAAGTTCTGTCAGGGTATTTCATTTAGCGGTTTTCAAGCGCCCATGCCCAACGCTGTAGTCGGGCATTTAGCCAACGCTTGAAAATTGTTTGTGCCGTATTATTCTTTCATGTGCTAATCCAGTTTCACTATTCCTTAACAAACTTTGTTACTTTAAATCTAGTTCCATCTGAAAGTCTTAAAAAGTAAACACCCTGCTTCAAGTTAGCAGTGTCGATTCTGTTATGGGCAAGCGTTCCTTGGTGTATCAGTTGTCCTTGGATGTTCAGTATCTGAAAATTGTAATTGACAGCAGCGTCGAGATTGAAAAGCTCAAAAAAGTCCTTTACCGGGTTGGGCACAATGGCTATTGAACTTGTTTCGAATGAATTGGTACCCAAGACCGCTCCCTGAACGCAAATTGAAAAATTTCTTACTGAAAGATTGGAAGAAACGTTAAAAACCCTCACGTAGTAGGTGCGCCCAGGTACGAAATTAGGAGAAGAATAGGATTCTCCTCCTGACGAAGCCCCTCCCTGGTTGACGCATGCCATCGGTACACCAGAGCAATCGGTATCGAACAGCTCCAGACCCGAATCGAGGCCAATGTTGATCGAATTGGAACTCAAAATCGTCAAATTGCTATTGTTTGCCACAAATTTGTACCAGACATCCTGAGAAGCATCTGGCGCGCAGTTGGGTGAGGCCGAACTAATAGACGAACCGGCAAATGTTCCGGAAGTTGCGAAGCATTGGGAATTATGAGTGAGCAAGGTGGCGCTGGCACACAAATCGTTTGATGGTGTGGGATATTTTTGTACACATATTGAAAAGCTCTGGGTTGATATGGAAGAGGATGCATTCAAAACCCTTACATAATAGGTTTGACCTACGACAAAGTTGTTATTGAAATAGCTTTCATATCCTTGGGCGGCAGTCGCGTCGTTCTTGCACGTTACCAAAGTGCCTCCGCAACTTCCTGCGTAAATTTCCATGGCAACATTTAAACCGATATTGATGGAATTGGACACTTCTACGTACATGGTAGGATCCGTGGCAGTAAATTTGTACCATACGTCTTGCGAGGCATCAGGGGCGCAAGGGGAAGTACTTCCGTCAAAGTAAGCGCCGCTAAATGTACCGCTGACGGTGGTGCAGCTTGCGCCTGGGGTGAGTGGCGTGGCATTGGCACACAGATCATTCGACGGCGTAGGATGTTTCCGCAAGCAGATTGAAAAGTTCTGGGTTGAGATAGAAGGCGATGCATTCAATACCCTTACATAGTAGGTTTGACCCACTACAAAGTCGGTGTTGAAATAATTTTCATATCCCTGGGCAGAGGTCGCGTCGTTCCTGCAAGTGACCAGAGTTCCGCCGCAACTGCCGGAGTAAATTTCCACCGCAACATTTAAACCGATATTGATAGAATTGGACACTTCTACAGACATGGTAGGATCTGTGGCAGTGAATTTGTACCACACGTCTTGTGAGGCATCGGGGGCACAGGTGGAGAGAGCACCGTCTGAATAGGCTCCACTAAAAGTTCCGCTGGCGGTTGTGCAGCTCACGCCGGGGGTTAGGGTTGTAGCGTTGGCGCACAGATCGTTGGTTGGTATAGGATATTTCCTTATACAAATTGAAAAGCTGCGGATAGAAGCGTTTGGAGAAACGTTCAAAACCCTAACATAGTAGGTTTGCCCTACTACAAAGTCGGTATTAAAGTAACTTTCATATCCTTGGGCAGCAGTCGCGTCGTTTTCGCAGGTGACCAAAGTTCCGCCGCAACTCCCGGAATACAGTTCGATTGCGACATCCAAACCAATATTGGTAGCGTTAGAAACTTCTACATACATCGTAGGATCTGTAGCGGTAAACTTATACCACACGTCTTGTGAGGCACTTGGAGCGCAGGTGGAAGGGTTTGCCTCCAGAGAGGCTCCATTAAAAGTTCCGCTAATTGTAGCACAGGTCAATCCCGGGGTTACTGTGGTGGCGTTGGCACACAAGTCGTTCTGAGCATTCATCATGGATGAATAAAACGATACTACAAGGAAAATAATTTTAATTTTCACGATCTTGTCTAATTTTAAAATAAAGTTCGCTAATTTAGTAGTTTTAGGTTAATACCGGATCGGATTATTTGAAATTATTCTAAAAGTTGTTGATTAAGTTTTAATGGTTAAACTTTTGAGCTTAGCACTTTGTGAAATAGCGAAACAAAAAATAAAGCCATTGGAATCAAATGGCTATTTGCCTTTGTATGGAGGATCGGGCTTGAAGTCGAATCCTTAAAGCCGTCAATGCAGACGTCTATTGCAGAAGTATTTTCAATGTGGATCTCTCTGCTCCTTTGCCTTAAATAATTCATTTTTAACCCTTGTCTGAATTTTATTATTTAAACGAAATTTTATTGGTTGTTTCCCTTTTTTTCTCATCGATAATTTTTGTATATATTTGGGTGGTCTTAATGTTTTTGTGTCCCAGCATTTTAGATACCGTAAAGATATCAGTGCCCGATGCCATCTGCAAGGTGGCGTATGTATGGCGGAAACAGTGGAAAGTAATATGTTTGTCAATGTTTGCATCCCTTATCCATATTGGCAGCAGGCGGTCTACATCCCATTTTTTCAAGTCATGGAAGATCTTACCCTGCGACGCGGTTTTAGTGCCAAGCAATTCCGCTGCCTCATCAGCGATTGGGAGGGTTACGGGCCTATCGGTTTTCTGCTGAGTGAACCTTATATAATATCCTTCACCACTGTGCTGTAATTCGTCCCATGTCAGCTTTGCGATATCCGAGTAGCGCATGCCAGTCAGCAGGGAAAAAAAGCTGGCACGTCTCACAGTTTCTTTTTTGCAAGGGGTATCATAAAGGCGCCTGGCTTCTTCCATGGTCAGGAAATTTCTTTGTGATTCCAGTTCCTTGATGTTTTCCACTGCTGCGTTGACATCTTTTTGGAGATAGCCTTTTTTGTAGGCCTTTCTCAAGGTCGCCTTGATCTTATTGAAGTAGGAGAGCGCTGTGTTCTGTGCCAAAAATCGGCCTTTTTTTCTCAGGCATCTCGCTTTGAGAAGATATTCCCTGAAATCTTCCATGACCGTCAAATCGATGTCTTGCATCAAAAGATCCTCGTTTCTTAAAAACTTTTCAAAATGAATGATGGCATATTTCCAAATGTCAGCGTTGTTTCCATCCTTGGTTCCTGCGGCCTGCTTCAGAAACTGAATAAATGACTTTTCACCAATCTCCTTTAGATGGATGCGTTCCAGCTCGAATGCAGTATAAATTTGCTGTTTGTTCATTTCGTTGAACCTATTGGAGCAGATAATTTCAGCCTTATGCAGGTTTTCTGAATTGATTGCTTTTTCAGTACTGTTCTTAGGCTTTGCAAACAGATACAATCCCAAATATTCCCTGCGGGAAAAACCACTAGTTTTGGGATTGTAGACCGCAGGAAAGAAATCAAGATACAGCGAGATCTTTCCGCTTGGCAGGGTCCTTTTTCTAAGCGTAACATTCGTTTTTTTCATCTTCTCCCGGCATTAAAAATTATATCGATGTCCTGCTTGGCCACGCAGGTGAACCTCCCGACGGAATATTTGACGATGCCCTGCCTCTGGATCAGCAGATAGAGCGCTCCCGAGGAAATATTGTACTTCTGCTGGATTTCCGTTATCGTGTAGCAGTTGTCAAATCCCGGAAACTGCTGGCCGGTCTTGAGGCTTAATTCCTGTACGGGAATGGCAAAGAAAGCCTCCAGGTCGCACCTTCGAAGAACTGTCCGCTTCCCGAACTTGCCGATGTCCAGTTGCCCTCTGTTAACTAACCTGTAGATGGTGCTCCTGCTGATTCCGAAAAGAAGGCTCGCCTGGGTGATTTTAAGAAACTCCAGAGGCTTGATTTTTTCCAGGTCCGTGTTCAGGAGCAGGACCGTTTCCTGATTGCTTTTTTCTACCTTTCCCTTGCGTGCCAGCGCTTTGTAGCCCCTGCTGTTGCAAATGTGCGAGCAATATCGCGTGCGCGTCGTCCTGGCCGTGAACTGTTTTTTGCAGTGCTCGCAGATTCTGGTAACCTCAATGTTAGAACTCATAATATGGCTAATTTTGCGTCCCATCGTGTCTATGTGTGTCTCATTGTGTCATAATCTCGCCAAAAAAAATCCCAGATCGGAGTTTATTTTTCGTGGTACAATTATGGTACAAAAAAGGACAAACTATCTGCAAATAAAAGTAAATAAGCAGAAAGAAAAATCCCAGTCAAAATGCCATTTTAAGACATTTTAACTGGGATTCTTTGTTTTGGTTTGCGATGTTTTGTGAAGCTTATTTGCCGATGCAAAAGTTAGCAAATATATTCCCCAGCAATTCATCATTAGTAACCTGGCCCGTAATTTCTCCAAAATAATATAAAGCCTGACGAATATCAATAGCCATTAAATCGCTAGAAATTCCTGTAGCAATTCCAAATTTCACTTTTTGAATTTCTTCCAAAGCTTTTATTAGAGAATCATAATGTCTTGTGTTAGTAACAATTGTTTCATTATTTCGGAGCGCTCCGGTATTGACAAAAGACATTAATTTACTTTTCAAATCTTCAATATTAAGATTCTCTTTAGCAGAAATCAAAAGTATTTCCGCAATTTCAGATTGTAAAGCTTGAACCTGATTTTCGGTTAACTTATCTGCTTTATTTCCAATTATAATCAATGGTTTCAGTGGAAATTGATTCTTAATTTTTTCAATTTCTATCTGAATTTGTTTTAAGCTATTTGAATTTTCGGAAAACTGCAAATTGCTGTCTAATAAATAAACCACAACTTGCGCCTGTTCAATTTTTTCGAAAGTTTTCTTGATTCCGATGCTTTCCACAACATCTTTTGTCTCACGAATTCCCGCGGTGTCGATGAATCTGAAACCAATTCCGTTGATAACCAATTCGTCTTCAATCGTGTCGCGAGTTGTTCCGGCAATTTCAGAAACTATGGCTCTTTCTTCATTCAATAAAGCATTCAAAAGCGTAGATTTCCCAACATTTGGCTCACCCACAATTGCTACAGGAATTCCGTTTTTAATCACATTTCCTACGGCAAAAGAATCAATTAATCGTTTCAATACAAAATCAATTCTGTCTAATAAGTCATTAAACTGGCTTCGGTCTGCAAATTCCACATCTTCTTCTGCAAAATCTAATTCCAATTCTATCAGCGAAGCAAAATTCAATAGTTCCTCGCGCAGTTTGGCAATCTCATTCGAAAAACCGCCACGCATTTGTTGCATTGCAATTTGGTGAGAAGCTTCGTTTTCTGAAGAAATTAGGTCTGCAACAGCTTCCGCTTGCGACAAATCTAACTTTCCGTTGATGAAAGCTCTTAGTGTAAATTCACCTGGTTCGGCCATTTTACAGCCTTTGCGAAGCAATAATTGAATAATTTGCTGTTGGATATAAGTTGAACCGTGGCAAGAAATTTCTACTACATTTTCTCCAGTATAAGAATTTGGCCCTTTAAATAACGAAAGTAAAACCTGGTCATAAATTTTTGGTCCGTCCACAATATGCCCCAAATGAATCGTATGCGTTTTCTGCTTCGTAATGTCTTTTTTAGAAATCGAATCAAAAACCGAAGAAGCAATTGAAATCGCATCTTTCCCAGAAACCCTTATGATGGCAATTGCTCCAGCTCCTGAAGGCGTGGCCAAAGCAACAATTGTGTCTTGTGAAACCATAAATTTTATTTTGTGCAAAGATAGGGGTAAAGTTGCAATATGGCAATTTTGCTTTCGTATGGATTCAGTGTTAAATAAAACAAAACTTAAAGGCACAAATTTTCAAATCGCAGTCAATTTCCGTAACTTTATGAGGAAAATTAATATAGATTAATTATGAAAAAAATTCTTTTTCCCACAGATTTTTCGGCTATAGCCAATAATGCTTTTCTTTATGCCCTGAAGATGGCAGACACCTTAGAAGCAGAGATTGTCTTGCTTCATACTTTCGATTTGCCAATAATTGAAAACGCCGAAATGCCGATGAATTTTAAGGAAATTTATGACACTTTGGAAGTCCAGCAGATGGAAAGTTTTAAAGACCATATTCCAAATTTAAAAATAATTGCATCTTATAACAATCTAGACCATATAAAGTTATCTCATATTTTGAAATCAGGAAATCTGATTTATGCTATGAATGAAACCGTTGTCGAGCAAAATATAAGTTTGGTTGTCATGGGAACCAGCGGCACGTCAAATTGGTTCGAAACGCTTATGGGTTCCAATGCGGGCGAAGCGATTTCAATGCTTCCGGTTCCCGTTTTGAGCATTCCAATTGAGGCGCATTACCAAAAAATAAAAACAATCGCTTTCACAACTTTATACAGGGAAAAAGATATGACAGCGCTAAAAAGAGTCATGGATATTGCTGATAAATTGAATGCTACAGTAAAATGTTTGTATGTAAAAAAATCAGGTTCTGAAATTACTGACGACCAAATTTCACTTTGGGAAGCGCGTTGCAGTCAATGGCCGGTCCAATTTTTCGTTATTCCGCATGATAATGTCAGAGAAACTATCCAAGATTTTTTACATAGCCAGCACATCGATTTGCTGACAATGCTTACCGAAAAAAGAGGCTTTTTTGAAGATCTTTTCAGCACGAGCTTGGCGCAAAAATTATCTTATAAAGTTGATGTTCCGATTATGGCTTTGCACGAAGAAGAGTAGGTTCGACAGATGTTAAAGATTGACTAATTCATTTTCAATTGGTTAGAAGAATGGGTAACTTAGGGATAGTAAATTAAAAAACATTGCTATGCCATTTATAAGAACCAACCAAGGAACTTCTCAGGAAGTTAGAATTTTTTATCAAGATATTGGAGAAGGAAAACCCGTAGTTTTGATTGGAGGATGGCCGTCGAGCCACCAAATGTGGGAGTCACAACTTGATGTGCTTCCAAAGAATAACATTCGCTGTATCGCCTATGACCGAAGAGGCTTCGGGAAGTCAGACAAGCCTTGGAATAGTTACGATTATGATACTTTAGCTTCTGATTTAGACGCGCTTTTGACCGAATTAAATTTATCAGATGTGACGCTTGTAGGTTTTTCCATGGGTGGAGGAGAAGTCGCCCGATATCTTTCAAAATACAATGAGGAAGGAAGAGTTACAAAAGCGATTTTAGTAAGCACCGTACTTCCTTTTCTACTAAAAACGGACGATAATCCAGATGGCTTGCCTAAAGAAATGTTTGACGACATGGAAGAGAAAATCCGTAAGGATCGCCCGAAATTCTTAGCTAATTTTGCTAAAGATTTCTACAGCGTTTCTTTATTGAACAAAACCGTGAGCGATGAATTTTTAGATTGGCACCAATCCTTGACTTTAGTCTCCAACGGAAATGCAGCAGTAAAATGCATGCAGTCTTGGGCAACTACAGATTTCAGGCAAGATATTGCGAGAATCAATGTTCCTGTTCTAATCATTCATGGAACGGATGACAAAACGGTTCCGATTGAAGTTTCAAGCGATAAAACTGCAAAATTACTCCCTCAGGCAAAATACATAAAATATGACGGCGCACCGCACGGATTATTTTTTACAGAAAAAGACAAATTAAACAACGACATATTCTGGTTTGTAAACGAATATCAAAGCATTTAAATCATGGCAATAGAAACAATCAATCCATACAACAATAAGTCTGTGAAGACTTTCGATGAAATTTCTGAAAAAGAATTAGAAAACAAAATTGCTAGGGCTGACAAGGCTTTTCAAACTTGGAAGAAATCTTCTTTTGCAGAACGTTCTAAATTATTGAACAAAGTGGCTTCTCTTATGAAAGAGAAAAAGAAAGAATTAGCTGAAATGATAACCCTGGAAATGGGAAAATTAATTGCACAAAGCGAAGCTGAAATTGACATGTGCATTTCTGTCTATGAATATTATGCTGAAAACGCTGCAGCATTTTTAAAGGATAAAGAGGTTGATGTGAAAGACGGAAAAGCTTTTATTCGTAATTCGCCAATCGGAATAATTTTAGGCGTAATGCCGTGGAATTATCCGTTTAATCAAGTGGCTAGGATGGCTGCGCCAAATATCATGGCAGGAAATGTAATCGCGATAAAACATGCTTCCAACGTACCGCAATGTGCCAAAGCAATAGAAGATTTATTTCTAGAAGCTGGCGCGGAAGAAGGAGTTTACACCAATTTATTTCTATCAAGCAAGAAAATTGCAAAGATGGCCGAAGATCCAAGAATCGCCGGAATGTCATTGACTGGAAGCGAAGGCGCAGGTTCAAGCTTAGCCGAAGCAGCAGGAAAAAATCTGAAAAAATCAGTTTTGGAATTAGGAGGAAGCGATGCTTTTATAGTTCTGGAAGATGCAGATTTAGAAAAAGCAATCGAAAATGCCGTGACCGGAAGGTTCGGAAATATGGGACAAGCTTGTACTTCTTCCAAAAGAATTATTGTTGTCGATAAAATTGCTGATGAATTTCTGGAAAAATTCAAAGAGAAATTAGTCGGTTTAAAAGTTGGCGACCCGATGGATGAAAGCACAGAAGTCGGACCTTTGAGCAGTGAAGAAGCCGCAGAAAAAATCGAAAAGCAAGTTGATCAAACAGTGAAAGCTGGAGCAAAAGTGGTTATCGGAGGAAAGAGAATCGATCGAGAAGGCGCATTCTTTGAACCGACAATTTTGACAGATATCAAAAAAGGAATGACCGCTTACCACGAAGAAATTTTCGGTCCGGTTGCTTCTTTTTATAGAGTGAAAGATGAAAACGAAGCGATTGCTTTGGCCAATGATTCCAGCTTTGGATTAGGCGGTTCTGTATTCAGTAAAGACATTGAAAGAGCCATAAACGTAGCAAGCCAAATTGAAACAGGAATGGTTTTCATCAATGAACACACAGCCTCTCGACCTGATTTGCCTTTTGGAGGAACGAAGCGTTCTGGTTATGGACGTGAACTTTCTGAATTGGGAATTGAAGAATTTTTGAATAAGAAACTCATCAGAATAAGCGAATAAATTTTTTTATCTACATTTCTTTGCGGTTAAATTTCAACGCAAAGAACGCATAGGAACTCACAAATATTATAAAAAAAATGCCGTAACTTTTAAGCTACGGCATTTTTGTATAAATAATGGTTGGTTATTGGTTGGGTTTATTTTTATTCTGGATCTTCAGGATTTTCTTCTTCAGGAACAACACTGTCATCCGTAAACAAGCCTATATAATTTCCTGAAAAAACTTGACCATCAGCTCTGGTGAATGAAAAAGTCAAGTCAATTGTGTTTTCAGTTATTGAATTAATTACAGCTTTTTTTTCTGTGGCAGCTAATGCTGGTTGCTGGCTGTCTAAAAGGAAACTTCCATTTACATAGGAGAAATTTTCGTCTTCTGTATTTCTGACAAAAGAACCTCCAATTTCTATAAAATAATCCTCAATTTCAGCAATTTCTCCAGCGACTAGCGTAATTCCTTCAAAATCGAAATAAAGCTTTGTAACGTTAGAAATAGCATTTGAATTGGCCAAATCCACATTGGATAATACGATTGAAAGTTTGCTTGGCGTAATTTCATCCTCTACATTTTCATCAACATAAGAAGCTG
Organism: Flavobacteriaceae bacterium PS02334; assembly: GCA_029959295.1. Classification (GTDB taxonomy): domain Bacteria; phylum Bacteroidota; class Bacteroidia; order Flavobacteriales; family Flavobacteriaceae; genus Flavobacterium. The sequence goes on along the minus strand of JASCOH010000010.1, from coordinate 11,940 downwards.
TATTCAAAACATAAAATTGCGAATTATAATTGAATCCGTATTTCGCTAATTCACGAGCGCCATCGTCGTCAGAACATGAAAATACGATACAAAGTATAAAAATGGCGCTTATGATTTTGAATAATTTATTCATATTTAGTTGTTTAGCATTACTGGCATTACAAGCATCGTCACTGTTTCGCCATCTTCCAATCCGTCAACCGGAGTAAGGATTCCGGCTCTGTTTGGCAATGACATTTCTAACATAATTTCGTCAGATTGCAAGTTCGTCAGCATTTCTGTCAAGAAACGAGAATTGAAACCAATCTGCATGTCATCTCCTTGATAATCACAAGTCAAACGCTCTTCGGCTTTGTTGGAGTAATCAATATCTTCAGCAGAAATATTCAATTCTGCGCCAGCAATTTTCAAACGAATCTGGTGTGTAGTTTTATTAGAGAAAATCGCAACACGACGAACAGAACTCAAAAACTGAGAACGGTCGATCATTAATTTATTCGGATTTTCTTTTGGGATAACTGCTTCATAATTTGGATATTTTCCATCAATCAATCTACAAGTCAAAACGTAATTGTCAAAAGAGAAAGTCGCATTTGAATCGTTATATTCGATTTTTACGTCAGCTTCTGAAGCGCCAAGAATACTTTTTAAAATATTCAAAGGTTTCTTTGGCATGATAAAATCGGCAACTTGAGATGCTTTCACGTCAGTTCTTGCATATTTTACCAATTTGTGTGCGTCTGTTGCCACGAAAATCAATCCTTCTGGAGAAAATTGAAAAAATACGCCAGACATAACCGGACGCAAATCATCGTTTCCTGCAGCAAAAATCGTCTTGCTAACCGCTGTCGCCAAAACTCCCGCAGGAACAATTGTCGAAGACGGATCGTCAAGATTTACTGATTTCGGGAACTCTTCACCCGGAGCATATGCCAACGCATATTTTCCAGAATTGGAACTGATTTCAATTGTGCTGTTTTCTTCAACCGTGAAAGTCAAAGGCTGTTCTGGAAACGTTTTCAAGATTTCCAAAAGCAATTTTGCAGGAACGGCAACGCTTCCCGTACTTGTAGAATCGATTTCTAAAGTAGCAGACATTGTCGTTTCTAAATCTGAAGCAGAAACAGTCAATTGATTGTTGTCTAATTCAAAAAGAAAATTATCTAAAATTGGCAAGGTGTTACTGCTGTTGATAACGCTTCCCAAAACTTGCAATTGTTTTAATAAGTACGAACTCGATACTATAAACTTCATTTTCGTTTTTTTTAATGTGTGTAAAAATGGGTATAAATTTTACGATGCACAAATATATCTTAAACTAATTCTAAATCAAAACCAAATTATTAACATTATTTGCTGTAAGCACGCTTTCTCAAATAAGTGAACGCCAAACCAAAAATTGCCAGAATTAAGATTGGTAATCCAACAGTTAGGAATTGCGTAAATGTGTAATTCTCAGAAACTTTCTTCCCGTCAAGCAATGGAAGCTCCACATTTTTACCGCGAATGTTAATAAGTCCGCTGTCATCCAATAGATAATTCATCGAATTCATCAAGAAATCTTTATTGCCATAAACCTGCTGCGTCCACTGGTCGATTCCGTTTTTGAGAGGCTTTTTATTGGCATACATATAATTGACAATATCGCCGTCGGCAATGACAATCATCTTGCTTTTCACGCCGTCGTCAGTCGATTTCTCCGCTTTGAAAGGTTTTATGCGGTTTTTAAATGCGGAAGTAAAATTTCCTTCTAATAAAACGCCAATTGTCTGGTTTCCTTTTACATATTCGTCTTCTACAACACCATCCGTAAACTGCTGAAGACCAATTTCTATGGGCGCTCCGACAACTTTTGACTGTGGCGAACTTCTTAAAAGAACCGTTTTCTTGATATTATTTTTCAACGTATCAATTTGGTTGGCAAATTCTAATTTTACCAGATTAACATTTTTATTAATTGGATGATTTTCCTGAGATTTGATAATCGGAGAATACAGCCAGTCAATCGGAACTTCGCCATTCGGAGACTGAGCCGTTACCGGAGTTGACAATAAATCTTCTACCAAATTATAGTTAATTCTGATGCCGTATTTAAAAAACATATCGTTCAAATTCAGCTCTCGCGGATAAGCCAAAGCGGATTGTGATTTGTTCTGCAGACTGTCTAAATCAGCCACGACATTATCCATCAGCCAAAGCGTTTTTCCGCCTTTCATGATGTATTGGTCCAAAATATATTTCTCAGAATCGCTGAAAGCTTCCGTTGGTTTTGCAATGATTGCCGCGTCAAAACGATCTAGATTCTGCATCGTTTTGTTCTGGTCGTTTGTAAGCGAATCTAAATTAAATTCTCCGATCAAGTAATATTCTCTCAAATTCAGAATAAAATCTGCCAGATATTTATCGCCAATTTCGCCGTTTCCTTTTAAAACTGCGATTTTTTTCATGTCTTTTGTAGCCAATTTTGTCAGCGCATCCGCGAAAGCGAACTCTAACAATTGCACCGATTTGCTGATATTTTCATCGGCATTATTTCCAAAATTATTTACCAATAAAGGAACGCGGACTGACTTTTGTCCATAATTCGCAATTGCCCAAGGAAAAACCGGAACCATTGATTTTTTTCCGTTTTTATTGCTTTGGATATTTGTCGGCGTAAAACCAAGCTGTATCAATTCTGCCATGTATTGATCTGCTGTCGCTTCATCGCCAGCCGGATCTGTAAAATTGAAAATGATATTGGAATTATAGGCTCTGAATTCTTCCAGCATTTGTCGAGTTTCGCTTTGCAATCTTTTAAACTGCGCCGGAAATTGTCCGTCTAAAAACACATCGATATAAAGTGGCTGATCCACTTTTTTGATTATGTCTAAAGTACTTTGCGATAACGTATAACGTTTGTCTTGTGTCAAGTCAAATCGCTTGAAAAAGAAATTTCCAGCGATATTTAAGGCAATAATTGCCACTAAAATTAGGCCTAATTGCTTCAGGCTTTGTTTTTTGGATGCTTTCATTACGATTTCAAAGATTTAAGTTTGTAAACTGTAAACGATAAAAATAATACCGTAATGCTGACGAAATAAAGGATGTCCCGGGTGTCTAAAACGCCACGGCTCATGCTTTTAAAGTGGTAATCCATTCCGATGGAAGAAACGACCAAATCAAAACTTCCTGCAAGAGAAGAAATTCCGTCGAAGCCGAAATAAAATACGAAGCAAAGAAATACTGAAATTATAAAGGCAACAATTTGATTTTCAGATAGGGTGGAAGTAAAAATTCCGATGGAAGTGTAAGCTCCGATTAAAAATAATAATCCGAAATAAGAACCTAAAGTGCTTCCGAAATCTAAATTTCCTTCTGGATTTCCAAGACTTGAAAGTACGAAGACATATATTAAGGTAGGAATTATTGCAATTAAGATCAATAAGAAAGCTCCGAAAAACTTTCCGTTTACGATTTGCCAAATGCTCAACGGTTTTGTAAAAAGCAATTCAATCGTTCCCTGTTTTTTTTCATCCGAAAAGCTTCGCATCGTCACCGCCGGAATCAGGAAAATTAAAATCCAAGGCGCCAAAGTAAAAAACGGACTCAAATCTGCAAATCCAGAATTCGGGATATTAAAATCGCCCTCGAAAACCCAAAGGAAAAGCCCGTTCATCAATAGAAAAATGGCAATGACCAAATAACCAATCGGCGAGCCGAAAAAGGATTTGATTTCTCGTAGTAAAATTGATTTCATTTAAAAAGTTTCAAAGTTTCAGAGTTTTTGAGGCTCTAAGTTTTAGTTTATAGTTTAAAAAGTCTTTTTTTAATTTAAATTTTGAGTTCTAAGTGTTTGTCACCCCGAGCGCAGTCGAGAGGCAAGTTACTACCAAAAATTCTAAATCAAAAATCTAAATTTATTCTAAAGTTGCCAATTTATCAACGCTCCAAGCTTCTGGTTTGTCATTAAATAATTTCTTTGTAAAATTCCAAATACCGTCGAAAAGCTCAGAATTTCTATAATTTTCTAAATCTTGCTCAGTTTCCCAATAACTGTAAGTGAAGAAAATACATTTGTTGTTCTTGTCTTGATACAATTCTAAGAAACGGTTTCCAGGCGCATTTCGTATTTTTTCTTTCATCAATTCAAAATTTTCCAGAAATGCCGGAATGTTTTCTTCGTGAAAGGACAATTTTACAATTCGTACGAACATTTAATTTATGATTTTAGATTTATGATTTGTGAATCTGCGCTTTTGCCTCTTGGCTATTCTCTCTTGCCTATAAAAAACTAATCGTCACCAAATCCCGATAATTCATTCCTAATAAGCTCGAAGCGCTTCCCAGTGAACTCGGATTGCTTCTGTAAATTGCAATTTCTAAAAAACCAGCTTCATTGAAAATCGCCAATTCTTTTCCTTCGTAAAATTTCATCGGGTTTTGGTCAAAATTGACAATCGCAGAATAATTCGGCAGAATTGTTTTCAGCTTATAATTCTTGAAACCGATTTCATATTTTCTGCCTTTGCCGATTTCTGTAAAAAGCTGTCTTGAAATATTTGTGACCACGTTGCCACAATGATCGATATAAATCGCGTAACCTTTAATAGAATTTCCATCTTGATTTACGACAGCTTGCAATTCGGTCACTTCTCGCAATTGCGTTATTTCTCTGCCAATTACGTTTAATAATCCACCTCTTGCAATGTGGCAGGCAACGGTTACAAAAACATCCATCGCCGTAGCATTAATCGCCAAACGGTCGTGAATATTGATCGCCACAATCTTCTGCGGAATGATTTTCTGCGTCAGCATAGTCAAAACGCCATTATCAGCACAAATAAAATATTGGTCATTCCATTCCATCGCAATATGCTGCGTTTCTTGGTGCAATTCAGAATCTACTCCTATAATATGAACCGTTCCTTTCGGAAAGCTACTATACGAAGCACCAATTATATAGCTCGTTTCAGAAACATTAAAAAGGTCAATTTCATGTGAAATGTCCACAATTTTAGCGTCTGAAAACTCTGAATAGATCTTGCCTTTCAAAGCGCCAACAAAATGGTCTTTGCATCCAAAATCAGTAGTGAGCGTAATTATTGACATAAAATTGTTTATAACATTACCGCCGAAGCGCCTATTTTTTTATTAAATTTGAGATATGCAAAGCTAACAAAATAGCCAGATAAATTTTTAATTTAATACTACAGCTTTTGAACGAAAGAACCATAGAACTCGTAGATATCGCACCAAAAGATTTTTGGGGCGCTCAAGATGCTCATCTTGAAACGATTAAAAAGTATTATCCAAAGTTAAAAATCGTAGCTCGAGGAACCACGATCAAGGCTTTTGGAGAAAAAGAAGTTTTAGACGAGTTCGAAAACCGCTTTCAGCGACTCATGCTTCACTTTTCGCGTTACAACAACATTGACAATAATGTCATTGAAAGGGTAATCGAAGGCGGAAGCCAGCAAGTCGAGAAAATGGGCGACCACGATAAGATTTTAGTGCACGGCGTTGGCGGAAAAATCATCAAGGCAATGACGCCAAACCAGCAATTGCTTGTCGACACGATGAACAAAAACGATATGGTTTTTGCCGTTGGTCCAGCTGGAACTGGTAAAACCTACACAGGTGTTGCAATGGCTGTGAAAGCGCTGAAAGAAAAGCAAGTCAAAAGAATTATCTTGACAAGGCCTGCCGTGGAAGCTGGAGAAAACCTAGGATTTCTTCCTGGAGACATGAAGGAAAAACTCGATCCCTATATGCAACCTTTATATGATGCGCTGCGCGATATGCTTCCGAATGAAAAACTCGAAGATTATATCTTAAAAGGAATCATCCAGATTGCGCCTTTGGCATTTATGCGCGGACGAACTTTGGACAATGCTTTTGTAATTCTAGATGAAGCCCAAAACACGACACATTCTCAAATGAAAATGTTTTTGACGCGTATGGGAAAACAGGCGAAATTCATGATTACCGGAGATCCAGGCCAAGTTGATTTACCAAGAAGAACGATTTCAGGTTTGAAAGAAGCGCTTCTTGTACTTAAAGATATCGACGGAATCGGAATTATTTATTTAGATGACAAAGATATTGTAAGACATAGATTGGTGAAAAAAGTAATCGACGCTTACAAACAGATAGAAAATCACGATTAAAAAAGTTTCAAAGTAGCAGAGCTTCAAAGTCATTGCGAGGAACGAAGCAATCACATCAGAATAATAATCGCCTGAAATAAAAAATATGTCTGACCACAAACAAGTTTTCAGCGGTTCGCCTTTCGAAGGAATGGCCGTGAAAAATATATTAGAAAATAACGAAATTGAAGTTTTTGAAATCAATTCAGCAATGGCTTCCATAGAGCCTTGGGCGGTTACAGCTGGCGGTTTAAATCCGTTTATTCTGAAAGTAAGCGCTGAAGATTTTGAAAAAGCAAGCAAGATTGTTGAAGCTTATTATAATGGAGAATTTAGTATTGATTCATAAAAAAATAAACTATTCTCGGTTAATTTGTAAATTAAGTTAGATATAGTAATTTTATTAAGTAATTGATTTATATTGTTTTATTATATTTGGATAATAATATTAAAACCAATAAATTATGAGAAAAATTACTTTATCGCTTTTACTTTTTATTGTAGGAATAGCTTCATATGGACAATATTCTTGTGAAAATGCAATTCCAATAAGCAACGGATTTACTTCAATGGGAATTTTAACGCCTGGGGGAGGCAGTTCTAGTCCGGGATCATGGGTTACTTCAGCGCCAAATTGCCAAGGAACTGGAGGTTACAGCAGTACATTGAGTTTCAATACCACATGTTTTGACGATGTATTTATTTCTTCGGGTGATGATTATATGTTTAAATACACTTCCGGAAGCACTCCAGGAGAGTCAGTTTATTTCAAAATTTTAATCAGAACCGATTACATGGGCTTAATGGCGTTTTCAGACTGCACTGGAACTGCAATTTCTGGATGTCTATCAGGTGCGTATTCAGGTTCTTTCAATTCGCCAACCGGAATTTTATCAGTTACAGTTCCAAATTTAGCTGCTAATCAAACCATATATTTCGGAGTCGGAATTTGGGCAGATCCAAAGGTTTTAGACTTTGATGTTATTGAGTTTACAGTTACGCCAGCTTTAGGCACGGCCGATTTTGATAAAGCAAAAACAGCAGTTTTTCCAAATCCTGTGAATGATATTTTGAATATCTCAAACCTTAAAGATGTTTCAGACTTAACAATTTTTAATTTGCTAGGTCAGGAAGTTCTCTCTGAAAAAGGAATTGACGCAGCAAAACAAGTCAATGTTTCTAGCCTGACAGCTGGAACTTATTTGGTGAAAATCAGTTCTAACGGCAAAACTGAAACTTTTAAAGTTGTAAAAAACTAGATTTATTTTATGAAGCGAGTGGCTCGGGCATTTTCAGCAATTGCATTTCCCGCTGGAACCACTTGCTTTACTTTTGCTTGGCGCAAAAGCAAGAGCTCAAATTCCGAGAATTCGGTAGCACCATCGCGGCTATTTGAGAAACTTTTCGCTTTTTTGGAAACACCTGAACGATTGTGTGTCAACATCGCCTCAAAAATCTGTGTGAATGGTTGCGAATTTTAGTGAATCTCTGTGAAATAATCCTTTGAAACTTCTATAAAACCAACTACTTTTACATCTTAAAAAAAATACAACTACTATAATGAGCAACACAATCACAACTACAAATTTTAATTTTCCAGGCCAAAAATCGGTTTACCGCGGCAAAGTTCGCGAAGTTTACAACATTAATGACGAATTATTAGTAATGGTCGCTACCGACAGGCTTTCCGCTTTTGACGTAGTCTTGCCAGAAGGAATCCCATACAAAGGACAAATCTTGAATCAAATTGCGACAAGATTTATGGAAATGACTTCGCATTTAGTTCCGAATTGGTTAATTGCAACTCCAGATCCAAACGTTGCCGTTGGTCATTTATGCGAACCGTTTAAAGTAGAAATGGTAATTCGCGGTTATCTTTCAGGTCATGCGGCTCGCGAATATGCTTTAGGAAAAAGAGAAATCTGCGGCGTAACAATGCCGGAAGGATTGAAAGAAAACGATAAATTTCCAGAACCAATCATTACGCCAACCACAAAAGCGGACAATGGCGAGCACGATGCTGATATTTCACGAGAAGAAATCCTTGCAAAAGGAATTGTTACTTTAGAAGATTATGAAGTTTTAGAAAACTACACAAGAGTCCTATATAACAAAGGAACTCAGATTGCAGCTGATAGAGGTTTGATTTTAGTAGACACAAAATACGAATTTGGAAAAACTAAAGAAGGCAAGATTGTTTTGATTGATGAAATCCATACGCCAGATTCTTCTAGATATTTTTACAAAGAAGGTTACGAAGAAAGACAAGATAGGGGAGAATCGCAAAAACAATTGTCAAAAGAATTTGTGAGACAATGGTTAATCGCAAATGGTTTCCAAGGAAAAGAAGGACAAGAAATTCCAGCAATGGATGAAGCTTATGTAAATTCTGTTTCTGAAAGATATATTGAATTATATGAAAATATTTTAGGTGAGAAATTCTTCAAGGCTGATATTTCGAATATTCACGAACGAATTGAAAAACATGTATTAGAATTTTTGAATCAATAATCTAATTGTTTGATAATAGTAATTTAACCACGCTCTGCGTGGTTTTTTTGTTCTTTGTAGTGTCAAAATCAAAGAGTTATAGAATGTCTTAAATGTTAAAATTATGTTATAATAAAAAAAAGCTGTAACAAAGAAAAGAAACGTTCGTCTTAACTATACAATCAAATCATTTATTTAAATCATCATCAATTAAAAAACAATCATCATGAAAAAATCAATCGTTTACATCGGAATCGCTTTATTAGCATTTGGTAATGTTGCAATCGCAGCTAACAATGAAACAGGAATCACTGAAAAATTAGTGATCACAAAAAACAAAGCCGTTAGTCCTTTATGCCAAGCAATCGCAAAAGGGGATCTTCAAACAGTGAAAAAAATGGTAGAATTTGGATCTGATATCAATCAGACTTCAAACGGAATGACACCTTTAATGTATGCCGCGCGTTACAACAAAGTTGAAATAGTAAAATTGCTTTTGGCAAACGGCGCAAAATCTAACCTAAAAGATGACAAAGGATTTACTGCTTTAAAACATGCAGAATTATCTAATGCTACTGAAACAGTTGAAATTTTAAAAGCTCACAAAGCATAAAACAAATCATCAATCAAAACAAAGTCCCGCTATTTAATAATAACGGGACTTTTTTATTTGTAGAAAAGGACTTTTATTTCTTGAAGTAACTGAAAGTTTCTTCGTTTTCAATCTTCAGCAAAGATTCATAAATCAAAGAAATTACATTTTCAACATCTTCGCGGTGTACCATTTCCACAGTTGTGTGCATATATCGCAACGGCAAAGAAATCAAAGCTGAAGCAACACCGCCATTGCTGTAAGCAAAAGCATCAGTATCAGTTCCGGTAACTCTTGAAGAAGCCAAACGTTGAAACGGAATTTTTTTCTCTTCAGCAGTGTCAATAATCAGCTCGCGCAAATTATTTTGAACCGCTGGCGCATAAGTAATAACCGGACCTTTTCCGATTTGAGTGTCGCCTTCAATCTTTTTGTCAATCATCGGTGTTGTAGAATCGTGGCAAACATCTGTCACGATGGCTACATTTGGCTTGATGGTTTTCGTAATCATTTCGGCACCGCGCAAACCGACTTCCTCTTGAACGGAATTCGTGATATATAATCCAAAAGGTAATTTCTTTTTATTTTCGTGTAGCAAACGCGCAACTTCAGCAATCATGAAACCGCCCATTCTGTTGTCAATCGCTCTGCAGACAAATTTATTTTCATTCAAAATCATGAATTCATCAGGATACGTAATCACGCAACCCACATGAACGCCTAAATTTTCAACTTCTTCTTTAGTCTCGCAACCGCAATCAATAAAAATATTGTCGATTCTTGCCACTTCTTCCTTACCGCGATTTCTTGTATGAATTGCGGGCCATCCAAAAACGCCTTGAACAATTCCTTTTTTGGTATGAATATTGACACGCTTCGAAGGTGCAATCATATGATCAGAACCGCCATTTCGAATTACATAAATCAAACCGTTATCGGTAATATAATTTACATACCAAGAAATCTCATCCGCATGACCCTCGATCACGACTTTATATTTCGCATCTGGATTGATAACTCCAACCGCAGTTCCATAAGTATCGGTAATAAATGTATCAACGTATGGTTTTAGGTAATTCATCCAAATTTCCTGACCGCTTGATTCATATCCTGTCGGCGAAGCATTATTTAAGTAACTTTCCAAAAAAGCCAAAGATTGCTTTTTTAATATAGATTTTGATGCCATAATTTATTTTTCTGCTAAAATATAAATTTGAAATTACAGTTATCCATATATTGTATATTTTTACACAGCAAATTCACGAAATTGATGAAACCAATAAAATATATCGCCTTCCTGTTATTAATGTCAAATGCCTTAAGCGCGCAAGTTGACAAAAACGATGAATACCTTCAAGACATCGACACGATGAAAGTGGTGCAGCTTCCCGAAGTCCTTATATATAGAGGAGACGATATTGACGAAGAAAGCAAAAAGAACTTCCTGATTTTGCAGCGCCGAATCCAGAGAGTTTATCCTTTTGCAAAAGCGACTTCTGAAAGACTGGTTTCTCTTAATAAAGGAATGGCAAAACTGAAGACTAATAAAGAGAAGAAAAAATATTTCAAGATCGTAGAAGAATACTTGGAAAAAGAATTCGAAGGAAAACTGAAACAGCTGTCTCGAAAAGACGGTCAGATATTAGTCAAATTAATCCATCGCCAAACCGGAAGCACGACTTATGATCTCATCAAGGAACAAAAAAGCGGATGGAAAGCATTCTGGGCAAACAAAACCGCCAGAGTTTTCAGCATAAATTTAAAAACAGAATACAGTCCTTATAATGTGCCTGAAGATTTTCTCATCGAAAGCATCCTGGTCAAGGCATTCCAAGAAGGGAGGTTGCCAAAGCAAGCACCCGCCATTGACATCAACTATGAGCAGTTGTCCAAGTCATGGAATCAAAAACTTGCAAAATCAAAATAGCATACCTATATATTAAGACAGCCATTCGGCTGTCTTTTTTCTTTCCAAAAGATTTTGAAGCGAATCATCAGGCAAATTCAGGAAACGAAATTCCCGCCTTCCTCCCAGAGATCCCGTGAAAAACGGGATGCTCTTCCCCCCAGTCGGGGCTATTTGAGAAAAGTTCCCGCTTTTTTGGAAAAGCCAGAACCAGCATTACGCGCCAATCCATGCCAAACACGATGCTTGAATGCCCTTCAATGTCTTACATATGGCGAATTCTAGCTTTTGTTTTTACGTCTTTTGTAATGGCTCAAAAAAATATGTCTGCAACTGCAATGTTTTCAGTTAGTTAAAAACAAAGTCAAGAAAACATTAAAAAAATGTTACCGAAAAGCTTGCGCAAGAAGAAAAGTTGCTTATTTTTGCACCCGCATTCAAGGCGAAGTTCTTATTAAAATCTGGAAAATTAAATAAAAAAAATCTCAATAAAGATTTGCAGAAAACGGAAAAGGATTATATCTTTGCCCTCCGCAAATGAGACGAAATTTAATCGCAAGCAAGACGAGAAAAACATCAAAAATTTTTCATCAAAAAGCTTGCCAAGAATAAAAAAGAGTTTTACCTTTGCACCCCGCAAGACAGGGAGTTCATTGAGAGGCTGGCAGGCAGATTTGGAGAAAAAAGAAAATCAAGGTTTCTGAAAAAAACTTCACAAAAAGCTTGCAGGACTGGAAAAGGAATTCTACTTTTGCACCCGCTTCCTGAAACACGGATTCGGAAATAAAAAAGAATGACACGTTCATAGACATATTGGATTGACA